>NZ_AYKT01000076.1 GCF_000496575.1 Geobacillus thermodenitrificans subsp. thermodenitrificans DSM 465 | reverse complement strand
CCCTCGCCCGATGTATGGGCGTTCTGGATCCGGATTGTAGATGAAATGCAAAACCTCATCATAGTTGAATGTCTGCCCACCGTATAAAACCTGGTATCCATCCGGTGTGTCCAAGAAGTTTACCTTTGACGGCGCTAACGGTACCAACTCATCAATCAGCCCATCAACCGTGTACTTTGGAAACACCACACTATTCCCTTCACCATCTAGCAGCATCGTATACACGATATTGTACATCCATGACTTTCTTGTCATGAGCGAATATGGAGTGATGTCAATTTTACGCGACAACTCATTACGGATGCG
>NZ_AYKT01000075.1 GCF_000496575.1 Geobacillus thermodenitrificans subsp. thermodenitrificans DSM 465 | reverse complement strand
TCATTTTGCCGAGTTCCTTAACGAGAGTTCTCCCGCGCGCCTTAGGATTCTCTCCTCGCCTACCTGTGTCGGTTTGCGGTACGGGCACCTCTTCCCTCGCTAGAGGCTTTTCTTGGCAGTGTGGAATCAGGGACTTCCGGATCAAATCCGTCGCCATCACAGCTCAGCCTTTACGGCCAGCGGATTTGCCTACTGGCCAGCCTTACTGCTTGGACAGGCTCTTCCAGCCGCCTGCTCACCCTATCCTCCTGCGTCCCCCCATCGCTCAAACGGGAA
>NZ_AYKT01000074.1 GCF_000496575.1 Geobacillus thermodenitrificans subsp. thermodenitrificans DSM 465 | reverse complement strand
CCAAACGGTTATCTAGTTTTGAAGGAATGAAAAAATGCTTGACAGATAAACATTAATCAGTATAATAATAAATGTCTAAAGGAAAGCTAACTAAGATAACCATTCCGCAGTAGCTCAGTGGTAGAGCAATCGGCTGTTAACCGATTGGTCGCAGGTTCGAATCCTGCCTGCGGAGCCACCTTGGAGAGCTGTCCGAGTGGTCGAAGGAGCACGATTGGAAATCGTGTAGGCGTGAATAGCGCCTCAAGGGTTCGAATCCCTTGCTCTCCGCCACTTATCAAAACATGGCCCGTTGGTCAAGTGGTTAAGACACCG
>NZ_AYKT01000073.1 GCF_000496575.1 Geobacillus thermodenitrificans subsp. thermodenitrificans DSM 465 | reverse complement strand
GCTCTGCGATTTCTAATCCGATAGACAAAAGAAAATGCAAACCGTCTACGTATTCTTCTAGTAGTGGGTTTTTAATATGCTCCGGGCCAATGTTTTTAAATCCAATGTCGTCTGTTGTGCGGTTCACTAACACGCGTGTTCTTGGAACTTGGTCATGACTCCAAAACTTAAACCCACGCCATTCATTCGCCAACTCCCCAAGCTCCACCATCAATGCAAGGATTTTCTTGCTTAATCTATCCTCACCTTCTTGTCTTGGATGCTCTCTTTCGATGTATTCGTCCAGCTGGCGTTGCATCTCGAACAACTTTTGTA
>NZ_AYKT01000072.1 GCF_000496575.1 Geobacillus thermodenitrificans subsp. thermodenitrificans DSM 465 | reverse complement strand
CAGAATATTGCTCTTGTTTTCCTCTTTTTTCATGATTATTTTCTCAAGATTTTCTCCATAGACTTTCCCTTTGCTAGCTCATCTATTAACTTATCCAGATAACGAATGTTCTGCATCAACGGATCTTCAATCTCCTCTACTCGAACACCACATATTACTCCTTTAATCAAAACCCGGTTCGGATTTAATTGCGGAGCTTCAGCAAAAAATGTCTCAAAGTCTACCTGTTTTTCCAACTGAGCTTCCAACTCATCCTGGGTATATCCTGTCAACCAACGGATAATTTCATCCACTTCTGATTTCGTACGCCCTTTTTT
>NZ_AYKT01000071.1 GCF_000496575.1 Geobacillus thermodenitrificans subsp. thermodenitrificans DSM 465 | reverse complement strand
GCTTATTTACGTGATGTCTATCAAGCACTTCAACATTTCCGTTACGTATCCAAAAGCCAAACAAGAAAGCAAGCCGAAACTCGTTTGACCCAATGGTTTGACCGGTACCTTTTTAGCGACTGTGCCGCCGTACGCAGTATTGCCAAGGCACTCATCACCCGAAGAGACGCAGTGCTTTCTTGCATCGTTTTTTCTTACTCAAATGGTCCAATGGAAGGAATCAACAACAAAATAAAATTGATCAAAAGGCGAGGATATGGGTATCGAAATATCCAGCGTTTTACTTTGCGTGTCCGTCTAGAGACCTCTATCACATTTTAACGTAAAAATCAAGTACATCTTTTGGTGATGAACC
>NZ_AYKT01000070.1 GCF_000496575.1 Geobacillus thermodenitrificans subsp. thermodenitrificans DSM 465 | reverse complement strand
CCCATGCAAGAGCACTTTCATTTTACTACAGATCGTGTCAAACTTCAAAAACAATATGCATCGATTTTGCTTTTTGTATCGGCTCAACTATCGAGTATCCAGATTCCTCTTCAACGTCGAAATCGTCATTTGTTGAAACAGAAAGACGAAGTCATCATCACCATCCATGTCCTTGGAAAGTTGTTGGGCTTCACTTCCGAACGGGCTTGGCATCGGTTTGTGATTGGGAATTTGTTTCCCAAGGCCTTGTTCCCTGAGCGTTCTCGGTACAACCGTCGCTGCCGAGCGCTTAGCTTTGCGATCAAGTGGATTCGGCACCAGCTAGCCAAGCGTGGGCAACACCATGCGTATGCGGTCGTGGACAG
>NZ_AYKT01000069.1 GCF_000496575.1 Geobacillus thermodenitrificans subsp. thermodenitrificans DSM 465 | reverse complement strand
ACCAATGGATACAGCGTCGTATAGTCGCCCATGATATCCATGATGCGGTTAACGACCACTTCCGGAATCGTTAACTCCCCGCCTGCCACCGCGCGGAGGTTGCGGAATTTCTCGTAAAACTCAACAACCTCACTCCGTTTGTAGTATTCACCGGTTTTTAACATCTCGCGAACTTGTAAACGATTCATTCCTGCCACATCTCCTTTCGGTTCTTGTGTTTTTTGACGCGATTGATTCGAAGGTTGTTTACTGTTGAGCTGTTCGAGTTCGCCCTCTAATTGAGCAATCTCGCCTTCGAGTTTCGATTTTTTCTCGCTCAGTTCGTTACGCTCATCTTCCAACTTTGCGACTTCTTCCTCCACCGCTGA
>NZ_AYKT01000068.1 GCF_000496575.1 Geobacillus thermodenitrificans subsp. thermodenitrificans DSM 465 | reverse complement strand
ATCGAGATGGGCATACATGAGTACGAGGGACGGGAGATCGGGGAGCTGGATTATGATCGGCTGAAATACATTTTGGCAATAGCAAGACTCAAAAACTAACACGCTCTAATTATTCAAATTTTAGCCCATATGGCGTTTTTCTTGCGAGGGTAATAGGAAAGTATCCCAGAACGAGAAAAACGCCTCACAGAGCAAAATAAAACGTCTAGCGAGGTGATAACACATGGACGTATGCCGCGCAATCAATATAGCGGTTGGGTGTGTAATGGCAAGCCACTTAGAAAACAAAGAAAAACGCGAAGTGATCGAAGTGTTGCGAAGTTTAGAGCGTCAATTGGAAGAAGACGAATGGGGTGACGAAGATTGAATCTACAAAAGTTGTTCGAGATGCAACGCCAGCT
>NZ_AYKT01000067.1 GCF_000496575.1 Geobacillus thermodenitrificans subsp. thermodenitrificans DSM 465 | reverse complement strand
GATAACTACTTGATTCAAGATTCGATCATTAACTTGGATGACTACGTAACACGCAAAATCGCTCGTGCTATTGCTAAAGCGATTGACCAAGGAATTGTAAAAGGGCAGGGGGCAGCCAACAAGCAACCAACAGGTATCATTCCTTCGTTACCTGCGTCGAATCAAGTTACGGTCGAAGCCAATGGAGACTTGGTCAAAAACTTGGCTAAACAAATCGCTCTGATTGACACGGGTGAAGATGCTGTTGGGGAAATCGTTGCTGTTATGCATCGGAAAACATACTATAACCGTTTGGTAGAATTCAGCATCCAAGTGGACGCACAAGGGAATGTCGTTGGCAAACTCCCGAATTTGCGTCAACCGGATTTCTTGGGGCTGCGCGTCGTGTTTAACAACTTCTTGGACGA
>NZ_AYKT01000066.1 GCF_000496575.1 Geobacillus thermodenitrificans subsp. thermodenitrificans DSM 465 | reverse complement strand
ACATTTCGCAACGCGATGGGGAAATTCGCAACTGGTGTGACGGTCGTGACGACCGAATTTCAAGGGGAAGTGAAAGGGATGACGGCGAACGCGTTTATGTCCGTTTCGCTTGACCCGAAGCTGGTGGTCGTCTCGATTGGCCATAAAGCGCGGATGCATGACATCGTCAAGCAAACCGGGAAGTTTGCGGTCAATCTTTTGACACGCGACCAAGAAGACTTGTCGCGTTTGTTTGCGGGTCAGCTGAAGGAAGAACGGGATGTGGCGTTTGAATGGGTGGACGGCCACCCGATTTTGCCGGATGCGATGGCGAATGTGTTATGCCGTGTGCACAGCACGTATGTCGCCGGCGACCATACGCTTTATTTCGGCGAAGTGACCCATATTGTGATGAAAGATGAACCAGGCGATCCGCTCTTATTTTTTGAAGGAAAATATCGAAGCATTGGCCAATAAGGATGAGGCAGGTGT
>NZ_AYKT01000065.1 GCF_000496575.1 Geobacillus thermodenitrificans subsp. thermodenitrificans DSM 465 | reverse complement strand
AACAGCCGAATTCGAAAAGGTTGGAAGGTAGTACAGTGAAACCTTTGTGAATGGTAGATACTGTGCAGGAAGGAGAAAAGATATGACAACGGCAACTGAATTGAGTTTAGCTGATTTAACACCAACTCAAATTGGTAAGATGAGACACGCTTTAGGATTGGATTATTCAAGAAAACCATATAGAAATTATTACTATTGCAGTGCGCCTAATGACGAATGGGAAGACCTTGTTCAAAAGGGATTCGCCACTAAACAAGAGGGTATGAGAGAAGGTTCTGTTTATTATTTTGTAACCTATCCAGCGTTGAAATTGCTTTATCGCAAGAATGTCACTGAAAAGTATTTCAATGAACTTTAGTGAACATTCCGAAGTTAATCTGAACGATCAAGGTGGTTTTATGGGCAAATCACTACGCAAAATCAAACGTGAGAGGGAGAAAATTTCTTCTCCCTTTCATCCAGATGTAATGA
>NZ_AYKT01000064.1 GCF_000496575.1 Geobacillus thermodenitrificans subsp. thermodenitrificans DSM 465 | reverse complement strand
CCGGAACAGCTTGAACGATATAAAAACGGCGAAAAGCTTGATGATATTTTGAAGGGAGAGGATACGATGGAACAACAAAAGCCGAAAGTGATTGCATATGCGAAGTATGAGGAAGTCGTGGCCGAGCGTGATGAATTGAAACGGCAGCTAGAGGAATTGAAATTGAAGCAACCATTTGAAGTGAAATACATCAATGTTGATTACAAGGCAAAGTTCGAGGAACTATCAAGGGATTACGAAAAACTTGTTCATGAAGCAGAGCAAAAGGACAAAGAAGTCGAGCATTGGAAAGAGCTATTTGAAACAGCGATGGCTGACAAGGAGAGATTACACAAAGAAAATCTCATTCTCGAAAATCAGATTCAGAGATTAAAAGAGGCAAACGACGAACTGACCGCCAAAAATGAGCGCTATTTTGCCGATCTGATGCGTTTGGAACAAGAGGTGAAGGGTTTAAGACTATACGCACTTCAAAAGCTC
>NZ_AYKT01000063.1 GCF_000496575.1 Geobacillus thermodenitrificans subsp. thermodenitrificans DSM 465 | reverse complement strand
TATTGCAAATGACGCGGCATAGCCCCATCACTGTCACGACTTTGATAGCGCCACGTAGCGTAATCAACGACAAACATCAAATGATAAGGGTTAGCTAAATCGATAGCTAACCCTTTTTCTTCATCAAGTTCTGTTACCACTGCATTTGCAATGGAAGTTATATAAGTGTCACGAACGTTTGAGCGAATGCCTAAGCGCTCTTTTACTAAATCAACAACAGTTGCTAAATCCATTATTCATCGCCTTCTTCCACTTGGGCAATTAGCGGTTCCCCTGCCAAGTTTTTGTCTGACATTAGTTCTTCAATACGTTCTTTCTTGACGCGGCCTTTGCGCGGGTATTTGTCACCTGCACGGTAGAGATGCAGATTATCTTGGAGATCTCGAAAATCTTTGATTACGACATATTTTGTCATTTCACATCAATCCTTCATTATGCGGCCGGAGCCGGATCGGTGATCGTGACAAGAACGAACGCTTCTGGTTTCACTGGTTTTCCATCGAAGCGTCCTTTACCACGGAATGCTGTTTGATCTTC
>NZ_AYKT01000062.1 GCF_000496575.1 Geobacillus thermodenitrificans subsp. thermodenitrificans DSM 465 | reverse complement strand
AATATTTGACGGTCGTTAAAGAAGAGGGGATTGCGGAAATTCACTTGCATATTAACAAGTCGAACTCGTATGATTTGGAATTTTACAAGGAGTTCAACGCGGCGATTGATGACATTCGCTTCGATCCGGACATCAAAGTGGTCATTATCATGAGCGATGTGCCGAAGTTTTTCTCGGCTGGGGCGGACATCAACTTTTTACGTTCGGCCGATCCGCGGTTCAAAACGCAATTTTGCCTGTTCTGCAACGAGACGCTCGATAAAATCGCCCGCTCGCCGCAAGTGTACATCGCCTGCTTAGAAGGGCATACAGTCGGCGGGGGCTTGGAGATGGCGTTAGCGTGCGACTTGCGGTTTATGGGCGATGAAGCCGGGAAAATCGGGCTGCCGGAAGTGACGCTCGGGGTGTTGGCCGGGACGGGAGGAACGCAGCGGCTGGCACGGTTGGTCGGCTATTCGCGTGCGTTGGATATGAACATTACCGGGGAAACGATCACTCCACAAGAAGCGCTGGATATCGGGTTGGTGAACCGGGTGTTCCCGCAGGCAGAAACGAGAGA
>NZ_AYKT01000061.1 GCF_000496575.1 Geobacillus thermodenitrificans subsp. thermodenitrificans DSM 465 | reverse complement strand
CGAAAGGGTTCCGTATCAAACAAGTCGGTTTCGACCGGAAGTTCGGCCGGGAATTCTTTATGGAAATGAAGCGGAAACGGTTCAATATTGTTGACCAGCCGCAGTATTATTACAAAAAGTCGGAGGGATTCCGCAGAATTGAGAAGCAAGTGAAAGATGGGAAGTTCTATTACCTGCATTCCCAGGCGTTCGAGTATTGCGTCCAGAACGTTCACGCCATCGAGAAAACCGATGACATGGTGCAATATGAGAAAATTGAGGACAAGCATCGCATAGATATTTTCGATGCAACTGTATTTGCAGCGATTAGGATGCTTGAAAATATGGAGAAAGCTGCGACAGCAACGAAATGGCTGAAAGGAGGCTGATGGAATGGGATTTTTCGAGCGATTGAGACGAACAAAGCGCAAAAGTAGGATCAGAGCGGACACTCAAACATATGTCGGCTTGTTCATGAGCGGTGAGGACACATCCATACTTATTCCAGGATACACAAGATTGAGCGACAATCCAGAGGTGAGGATGGCGGTTCATAAGATTGCCGATCTCATCTCGTCGATGACGATTTATCT
>NZ_AYKT01000060.1 GCF_000496575.1 Geobacillus thermodenitrificans subsp. thermodenitrificans DSM 465 | reverse complement strand
CTTTGGAGGCGACGGGTTGAAGCGCCTCCACAATGGCTTCTTCATTTTTTCCAGAAGCAATGGAAAGGACATTCCGAGTCTGTGTGTCCATCACCGCTACTCCGTAATCATGTCCCTTTCGGAAAGCGAATTCATCCACACATACTACTGTAGGATTCGATGTTGGTAAAAGAGCCGGGGCATATTGATAAAACCAGCGTTCTACTGTCGTATAGGCGAGTTGTAACAAGCGAGCGACTTCTTGAATCGTTTTTCCGATGCATAACTGGGCGACCCAATGTTGAAACGATTCCGTCGCGATACTGTGAGACGGAAGTCCCGGATAAGAAACGGTGAACGTCAGAAAACAGGCTTGGCAACGCCGTCTTTCTATGGGAAGTTCAATCCAAAATAAACCGACCGTATTTGTATAGCCATGAATCCATTGTTTTCGTTTCGATGATATTTTGGTTGTCCGTCCGAAGCAAGTCGGGCAGATCGGACAATGAGGAGGGAGGGAAAGTTCAAAAATCCATCGTTCTCCCTCTTTTCGTTCTCCATGAATAAGAAAGCCTGGTAAAGTGATCAAATCTTTGATAAACTGAGATTGCATGCGAAATTTCCTCCATGGTTGATGGTTTGGTCACCTTT
>NZ_AYKT01000059.1 GCF_000496575.1 Geobacillus thermodenitrificans subsp. thermodenitrificans DSM 465 | reverse complement strand
TCCTTTGCTCTACCGACTGAGCTACCGAGCCATATGTTATTTTCTACCTCGTTCATTGAATTACCCTGTGCCTCTTCCTCTACTAGCGGATTCGAGGAAGTATGATGCGTCGAGGCAACTCGCAGCAAATTCGATGATGCTGATGCTCGTCTCTACCGACTGAGCTGCCGAGCCGCATGTGATTTTTTATTTCATAGTTTTGAAATGATGGCGGTCCCGACGGGACTCGAACCCGCGATCTCCTGCGTGACAGGCAGGCATGTTAACCACTACACTACGGGACCATTTTGGTTGCGGGGGCAGGATTTGAACCTGCGACCTTCGGGTTATGAGCCCGACGAGCTACCGGACTGCTCCACCCCGCGACGATTGAAAGTGGTGGAGGATGACGGGATCGAACCGCCGACCCCTTGCTTGTAAGGCAAGTGCTCTCCCAGCTGAGCTAATCCTCCATTTATC
>NZ_AYKT01000058.1 GCF_000496575.1 Geobacillus thermodenitrificans subsp. thermodenitrificans DSM 465 | reverse complement strand
TGAAAGGAGATAAGGTGACGATTTATTTCGCTAAAAACGAACAGCATACATCGATCAATGGAAAGCAGGATGTTGTCTACAAGTTTTTTGCCTATATTAAATCGAATCATAGTCATCAAGCAGTGCAATTTATATATACAATTGGTTGTGATGATATAAATAAGAAATGTCACATCGATATAGGGAAAGAAGAGGAACGAGCAAAAATGTTAATGCACTCTATTAAATTTCAAGATTGAGGGAGAGAGCATCATGCCGCAAAACTTAGTGTTAGATACCGATCTGTTGCGTGCGAGAATCATGGCGTTAGAATATGATCATTTGACGGAAGCGGAAATTCGCCGTATTTATATGGAAGAAGCGGGAAAGGAACCTCCCGCCTATATTAAAGTCTATCATTCAGACGATTTTAAAAGGGGAGGGATTTCGGCTTTGATGGAACGATTATTCATTTTACGATGAGAAACAAGGGATTAATCAAAAATATACAATCACTCGTGGAAGTGAAATGTCGGAACATGATACGTGGAAGTCACTTGATCAGGGGGCAACAAAGTGATGATAGAGAGCTTTTAGAGTTTGGTGCTAAAGCCATATAAACAATAAATGGGGACTTGCATACCAAGTCGGGTTTTCTTTTTTCTCCCTCGCTTATTCTCGCTTTTTATTCGTCAGCAGCGATTGAATTCCCCTGCTGTCCTCAAAAAACGGACAAAATTCCTCGTTCTTTTTATCTAAAAATGGATAAA
>NZ_AYKT01000057.1 GCF_000496575.1 Geobacillus thermodenitrificans subsp. thermodenitrificans DSM 465 | reverse complement strand
CGTATGAGTTGCTGTATCTGTTCCTGCATCATTTCACCTCATGTTCCGTCTTGCAGTCAACACACTCAACAACAAGCCCTTTCTCGTCCTTCCGCACCCGAAACGCTGTGCTTCCACATGTATTGCCGTCTTTCATCGCTAGACATATGAGATATACAACCCCTTTTACGACATCCTTCATAATACTTACCAACTCCTGTAATGTCCGTATTGTGACGATCGCAAAAGCCAAAATCACGATTAGCGATAGATGCTGGATACTGACTCCGGCAAGTAACGCTAATGTAACGACCACCGAAATAAGTAACCCGTCGAATATGATCTGTTTCATCATCCACCTCAATAGCCGTTGTTTTGCCGTTCGTGATTGATCGCGTTTTTCTGTAGATACGCTTCTTCGATT
>NZ_AYKT01000056.1 GCF_000496575.1 Geobacillus thermodenitrificans subsp. thermodenitrificans DSM 465 | reverse complement strand
AATAACTAATATTGTTGCGTAAAGTATTGCCTAGGTTTATCGCATGCGTCATAACGTGTAAAAATTGTTCGGTTATGTTGTCTGCTTCGGCTGCATTCCAACGTGCGATGTCAATCTTTTGTGGCTCTGCGATTTCTAATCCGATAGACAAAAGGAAATGCAAGCCGTCCACGTATTCTTCAAGAAGTGGATTCTTATACTCCACAATAGGCTCTATTACACCATCAACCATTTTCTGACCCGTTACAACTTCGATACGAGTTCTCGGCTTTTGGTCATTGCTCCAATATTTGAAGAATCTTGCCTCATTCGCCAGTTCCCCAAGCTCCACTTGCAACGCAAGAATTTTCTTGCTTAATCTATCCTCGTCTTCTTGCCGCGGATGCTCTTTTTCGATGTGAGCGTCAAGCTGGCGTTGCATCTCGAACAACTTTTGTA
>NZ_AYKT01000055.1 GCF_000496575.1 Geobacillus thermodenitrificans subsp. thermodenitrificans DSM 465 | reverse complement strand
GGGGAGCGATTGGGAAGAGTGCTAAGGGTACGGGTAAATTTAGTAAGTATGATGTAGGATTATATAAAGAAATAAAAGGTGTACCGGGGTTAGATGCACATCATGTTGGACAAAAAGTAATTATGAAAAAATTCATTCGAAATTATGATCCAAATAATGCACCAGCAATATTAGTACCAAAAGCTGGACATACAAGAAAAGGTCCTAGGGGAATAGTTTCGAGAAGTTCAAAAGGAATTGAGAGTGCAAGACAATTATTAGCAAGAGATATAATGGAGTTAAGAAGAGTATATCCAGACATTCCTAATTCTCAACTTCGAAAATTAATTGAATTAAATAAACAATTGTATCCAGAGATGAGAAGGAGATGAGATATATGAATAAAGAAGAGTTTGTTAAACTTTTACATCAGTCAATTATAAAAGAAAATCGTAATTTTTATCGAGATATATTCAATAATACTGATATTAATGAAGTTACAGACCCCTATTGGAAAGAAGCATTGATGTTTTATTCGGAACTATCAGATAAAAATAAAGAAATATTATTTAAAATAATCGAACAAGTAGAAGTGGATGCTGTATCTAATATTTTAGGGGTGTTAGATGGGGTAGTATCAATAGGAGAAGAGGATATTGAGTTTAAAGTGACAATTAACAACAATAATGAACCAATTAATGGAGATTTACAAGACCTATTTTTGGAGTATGATGAAGAGAATAGATAACAAGTTTAGGAATACATTTTATATTTACTGATATACCATTTATAACTTTCTTTTAAAGCAATTTTTGAATTTTGAGATCTAAGTGTTATCAATAGAAATCAAAAGCTTCTATACTAACCTTCAGTGACTATAGCTTCTCAAGGTTTTTTCATTTTATAACAGAGCTAAGTAGCGATGCATCAAACAGACCAAACGCTCGCCGACAATATGAAGGAAT
>NZ_AYKT01000054.1 GCF_000496575.1 Geobacillus thermodenitrificans subsp. thermodenitrificans DSM 465 | reverse complement strand
TGATGCAGGAACAGATACAGCAACTCATACGGAAACAAGAACAAGAGATTGAAAGATTACTGGAAACAAAGCGCAATACGGAGCCGGATGATGTTCTCTATGCGATATGTGAAATTGTGGCGCTACAGAAGCAAAAGTTTATCGCGGAATTACGGTCGTTGTTGTGAGGTGGGAGAATGGGCAAAAGTGGAACACGCCGCATACCGAAATACGATTGTCTAGGAAACAAACTGAACATCGGTGATAAAGCTATCTTGTTTTCCGATAGAGGAATTCATTACGAAGGAACTATACAACGAATCGGCAACAAACGATGGTTTGTGGTTGATGAAGCAATAAGGATAGGCGGCATTGGAAGTTGCAAGATTAAGAAGGTGGAATAATGAGCGGCAGAAAATCACGAGATAAGGGACAGCGCAGGGAAAGGGAGTTTGCGAAGCTGATTGAAGGGCGCAGAATTCCCCTTTCCGGCGCCCAAGAAGGCTTTGAAAATGATGTTGAGGGGTTAGGTATCCGGTGGGAGGTAAAAGCGCGAAAAAACGGCTTCCAGACGCTTTATAAGTGGATTGAAGACGAAAGGGAGAAGCCGGACGCGCTGGCATTGAAAGCAGATCGGAAAGATTGGCTTGTGGTGATGAAGTTGGAAAAACTCTTAGAGTTGATGGGGTTGAACGAAAAGTGAATCAGTTGACCATTTTCGATTTCATTGAGAATGGGCAACAAGCTGATAGCATGATTTTGGACAAGATACAGAATGCCTTCCTAGGTTGGGAAGCGCTTGGGTATGCAAAGGAATTCGTTTGGGACTGGGGCGAGGATTATTCAGCAATTATTCGCCGTGGCGATCAATATGAATGCGTGCGCGTAGAGTTGTACCGTGACGGCCGTGTGAGTGCCGGATATACACGCAGGCGAGATTTCGTGACGCGTTGGTTTGAACGCGATGAGGAAAAAGGACGTCATTGGGTATGGCGTTCGCTTGAAGATCGGGAAAGAGTGTTTGGGGTTGCGAGGCAAAACAAGGGATGATAGGAGGGAACAGGCATGATAAGTCGCTTGACAAGCGTATCAAGTTATCGTTCAGGACCGCC
>NZ_AYKT01000053.1 GCF_000496575.1 Geobacillus thermodenitrificans subsp. thermodenitrificans DSM 465 | reverse complement strand
CCAACTTTGCGACTTCTTCCTCCACCGCTGAAACTTCTTCTTCGGTTTGCGCTTCTTCGATCGCTTGTTCCAACTCCGCTGCTTTCGCTTGCAGCTCTTCCTCACGCTTCAATAAATCATCCAGCGCTGCTTTGCGTTGTTCAATTTTTTTTGCCAGCATGAGCTGTCTTAATGCCATTTCTCACACGCTCCTTTAACTTAATTTTTCTTTGTTCCAGTTCACGTTTCTTATGTTGCTCGTATTCTTGCATTCTTGCTTGTACGCTTGTATCCTCATAAGCTGGAAATGTTACAACTGACACCTCATGAAGGTCAACTTTTTTCAGCCGCCATTTGACTGTTCCGTCATCCCGGAACTCGGTCTCCTCTTCGATGATGTTGAAACCAAACGAGCATTGATCGACATCGCCGCGCTTGACACGCTCATACAGATTGACCGCATCACTATCGCGGGGGTTAATCTTAATCCGCCCCCACAAGCCCCGGCTGTCCACCTTTAATTCAAGCGTCCCGGCTTTTGTTCTGCCTAACACTAAAGAAGCGTCGTGGTTGATAAGTGCTCTAATATCATTGCTCAACGTCTCGTTAAACGCTTCTGGAGCCACTTCTTCATATGCACCTGGGAATAATTCAGTTTCTCTGTTAAAAACAGCGAAATAACCTTCAATGTACATCTCGTCATCTTGTTCCGCCCGCGTTGCTGTGATGTTCGTTTGTAGGCTTCTAGTCTGTTTGACCGTTCGCTCCACTATTCTCACCACCTTTCAGTTTGCTTTGATCGCCAATTTTATCGAGAGGAATGTAGTTTTCTAGGATAACTAGCTCACTCAATCCTTCTTTCGGCGAAAGCCCAAGCCAATCGCGGACCTCATTTCCCTCCATAATGCCACGGACATACATATTTGAACCGACTTCCGCCAGCTCTTTAAGGTCATAAGCGTATAGGCTTCGTGGATTGAACTTGAAATAAAGATCCGGGCTGATAAGCAGCTTTCTCGTCAATTCTTGCTCGATTCCTTTTGCAATCGGCAAGATAGTCGAATTGATAAAGTTGTTGTACTCATCCCGGTTGAACTCCCCGATGCCCAATAAAAAAGCTGGCACCCCAAACATGCCAGCTACGGTTCGCTTATCTAGTTCGACCGCCTCGTTGATCGCAATATCTTTAAGGG
>NZ_AYKT01000052.1 GCF_000496575.1 Geobacillus thermodenitrificans subsp. thermodenitrificans DSM 465 | reverse complement strand
CCAACTTTGCGACTTCTTCCTCCACCGCTGAGACTTCCTCTTCAGTTTGCGCTTCCTCGATCGCTTGTTCCAACTCCGCTGCTTTCGCTTGCAGTTCCTGCTCGCGCTTCACGAGCTCGTCCAATGCAGCTTTACGTTGTTCAATTTTTTTGGTCAACATTAATTGACGCAACGCCATTTCTCACACGCTCCTTTAACTGTAATTTTCTTTGTTCTAGTTGCCGCTTCTTATGCTGCTCGTATTCTTTCATGCGGGCATGGACACTTGTGTCTGAATATGCCGGGAAGGTCACCACTGAAACCTCATGCAGATCCACTTTTTTCAACGTCCATTTGACCGTGCCATCATCGCGAAAATCAGTTTCTTCCTCGATGATGTTGAATCCAAATGAACATTGGTCAACATCACCACGCTTGACACGTTCATACAGATTGACCGCATCACTGTCACGAGGGTTGATTTTGATACGCCCCCACAATCCGCGGCTGTCAACTTTTAGCTCTAGCGTTCCAGCTTTTGTTCGCCCCAGGACTAATGTTTTGTCATGGTTAATCAACGCCCTAATATCGTTACTTAGCGTCTCATTAAAGGCTTCCGGCGCGATTTCTTCAAAAGCACCCGGAAATAACTCGGTTTCACGATTAAACACCGCGAAATATCCTTCGATATACATTTCATTGTCTTGTTCTTCTTGCGTTGCGGTGATGTTTGTTTGCAGGCTTCTAGTTTGTTTGACCGTTCGCTCCACCGTTCTCACCACCTTTCAGTTTGGCTTGGTCTCCAATCTTGTCGAGAGGGATATAGTTTTCGAGAATCACTAACTCACTCAATCCTTCTTTCGGCGAAAGTCCCAGCCAATCACGGACCTCATTCCCCTCCATAATGCCACGGACATACATATTTGAACCGACTTCCGCCAGCTCTTTAAGGTCATAAGCATATAAACTTCGCGGATTGAACTTGAAATAAAGATCTGGGCTGATAAGCAACTTTCTCGTCAGTTCTTGCTCGATTCCTTTTGCAATCGGCAAGATAGTCGAATTGATAAAATTGTTGTATTCATCCCGGTTAAACTCCCCGATGCCCAATAAAAAAGCTGGCACACCAAACATGCCAGCTACGGTTCGCTTATCCAGTTCAACCGCCTCGTTGATCGCAATATCTTTAAGGG
>NZ_AYKT01000051.1 GCF_000496575.1 Geobacillus thermodenitrificans subsp. thermodenitrificans DSM 465 | reverse complement strand
TTCAAATCGTTCCTTGAAAACTAGATAACCGATCAACAAAGGAAGAAGCCGAAACGCGCTGTAGGTTAAGCTAGAAAGGGCGCACGGTGGATGCCTTGGCACTAGGAGCCGATGAAGGACGGGGCAAACGCCGAAACGCTTCGGGGAGCTGTAAGCAAGCGTTGATCCGGAGATGTCCGAATGGGGAAACCCCCTGCCCGTAATGGGGCAGGATCCATGCCTGAATCCATAGGGCATGGAGGGCACACCCGGGGAACTGAAACATCTTAGTACCCGGAGGAGAAGAAAGCAAATGCGATTCCCTGAGTAGCGGCGAGCGAAACGGGAACAGCCCAAACCAAGAGGCGTGCCTCTTGGGGTTGTAGGACCGCTCATATGGGAGTGAGAAAGGAACGGGGTAGACGAACCGGTCTGGAACGGCCGGCCAGAGAAGGTGACAGCCCTGTAGTCGAAACTTCGTTCCCTCCCGAGCGGCTCCTGAGTACGGCGGGACACGGGAAATCCCGTCGGAAGCAGGGAGGACCATCTCCCAAGGCTAAATACTCCCTAGTGACCGATAGTGAACCAGTACCGTGAGGGAAAGGTGAAAAGCACCCCGGAAGGGGAGTGAAAGAGAACCTGAAACCGTGTGCCTACAAGTAGTCAGAGCCCGTTTATGGGTGATGGCGTGCCTTTTGTAGAATGAACCGGCGAGTGACGATGGCGTGCGAGGTTAAGCCGAAGAGGCGGAGCCGCAGCGAAAGCGAGTCTGAATAGGGCGTTTGAGTACGTCGTCGTCGACCCGAAACCAGGTGATCTACCCATGTCCAGGGTGAAGGCCGGGTAACACCGGCTGGAGGCCCGAACCCACGTACGTTGAAAAGTGCGGGGATGAGGTGTGGGTAGGGGTGAAATGCCAATCGAACTTGGAGATAGCTGGTTCTCCCCGAAATAGCTTTAGGGCTAGCCTCAAGGTGAGAGTCTTGGAGGTAGAGCACTGATTGGGCTAGGGGCCCTCATCGGGTTACCGAACCCAGTCAAACTCCGAATGCCAATGACTTATCCTTGGGAGTCAGACTACGAGTGATAAGATCCGTGGTCAAGAGGGAAACAGCCCAGATCGCCAGCTAAGGCCCCCAAGTGCACGTTCAGTGGAAAAGGATGTGGAGTTGCGAAGACAACCAGGATGTTGGCTTAGAAG
>NZ_AYKT01000050.1 GCF_000496575.1 Geobacillus thermodenitrificans subsp. thermodenitrificans DSM 465 | reverse complement strand
TCAAACCACTTGACGATATCTGAAAAGTTTACGGTAGGCGTATTTGTCATAGTCAACCAACCGTCGTCCTTCCATCCGAACAACGGAATGTTGTCCTCCTCGGCCTTTCTCGTTGCGGCTACGATCGGGAACCATGCATGGGTAATCGCAATGTCAACGCCGTTGTAGTTACCGTATAGTGCCGCTGCGGTCAAGTCGTGCAATTTGGAAAGGTCCGCACCGCCAAACCAGTCGATGTTAAGTTTCGCAAGCTGTTCAATTGTCCAGTCATATTTCCGGTCAGACTTCTTAAACTCATCGATGTTGAAATATGCCTTCATCGGTGACGTATAGATGTTCAATGACTTCGCCAAGAAGTCTTTCCGCTGCTGTGGGTCATTTTGCGCCTGGAGCGCATCGTTCATCATGTCGTCCGGACGAATCGTCACTCCATAATTCGGGTTAGCCTTCTCATGTTCAATAGGGTTCGTGTAATCCACTTCGCCGTTCTCATCTTCGTCCGCCTTGCAAATGAAAACGAAATAGGCTTCATCTGTTACAGTTTCATCAAGAATCTTTTTGCAGTATTGCAAGCGTTGATAACAGAACGACGTCATGTCATCACCGGCCGTTGTAATCCCAATCATGAGTTTGTTCGTGTACGCCTTCATTGCCTCTTTAATAATGTTGTATTGTTTCGGCGTCTTATAAGCGTGGATTTCATCAGCGATGCCAATGTTACAGTTAAGCGAATCCTGTTTATCCGGGTTCGCCGCTAACGCTCGAATATAAATCGAACCATCGCCAACCTCACCGCTGATGCTGTGTTCTTGGTTATTATTGAGAATGCGAAAGTTTTGTTCCTCACCCATCTGCCGCAAATTGAACAAAATGAATTCAAACGACTGCAACGATTGCTGCAATGCCGCGCTTGTAATGTAAATTTTTGAGCCGGATTGACGTTCCAAAAGCGCAAGCGCCCAAGCTAACGCAGCAATAAACGATGTTTTCCCATTTTTGCGTGGGATATAAATAAACGCTTCCTTGAAGCGCCTAATTTGCGTGCCTTTGTGATAAAACCCCAGTAAGTTATAAACGATAAACTTCTGCCAATCCTGTAACAAGAACGGCTTACCAAGCAACGGTGTGCCGTCTAGCATCTCACCTTGTTTATGGACGAATGTTTTTTCGATGATTTGAAT
>NZ_AYKT01000049.1 GCF_000496575.1 Geobacillus thermodenitrificans subsp. thermodenitrificans DSM 465 | reverse complement strand
AATTGTCATAAATCGCTTGGTTCGTGTCATTTAATTCAATCACGCCACGGACAATGTTTTTCCCGTTGATTTCAATCGGAAGAATACGAATATTCAGCGTTTCTGTCGCTGGCTCAACTGATTCTGCACGTGTATTGTGTTCCTTGGTCGGGCGGCTTGCTTTGCAGCGATAGTATACAAAACGGCGATTTTTCTTGTCACCGAGGATTTGACCCATGAGCGCAAATTCTTTCGGAGTTCCATCTGTCGTCTCAATGAGCATTCCGTTTGCGTCGATTTCCCAGCCAAGCATTTCAGCTAAAATGTCGTCAGGAATGTTGGCCATTTCAAGTTCAGCTGTATAACCATTGTTGCTCGTATATGTGAAATACGGACCATTGTCCGCATAAAATGTGGTTTCCTCACCCTGTGGCTCTGGACTGAAACGGACAGCCCCCGGAATAGCCACAGGTGTTTCCCATGTCGGTGTTGTATCGTCTGTCAAAAAAGCGATGTGAACTTTCTCCAAACCGAATGTCACTTTGTTTTGGCTCATCCTCTTAACCTCCTAACAGTTGAATTTCATAGAGTATTTGATACATTTTTTCATCGTCGAGATAGGTCTCGAATTTCCGATAGGGTAGGCCTAACTCTTTGAGCTTGTCCTGCACCTTTTGCTCGGCAGCTAAATCCTTTTTCGCCGTGTATAACTCTACTTGGAAGTTATCAATCGCAACATAGTTGATGTTGTCCGCCATCATGTCGTTCGAGTAAGCAAACTGATAAACGATAAACGGCGGTGTGACCGGACTGGAAAACGAACCGTATGCGACAGGATAGCCAATACTTTTAAGTGCTTGATATAACTCCGCTTGTGTCATCTTAACCACCATTTTCGATTACTTTCTTTAACTCGTTCGGCAAGTCTGCCGCGTGTTTCTCATACGCTGGACGCAAATGCGGATAGGCAGGGACACGTCCACCGTTGACCTTTGCATGTCCAAACTCAAGAAGGTGAACACGGCGATAGTGTTTTTTGTTCCATACGATGCGTTTGGTTGTTCCGAATCCATCCTCTTTCGTGATTCCAAATGACTGCGCGTATTCACCTGTTCGTTTTGGAGCAAGCGCTTTGGTTTCTTGTAATACTTTCCGTGCAGTCTTGTCTACTGTTTTGCGAACACCTTCGGCCACGTCGTCTGTGTATTCTTTGACCGCTTGCACCAACTCAT
>NZ_AYKT01000048.1 GCF_000496575.1 Geobacillus thermodenitrificans subsp. thermodenitrificans DSM 465 | reverse complement strand
GCGTATGCCGGAGTAGGCCCGGCGTCTCGGGGATGGATGAGTGGGTTCAAGAATGAAGTTAAAGATGCTACTTTCCACATGATAAAGAGAGTTGAAGGGGAAACGGTTGGAAAAGGGATAATTAGTAGTACAACGAAGTAGAAAGTAACTATAAGACTAAAAGCTACTAAGCTATCTTCAGAAAAAATCCAATTGGATTGGTTACCTGATAAATATTCTGTTGTAGAAGTAAAAGGAACAGTTAAGGTTGCGGGCAAGGAAGTAGATGTGTCAAGAAGAGTTTACCAAATAGAGATTGAGAAAAATTATGTGCCGAAAGATCCTGCAGCAGCCGGGGTGACTAATAAAGAACTGATGTTGAAAGGAAAATCCCCTTATGTTGTTAAAGACAGGAAAGAAAGTAAAGTCGAACTTCACAAGCTGATTCAAAAAGAGCCTAGGGGAATGGTTGAGATTGCTGAATCTATACATAATAAGTTCAGCAGAGAATTACATGGCTTGGTAGAGGACGGAAATAGTTTTAGAAATGATTCGTTGCTTGAAAAACAATGTAATAATTTTAGGAGCAACTATTGGAAAATGCGTGCAAATGAAGATTAGAAGGGAGGAAAAATGTGATGAATGAGAAAATAAAAAAAATGATCGAAGAGTATGGAGAGGAAAGGGATTTTTTCGGAGGCGCATCAGAGCAGGAGATCCGAAAAGCTGAAGAAATACTCGGTTTACAGTTCCCTGAAAGTTATCGTGCTTTTCTAAAGGAATATGGCTCAGGCGGTATATGCGGGGTTGAAATCTTAGGTATTGAAGGAAATCTTGGGGCTTCTGTAGTAAAAGCAACAGAAAGATGGCGAAAGTTAGGGCTAGATAAGAAACTAATTGTTATCGAAGATTCAGGAGAATTTGTTCGATGTATGTATTCGGCGGATGTTCGTGACGAAAAAGTGTATAGTTGGGTTAGAGGAGGGAAAGAACTTTCCGTTCGCTATGATACATTTGATGATTATATAATGGATATGTTTCAAGAAGGAATTGATAACTTGTAGGTATATGAGAAAATGAATGGATAAAATTCTGGGTTGAATTGGAAAACGCAAATAAAAATAAATCTTGATTGGCGACAAGCCTTTCAAGGTTTTTGTTTTAAAAAACGAAGTTCACTGCTCGTGTGCCCTCGAAAATCTCATAAAAACAAAGAACTGATCTAGCGTACTACCGTTGCGATGCGCCAAGCGGATCAAATGTTCGCTGACAATATGAAGGAATTGGGGTTGGAGTTTCTCAAGTGGTACGACGTGTAGCGCCTATTTGGCGAGTACGATCCGATCACTGGGGAGCGCCTGTCAGCGGGAGATCG
>NZ_AYKT01000047.1 GCF_000496575.1 Geobacillus thermodenitrificans subsp. thermodenitrificans DSM 465 | reverse complement strand
AATTGTCATAAATCGCTTGGTTCGTGTCATTCAATTCGAGTACGCCACGGACAATGTTTTTCCCGTTAATTTCAATCGGGAGGATACGAATATTCAACGTTTCTGTCGCTGGTTCTACTGATTCCGCACGGGTCGAGTGTTCTTTACTTGGTCGGCTTGCTTTGCAACGATAGTAGACAAAGCGACGATTTTTCTTGTCGCCTAGGATTTGCCCAAGCAGTGCGAACTCTTTCGGTTCACCGTCTGTTGTTTCCACGAGCATACCGTTTGCGTCGATTTCCCAGCCGAGCAATTCCGCGAGCACTTGGTCAGGGATATTAGCCATTTCAAGTTCGGCGTTGTAACCGTTGTTTGATGTATACGTCCAATACGGCCCGTTATCGGCGTAGAACGTTGTTTCTTCCCCTTGCGGTTCCGGAGAGAATCTGACTGCACCTGGAATAGGAATTGGCGTGTCCCATGTTGGTGTCGGTGTTGTTGTATTTAAATAAGCAATATGAACTTTTTCAAGACCAAACGTTACTTTGTTTTGGCTCATATTATTCAACCTCCTTATTCATTTCTCGCGATGCTGGCATTAGCCCACATCACTGATTGTTCCAAGTTTGTGAATGCCAGAGATTTCTCTCTGCTGTTCGGACAAAGTTCGTCAATCAAATAAGCTAGTTCTTTTGCTTTTTCCCGAATCGCTTGGTATTTTTCTGGCTGTCCTTCCTTTGGGGCGTGGTAACGAAAATTGTTTTCGATTTGTGGATTCACAATTTCAACCTCCTATAATTTGAATTTCATAGAGAATTTGAAACATCTTTTCTTCATCGAGATATGTCTCAAATTTCCTATATGGTAGGCCTAGCTCTTTGAGCTTGTCTTGTACTTTTTGTTCGGCGGTTAAATCCTTTTTCGCTGTGTATAACTCTACTTGGAAGTCGTCAATCGCAACATAGTTGACGTTGTCCGCCATCATATCGTTCGAGTAAGCAAACTGATAAACAATAAACGGCGGTGTGACAGGGCTAGAAAACGAACCGTAGGCGACGGGATAGCCAATACTTTTAAGTGCTTGATATAACTCCGCTTGTGTCATCTTAACCACCGTTTTCGATTACTCTTTTTAGCTCGTTCGGCAAGTCTGCCGCGTGTTTCTCATACGCTGGTCGCAAATGCGGATAGGCAGGAACACGGCCACCGTTTACTTTTGCGTGTCCAAATTCGAGAAGATGAACGCGGCGATAGTGTTTTTTGTTCCATACGATGCGTTTGGTTGTTCCGAATCCATCCTCTTTCGTGATTCTAAATGACTGCGCGTATTCGCCTGTCCGTTTTCGTGCCAGCGCTTTGGTTTCTTGTAATACTTTCCGCGCAGTTTTGTCTACTGTTTTCCGAACACCTTCAGCAACGTCGTCCGTGTATTCTTTGACCGCTTGCACCAACTCAT
>NZ_AYKT01000046.1 GCF_000496575.1 Geobacillus thermodenitrificans subsp. thermodenitrificans DSM 465 | reverse complement strand
GTCAAGTACATTTTGTGGTGAAGAGCCATATATGTTTTATTATGGATTGTAAGTGTAAATTTGTTCGATTTAATGCGCACAGCATGGTATCGTTATATGCGCTTTAGAATAATAAAGACAAAGTTATTTTATATATCCGTCCCTGTGATGAAAGACGTCCGGTGATCCAACCATGCCTGTTTGTGATTTATAATTTTTTCATTATTCATCTGCTCCTTTATTGTACTCATGTAGGAGTGTAGCACAGACAAGTTTTTGATTTTTGAATGATTCATACAATCTTATACTTTTTTAGGGAGTGACTAAGGCACCTTATAGCTATGAGAATGAAGGGTAAGGGGGAAACGTGATGTCAAAATATTATTTGTTCCATATTCTCATCACATCGATATTTGGGGTCTTATTGGTGTATGGTTTGGTTGTTAGAACTCCGAAAGGATTTGTTGTGACTGTTATTGGAGGAGCGATTTACATTGTATTAATGTTGATTAATTACATCAAAAATAAGCGTCCCAAAAAAGATGAAATAAAAGAAAAATAAGTATATTCATCATGAAAATGGAACGTCGCTAAATGTCAGCGACTGAAGCAATTGATATTTTTACTCTTTCTAACCCACTTTGTGATTTTTTTAATATAAATTTCTAGAAGAAAAAGGCGGATCATTCCGCTTTTTTTGTATGAGATAGCGGCCGAAAATAATGTTGCACAAATTTTGCATGGGATAAACGAGCAAGCTTATTCAGCATTGAAATATCAATCATTTTATGCTGTGGTTGTTATTCTCTTGGGTCAGCCCTTTACATACGATTTATTTGGATTAACATTTCCGAGGTTCTTAATACGTCCGAGTTTGTGGTCGTTTTTCATTTGTGGGAAATCTCGAAAAAACGATAGAATCCAAAACAATTTTGCACAGTGATTGACCTAGTACAGTTCTGTTATCAAGACACAAAGTGAAAATTGTGCGAGACAGATGGCAATTGGCTGAGTCGGTAGCGGCGGTTGATTTGAACTGTTTCAGATCAGCCTCGTGCCAATCGATCGAACAGAGCGTACAATGTCTTTTTGTTTATAAAACGAACATGAAAGAGCTTATTCCTTATAATAAGGAAATATTGCAGAAAAAGGACAGGTGATAGGAAGAGTGGGGATGTATAAATTGTTTTACAGCTAATATGAATTAGTGTTTTGGATAAAATTGGATGTATTATAACTATTGACTTAGATTCGATGAAGTAGTAATATATAAAGCGTCGCTTCGATGAATGAGAGCGAAGTAAGATAAAAATGAATAAATGCTTTCAACAAAGAAAGCTGCAATAAAAAATTGGTTCTTGACAGAGCAAAAACTTTTTTGATATAGTTAAATTTACTTGGTTGTTCAACATGATTTTTTGTAATGATTAATTCGTGATTAAAAAACTTGACATCTACCAAACAAGTATAGTATAGTAAAAAAGTGACTGTTATTCTTCGAGGAAGTTGAGTTCCTCGAGGAAGTTGATACAGAGAAGTTAATTCGTTCCTTGAAAACTGAACGAAACGAAGCG
>NZ_AYKT01000044.1 GCF_000496575.1 Geobacillus thermodenitrificans subsp. thermodenitrificans DSM 465 | reverse complement strand
ATTTCTTCTCCCTTTCATCCAGATGTAATGAAGGCGTGGAATCGTGGGTTTGATGCTGGAGCCAAACGGCAAAATGAGTTGGACACAAAACTCATGCTGGAATGGCTTGGGAAGATTGAGGAAATCCCGGGAATCGGTGAAAAGACAGCATGGAAAATTCGTGAACATTTTCTTGATTTTATGAGGGAAAAGAGGGGATGGAATGAACGATAAAGAGCTTTTAGAGACGATAAAAGATCAGTTTGAATGGGGAGAGGAAAATTTAGAAAGCGGTATTTATAATCTCGAATCCGAAGAAATTAAATGGCTCATCGAACAAGCGGAAAAAGTGGAGCAGTTGGAGCAGGAGATTGAACGGTTGAAAAGTTTAGTTATGTATGCAGAAGAAAAAGGATTGTTAAAAAAGAAAATTTGTTCCTATTGCAATTCTATCTATTGGGCAAGACACGGCAATTCCAGATACTGCCCGAATTGCGATAGAAGAACCGTCTGGAGCAGAAAAAAATCCAAACGAACATTGGAGGAAATCGAATGATCTACATCTTGCGTCACCCGAAAACACACAAGGAAGTCAGAACAAAACGAAAATGGAAAGTGAGACAGTACCAGCTGCATGGGTACAAGCTCGTGAATCAATATGACCCGACAGCAACGCAGAATTGTAAATTATAAGGTCTGGACATAAAAAAAGACCGGACTTCTCCCGGTCAAAAAGGATGAAGGTAAAATATCGTCCTCAAACCATATTATACCACGGGAGGGGTCCGAGTGGTAAAGCAGTTGTCGTTCAAGCTCCCAGAAATCGATCGTGAAAAAACGAAGGAAGCCGTTGAAGCTGCCCTGGAGAAATATCGGTTCTATCTCCTTACGATTCCAGAGGAGCGATTGCCAAAGGTAACAGCCACATATTCACTTGTTCCTCCTGCTCACACCAATGCTTTTCACTCATCTACAGAGACAGCAGTGATTGACAAAGTGGATTTTGAACGCGAGCGAGAAAAATACATCGATTGGATTTGTCGTGGTGTGAACCGTTTGAATAGAAAAGAACGTGAGCTGATCGTGAAACGATACCTAAACGATGAGATGATGTACGATTATGAGCTATATAACGACATGGGAATGTCTGAACGGCAGTATTATCGTATGAAAGCTAGGGCTTTCTACAAATTGGCGTTTATTTTGAGGATAGAGGTTTATAAAAAGGAGGAGCAGATAGGCATTGTTTAGATGGCAGAAAAACGGCAGACTTTTGGCAGAAAGAAGGCAGATTATTTTGTGTCAGACATGATATGATGATAGCGTGAGATATTTTGAAGCAGGGCGTCACTCCGATCGGGGTGGCGTTTTTAGTTCACGGATGAATTTTAAAAAGGGAAACTGGTGATAATGAACGATGACAGTCGCTGGGTGGCAGAAAACATGAAGTGAGGTTTGCGGTTATGTATCAGTACGACGAGAAGGAAAAAGCGAAAAGAGCCTATGAACGGCACAAGTGCAAAAACTGCATATGGGCTAAGTGGCAAGTGCCATATCTTGTTTCCTGTCCATTTGTACGGTGTGTACGAATGTCGGAATTTGACGAAAAAGTGATATAGGAAAATAGTCTCCTTTTGTCGAATTGAGTAGGCGAAAGGAGAGGTGAATATGTTATATCAAAAGTTGGACAAAGAGATATTAGGAGAAAGGTTATTAAGATTACCATTAGTTTCTCATTTGGCACATCACAAGAGAGTGCAGTACACTGTTAGAGATTATACGCTACCTGGTAAAAATGATCTGGAAGGGCAATTCGTTCGAGATTTATTCACTCTTACTACAGAAGAAATAATTGATAAATGGTTCGGCGGTTTAGAGAATGCTTATGAATTATTGACAAGGTCACAAAGTTAAAAGCATCCGATTCAATCGGGTGCTTTTTTATTTGGAGTTGATAGCATGAGTTTCTACAAAACAAAACAATGGAAAAGGAAACGTGAAGCGATACTGCGACGGGATGAGTATCTATGCCAAGAGTGCAAGCGATACGGAAAGACGACACCAGCGAAGGTAGTACATCACATTATACCATTCGAGCAAAGGCCGGATTTGAAGCTACACAACGATAACTTAGTCAGCTTGTGCTTTCAATGTCATGAGCAAATGCACAACAAGATGACGAACGAGCTGACAGACAAGGGATTAGAGTGGGTGGAAAGAGTGGAACGGAAGTTGAGAT
>NZ_AYKT01000043.1 GCF_000496575.1 Geobacillus thermodenitrificans subsp. thermodenitrificans DSM 465 | reverse complement strand
GCGTATGCCGGAGTAGGCCCGGCGTCTCGGGTGTGGATGAGTGGGTCCAAGAATGAAGTTAAAGATGCCACTTTCCACATGATAAAGAAAGCTGAAGGAGAGGCGGTTGGACGGGGGACGAATAAACTTTATAGAGGAGATAGTTTGTTGCACTCATCTAAAAGACCTAATGGAATTGGTAAACCGTTTATATCAGATTCAGGTAATTTAGTTCCTGCAAATAGTAAAGGCATATATAAAAATCGGCAAGTTACTGTTATAGAGCATATTCTCGGAGGTTACAGAAGGAAAGCAAAATCAAATAGTCCCTATATTAGTTTTACCGGTAACAAACTCGTTGTTGGAAATTACGGAGATTATTTAATAGAGTTAGATATTTCTTCTTTGAGAAAAGCCATTAGGTCAGGAGAAGTTAAGAATGTAGCTATTTTATCTCCGAAACAGATTCGAAAATTAATCGAACGAGATAGATCTTTTTCTGATTTTTGGAAGAAAAGGGCATTAAATTGGACTGAGAGAGATAATGAGTATTTGATAAGAGGTGAAGTACCTAGCAAATTCATAAAAATTTATCCTAGGGAGTGAGTATTAAATATGTTTCTATATTTTCAAAATGAATGTCTAGGTGAAATACAGGATATTAACACTGAAGGTATGTGGGTATACGGTAAACTTATAGCGAATCAAAATATGGTGAAGTTTAGGAAGTTTTTTGAGGATCTAACGAATGAGGAAAATCATTTTAAAGAAAGTGAATATAATGAGGAATGGTTGAATGATGATAATTGGTTTGTTGTAGATAGTCATGGAGATAAAAAGGGAATTTATTTACCTGCTGTGTATGAGGATGGAGAAATAAATTGGAGATGGAGATAAAGCTTAGGGTTAAGAAAAAACCTTGAAAGGTAACATGCCTTTCAAGGTTTTTTTCTATTGTACCTGCCATCGTGACTGTATTACAAGCATTGCCTCTGTTTCGTGGCAGTCGGTGTATGGGGTGTTCAGTGTCTCTGGTGTGGATGAGTGAGGCAAGAGACGCGTCCCTCAACATGATAAAGAACGTTGAGAGGGAGTAGTTGAGAAGAGTGCTATGGGGTACGGGTAAACCTTTACAAAAACATCATTATGCTACTAATAAAAGTAAAAAATATACTTCACAAATAGAGGCTATAACCAAAAAATATGGACTAGATTTGGATGGCGTTTGGAATATAGAAATTACTACCTCATCAGGGAAGACATCCAAATGCTTATCATGAGTATGTGTTAAGTAATATTAGGAATTTTGATAAAATAGCTAAGGGGGATAAAAGGAAATTTTTAATATTATTTGAACAACTAAAAGAGGAAATTAGAAAGAACCCAGAGATGCTTTATAAAGATTATTGGAGGAAGAAATAATGAGGTTTTATAAGTTGCTAATGGATGATAGTGACGATAGAGATGTAGTAGCACACTGTATAGATACAAAGGGATTTGAACAATATGAATTATCGGAAGGTAAGTACATTCATAATTGGAATAGCGAAATCACCTTTTACTTTGACCCTAAAGAAGCAGAAAAGTTAACAGATTATTTAGCAAATAATTTAGGATGGTTTATAGTTTCTGAAAGATTTAAAGCGATTTTAGAAGAAGTAGATAGTGGTATACAATATCTTCCTGTAAATGTAGTAAATAAAGGTGAAAATAAAATTTTAAAAGGTTTTTCTGTAGCTAACATTTTGAATGTTGTTGATGCATTAAACTTAGAACATTCAGATTACAGTGTGTTTGAGCTTGATGGTGAAAGAATATATAGTATTAAAAAATATGCTTTATGTAAAGAGGCAATACAATCAAAGCATATTATTAAACTCAAGGGTGATGAAATTCCAATATTCATATCAGAAGAACTTAGAGAATTAATAGAGAAAAATAATATAACAGGATTTGACTTCTTAGAGGTTAAAGTAATCTGATTTTATACAGTAATATGGCTCTGAATCATAAGGATCTGACTTCCTTAAAAGAACCAAAAATATCATATAAAAATTTTTCACTTTCTACTTTGGAATTGCTTAATTGAAATTAAAAAGGACAGCACCAAAATTATTGGTCACTATAGTGTGAGTAATGTTTAAGAGCAACACTTAAAGCTAAAATCGCAGAACTTATAGATAAGAAATATGAAAAATGATACCTTGATTGGCCACAAGCTTTTCAAGGTTTTTGTTTTAAAAACGAAGTTCACTGCTCGTGTGTCCTCGAAAATCTCATAAAAACAAAGAACTGATCTAGCGTACTACCGCCGCGATGCGCCAAGCGGACCAAATGCTCGCTGGAAATATAGAGGAATTGGGTTTGGAGTTTCTTGGATGGTGCGCCTATTCGG
>NZ_AYKT01000042.1 GCF_000496575.1 Geobacillus thermodenitrificans subsp. thermodenitrificans DSM 465 | reverse complement strand
ATTTCAATAAATATTAGGGAATACCCATTATCCTTGAAACAAAGGGTCACAAAGATCGGATCACTCCGCCTTCTTTTCTTCCCACATCTCCTCAAGCGCGTCCTCAAAGAATTCACACGCTGCCAGCACACCGCTAACAAATGCTTGTTCCCGTTCGTCACTCGTCTCCATCGCCGCGTATTGCAGTCGGTGATCTGCGACGGTTGCTTGCAGCAAAAGCAGTTTCACCAAAATATTTCCCATCACGATCCCTCCTCACACTTTCAATAGACATTCGCAAGGCACGCCGTACTCTTTGGCGATCGCTTCAATTTGTCGCTTCTTTACGGCTGATACGGTATAGAACAGCAAGACGGGTTCCCCTAGCTGCTGACGTTGGATAAATCGGAATAGATAAGCATAGCGCTCGATTTTGCGTTTGTTCTCCAACATCTTTTGTGTAATATCCACCTCAAGAAAATACATCTGATCGTGATAGGTGAACCGCGCATCAGACACAATGCTATAATCTTTTCCGCTCTCCCGCCATCTTGTGCGCGGTTCCGCTTTCCAGTCTGCTGGATAGTGATAAAAGATGTAGATGTCATTCCGCATAACGATGTGTTCCAGCGGGCTGTTCCGGCGAATCGTCGCCTCTCCACCTACCATTTCCGCCCCCTTTTTGTTCAAGTAGTAAACATCTTCACCGATGCGTTTTGTATTCGTGTATTCACGAATGCCACTCAAAATACGGTTGGCGTTGCGTTTGCTTCCTAGATCAAACATGTGCTGTATTTGTGAACGAGAGAGGGCTTGCAGGCTACTCAAAGCATATAAAATCCTCATCTGCCGTTCGGTGAGCCTCGTTTCGCTTCTCAACACAGTACACCTCCAAACGTTTTGTCATTTCCTCGTCGTCGATAAGAGGTGTCTGAACGATCATTTTCTCATGTGTTTTGATGATGGCGCGGCCTTTTATGTCGCTTGGCAATTCTTCAGCGCCGTGTTCATCAATCACTACAGACGAAGCGTAGCTGGTTGGCAACCGGAATGAAATCTTTAGGTCTGCGTTCTGTTTGATCTGCCTTGGCAGCGCATCAGCTGTTGGATATTGCGTACAGAACACTAACCGAAAGCCCAACGCTCCGCCGATCCGGGCAATTTCGGACAATACGCTTTGACAATAGGAGAGCATATCGCGGGTTTCTTTTGGCATGAATCGTTCCGGCACCAGTTGAGCCGCTTCATCGACAAACAAAAATGTTCGTTTGGGGTATGGACTATTCACCACGTTAGCCCAGCCATTTCGCTTAAATTCGGTCATTTTCTGCTCAAGCAGTGTCTTAATACTATCCAAGCATTGAAATGCCTCTGCGGGACTGCTAGCCACGTTTATGACCTGTTTAATGTTTCGGTACTTTTCAAATTCCAAACCGCCTTTCATATCGAGAATAAAAATCTCCACATCATCGGGATGATGCTCGATGAGGTAAGTCATTGCCGACTTGATGAATACCGTTTTTCCGAAGCGTGTTGTTCCACCGATGACACAATGCGGCGTCTTATCAAAGTTGTGAAAATGCCACCCTTTCTCATTGAACCCCAACGGGATCACCCATCCGTCTCTATCCGGAACGTCTTTATACAGCACTTTGTTCGGCATCTCATAATGGAATACGTCAATATACAACCATTTTTTAAACGTGACTTCTACATATCGGCCGAGTGTGGCGCTCAATACTTCTTGGATAGGCTCAATCACCTTTTTGGTCAATCCTAATGGCACACGGTACACATATCGGCTATACAGCTCCTTTTTCTCCTTCGCAACGAGCTTCGGATAGACGTGCTCATTCCGGACAGTCGCACCGATTTTTAAATACCTAAACACATTGTCGATATCACGCTCATAATCTCCTTGTCTTTTTCGGCCGAATACAACAGCGGTAGCCCCCACGGCCAAAGGAAGGAGAAAAAATTCAAGCATAAAAATCACCTCTGGAGAGAAGAACTATCCCAGTCAGCGGGCATATTCCCGATAGATTGGGAATACTATAAAATACGGGGATGTGGACCAGCTCACCCGTGTTCTGTATGGGAATGTGCGAGGGAATGACTTACAAGAACATCTCGGACAGGCGGCTTATGAAATAGAGCAAGCCCGCGCATATTCCCGCCTGCATGCCCACGTTGACGATGAAACCAACCTTCTCCCTGTCCAACCAACCGCGATTTTCCGCGAAGGCAATTCCCACAAGGATCAGTCCGCTTCCAATGACTTCCAACATACTTGTCATCCTCCTTTTTGAGTTGTGAAATAAAGAAATTTCCCAAAACCCCCATTCCCGGTGTCGTGCTCACCATTGCGGTTTTCACTTTTTGTGGCGATGTTTGCAGGAAAATAAGCAGGAAATGGAGTATGGTAAAAGGTATGAGGAAGGGAATGTCCGTTATATCTTGTCCTCTAAACATTTTTGTGGTTTGGCTCGTACTTTTTTAGAAGGCGAACAAAAGAGGTGGAAGTCATGCAATTCAAATGTAGGCTAAAAGTGATATTTGCGGAGCGAGACATCAAGCAAGGGGAATTCGCAGAAAAAATCGGGGTTAGTTTGGGGACGCTTAGCGCGATCGTCAATAACAGGTCTTTGCCCTCGTTCCCAGTAGCCTATGCAATCTGTGAGGAACTAGGGATGCCGATCAATGAGATATGGATAAAAAAAGAGCCTACTCAAAGTGAGTAGGCTTCGTCTTATTTTATTTCAGCTTGTAACAAAATAGCATCTTTATCACCTTTATACGTATACTGCACATCATTATGGTTAATCACTTTAGTGTATTCAAGCAGATTTGTTTTATCGTCGGTAAGTCCTAGATTAGAAACTACCTTGTGACGATCTCCATAACTTAAAGATTCATCTGCTGTACCAACCAACAAAACAAAAGCAAAGTCTAAATCATTTCTCTCTGTTAAAAGGGCCTCAGGCATCGCAGCAAGCGTTATTTTATTGTCTTCGATAAATATGTGTATATTGTCCGATAACGCAATAGCGTGTTTTCCGTCTTCGGTTTTGTCGCTAGAGATAATTTTCAGGTTTGTTTTGTCCCCCATTTGTTTTAATGCTTCCGAAATTCTGTTTTCGATTTCTTTCGGATCGACTTTTGCTTTCGATTCAGTCGTTTCAGAACCACAAGCCACTAAAAATAACACAAAGACAGACGTTAAAAAAAATGAGATAATTTTCCTCATTGTTCTTCCTCCCAATTCCTTTTTACCTACATGTTACCACATTTATATATAAAAAAAGAACCCCGCCGTACGGCAGGGTTCAGCCAACGATATAGACAGGATATCCTTTTTTCTTCAATTCTTCAGCTAACTTCTCGGCATTCTTTCGATCAGAAAACGCTCCGACTTGCACGCGGTACAATTTTTTGTCAGACACTTTTGGTTGTGGTTGTTGTTTTGTTTTCTTCTTGAGTCCAAACGCTTTGACAATGCCTTGCGCGTGACCGTGGGCGATTTGCAGGAGGAATTGCTCGGATTTGAGTTTGGTCGCATCGCTTGGATTGTCAATGAATAGGTTCTCGGTTAAGAGGGCAGGCATCCTTGTTTCGCGCAATACAGCGTAGTTTGCGCGTTTTTTACCACGGTCACGGACATTTCCAATCGCCTTCATGATTTCTTGGTGAATCACGTTTTGATATGCGATTGTCGCTTGACTGACGT
>NZ_AYKT01000041.1 GCF_000496575.1 Geobacillus thermodenitrificans subsp. thermodenitrificans DSM 465 | reverse complement strand
GTCCCTCGTACTCATGTATGCCCATCTCGATCAACTGACGGATGACGTGTTGGCGTTTTAACTCCTGCATCATTTTTACGCTGTTATACAGTATCAACACGTTCACCCCCTTTCCGAGCAGTGAGTTCTCGAAACCATTCTTCGTCGCGCATGTCTAATGCGAGATTAATCAACGCCTCCCACTCCGGGCTTGTCCACTCTTCTATATCATTGATAACGGCAAATTCGCTCATTAGCATCCGACGTTTTTGGTTTACTCTTTGTCCGTCCCTCGTCCGCGTGAAGATCACGCTGCATTCCGGCGGTTTGATCCAGTTCACGTACCCGATCCATCCATAAGCGTAATGATTCCGATTAACGCACCGCACCCAGTCCCCGGCTTCCATGTCCCCTCTCCCCCTTTCCTCTTTCTATCGAACTTCCAATGATTCAGCGGTTATGCCAAGGCGTTCACACACCTCCGCCAATCGCTTGCGAAATGCCTGCATCTCACGCTCGTGCTCTCGCCGGGCCTTTTCTGCGTATTCGCAGTCGCAGGATGCCACTAACCATGCCCCGTTCATCACTCTTGTGTATAGCCGCCCCGTTCCGTCGCATTTCACACACATGTTTTATGCTCCTTTCAGCCGGAAATCTTCGCCTTCTACTTCCAAGAGATATGGACCGCATTGCCCGAGCAGCCGACTGGCAGCTGCATAGCCGATTTTTTCACTCAATGTCCCTCGATCCTCATTGCTGTTGAACACGATTGGTTTTTGTTTCCGATACCGTTCATTTATGATTTTGTAATATAACGCCTCTTTCGCTTCGGACCATTTCGCCTTCCCGATGTCATCCCACACCAGCACATCCGCGTGAATCGCACTATGCAGGAGTCGATTGAGCGTTTCTCCCTCGTCGTTCATCATCTTTGCCTGGATAAGTTCGTCCATGAATGTGACATCGGAAACCACCAACACATTAAACCCGTCTTTAATGAGTCGTTTGGCCAGTGCAATTTGTAAATGAGTTTTACCGACGCCGAAATTGTTATGCTGTCTCTTTGCCTCTGCTCGCTCGCCAGCCGGCAGTTCTCGGAGCCGTTGCTCGCCCACGACAGCGATAAACCCTAAATTTTTGTCAGACAAAATTTTCTTTGTCGTGCCGTTATCGTGTTTAATAACAGCGAATTCGTTTAGGTAGCTAATGGTTGCATCGTACATATCTTGCTGATACTGCGTCGATCGCTTGAAATTTTCAAAATTAGCATGGATAAACTCATCCGGAATGAGCGCTTGCTTGAATCGGCGCTTCCATGCTTTTCGTTCTCTGCATTCACAAAAACTTGCAAACTCGTATCCCCATTCATCACGTTTCAAAACCAATTCCGTATCTTTGCAGATCGGGCACTCATATTCATCCGCCCCAGGCTTTTCGGGCTGCTTCAGCTTCTCGGAGGATTTGTTCATATGACTTGCCGCCTTCTTTTGTAGATCGGCTAACACCTCGGCGATGCTTGTGAACCTCACGATCGTTCACTCCTTCTCGCTTTCTATGAAACTCTCGCTCGTAGGCTTCAATATCTTCTATCGTGCGTAGATTGTTTTGTACCCACTCGCGAAGTATCCCCTCTGCGTAATTCCATTTCTTCTGTTGCTTAAGCGCTCGTTTCATCGCTTCTATGACAATTTCATCGCTCGTGTCGTTTGCCCATTTGAGAATGCATTCAGCCATAAAAGGACTCATAGGACCAAAGTTTTGTTCGTAGAAATGGTGGGCATTTACTACTACTACATCTAATTGTTCTTCATTGTTTAGTGAGTTATTATTTAGTTCTTTATTATTTAGTAGTTGCGGATTTTCCATCGATGGATTTTCCATTGATGGTTTTTCCATCGATGGATTTTCCGTATATGGTTCTTCATAAACGATGGTTTCCCATTCGAATTTTCCCTGCTCGTTTTGGCGACGTACACGCCTCATATATCCGTACTGTTTCAGTTCCTTAATAGCTGATTTCAAAGCGTCTTTACCGTCTTTGGCGTGCTTTACTAGCTCGTCATCATAGAATTTCCAATCATTAGGCATGGAAAGCATATAAGCATGGAGCCCTTTTGCTTTCCAGCTAAGACGTGGATCATGCAAGGCCGTTTTATTCATCACGACATAGTTGCTGTTCTTCTGTACTCTAATGACTCCCATTTGCTCACTCCTTCTTGATGCAAATCGCATATCGTCCTTTAATTTGTTTCACTTTTAAGTTAGGATGGCTGCGTTTGACGTAGCCAATAACGTAAGCAATGTACAATTTCTTATTCCCAGCAGCCATCCATCGATAACAATCAGGGATTCTGATAAGATATCCATTCACTTCGGTTCACCTTACATACCGAAAGGCAAGTCATCGTCACTAATCTCAATTACTTCACCGTCGAATGGGTCGATATTATCTGGCTGTGGTTCTAGTTGTGCTGCTTGTTGCTCCGATTGTTGCTGTTGTTGCACTTGTTTTTGTTGCGCTTGTTGTTTTACAGCTTCGAACATCAATTCAATGCCCTTCTTGATGACTGGATCCGTGCGGTCTTGTTTAAGCAGCCATTCGAGATAGTCCGGCTGTGCTTTGTAAATTTCCTTCAATGTCTTGCCTTTGTATTTGCCGAACGTCAATTTGATTTGTGCCGCATCCTGAGCTGTCATTGTTTCGACTTGTTCTGTCTGTACAAATTCCTGCATGTCTTCGATGTCTTGCGTAAAGATTTCGGAAAGGCTTGCTAGTGTCAATGTTGCGTCAATTTGTGCACGTTTTTTGGCCATTTTTAAAACCGTGTTCACTTTTTCATATGGGTCCTGTAACTGCCCGTCCTTCTTTTTATAGAACTTAGGTTCACGTGTATTGCAGTGGCCAAGTCCTTCTGTAATCTTGACCCCATCTTTGTAGATGACACAACGAACCGTGAAGGCGAAGAATCCATTATCATAGTCCTGCACACGTTCGATCACTTCATACTCACTTGTGACACCAAGCAACATTTGAATCTTTTCTGCACCTGGTTTTAACAATGTTGGTTTAGGAGTGCCTGGAATAACTCCGTAATCGTGATCTTTTTTTAACGAGTTCTGAATGACTAGTTGAAATTGATTTATTTTCGAAAGCGTTGATTGAACAGCGCCAATATCGACACTTTCGATGATCGACAGGGAATTGGTTTGTTGTTTTGCGACTAGCTCGGCCATGTCATTCTACCTCCACACCGAATGTGATGGTCTCCGGTTTCACAACGACACCTGGAACAACTTGTCCATTTTCATCGACGACGACTTGTCGGCCATTGGCTTCGACTACTTTCAGCGTCTTTTTGAGGTCGCCCCATTTCACTGACTCTTTGATAAACTCCGTCATGCTGTTTTCTTTGACGTGTTGAAGAAGCAAGTTTTCATCCGCTTTTTCTGGCTGCGCTTTGGTTTTACGGGCTTTTGATTTCCCATAAGGTGTAGACAATGTTTTTGCTTTTGGGTCTGCTTGTAGCACTTTGGCATGGTATTCCTGAATCAGCTGCTCGAAAAACTCGATATTCTGCTGGATGGATTTCTTTTGTTCTTCTTCCCAGCGATCAATGCGCTCACGTTCAGCTTTGGCTAATTGCTCAACTTCTGCCGCTTTAGCTTTGTATGCTGATAGCTTGCGGAAAGCCCAATTCAAGCTATCGATACCGGTAATCTGAAAACGCTGCTTTAATTCCTCTTGATTTTCCAACTCTTGCAACTCAAACTCTTGTAAAACGTTCATTTGACTTCCCCTTTCATAAAGTTTTCGCGTTGTGCGTTAAGCTCTAAATATCGACGATACTGGGAGGCGTTTTTAAACTGAAAAACAGGTCTACCGGCTTTGTTGAACGCTATGCTTCCTCCAGATTGGGTAAGGCGCCACTGATCGAACTTGTTAGTGCTATATGAGATAGTAATTTCCCTCGCCATCTTCTTCCTCCCATTGCCTTTCTTGAGTAGATGACTTATCATGAAAGGTAAAGGTTGAAACATTTTTTTGCGAAGCGCCTCACTCCCCCAGTGAGGCGTTTTTCATGCCTTTTGGAGTTCCTCAATGCGCTTGAGGATGGCGCGTACGCTCCGTCCCGTACGGGCAGATATAGTTTCTAATGGCAGCACGCCGTAATGGTTGAGAATATACAAATCCTCGTCTCGCGACCACTGTCCCACCCTGTGACTAAGAAAATACGGGTCAAAATCGTTTCCTTCCCATAGTGGCCGGGTAAGCTCTTGCATGCGCTGTTGGTACGGACATTCCCGACAAACCGACAGGCTGGAGTTGACCTTTGGACACTGCCGGCAATGCCGGTCGTAAATTTGTGTTGCTTGTAAGCGACGACGGCGTTTCTCTGCCTTCGTCAACCTCGTCACCTCCTTTCTTGCCGCCCGACAACCGTGGTACAATAAAAACGAAAACGGGTATCGGTGGTTCTGGCTAGTTGGT
>NZ_AYKT01000040.1 GCF_000496575.1 Geobacillus thermodenitrificans subsp. thermodenitrificans DSM 465 | reverse complement strand
TTGCGAATTTCCCCATCGCGTTGCGAAATGTACGATCATCCATCGGTTCTCCCATCCTTCCCTTTTCATCATCTCGTTGTTCTCTTTTGTGATAAAGCAACGCTCATACAGCTTGACGTTTGCTGCTCCCAACAGGCCGATGAAAAATCACTGTGTCCTTCCAGCAATCATTGTTTATTGCTCTAAACATCCGATTTTCTCAATGCGAGAAATCTTTTTTACATTTGCGATTTTCCATCACTAGCCTACTAGGCAGGCGGTTAGCCGTTAGGCGCCTGTTTCAGACAAGCCGATGCTCGATTCCCCACAGGCAAATCTATCCTCATCATAGCAAAAACCAAGCAGGGAAACAACGACGGTGCACCATCAGCCATAACCGTACTGAAGATGTCCTTGCTTAAAGCCGGCTGCCTTCTTTCCAGCGCCTGAACCGTTTTCCCATTTGATGCGCAAGAAGGCGGCTACGACTTCGCTATTGACACTACTCCTTTTCTTCAATGGCAGCGCAAGAAAATGACGAGCTTGCATCCATAGATGAAAACGCAACTGCTTGTCCCCAAAGTGACAGATGATGTCATCGCCCATCGCAACCGCAAGAAAAAGGCAGGCCTCATCCAGATGAGCACCTGCCTTTTAGTGGGGTTACGACGCTGTTTGTTGCGCCCGTTCCCGTTTTCCGGCTGCGTATTGAATGGCAAACATGGCAGCAAATAAGACGAGTCCGACGATGTCGCTGATTGTTTCCGGATAAATTAGCAACAACCCTGTCACAACCGCAATGATGCGTTCAACAATGTTAAGCTTCCGGTACCAAAAGCCGATCATCCCCGTGCTAATGGCTAACATGCCGACAAACGCGGAAAAGACGACCCATATCAAATTTGGAATGGTTGTATCGATCATTAACAGCGCGGGTGAAAGCACAAACATATACGGGATGATAAACGCAGAAATAGCCAACTTTGATGCATTCACACCAGTCCGTAGCGGCTTCCCTCCGGAAATGCCGGCCGCCGCAAACGCCGCAAGCGCCACCGGCGGCGTAATATCAGCAATAATGCCAAAGTAAAAGACGAACAAATGAGCCGCCAATTCCGGCACGCCGGAAGCGATGATTGCTGGCGCGGCGATCGTTGACGTAATGACATAGTTCGCCGTCGTCGGTGACCCCATGCCGAGAATAAGCGATGTCAACATCGTGAAAAATAGCGTTAAAATCAAAATCCCGTTCGACAAATCGACTAACCCGTTCGCCATTTTTAAGCCAAGACCCGTTTTCGTGACGACCCCGACGATAATCCCAGCCGCCGCTGTCGCCGCCGCCACAGACAACGCACTTCTCGCCCCTTCAACTAAAGCGTTGATGATGTCGCGCCATCCTAACCGCGTTTCCTTTTTCAACGCGCTGACCGCAATGATCGCAACGATCGACCAAAGCGCGGCTCTCATCACACTCATTCCGCTCATCAGCAGCAAAATAACGATAAGGATCGGAATGAGCAAGTAAATTTTTCCGAGCACTTCCTTCCGGTTCGGCATTTCTTCCTCTGTCAACCCGCGCAACCCGATTCGCTTCGCTTCAAAGTGCGTCATCATCCAAATGCCGGCGAAATACAAGATCGCTGGGATCGCTGCCGCTTTCGCGATCTCCCAATACGAAATGCCGCCGATAAACTCCACCATCAAAAACGCAGCTGCTCCCATGACCGGAGGCATGAGCTGACCGCCGGTGGACGCCGTCGCCTCCACAGCGCCGGCAAACTCTTTTCCATATCCGAGCCGTTTCATCATCGGAATCGTAAACGATCCGGAAGTAACGACGTTCGCCACTGAACTGCCGCTGATCGTTCCTTGCAGCGCGCTGGAGAACACCGCCACCTTCGCCGGACCGCCGATTCGTCTCCCGGCGACAACGAGCGCCAAGTCATTAAAGTATTCCCCGACACCCGTTTTTACCAAGAAGGCACCAAACAATAAGAAGACGAAAATGTATGTCGCCGATACGTACAGCGGCGTGCCGAAAATGCCTTCCGTCGTAAAAAACATCGTTTTGACGAGCCCTTCCAAATTGACGCCCCGATGGGCTAAAAATCCCGGCATATATGGGCCGAAATAGGCATACAGCAAAAATAGCGACGCAATGATCGTAATCGGCAGCCCAACCGCCCGCCTCGTCGCCTCAAGCACAAGCAATACGGCGACCAACCCAACCGTAAAGTCGAGCGGCGTCATAATGCCGATGCGTTGGACGATGTCATCGAGCATGAGCGGCAAATACGCGCCAACTCCGATCGACAACAGCGATAAAATGATATTGACGATGCCGACGTTGGTGCGATGAAGATTTTTTTTACGCGCTGGAAACAATAAAAAGATAAGCGACAGAGCAAATCCTAAATGAATGGACAATAAAATTTGTTTTGGAAGCGTTTGAAAAATAGAAGCATATAACTGAAAGAGCGAAAAGGAAAGCAGCCCAAAAAAGACAATCCAGCCGAGAGGACCTTTCAATTTGCGCGTCGCTGCTTCCGGATCATATTTTTCCATCAATTGTTGTTGCTCTTCGATAGATAGTTGTTCAAACTTCTCAGCCAAACAACTTCACTCCCTTCCAGCATTGAAACAATGATAGTCGCGTCACCTTGATGCAGACAATGGAGCCGGGAGGGATGACTGTTTTTAACGTCACCGTCTTCCCTTGATAAACGACACGATGGTTGGCGATAACTCGTCCAACGCTCAACCAGATGGATGGAAATTTGCGCTCCATGCCAGTAATATAGTATTTTCCATCGCGAAACGTAAAGGTTTCCCTTGACTCCGCGTTTGCCGGCATCCCGACCGCCGTATCCTCATAGGTGAGAGCGATTTGTTCAATCGTCCCGTCAGCCAGCACTTGATACGTCTCCTCCACCTCCGAACGGTGGATCGAATGCGTATAGCGAATCGCGAACGTGTCCCCTTGAGAAATCGGAATATACGCAGCAACCTGACCTCCCTTTTCAAACGCCAGCACTTGGCGGAAAGGAAGGAAAAAGACGGCAGCCACCGCTAGGAGTACACTGGCCGCTAAGACCCGTTTTCGCATCAGCCGCCCCCCTCAGTGGCGGAAATAAGGAAGGGCTGGCGCCATCACTCAAGCCAGTCCTTCCCGCAACATCGTTATTCCACTTTAACTCCTTTTTCATCAAAATATTTCTTCGCCCCTGGATGAAGCTCGATCGACATGCCGTCCAATGCATTTTCTAGCTTGATTTGTTGGGCTTTGGCATGTTTGACCTTATCCAAGTTTTCAAAAATCGCTTTGGTAATGTTGTAGACCGCGTCTTCCGGCAAATCCTCCCGAGCGACGAGCATCGCGCGCACGGCCACCGTCGGAACCGTTTCCGCTAGCTTATACGTGCCTTGAGGCACTTCGTCTTTCGCATAGTACGGATACTTCTCGATCAGCGCATTGATTTTGTCTTCAGCGATCGGTACAATCACAACTTCTTCCGTTGCTGACAAGCTTTCCACCGCTCCTGTCGGCGTTCCCGCTGTAATAAAGGCGGCGTCAATCGTGCCGTCTTGGATGCCGGAGACGGAATCATCAAACGACAAGTTGCGCGCTTTAATATCATCCAACGTCATGCCGTGAACTTCCAAAATTTGTTCCGCGTTTGCTCTCGTTCCCGAGCCGGCTTCCCCAACGGAAACCACTTTCCCTTTTAAATCTTCAACGGACTGAATGCCTGATTTTTTCGTGGTCACGATTTGAATCGTTTCCGGGTAAAGGGTCGCAATCCCTTTAACGCTTTCAATTTTCTCTTTAAACATGAGCTTTCCTTCCGTCGCATATGTCGCGATGTCGGTTTGAGCAAACGCAACTTCCGCATCGCCCGCATCCAAAATGGCCATGTTTTCCGCCGATGCACCAGAAGTGATGGCATTCGCATCAATGCCGGTTTCATCTTTGATAATGTCAGCAAACGCGCCGCCAAGCGGATAATACGTTCCACCCGTTCCGCCGGTAGCAATACTGAGGAATTTCACATCGCTGTCTTTCTTCCCATCGGCTCCTTCCTTCTCCGTCCCCCCATTACCATTTCCACAAGCGCCAAGCAACAGTGATAGAGAAAGAACAGCCACGGCACTTGTAAACCACTTTCGTTTCTTCAATCCTACCATCCCCTTTCTTTTTTCATCTCCTTTTACGATTATATTGTACAATCGATATTTTCACAACTATCATATTATTTCCATGGTTATTTTTTATCAGTTATCAACAAGTCTATTTTTCTTACTTTTTTATTTTATGCCGGTATAAATATCCCAAAGATCGCTTCTCCATGATGCAGATACATTAGAACAATGAACAGACTAGCGACAAGGGGGAAACCATTTCCGGTGAAAAAAGAAGAAACTTCGCCTCTGTGAAGAGTGCTCATTCTATGAATCTATCGCGGAGCAAAAGGGGGAGTTCTACACGTAGATGACTGAGAAACTCTTTCGTGCGTAAACCTCTCTCAACTTCTTCACGAAACAGCAGATGCCTAGCCGGCTATCCGCCGGCCAGCACACCTGCCTCATCCTTATTGGCCAATGCTT
>NZ_AYKT01000039.1 GCF_000496575.1 Geobacillus thermodenitrificans subsp. thermodenitrificans DSM 465 | reverse complement strand
ACCAACTAGCCAGAACCACCGATACCCGTTTCCATTGTACCACAGTGCAAGACGGCCAAAAAGGAGGTGATGGAGCGTGACGAAGTCAGAGAAGCGTCGTATCCGCATGCAGGTGTTGGAGATCCTGGATAAGTATTGTCAGCAATGCCCATACGGACATAAGAACGAGTCCTACGTGCCATTATGTCGACAATGCCCCCATGGTCAGCGTATGCAAGAACTTGCTAGGCCGTTGTGGAGCAACAATGGAGAGGCCAGCGCTTGTGGTAAGACAGGCAAGTGGACAGAGGAGGAAGATTTCTACATCCTCAACCATTACGGGGTTCAACCGATCGAGGTTCTGTCCGCCCGAACAGGACGAAGCATACAGGCGATCCGAAAACGCCTTGAAACACTGAAAGGAGGTGAACCTGCATGATTGAGAACCCGATTATTTCTGACTGGCATCCGATTCAGCGACAAGAACCTTGCGTTGTGGGCTATTGCGATGGGTGCGGTGACAAGATCTATGAAGGTGAAGAGGTCATCGAGTTCCCTGACGGATTGGTGATCCACCGGAAACAATGGTGCGCATATGAATATTGCTGCAAGTATGGCGCAGCCCAAAAGGCATGAAAAACGCCTCACTGGGGGAGTGAGGCGTTTTGAAAAATAGGGAAAGGGAGATTCCTGATTTAAAACAGTCACCTACATAGTACAGGAATCGCCTTCAAAAATCAAATGGAGGTGGAAAAATGTCCGTCGTCTTTGCCAACACAAATGAAATGAGCCATGAAGAATGGTTGGCTGCGCGTCGGAAGGGAATCGGAGGAAGCGATGCAGCTGCCATTGCCGGTTTAAACAAATGGAAATCTCCTGTTGCGGTGTATCTTGAAAAGATCGGACAAGCCCCAGAGGAAAATGTGAGTAGCGAAGCAGCGTATTGGGGCACAGTGCTTGAGGATGTCGTCGCTCAAGAATTTAGCAAACGAACAGGTCTCAAAGTGCGGCGCAGAAATGCGATTCTACAGCATCCAGAACATTCTTTCATGCTTGCAAACGTGGATCGGCTGATTGTCGGTGAGAAGGCAGGGCTTGAATGTAAAACGGCCAGTGAATACCTCAAAGAAGAGTGGAAAGATGATGAGGTTCCGGCACAATATCTCATTCAATGCCAGCACTACATGGCTGTCACTGGTTTTGATTCCTGGTGGATTGCGGTTCTCATAGGTGGAAATAAGTTCATCTACAAAAAAATCGAACGAGATGAGGAGATCATTCAGTATCTCATCCAAATCGAGTCGGACTTCTGGAACAATCACGTGTTAAAGAAAAATCCTCCAATGTTCGACGGTTCGGATGCTTCGAGTGATTTGCTGAAAGCTTTATATCCGACAGCTAAGTTTGACGAGGAAATTGAACTTCCACCTTATGCTGTCGATTTGATTGCAAAATACGAACAAGCCAAGCAAGAGGAAGCCGAAGCTGCTGAACGTCGCAAGGAAGCTGAAAATCAGCTCAAGGCTATGCTTGGTGATTATGAAAGAGCCTTTGCCGGTGATCGTATCGTCACATGGAAAAACGTTCGTAGCAGCCGTGTTGATACGAAGTTACTCAAAGCGAAGTATCCAGAAATATATCAAGAGGTCGCCAGGGAATCGATATCGCGGCGATTCTCCGTTAAGTAGGTGATTAAAATGTTTGATTTACAGGATATCAGTTTTGCTCTTACTGCCGGTATTTGGTTTGGCGGAGCAGTGTCACAGTTCGGTTGGCGTAACAAACTTTTAGGCACTGTTTATACGTTTTTAGGAATTTTGTTTTTGGTCCTGATCGCAATTTAAAAAATCGGGAGGTCATAAGTATGGCAACAAATCAAACGCTAAAAAACCAGCTTGCAAACAAAGCGAACAAAACAGAGGCAGCAGCGCCTACTCCAGCACAAACGATTGCAGCATATCTCAAAAAAATGGGACCTGAAATTGAAAAAGCTCTTCCAAAGCACATGGATGCCGATCGCATGGCACGAATTGCTCTTACAACTATCCGGACGAATCCAAAATTGCTTGAATGTTCTGTTCCTTCACTTCTCGGTGCGGTTATGCAAGCAGCACAGCTTGGACTAGAGCCGGGGCTCATCGGACATTGCTACTTCGTTCCGTTCAAAAATGGAAAAACAGGACAATCCGATGTGCAATTCATCATCGGCTATAAAGGCATGATCGACCTAGCACGGCGCAGCGGAAATATCGAAAGCATTTATGCTCATGCGGTTTACGAAAACGACACGTTCGAATATGAGTACGGCTTACATCCAAAGCTCGTTCATAAGCCAGCGATGACAAACCGCGGTGAGTTTATTGGTGCCTATGCGGTTGCGCATTTCAAAGACGGCGGCTATCAATTCGAATTCATGCCTAAAGAGGAGATTGAAAAACGTCGCAAGCGTTCAAAAGCAGCCAATAACGGTCCGTGGGTAACGGACTATGAGGAAATGGCCAAAAAGACTGTCATCCGGCACATGTGGAAGTACCTGCCGATCTCCATTGAGATTCAGCAGGCAGTTGCGCAGGATGAAGTGGTCCGAAAAGACATCACTTCTGAACCAGAACCAGTCGAGTACATCGAAGCAGAGGCATTTGAGGTTCCTGCAGAGGAAGAGCAACAGCCGAAAGAAGAGAAAGAACCAAGCAATTTTGAACAGGAGAGCTTTGACATCGAATGATGGAACACCGAATTGTTATCCCTCATCATTTCCGTTGGATGGCTGCTGGCAACAAGAAACTCTACATCGAGTATATCAAAGGCTACATAAAAAGCAGCCATCCCGGCTTGAAGCCGAAGAGAGTGGAAGGACGATATGTGATTTGTGTCAAGAAATAGGAGGTGTTGAGCTTGGCAGACGTACAGCTTGAGCATGGATATACCAAAATTGCAAACGAGATTTTAGAACGCCTGGCGCTGACCAAGCTCAGCCCAACTCAGTTTCGATTGATTTTAGTGATATGGCGATATACTTATGGGTTTAATCGAAAAGATCATGAGATGTCCTTATCCTTTCTTGCTGAAGCCACGGGCGTGCATAAGCAACGAGTGAAACAAGAACTGGATAAGTTGATTGAAAGTAATATCGTCACCGTTACTGAGGAAGGTACTTATTCGAAATCAAGGAAACTAGCGTTTAACAAGGATTATGATACTTGGCGCTTACAGTCAGCAAAAGGAAGTACAGTAAGCGAAATTGCTGACACTACAGTAAGCAAAAACGCTGACTCTACAGTAAGCGAAACTGCTTACTCTACAGTAAGCGAATTCGCTTACCAAGAAATAAAAAATATAAATAAAGATTTAAATAAAAATATTGATGATGATATAGGCGACGCCCATGCTCAATCATTCCAATTGATTGCTAACAGATACATCCAACGCAGAGGAAAAGGACTATCGCTTTCTCCTAAAGATGAAGCGGCCATAGAAAAACTCCTGCAAGAGCAGATACCGCTGGATGACATCCTTAAACTGATCGACCAAGTGTTTGACGAGTATGAACCAAAATTCAACGGTGACGAGATCCATTCTTTCGAATACGTGCGCAAAGTGTTGCTAAGCAAATATCACGGGCAAAAAGGAGAGGATACGGATGGCGGGACGATTCGCAAGCATCGCCGAGGTGTTAGCCGATCTGCAAAAGAAGGCAGCAAGTCATACGAGCAAGTCCTCCGAGAAGCTGAAGCAGCCAGACGAGCGTGGGGATGGAAAGGGTGACTACGAGTGCCCCCAATGCAAAGACACGGAATTCATTTTCTATCGAGACGAGCGTGGTTATGAATTCGTACGACCTTGCGAATGCCGGGAACGGAAGGCGTGGAAACGGCGGTTCAGGCAAGCACTCATTCCCGATGAATTTGTTCATGCGAATTTCGAGAACTTCAAGCGAGTGACGAAGTATCAGCAAGATATGTACGATATGACCATTAGCTACCTAAACGAATTCGCTGTGATTAAACATGATGACGGTACAACAAAGAAAATTATGTCTGATAAAAATCTTGGCTTGATCGCAGTTGTTGGGGAGCAGCGATTACGAGAGCTTCCGGCTGGCAAACGGGCTGAAATGAAACAAATGCACAACAATTTTGGAGTGGGAAAGACGCATTTGCAAATTGCGCTAGCCAAACGGCTGATCAAAGACGGATTCAATGTGTTGGTGGTTTCAGATGTCACATTTATGGACGAGCTGATTCAAGCCAAGATGATGAACGACGAGGGAGAAACGCTCAATCGACTCCTGCATAGTGCGATTCACGCGGATGTGCTGGTGTGGGATGACATCGGGAAGGCGAAATGGTCCGAAGCGAAAGAGGCGTTATATTACAAAATCATAAATGAACGGTATCGGAAACAAAAACCGATCGTGTTCAACAGCAATGAGGATCGAGGGACATTGAGTGAAAAAATTGGCTATGCAGCTGCCAGTCGGCTGCTCGGGCAATGCGGTTCATACCTCTTGGAAGTCGAAGGCGAAGATTTCCGGCTGAAAGGAGCATAAAACATGTGTGTGAAATGCGACGGAACGGGGCGGCTATACACAAGAGTGATGAACGGGGCATGGTTAGTGGCATCCTGCGACTGCGAATACACAGAAAAGGCCCGGCGAGAGCACGAGCGTGAGATGCAGGTGTTTCGCAAGCGATTGGCGGAGGCGTGTGAACGATTGGGAATCACAGAGGATGTAGTTTGGGAAGTAGGTGATCAGGTTGGGTATTCTCTATGAAAAGGTGCAGTTCATGAAAGATCTTAAACGCCAACATGTCATCAACCAGCTTATCGAGATGGGCATACATGAGTACGAGGGAC
>NZ_AYKT01000038.1 GCF_000496575.1 Geobacillus thermodenitrificans subsp. thermodenitrificans DSM 465 | reverse complement strand
ATCCCCTCTTCTTTAACGACCGTCAAATATTGTTTCTTCGTTTCTACAGCTACCATTCTCTTATTCTCCTTCCCTATCAATTTTTTGATGTTGTGATGCAGGCAACTTTCCAATAACCCGTTTTTGAAAGTTCATTTCCATCTTTGTCTTTCCGAAAGCATCAAGCGCACCGTTCGTTTTGTGTCTGTCTTTCTCACCTCCTGTTATGTCTTCCTTATTTCAACTGAACAAATGGTTCAGCAGCAACCGCTTTCAATTCTTGCTGCAAGCGTGCAACGAGTTGGACCCCTTTCGGCAAATAGCCTTCCTGCTGAAGCTCTTCCTTTGTCTCAACCTCTTTTAGCCAAACGGCCGCTTCATTCGCTGCAGCATTCAACGCTTGGCGGAAACGGTGCGGAACGGCACCTTGATCATGGATGAGCTGCTGCGCCCAATTTTTCGCATAAACGATATGATCCTGCTGTTCACGGACTAGCTTTTGAATTTTGGAAACAACGGCCGGATGGTTCGCCTGGAGCGCCGATTGTAAGACAGCATCAATCGCCGTGTTCACGGTATACAAGGCAGCAATGAGTGTGATCCAGTTATGAACGTTTACCGCGCTTTCCATCGCTTTTCCGGATTGTCCGTAAATTTCTGGTTTTTTTCCTTTTCCCCCACGCAAATCAAAACACCAGTTGTACAACAAACGCGCGTGGCCTAATTCTCCTTGGGCCATCGCGATCGCTGCCAGTGTCGCTTCCAAATTCGGACCGCTGACCCCGACCTCTACAAGACGGTCACCAAGAACGTATTTATTGTCAGCGATCGTTTCAAGCAGCTCAATGAGCGAATGTACACTAGGCTGTCTCTGTTCCACTTCTCCCTCTCCCCCTTCTAGGCAAATAGCCATTTTGGTTTTCTCACCCAAACGAGTCCGCTGCGGTCGACAACAACCATTTCTGCCCAGTCCTCTTCATCGTACGTAAAGGAAGCATACACTTTCGCCAGCTCTTCATTTTCTGCTTCCACCGTGCCGATATAGGCCAGTTGGTCCCCCCGCTTTACACGGGCGAAAATATCAAACGTTTTTCGTTGTTGGGCCGCTGTCATGTTGAGCTCACCCCCCAATATTTTAATTTTTCGCGTCCTTCCGGGCTGATCCGGTCAACCGTCCACGGCGGATCCCAGACGACGTGAATATGCACATCGTGAATTTCTTCTTCCTTGAGCAAACGGTCGCGGATATCTTGCTCGATCCATTCCATACAGGCGCACGATACCGCCGTATACGTCATGGTAACATGCAATTCATCGTCACTTTTTTCAATGTTGTAAATCAATCCCATGTCGACAACGCTGATCGGAAATTCCGGATCCATCACTTCTTTCAATGCCTGCCAATATTTTTCCGTGTCCTGTTTGCCCATCACACCGCTTCCTTTCGTAATTGCTCAAGCTCTTTGGCCCCTTTTTGAATCCGCGCGACGAATTCTTTATTTTTCGGGCCTCGCTGTTTAAACCGTTTAATGACGTTATCCCACGTATCCGGCTGATCAAACAGCCATTTTTTATTCACCGGGTCAAACTTGCACGGGAACGGCACATCCAGCACGTATTTTTGTTGTTCTTCATCATAATGGGCAGGAACTTTGACACCGATCGATTCACAGAACGGAACGGCCGTTGACAACCATTTTTGCCGCAGCTCATCGTTCGACCGTCCTTTTAGCCGGTATTCAAGCTGCGCCGAGCGACTTTTCAGTCGATCTTCCACCCCGAAAAACTCAAGCGCCATTAAAAACATCCAATCGACGGCTTTCTGTACTTCCTCACGCAAGTTCGGATCTTGCATGGCTGTTCTCATAATGATTTCACCGTTTCTGAGGTGAAACAACTCTTCTTTGTCGACTTTCACGAGCGCCCGCTTCCACGGCCCGTAGGACGTATGTTCAAACGCGTCACCAAGAAGTGTGTAGCCCGCCCGGTCAAAAAACGCGTTAAAGACACCAAGTTCAATCCAGTTTGACAGCTCAAAGTCAAAAGCGTACGGATTTTTCCAACGGTGCGCTTCTCTCTCGTAAAGCAGCCGGTCGACATCTTCCCCTAAATCTTTCAACAACCGGTAAGCGATGTGGGCATGACCGATTTCATCTTGCATGATGGCCAATGCCGTAATTTTGCTGTTGAGCGTCGGTGCTTGATCATACACGGTTAATAACGGCGGAACGCTTAACAGTTCGGTATCACCGACAATCGTCAATGTTTGTTTCAATGCTGTTAAATACTCCTCATTCATATCCTCGATTCCTTCAACGATAAATCCATTTTGGACTTTTTCTTTGAGCAACGCCGCTTGATCCATCTCCTCACCCTCTTTATTACGTTTTTTAAACTATCGTATTCTGTACATAATATTAATACACTATAAACTCTATTGTCAACTTAAAAATAGAAAAAATCTGAAAATTTTATTTTTCTCTATTTTCCTTAGGTTATCTAAATATCTTACTCATTTTCTTTAATCAATCTTCTTAGATCATCCCTTATAACACACAATGTTTGTTTTCCGTCCGTATATTTTTCATGCAATTAAATGCATGCAACACGAGACCACGCTGTTTAACTCGCCAAAAAAAAAGAGCCTAGCTGCCTGTACAGCTGGCTATTCGTTATGACGCATACACGATCACATCGTGATATTCCTCTTTTTGTACTTGGCCAATGGATCGCAAATATTCCAAATGCGCTAACGTTTCTGCCACCGCAAACCGCCATTGATGTGCTGTCAGCGGCTTATGGCCGAACACGAGATTAGCTACTTCATAGGCGGTGCACCCTCCTTTTGTCAGCGCTTTCATCTTTTGCAATCGTTGTTCGTGATGGCGGAAAATATCGCCGATCCGCTCGCGAAATTGACGAATCACTGCGCCATGGGCGGGCAGGGCAACATCAACATCGAGCTCCTCCACTTTACGCAAAGAAGAAAAATATTGCTCTAACGGGTTCGGATGAGCGCCCGGCCATACGCTAATATTTGGGGTAATGCGGTCAAGAACATGATCTGATACTAACAGTTGGCGCGACTCTGGCTGATAAAAACTGACTAGACCGTCACTATGTCCCGGAACCGGAATGACCGTCCAACGCCGCTGCCCAAGCACAATTTCATGGCGATCTAAAATCGTTAGCACTGGAAACGGGCTGACGCGCAACGACAACCTCCACATGTTCTCTTCTATTTCAGACACAAGTTCATCTGGAACGCCATGACGGAGAAACAGCGCAGCGACTTCGCTCGCTTGGGCGCTCTCTTCCCCCCATACCCGCTCGGCCATCGCATAATCCGGTTCACTAATCCATATCGGCGCTTCCGTCTGTTGCTGCATCCAACCGGCAAGACCAAAATGATCAGGATGAAAATGGGTGATGTAAATGGCGCGAATGTGCCGCGGCTTGATTCCTAATTGCCGGAATGCCGCTTCCCAAGCGCGCATGGCTTCAGGCCAACGAAATCCAACGTCGATCAAACTCCAACCGTCCGCCTCTCGACATACGTAACAATACACATACTTCATCGGAAACGGAACAGGAATCGGAACGCGATAAATTCCATCCCCCACTGTTTCAATTTCTTTATGTAGCATTTCTATTTCCTCTCCCCTCTATATGATTCTCTTTGTCTCTCCCCGCATGCAACAGCCAATCGAAAGACGAATCCTCCGATTTTTTCAGCCCAATCGCTAAAAGACCGGTGATTTCATAGGTCATTGTGTGATAGGAATCTTTCAATATGAAAAGGCGCACAACCTAAAACTTTCTTCAAATTTGCGTTCTGCTAATTATAGCGCTTTTCACCCCCTTTAAAAAAGTGAGAGTACAAAAAGACATTTCTCTAGTATATAAATCTTGATTGTTTAGAGTTCGCCAAAACGACCACTATCAAGAAATCACGCTTTCCACCAGCGCTCTAAATTATCTCCATAAACGGGTTGATCGCCCTATCGCGATTGAACACCGACTCACGGTCCGGAGCAGGCTCAAACAACGTTTCAAAGTAACGAATGGCGGGAATAGCAAGCAGCTGATGGACATTGAAAAACAACTCCCGAGCTCTCGTCCCGCTCCAATCATCGGGCAATAAGTCATGTGGAAACCCCGGGTCAATAAAGAAAAAGCTCCGGTATTCATGTACGAGTTTTGTTCGCTCAATAAAACATTCGCGATCGGTCAATTCATTGTTCCAAGCTTGCTTTTGAAACTCCTCATACTTTCGTTCGTACGTTTCAATAAATTTGTCATACTCTTTGGCGATATAAGCAAAATCCCAACCGCGTTCGATGATTTGTTCGTTGCTGTGTGACACGATGGAGTCCGCCGTAAACAAAATGACATATGGCTCTAAATGATAATCTTTTATCCATTCCATGACTTGTGGTTCAATCGGATTCGGGCTCGCCCATGTCCCGTGAGAAATAAGACCAAACCCCATCAAACTTAATTCTTTGCGGATTTGGCTGCGCAGCTCCCGTTTTTCTTCTGGAACGGAATACGTTAACACGCGCCAACGGCCATCCCATTTGTAGTTTCGCAACGAATAGACGCGTGTGAATCCATCCATCATTGTCCGCTTCCCTTTTGGCGTCAGTGAGTAATAGCTGTTATTGCCGATTTTCCGCACCTCAAAAAATTCTTGTTGCACCATCCTGAGCGCCGCCCCACGAATGGACGACTCGGAAATGCCGAAGTGGGACATCATCTGGATCAAACTTCCAATCCAAACTTCATTCCCATAATGTTGAATATATTCTCCAAATAGCGTAAACATAAGTGCCCTTGGCTTCATTACGACAACACCTGTCTTTTTTCAGATTTTTCTTTTATTATGTTACATTTTCCCACTCTTTTTCAATCGAGAATAATTGTTTTTACACAAAAATATATCGACCAAACCGGCCGATATGCATAAAAAATATGTTTAAACCCCTTCCCAATTTGGCTGACGTTTTTCCAAAAATGCACTCAATCCTTCTT
>NZ_AYKT01000037.1 GCF_000496575.1 Geobacillus thermodenitrificans subsp. thermodenitrificans DSM 465 | reverse complement strand
ATTTCTTCTCCCTTTCATCCAGATGTAATGACGGCATGGAATCGCGGATTTGAAGCAGGAGCCAAACAGCAAAATGAATTAGACACGCAATTGATGATGGAGTGGCTCGGCAAGTTGGAAGAGATCCCGGGGATCGGGCCCAAAACAGCAGCGAGGATTCGGGAGCATTATTTGGAGTTTATGAGAGAAAGGAGAGAACGGAATGAACGATAAAGAGCGAGAAGAATTTGTATGCGAGTATTGCGGAGTAGAGTTGGACGAAACAGACGAATATCATACGACGTTTCGCACTTGTAATGCGGACTGCTATATGAAAATGGTTGGGTTATCATGGAGTGATTTTATTTAAGGCATTGGAGGGAACCGAATGATCTATATTTTGCGTCATCCAAAAACACACAAGGAAGTCAGAACGAAACGAAAATGGAAAGTGAAACAGTACCAGTTGCGTGGGTATGCGCTCGTGAATAAGTATGAACCGACGGCGATACAGAATTGCAAGGCGTAGGGTTCGGACCTGAAATAATCAAAAAAGGAACAAGGTCATTATAGGGGGAATAGGCAGTCGGCAGGCATTCAATCAGGTAAGGTGATGTGACCTTGTTCCACTAAGATTTATTTCCACTATTGAAGCATTTAATACAAAAATAAAAAACCCAGGACTTCTCCCGGCATAACGGCTCTCTACAATAAGTATAACACGGGAGGGGTCCGAGTGGGCAAACGGTATTATCAACTGTCTTTTTTGCGTGACACGGACGGAGAAAAAACAAAAGAAGCAGTCGAGGCAGCACTTGAAAAATATCGCATGTATATGTTGACGGTTCCGGACGAATTCCTGCCACGCGTGACGCAAACGTACTCTCTCGTGCCGCCAAGCAACACGAATGCTTTTCATTCATCTACAGAAAGCGCGGTAATCAAAAAAGCAGACTTCGAACGAGAACGTGACGAGTACATGGAGAGAATACGCCGCGCGGTGAACAGGCTAAATAAGACAGAACGTGAACTGATTATAAAGCGATACATGTCTATTGACGAGCCATACGATTACGAAGTTTACAACGAAATGGGGATCAGTGAATCGAAGTTTTACCGTATCCGTGAGAAGGCGTTTTATAAATTGGCTTTTGCGTTACGGATTGAGGTTTACAAAGAAGAGGCACCTGTGTAGGTGCCTCTTTTACATTTAAAATCTCAGTTACAAGATTTTTGGATAAAATTGTAGAAAAATAGGAAAAAAGTTGTTAAAATTATCTAACAGAAAAAGAAATTGCACCCTAAAAGGTAGGATGCAATAGGACACAATCTGCTTTGCTAAAAACATAATAACACTCCCTTAAACATTTGTACAGATTTGTGTCCTTTCTAACTTTTGAGGAGGGACAGGATTTGGATGTTTGAGTATCGAAATATACCTAAAAAGTATATTAACCAACTAGCAAAGATTCATAAAATAAAGTATTTAGGTCGAACTGAAGAAGAGGTTATCGGCGATTTAATACAAGCTGGGCATAAGGAAAAGTTACTTTATTTAAATGAGCAATTTAAATTTAGTAGTTTACATATGACTATATGTCAACCAGAATCCAACTTTCCAGATAAGTCGAATACGCCCGAAAAGTTTTTGGAAACTCTTGTTAATGAAGGGCATATAACTCAAAAAGGTATTAATAATGAATGGGAACCACCTTTGAGACCAGCTATTCAAATTTGCGCAGTTAAACATGACGGGGCAGCGGTATATTTAAAACTCGTTGAAGAAAAGTTGACCTTACGTAAAAGGGGCTATACAAAGGTGCCTGAATCTTATGCGAGTTTTACGTCTGTTGTCATTCATTTTGGTGAAGAAGAATTGATACAACTACGCTGCCCATTTAGAGATGTAAAGAAATATGCAGATTATGTGATGAATTTGATGGGATTTGCAAAACCTTATAAATACTTTACAGTTCCAAAGTTGACAAGAGAAAATGCTAAACAACTGTGTGCTTTACTATCCGCAGGGGTTGCTTCTAAACATATTGCATTACCTACTAGTGTTGGAAGTATTCGTTTTAACGGTAAAAAAGGAGTTAATTTAGATACGGATCATACTTATCAACGAATTACTAGTGCGTTTGAGAAATTGGGACTCCCGACAGATCATACAATGGATGAAACATGTTTCTTTTCATTTACTGATCAAAAAACATCTATTGTAGTTGAAGCAATATTTGAAGTGAATATTCAAAAAGGATACTTCAAATTTACAACAGCTGTTCCAGAAGCAGTTATAGATCATGTTTTGGATGCGCTTGTTGCGATTAATGGATCGGGTAGACAACAACAAATGGCGGCTGCTGGTAAAGAGTAATCTAAGATTGGAGGGATCATAATATGGCTATTCCTTATTCAAAAATAAATGATATTTTATTAAATTGGGCCACAAATGACCCTCCAATCGAAGATTTTACCGTTGAAAATGTATTATATGCTGCTGGACTAGATAGTAGTTATTATGAGATAGTATTGCGCTATCTTATGTCAAAAACGGGATTTGAATTAATACCTAAAAAAATGCTTGTATGTCCATCAAACCATAAAATACAAGCGTTTGATTTGGATGAAGATCTTGAAGGAGAATTGTTTGATTGTTTCTGTGGAGAAAGTGATTTTGAAGCAGAAGATTTTATATTGGTATTTTCGTTTACAGATGATTTTAAAAAAGATGCTTTAAAAAAAAAGTTGATGAAAAACCAAGAACAGAGACACCTGCAGCTAGTTTAGCCCCTGAAAAGACTTTCGCAGATTTAGTTAGGATGGGGCTGTTTAGTGAGTTACGGAAAGGAGTGTTTGTATACATGGATAATAGAAGTATAAGCATTCAGAATAGTACACTCAACAATACTAACTTAAGTTCTGGTGATGGGAATTCTCAGTCAGTCGTTACAAATAACCCGGTTGTAGAAGATTTATTTAAACAGTTAATGGACGTAATAGAGAAAGAAAGCCCTGAAGACGAAAAAGCAGATGCATTAGAAAATGCTGCAAAACTTCAAGAAGCAGTTAACAAAAATGATAAAACTAGGGCTCAGAGAATTTTTAGTTGGTTACCTACAGTGGTACAAGCCTCAAGTGTAGGTGTTGAAATTTTAAAATTGATTAACTCGAAATAATCCCTTTCACAATTGATAGGGATTTATTTTTTAATAAGTATTCAAAACGTAATGACAGAAAACTGAAAGAAAGATGACAGAAAGATGACAGATTATTTCCGTTTAGGCGTGTTATGATGATATCGTGGGATATGTTGAAGCAGGGCGTCACTCCGATCGGGGTGGTGTTTTTATTCCAAGGATTTGTTAAACGTGAATGTTGATTTCATCGCTTTTTTCTTATTCAACTAACGGGGCAGGATAGTGAAAGTGCTATACTGTTGAATGGGAGGGGTTTTTGTTGTTAGAAATTGAAAAAGTAAAAGAGAAAATTACTCAATTAGATGAGTCGGAAGCGAAAAGTCTGTTAATGATTATGTATGCAAGGCTTGATACTGCAATAAATGGAACTGGTGGAGATGAATTTATTAAAAAAACTATAATAGATTTATTTGATATTTATAAGAGACTGCCTGACAAAAAAGAACTAAAAAAATAATTGAACTAACGGGTGCGATAGTTGAACAAGACATACAAAATACACGGGAACGTCTGTCTAAATGACAGGCGTTTTTATTTGGATTTATTGAAGGAAAATGTCTCCTTTTGTCGTATTGAGTAGGCGAAGGGAGAAGATAAAATGGATATATTAAAATTTGTTAAAGATTTAATCAGCGAATTAGGCGTTAATTTAAATGTAGAGTCTACTTCAGATATTTACGGTGAAGCTGTCTATGTACCACATAAAAGATGTATCGAAATAAATGAAGAACTCTTAAGAAAATCTGCTAAAGAGAGAAATGTGAAATTAGATGAATATGTGGCGATTATTATCTTCCATGAACTAGGTCATTATATGGATGAGGAACTCGTGGAGATTGATCAAAAGATTAATTATTATAGAGGGCTTATTAAGAAAAATGGATATAAAAAAGAGTGGGCTGAGCAAATTAAACATTATAGTCTAAAAGCAGAACAGAATGCATGGAGTAATGCAGAAAAATTAATAAGTAATAAGTTAATTCCTCTTTTTACTAAAATCAAAGAGGAATCTTTACAATTTCACGCAAAAACTGTCGAGTTAGAAATGGAAAAAGAAAGGCTTATGCAGCAAATAAAAGCACTCGAATAATCGGGTGCTTTTTTATTTGGAGAGAAAACAACGTAATTTAGGATAAAAGTAGCAGGAAAATGTCTCCTTTTGTCGAATAGAGTAGGCGAAAGGAGAGGATAAAATGAAGTTAGATAAAAAAGATGAACTATTAGGGAGCACAATGGCTGAAGTTATTGATAATCGAGTGATGATAGCGACGTTAGCTAAAATCATTATAGAAAAAGGTATAGTCACACAAGAAGAGTTAGATGAAGCATACCAGAAAGTATTTGCTGAGATGAAAGATGAATATGCAGCAGAATTATTAGGAATTTCTATTGATGAGTATCGAAAAAGAAGTAAAAATAGTTAAAATGCAAGCATCCCATTCGGGGTGCTTTTTTTATTGGAGGTAATACAATTTGTTTATCGGTTTAGGTTTAGGTGTTGGAACAGTGATGTTGTTTCAATTCATTGTTGATTTATTTAAAAGGGAATTCACTGATTTTCGTTGGTATTTGATCTGTATTGGTATCATGCTGCTATGTTTTGCTTTAGCTGTTGTTTGGAGTTGATAGCATGAACTTCTACAAAACAAAACAATGGAAAAGGAAACGTAAAGCAATCCTTCGACGTGACGAGTATTTGTGTCAAGAGTGCAAGCGATACGGGAAGACAACACCAGCAAAGATAGTGCATCACATTATACCGTTTGAGCAACGGCCAGACTTGAAGTTGCATAACGACAACCTCATCAGCTTATGCTTCACTTGTCACGAGCAAATGCATAACAAGATGACGAATGAGCTGACGGAAAAAGGATTGGAGTGGGTGGAACGAGTGGAACGGAAGTTGAGATGACCCCCCCCACCTTCCAGTCAGCAGGAAGCCG
>NZ_AYKT01000036.1 GCF_000496575.1 Geobacillus thermodenitrificans subsp. thermodenitrificans DSM 465 | reverse complement strand
AAGTTTGAAATGGAAGGTAGTATTGGTTAATCTTATAAAATCAAAGGTGTGGCGCTTTTTCTTGAACGCCACACCCACAATTCACCCACAATTATATTTTTTCTGTGTACCGCTGATACAACTCCAGTGCCTCATCCTCGATTTTTTTGGTCACATGGAGGTATGTGTCAGCGGTTGTTTTTATACTTGCATGTCCTAACCTTTCGGACACGTATTTAATATTTGCTCCGGCTTCGAGAAGATGAACAGCATGAGTATGCCGAAGAGCGTGTGGTGATAATATCGGAAGCCCAGCACGCTTACAAACTTCTTTAAAGTATTCACGGACAACGTTTGTCCGTAACCAACGTCCGTCGTGTTGATGAAACACAATGTTGGTTTCAGGTTTTTTATAGTTCTGGTATTTTAAATACATTTCATTCCGGTTAATACGATGTTTTTTTAACAGACGAATCGTCACGTCGTCTAATTTGATTGTTCGCAAACTTGCTTTCGATTTCGGAGTCGAAAGATACGGCGTTGAGTTAGTCGGATACACTAGCGTTTTGTTCACCGTGAGTGTCTTATTTTCAAAATCGATGTCATCCCACGTCAATGCCAAAGCTTCCCCGATCCGCAACCCCGTACGGGCCAAAAGAGTGAACAGTACATAGTACTGAATCGAATGTTGATACTTAGCATGTTTCTGTGGTTTCTTTACCTCCTCTAAAAATTTTTCCAGCTGCTCCCGCGTGAAATATTTTAATTCCTGATTTCTATCCGTTTCTTTTGGAATAGTGATTTTCACAAGCGGATTTTCACGCAAAATACGGAATTCATGGACAGCGTCATTGAGCGCTGAATTCATGATACTGTGAATTCGTCTAACTGTTCCTTCGCTATATCGCTCCCTCAATTCATTAATCCATTTCTGATATTCAACTCTGGTAATTTCTTTAAGCTTATAATTCCCCCAACGCGGAAGAATGTTTAGTCGGACGTTTCTTTCTTGGAGAGAATAAGTGATAGGCTTGACGTTTGGTTTTTTATACACTTCGAGCCACTTTTCAAAATACGCATCTACTCTTTCGTTCCCATCTTCAGAGAATCCGTAATACTCCAATTCCATTTCCGCCTGGGCGGCTGCCAATTGGGCTTCTTTTTTTGTTTTAAATCCACGCTTAGATTTTTCTTTATACTTACCGGTCGCCCGATCTTTATAGCGGATTCGATATTCCCATGTTCCGTTTGGGTGTTTACGGAAACTAGCCAATTTCACTCCTCCTTTTCTAAGTTTTGAATGATAACTTTTTGTCCATTCTCAAGCTCACCGATTAATTTGTTATCCTCTACTGTAATTCGTGAAAATATAGGGATACTGACCATTGAACGGTCATTTCTTTTCTTTTTCTTCTTTTCCCGATAATCATCTAAATTAATGATCATAGCGAAATACCTCCTTAAATTAAACGAATATACGTTCTGTTTCATGGTTAAAATTTTTTAAATGAACAAGCTCTTGTGGCACACTGTACATTTTAGCTACGTCATATATGGTCAGATCGGTGCCTTGGTATTGAGTGATAACGTCATTTGGAAGTAATAATTCAACAGCAAATGTATTTGCTTCAATTTCGATTTTATCAACTGAAAAGAGAGTGTTTGCTCTCAAAAAAGGAGTGTTAACTCTTGGATGTAAGATAGCATGTCCTAATTCATGGGCGCATACAAAACGTTGAAAAGCTTCATCCAGCTTATTATTGATATGGATAAATTTCATTCGATTGCTGTGTAGAAAGTATCCATACGTAGATTTCAAATCTTCAAAACGTAAAATAATATTTCTTTCCATTGCGATACGAAAAGGATCATTGGTCCCATGTTTTCTTATAAGGGACATAATCAGCTTTTTTATATCTTTCATGCGCCGTCACCCACTTATTTTCTATATTTTTTAGGAGTGAACTTCTTCTTTGCGAGCTGTTTGGCAAGTCGTAACGAGCTTTCTAAAGATATGCGCATTGCTTCTTTTGTTTCCTCATCCATAGGTTCTCCATAAAACGAAACCGCATTTTCATGATCCAATTGGTTTAATATTTTCTCCAGCTTAAGAGCAATGTCTCGTTCTTCTTTTTCTGTTAGTTCAGGTAGTTTTGAATCCCAATCTGATTCGTCATTAGGCTTATCTGTTCTACCCAATAAATAGTCTGTTGTAACTCCAAAAATTTCAGCAAGACGGGTTGCCATTTCTGCACTTAGATTACGTTTTCCTTTTTCAATATCGTAATAATATTGGGCTGATATTCCTAACATTTCTGCTACTTTAGTTCCACTCAGATCCTTTTGTCTACGAATTGTACGTATTCGCGATTTTTCCACCAAACATCACCCTTTTTTAAACTATTTGTTGATTTAATTTTATTGTTTTAAGCTTCACAATTCAATAAGCAAATAGCTTAAAAAATGAGAAAAAAGAAGAAATATTAAGCAAATTAAAGAAAAATTAATCAAAATGCTTAAAATTTCTCTTAAATACAGCTAAATGATTAATTTTAAATGTTGTTTTGTTTAAATATTAAGCTTAAAATTTAAGCTGAAAGGAGGTTGAGATAAATGAATTTTTCGAAGGCAGTAAAAAAACTTTTAAAGGAACGGGACTTAACTGCTTCCGACTTAGCTAGAATGATCGGTTATACGCCTCAGTATATACATGATTTGCTAGCTGGAAACCGCCGTTGGAACGAAACAACTATAAACAAAACATGCGAAGCTCTTGGCATAGAAATATTAATTGTTCCAAAAGAAAAGAAGATGGAATTGGTGGGTGATAAATCTTGCTAACAATTCATCTTGATGAACATCAGATCGAGCAGCGCTTCCTAGAAGAGTTGCGGAAGCGCCTAGATGAAATTCAACATCGTCACACGTTTTGGGACATGAAAGAGCTTTGCCGACAAACCAACATGAGTGAAACATTCATTCGAGAAACATTCTTTTATGACCCGAGATTTCCAAAGTATCGGGTCGGCAAGAAATGGTTGTTTCCAGCTCGAGAATGCGAAGAGTTCTTGCTCATGTGGTTAAAAGAGCAGCCGAGAAGCTGAAAGGATGTAACCACAAATGAAAATCGCGCCTAACGATTATTGTGCGTTGCAAAGTTCGATTTGATTCGTGGTGATTACCGCATCGCATTCTTTTCAAAAGAAATTTGGACAAGCGGGAGGTGAAAGAACATGGAATGCCCACGTTGCGGCGCGGAAGCCCGTTGGGAAGTGGTAGAAGTTGTCGAAGGGAAAGGCTACGTTTGGGAAGCAGCGTGCGAAGAGTGCGGTTGGGAAGATACGAAGTACGAGTTCTGAATTTTGGATGAGTCGATCTTTTTGGTGAAAAATTGGACAAGGGGTGGAATCCATGAATATTCAGGAAGCAACCAAGTTAGCATTGGAAAAAGGACTGTGCATTACACGGACAGGCGATGAACTTTATAAATTCATGAGAATAAAACCGACTGACACACCAGACTGCTGCATTGTCTTTCCTTCACCAGAATACGAGAGAATAGCTGGCAAAAAGATATCCCCCGGCAAAAGATGGAATCCGAAAGCGGAGGATTTGCTTGCAGATGATTGGATTGTTATTGGATTAGAGACTTGATCTCTTTTATAAGCGTATAACCCTTTTTCAATAACGTATTTTCTTCAACATTCGCTATGCCACGAGGGTTCAATGCTGTTATATAAGCGACATTATCGGCAGGTAGAATCGACACGAAGCCCTCTTCTTCTAACAGATATAAAGCTTTTGAAAGAGAATTTTCAGTTTCGTTGGGATGGAGCTGTTTAAAAAAATCAAGATCGAACAACTCACGATCATTTTTCTTATACTCTACGACCATTTGTTTAAGTAGTTGTTCAGAAAGCTTTATAAGTTTCATCTGTATCACCTCCTTCCCTCGCCTTATTTCGACAAGAAGGAGGGAAATCCTGCAAAAACTTGTCTAATCAATCGCAACTAAATCGATGATTGGAGCGATTACTATACCGAGGGAGGTGAAACATTTGCAAAGAGATCCAGTTAGTTTAGCAGAGTACAAGAAGTTATTTCCGGTTTTTAAGGATATCCCAGACAGCGAGTTCAAATATCACAACGGTAAATGGCTTATATCACTTAAAGCGACAAAACAGCTCGCGTATAAACACAAACGTAAAGAGCTAATCAAATACATTAACAAAGTGGAGGGGAAACGCAATGAACTTAACTGTGATTGAACAAAACGGCCAACGGGTTTTGACAACTTCCCAGTTAGCTGAGTATTACGGTACGGATAACAGACGGATTTCCGAAAATTTTAACCGTAACAAAGATCGCTTTAAGCTCGGTAAACACTATTTTGCGTTACAAGGTTCGGAAAAACAAGAGTTTTTAAACCGTACGCAAATTGCGGATGGTTCGAAAAATGCAACAGTACTCTACTTATGGACCGAAAAAGGCGCATGGTTGCACGCGAAATCACTCAACACCGACGAAGCCTGGGAAGCATACGAGCGATTAGTGGATGAGTATTACAGGGTGAAGGAGAATGCGATCAACATTCAGATGTTGAGTCCTCAACTGCAAGCGTTGGTCTCACTAGAACTTAGACAAAAGCAACTAGAGCAAGAATTAGCGGTTGTTAAGAAGGAAGCTGACGAAGCAAAACAGAAGATTGCGGCCACTTCCAATGAAGTAACGGACTTAAAACGCGGGCTTGTCGATGTAAATATGCCGTTACGAAAACAATTCAATGACGCGGTGCGTGCTTTATCAAAACGGGAGCAGATCGGCTTTGACGAGGCGTACAACAAGGTTTATGACTTGCTTGGCGCTCAATATCACGTCGATATTAAGCGCCGTGTAGAAAATCGGAGAGCGAAAGGGGATAAAAACGTTAAGCCAATCGACATCGTGGAAGAGTTAAATTTGTTGGTTCCGGCAATCCGTTTAGCGAAAGCACTGGGAGGTGTTTCGTGATGAACGTCCTCCCAGGCGATCTTCAACATGCCAATGAACTCCTGGAATGTTGCGACTATTGCCTTGCCCGCGCTCGTGTGGCTCAGTTCGGACGCGACTTGAACGAAGCGGAAAAATGGGTAAAAGAGTTCTTGCGCTGCAAACGCGACTTAGACGAGCTCATCAAACGGAAAGAGGAGCATG
>NZ_AYKT01000035.1 GCF_000496575.1 Geobacillus thermodenitrificans subsp. thermodenitrificans DSM 465 | reverse complement strand
CCAAACGGTTATCTAGTTTTGAAGGAATGAACTTCCTTTATAATGCGGAAGTAGTTCAGTGGTAGAACACCACCTTGCCAAGGTGGGGGTCGCGGGTTCGAGTCCCGTCTTCCGCTTTCTATCATGCGCTCGTAGCTCAATTGGATAGAGCATCTGACTACGGATCAGAAGGTTAGGGGTTCGAATCCTCTCGAGCGCGTTCAACCAATTTTATAAAAAAGATATTGACAAAAAAGATATTAATGATTATATTTTTTATTGCAACTGTTTATCCCGGCTGTATGGATAATTTAATCAATCATGCGGGTGTAGTTTAATGGTAAAACCTCAGCTTCCCAAGCTGAAGTCGTGGGTTCGATTCCCATCACCCGCTTTTCTTATTTCACAATTCTTATGTCCCAGTAGCTCAGCTGGATAGAGCAGCGGCCTTCTAAGCCGTCGGTCGGGAGTTCGAATCTCTCCTGGGACGCCACTTACATATGAAGAAATGCGCAAAACTGCGCTAAAGCAAACTCTCTGTCAGAAGCACGATTTCTCGTGTGACGATGGAGAGTTTTTATTTTTGGTAAAGAACATAAGAACAACCTGTCAAGGCTGAGGAAATCGAGAGGGCTCAGTTGGATAGAGTAATGTGCAACATATCCTAGAGCTTGCTACGAGTTGTCCCGACGCACTTGGCTTCTTTGAATTGGCTAGTAGAGGAGGGGGTACCAGCTCTAAGCGATTGGTCTCGGGACGCCATTTATAAATGATTTATTCGGATTAAAATTGTCGAAAACCTTGAAATGACCGCATTTACGGTCATTTTTTTCATTTTTGGTGAATCCCGATTTCTATGGGAGGGAGTTCATGCAAAGGCGTGATTCGAGGATATAGATTCAAGGTAAGAAGTGCATGCCACGGGATGATACAGGCTCTTAAGTGTACAAAAAATTGTAAGGCCCGAAATTAAACCATTCGGGCCGGAGAAACAAGAGAAATTGGATCATTGAAAGACATCCATTACTGATCTGAGGGGGCATCTTCCTCATTGGGCTCTTTAAGAAGCAATAGCAGGGAGATAAAAAAACTTATGCTCAAGATTATTGACAACCACCATCCGAAGATTTCAATAAAGGCCATTTTATCATCCTTCCCCTCATTGTTATGTAAAAAATATGCAAAAGAGCTGTGGATGTATACCGGGAATAACAGCTTATTTTGATGCATAATGAGACGTGAAATCGAAAAAGACCGGGATTTCCCCCGACCGAGAAATAGGGGGTATATCCATATTATACCATATAAGGGTCTTGATGGTGAAACAAAAAAACAGATGCCATTCTTACGAGATGTGGACGAGGAGAAGATCAAAGCTGTGGAGGCAGCACTTGAAAAATATCGTATGCCTATGTTGACGGTTTCAGACGAATTCTTGCCACGCGTGACGCAAACATGCTCTCTCGTGCCACCAAGCTCTATCCCTGTATTGGACAATTCAAAAGGCTACAATACAAAGCTCGTTTGGAGGAAACGTGGATACAAACATGTTGCGCTAGGGATGGATGATTTACAGCCAAAAAAAACACATGCGTACTTTTATTACGATAAGGAGTTAAAAAGGTTGGGTGGCTGCTTCCCGTTACACTGGTTCACGGAGTTTCGAGAAGTGGATGCAGATGAAAAAGGACGGATCTATAATGATCCGCCCTATAAAACTTTTAAGCGGATTCTAGAGATTAGTAGCCACCAAAGCCACCAAAGAAACAACTACATCCAACAATAATTAAAAGGATAAACAGCACAACAATTAAAGCAAAGTTTGACCTTAAGCCAAAGCCACCTGACATTTTGTATCCCCCCCGATTTAACAAGATAGTACATCCTATGTGAAACATAGCCAACCCGTATAAGACAAGCAGCCTAGGTAATGAAAAAATGATGAATACGTTCAGCATTTTGTTGGAACGGGAGAAGCGATGTACGAATGATTTTTGGTGCTTTTTCCTTTTGTTTAGCAGGTAACCAGTTCTCCGGAGTTACTTCTTTTGACGTGGGCCATAACCATCAATTTGTTGACGTGACAGAACCTGCACGAAGTGGTGTTCTACATACACATTGTTATTTCACCTTTACTTCCTTTATTTGTAAAAGTTACTGATAAAACACGAAGCATCTATAGAAGACAGTATAAACGAAAAGCTCAAAATGTCTCGGCATTTTGAGCTTTTTCATTTTCTATTGCAACGAACAGATTCGCTTGGTTGAAAAAGGAGGATTACAAGAAACAAGATGGAATATCAATAGCTAAGTAAAATGAAGAATATACAGGTGGGATAGGTGATGTATATAACAAGATGGGCAACAAAAAATGAGCTCCCGTTACTTGCGGAATATTGGTTTCACATGGCATGTGAGATGGGGGAAAAGGATGGCATACCTATACCAAACAGTGAACGTGTGAACGAAGTGAGAAACTTATTTCTTAAGGAGAGCGAGGAGAACAATTTAAGATTCCGGGTGGCGGTTGATGAGCAAGGAAACATTGTGGCATGTGCAGGGGGACTGATTAGGATGGAGTATGCCACCCCTCTAAGTGAAGAACCAACTCCTTTTGGTTGGGTAATTAGTGTTTATACAATTCCCCATCATCGAAAAAAAGGCTTGGCTTCCCAATTGGTGGAAGAAGTCTGTTCTTGGCTAAAAGAGCGAGGCGCAAGAAGGGCTCGGCTATGGGCGAGTTCAGAGGGCCGGAGAATCTATGAACGGCTTGGCTTCTCCCCGATGCTCGATATGGAGAAAGCATTGTAATGAGTAATGTTTCTTTCGGGAACGAGAGCTTCAATGGAATAAGAACAACCAAAGAAGTCTTAGGAAATAAAAATCCGATTACAAACCGGAGCCGAGCCCGTTTGGAAGTGAAGCCGAACAATTTTCCAAGGACATGAAGTTTCAGCAAATGAAGATTTCAACGTGGAAGATAAGTCTGGATACTCGATCGTTGAGCTGATACAAAGCACAAAATCATTGAGGTGCACGCTAACCGATGGGGATGGGGGGATGACACATTCCTGAGCTTAGGCGCTGTTCAAACCACAAGAATTCTACGGTGTTAGCCGTGTGGAGTGTCAACTCCTACCCTTTGGATAATTCTTACGTATAAAATATCAATAATTTTATGATGGGGTTATGACCCCACCAGGACGCCACCTACATCGGAACAAGTGCGCAAAACTGCGCGAAAGCAAATGCTCTATCCAAATATTGAATTCCTCGATAGAGTGATAGAGAGTTTTCATTTTTGATGAAGGAGATGACAACAGTTTGCCAAGGATAGGGAAATCCGGAACGATCGGCGATGAAAACAGCTGTATCTTGTCTTTAAAATGAAAACAAATTGAAACGTTCATGGCGGCGAAAGTTTGTTAAAATATACAAGATAGAAATAAAATAGCGGAATCCGCCATACAATGAACATGCATGGCAAATACATGAATCAGGTGATCGACATGGGGTTTGAACAACAACTCGTTCATAAGACATTTTATGAAACGTTAATTGATGGAGGAGAGCACGATATTGTCAGCGCGCTTGGCGACATTTTCTTCACCGCGTATCGGGACGGAACCGATTTGTCGTCCATTCGCTTTGCGCAAGGGGAAGTGTACTTCCACCGTCGTGATTATGAGACCGCCATTTTCAAATGGGAAAACGTTCATAACGATTTGCGTCCGTGGGCGCAAAAAAACATTGCGGACAGCTACTATGAGCTCGGACAGTTTCAGCTCGCCGAAGAGCTGTACCGCTCGATTGAGGCAGAAAGCGAGACGCTTCAGGCGGAAATCATTTTGCGTCTATTTTCACTCTACCGCGAGTTGGGTGAAAGAGAAAAAGCGGATGAAATGATTAAGCGCGGCGTGGCGCTTTCCCCTGACTACCCGAATATGACTGAATGGGCCCGCGCCTTTTTTGAAGAACAAGGCGATTGGGAAAGTGCCATCGAGCTCGCTTTAGGGGAAGCGGTGCGGACGTCGGCGCGCCATTGGGCGGACACTTTGACTGGCTACGTTGAGCAGGGGCATGCGCGGATGATGGCACCTGCGCGCTTTTCACGGTGTTTAGCGCTGTTGTATGAAACCGATCGGGTGAAGTTTGAACGATTGGTGCAGGCGTTATGGAACGGTTATAAAGATAGTGATGTTTATTTTTCATGGTTGGCAGAGTGGAGTTCCCTTTACGATGAGCTAGCAATTGGCCGAGATTATGAGTGGAAGAGAATTCCATCCCTTTTGGCTGAGGCGTATGACGGGTTAATGAAAGGGCCGTATCGGTTGAAAGAACTCGTTGAAGTCGTGCCGCCGCTCTTAAAAAGCTGGGTGAATTTGGCTGACGGTCAGGGGATGGCGGAGGCCGCGGCTGCCTTGATAGCATGGAGTGAAAAATTTCCGGAAGGCTTTAGTGACGAAATGGTGAAGAACGCCGCTAAACAGCTTGTCTGTGCGGATCGGCAATCAGAAGAAGCAGGAGTGGCGTTATTTGAGGAAATGGCTGATTGGGCAGAGACGCAGCGGGCGGGCTCGCATTTTCGCTTCCGCTGGCTCGTACGGCAGCTTTCCGATCTGCGGACGCATCGCGTTCTTGTCGCTGGAGCGTCGCGAAATGAACGCTTGGCATTTTTGCGCACGGTAGTTGGCGAAGCGGCATTAGTGGCGCCATCGGCTCCAGTGCTTGTTTGGAAAAACGGCGACGAGACCGAAGTGGCGAAAATTAGTGATGAACAGTTTACTGTTTTTGCAAGCATTGATGAGTTTCAACAAGCATTAGGAGGGCGGACCGTCCGTTTTCCTGATGATGCAGTCATTGAGTGCACGGCGCCGCTTTCGCTTGTACCGCAAGAAGTAGCCTTTTTGGACATCGGCCCGCTTGGCGGACGCGTCTCTTCTCATCATGAGGCGCTCGTTTCATTCCCGCTCGCCGATAGCATTCTTTTCCTTCTGAACGGTGATGATCCGTTTTCCAGCGTGGATGAACAGCTCGTGCTGCAGCTTTGTGAACGAGCACCGCGCGTGCCGATTCACTTTTTATTGCCTCCGAGCGACGGGATGATCGATGAGCAGGAGGAGCTACGGATTGCTCGAGAAATCGAAGCGCATATTCGCACCATCGTCCCGAGGGCGAACGTGATCGTCTATTCACCGCACGCGCCAAGCCGCAAGCAGCAACAAGCGCTCGCTGACTTGCTTGGAGAAGTGCGCCATCATCGGTCTTCCGTGCGTCGGGAAGAAGCGATTTTGGCGACGATTCACCAGTTTATTGCCCATTTGTTCCGGCAGCGGGCTGAGGCGGAAAGCCGGTTGGCAGAGTCGATCGTCTGGAAAAAAGAAATGGCCGCCAAGCTGAACGGGGCGATCCATCAACTTGGCGATCAGCAAGAAGAGAAAACAAGGAAAGTAGTGAAAGCGTTCCGGACAGTTTTAGAAGAGACGCGGAAGGACTTGTCAGCGGCGATTCCTGACATGCTGCGCAAAGCGGCCGACTTTGTGCGTGAAGACAGCGACTTTGCCCGCCTTCACCTCGAGCTGAATGATCAAGTGAACGAACAGCTCCGCACCTATATTGATGAAGAGGTGCTGCCGAAATTACATGGTGCCATAGAAGATTGGATTGCCACGACAAACGAGGAATTCAACGAATGTCAGGCGTTTTTGCATGAAATGGGCGAAGCGTTTAACGCCATGTTTGGCGAAGAACGGCTGAAGCTTGAATGTGATTTCCGCATTCTGGCCGATTGGCGGCGCGATATTGATCGGCTTGCGAGCGGGGCGCAAATTGATAAGCTGAACATTTTCCTTCGCCGGACACCGGGACAGCTGCTGTTGAAAGGAGCGGGCAAACTGCTTGGGGCCTTCGCGCAAAATAAGGTGATGTTGGCACAAAAGTATAAGCAATTTATCCAAATGCAAGATTACACGGATGTGGCGGAAACGGTCGCCGGGCAGTTGTTGTTGCCGTTTGAATGGTTTGCCAAATCGCTTGAGCGTGACATCACCCAGTTTTTCCAAGCGCCGTTGGCGGTGTTAAACGAAACGTTAGAACGATTGGAGCTCGAAATTGTTGCTCAGGAAGAGGAATTACAACAGATGCGAACAAATCCAGAAGCCTATCGCGATCCGCTTGTTCTTTTTGGCATTCGTTTGCGACAATGCGAGCAGCTGACGCAGGCGGCTTCTGCTGCGGTTCAAGTATAAGGAAAATCGGCCGGACACAACTGATAGGAGAAACCACTTATGTACTCTACCAATCGAACGTAGAGATTCAACAAAATCGTCAAGCTTATGAATTTTTCACCTTCATTATTTATTTTTAATTTTTTACCCTTCTTTTCAATATGAATGCTCTTTTTAAACCATTTAGTATAAATTGAGATGATATAATTGTTAAAGAAAAAAATACAATTGGTATAAGTGGGATCCAAGGGGTGATGCTTATTACTTGATAGCTGTCACCAATAAGTCCTGACCATTCATAGGAAGTCGTTTTCGGAGGGTCTATCTGCATATAGTCGACATAAGTGCCTCCAAAAAACAATTGTAGCACTCCTAGGTGAGCTAACACCATTAATACTTGAATGAATTGCTGAATAGACAACAGAACCCAATTTTCCAAAACATGTGGAAGCACATGCACTTTGAAAATATGCCATTTGGAACCGCCTAATATTTTAGCTGCTTGGACAAACTCTTCCCTATACACTCTCCGAATGTCATTGGCAATATAAAATGACAACGTTGGAAGAGCAAGAACAGTGAGAACAAATACTTCAAATACGGCCCGTTTCCAAAAAGGATGCGGAAACCCGTCGCTCGGCATCCATAGCACATTGACTAAAATAAAGTAAGCGATTAATGTTAACGGAACGACAGTAAAACTATCAAAAAAGTTTTCTAGTTTTGGAATCCATTTTTTGCAGTATACTCCTAACGTTCCCCCGATCATAATGGCCAAAGCCATGCGCAACATCATGATGAGCAAAGCGATTCCTATAGTAAATTTTGCGCCTTGAATCATCATATGAAGCATGTCGTATCCATTGCGATCGGTCCCTAACGGAAAACGAAGAGAAGGTGCAAAAGGAGGAGTACCGATAACATTACCATTTTTATCAAAAAGAATTGGAACTTGTCGAATGCTCCCATCATTAATTATGCTGTTTAACAAACTTAATAAGAGCAATATGCTGATAAAAAGGAACCCCAGCATAAATAACTTGTCCCGGATCAATATACGAATCAAGCTACTTCTCTCCTTTCCACATCTGTGGAAGAAATAAATAAGAGATTTTATAAAATAAAAAGACAGGGATATATAATAATAACAACCCGAGCGCAAACACTTCCGGAGTATGATATTCAAGCAAAAAAGCAGTAATGCCGCTCACGTTAAAGACATACTCGATGATAATCAAGTTCGAAAGCATAGACCAAATCATTGTTTTCGAATAATAAATCAATCCCGGCGCTACGTTCCGCAGCACATGTTGATTCAAAATATAGAAAAAAGACAGCCCTTTTGAAAAAGCGTATTCTACATATGGCTTATGAAGTTCGTTTTCATATTGCTGCAAAAGAAACTTTGCAAACAACAGAGAAATCGGAATACTCAGACAAGTGGTGGGCAAAAAAAGGCTTCTTTCCTCTCCTGCGGAAGCAAGCTGAAAGATGAGCCAGCCGGTTTTTTTGAATATTACAATTACGATTAACTGAAAGGTCACGATAATCAGCAGATCGGGCAAGGATTCAAAAAGACCCAATATCATTTTGATTCGCTCCATATGGCTCCGGAAGAAAAGAAGCGTGATATACGTTATTCCCCATGCTAATATTAGTGCTACCACGATTGCCAACCCGCATAATAGAAGCGACTCCCGATAATGAATAAGAATTTGTGGGAATACTTTTCTATTCGTTCCATATTCGATACTTAGTGGATGAATAAGCTTCATGATGATGTATCCTAATGTTTTTACATATTCCTTTACATTGATCGAAATATTATGAAATAAGCTGGGGAAACCACTGACCATCACTACTCCTAGGATTGCCAATAAGCATTCTAGTATTATTCCAGCAATGAATTTCATTATTCTTATCAATAATGTTCCTCCTTTCTAATAAATTAATTTTGTAACATAATAAAAAAATGGCGTATTATTAATTTTCTACAAACATTTATTCATTTTTAATCCTGATACCTCTATGTTTCTAGATATTCGCCACGAAATGGACTTGACAATCAGATTTTTTTGAATTGTGGTACAAAAACGTAATTTCCTATATGGTAAACGTGATCTAAACATTAACCAGGGAGGAATTTTTATTTGCGATCCCAGTTTATCAAATATTTTGGTTCATCACCAAAAGATGTACTTGA
>NZ_AYKT01000034.1 GCF_000496575.1 Geobacillus thermodenitrificans subsp. thermodenitrificans DSM 465 | reverse complement strand
CCTTTGAGCATCGCCCCCATCATGACACCCGCCGTCAGCGCCCGGCCAAGCGCTGCGGACGCGGTCGGCCACGTTTGGTGGCGTCGCTGTGCTTCTGCAACTGTTTCTGTCGTTCTTGTGGCATACGCTCTCACTTGTCCATCATAAGCGAGCGCTTTCACTAAGTAATCTCTCATGTTCATCAAGCCTTTCATCCTTTTTTCTCCGTATTTTTCTCATACAACAGTTTCAGCCCAGTCAACGTTAAAAACGGATCGACGACATCGATGACACTCGACTCACTGGCAATGAGCGGTGCAAGGCCACCAGTCGCGATCACTTTCGGTGGAACTTTGCTTTTCGCCTTCATTCGCGAAACGATGCCTTCCACTTGTCCAACATAACCGTATAAAATGCCAGCTTGCATGGCGCTGACCGTATTTTTACCAACGATATCGTCTGGGCGGGCAATTTCAATGCGAGGCAATTTCGCCGCCCTTGCAAACAACGCCTCTGTCGAAATCATGATGCCTGGGGCGATAGCTCCCCCCATATATTGTTTATGTTCATTAATATAACAATACGTCGTCGCTGTCCCGAAATCGACAATGATCAGTGGGCTGCCGTATAAGTGAATGCCGGCAACCGCATTGACAATCCGGTCAGCGCCGACTTCACGCGGATTTTCATATTTAATGTCAAGCCCCGTTTTAATGCCCGGCCCGACAATGAGCGGCTTAATATGGAAATATTTTAAACACATGCGTTCAAGGGCAAACATAATCGGCGGCACCACAGAAGAAATAATCATGCCACGAATATCGGAAAACTGTAAGCCGACATGATTCAAAAGCGCTTTAATTGTCATGCCGTACTCGTCTTCCGTTTTCGCCCGGCTTGTCTCAATGCGCCAATGGTATCTTAATTCATCACCGTCATAAACCCCTAGCACGGTATTTGTATTGCCAACGTCCAACACAAAAATCATGGCCTCATTCCCCACTTTTCCTCAATAAATTCCTTTCTTTATCATATCATACCTTGTTTTCTTGCGGGGGAAAAAACGGCGGCCTCACTCTGGTCGATAGCAAAAAAAGAGGATGTCCCCAAAATTGTAAGACATCCTTTGTGATCACCATATATACACATCGAGCACTTTCACAAGCAATAGGTTGTATCTCCTTTGAAGAAAGATGTCCTTTTCGTTCAGCCCCAACTGTTACTCTTTCTTCTGAATGTTCACTTTCACATCGTCGTCGCCTTTACCGGTGTCATTGCGTCCATTGCGGTCCGGCGGCAGCGTACCGTGCTCGAACAAATGCTTAATTTGTTCAGCATCGAGTGTCTCAACTTCCAAAAGTGTCGTAGCAATTAAATCCAATTTGTCCCGATGCTGCGTTAAAAGCTGTTTCGCCTTGTCATAGCACTCTTTAATGATGCGTTGAATCTCTAAGTCAATTTCATAAGCGATTTTATCGCTATAGTTTTGTTCGTTATGCAAGTCGCGACCTAAAAACACTTGCCCGCTCGGTTGGCCAAATTGAAGCGGACCAAGTTTTTCGCTCATCCCGAATTCCGTCACCATCCGGCGTGCAATGTTTGTCGCCCGTTGAAAATCGTTATGAGCCCCTGTGCTTACTTCATTGAACACAATTTCCTCAGCGACGCGCCCGCCGAGCAACCCTGTAATTTTATCCATCAGTTCCTCTTTTGTCATAAAGTAACGGTCTTCTTTCGGCAGCATCACCGCATAGCCACCAGCTTGGCCACGCGGGACGATTGTTACTTTATGCACCATTTCCGCGTCGGCAAGCACCATGCCGATGACCGTATGTCCGGCCTCATGGAATGCAACAATGCGCCGCTCTTTTTCCGAAATAACACGGCTTTTTTTCGCCGGTCCGGCAATGACGCGATCGGTTGCTTCGTCGATATCGTCCATATCGATTTTCTTTTTGTTCCGACGCGCTGCCACAAGCGCCGCTTCGTTCAACAAGTTTTCCAAATCAGCACCGGAGAATCCCGGTGTCCGCATGGCGATCGTCTTCAAGTCAACCGATTCATCGAGCGGCTTATTGCGGGCATGCACGCGTAATACTGCTTCGCGTCCTTTGACATCTGGGCGATCGACAGTGATTTGCCGGTCGAAGCGACCCGGGCGCAAGAGCGCTGGGTCTAAAATGTCCGGACGGTTCGTCGCTGCAATAATAATGATCCCTTCATTCCCGTTAAAACCGTCCATTTCGACAAGCAGCTGGTTGAGCGTCTGCTCACGCTCATCGTGGCCGCCGCCAAGACCGGCTCCGCGCTGGCGTCCGACAGCGTCAATTTCATCGATAAAAATGATGCACGGTGCATTTTTTTTCGCTGTTTCAAACAAGTCGCGCACGCGCGATGCACCGACCCCGACGAACATTTCCACAAAATCCGACCCGCTGATCGAGAAAAACGGCACGCCTGCTTCCCCTGCGACCGCGCGCGCCAACAGTGTTTTCCCTGTACCTGGCGGTCCGACAAGCAGCACCCCTTTTGGAATGCGGGCACCAAGTTCAGCGAATTTGCGCGGGTCTTTTAAAAATTCAACAATTTCCACGAGCTCTTCTTTTTCCTCGTCCGCCCCAGCCACATCACGGAAACGGACTTTCCGCTTGTCATCCGTATACAGCCGCGCCCGGCTTTTGCCGAAATTCATTACTCGGCTGCCGCCGCCTTGCGCTTGGTTCAACAAGAAGAAAAACAAAATAAAAATAATGACAAACGGAATAATGGATGTGAAAAACGTAACCCATCCGCTCGTTTCATCCGCTGGCATCACTTCCACCCGCGCCCGTGCCGCCGCCGCATCGATGCGATCAAGCACTTTGTCGCTGTTTATCACATAGGTGGAAAAATATTGCCCTTCATTATATGTTTTCAGTTGGCCTCGAATTTCATATACGCCGCGCTCCGGCTTAATGGAAAACGACTTGACTTCCCCGTTTTCCAAATGAGTGATAAACGCATCGTACGTCATCGGCTCGGTCCGCTGATTCGTACCGTTAAAAAAGCTGACGACGCCGATCACGACGAGAAAAATCAGCAAATAAAAGATGGTGTTACGGAAAATCCGGTTCATTTCTTGCCTCCTCCCATATGAAACACACTATACTCAATACTAGCATAGAAATTTGCCTAAATACAAACAATTCGGCCGCCGCACAGCAACGGTCTTATTTTTGGTACACTTCTGGCTTTAAGACACCGATAAACGGGAGGTTGCGATATTTTTCCGCATAATCGAGACCATAACCAACGACGAACTCATCCGGGACGGTAAATCCGGCGTAGTCCGCTTGAATATCGGCTTTACGTCCAGACGGCTTGTCAAGAAGGGTGACGATTTTAATTGAATTCGCCTTCCGGTAACGGAATAAATCGACCAGATAGCTGAGCGTCAGCCCGCTGTCAATAATATCTTCAATGATCAAAATGTCGCGACCTTCAACGGATGTATTTAAATCTTTGATAATTTTTACTTCCCCAGATGAAATCGTCGCATTCCCATAACTCGAAACATCCATAAAATCCATTTCCAAATATGTATCAATATGTTTCAACAAATCGGCCATAAACGGCATCGCGCCTTTGAGAACGCCGACGGCGAGCGGAAAACGGCCGTCATACTCCTTCGTCAATATAGCACCTAGCTCTTTTACTTTTGCCTGAATTTCTTCCTCGGTGATTAGCACTTTTTGGATATCGTCTTTCATCCCCATCTTTTTTCCTCCTAGCTGTTCATCGCCTGATAGTGCAGTAAAATATAGCGAGTTTGCCCATGCTCTCCGGCTTCAAAAGCCGATTTTTTCAGTCCAGGCACCCAAAGGATGCGGCCGTCGGCATCTTCTACAATCGGCCAACAGTCCCTTTCCATCCGTGGAATTTTCGCCTCAATAAAAATCTCCTTAATTTTTTTCGTTCCTCCCGTCCCCTTCAGCACCATCCGGTCACCAGTGCGGCGCGTCCGTACATGAAGCGGAAGAGAAACCGTAGCGGGGTCAACCACGAACGAGTCATTTCCTAACTGCTTTCTTGGATAGTGTTCCCCAAATTCACTTATGATTACGTAACCGTTTGGGAGAGGCAATAGCGCCGGAACCGGCAGCTCTAGCCAATAGCTTTGAGCGCAATGTTGCAAGCCAAACGTAAACAAACAGCGATCATACGAACGAATCACTTTCAACCCTTTTGGCAAATCGAGCATTCCAGAAGGATGGTCGCGCTCACAAAGCATCAGTATATGGCCGATATGCACAGAAGTCAACACCGGCGGAATGCCTCCGTAAAGGCGGAGAAGCAACAGCTGCAACACCCGACGCTGCAGCGGTCTCGGCAACGCCAAAAACGGGGCAATGCGCAATACAACATCGCTATTTTGTTTTTCCATTACTTTATTCAGCGCGTCCGTGGCTAATTCCTCTAAAAATTGCTCATCTTCTGCCATCATTTCACTATATTGTTGAAATCGTTCATGCAAGCGCGGATTTTCCTGTTTTAATAGCGGGACAATATGATGGCGAAATCGATTGCGTGTATAATCGTCTTTCTCATTGCTTGGATCTCGGCGCGGAGTTAGCCCCTCTTTTTTGCAGTAGTCCTCGATTTCCGCCCGGCTGACAGCCAAAAACGGGCGAATGAGATAACTGCCATGAAACGGACGCTTGACAGGAATGCCAGCATACCCTTTGCTTGTGCTACCGCGCACAAGTCGCATTAAAATCGTCTCGACCTGGTCATCACCATGATGGCCTAAAGCGACATATTGCGCTTGATACTTTTTCACCAGCTCGGCAAAAAAGTGATACCGGCAATTTCGAGCCGCCTCCTGAGCGCCGAGACCTGTGCGCCGCTGAAAAGCTGGAACATCGATTTGCACCGCTTCACATAAAATACGGTGCTCGGCACAAAAATGTTTCACAAATTCCATCTCTTCTTCTGATTCCCGCCCGCGAAACATATGGTCGACATGAGCCGCCACGAGCTGAAGCTTCCACTCATCCCGAAGCGAAGATAAAAGATGCAAAAGAGCAAGTGAATCCGGGCCTCCGGAAACGCCGACAATGACCGTCGCTCCTTCCGTAAGCAACCTATGCCTGTCAATAAAGGCGCGCACTTTATCAACCATTCGAAAAAACCTCTTTGCTCTCTTTTAGCCTCATCGATAGCTATTGTACCATAAATTACATCGTTAGTTGCCAGTATATATAAAAACCGTATGCACCAAGCAACAGGACAGCAATCAACACTGTCTCAGCAATAGCCCCCACTTTGCGGCGCTTTTTCGCCCGCCGCCCCGACCGGCGGTTCGACGACACTATCTTTGTTTCATCTTTCACCGCTAACCGGCGGGAAGAAGCCGCTAATAAGTCACGACGCATGTCGGCGGCCTTTGCATACCGGCCGTCGAGCGCTTTTTGCAAAACGTGCTTATATTGGGCTAAAAAGCGGTCGGCTTCGATGATCCTGAAAAGTTGTGATCGCCCGTCGCCCTTTTTCTCGAGATGTCCCGAATAACAGGATGCAATCATCACCATCGCTGCTGAAAACAAGTCATACGACGGCTCAGCTTTGCGCGACCCAAGCCCCCAATAGCCGCGGTCGTACAGCTCTGTAAACTCTTTGACCGCCCTTCCTTGCAGCGTCGTTCCCCCAACATCCAACAACCGGACAGATGGCGGCGGCCCGGTGACGATTAAATTATCCGGTTTTAAGTCGCCAAATACCCACCCCTCCTCATGCAGCCGCTCGAGCACCGACAACAACTGCACAAGCAACACCGGCGCCCACTCTTTCCCGCGGCGGCGGACAAAGGTAGTGAAGTTTTCCCCCTCAATATACTCCATCACATAAAAAGGGATCGTCTCCTGCACAAGCGAGCTCCGCCAGTCGTCGGCCTCCAGCAAAGAAGGTCCGAGGGCGCCCCCCTGGACCTTAGAAAAACGACGTAATATATTCATTTCCGAGGCCAACGACGCATAATCATCGCTCAGTTTGACAGCGACGCGGTTGCAGCCGCTTTCTGCCAAGTAGACGACGCCGTTTGCCCCACTGCCAAGCCGCCGCAAAAGCCGGTATGAACGGCCGTGCCATTTGCCGGTAACAACCGTGCCAGGCGGAAGATTACAAAGACGATTCTTCAATGTATGGCTCATCGCCATTACCAATCCAGCTCCTTAGTGACCGTTTGCGGTCGAAATGGGCGATCGCTTCGCGCAGCGCCGGTCCTGTTGGCGTCAGCCCGCCTGACGCCAATTTCGGAAAGATGGTGGACAGCTCCTCAATCCTCGGCGTCCAGTCAATCATTTTCTCGGCATGTTGCCGCTTTCCTGGAAAGATGAAGACGGAAAAACGGTTCTCACCCATGCGTGCATTTAAACTAAGCGATAAATCGACGAGCGCCTCTTTGACCGTCGGCAATTTCGTCTTCATGCTCCCGCTCGTATCGATTAAAATAAGCACGTCGAGCGCAGCCGTTTCTCCAAGTTCATCGACGACTTCCATCACTTGACCGCGCTTGTCCGGAGGCAAGTCTTCGAGCGAAACGTCCGAACCAAATATTTGTTTCAATTCCCGGTTGACCAGCCCTTGCAACGTCTGGGTCATCGCTTGGCGCGTCACCATCTGCACCGTTTGCGACAGCTGCCTCGCATATACGACCTGGCTCATCCCGCCGCCAGCGGCCGCAATCGCTTCAATTTCTCGCTGCCCATTTTCATCGATCGTGTCTTGGTCCAATACACCAATCACGTTCACTGTAATGCCCTGTTCCCTCGCCAATGCCGCCATGGCGGCTGGATCCTCGCCATGGTTGGAGCAGCCGTCGGTAATGAGCAAAATCTGCCGCAACGTTCCCTTTCGCATCTTCGTTCCCCTCCTCAGCGGAATGTATTACCATCATCGCCGCGGGAGAACGTTTTTATACGCGTACTACTGCGCCTTTTTCATATACATATATGCCGGAATCGTCGCCCATTTTGGTGTGTTGTGCCGCACTTTAGCGACAACAACGGTCATATCATCTTCAATCTCTCCGCCGCACTGCCGGATCACTTCCTCCATGATCACATCGGCGACTTCTTGTGGATCGGTCGTTTTCAGTTCTTGGATTTTCCGTTTCATCCACAAATCATGGTTCTCCACATTCATTGGCCCTTCAAACACACCGTCGCTCATCATAATGAGCAAGTCGCCGGATTTCAGCTGTTCACTGACCACATCGAATTCGACTTCTTTAATAATCCCCATTGGCAAATTGCTCGCCTCTACTTTCATCACTTTATCGCCGCGTTTAATAAAGCTTGGCATCGACCCGATTTTTAAAAACTTCGTCGCCGCGTTTTGCAAATCAATGATCGCCAAATCAAGCGTCGCGTACATATCTTCTGTCGTCCGCAGCGCCAAAATGGAATTGATCGATTTAATGGCGATCGATTCATCCATTCCTGTCTGCAAGATTTTTTGCAGCAAATGTAACGTCTCGTGGCTCTCGTAATGCGCTCGTTCCCCGTTGCCCATGCCGTCGCTAATGGCGACAGCGTATTTACCGGTGCCAAGTTCAATCGTTGCATAGCTGTCACCAGAAATGAGCCCGCCTCCTTTAGCAGCAAACGCCACGCCTGTCTCGACGACAAACGCTTTTGTCGAACCGAAGGCAACCCGGCAATAGCCATTTGGATAGGCAGCACATTCCTCGCGCTTGACGACAATCGTCTCCCCTAAAATGTCCGACAGCATCGGCGCGATCAGTTTTTCGCACTCACCACGCCCCTCGCAGTAAGGAATGCTCATTTCAATATCGATATTTCCTTTTTCTAAACTGTAAATATCGACATGCCCGATTTCGATGCCAAACTCTTGCAGGGCATGGTAGATTTGTTCCTCTTGCAAATAATGGTTTTCTCGCTCTTTTTGAATCTCCTTCGCAAAATCGTCCATGACTTGCGAAACACCCAACAATTGCTCGGCAACAAGTTTCCGGCTTTCGTAAACTTGCCGTTTGAGCTTACGGTTCGCCTGATAAATCACCATCTCTTTTTCAATCGTGTCAACCACTTTGCCTGCTTTGACGCAATACCGCTCCCATTCGCGTAACAACTGATGGTTTTGTGCCAACGTTTTTTCGTCCGCCTCATGCATCATTTGTTTCATATACGCATATGTTGTACTAAAGTTGGCTACCCAGCATTGCGCTTTCTTAAAGCACGTTTGGCACGTCTTTTCTGTAATATCACCAAGAAAATAATCAACCTCCCGTTCATGGTATTCATCAGAATCCGACAGCGGTCCAGGCGAAAAGCTTTCCGCCAGCGCTTGAAAGACGTTCGAAAACTGCGAAACGCGCTGTGCCGTTACATCACGGATTTTGCGAACGTATTGCTGTTGCTCGTTGATATATTCAGCCGTGCCAGGAATATGTTTGGCAATCTTCTCTGTCAGCGAATGGGCTGTACATAAAAACAGCATGATAGCGATGCTTGATTCAAGCAGCGTCGGCATGAGTTCGGCTTTCCCGTCCCCGTATAAGCCCATCAACAGCGTTGCGACAATGAGTCCGAACGCGACCCCAATCTTTTTTCCTTCTTTCAGCAGGCCGCCAAGTAGGCCGGCAAAAGCAAGCAAGCTCATTTCAGACAAGTTACCGACGTTCGCTAAGCTCAGAACGAGCCCAGTGACGACCCCGACGGTCGAACCAGTCGCTGCCCCAGCTACAAATGCAAATAATAAAACGAGATAGCGCGACATGACATGTTCAAGCGATAAGCCGTACGCCGACCAGCCGATCATCCCAGTCAGCATCGACGCCAGCAAAATAATCAATGAAATCATTTCTTCCGCCCGCAGCGCATGTTTATGTTTCTGTACCGTCAACAGCGGAATGCTTTGCATAAAAATCAATGTCAGCACGAGTGACAACCCGGCTTCTACAACCGCCATAGCCACTCCGTATGCCGTCCGTTCCCCAAGCCAGTAATAAGAAATGAGCCATTTTGTCGCCAACGATACAGCGAAAACGACGAACGGCACAAGTTTTAATGATTCACTAATCACTTTCCGCACCCAGCTATAAATAAAGAGGAAACCAAAAATGGAAGCACCGACAAACAACACCGTATCAAACGACAGCGTCACAGCGCCGGCCAGCAGTGAAACTAAAGCGAAAGCTGCCTTGTCACGACGCAACATGTAGACAGAGACAAAAAACGGCAGCGCAAACGGGGTCAATTTCGCCAAAATTAACGCCCGTCCCAACAAAAAGCCGACAAGGAGAAGCAAAAAGCCTTGATGAACGAACAGATGGCCAAGTCGCAACTTCACATGGCGCATCCAGCGCGACAAGGTTGCTTGCGTTTCATTAATCCGTACTTCTGAAATGCGACGCACCGTTCCTCTTTCTACTCTTTCCATTCCCGATCCTCTCCTTTGCTTTCTATTACCCCTATTATATAGTTAAAATTATCTGAAATTTGTCAAAACAACGGAGCAAAATAAAAAATCGTTCGACGTTTTCTTCGATGATGCGCCGACAGTATACCCGTTCCGACAGAAGCAGACAAAAAGAAAAAACGAGCATGTCGCTTGATGACGCATGCTCGTTTGCGATGACCCGTACGGGATTCGAACCCGTGTT
>NZ_AYKT01000033.1 GCF_000496575.1 Geobacillus thermodenitrificans subsp. thermodenitrificans DSM 465 | reverse complement strand
TTTGATATGCGATTGTCGCTTGACTGACGTTGCCGTTGTAGACGTAGCTTTCGAATCCGGTTCCGCCGCCGGCATTGATATGAACAGAAAGGAAAAAGTCTGCCCCGGCCTTGTTTGCGATTTCTGCCCGCTCTTCTAACGATAAGTAACGGTCATCGGTACGGGTGTAGATGACTTGTACCCCTTCATATTCACCTAACATATCACCAATCATTTTGCCTATTTTCATCGTTAAGTCTTTTTCTCGCAAGCCATTGCCGACCGCTCCTGGATCACTTCCACCATGTCCCCAATCAATGACAAATTTCACTTTTTATCACCCTCCTTACTTTTTCCTTTCAGGACTTCAACTGCTTGCAACAGACGTTCCGGTACATCAACACCCATTCTTTTGGCGTTTTCGAAAATACTTAACAATTCGTTTGCGATATAAAAAACAACAGTGGCATCTCGAAACATATTTTTTGTTCCAAGCGCAGTATCAACTTGATGTGCAAGAGCAACCATCACAAATATCATGACTTTTTTAGCAATCCCTTTAAATCCGATTTTGCTTGACAATGTTTTTTCCAGAAACGCGGCGACTATTCCGCTCCCGTAATCAATAACACTACTCCAAAATAAAACGATAATCAATCCAACCGATTCACCAAAAATCAAACCGGCAAAGCCACCAAGAATGGCCGCGCCGGTTTTGAAAGCAACATCTAATCGTTCCAACTCAACAACCTCTCTTTCTGTAAAACGGCATAAAAAATACGCCCTTGGTTTGGCGTTTCGTTTTTGTTCATTATTTCATGCTGTTAATTACAGAAGTCACGACTTCTCTCAAATTACTTAATTGAGGTACTTGGTCAAGTGTATAAGTTCCTGCTAATACAAGGCTTACCCAAACTTTTACTAATCCACTGTTTTCATTGAACATTTTACATTCCTCCCATTTGAATTTGTGCTAATAATAATGTCAATTCTGCAATCGCTTGTTTGGTTTCCTCTAATTCTTCTGATAACGGCTTGCGATAAACCGGCTCTTGGGGCTCTGGTTCATTCGGATCAGGATACGAAAACTCTAGTTCCAATGTTTCGAGATTCACGCGGAATCCATTGCATTGTGCAAAATCCGCCGCATATTGGCCAAACTCTAACTGAATAACGCTGACTGTATCACGGACGCGCTCTTTCAGCGCCTTGTATGTTTCAAAATCTTCGTCAATGGTTGTTGGTGTGACAAAGCCAACCATTTCGCCTGTGTCAAGAATGACGTTACCTGTGGTTTTGTCGTAATAAATCCTGCGACCGATAAAATTCATACTATCACCCCTTATTCCATAGCTATCCAATTCCAGCTAGTATTCCCAGTAGCAACGGGTACTCTAAAACTTCCGTTTGTAACTTGTAACCCATAAGATTGGACTTCATAAATAACATAAACAGAATATGTTCCCGTCATTTCTATTGCATTCGCATTATTTTGGTTATTTAAATTCATTTGTTTTTTATAAGCTGTAACATAGTTTCCGTATGCTGTCCATACAAGAATAAGGCTAGGTTGAAAATTAAGTCCTGTAACTTCTATATAATAAGAATTTATACTAGAACTACCCGTAGTATTTGTTGCAAAACTTATCATAGAAGTGTTATTTATAGTCGTACCATTCGCCCACTTCTTTCCTGTACTAATCTGCCCGATTTTTGCTGCCAATGACGCGAATGTTTCTGTCGGGCTCGCAGAAACACCCTTTGCCGTAATTGCATTGGCAATTTGTGTTTTCCCGTCATTGGCAAATGTAAAAAGCTCATCAAGGACCTGATCTAATTTTGTTCCAGTAAATCTGTTATTCGGGTCCGTGATAATGACATTATTATCTTTTGTTATCGGATAAAGATTATCCCATCCGGTATTACTTGCGTTTCGCTGTGTCATTTGAATATTTTTATCTGCCATTATTTCTATACCTCCTTATACCAAAAGTCTCCTGGGCTCGGGTTAGATGGAGCTGTAGGGCTGGTCGTTATTTTCACACCACCTCCTGCGCCGATGTCATTTTGTAATTGTGAAAGTTTAGTTGGTATCTGCGAGGTGGTCGCGTATCCTACATCATTAGTGAGTTGACTTAACTTCGTGAGATTCCCTTTGTGCCAAATGTCAAACCCGTTGATTTTGAATTCAAGTCCAAATAGTTTCAACTCATCCCACTCCCTCCTATCCTATGACGACAACTCTATACTGATTGGAAGATGGTGCTGTAGCGAATAACACCTTGATATTATTAGCGTCCGTGATTTGGACATCAGCAAAAACCACATTATATGGACTGGCATTTTCACGAACAGTCACAACCACATCCTGTGTGTTTAGATTGTGCGTAATCGTGAATGTCGTCGTTGTTCCATCACCGATGGTAGCTGCATATTTTTTTGTCCTTAAAGAAAGTTGATTTGTTACGGTTGTTGCAAAGTTCGGGTCATTCCCTAATGCTGCAGCAAGCTCATTTAGGGTATCAAGTGTAGCCGGAGCACTATTCACCAAGCTGGCGATTTTTGTATCTGTGTAACTTTTCGCGTTGTTCTCGGCGCTAACCGCCCTGTCATATGCTTGTTTAACCGCATTTGCCGTTGCCGCTTGCGTTGTGCTGGTGCTTGTGACAGTATCGTTCAGTTGAACAATCCCCGCAGCAGATGTAGAAGCAGCGTTAGCCGCGATTGTTACCTTATCGTTTGTCGCATCTGGTGTGAGCGTGATTCCAGAACCAGCAACAAGCTCAAGTGTATCGGTTGGATTGTCAGCTGAAATCGTCGTTGCTCCTACCTTAACGTTAGGAAAGGCATTTTGTGCAACACCCGTAACAGCAATCGTAACTTTATCATTAGTAGCGTCTGGAGTAAGAGAAATATTTGCTCCTGCCACTAATTCAAGAGTATCTGTTTTCGAATCAGCCGAAATGGTTGTAGAGCCAACTTTGACGTTTGTGAATGCATTTTGATTGACTTCCGCACCCGCAGCAATTCCGTTCAATTTTGCTAAAGCGTCCTTGGGCATCAAACCATCACTTGTCGGCGTTGCTAATGGAATCGGATCAGCCCCGCCCGTCAAATGCTCATTCGCGTGATTCGGGAACGGATGCCAGTTGATTACTTCGTAGTATTCGAACATGACCTCACTGCCTTCTGGAAGACCAGCTGGTAGGGTTACACTAGTCGGTGAGGTCTCTGTCATGGCTTTGTCATCTTGCTTTATACCGTCTAAAAACCAAGTGATGGCGCCAGTCCCTGGTTTGTACGTACCTTTTGTGAGATTAAAAACCGTCTGTCCTGAGGAAACCGTAAACCGTTCCTGCTTGCGAATGAAAGAAGCAGGATTGTCATTAGCATTTAAAGTCCCGTCAGGTAAGATTGTTAAGTTCGCACCAACTTTGATTCCACCGAGTTGCGTTGGAGAAGCGATCGGCGGTGTGAACGTGGACGGCTTTCCAGTGATAGCAGACCAATCTATCGTGTCTTGACCGCCCATTTGTGTCCATGTATTTGGTGCGGTATCTTTATAGATTTTCTTTGTGTCTGTTGCAAAGTACACCATACCGCTACCCGTTGCAGATGGGCGATCAGCCTCTAACCCCTGTTTGATTTCAGGAAGACCGGCAAGTTTATTCTTTTCTGCTGTTGTGTATGCCGCTTCAATCGCATCAAGGACAGACTTATTAGCGTGACTGTGCCGCTTATTGATTGCATCGTTGGCGTTAGCAGAAAGATTATCATCATCAATCTTTGAAGCCGAAGCATTGAGTAAAGATATGATTGAGTCACCCGTCAGAACTTGCCCGAGATCAACCCATCCAGTTCCGTTGTAGCCGTAGAACTTTTTATCTGTGCTATTAAAATAAATTTGTCCTGCCACTGGATTCGCCGGTGCAGTTGCCAGGTTTTGAATGCGCGCGTTTTGTAATTCATTTTTTGATAAATCAATATTCGTTAAGAATTTCAAGCCTTCTCACCCCTTAAACTAAAATAGCCTTTCCTGAAAACGCTGCGGAAAAGCTAATTTCTGTGGTATTCAGTGACGTATGTTTCACATCACCAACTACAACATTTCCCGCGCTATCGGTCACAGTGACAGAAGGATATTTGTTCAAATTATGAGTGATGACCCACAGACTACTAGGCGTGAGCTGTTCATGGATAAATGATTGTGCCGCAGGAATATCATCCGCAGTAATATAACCAGCATCATTTTCAAGCTCCGAAAGCTTTGTTGGAACGTTTGTTTTAATAGGTTTTTCTACCATCGGAGCATCGATTGTCTTTTTGATGCGTTCGATCAAAGTCGGCATAGTATTCCCGAACGTCGCTTCGAGACGAAATCCACCAGGCTCATAGATTTCCTTGACTTCTGTGATCGGCGTATCTAATGTAATTCCCCATTTTTTGTCTTGCACAGTTACGATGTCGCCTAGGTCCCAATCTTTTTCATAAACGAAAGGACCATACGTAAGGATCTCCGATTCAAAACTCAATATTTTTTGCATTTCTTTAAGTTTCTGTTGTCCTCTATCAATAAGTTGTGCAATTACTACCTCATCCGGAAGTGGAACTTCTTCCTGTTCACCTTCGTCGTTGGTCTCTTTCGTCGTTTCAGCAACATCCCGTGCATCAATAAATGTTTCAATCCTTTCGAGCCCAAAAGTGTCTCCTACCTCAACAACTCTACGTTCTTCTTCCTCTCCTTGTCCGCCTACATATCCAAAATTTTTGTAATTTATTGCACTGTCCGTGAATGTTTGATTTTTAATATTGTCGAAATCAACTGAAAAGATCACAGGTGGCAGTGTGTTTTGAGATGTTGTCAGATTTCTTGGTTCATAAACTTCAAAAACCCATTTTTGTTGCTGTAAGTCTAAAAAAATGTCCCATCCGATTCCGGCAGAAAACGAAATAGACTCCAGCTCGTCAACTAGGTTTTTAAAGCGCGATTGCCAATCGACAATCGGTCCGCGTTGCAAATCATCGGCAATGACAAGGTTGGGAATGATTCGGTTTGGATCAACTGACTCAACAGCATTTTGACGGACGTAATGTTTCAGGGCAGTTTCTGCATTCGCCTTTATCTTGTCGTATGCTTGCCCAACAGGTGGAACAGTAATTCTTCGGCTCAAAATCCCTTGAAGCGTGTAACCCTTAATCATCAATTGTTCTGTATTTTCTCGATTTAATTCACGGTGGAGAATAACTCCAACTTTACGCGGACTCAAAACAATGAGATTGTCTTCTTGCAACGTGTCCGTCAAATTTTTGTTTGCGTTAATGTGTAATTCAAATTCTCCTGGCTTACGGAAACGACGGATGAATTGCAAGCTTTCATAATCATCTATCTCACCAAGAAATTGAAACGATGGTGTCAATATGCGAATCGGTTGCATGTCCGTCACCTACACTGTTTTAAGCCATATGTCGCCAGCGATTGCATTAGAAGGCTCAGCGCTACCTGTTAATAACCTAGCTCCGATTTGATTCTGAATACCGTTGAACCAGCTTTCCCAAGCCGCTTGATAGTCTTCTTTTTTCTCGTTCATTTCAGCCATCCATGCATTCCATTCATCCAAAAATTGCTCTGTCGGTACAGTGATTAAAGATGAAACAAGACCGGCCACATTCGGGTCAAGACGTTCATCTTTCACATTGCTAATCGTCGTTTTTCCTGCTTCGATTCGGACTTGCGCCAAGCTAATTTCATATACAATGTCATCACGTTGAAGAGCTGGAGGCTGTGGATTCGTAGCAGGTGTACCCTTTTTTACAAAAGCTTTGATATACCGAGCGTTTAAGCTCCGATCTAACCGCAAAACAATGCGATCTATTCTTGTGTTTGTTGGATCTGCGGCTTCGTGAGTAAAAATAATATCCTCTGTGTTGCGGTACATGAATCCCTCGATATAAGCTGAACCCGGTTCCAGCTTTGTTTGCATTCCGGATACATGCGATACTCTTAATGCCGGAACATTGTTCGTGTGATAAATTCCATTTGATAAAAATTGCTTAAAGTACGTTGCGAATTGCTCCATGTCATATTTTCTATCGCCGTTAACACTATTAAAAAACAAGTATTCTTCTGCCATATTCCCACCTCCCTACACGCTCAAATAACGATTGCGCCATGTGATTTTTACTGCAGCTCGTTCATAGTCAGCGCCTGTTGAGTAGTCCAATAGGTTGTTCCCAGGGATAAGTTGAAAAAACGTGCTGTCCAGTGAAATATAGTGAAACGCGTTTACTTCAGTTCCGTCAGCTAGCACCTTTGTTACTCTCTTTTGGCCAAAAGCAGTACTAATTTCTAACCGTTCCCCAGGCAAAAGACTTTGATTTACCTCGATAAATTCGCCTGTGGTCACATTAACAATCCGAATCGGAGCTGTAGCAGGTCCATGAAAGGTCACGAAAATAGGTGTTTCTACATCGCCGTCATTGAATAGAATTTTTGCTTTATTAGTAGATTGCTGTGCAAAGAAAGTAGGAAGTTCCAACGGGAATTCGAGACCGCCTTCCCACACAACAAGCTGATCGACTTTTTCTTCTGTTAGCCAGAACGGAGAAGGGCATAGCAAATTAACAAGCGCCTTTTGGAATGTTGGTCCTCGATTTTCCTTCCCACTCGGAAAAACCGGAACACCGTCTGGAACAGCTTCTATTTCTCGAATGGTTTCACCGTTTTCGTAGCGAAGTACGCCTTTCCCTAGTTTCGGATTGAACACAGAGGCAAGATATTGTCTTTGTTGTAATAGTGTCGGTTTGTCCGCTGCTAGAATCGCAATCTCCAATGAGATAGCGCGTTCTTGCAAGACCGAATCAATGTAGGTCGAGCCATCTTGAAATGGGGCCTTCTGTGTTTGAATATCAGCGTCCACATCACCAAGTCCGTCAATGGACTGCAAAAGAAAAGGAGCTGATGATTTCAGCTCCACGGATTGTCCTCTTGAGTTTGTAAAGGTGATTCGCTGCATATCATAGCCCCCATTCCATTGCAAGTTGCCGCGAGACTTGGAGATTTTTTCGAGCAACTTCAGATGGCGTTGGCGCAGTTGAGTGGAAATGGAAGTGTTGTTCTATTTTTGCGCCGGCCATTTTTGGAACGTTAATAGTTGCCGTAGCAGGGACGACAGCACCCGAATATCCTGCGACATTCGGAATCGCCGCCTGTGCCATTCGATTCGTTGCGGCAATGACGGCGTTGATGTTCTTCTCGATACCTTCTGCGAGCCCTAACGGAATCCATTTACCAATTTCATCACGCATGACACGGGATGGGGAATGGATGTCGAGTGCATCACGCAACGCATTTTTCACAGAGTCGGCGATCGACTTCACCTTTTCCCAGAGAGCACTAGCCATTGATGAGATACCGTTTATGAGACCCTGAATGATATTGCGTCCAATTTCATACAGATCAATACTTGAAAGAAATTGTTTTGCACTATTCCAAATATCTACAATCGTTTGCTTTGCTGCCGTCATTTTCTCAAAAACAGCGTTTTTCATGTTTTCGAAACCGTTTCTGATTGTTGTTTTGATATTTTCGACTGTTGTAGAGAAGAAGGATTTGATTCCTTCCCAAATAGATGAAATTGTGCTTTTTACCGCATTAAAAACAGACGATGTCGTACTTTTAATCGTATTCCATGCGGTTGTTACATACCCTTTCGCTGCCTCAACTGCGCCTGAAAAAACTTTCTTAATGCCTTCCCAAATGTTTGAGAGGGCGTTTTTCATGTTTTCAAAAATGGCTTTCGCATCGTTTTTCAGACCTTCAAAATCACCTGTTACAAGGTCGACAATGAGAAGGACTGCACCAAGGAAAATGTTTTTAATCGCCTGCCACACGCCGCTAAAGAATTGTTTCAATCCATTAAAAATTTGTTGCAATCCGCTTTTCATACCGTTAAACAGGTTAGTAATCCCGTTAATGAAAGGCATAATAATAGCAAGTACTGCACTTTTAATAGCATTCCATACAGTGACAGTCACTTGCTTGATTGTTTCCCATGTCGCGCTTGTTGCGCTTTTAATATTGTTCCATGCGTTGTTAAAGAATTGTTTAATACTTTCGAGTGTTTGGCTAAACCAGTCCTTAATCGCGCCCCATATTTCGATTGCTTTTGCTTTGATTGTGTCCCAATTTTGATAGATCGCAACACCAGCTGCTACCAATCCGGCGATAGCAGCTACAGCGATTCCGATTGGTCCTGTGATTGCTGCTATTGCTGCGCTAAAAACTCCTGCCATTCCTCCCGCTGCTGCAATAGCGCCAGATACCGCACCAAACGCCGCCGTAAGGGCTCCGATTCCACTTGCTGCTGCACCAATAATAGCAAGTAACACACCGATAGCTGTACCTATACCGGCAAGCACTGCCGCTACCGCCGCCGCAGTGGCAATAAATTGTTGAGTAGAAGGTGACAAGTTATTAAACCAGTTAATAAGTCCTTGCAATGCCTCTGCAATCTTTTGAATAGCCGGAGCCAATGCGTTTCCGATCGTAATCTGTGCTGTTTCAAAGGCCCCCTGCAGTTCCTCCAGCGAGCCTTTCAAGTTGTCTTTCATTTTTGCCGCCGCTTCTTGTGATGCCCCGGCGGAATTTTGCAATGATTTCGTGAGTGCATCTAGTTTTTGCGGTCCGGCTTCTACTACAGAAAGCATTCCGCTTGCTGCTTCTGTACCAAAGATAGTAGACAGTGCAGCAAGCTTTTGGGCGTTGCTCATTTTTTCGGTACTTTTCGATAGCTGGGCAATAATCTGGTTGAACGGAAGCATCTTTCCGCTTGAATCTGTAATACGGACGCCCAATTCTTTCAACATAGCTGCTGCTTCTTTCGGTGGGTCAGACAAGCGAATGAGGGCAGCGCGCAGGGTAGTTCCGGCCTGCTCACCACGAATCCCCGCATTTGCCATGATCTCCGTAGCCGCACCAAGCTGTTCTAGCGAGATTCCCAACGTCCGGGCAACAGGTGCCGCGTATTTAAAGGTATATTGCATATCCTGAATGCCAGCCGCTGAATCATTTGCTGCTTGTGCAAGAACGTCTGCCACCCTAGCCGCTTCTGCCGCCTCAAGACCGAAGGAGTTCAATGCCGCTGATACGGTGTCAGCAACAAGCGCCATATCTTCGCCGGACGCCTCAGCTGCCGCAATGATACCCGGCATGGCCGCTAGAATCTGATTCGTGTTGTATCCCATTGCGGCCATAATCTCCATGCCTTGCGCCACTTCAGTAGCTGACTTGGAAGTGGACGCACCAAGGTCAAGGGAGGCCTTCTCTAATTTCTTCAATTCTGATGGAGTAGCTCCGGCGATGGCGCCAACGCGGTCAATTTGTGCTTCAAAGTCCATCGACTTTTTGACGGCGAACCCTAATGCGCCACCAATCGCTGTAGCCGCCGCGCCCATCGACGTGGCCATGGATTGCCCGACAGACTGCATTCGTTGACCAACATCACGCAGATTATTTCCGACAGAGGATAGCCGTTCTTGCATCTTCCCCCATGCAGTCGTGTGCTTGTTGATAGATGCATTTGTTTCGTCGAGCTTGCTTCGCAAGTTGTTCAATTGTCCTTGTGTTTTCTCAATCTCGCGTTGAAATGCTCTGTATTGCCCTTCGCTGATTTCCCCGCGCCGGAATTGCTCATTGACTTGCTGCTGTACCGATTTCAAGCGATTCAATTTCTCGCTTGTGTTCTCTATTTGTTGAGCAAGGAGCTGTTGCTTTTGAGCCAAAAGGGTCGTGTTGGATGGGTCGAACCGGAGCAAACGGTCGACTTGTCGCAACTCACTCTGAATATCCTTGCTCTTTTTGTTGACGTCCTCTAGGGCTTTCCCTAGCTTCGTTGTGTCGCCTGAAATGACAACGTTTATGCCGCGCACTGTTTCAGCCATATTCTCACCACCTTTAC
>NZ_AYKT01000032.1 GCF_000496575.1 Geobacillus thermodenitrificans subsp. thermodenitrificans DSM 465 | reverse complement strand
GTCATGATGGGGGCGATGCTCAAAGGTGAAGAAACGTTGACGATTAAAATTGATGGCGGTGGGCCGATCGGCGTTATTTTAGTCGATAGCAACGCTAAAGGGGAAGTACGTGGGTATGTGACAAACCCCCATGTCCATTTTGAGTTAAACGAGCATGGGAAGCTTGATGTTGCTCGGGCTGTCGGCAAAAATGGGATGCTCACCGTAGTGAAAGACCTCGGGTTGCGCGACTTTTTCACCGGACAAGTGCCGCTCATCTCTGGAGAGCTTGGCGATGACTTTACGTATTATTTTGCCTCATCCGAGCAAATTCCATCGTCCGTCGGTGTCGGTGTGCTCGTCAACCCCGACTATACGATTCGGGCAGCTGGAGGGTTTATCATTCAGATCATGCCCGGAACGAAAGAAGCAACGATTGCGCGCATTGAAGAACGGCTGAAACAAATTCCTCCCGTTTCGCGCATGATTGAAAACGGGCTCAGTCCAGAACAAATGTTAGAACAAATTTTAGGGGATGGAGATGTCCGCGTGCTTGAGACAATGCCGGTTACATTCGTTTGCCGCTGTTCGCGCGAGCGGATCGCCGATGCCCTCGTCAGTCTAGGGCCGGAGGAAATTCAGGATATTATCGATAATGAAGGACAGGCGGAAGCTTCGTGCCACTTCTGCAACGAAACATACCATTTCGCGAAAGAAGAGTTGGAGCAGCTCAAGCAACTCGCCGAAAAAAGATGAAAACATTAAAATGATTGACAATTACGTCAATAACTGATACATTGGAAACAAATTCGATAAAAATAATCGGGATTAGGGGTGGAACCATGGCACGCACAGTCAACTCTGTAACGGAACTGATCGGCGATACACCGGCAGTGAAGTTGAACCGCATCGTCGACGAAGACAGCGCTGATGTTTACGTGAAGCTCGAGTTTATGAACCCAGGCAGCAGCGTCAAAGACCGGATTGCATTAGCAATGATTGAGGCAGCGGAAAAGGCCGGAAGACTGAAACCGGGCGATACAATCGTTGAGCCGACGAGCGGTAACACGGGAATCGGATTAGCGATGGTCGCAGCAGCGAAAGGATATAAAGCAGTATTGGTTATGCCGGATACGATGAGTTTAGAGCGCCGCAACTTGTTGCGGGCGTACGGTGCAGAGTTAGTACTCACGCCAGGTGCTCAAGGGATGCGCGGGGCAATCCAAAAAGCTGAAGAACTCGCTCGTGAGCACGGCTATTTTATGCCGCAGCAGTTCAAAAATGAAGCGAACCCAGAAATCCACCGTTTGACGACCGGGAAAGAAATCGTTGAGCAAATGGGCGACCAGCTCGATGCGTTTGTTGCTGGAATCGGTACGGGCGGAACGATTACGGGCGCTGGTAAAGTATTGCGTGAAGCATATCCGAACATTAAAATTTACGCCGTTGAGCCGGCTGATTCACCAGTCTTGTCCGGCGGTAAACCAGGTCCGCATAAAATCCAAGGAATCGGCGCTGGGTTTGTTCCAGATATTTTGGATACAAGCATTTATGACGGCGTCATTACGGTAACAACGGAAGAAGCGTTTGCGGCTGCCCGCCGCGCGGCTCGCGAGGAAGGCATTCTTGGCGGCATTTCGTCTGGTGCTGCTATTCATGCGGCGTTGAAAGTAGCAAAAGAACTCGGTAAAGGAAAAAAAGTGCTGGCTGTGATCCCGAGCAATGGGGAACGTTATTTGAGCACGCCGCTTTACCAATTCGAAAACTAAGCAACGTTTTTCGACAGGGGCAACCCTGTCGAATTTTTTATGGTAGTGGGTGATATGAATGACTAATCATTGTACAATAAGAATAACTATGAACATCATGAGGAGTTGACCGAGATGGAACAACGGCGCAGGCGGCTGAAACGGACAATCGATTATAGCGGCCGGGATTGGCTCCGCCAGTACGAACAGCTGGCATACGGTCGACCGCACCACGTGCTGCTTGAGAGCGGTCAAGGGGGAAGATATAGCATCATCGGCCTCAACCCAAGCGGGATCATCCGGGCGACTGAGCAGCGGTTATCTATCATCTATCGTGGGAAAGAAACGACGCTGGACGGGCCACCGCTCGAGTTGCTGCAACAATGGTTTTCGCACTTTTTAATGCCGGATGAGGACGAGCCACTGCCGTGTCAAGGTGGACTGATCGGCTACATCAGCTATGACAGCGTCCGTTACATCGAACGGCTTCCGGAGCTTGCTCATGACGATTTGCAGCTGCCGTTTATGTATTTTTGGCTGTTTGATGATGTGGCGATTTACGACCATCAAGAACAGCAGCTCCACTTGATCGTCCATGCCAGCGATGGGGAGGAACAGGCTGCTTTTCGAAGATTGGATATGTATGAGCAAATGTGGCTTGAGGAGCAGAGTGAATCACCCCGATGGTCAACTGCTGGCTCGGCCGCCGCTCCGTCTGTGTCCATGACGAAACAGCAGTTTATCGAGGCGGTTCAGCGCGTGAAGCAGTACATTGCCCAAGGTGACGTGTTCCAAGTCAACTTGTCGGTGCGCCAATCACAGCCGCTCTTAGCTCATCCATTTGCCGTCTACAAGCAGTTGCGTACCATTAATCCGTCGCCGTATATGGGGTATTTGCATACCCCACAATTTCAAGTTGTGAGCGGTTCGCCAGAGTTGCTTGTCCGTAAACGTGGACAGCGTCTCGAAACACGGCCAATTGCCGGTACCCGGTCACGTGGCCGGACGAAAACGGAAGATGAACAAATTGCACAAAAATTGCTCGCGAGCGAAAAGGAGCGAGCCGAGCATGCCATGCTCGTCGATCTTGAACGAAACGATCTCGGCCGCGTCTGTGCATATGGGACGGTTCATGTCGACGAATGGATGACAGTCGAACGATATTCGCACGTCATGCATATTGTGTCGCATGTTTCCGGAACAATCGCGCCAGAATACGATGCGTTTGCCGTCATTCGCGCCATGTTTCCAGGAGGGACGATTACGGGGGCCCCGAAAGTGCGGACGATGGAAATTATCGAAGAACTCGAACCGGTCCGCCGCGGCTTGTATACCGGGTCGATCGGCTGGATCGATTTTCAAGGCAACATGGAGCTGAACATCGCCATTCGGACGATGGTTGTCAAAGATGGAATAGCGCATGTACAAGCAGGGGCAGGTATTGTCATTGATTCCAACCCGGAGCATGAATACAAAGAATGTTTGAAAAAAGCGGCGGCCCTTTGGAGAGCAAAAGAGCTGAGTGAAGCAGAGACATTATTTTCGAGCATGAGGTGAGAATGATGATCGTCATGATTGATAATTATGATTCCTTTACGTACAATTTAGTGCAATATTTAGGTGTTCTAGGTGAGGAGCTGCTTGTCAAGCGCAATGATGAAATTACCGTTTCCGAGATTGAACGGCTCGCTCCGGATTTTATTATGATTTCCCCAGGTCCATGCACGCCGAATGAAGCGGGTGTCAGCTTGGAAGCCATCACTTACTTTGCTGGCAAAATCCCGATTTTTGGCGTCTGCCTCGGCCATCAGTCGATCGCCCAAGCGTTTGGCGGCCGTGTCATCCGTGCTTCAAGGCTGATGCACGGGAAAACATCGTCCGTTTACCATGACGGAGAAACGATTTTCCAAGGGGTGCCGAGCCCGTTTACGGCGACTCGTTACCACTCTCTCATTGTTGACAAAGAAACACTTCCCGATTGTTTTACTGTTTCCGCTTGGACGGACGAAGACGAAGTGATGGCCATCCGCCATAAGACATTGCCAATCGAAGGGGTGCAGTTCCACCCCGAGTCGATTATGACAAGTCACGGAATGCAACTGCTGAAAAACTTTATTGACACATACAAAAAGGCGTGATGGACCATATGTACGTATATGTCAACGGCAAAATCGTTCCGCGTGAAGAAGCGCAACTTTCGGCATTTGATCACGGTTTTTTGTATGGGCTTGGATTGTTTGAAACGTTTCGTACGTATGATGGCCATCCGTTTTTGCTTGATGACCATTTAGCACGGCTGAACTGCGGGCTGTCCGAACTCCACATCGCTAGGCAGTTCGGCCGCGCTGAGGCGGTCGACATCATCGAGCGGTTGCTCAGGGCAAATGAACTGCGAGACGCTTATGTGCGTTTCAATGTGTCCGCCGGTGTTGGTGATCTCGGCTTGTCGACGGAACAGTACTTACGTCCCACCATCATCGTCTACATGAAGCCGCTGCCGCCAGCGGCTCCTCAAGAGGGGAAAGAAGGGGTCATTTTAACAACAACGCGGAACAGCCCAGAGGGCGACCAACGATTAAAATCGCACCATTATTTAAACAATATGATTGGGAAATGGGAGCTTGGCAACCGTCCCCATGCAGAAGGAATCTTTCTCAATCGTGAAGGTGCGGTGGCGGAAGGCATTGTCTCCAATATTTTTTGGATAAAAGGCGGTGTCGTCTATACTCCAGCGCCGTCTGTCGGCATATTAAACGGCATCACGAGGCAATTCGTGATCGCGTTGCTTAATGAGTTGCATATCCCGATTGAAGAAGGAGTTTATCCGCTTTCTGATTTGTACGAAGCCGACGAAGTGTTTATCACCAATTCACTGCAGGAAATTGTGCCGCTTCACCGCATCGGCCATCGCGTTTATCTTGGACAAAACGGCCCGGTGACCTGTGCGCTGCAACGCCATTACCGCCGCTTTACGGACACGTTATGGACGAGGAATGAATTGTCAGAAAGGATGAATCGATGATGATAACAATGACGCGTTCGCGTGTGCTTCAATGCCGCGGGCATGAGTTGGATTTAGGCAAAAAAACATTGATCATGGGTATTGTCAACGTCACACCGGATTCATTTTCTGACGGCGGACGATTTTACGATGTAGAAAAAGCCGTTGAGCATGCGAAGCGGCTTGTGGCCGAGGGAGCGGACATCATTGACATCGGCGGCGAGTCGACACGTCCGGGAGCGGAACAGGTTCTGCTCGATGAAGAATTACGGCGCGTCATTCCAGCGGTAAGAGCGATTGCCAGTGAGGTGAATGTGCCGATTTCCATTGATACATATAAAGCGGAGGTGGCACGCCAAGCCATCGAAGCCGGGGCACATATCATTAACGATGTTTGGGGAGCCAAAGCTGATCCGGATATGGCACATGTTGCTGCTTCGTACGGAGTGCCAATTATTTTAATGCACAATCGACACGATATGGCATACCGCGACCTTATTTCCGATATGATCGTCGACCTAGAGGAGAGCATCTGCATTGTCAAACAAGCCGGAGTGAAAGATGAAAATATTATTTTAGATCCAGGTATCGGGTTTGCCAAAACGTTCGAGCATAATTTGGAGGTGATGCGGCGTCTTGATGAGTTTGCTGCCCTTGGCTATCCGCTGTTGCTTGGAACGTCGCGCAAACGGTTTATCGGCCATGTGCTTGACGTGCCAGTTGAAGAGCGTGTCGAAGGAACGGGAGCTACTGTTTGTCTTGGTATCGTGAAAGGGGCGAATATCGTCCGCGTTCACGATGTATTGCCGATCGCCCGCATGGCGAAAATGATGGATGCGATGCTTGGGAAAGGGGAGAGCGGCCATCGATAAAATCTATGTGCGAGAGATGGAGTTTTATGGCTATCATGGAGTGCTTCCCGAAGAAAATGTCCTCGGTCAGAAGTTCGTGATTGATGTGACGATGGAGCTTGATTTGCGGCCAGCTGGGCGGAGTGATTGTCTTGAGCATACGATCAACTATGCGGATGTGTACGAGCGTTGTCGGGCGATTGTTGAGGAGCGGACATTTGCTTTGATCGAGGCAGTGGCTGAGGCGATCGCCGATGATCTGCTTGCCGCTTTTCCTGCCATTCAGCGTTGTACCGTGAGGGTGACGAAGCCAAATCCACCAATCCGCGGACATTATAAGCATGTCGCCGTTGAAATTGTTAGGGGGCGTTAAATGGAAAACATTGTATATATTTCCTTAGGTTCTAACTTAGGGGATCGTGTCTATTATTTACGTTCGGCCATTGAAGCACTTGATCGCTACGAGGGAATTTCTGTAAAGTCGAGTTCGTCCATCTATGAAACGGATCCGGTTGGTTACGTCCATCAAGACAAGTTTTTAAACATGGTAGTCGAGGTGGCGACGACGTTGTCACCATTTTCCTTGTTGAACGTGACGCAACAAATTGAACAAGAATTTGGGAGAAAAAGGGAAATTCGCTGGGGGCCGCGTACGTTAGACCTTGACATTTTGCTGTATAATCATGAAAATATTGAAACAGAGCAACTAGTCATTCCGCATCCGCGTATGGCGGAGCGGGCGTTTGTTCTTATCCCGTTGCTCGAAATCAATTCCCATTTAACAATACCGAACATTTTCGAGCCGTTAACAGACATCGTTGATCGACTACCTGACAAAGAAGGAGTTCGCGTATGGAAGCAGAAAGATGGGGAAGACGTATTCGCGCTTTTCGAAAGCTAAAAGGATATACACAAGAAAGGCTGGCTAAGGAGCTCGGCGTTTCCGTCTCAATCCTTGGTGAAATCGAACGGGGGAATCGGATGCCGTCCGATTCGCTCGTCGAGCAAATCGCCGAGCTGTTAAATATATCGGTCGAAGAACTGACGCCGCCGAAAATCGAATCAAACCAGTAGAAAGGAGGCGTTTTTATGTTTCGCATTGGCGATGTTGAGATTAAAAATCGTGTCGTGCTTGCCCCCATGGCAGGCGTGTGCAACTCGGCGTTCCGCTTGACTGTCAAAGAATTCGGCGCCGGGCTTGTGTGCGCAGAGATGGTGAGCGATAAAGGAATCGTATACAACAATGAAAAGACGTTAAATATGTTATATATCGATGAGCGGGAAAAGCCGCTCAGCCTGCAAATTTTCGGGGGCGAAAAGGAAACGCTTGTCAAAGCAGCAAAATTTGTCGATAAAAATACGAATGCGGATATTATCGACATTAACATGGGCTGTCCGGTTCCAAAAGTTACGAATTGCGACGCGGGAGCGAAATGGCTTCTTGATCCGAATAAAATTTATGACGTGGTTGCCTCCATTGTCGACGCCGTTGAAAAACCGGTTACGGTCAAAATGCGAATCGGCTGGGACGAACATCATATTTACGCTGTTGAAAACGCGCAAGCAGTTGAGCGCGCTGGTGGCAAAGCCGTCGCCGTCCATGGGCGGACAAGAGTACAAATGTACGAAGGAAAAGCGGATTGGAACATTATTAAACAAGTGAAAGAAGCGGTCAACATCCCAGTCATCGGCAACGGCGATGTCAAAACACCACAAGACGCCAAGCGGATGCTTGAAGAAACCGGGGTGGACGGTGTCATGATCGGACGGGCGGCGCTCGGTAACCCGTGGATGATTTATCGCACCGTGCACTATTTAGAAACAGGGGAGCTTATCCCTGAACCAACGCCGACAGAGAAAATCGATGTGTGCCTGTTGCATTTAGACCGTTTAATTGCGCTTAAAGGTGAGTATATTGCTGTCAAAGAAATGCGCAAACACGCCGCTTGGTATTTAAAAGGCATTCGCGGTGCAGCGAAAATCCGCAACGCCATCAACGAGTGTGAGACACGGGACGAACTAGCCGCATTGCTGCTGAAAGTCGCACAGGATGCAGAGAATCAGGCGGCAGCGAACGCCCGGGCCGTATAGGAGCGGAATTTGATGAAGCGGATGACTGCCAGCACGCGCTGGCAGTATTTTTCGTAAAAAATCATTAAATGGAGTGAATGAAGGATGAGCCATGAAGAATTGAACGACCAATTGCGTGTCCGCCGGGAAAAGTTAAAAAAAATCGAAGAGCTAGGTGTCGACCCGTTTGGCAAACGGTTCGAGCGCACGCATAAAGCAGAAGAGCTGTTTAAACTGTACGGCGATTTGTCCAAAGAAGAACTTGAAGATCAGCAAATTGAAGTCGCTGTCGCCGGCCGCATTATGACGAAACGCGGTAAAGGAAAAGCAGGATTTGCTCACATTCAAGACGTCACAGGGCAAATTCAAATTTATGTCCGCCAAGACGATGTCGGTGAACAGCAATATGAGCTGTTTAAAATCTCTGACCTTGGTGATATCGTCGGTGTGCGCGGCACTATGTTCAAAACAAAAGTCGGCGAGCTTTCCATCAAAGTGTCATCATATGAATTTTTAACAAAAGCATTGCGTCCATTGCCGGAAAAATACCATGGTTTAAAGGACGTCGAACAACGTTACCGCCAACGTTATCTCGACTTAACTATGAATCCGCAAAGTAAGCAGACGTTTATCACCCGTAGTCTCATTATTCAATCGATGCGGCGTTATCTCGACAGCCAAGGTTATTTGGAAGTCGAAACACCGATGATGCACGCCATAGCAGGTGGTGCGGCTGCACGTCCGTTTATTACGCACCATAATGCCCTTGATATGACACTTTATATGCGAATCGCCATCGAACTCCATTTAAAACGGCTCATCGTCGGCGGTTTGGAAAAAGTGTATGAAATCGGACGCGTCTTCCGGAATGAGGGGATTTCCACCCGTCACAATCCGGAGTTTACGATGCTTGAACTGTACGAGGCATATGCCGACTTCCGTGACATCATGAAATTGACAGAAAACTTAATTGCTCACATTGCCACGGAAGTGCTTGGCACGACGAAAATTCAATACGGCGAACATACCGTCGATTTAACGCCTGAATGGCGGCGACTTCATATGGTCGATGCGATTAAAGAATACGTCGGCGTTGATTTCTGGCGGCACATGGACGACGAGGAAGCGCGGGCGTTGGCGAAAGAACATGGGGTCGAAATCGCCCCGCACATGACGTTTGGTCATATCGTCAATGAATTTTTTGAACAAAAAGTCGAGTCGCAACTCATCCAACCGACGTTCATTTATGGCCACCCTGTCGAAATTTCGCCGTTAGCTAAGAAAAACCCGGACGATCCACGCTTTACCGATCGATTTGAGCTATTTATCGTTGGACGTGAACATGCGAACGCGTTTACGGAACTAAACGATCCGATCGACCAGCGCCAACGTTTCGAAGCACAGTTGAAAGAACGTGAACAAGGGAACGATGAAGCGCACGAAATGGACGAAGATTTCCTCGAAGCGCTCGAGTACGGTATGCCTCCAACAGGCGGACTCGGCATCGGCGTTGACCGTCTAGTCATGCTCTTGACTAACTCTCCGTCCATTCGGGATGTGTTACTCTTCCCGCAAATGCGTCATAAATAAAAAATATTGTCCCCTGTGTGAAAATGCACAGGGGACGATTTGTTTTTTAAAAAACTATTGACTTTTAACATATAAACAATATAAAATGAAAATCGTCGCTTTGATAAAACAAAAACAGTAAAGCGAGTTGACAAATATTATTCAACGTGCTATATTAAGATGGTACGTCGGAACGATGACGAAAGTTGTCGAAGATAAAGAGTTATTGACAAACGAAGAAATTTGATTATAATATAACTTGTCTATTGGATAATTGCCTAGTGATGATAGCGGAGAGGAAACACCCGTTCCCATCCCGAACACGGAAGTTAAGCTCTCCAGCGCCGATGGTAGTTGGGGCCAGCGCCCCTGCAAGAGTAGGTCGTTGCTAGGCAATACCGTGGAGGATTAGCTCAGCTGGGAGAGCACTTGCCTTACAAGCAAGGGGTCGGCGGTTCGATCCCGTCATCCTCCACCATTTAATCTATTATGAACTATTAGCTCAGTAACAAGGGTTGTATCTTTGAATTCATTCCGAATTGTCTCAATGCTCTAGACACCTTTGAACGTGCTAGTAGAGGAAGAGACATCATCTAATATGAGTGTATGACAAACTCATGAGCCATTAGCTCAGTAGGTAGAGCATCTGACTTTTAATCAGAGGGTCGGAGGTTCGAGTCCTCCATGGCTCACCATAATTGATTTGCGGGTGTGGCGGAATTGGCAGACGCGCTAGATTCAGGGTCTAGTGCCCTTTATGGGCGTGGGGGTTCAAGTCCCTTCACCCGCATTGTTACCCGAGCGGAAGTAGTTCAGTGGTAGAACACCACCTTGCCAAGGTGGGGGTCGCGGGTTCGAGTCCCGTCTTCCGCTCCATTTATTTGCCTATTAGCCGGGGTGGCGGAATTGGCAGACGCACAGG
>NZ_AYKT01000031.1 GCF_000496575.1 Geobacillus thermodenitrificans subsp. thermodenitrificans DSM 465 | reverse complement strand
CCCCAGTGACCGGATCGTACTCGCCGAATAGTCGTTGCACGTCGTACCATCCGAGAAACTCCAACCCCAATTCCTTCATATTGTCGGCGAGCGTTTGGTCCGCTTGGCGCATCGCGGCGGCGGTGCGATACAGAAGTTCTTCGGCTTCGTTCAGTTTGTCTTCATAACGCTTCAGCCAATGAACGAGTTCATCCCTCAGCTCTTCGATCGCGGGTGTGCTGACGCCCGGGAGATTCATCACAAGGGAGGAGAGCTCCCACGATAACGTCGTCCGTGCCCGTTGGCACGCATCTTCCGCTTCGGGAATATGTCCGGCGACCGTTTCCAACTCATCAGGCTTCAATCGAATCATAGTGGATTACAACTCCTCTATCTTTCGACGAAGACGGGCGATTTCCCTGCTGATTTCGTCAACCAATTCATCCGCCGTCGTCCCAATTCGTGTCTCGAGTTGCTTTAAATCAGCATAAATCCACTCATACGCTTCCCGCGCCTCTCCTTGCCAGTGCGGAATATATTCATCGTTGGCGCGATGAAAGCTGCGAATGCCATCTCGGAATTCTCCCATTGCTTCATGCACTTGCCCTTGGTAAGACCGTAAAATGGAGATCGCTGTTTCGTATGCTCTCCTCTTTATTTCCTTTTCAATTGACTCTAACGTCGATGACACTTGGATTCCCTCCCCAATTTCATGTTCCTCACTCATCGTCTCACCTGTCCGCAATGCCCCCTTGCATCCCCCGTTAAACTCCTTAACGGACAAACTGTTTCATTCGGGGGACGACGATCGCAAACATCGCTGCAAGCAGTGCGAAAATGAGAATCCCAAACACCCAAAGCAAATGGGACGAATTCGTTGCTTCCTCCTCATTCGATGCGGGACGAGACGAGGTGGTTATTTCCTTCGCTGATGAAAACAGCTTTAACTTTTCGGCTTTCGTGGTGATCGTATTGGTGTTTCGCTCTGAAGATAAAAACAATTGCGCTTTTGTCCGCTCCAAAACAGAAGGAGTCGATCGCTGAAATGTCAATGTCAACTGTTCTTTTGGAAGCTCTTTTTTCCCGTTTAAAAGTGACTGCTCCCGAATATAGTCTGTGCGCAATTCAACGGGGTTCCTCTCATATTGGTTTGGTTCCACTGATGGCCCTTCATCCGCCTTTACCTCCTTCGCCACTGTCATTAACAACAACAGGACAAGAAGGAAAGGGAACGAAAAACGCCCCTTATCCTTCATACATTTCCCCCTCCTCTTGTTGGTCGGCAAGGCGATGTTTCAAAAACGGGACAGCCGCCATCAATAATGACAGAACCCCCATCATTACGACGGTCGAATAAAAGATTTGTTGATCTCCGTATTGAATCGATATATACGTTTCTGCAATCGGATGCTCAAAATGGAAGTTAGGCAACACTAAATCGAGCAATGGAGTGATGAAGAAAAGTACAAGCCCGACTCCAAGAATCCAACCGGTAAACGGTCCGATCAAAAATGCCAATCGAACCATCGAAGAACAGAAGAATAACAAAACGATCGTCAACACGCTCCACTTGATGGCTCGCACATCTTGCATCGGATAAATTTTCAAGCTATAGATATTGATGATTAACCCAACCACCACATTCATCAGGAGCAATAGAGCAAGCTGCAACATGAATGGGCTATTAGAATAATAATGAAGGAAGAAACCGATGAGCATGCCGCACAGCAAAACAATGATCAACACTACAACCGGCGGCGTATACGTCGTTTGTTCCTCTGGTAAATCGCCCCTTACTTGCACAGGGTTTGTTAAATAATCGTACACATAGCCATTGGCCTGTTGATCGATCATCGTGTTGTTTAAAAGGCGATATACGTCATTGCGAATTTGCTTTGTCGTATTCACATTGGCCGCCCATTTATCATTCAATTCGTCTGCTTTCGTTTGAACTGAATCTATTTTTTCATGCAGTTCATTTGTATAATCAACAATGTGATCTTGATCTTCGGCAATCGAGGCGATGAGATCGGAAATTTGTTGTACATCTTGCATCGTGTTTTGTTGGATCGTTATGACAAATTCCCCATCGTTTCCTCTCCAAATCTCTTCTGTTTGTTGTCCTTCATTTACCGCCTCTTGCAGTTGCATCGTCACTTCGCTCACCGCATCGCTGAGCTCCTGCAACTGGCCTGTGATCGTCTCTTGCATTTTTTGCACGTTTTCATCGTATTCCTGTATATACCCAAGCGTTGTCTCTATAAATGATTCTGTACTTTCTTCAGCCGCTTCCACTTCTTTCAGCGAAGACGCTGAGTGTTGCTCCAGCTCCTCAAAATACCCTCGCACATCCGATAGCATCTGGAAAATAGCATCTCTTTGATTCCAATTCATCAAGAGCTGATCAACTAACTCTTCATCAAAACGAGTTGTTTGCTGCACTGCCTCGTCGAAAATCGATAACCATGCAAAATAGTCTAGAAGATCGGCTGTATTTCGATTTTGAATCACCGCTTCAAAATGAGATGACAACACTTGTTTGCGGCTTTCTGGCAGCGCCGGCGACGCGAGAACCGCCTGTTCCTTTTCCTTGATTTGCTGCACAATATCGTCGATCGAATCGGCTTTTCCTTCAGTTAATTGTTTGTTCAGCTGTTCGACGAGTTGCGCATATTTTTGCTGCCATTGCTGTTGCAAAGCGAGTTGTTGTTGCCACGCTTGTTTCGTCTTTTCCATTTCCGTCTCAAGTTGGCTTATCGAACCTTCAATATGCTCCCAGCTTTCCTGCGGACTCTGCGGTTTGAACGCTTGCCATTGTGCTTTCAAATTGGCAAGTTGTTGCTGCAATGCATCCAACAAATTCTCATCGGCAGGTTGCGGTGGCGCTTCAATTGGTGCCGGTTGCTCTTCGTCTGTTTGGCCCGGGGAAGGAGATTGCAGTTTTTGGCGAAACTCAATGAGCGACTGCTGCAAACGATCGAGCGTTTGATTGTTGACTTCTATCTGATACTGACGAACAAACTCTTTCTTCCATGTGAGCAACTGTTCAAATTGTTCCTGAACCGTTGATTGTTTCAGCTGCTCATTGAAGGTCATTAGTGATGTGTGGCTTTCTGCCACCGTGTTTCGCAAAGTGGTGATTGATTCAAGTAAATTTTGCTCTTGATGGCGAACGTCCGGCTTCACCTCCCATGGCTTCCCGAGCATCAAATCCATTCGTTCGTTAAATCTCTTTTTGTATTCATGAATCCCCTCTTGCAGAAGTTCGTTTTGCCGTTGTTGATATTCCCTGTATTGGCTCAGGCTGTCAACAAAAGCGGTGATTTCTGCTTCCGCCTCTTCGATTCCTTGCAAAGTGCCAGCGGAAGAATCTTTCGCATTGTTCGATGCCTCAAGCAGCTCCTGCAGCATATCTTTTTGCCTTTTAATCTCTTCGGCGAGTTTGGCTGAGCTAGGGGTATAAAAAGCGTACATCGCCTTCTGGAACGCGATTTCTTTTTCTAAGATGTCGTTAAATTTCTTCCGAATCGCCGCTATCTCTTGCGCCACGTAACTCCAATAGAGGGTGGACATTTTTTGATTGATCATGTTTTTGGATGCTTCAAGTTCTCTTTGCACCCGTTCCCTATGCTTCGCATCCAAATTCGGCTGGATTTTATATTGCACTGTGGCTTTTAATGGTTGCTTGTCATTAAACGATAAAATGTTTCGAGAAAAATCAGAAGGCAAATACACGACTGCATCGTATTCATTGTTTTTCAACCCGTTCTCCGCCTGACTGCGGTTCACTACCGACCAATGGTAACTTGAACGGTCGGCAAGGGCGGGGACGATCTCCTTGCCAAAGAAATAGGTTTTCTGATCGTATTTCGCCCCCATATCTTCATTGACAACGGCAATATGATTGGTCGCCTTGTTTGTTTGTTTCATTGGGTTTTGGCCAATGAAAGCAAAAAACAGTACGGGAAGGCTGACAATGAAGATGATCAATCCAATCAATTTCGCGATTTTCCATTTTCCATTCATATCCGTTCTCCCGATCCTTTGATTTATTCGACTTTTGGAATTTGGATTTTTTGGTCTTTTCCACCAACGACAAAATAGCCAAATCCCGGTTCAATTTCTTGTTCGTTTCTTGTAAAAGGCAATGCAAACAAGCTTTGCTCAGATTTTTTCGTTACGAGAATGGCCTGACGAATTTGTTTCAACTCCGCTGTCAATGCGTCAAACCCTTTCACAAATTCATTGGCATTTCCAGCAACAAACACATGGAATCCAAGATGGCTGTACTGCTTCATCATGTTGGCAATCCGGCCTTGCATGATGCTGTCGGTTTCTTGCTGAAGGCGCAAGAGGCTGTCAACGACGAATACAACCGGCGGCCACGCCAACGTTGTCGCACGATTTTCGTTGACTGCTTGAATATACTCCCTCTCTCGTTGTTGCAACACAGCATCCGCTTCGTTCAACCACTGCGCTAGTCTCTCTTTTGCTTCTATATAAGTAATGTCGTCCCGATTCGCGTAGCCGGCGAGTCCCCGGTCGATTCCATCCAATAAGCCGATGCTTTCCGGTTCTTGCACAAGTAAGGACTCTAAAATGACCTTGACCACGTTTGTTTTTCCTTTTCTTGATTGCCCGACAATCAAGCAGTGCGGATCCGTCCGCATGTTGATCGCCACTGGGCGAACCGTTTGCTCATCGAGCCCAACAGGAATGAATCCTGAAGCTCGGTGTTGAACATACGTGTTTGTAAAGACGGACATTGACAGCCGCGGTGGAAGCATTGGAATCGGTTTTGGCTTCGGTATGTGTTGATATACTTCTTTTAATCGTTCCATTTCTCGTTTGACATTCTCGAGCACTTCGATATCGTCTTCCCCGTCAGCCGGAAGATAGATTTGCGTTAAAGCTGCATTATCTTTTTTTATCAGCGCCCTGCCCGGAATCGGATCAACATCGTACGGCGTTCGCCCAATCAGCGAAAACTTTTCCGAACTGTCAATGAAGTAATGAACAATTTTTGTTTTTAAATTGTTCATAAGCGGCGGGCGAATTCCACTCACTCTTGTCGCTGTCATGATGAAAAAGATTCCAAGGGATTGCCCGTCGCGGGCATATTGAATCAACTGCGTTTCAAAGTCAGGCATTTCCTCTTTTACAACATCAAAATTGTCAAGTGCCACTATAATAATGGGAAGCTTCTCTTCTGACAGCGCATTATATAATTTAATCGTGCTCACTTCTTTTTCCATAAACCGTTGTTTGCGCTGCTCCATTTCCTCTTTCATGAACTTGATGAACTTTTCTATTTTCTTTTCATCGTCTAACCGGAAGTAGTCAGCTGTATGCGGCAACTGGCGCAACGGCAATAACGCGCTGTTTCCAAAATCAAAGATGTAATAATGAAGCTGCGCCGGGTTGTAGGCACCCGCAAAACTTAGAAGTAGCGTCATCATCGTCGTTGATTTTCCGTATCCTGCCGAACCAAAAATACCAATATTCCCATCTTCAAGCCATTGATAGAAATAATCAGACTGACTTTGCAGTTCTGGCTCGTCTTTTAAGCCGATCGGAAAGGCATTGGCCTCCGCTGTCACTGAGGCTGGGCGCGCTAAACGTGGAGGAAGCGGCGGAAGCCATGGGCTTGGTAATTTTTCGATGTTTAATTGTTTTTGTGTCTCAATGATTTGCTCGACTACCATTTCAATTTCCGTTTTTGGCTTTTGGCGGCTTCGCTTCCGATCCGTCGCCACATTCGACACCGGCACAAGACCTAAATCGGTCACGATATGAATTTCATCCTCCGCCTCGACTCCTTCCTCCACATATGGTGCACCGCTCCATGCGGATTGAAACAGTTCGTATACTTCATTATTCCCAACTTGCAGATAAGCTCTTCCCGGCACTGTGATCGCTGCGGCGTCACCATTTCTCAAAATCTCTTTGCTGTCATTTACATCTTGCATTTTTAAGCTGATCCGAAAGCGAGCATTGCTCCAAATTTGTTCGTCAATGACACCCCGTGGCTTTTGCGTTGCCAAAATGAGATGGACGCCCAAACTCCGGCCGATGCGAGCGGCGCTTACTAATTCACGAATAAAGTCCGGCTCTTCGCTTTTCAATTCCGCAAATTCATCGGCGATTAAAAATAAGTGTGGTAAAGGCTGTTCTGCTTTGCCTTGTTTGTACAATTCCATGTAGTCATTAATATGGTTGACTTCATAACGATCAAAAAGGCGCTGCCGTTTTTTCAATTCGCTGTTGATGGACGCGAGCGCCCGAGCGCTGAAGTTTTTGCTGCCATGAATGTTTGTGATCGTGCCGAGTAAATGCGGCATGTTCTTAAACGGTTGCGCCATGCCGCCCCCTTTGTAGTCAATAATTAAAAAGGCGACTTCATGCGGATGGAAATGTACTGCTAATGACAAAATGTACGTTTGCAGCAGTTCACTTTTCCCCGATCCCGTCGTTCCAGCGACTAACCCGTGCGGCCCGTGCGCTTTTTCATGCAAATTTAATTCGACAACGTCGTTTCGCCCCTTCAATCCAATTGGGACGGCCAACGAACGGGACGTTTGACATGACAACCAGTTTTGGACGATCTGCAGCTCATTTGCCCGGCGTGTTTGCATCATTTCTAAGAAAGTTACTTTTTCTGGTATTGAATTGCTCATTCCTTTTTGATGATTCAATGAGCGTAGCATTCGGGCAAATGATTCATTTCCTTCTGTTGAATGCTCATCCAGCTGAAACGGAATATGTGCCGCCTTCCGATGCTGAATGACAATCTCACCTTCCCGCTCGTTAATGTATTGCACGAGCGTATGAACGTTTTCCGTTAAGCTCTCCTTCGTCTCTGAAGCAAAAATAACGGAAATGCCAATGTCTTCATTTTTTTCTTCCAAATACTCTAAAATCACATGTTCCGCAATTAACGAACGGTCGGCTACAATAAACACAAAATGTGGGGAGAACCGTTTTTTGTCTTTCTCTTCGTCCAAGGCGCGCTCCCGCAACATCTCGTATATCGATGACAGCAATTGATCACGCGTCTGCTCGTTATAAATGAGCCCTTTGGCGAATGAATTCGGCAATTGAAAATGCGGGAGCCATTTCATCCATTCCCAATGCTTATAATCATCCTCTGAGAAAATCGCCACAAACCGCACATCATGATAGCTGTGGAAAAACGCGATTTGACCCACCAACTGCTCAATTTCACCGTTCACAATGGATCGTTTCCCAACCATTCCGATCGCTCCGTGTGACACATCAATTGGAAGCGGCACATGTTTTACGGTTTGATACACCTTGGCTATATGTTGTGCCTGCTCCAACAAATCATCGATTTCCCGGTTGGCCAAATCGCCCATGCTCACTGACACCTCATAAGTGGCCGGCACGTCCGCCGTTCCGATTCGCACATGAAGAAAATCGGCGCTCTCCGCCGTTCTTTCCCAAATGCGGCTGTTCACTTGCATGACGAATGATTTCATCTGCTCAAAGGACGGAAAATGATAGTATAATACGTTTCTTTGTTTTTCGGATAACGCTTGAAGCTCTTCCCTCTTTTGCTCCAAGTAATTTGTATAAATGCGCCGACGTTTTTCTTTTCTCATTTGGCGTGCCTTTTTTTCCCGCATATATTGCGCTGTCGATGTTACGATCGTCGTTGCAAACATGGCAATCGAAATCATAATGAAAACGCCCCGAGGCTGTATGAGAGCCACCGCGCCAATCACTAGCAACATCATAACCGGCGGCAACACCATCAACCATAAACCGCGCGGGTCACCATCCCCTTCCTGACTCGGGAATGAAATGCTCACTTTGTCGCTCGGCAACTCATAAATCATACGCGGCGTCCGACGGTACATCGGATATTTTTTCTTCATCTCGGAAAGAGGCGGCATCGTTTCGGTCAGCGATGAAACCACCTCTTCGCTACTGGTCACCGCAAGCAAATCTTCTTCGATAAACACAAACTGCATATATGGACATAAAAGAACATCGCCGTTTCGCAGCGACACAGCATCGGATAGCTGCACCCCATTTAAAAACAATGGAGCATCATCGTCTGGGATGACGACCCATTGTCCCCGATGCTTTCGCAACGAAAAGCGGGCATTCGTTGTCTCAATATCTGCTTGAGGATCATTGGAGACAAGCACCTCGCTTTGTTGCCCGACATAATAAACATATTTTCTCTGTTCTTCACCGCTCCATGCGATCGTCATTTGTTGCCCATCAACGTCAATCGTAATGGAACATCTGGGCTTTAGCTCGCCGATCTGTCGGCCTCCTTGCAACACCGCAAGCGTCGAGCCGTCCGATTTCTTTTCGATTTGGATATATCCGTTGCGAAATGAAAAAGATGAAACGGTCACGTGGTGTTCTAACTGATTGCCAATGACAATGACCTTCTCTTCGTTTGTCAGTGAAAACAGTTGGCAATACGTTTCATACAAAACCCATAGTTGGCTCATACAATCCTCTCCTAAGATGCCCACAGCTGCGCTTTTTTACTTTTGGGACTTTTGATTGTTAGTAACAGACGGTTCATGCGACGATTGCGTTGTCTCACTAGATGAATCAGCGGCTGGCGTGGAGGCTGGCGGCTGTTGTTCGCTTTGTTGTTCTTCCTCTAATTGAGCTTCGCTCTCTTTTCGTTCCCTCTCGTATTCCTTTATTTCCTGATCAATTTCATCCAATTTTTTCTGTTTTTCGTCCCCTGACAAATCTGTATCGCCCTTTATTTGTTCGCGATATTTTAAAAGCGCGTACACAATTAAATCCCGATCCTCTATCGTCCGCGCCAATTCAAGCGCCTCTTCACTTTGACTACGGCCGATGTAAATCCAATACAACATATATTGCTCATCTGTTTTGAGCGTAATATTGTTCGATACCGTTTGACGCTGCTCTTCTGTGAGAGATTCCGTCATGACATAAGAAGAAGCAAGCTCGTACTGAATGACATATGGCATGTCTTCGGGCGCATAATCTTCCAACGTGGTAATGACATCGCTATATTTATTTTGCAAAAACAACTCTGTACTTTGGATATAGGCCTCTTGCTTCGGCTGCGCAAAGAAGAAAGAATAAAATACATAGATGATTGCAGGGATTAACAATCCGATGACCGAAAAAAATATGTACCTTTGCATGTTCCATCTTTTTTTGGGAATGTGCACTTTAGCCCGTTCTTTTGCCTCTTCTTCATCCACCCATTTCTCTAAAACTGCTAACACCGCATCCAAATGATCCGCTTGCCATAATTCCTTCGCAATCGGGGAACATTTCAACGTTTCATGAAACTTCAAGTATTCGTCAAAGCGATATTCGCCTTCCGTCAAAGCAAGCACCGTCGCTTTCACTTCACGAAGAAGGCGCTCGTCATCCCACTCATCAGGGGGCAAACTTTCTTTCACGCCCACATGTAGAAAAAACGGCTCCAATGCCCGGTTAAACATCAGGTTTTCCGGACAGACGATGAAAATCAATCGGCGAGCGGAATGATGCTTCACCTTGGAAACAAGATGGAGAGCGGCTCTGATGCGAGAAAGTAATGTGGTCTTTCTTATCGCCGCAAACGTCAAAAACGATGAAGGCGGTTTGATCACCACTTTTACCTCATCTTCGGATACATCGATGTCCCGCACGATGCAAGGGTCAACTTCCTTTAGCACCTCTAATTCCAACGGATCCTGCATTTTCAATTTGGCGCGCTGAAAGATGACCGTATATGGCTGATCATTGATCATGACAGCATCTAGTTGCGTTTCCAAATACGTCTTTTTTTCACTCATAATAAAATAATGCTCCTTATCCCATTCTCGATGGTTACAAAATCACAATGCGGTCCCCATTGGTAATACCGCTCGCCTGTAATGTCGCACAACCAGGGAAGACCGCTTGTTTATTTTCAACCCGCACCCAGCAGCCTTCCCTCGGTGGCGTCGATATGTTTTTTAACTGCCAAACAATCTCCACCATCTTCTTAATCGAATACAGATCGGATAAACGAAGATCTAGTACATCGTGCGTATAATGGCGAAGGTCAATCGTGACCTGAATATACATGGTTGGGAATCCTCCGATTATATACATGCTCATTGAAAAATGAAGCTTCATTGTTGCCTGCGGCGACCTCCCCATCCGATAGGCGGCACCTACATGGGCTTGGAAGGAATGGTCGCAACACTCACGGTGTTCAAGAGGAACAGCATTGAACTCTTTATCTAACATGCATACAGAAAAAAGCGCCATAATCTTTTGTAAGATTTGTAGCGCTTTTTTCCGAATGTCTCCCTTTATCCGCGAATTTGGCTGGCAATTTGTTGATCCGTGTCTTCCAAGATGGTAGCGGAATTGTGCAATTGTTGCCCCACTTCGTTCAATAGAACAGCCATTTTTTCAAATGATGGGCGCAACTCTTGATACTGTTGGATAAACGCTTCGCTCGAAGCACCTTCCCAAATCCCTTGAAGCGTATGACTCATTTGATCGAGCCTTGCAATGAGTTCGGTGACATTAGAACTCTCAACGTTATATTGTCTGGCAACACCACGCAGTTCTTCCGGTGTGAGACGAATCACGCCTGCCATTTTCCAGTCCCCCTTTAACCAGATTTTTCCCCTACAATTTTAAACAAGAAAATTACCATCAAGCAACAATATAAATACATTTATATAAAAATAAGTATTTTATACCATATTTTATTAATCTCAGTATCTACTTTTTTCATATCCACCTTAATAAAAACGACTGAAAATAAAAAAAATGGTGAATATAGACCTATGTCACTAGGCTCCGACCATTCGAAGGCACTTTTTATCTTGTTCTCTTCCGGCTGTCCCCCTGTTTATCTCCGATGAGAATTTTTATCCCTTCATCTCTCGTACGATTACATCGTAATACAAAGTGATGTTCTGTCCCCTCATATCGTTGATCATATTCGTATAGCGCAGGGCAGCTGTCTTCATGCTGTTTTGATACATTTCACACTGCCATTCGTTCCTCTTTTGATATTGCTCGATCGCTTCATTGGTTTTATCAGCTATTTTTCCCTGCATGTCCTTCATGGCGTCACGGACCACTTGCACTAAATCCCTGTCGCATTCCTGCATTCGATGCAACAGTTGAATAAATCCCGTTGCCTTGTCCATCAAATCTTGCTCCACATCAAAATGGTAAAGCATATTCAATTGTCTCATACGTAACATCCCTCTTTACTCATAGCGCAAATCAAAAAGATTGGCTAACTGCTTGTCTTTCTCAAAAAACTGCTCAAACGCCTGTTTGATGTTGGCGATGAGCTCCCTCCCTTTGGCAATCTCTTGTTCGTAGGACGCAAACATTCCTTCAAACGCATCAGGAATGGACGGATCCATCGTAGGAATCGACTCATGCACATCAATTCGACGCAATACATACACTTGTTGCGCGTCATACGAAAACGAGCCCAACAAGTGCTGGTAGGCGCTTGGGTTTTGTTCCATGTCTTCGATCTTTCTTATGAGCTGTCGCTTTCTCCCCTCAAAATCTTCGACATACTCTTGGATATAAAGCCACTTTATCTGACGCAACACCGCTTCTTTCTCCTCCGTAATGCGCAGCCCCTTCTGATATAGACGTACCGCTGACGATATGTTCAGGCGAATCTTTTTCGTCCCCTTTTCCGTCTCGATCCACCCTACTAAGATCATATTCCCTTGCTTGTCATACTCTCTTCCTTTTGCGCGTGCGAGGGTGTTGATCACCTTATGCAGCGAATGCGCGTCGACACTCGTAACCGCAGCTTCTCTCACATCAGCCATATGTCGGTTAATCGTCTGAAGCCGGGCGAGGATATCCGTCACATAATGTTTGATCTGTTTGAACACGACAAATAGTGCGATCCCCGATGAAAGCCCCCCGAGCGCCATGAACCAAACCGCGTTGTTCCGCACATCGCTCAATATCTGATCCAGCTTCTTGACATCTTGCTCAATATGCTTCACTTCCTGCGAAATCGCTTCTTTTTGTTCCATGGTGAGAAAACCGGAGTCGACGAATGCCTGCAGAATCGCCTCTTTATGTCGCTGCAATATTTTTATATGTTTTAACAATTCCGGGATTTTCTCTCTCATGTCCTTGAACATATCGCTTACTTTTTCCACGATGTCAGGCATGTTCCATACATAATCGCCCACATCATATTGTGTAAGCGATTCGATCCACTCGAGATCGACCCCTGTCATCGCTTGGACGACCCCGTCCAAGCCCTTTTCATTGTATACATCCGCATATTGCGAGAAATACAGTTGAATCGCCTTTACATCTTGATCAGGGATCTTCTCAATCAAGCCCTTGAGGCTCGTAAACTGGTCATTCGTATCGATCCAGTCACGGCTGCCTATATCAATAAATCCCCGTACCCCGCTCACCGCATACAGCAGATCCTCCTCAGCAGTCAAATGATGGATCGAATGTTCATCTACATGTTTCTTATAATATTCCTCCGCAAACGCCTTCAACTCCGCAGGGGGGAGGGAGTAGATGGCGTTAAAGTCTTTATCTTTTAAATTAAATGTCTCGACTAAATCATAGGAGAAGTCTTCGTCTAGATAAGATAACTGGTAAACACTTGGAGGCGCATCGTTAATGACATACACGTGGTCAAATCTTTTTTCGATTAGTTGAAGCATTTGAGAAAGATTGCCACCTAGCGAATGTCCCATCCCGATCGTTTCGAGCGGAATCGTTGCTCTTTTCCGTTTTAATTCCTCTTGAATTTTTTTTGTCACAATTTTATCAAAACGAAGCGCGTAACGATATTGACGATCACTTTGTCCAGCCAAAATGCCAAACATGTTGTATGCCCAATCATGCGGTTTCCACGTATCGTTCTCGTGTTCTTCACTTCCACGAGTAATTGTATATTTTTGATTAATCCCTTGTTTCTCATCGTAAAAATGAACAATCGTGCCATCAAAGCCGAAATCCCTCCCCTTTTTAAAATCGTCTGAATGATAGACTTTAATGTAGTCGGGAGGTTCCTTTCCCGTTTCTTCCATATAAATACGGCGAATTTCCGCTTCCGTCAAATGATCATATTCTAACGCCATGATTCTCGCGCGCAACAGATCGGTATCTAACACTAATTTTTGCGGCATCATCCCCCCTCCTTTCAATCTTGAAATTTAATAGAGTGCATTAAC
>NZ_AYKT01000030.1 GCF_000496575.1 Geobacillus thermodenitrificans subsp. thermodenitrificans DSM 465 | reverse complement strand
GCGCCCCTGCAAGAGTAGGTCGCTGCTAGGCGAAAGAAACCCCTGCTGTTTCAAACAGCAGGGGTTTTTAATTTGGTTTAGCCAAAAGCTTTTGCATCAAATATTCGTTCAACAATAACGGGACTTTTTCCGCCGACACGGAAAGGAATTGAAGAATAAAAATATACGCCTTGCTGGAGTAGGAGTGAAGGAGTTCGCTCCACCATTCGGTCTCGTAACGGGAGATCATGCTTAAGTTATAGAGCAACAAGTAATGGGCGTGAATCTCTGGGAGTGTAAAAATTTTTTCTTTCTTGGTCGGGATATGGTATGTCCCGTTAAGATGAAATAAAAATGGGCCCTCTCCCACGGAAGATAGCGGCGTTGCTGTCTCAAAATAAAGAAATTCTCCGTCCTCTTTGATGAAGACAAGCTTCCTTCCTTGCCCCTCCTCTCCAATGTATTGGATAAATCGGGATAACGACATGTGATAGTGATCTAAAATTGTTTTTGGGATGGCCAGTATCGGTGGTGAAACGTTATGTACAATCGGCAAAGATAATGGCTTTTTTCGTCCGCCTAGGAAAAAAAACGTTTCATGTAGTTCACAAATCCGTTGCAACAGTGTGCCCATGCGAAACTTTTCCCCAGCTTCCTGTTTCACATGAAACATTTTTTCAGAAAAGTGAGTGAACAAACCATTTTTTTGTACTTTTACTTCGTCATCTAAAAATTCATAGCCTTGTTTTTTTCGCTTTCTCGTTGACACCCCATGGGCTAAGACAGATGTTGACTCCGGGTAGTTGGGATCAACGGTAAGCAAGCAGGCTTTTAAAAGCTGAACCATTCCGTAAAATAAAAGAACTGGCTTGATCGACAACGGGGCCTGCTGGGCAGCGGCGTAAAAGTTTTGTCCGTGCTCCAAATAGTACAAAAACGGATAACAATTTGTATAACTGCGTTGAACTGCGTCATCGCGTTGCTGTTGCTTGTAGCATTGCTGCAAAAAGTGTTGCGCGGTATCCGCGGAACGGAAAACGGAAAGGTTGAATGCACTTTTGGTATTTCCGAACATTTTTGCCCTCCTTGTTGCTGAATTGTAGGGAAATAACTGAAAAGTAGGACATTTTTTTGATTCCTTGACAGTAGTTTAACCAGTTGTTAAGCTACTAATAATATTTCCGGACAAGGGGGAGAAAACATGTGGGAAGCGAAATTCGCGAAGGAAGGATTGACGTTTGACGATGTTCTTCTCATCCCGGCAAAATCTGACGTGCTGCCGCGCGATGTTGATGTCACGACGAGGTTAAGTGACACACTGCAGTTGAACATCCCGATTATTAGCGCTGGCATGGATACCGTCACCGAGGCCGAAATGGCGATTGCGATGGCGCGTCAAGGTGGTCTTGGTATCATCCACAAAAACATGTCCATTGAGCAGCAAGCTGAGCAAGTCGATAAAGTAAAACGGTCGGAGCGAGGGGTTATTACTGATCCGTTTTTCTTAACGCCTGATCATCAAGTGTACGATGCGGAGCATTTAATGGGCAAATACCGCATCTCAGGTGTGCCGATCGTGAACAACGCTGAGGAACAAAAGCTTGTTGGGATTATTACAAACCGCGATTTGCGTTTTATTCAAGACTACTCGATTAAAATTTCCGAGGTAATGACGAAAGAAAATTTGATCACAGCTCCGGTTGGAACAACGTTAGAGGAAGCGGAGAAAATTTTGCAACAACATAAAGTCGAGAAATTGCCGCTTGTTGATGAAAACGGGATACTAAAAGGGTTAATTACCATCAAGGACATTGAGAAGGTGATTGAGTTCCCGAACTCGGCGAAGGACGCGAAAGGACGGCTTGTCGTCGGGGCGGCTGTTGGAGTGACAGCGGACACGATGATCCGTGTTAAAAAACTCGTTGAGGCAGGGGTTGACGTCATTGTCGTCGACACGGCGCACGGCCACTCCAAAGGTGTCCTCGAGACAGTGGCCAATATCCGTCGCCAGTACCCAGATTTGAACATTATCGCTGGGAATGTCGCGACAGCTGAGGCGACGCGCGACTTAATTGAAGCGGGAGCAAACATTATTAAAGTCGGGATCGGTCCGGGATCTATTTGCACGACACGGGTTGTCGCCGGGGTTGGAGTGCCGCAAATTACAGCCATTTACGATTGTGCGACGGAGGCGCGCAAACATGGCGTTCCGATTATCGCTGACGGCGGGATCAAATATTCCGGCGACATCGTGAAGGCGATGGCGGCTGGAGCGCATGCTGTTATGCTTGGTAGTTTGCTCGCCGGCGTCTCAGAAAGCCCAGGTGAGACGGAAATTTATCAAGGACGTCGCTTTAAAGTGTACCGGGGTATGGGATCGGTCGCGTCAATGGAGCGAGGCAGCAAGGACCGCTATTTCCAAGAGGAAGCGAAAAAGTTTGTCCCGGAAGGCATCGAGGGACGCGTGCCATACAAAGGACCGCTCGCTGATACGATTTACCAGCTCGTCGGCGGACTGCGTGCTGGTATGGGCTACTGCGGAACGCGGAACTTGGACGAGTTGCGGGAGAAAACACAATTTATCCGCATGACGGGCGCAGGACTCCGTGAAAGCCATCCGCACGATGTACAAATTACGAAAGAGGCGCCAAACTACTCTGCGTTTTAAGCGAGGTTGCGCCAATCGACCTAACTTTGACGGAGACATGTTCTCCGTCTATTTTTTTGGCTGTCCATATGTTACAATAACGGTTGTGTAAGGAGGGTGCGACGTGGAGACAAAGAAACGAAACTGGTTTGTTTGGCTACTATCAATTTGTCTTTGTTTGACGCTATGGCCGTTCCAAGCAACGGTGAAAGCGGAGAGCGCGCCGCTTGATATTCGGGCCGATGCCGCTATTTTAGTGGACGCGCAAACAGGAAGAATTTTGTACGAAAAAAATATTGATGCGGTGCTTGGCATTGCCAGTATGACGAAAATGATGACTGAATACTTGCTCCTTGACGCTATTAAAGCGAAGCGCGTCAAATGGGATCAAACGTATACGCCAAGCGATTACGTGTACCGGCTGTCGCAAGACCGGTCGCTGTCGAACGTCCCTCTGCGCAAGGACGGGCAATATACGGTTCGTGAGCTGTACGAGGCGATGGCCATTTATTCAGCGAATGCAGCAACGGTCGCGATTGCCGAAATCATTGCCGGATCAGAGAAAAATTTTGTGCGAATGATGAATGAAAAGGGGAAAGAGCTTGGGCTCAAAGACTATAAATTTGTCAATTCAACCGGGTTAAGCAACAGTGACTTAAAGGGATTCCATCCACAAGGAACAAGCCAAGACGAGGAAAACGTCATGTCCGCACGGGCGATGGCGACCCTTGCCTACCGGCTGCTGAAAGATCACCCAGAAGTGCTGGAAACAGCGAGCATTCCAAAGAAACTGTTCCGCGAAGGAACGGATGATGAAATTCGAATGGACAACTGGAACTGGATGTTGCCAGGGCTTGTGTACGGATATGAAGGGGTAGACGGATTAAAAACTGGCTATACTGAATTTGCCGGCAATTGCTTCACTGGAACGGCGAAACGAAACGGTGTCCGCCTTATTTCTGTCGTTATGAACGCGAAAAATGCGAGCGGAAAAACGACGAAAGAGGCGCGCTTCGAGGAGACGAAAAAGCTATTTAACTATGGATTCAATCAATACTCGCTCCAAACGCTTTATCCGAAGGGATATCAGCTGAAAGGAAAAGAGAAGCTTCCAGTCGCGAAAGGGAAAGAAAAAGAGGTTCGTGTCAAGACAGGTAAAAAACTGTCGCTGTTAGTCAGAAACGGCGAGGAAAAACAGTACAAGCCGGTATATGTATTGGACAAGAAAAAAATGACAAATGAAGGAAAGCTGACTGCTCCGTTGAAAAAGGGGGAGACAGTCGGGTATATGACGCTCGAATATAAAGGAGACGACTCTCTCGCCTTTTTAAGCCCGGACATGCAAAAAAACATCCGGGTGCCGCTTGTTACGACAGTCGAGGTAGAAAAAGCAAACTGGTTTGTGCTCTCAATGCGTGCGATCGGTGGGCTGTTTGCCGACTTATGGACGAGCGCGGTCAAAGCGGTGAAAGGTTGGCTGTAAAATGACTCCCCTGCCAGGGGAGCTTTTTTCCATTGTGATTTTTGTAAAAATTGAGTTAAAATAAAACAGTATAAATCATCCTTTTGCGCATATGGCAAAGCATAACGATAGGAATAGGGGGAATCAACGGTGGCATTGACAGGTACGGATCGCGTCAAACGAGGGATGGCGGAAATGCAAAAAGGCGGCGTAATTATGGACGTCGTAAATGCGGAACAAGCAAAAATTGCGGAGGCGGCAGGAGCTGTCGCGGTTATGGCGCTCGAGCGTGTCCCTGCAGACATTCGTGCTGCTGGCGGTGTCGCGCGCATGGCAGACCCGACGGTGGTCGAAGAAGTGATGAACGCTGTGTCGATCCCGGTCATGGCGAAAGTGCGCATCGGTCATTATGTGGAAGCGCGCGTCCTTGAGGCGCTTGGTGTTGACTATATCGATGAAAGTGAAGTATTGACGCCGGCTGATGAGGAATTCCATATCGATAAACGGCAGTTTACGGTTCCGTTTGTATGCGGTTGTCGCGATTTGGGGGAGGCTGCCCGCCGCATTGCTGAAGGGGCATCAATGCTACGGACAAAAGGGGAGCCGGGGACAGGCAACATTGTTGAAGCGGTGCGCCATATGCGCAAGGTCAACGCGCAAATCCGTAAAGTTGTTAGCATGAGTGAAGACGAACTTGTCGCTGAGGCGAAACAGCTTGGGGCTCCGGTCGAAGTGTTGCGCGAAATTAAACGAATTGGTCGCCTCCCGGTCGTCAACTTCGCTGCTGGCGGTGTCGCGACACCGGCTGACGCTGCTCTCATGATGCACTTAGGCGCAGACGGTGTCTTTGTCGGGTCGGGCATTTTTAAATCGGAAAACCCAGAAAAATATGCGCGTGCGATTGTTGAAGCGACAACTCATTACGAAGACTATGAGCTGATCGCCCACTTGTCCAAAGGGCTGGGTGGTGCGATGCGCGGCATCGATGTCGCGACATTGTTGCCAGAGCACCGCATGCAAGAACGTGGCTGGTAAGCTAGGCAAAGGAGCAAAGGAACGATGAAAATAGGTGTACTCGGACTGCAAGGAGCCGTGCAAGAACATGTCCGCGCCATTGAGGCGTGCGGCGCCGAGGCGGTTGTCGTGAAAAAGACAGAGCAGCTCACTGGACTCGACGGACTCGTGTTGCCGGGCGGCGAAAGCACAACGATGCGTCGTCTCATCGATCGGTATGGACTTATGGAACCGCTGAAGCAATTTGCTGCTGACGGCAAACCGATGTTCGGTACGTGCGCCGGGCTCATTTTGCTGGCGAAACGAATCGTCGGCTACGATGAGCCACATCTAGGTTTGATGGACATTACGGTTGAACGAAACTCGTTCGGCCGGCAACGGGAAAGCTTTGAAGCTGAGCTGTCAATCAAAGGGGTCGGCGATGGGTTTGTCGGCGTTTTTATCCGCGCACCGCACATCGTTGAGGTCGGGGACGAGGTCGAAGTCCTCGCGACATACAATGACCGCATTGTCGCGGCTCGACAAGGCCAGTTTCTTGGTTGCTCGTTCCACCCTGAGTTGACTGATGACCATCGGTTAATGCGATATTTCTTAAATATGGTGAAGGAAGCAAAAACGGTATCAAGCATTTAATCAATGGGAAAGCGATGAGAGGAACTAGTAGCAGGCGTCCGTCCTTTCAGAGAGCCGGTGGGTGGTGTGAACCGGTAGGAGGAGCCTGTGAATCCATCCTCGAGCAAAGCGCTGAACGCTCAAGCGGCCAGTAGGCGTTTTCGGCAGCCGCCGTTACCGGCATAAAAGTGGAAGGCATGGTGGCCTTCAATAAGGGTGGCACCGCGGGAACGCTCCCGTCCCTTTTTGGGACGGGAGCATTTTTATGTATAATAAATGGTGGATAAGGAGGTAAAGCGAATGCTGGATGTGAAATTACTACGCACCCAATTTCAAGAGGTGAAAGAAAAACTGCTGCAGCGCGGCGACGACTTGGCCAACATCGACCGGTTTGAGCAGCTTGATAAAGAGCGTCGTCGTTTGATCGCTCAGGTGGAGGAGTTAAAAAGCAAGCGCAATGAGGTGTCGCAACAAATTGCTGTCTTAAAGCGTGAAAAAAAGGACGCCGAGTCGTTGATCGTCGAAATGCGCGAAGTCGGCGACCGCATTAAACAAATGGACGAGCAAATTCGCCAACTTGAAGAAGAGCTCGACAGCCTTCTGTTATCGATTCCGAATGTACCGCATGAGTCAGTGCCAGTCGGTCAGTCGGAAGAAGATAATGTCGAAGTGCGAAGATGGGGGGAACCGCGTTCGTTCTCGTTCGAACCGAAGCCACATTGGGACATTGCTGACCAACTCGGTTTGCTCGATTTTGAGCGGGCTGCCAAAGTGGCAGGAAGTCGGTTTGTGTTTTACAAAGGACTAGGGGCTCGTCTTGAGCGGGCATTAATCAACTTTATGCTCGACATCCATCTCGATGAATTTGGCTATCAAGAGGTGTTGCCGCCATACTTAGTGAACCGGGCGAGCATGATCGGAACAGGGCAATTGCCAAAATTTGCGGAAGACGCGTTCCACTTGGACAATGAAGACTATTTTCTCATTCCAACAGCGGAAGTGCCTGTGACGAATTTGCATCGCGATGAAATTTTAACGGCTGATGACTTGCCGCTTTACTATGCGGCTTACAGCGCGTGCTTCCGCGCCGAAGCTGGCTCGGCTGGCCGTGACACGCGGGGGCTCATCCGCCAGCACCAATTCAATAAAGTGGAGCTCGTCAAGTTCGTCAAGCCGGAGGATTCATATGACGAGTTGGAAAAATTGACGCACCAAGCCGAAACGATCCTGCAACGGCTCGGACTTCCGTATCGCGTCGTAGCCTTGTGTACAGGGGATCTGGGATTTTCAGCGGCGAAGACGTATGATATTGAGGTGTGGCTGCCAAGCTATGGAACGTATCGGGAAATTTCGTCGTGCAGCAACTTTGAGGCGTTCCAGGCGCGCCGAGCTAATATCCGCTTCCGTCGCGAGCCGAAAGCAAAGCCAGAATATGTGCATACGCTAAACGGTTCGGGGCTAGCCATCGGCCGCACGGTTGCTGCCATTTTGGAAAACTACCAACAAGAAGACGGATCGGTCGTCATCCCGGAAGCGCTCCGTCCATATATGGGGAATCGGGATGTCATTCGCTAAACAAAAGGCACGTTTTCCTAGATAAATCGTTGGTTGACTTTTCCCGGTAACCATGTTATATTGAATGACGTTGGCAACGAGGATAAAGGGATGGCGGATGCCAATTTCTTGTTCTCAGCCACGGCGATAACGAACAATACTGACGCGCATAAGAGGAGATTGCTAGCCGAAACGGCTGACCAAGGGTGCCGTTTCCAGCCATAAAAAAACCCGCCGATCGAAGGCGGGTTTTTTTATTGTTTTGGCCTTGGTGTTTTTATTTTTTCACCACCGTGAATTGATCGTTGATCAGCAGCCAATTTTGCGGGAAGTCAAGACCAAGCTTCCAGTAACTTACTCCACGCAAACCAAGTTCCTTAACTAAATTAAATTTCGCTTGGATGGAACGGGCATCTTCAAACCATACTTCATGTTCACGGCCATTCTCATCCCGGTAGCGGAAATGCGGCGCCTGCGCCTCGACATCGTATTCGATAGCAACGTTATACTTTGCGGCGAGAGCGATGGCTTGTTGCGGGCTAATGGCTCGTGCGTACGGGCCACCCGGTACATACGGCAACGTCCAGTCATAGCCATACAAGTTTTGTCCCATTAAAATTTTTCCTGCCGGCATTTCCGAAAGGGCGTACTCGAGAACGCGTCGAACCGGTCCGATCGGAGAAACAGGCATCGGCGGTCCACCGCTGTAGCCCCATTCGTACGTCATAATGACGACAAAATCGACAATTTGACCGTGGGCGCGGTAGTCGTGCGCCTCGTACCAACGCCCGCGCTGAGTTGCACTCGTTTTCGGCGCCAAAGCGGTCGATATCAACCATCCTTCTCGTTCAAATCGGCGTTTCGCCTTGCGTAAAAAGGCGTTGTATGCCTCGCGGTCTTCCGGGCGCAAATATTCAAAATCGAAATGAATGTCGCGGAAACCGTATTGCCTCGCGGTCGCGACAATGTTGTCAAGCAAGCGGTTTTGCAGCGTTTCATTGGTTAAGATGAGTGCACCGAGCTCATCGCTGAACTGTCCGTTTTCAATGTTGGCGACAACCATGACAAGCGTGACGCGGTTGGCGCGGGCGATGGCAGGAAAATCATCAAGCGGCGGTCCTTGCAGTGTCGCGTCGCGCCGGATGGAAAAATAAAAGGGGCTTAAATAGGTCAAATACGGAGCGGCCTCACGGGCGCTTGCTTCCAGTGCCGGGCTGACGGTCGTTCCACGCGGTTCGATATATGCGTTAAACTCTGCCCTCCGCTTAGCGCCGGGTGGGATGTAAAGCCGCTGGCCGACCCGCAGGGGGGCGTTTAAGGAGAGGCGGTTCACCTCTGCGAGACGTTGCATCGGAAGTGAAAATCGGCGTGCAATCGACCATAAACTGTCGCCGCGTTGCACCCAATAAAAACGGCCGACGATCGGGATCACGAGCGTCTGGCCGACAACAAGTTCATCAGGATTTGGAAGTTTGTTGGCCCGGACAATTTCCTCAACGGTCGTTCCGTATGCCTCAGCGATCCCGCTCAACGTTTGTCCGCTCTGTATGACATGGATTTGCATACTTGACCTCCTAGTTGCGTCTTTATTCTCCATATTTTATGATGGAAAGAGAAGAGAAATGACCGTTTGCACGAAGGGGTATATGATGAACAACGATGAGTATTACATGAGGTTAGCGATTGAAGAAGCAAAGAAAGCCGAGCAAATCGGTGAAGTGCCGATTGGTGCCGTCATCGTTCAAGACGGACGCGTCATCGCCCGCGCCCATAATTTGCGGGAAACGGAGCAGCGTGCCATTGCCCATGCGGAAATTTTAGCGATTGATGAAGCGTGCCAGGCAACTGGTTCATGGCGGCTCGAACGAGCGACGTTGTATGTGACGCTTGAACCATGCGCCATGTGCGCGGGGGCCATCGTCCTTTCTCGCATTGAGCGGGTTGTGTTTGGTGCCAGTGACCCAAAAGGGGGATGCGCCGGGACGTTGATGAATTTGTTGCAAGAGAGCCGTTTTAACCATCAAGCCGACGTCACTAGCGGAGTGTTGGCTAGCGAGTGTGGATCGTTGCTAAGCGATTTTTTTCGCCGATTGCGTGAACGAAAGAAAAATGTTGGTGGAAGTTCCAACTAAAAATCCGCCTATTTACATTGCATTTTTTCCACAAACGAGATATACTGATAGTGCCGTGCTAAGCGGGGAGGTAGCGGTGCCCTGTACTCGCAATCCGCTCTAGCGAGGCTGAATCCCTTCTCGAGGTTAGTCTGTTGTGAGGTCTGTCTCAAGCAAGTGGTGTTGACGTCTGGGTCCCGCGCAATGGGATTCCGTGAACCCTGTCAGGTCCGGAAGGAAGCAGCAGTAAGCGGATGCTCCCATGTGCCGCGGGGGTGCCTGGGCTGAGCTAACTACTTGAGCAACGCTCGGGGCAGCTAATCGACAGAAGGTGCACGGCCTTACATAGGTGAAACAAAACCCACTCGTAATGAGTGGGTTTTTTATTATTTTAAATTGAAACGAGAAGTTATATAATAAATAGGATGAGAGGAAGAGGAGGGCCGTTTCCCGTGGCATACCAAGCGTTATACCGTGTTTTCCGGCCGCAGCGTTTTGCCGACATGGTCGGCCAAGAACACGTAACGAAAACATTGCAAAGCGCCCTGCTTCAACATAAAATATCGCATGCTTACTTATTTTCCGGTCCACGTGGGACGGGAAAAACGAGTGCGGCGAAAATTTTCGCCAAGGCGGTCAATTGTGAACATGCTCCGGCGGCCGAGCCGTGCAATGAATGTCCCGTTTGTCTCGGCATTACGAACGGAACGGTTCCCGATGTGTTGGAAATTGACGCCGCTTCCAACAACCGTGTCGATGAAATCCGCGACATCCGCGAGAAAGTAAAGTTTGCACCGACTTCGGTCCGCTATAAAGTGTACATTATTGATGAAGTACACATGCTATCGATCGGCGCGTTTAACGCACTGCTGAAAACGTTAGAAGAGCCGCCGAAACACGTCATTTTCATTTTGGCCACGACCGAGCCGCATAAAATTCCGGCAACAATTATTTCCCGTTGTCAACGGTTCGACTTTCGCCGCATTCCGCTATCGGCCATCGTTTCCCGGCTGAAATACGTAGCGAATGCCCAAGGTGTGGAAGCATCTGATGAGGCGCTGTCAGCCATTGCCCGTGCCGCCGATGGGGGGATGCGCGATGCGCTCAGTTTACTTGATCAAGCGATTTCGTTTAGCAATGGGAAGCTTGAGGTCGACGATGTGCTGTCGATGACGGGGGCGGCGTCATTTGCTGCATTAGCCGACTTCATTGGAGCCATCTACCGCAAAGATACAGCTGCGGTTCTGCAGCAGTTCGAAACAATGATGGCTCAGGGGAAAGACCCCAATCGTTTGGTGGAAGATTTAATTTTATATTGTCGCGACTTGCTGCTCTACAAAACCGCCCCTCATGTGGAAGGAGCCATTCAAATTGCAGTCGTCGATGAGGCGTTTACCTCGCTTTCGGAAACGATTCCTCTTTCTAATTTATACGGAGCGATTGAGCTGTTGAACAAAAGTCAGCAAGAGATGAAATGGACGAACCACCCACGTCTCCTTTTGGAAGTGGCGCTCGTTAGGCTTTGCCATCAGCCGGCTGCCGCGCCGTCGTTATCTGCTTCCGAGCTGGAGCCGTTAGTGAAGCGGATTGAGACGTTAGAAGCCGAACTGCGCCGTCTGAAGGAACAACCGTCCGCTTCCCCATCGGCCGCCGCTCCGGCGAAAAAAACGACGAAAGTGGCGAAAACCGGGGGATATAAAGCGCCAGTTGGCCGCATTCATGAACTGTTGAAGCAAGCGACGCACGAAGATTTAGCCTTAATTAAAGGCCGCTGGGCGGACGTACTTGATACGTTGAAACGGCAGCATAAAGTGTCGCACGCCGCCTTGCTTCAAGAGAGCGAGCCGGTTGCAGCAAGCGCCTCGGCATTTGTGTTAAAGTTTAAGTATGAAATCCACTGCAAAATGGCGACGGATCCGGGGAGCTCAGTGAAAGAAAATGTTGAAGCGATTTTGTTCGAAATGACGAATCGGCGATTTGAAATGGTCGCCATTCCGGAAGAAGAATGGGGAAAAATAAGGGAAGATTTTATCCGTAACAAAGAGGCTAAAGCAGAAAAAAGTGAGGAAGAACCGTTGATTGCCGAGGCGAAACGGTTGTTTGGTGAAGAACTGATCGAAATTAAAGAATAAACGATTGAAGGAGGATTCCAAAATGATGCGTGGCGGAATGGGAAATATGCAAAAAATGTTAAAGCAAATGCAGAAAATGCAAAAAGAAATGCAAAAGGCACAAGAAGAGTTAGCGGAAAAAACAGTAGAAGGGACGGCTGGGGGAGGTATGGTGACAGTCGTTGCCAATGGCCATAAACAAATTTTGGAGGTCAAAATTAAAGAAGAAGTGGTAGACCCTGATGATATTGAAATGTTACAAGATTTAATTTTAGCGGCAACAAACGATGCACTAAAAAAAGTGGATGAACTAGCTAACGACATGATGGGGCAGTTTACCAAAGGGCTAAACATTCCAGGACTGTTCTAGGGGGAAACCATGCATTATCCAGAGCCAATATCGAAGTTAATTGACAGTTTTATGAAACTGCCCGGGATTGGTCCAAAAACGGCCGCCCGTCTTGCGTTCCATGTGCTGGCAATGAAAGAAGATACCGTGCTCGAGTTTGCCAAAGCGCTGGTCGATGTGAAGCGTCATATTCATTATTGTACGATTTGCGGACATATTACAGATACAGACCCTTGTTACATCTGCAAAGATGAACGGCGCGATCGGACGATGATTTGCGTCGTCCAAGACCCAAAAGATGTCATCGCTATGGAGAAGATGAAGGAATATAACGGTCTATATCATGTGTTGCATGGAGCCATCTCCCCGATGGAAGGGATCGGACCGGAAGACATTAAAATTGCGGAACTGCTAGCGAGATTGCAGGACGAAACGATCCAAGAAGTGATTTTAGCGACCGACCCAAACATTGAAGGGGAGGCGACGGCCATGTATTTATCGCGTCTGTTAAAACCAACAGGGATCAAAGTTACCCGCATCGCCCATGGGTTGCCAGTTGGTGGTGATTTGGAATATGCGGACGAAGTGACGTTATCAAAAGCGTTGGAAGGACGCCGCGAGCTGTAGAGAGAAAGAAGGTGGGGATCGGTTTGTTATGGCGGCGGAAGGGGAAACTAAAGAGACAATTTGATGAAAAGCTAATCGCTGAGCTACAAAAAGCAAGAACCGAGTGGTTCGAACAAAAACAACTTATCGAAAAAAGTGTTGACCCATCGCTGGAGGTGCTAAGCGCGCTGCAACTTGCGGAGGCAAAATATTTTTTTCTCCTCCGGGAAGCGAAGCATCGCCGCGTCACATTGAAGGAAGTGCGTTAACTTCCTTATTTTTTTGTTCTTTTTTCTCCCGTGTTTCATACGTTTGTAGTACAAGCGTACAAAAAGGGGGTTCAACCATTGGAACCAAAAGTTGTCATTAGCGTACTACTAGCGCTCATTACCGTGCTCCTTATCGTCGGTGCTCGTTTTAAGGCGCTTCGCTTTTTCGGCTATGCCGCCATCCGTCTGATCGTAGGCGCACTAGCGCTGTTTGTCATCAATGCCATTGGCGGACATTTTAGCATTCATATTCCGATTAACTTTATCACCTCACTCGTTTGTGGATTTCTTGGCATCCCAGGGGCTGCGGCATTAATTGTAATCGACCAATATATTTTGTAAGGATCCGTTTAGCTAAAATAGAATTGAGAAGGCATCGTCTAGCCAAAATGCCTTTTCATTTTTTTTGTTAAAAACTATTGACTTTTACATAGATATCAAGTATATTAATAAACGTCGCTGATAAAAATAAAAAACATATTGACAGCGAAATGAATGGTGAGTATAATAATAAAAGTGTGCAACACCAATTATAAAGTTCCTTGAAAACTAAACAAAACACAAG
>NZ_AYKT01000029.1 GCF_000496575.1 Geobacillus thermodenitrificans subsp. thermodenitrificans DSM 465 | reverse complement strand
GAAAAAAGAGGAAAACAAGAGCAATATTCTGGATATCCAATCAAATAAAACGGGAAAAATTTATTATTTATGTGTAGGATGAACCAACAACGGGACTTGACGAGACGAGGCAGCGGCGGTTGTTCGGACTGTTCGAGACGTATTTGTGATTATTTGAGGAAGAGGAGCGCCAATTACGAAACGAGGTGAACCAATGGAGACGAAGGAAGCGAAACAAGGAATGGAGTGGATCACCTCGTACGAGCGGCAAGGAATCGAGAAAGGAAAGGTGGACATCGCGAAACGGATGGTGGCGAAATGATGCGACGTGACGGCGATGGGTGAGCTGCTCGGATTGCTGATGGAAGTAGTGGAAAACAGCAAAAGGAAAAGGCTCATGTGAGGGCTCGAGGAAGCAAGAAGCGAACTTCGTTTGTCGTCGACCTCCAATCGTGCAAAAATCCCAGGGGGTCGACGACACTTATTTTTGTTGCTGATTCCCTACAGCCATCATGGACGAACATGATTGACGGAATTTTTCGACCGTGTTATTCTGAAGGTAACATGGGATGAAAAAGCTTGATATAACAGCACTTTTTGGGTTTGTATCGTACCTATGAGGGATTGAAACTTCTCATCGGGCTCGCCTATGCGGAAAATCGTGGGTGGGTTTGTATCGTACCTATGAGGGATTGAAACTTTTATTGTGTATAACGAATTGTAAAACCGTTCTCCGGTTTGTATCGTACCTATGAGGAATTGAAACATCCGAGCCACACGAATTTCGATGTTATGGCCGGCTTGTTTTTATCGTACCTATAAGGGATTGAAACGATACTGTAAGAGTATACAGTTTATCGCCATGCATTGATTGACGAAGTGGTGGCGGAAATCCGTCGGCTAAACGAAGAAAACTTCCGCGTACGCCAACATATCCCATATGTACACAAGTTCCAAAACCGGGAAGCATGGAACTGTTTAACGGCGATGGATGTCAATGAAATCAAAGAACATATTGCACCGCTCATTGTTCCGCTCAACGATGATGAACTGGCCAAGCGCTTTGATTTGCTGATGTATACAGTTGAGTTGGCGAAGTTGCAAACAAAAAATGCGACGAAGCCAATTCGGAGCATGATTCGCACCACAGAAGCGTTATCTAAGCTCGGATCGATTCCGCAAGTGCAGGAACAAAAATGCATCATCGAAAAGGTGTAGACGGAAGAGTTTTGGAGCGAAGCCGATAGTTTTGAATTGGAAGCTGTTCGCGAAGCGTTGCGCGATTTAGTGAAATTCCTTGAAAAAGAAACGCAAAAAATTTACTATACGAACTTTAAAGACCAAGTGCTAGAAGTCAAAGAAAACGGTCCAATGTTTACTGTCAATGATCTGAAAAGTTATCGGAAAAGGTGGAGCATTATCTGCATGAACATCGCGACCAGATGGCCATTTAAAAGCTACGAAACAACAAAAAGTTAACGGTGCAAGATTTGAAAACGCTTGAGCATATCCTTTGGAACGAGCTTGGCACAAAAGACGATTATCAAAGAGAATTCGGCGATACACCGATTACAAAGTTCGTCCGCCAAATCGTCGGCCTTGACCCGCAGGCTGCCAATGAAGTGTTTTCCGAATTTTTGTCAAGCGAGCGGTTGAACATTCAGCAAAGCCGTTTTGTCAAACTGATTGTCGATTATTTTGTGAAAAACGGAGTCATGGACAAGCGGGTGCTGCAGGAGAAACCGTTTAAAACCGTCGGCAGCATTGTTGAACTCTTTAAAGACAACATGGATGACGCGCGGAGGATCATTAGCATTATTGATGAGATTAACCGAAATTCAGAGGATATTATGGAGGCGTAGCAAAAGCATTCTTTGTGGTATCTAGTTAGCCCGTTGGGGTTGTTGCTAACGTTTCAATATATTTTGTTTTTCTTCGGTGTTAAGGCATCTTTGAGGGTGAAGCATCTCAAAGGTGCCTTATTTCGAATAAATAAAGTATCGAACTCGTGCTTGTCAATAAAAAAACTTTAAATGGAATTAATATCCAATCTATGCTGTTAATTTAGGTTCATCGGTTATGTGGTGGAAACATATTGATAATTGTATTGGAACAAAAGTTTATCCCGCCAATGAGGGATTCGTTCAAATAAGTATTATTTATATTTATAACAGTAACAGAAGACTGGAGGAAATGTTATGTTAGGGATAAAAGTAGAAAAATTAAATGATAACTTAGTGATTAGTTGGTTGCTATCGAAAATAGAAATACCCATTTCTGATATTGTAAAAGTAACACTTGACGATACTTATGGTGGGGAGGAGAAAACAGCTATCAGAATTGGTACACCATATGGTGAAACGGATAGAGTTGTCATTCAAACGCATTCTAACACCTATATTTTATTTACGACTGATGCAGTTTCCATTAAAAATAAAATCTGCTCGTTTATAAACGATAAACTCAAACAGAAATGAAATTCTATTTCCATGCCAAGTGTAAAAGCAAACTTTTGTTTAAAATAAAACGACAAAACAACTTTCCACTACAAAATCCGAATACCCTTAATTTATAATTAGGTGATTGCTTATGAACTTGGAATTTGATCGAGAAAAAATAAAGAATTATGTGTTTGAAACCCTTACAAGCTCTCATCCCATTTTAAAAGCATTGAAAAACGGTAAGCTTATTATTTTTGTTGGAGCAGGAATGTCTGTTCATCTAGGAATGCCAAGTTGGAGGGAATTTGCATTAAAATATCTAGAGTTTATTTACAAAAACAAACAAATGACTTTAATGGATTTTAAAACAAAGGAAAGTTTGAAAACAGAGGATACCAAGAAATTGTTATCTATCTGTCAATATATCGCTAAGAAAAATCTATTAGAGAAGGAGCTTGCTGAAGAATATAAGTCATGGTTTATGACAAATAAAAGTGATGTGTTAAAAGGAAGGTTATATGAAAAATTATATAGACTAAATGCAATATATTTAACAACTAACTATGATAATGCATTGGATTTGATTGCAGAAGATTATAATGAACCAATTGTTTCTGATAACACTAATGATAGTAAGACACACGATAATGGATTAAAAAAGTGTATTATGATATTAGTGAGTTTAATAAGGATATTCTTAAACCCCAAAACGTAATTCATGTTCATCAACCGGTGTACTTGTTCGTAAAAGTAAAGCGCTATCGGTGCTGGAATTGTTCCCAAGTGTTTTCCGCCTCTTTGGAATCGATTCTACCCAATCAACACTACACCAATCGATTTTGTGAGTACTTGTATGAACTTTGCGAAGGCTCCACCATTCAAGAGGTTAGCCGAAAGCACCGTATTCCATATACAACATTGGAACGCATTTATTACTCCATCGCATCGAAAAAAGCAAAAGAGCGTCAAACAGCGACGGAGGTCTCTTCTCCAGAAGGAATGGTGCTTAGTTTAGATGAAATCGCTGTAAAAAAGGGACATCAGTATGAAACCGTATTGATGGATGCCAGAGCCGGATCGGTCATGGGAATGCATGCCGATCGCCAATGTGACTCCGCCATCAACTTGTTGAGCCAAAATGGCCTATCGAAAGAAATGGTCCAAACGGTGATTCTTGACATGTGGGAACCTTATCATAAGGCGGTTCGCGCCCTGTTTCCATCTGCTTCGATTGTCATCGATAAGTACCATGTGGTTCAAAAAGTGACACAAGCCTTGGATCAAGCAAGAAAGGAATTTTCTCCATTGAAAAAGGCTCGATATCTTCTCTTAAAAGGCTGTGAAAAGCTTCGTAAGGACCAACGGCTTCGATTAGACGATATCTTGGAGGAGTATCCGGTACTTTCCATTGCTTATTATCTGAAAGAGTTGTTTCGGGATTTTTACCGAACCGATGGATATAACGAAGCAAAGGAACGCTTGGAAGAATGGATTAAGTTAGCCAAACAGAGCCCTTTTGCTTCTTTTCAGGAAGCAGCCAACACGCTTGAAAGGTGGAAAGAGCCTATTCTTTCCTACTTTTTGTGCCCATATACGAATGCCCGAATCGAGGGGACGAATCACAAGATCAAAAACATCAAACGCCGGGCATATGGCTATCGAAATCTAGAACGGTTTCGTTTACGTGTATTTCTGGAGTGTACAGGGAACACTACAGGTAGTCAGGCTGCCTAAACACTCCCTTCTTCCGCTATCGGTATGATAGTTGGTAGAATGGAACCCGTCAAGGAAAGCACTTGACTGTTTCCATTCTACCAACTTCGTGGTCTGTATGCGGAAGAAGGATCCTGACTGATGAACCTATTTCATCCAGCTAACATGTCTCTAGGATTGAGTAGAAATCACAGAAAATGGTGAAGACCCAAAGTAATTATGACATCATAAAAAAGCTTTCCATTTTTGTAATTGTTCAAAAGTGGAATATATTAAAATGCTCTTTCTTGAATTTGTTAGAAACAGAAGTTGATTTATTTGATTATATATTTAGAAGCTACATTTTTGATGATGAGACTAAGCATTTATTTGAATTATTAAATGAAGAAATCAATATGAAGTACATTATGATATTAGATGGTATTATAAATAAAAATGAATACATCTTCATAGAAAGAGACGATCAATATTATGATCTAAAATGGAGGCAGAAACGTTATCAAGCCTTACGAAACGTATCTTTCTTTCGGAAAAAATTAATTGAAACTAAACAAATCACAGGTGTGGATACTGAGCTTTATCCACCAATACGATTTACGGGCGTTCATTGGATAGAACAAATGTCTCCATATTCAAGTCAAGAAATAATTAAAATGCCAATAAATAAATGAATTAATAACTAAAATGAAGGGTTTTAGAGAGACCGAAGTAATTTCTGATGATTTTAAAGAAATTTCTTATAGGGGATTTGGAACAGAAATAAAAAATGCTCTTATTAGTTACCCTGATTATTTTATCAATGACCTTAAAGAATTTAATGAGTTACAGTATGAATTTATTTACTATTTACTAGATGGATTTAGTGAGTTAGTGAAACAAAATGTTGAACTGGACTATAGAAAGGTTATAGAGTTTTTAATTTTGTACACTGCTGAAGAGGACTTTTGGAAAGATAAATTCCGATTTGAAGAAGAAAAAAATTATCTTATGACCCATATAGGTGTCTTAAAGAAAGGCTTTGACTTCATCATTGATCTAGTATCTAATGATAAAATTAATTTTACAAAAGCACATTGTGATTTGATCATTAATTTTATGAGTGCCTGTTTGGGAAAAATAAATTTTGCGCTTATTGAGGATCATTTATTTAGCAATAATGATATTTCGTTTTACTCTTTGAATTCTTTAGGTGGAAAGTATGTAACAGCTTTGCTTGAGCTAGCATTAAAAATAAAAAGAGTAGATTTACCTAACTATGAGTTGATCTGGGAGAAAAACATTAAATCTACTCTGGAACACCTTATGAATAATTTTTGTATTGATAGTTATATTATCTTCGGTGAATACATTGCAAATTTTTCATATGTTGATGAAAAATGGACAAAAGAGAAGTTAAAATCTATAAATCCTGATCATGAGATGTGGCAATATTTGATGACAGGATATCTTAGTTCGAGAGTGATTTATTTTGATTTTTATCAATTAATGGGAGAGAATTATTGTGTTGCTTTAGAGTATAAGAATTTTATTGACAAAAATATTAAAGAAAAATTGGGACATCATATTATAATAGGCTATATTAACGGTTTTGAAGAAAAAACAGGAAATCTGTTAATGCAAAAATCATTGGAGATATGGGATGTAGAAATTATTGAAACAATGATAAGATATTGTTCTAACATTAGGGTTGAACAACTTGCCAAGGGAGTCTCAAAAAGTGATGCTGAGAACAGAATTCTGGAATTTTGGAACAAATTAATTGATAAATACTCTAAAGGGAATTTCAAAGCCGGTAAAGAAGATAACAAATTGATTCAAGAGGCAATTCATCTTATTAATAATTTTTCCATAATTGATGAATCAATTTTTAAAAATTTGACCTTTAGTTTTAAATATTTGTTTAATTCTTATAAGTCGCGCTATGTTGTTGATTATTGTGACCGTCTAATAAATAATAATCATAATCAACATAAGGAGTTGATAATATCTTTAATTTTTGAATTCTTGAATCAATTGGTTCCTTCTTATCCAAAAGAGAAAATTAAAAACTTGTTAAATTATTTAAAAGAAAACAGGGAATTCCAAAAACTTGAAGTTATTCAGTATGCATATTTAACTAAGGCTAAGAAATCTTTTGTAGTGGATTATATATCCGATATTTTAAAATCAGTTTAGTTGTTGAGTTAAGTCCGTATAATTGTGCAAAAAGAAAATTAGAAAGAGAGCCATGTTGTGTCCCTTTTTGTCCCACGTCAATGATGTTGCACAGGTGATTGGAGAGCGATCAGAAAATCGGTCCACTGTTCAAATACGTCCTGAATTAAATCATCGAAGAAGTATTAAAATGAAAAACCGCAGCGTTGCCTCATTGGCAGCACTGCGGTTTTTCTCTTACTGGCGATGCTCATTTCCTCCGCCCCAAAGGGAACGGCCGCCTGTATGTCCAGTTTGTTCATGAATGTCTTCATCGACTAACTGTAAAAGGCCAGGTTCTTCGTTATGATGCCAAGTATAGCCTTCTGGAGTTTGCCCATTGGCAAGAGCTTGTACATCAGTTTGCGATAATTCTAATTGGTGGGCAAGGCTTGGATCCTCTTGAATCGCTCGATACAATGTATCGTTTGCCAGTTTAAAATGGACCTCATCGCTTTCTAAATACAAATCTTCGGCAATAATAACGTTGAATTTAGAATCAAAAACGGGAAATGTGCCTTCAACCACTTGTCCGTTTGGCAGTTCCACCGTTTTTTCAACAAATGGCACACCTGTTTCCGGATGCTCATACCCGTCTAAGTGATCGTTTATGGTTTCGATATCTTCCGCTTCTACAATATCAGCTCCATCTATCACATCGACCATTCCGATCGCAAGACTAGAAACAGCAACGACTTTGCCGAGATTTTTCAATCCTTTTAACGCCTGCTCCTTATCACCGCTTGTAAATCCTTTATATGCAGTCCCCACATTAGTAACGGTGTATTTTAGAGCTGTGCTGATTCCTTTCATTGTTTTACCAGCGGAATCTTTTAGATCGTGTAATCCTTTTTGTTTATAATAGTCGTCCTTTTTTATAACTCCGTATGTGCCTTGAACTGCTCCATCTATAAACTGACCGAAATGGTCCAAAGCTATTTTCGAGGCGACTTGAACGTTATCACCCACTTCCTGCAACCACTCACCAGCACCTTGCCATTTGCTGCTGACAGCTTTGCCTACAACCTTAACTGTACCACCGATTACACTTCCACCAACCGTTCCAATTCCTTTTTCAATTGAACGAAACAACCCCATCGCCATTCTCCTCTGTGATTAAAGATTTATTCCTTCTCTTAAATAAAGAACTTCTAACGTCTAAATTTTATTTCCTTCCTATAATACCGTATTGGCAACCTCTTCCGAAACGGTCGTGCCAATAGCTCGTTGGTCCTCGATGACGAATTTGCGTTAGTTAACATATCCACTATTATAGTCACAAAGACTTATTTGATAAACAGCATTATATTCCTAAATAAGTTGGGGTTTAAGTCATTTGCGAAAAGAGGGGAGTTTCAAGAAACATGGCAGAGGAAAATGTTTCTTCCGCAGAGACGAAGCATCGCGATATTGTTTTCTCTTGGAACGAATCAGATGATTTTATTTGAGAGGGTGCTAAATGTGAGGGATTTAGGAAATATAGGTAGATTTGCTGTTTTTGGACTTTTGTACTAAAATAGTGGTTGTAAATTATGGTATCGATAGTAACTAAGAAATTGGTGGATAGAATTGAATAGATTAAAGCTCTACTGTTAATAGAGAAGTAAGAAAAGTACATAAATCGAAGTTATTTATACAAATGGCAGACTGAGTATTATATCAGACAAAAGAAACATTCAAGGGTCTCAACCAATAGTTTATGTTTGTTAGGAAGAAGTAGTTATGGGGAGGGATTGTTATGACGGAAATAACAGAAGATAAAGAATTACTGAGTTATGTTGACTCGTTTCAGGATATGCAAAATTTCTTACTAAATGAAGAGAATATAATCGATACTGATGTGATTGAAAAAGTAATTTTATTTATAAGGGAAGGGACAAAGAATCGAAGAAAGAAAAACTTTAAAACCTATTTTGAGAACATAGAGATGAATATTGATACGATAAAAAGTTGGGTTAATATTCTTGAAAAGTTAAAAGATGCGATTAAAAATGAGGAAATAGGCTCTATAAAGGATCTAAAGAATCACTTGATCTCGCAAGGAATACTTAAATTTAATCAAAAATATCTAGATACTTTTTCTATTAGTGGGCGTCAAAAGTATTTGAATTGGCTTAATAATCAGCTCGGCGATTTAAAAAATAAATTGTTAGAAGCATATCGTAATAACTTATTAAATAGTGAATTGGTTAGCGAGTTTGTAACTGAATTTAAAAAATATCTAAATGGTAGATTATTATTAAAGATAGTAAGTATAGATACTAAGCAGATCATAGGAGTACCGATTCATTTAAATAAGAATGGGGATGTTGAAATGTTACCCCATCCTTTTCTAGATTCTGAATGGGAATTGTCACGTTCGATCGACACATTAAAAGATAAGGAACGAATAAAAGTAGGGGACATTGTAGCTGCTTATTTTACTGATAACAAAAATGAACGATATATGCATACATTGTTGTATGTGGATTTCGATGGAGCACAGATTCTTTCACAAACATTACAGCAGGCACTCTCAGAATTTGTTGACAATGAATATATTGAAGCATATATGGAGAAAATCCGTAAAATCTTTGGAATAGATGATAAAAACGATGAACAAATCGCGACATTAATAATGCAAAAATTATTAGATATAAGTAGTGATATACGTCAAAAATTGTTAAAAGAAAGGGATGGAATAAGGAGAGAAAAGGAAAAATTGTTAATAGAAGAAAAAGAACTGGATGAAAAGCGTAGAGAATGGTTTCATATAATGAAAAAAATTGATGAAATGATCGAGATTGAAGAGCAGACCACCCCAAATAAAAATGAGACTTATACAGTGATCGAGTATGAACGTGAACAATTTATCTCGCATTTACAATCATTATTTTATTATAATGATGATCAACATTTAATCTATAAGGAAGAGATTATAAAAACTTTTATTTATTCTTTACAAGCGAATATCTTAACGTTACTTTCAGGGCCATCAGGAACGGGGAAGTCCAGTATTGTCCAAGCTTTGGGAAGAGCAGTTGAAAATATAGAAGTGCGTATGATATCAGTGCAATCTAGCTGGACTGATACACAAGATTTGTTGGGATATTTTCATCCGATAGATAAAACGTTTGTTCCCACTCCGTTTATGGAAGCACTAGCTGAAGCAGCGCAGGAACAAAATCAATCAAAACTGTTTTTAATCTGTTTGGATGAAATGAACTTAGCTCATATTGAATACTATTTTTCAGAGATCTTAAGCGCACGCGAGCAGAAAACACCAGTACTCCATTTATATCCAAAAAGATATTTGGAAATTGCAAAGTTTATTTTAAGGGATGAGAGAGCGAGTATCGAACAAAGAAAAAGTGCTGAAGATCTAATAAAGCTATATCCACCTGTATTTAAGATACCTGAGAATGTCCGTTTTGTTGGCACGTTAAATATGGATCATACTGTAAAACCGCTAAGCCCAAAAGTGATAGATAGAAGCTTTATAATTGAAGTGGGACACTTGAAATCTGATGAAAAAGAAAAAATAAAAAAGAAGCTGAAACCGCTAACTGGAAAGATCAAGATGGACTACGAGACATTTACATCACCGTTCCTAGACGATGCAGCTGTAAACGATACAGTTGAGAAAATCAAAGGAATATCTAAATTATTTGAAGATTATCCAAATGCTTCGTTAAATAGTCGAGGAATTAAACATGTTCGTAACTTTTTAAAGTATGCCAAAAATAAAGAGGAACAAGAAGAATTAATTGATTATATTATTTTAGGAAAAATTCTACCTAGAATTGAAATAAAAAGATCAGAATTTGACAAGATTTACGATAAAGTCCTAAACGAATTAAGTCCTTATTCACGATCTTATCAAAGATTAAAGGTTATGTTAGAGGCAAAACACACAGTGACGTTTTGGTAGGTGGAAAAGGTGAAGCTTTACCATGTTGCAAAGGAAAAAGATCGATTAGTGATCTATGATGAACTTCAATTTGACGGAAGTACGTATTTTACTTGTGAATATAACAAGATTAAGAAAAGAATAACCCAAATTGGTGTTTGTGTTGAAAACGCAAGCCGAATTGTTGTGAGACAATTTGATATAGAAGTTGCCCGATTAACGTTCGATGAAGAATCGGGTATTTGGTATCACAAGGAAGAAGAATGGATGGAAGACGGTTTTCCTAAAACAACAGACAGTATCTTTGGGATTAATGCAGGCGGTAGCTTTGATGTTATTGCGTATGATGAAGAGGGTAATGAGATAACGAAAGCCACAGTCATGATTACTCCTGGAACCATGTCTATCGAAGAATATCAACAAATGCAACAGGAGGTTCGAAGATTATTTGAATTGTTCTCCTATGATCTTGCACAAATCGATTATAATAATCAGAATTGTTTAAGAAGAATACAAATGCCTCTTTATCCACAACAACAATTTCAAGAACTCTTTGATCAATTTTTCGACTGTTTTAATGAGATTTTAAAAATGCCTGAACAAGAATTGATTCAGGTTGAAAAGAAAATCAATCTACATCAAGTAAAAAAGTGGACGACTTTTATGATTATTGAAAATGAAATTAGAAAAAATGGAAAAATCATGGCGCTTATAAGCGAGAAAACAACAGATATAAAAGAACATCGTATGATTCGGTTTATGGTAGAAGAGTTTCAGCAACGAATCGACATGGAGTTAACTGCTGAACAAAAACAGTTGAGTTCGTTGCAAAACGAGCTACAGCAACTAGAAGAAGTAGAAAAGATGGAGCAGTCTTCCTCTTTGTCATCAAATTTTCGTAGCCTTATCGAAATTGTGCGCTCTGATTGTGAGAAGTTACAACGCAGGATTTGTATATGGAGAGAAATGAAGGATAAGGTTAGTGAGCTATTAAACCAACCCTTATTGCAATGCGAGCCACAAGTCATAGAAGAGACACATCTTTTTCGCATGCATCCTGTTTATAGTGAACTCTATTCCATTTATGTTGCATATGAAAATTTATCTCCCCGTTTATCGGAGACATTTCGGCTTTTTATTCAGTCAATAGTAAAGTCGCCAACACTTTATGAGATTTGGATTTTATTAAAAATCATTGAGCAAATGAGTCAATGGGGTGTAAATCAGAATGAATTTATGAAAGATGTACAGGAAAAGTATATAAATCAAAAAACGATTAGCGGATATAAGAAGCGGTTTAGATTAATGGACAGGCCATTTGATATCTTGCTTTGTTATGATTATACATTCGATGATACAGGATATAAACCTGATTTTGTTATTGGCTTCTATAATAAAAATAAAAAGAAGTGGTACATGCATACATTAGATGCAAAATATAAATGCTACAGCAAAATGCCGAGAGGTCGAAAAGCAATTCTAGATGATTTAGAACATTCGGGGACTCGCTATTTAAATAATTTATTTCGTAGTACACCCCATATTCATTTACAATCGGCTACGCTAATTCATACTGATGTAGACTCGTTGAATTGGAATATTAAGCATCAAACGTTAAATCCAAGTGGTCATCAACACAAACTTGCACATTTTTATTTCACTCCATCTGAAAATAAGAATTTAAGTATTTATCTGAAAAGATTGTTGCATGAATGTAGTCATTTTGAAAATTGTTGCCCAAAATGCGGAAAAGAAATAGAAGGGATAAGGGAAGAAAGGGAACCTTACAGAAACAAATTAAGATGGAAGACAACTTATATTTGTCAAGAATGTGAAGAGGTTTGGGTTGCTAATTTTTGCAGTTCTTGTTTTTACAATAACAGGGGGTTGAGAAGCACTACAATTAACGGCAGGATTTACAAATATCCAAGACCTCTTTATAAATATCCAACTAATAACTATAATCTACAAGTTAAAAATAATTGGGATGTTCACTGTCCAATGTGTAATAAAACTGCAAATCATCAGTTATCTTTCAGTATACAAGAAAATATTTTGAAAGGAACAATTATTACCTGAATTCAAAGTTGAGACCAAAGCCAATTCAAAAAATCACACTGAAGAATAGTTGTGTAACTTCATTTTTCAAATCAATGGTCTGTCCGCTGTGCAAGGGGCTTGATCCGTCAACTGGGACTGGAATCGACGATCATTGCATGAATACGTGTATCCGTTTCAGGGATCAATGAGCAAGAATATCGGGAATTTCTTAGTCTACAAATAGGAAACAGCGGAGCGAAATCTTTGCATGCTAAACTAAAAAGTTGTGGGCTAGGTCGTCTCGGAACAGCAAAAAGGGCAGTGCGGGCCATTGAACAGTAGCTCCAAGTAGTGACACGGCAGCGGCGGCAGACGCACTTTCTTTGTTATATTCTTGATGTTACCTCAAGTAGGCACGTGTGGATCGTTGCGAGGTGCTTGTAAAACGTCTATAGCCCTAGATATTTAGCAATTAAGGGTATGTAAGCGCTATTTCGTGCATACCCTTTGTTACAACGAATGATCCGTTTTTTCCTTCCTTATCAATCCGTATAGGTTTTCTTTTGCGCGATGCTTGAACATTAATGGGGGAAAGTAACTTCCCAAAAGAACCTCCTCTGTTTTGGAATTATGTTTCAATGTCATGGCTGATTTGTCTTGTTTCCCGCTGTTCTTTCCTTATCAAAAGCGGATTAGGTGAACACCGCTACAAGTCCTGATGTCTGCGATCACCACTCAATACACGTAGAATGTGTGGCAAAGTGAAAATTACAGATGTGATCCCGCCTCAATCAAAAATAAATGTCCGATTCAGGTCCGGATCTCGGGAAAACATCATTTTCCGATTTCCAGACCTGTTCCATTTCACCCACTTGATGATCCGTGCACTTGCGTTAGCCCTTACCAACTCTCGAAATATTTAACGAATAAAATCAAGTGATTACATGACAAATACTGGTATAATTGAGTAATAAGTTGTGGCGAATATGAATATTTAAAATGATGGAGGATGCATGATGACCACACACAGAATTTATAATAATGAGTTTTTCAAAAGTTTATCCAAACTAT
>NZ_AYKT01000028.1 GCF_000496575.1 Geobacillus thermodenitrificans subsp. thermodenitrificans DSM 465 | reverse complement strand
CCTTCCATTTCAAACTTAATTATTTTTGCTCACAGCATGGGTAAACAATACTTTACGATTATTGATTTTGTAAGGTTTTTCGAATTATTTAACCTGATTAAAAAGTAACCCACTATAAAATTGTGGGTGTTTTGTGGGTGACCCACAAGTATCTAATCAGAAGGCCGGAGTCTTACTCCGCCTTCTTTTTCTCTGTTAAAGAGACCTACTCAAAGCGGTATAATATCCTTCTTGAATGCACGCCTCGATCATCGTTCTGGACAGATATCACGTATCGATAAGAGTGTAGACGCGATACGGTTTCGTCATCAAGAGAACAGGTTTTACATTTGTTGGGAGCAAACAATCCATTTTCTTGATTCCAGATAACTTTTCATTTCTCTCCTTAAAGGCCTCATAAGGAAACGACAAATTTATTGGGTTGCACCGTGTCCATTTAAAAGTGGTATCTTCTCGCCTATTTAAGATAAAATTTACAAAACTCCTGCTGATCACGATCATATGTCATATTATTGCTAAAATTTTTCACATTAGTTCCGATAATAAGATTAGTAGAAAAAAATTTCTTAAGGAGGTGGCGTGAAGTGAAAAATGTGGCAGAAAAGGGAAAAACAAATGTTGAGGATGTAGAGTTACTCGATGCGTTTCTAAAAGTGGCCCCATACCTGAACCAACTTGTACATGAAGACATTACGGTCGGAATTTATGACACAGAAAAGTTAATTGTTAATTATCCGGCTAAAACATTCTCTTTAAATGTACAACCTGGTGATCCTTTACAAGAAGGCGACATCATCACAAATGCGATCAGACAAAACAAGCTTCTCTCTGCTATTGTTCCAAAGGAACTTTTTGGTGTTGACTTAATTGCAAAGGCAATGCCTATTCATGACCATAACGGTCGTATTGTAGGCGGTATTGGAATCGGAGTTAATATGGAGAAGGCTATGCAATTATCGGAAATCTCTTCTAATCTTTCAGCAGTCGTGGAGGAAGTAACTGCAACGATTCAATCAATGGCCGATTCCATCACCGAACTTTCTAATGAAATAACAACAGTTTCAGAAAAGGCTAAAGAAGTAGCCGAAAATGTTAGTAAAATTGAAGGGATTTCGAATTTGGTAAAAGAAATTGCGGATCGAAGTAATTTGTTAGGACTAAATGCTGCTATTGAAGCTGCAAGAGCAGGAGAACATGGTAGAGGTTTTTCCATTGTAGCGGATGAGGTACGGAAAATGGCCAACACCTCGAAACAACATGTCGCAGAAATCAATGAAAAAACAAACCAAATGAAGAATCTTATTAAGCAGCTAAATGATTTTATTCAATCAGTAAATGAAGAATCGAGTGCCCAATCAGCAGCTATTGAAGAACTGTCTGCTACAATGCAAGAAATCAATACAAATATCCAGATGCTTGCAGAAATAGCGAGACAAAATATTGAAATAGAGAAATAAAATTGGGGGGGCTAAATTCATGGTAAATTTCAAGTTATTAAATAAGCAATATATCAGTGGAGAATGGAAAGATGGTACTAGCAACAGACAACTGGTAGATTTTAATCCATACAACAATGAAATCATTACAACATTTACATGTGCTAGCTTAAAAGACGTTGATGAAGCTTATCAATCCGCAAAAAAAGCCCAAAAAAAGTGGCAACATACGAATCCTATTGAAAAAAGAGCCGTTTTTGAAAATGCGGTAAAATATATTGAAGAAAATAAGGAATCTATCGAAAACATCATTATCGAAGAACTTGGCGGAACAAAACTGAAAGCAGCTTTTGAAATTGATCTTGTTATCAATATTATCAAAGAAGCATCTACATATCCTTTTCGAATGGAAGGAAAAATTTTACCATCACCAGTTGATGGGAAAGAAAATCGCCTATATCGTATTCCGGTTGGAGTTGTCGGTGTGATTAGTCCTTTTAACTTTCCGTTTTTCCTTTCTATGAAATCGGTCGCTCCTGCATTAGGAGCAGGGAACGGTGTTGTCCTCAAGCCGCATGAACATACACCTATCGCCGGTGGAACGCTCATTGCCAAAATTTTTGAAGAAGCCGGTCTTCCAAAAGGCCTACTAAATGTTGTTGTAACTGAAATTGAAGAAATTGGCGACGGATTTATTGAACATCCAATTCCAAGGGTTATTTCATTTACAGGCTCGAGTAAAATTGGAAAACATATCGGGGAAGTTGCTGGGCGTCATTTGAAAAAAGTTTCATTGGAGCTGGGAGGAAATAGTGCTCTGATTGTCTTGGATGATGCTGATATTGATCTTGCTGTCAGTGCCGCGGTTTTCAGCCGCTTTACACATCAAGGCCAAATTTGTATGTCAGCGAATCGCATTATCGTTCATGAAAAAGTATATGATGAATTTTTAACAAAATATGTACGTAAAGTGGCCAGTTTGAAATGCGGTGATCCAAGAGACCCTGAAACAATTATTGGACCATTAATGAATGAACGGCAAGTTCAAACGATTGTTAACCTTATTGAAACAGGTATAAAAGAAGGCGCAACACCTATTTTAAAAGGAGAAGTGAAAGGAAACGTTGTAGAACCAGTCATATTTACTGATGTTACGCCTGATATGACGATTGCCAAGGAGGAGCTTTTTGGCCCGGTTGTATGTATTATGAAAGTCGAAAATGACCAGCAGGCGATTGAGTATGCTAACAGCAGTGATTTTGGTTTAAGCGGTGCTATCCATACATCAAATATTGAACGCGGAGCGGAGATGGCGAAACAGATTGAAACTGGCATGATCCATATTAATGACGGAACCATTAATGATGAACCAGTAGTTGCATTTGGTGGAGAGAAAAATTCAGGTTTAGGACGACTCAACGGCTCGTGGAGCTTGGATGCATTTACAACTCTTAAATGGATTTCCATTCAACATACACCGAGAAAATACCCATATTCGTGATCATGATAGAGTCGGTATCCGTCGTTCACTAAGTGAGTAAATCGCTCATAACTCTTTGATACACAAAGGGTTATGAGTGATTATGTTTTCTCATGTATTCTTACCGGAGCTTCGAGAAGGTCATTGAAAAGCATTTTGATTGAAAGTCTTTTTTAAATTTTTTACATTTTTCTTACCTAAGCCAATGTTTCTATCGAAAAACTGATACAGATTGTTCAAAACAATCATCAAGACGATAACGGATAAAAACTTTCTAAAAATAGGAAAGAGAAAGTTGGGGAGCTTTTTCTTTCAGCTTGTCGACAAAGCTAAAAGCTCAGCCCTTCTCCGATGAGAAGGGCTTTTTACTTGGAATCATCTTCAGCGTCCTCGTGGAAAAACGGATATTTCAGGAGCATTTTCTGGAATAGACCTTCATCCTTGATTGGAAGTCGACGCTGTGGAGATTTGTAGTAGCATTTCTGATGCATGACAGTGTTGATGATGTCGAGGAAAATCTTATCGTCTGGATGGACAATCTCTGAACAAACGGGACAACGCAGTCGGCCGACGATTTCAAACATGGCATCACCTCCTCAATATTCCATTCCACAAAAAATAAAAAAAGCCCTGCCGGGTTGGCAAGGAAGCAATTATTTCAATAATCCAAGTCTATCTAAAATTATGGCCAATTGTGCTCTTGTAACCGGTTCATCCGGGCCAAATCGACCATCACTATGGCCTTTGATGATTCCTGTTTTTATTGCTTTTCGAATGCTTTCCTCTGCCCAATGGCCAGTGATGTCGTCCTTCACGGTATCTTTTTGCACTGTGATTTGCCCTCCTTTTTTCTTAAGTCCGAACGCCTTCACAATCCCTTGAACGTGACCGTGCGCCACTTGCAAAAGGAACTGCTCGCTTTTGAGTTTTGCCGCGTCATTGGCGTTGTCGATAAACAAGTTTTCTGTCAGTAAAGCAGGCATTTTCGTTTCGCGCAACACCGCATAGTTGGCTCGTTTCTTGCCGCGGTCCCGTACTCCGCCAATTGCTTTCATAATCTCGGCATGAATCACATTTTGATATGCGATTGTCGCTTGACTGACGTTACCGTTGTAAATGTATGACTCGAAGCCTGTGCCGCCACCGGCGTTGATATGGATGGAGAGGAAAAAGTCAGCTTTCCAATCGTTCGCGATTTTAGCGCGTTGGGAAAGGCTCAACGACTGATTGCCTGTTCGCGTCAGTTTAAGTTGTACGCCCTCGTATTCGCTCAACATGTCATAAATATGTTTGGCAATCTTCAATGTCAGTTCTGCCTCTTTCAAACCGTTAGCCACTGCGCCGGGGTCAAGATTTCCCGTTACGCCTTCATGGCCGGGGTCAATCACGATTTTTTTTACCATTATTGATCGCCTCCCGCTTTTTCAATTGCATATTTGATTGCCGCCACCGAACCAATGCCGTATAAAGCGTATTTCAGCCCTTCGATCAGCACATCAAACGAAAAGGCGCGGCTCTCGAACGCCGAGAACGCCACGCCTAACACAACCGCGACAATCGGGATATAACGATTAGGAATTTTGGCCGCCTCACGAATTGCATAGAGCAAAACCGCCAACGCTACATAAGCCGTAAATTCAATAGACAAGATAGCTTCCATCATTGAACCCCTCCTCGAATAATAAAAGACAGCACCGCTCCTACGATGCCGCCGATAATTAAACGTAAAATCCACGTTGTGTTGCTTTTGATCGTTGAAATGTCCTCCTTCATGTCACGGATATTACTCTCCGCAACGGCTAAACGAGTCTTAATATCGACAACATCATTGCGGAGCATGTCCACATCTGCTTCCAGTTTCGCAACACGTTGTTCCAATCGAATCACACCTTTCTAAACTATTGCTGTTGAACCGGCGCGATGAGTTTGATTGCTTGTTTGTTCACAATGACATTCCCAATCGCAATCATCATGAGTTTTGGATCGTTCAATCTCTCGGCTAGTGTAGCCGCGTTATAATCCGCCATTTCAGCAGTAATACTTGTCCCGTCATGTAAAAAGAGTTGTACCGTCATACTTTATTCCCTCCTATGCAGGTGTATATGGAATATATCCGACCAGTGACCCGTTGAGATATAGATTCAGCCGCTTGCCTGTTGTATATATACCAAGTCTAATCGCTTGACCGGAGCTCGGTTTGACATATTCATAGTCCGAATGAACGTGGCCGGAAAAAGAAAACGCGCTCGCATGGTATCCGTCAAGTGTATCCGCGTTTCCGGCGTTCGGGACGTATGAAGGGGCATTTGCACCATATATGACTTGTCGTGCTGTTGAAAGGTCAACCGTTGCCCCTGCGCCGTCCGGTGTACTAAATTGGACGCCTAACCCGGCATATATAAAAATTTGGCCCATGCTGTCCATATATAAATGATCGCTTCCGGCCAGGACACTTATAGAAGCGCCCGAACGGAAGTTTACTGCCTTGGCAGTAGCATAATCGCCCGGCGCACCAACCCATAGGGCGCTGTTTACTCTTGTAATTCCATCCAAGTTAATTTTCTCCGCCTCAATCGTCACGGTCGTTGGCGTCTGATTAATCCGCGAGACAATCTCGACTCCGTTATAGTCAGAGTAGGATACTTTTTGTTCAATTTGATTTGCTTGTATGACCAACTGTGCTTCTGCGTTACCTAAACGACTGTCAAGAGATTGGACAGAAAGCTGTATATTGTCTGCTTCGATTTGAAGCGTTGCGATACTTTCGTCAATCCGTTCGACTTCGAGTGTGATACGTTCGTTTGTTTGTTCGATGCGGGAACGTGTTTCTTTCTTGTTTTCTTCGATGTCTATTTTCGTTTCAGTCAATATATCAGTGAATACACGCTTTTTGTTTGACAACGTGACGACAGGGCTACGCTTCGTAAATGGATAGCGCTTGATTTCCATCACGCGTGTTTGAAAATCAATGCCTAATGGTTCATAAATCACCCATACCCGATCACCAAGTTCTACATCAAACCCCAATTGCGATAATTCTAGTTCAATGGATACCTCTGGCACGTCAACGAGTTCTTGTTTCAGTCGCTCTAACAATGATTCCGCAATGGTGTATCGGTCGTCTTTGATTGGTTCGGCATATCTTGTTCCGTATATCGCTTCGTTTGGTGAATGGTACTCTACAACAAGCCCATTGGCGCCATATCCTTTGATCGCAGTCGCTAGCTTCGTCGTATCAACAGATTTTTTGATCGTTTTTATGTTGTGCTTATACCGGAATTGTTCATCTTTATCTGCTCCTATTTGTTTAGCAAAGCGTAAATGCTTGCCAGGCATGATTTGAACTTCACAGCCGAACGCATCGCAAATCTGCCTAATGAGCGCAACGACATTACCTTCACCAAAGTTCGGAATAAACGCTGATTGTGTCACATCTACATTTTCAAATGTCCAGCCCGTGCCGGTGAGTGCATATGTCACGAATTCGTCTAGCGTATGTGTTCCTCCGAACGTGCCTTCTTGATAGTGGTCAACCAAGTCAAAGAAAATGTGCTGCGCGTGTACTTCTTTACGGTCGCGGACTTCCGTCATCTGTTTAATACGGAATTCGTGACCGTCTAGTTCGACGGTTGCTTCTTCTTGCACGAGTGGATAGGCGTGTTCATTGTTTTTGGTGTTGAAACAGACAAACGACAAGGAATATTCCCCGTTTACCTGTTCCATATCCTCTACGCCATTTACATCCGGTAGTGGTTCAGTCTGTCCTTGTAAATTGGTAACGACTAACATCAGTTCACCCCTTTCATGGGAATAGAAAAAGGATAGAGGATGTAAAATAGCCCCCTATCCTTTGGATAAAAGCGTCATTTTATCCAGGGATCTTTAGGTTTGATTTGGTATAACTTGTATTATAAGCAATATTTCGTTTCGGTATCATATTATAAGCCATGCCTAGAAATAACCATGTAGAAAGATAAGAGTATTCAGGTACTGAAATCATCATTGAAAAATAAATAACAATTAACGCTGCTTTTAATCCGATATTTTGATAAGTATTTTCTAACTTAAATACAGGATAGAAAAATAACAAAGTAAAAAGAACAAAGCCTACAATACCGTTATTAACCAATAAAGTAGAGAACATATCCGTAGATCTTACAACTCCAAACCCCATCCCGAATATCTGTGTGAATAGAGGTAAATTTTTATAAAAGTCCATATGATTTGTAAAAAGCATAAACCTTTCTATTCCAGAATCATTACTAAGACTCAATTTTTCTAATATTGTCGCATTAACAAACATGGAAATGAAATCCCAATTTAATAAACAAACAATTAACCCAATTACTATGAGAAAAAGAACGATTTTATCTTTTACCCCAAAATAACGTATTCGAATAAGGGTGTATATAATTATTCCGATATATGCAGTAGTTGATGTTGTTAGTATTAACGTTATAAACAAGAAAAGGTGTATAAGAATCTTTTTCTTATGAACAGAATATATCCAAAATGGTAATACCGTGAAAGCGTACATTGATGGTTCGCCAGTGAGACTTTTTAATCTCTGTAACACCAAAGAACCTATACTAATTGTTTGAAACAAACTACCTGAATGCGTGCCGTCACCGAAAGTTCTGTTACTAATGAAATCGCCATTTTCATGAAACAAAAGAAAGTATATTACTTCATAAACCCCATAAATCCCAAGAATACAAACACCTAAGAACAAAAATTTATCCCAACTTTGCTTGTAAAAGTTCTTTACAAACACAAAAGTAGCGGCAGCAGCAAGCAAGTACAAAGATTGAGTAAACATTGATTTTCTTAATACTATTGTTGATATATCCTCATCATCGATGATTCTTACCGTAGAAAAATCAGGATTAAATTTAACATCAAGCGACAAATAAAGTTGTCCAATCAAATTAATACAAATAAAGATGTATAAGAAGAATAGTAAATCGCGTATATAGTTGATTCCTTTACCTTTAAACTTAGTTAGAAAAGGGACTACTCCAATCGACAACAGAGCGAAAATATAAGCAGGAGTAGTACCTTGAATAGATGGAATAACAAGAAAGGATGTTATTGGTAATACTATAGCCCAAAGTTTAAAATACTTATCAATGATTGTTGAACTGTTTACACTCATAAACAACCCTCTATCCAAATTTACATATTCATTTACAATTCCCCCTAATATTTTATTATCTATCATGTTATATTACCAGCTATAAATTTACGTTTTTTACTTAATGTCACAATTAATCTTCCTTTACGATTGGATAAGCCCAAAACCTTTCCATGTCCCAGGCGAACCTGACGCTACACATATCCAACCTACATAACCATTAGCAGTTGGAGCGCTGTTCCATACAATATCTCCTGTTCTCCAAGTACCAGATGTCGGTGCTGCTGTCGCAAAAACCTGCTTGCGAGGATGGTTAAAAAGTTGGTTTGTGGTAGAATCCGATGAAATGTAAATATCAGCGGCTTTCCAGCCTAGAAGTATATTATTCTCAATCACATGATTCGAAGATGATACAACAGCAATACACCTATTTTGCGCTTTGTTCTTTCCATCGATGATATTATCTTTAATAATTGAACCATCACTTCCAGTATTTAGCTGTATACAATCTATAACTGCTGAGTCGCTTTCAGTATATTTGTACGCATAGTTTGTAAATTCGTTCCCTATACAAACAATTGGGTTATATGCCCAAATTCCATGATTTTGTGCTCTATACACTCTATTTGATATGAAGTATAGATATTTACTTTCAAAAGTAGTAGCACCACCATTGTTCACATTTAAGAATGTATTACTTTGTGACGGTGGATTTGGGTCGTTTGTGTATGGGTAATAAAAAGTACCTGTACCAAAGTAAAAACCTATACCACCAGCATGGTGAGAAAATACTGCCAATGTATTACAAGCATCTGCAATCCAGTTTGTGACTTTGATATTATTAGCCGCACCTCCGATTGAACCGTCAGTGAAATGTAATAGTGCTTTATATCCCCGAACAAATGCTTTATCAATATTACCGAAATCGTGTCTACCGATTTCAATTCCAATCCCGTTTTGCCAAACCCATCGTTTTAAATCTAACGCAGGCGTACCATAATAGTTAGGATTAAAATGAACTCTGTCAATATGTGTTACATCAATGCAGTTGTTAATAATTATTCCTCGATAAAGAGGGAAGCCATAAACATTTGAAATGATGATTCCGCCCGTTCCATTTGATAAATCAATGCCTATATATGCATTACCAATACCAATATTATCTATAATCGTATAGTTAACATTTGAACCTCCAATTGCGGCAGGGTAGATGACAATATTTTGTCCACTCATGTCTTGTTGCGGATAATAAAATTTTAAACCTCGTACTTCGTGTCTGCCTTGTAAGTTGAAACAGTATCCAAGAGTATGATATACCTCAAATACCGCTTTCCCGTTTCCGTTTAGATTAACACCCCACGGAACATCAATCTGCGCACTTACTTTGTATGTCCCTTTTGGGAAAAATACAGTTCCACCTCCTTGTGAATAAGCATAGTCAATAGTTGCTCGTATCGCGGCTGTATCATCATTTTGCCCATCGCCTTTTGCACCGAACTCTTTTACACTAAAAACGCTCTCGGTCTTTTTATTTAAAATTCCAATTTTATTTTGAACGTCAGTGATTGCATTGGCGTTATATTGTTGTGTCCATACCCATTGCGTACCATCCCAGCGATAGATTTTACTATCGTCAATGGTTTGTACGGTGTCACCTAACTGTGGATTCGGATATGTCGTCGCAATATCTGCATAGGTGTTCACCGCTGTGAGCCAGCGTGTTTTGTTTTCATCTCCGACTTGTTTTGCATAGTCTCCTTGCTCTTTAGCATAGTCGCCTTGTTGCTGGGCATATGTCGCTTGCGTATTCGCATTATCAGCCGCATCATTGGCATTGGTTGCCGCTTCATTTGCTGATTGTGCCGCATTTTGCGCATTCATTGCTTGCGTATTTGCATTGTCAGCCGCGTTGTTAGCATTCGTTGCGGCTGAATTCGCATTTGTTGCTGCGTCGTTGGCACTTGCTGCCGCATTATTTGCGTTTGTGATTGCAATATTAGCATTTTCTATTGCAGTATTTGCATTATTTACTGCCTCGTTTGCTGCTGCTAACGCATTGTTTGCATTATTTACCGCTAAACTAGCTGCATCACCTTGTGATTTTGCGTAATCTCCTTGAACCTTCGCATAATCGCCTTGTTGTGCCGCGTAATCCCCTTTTTCTTCTGCATAGTCTCCCATTTGTTGAGCGTATATCGCCTGCGTTTCTGCTTCATGTGCAGCTTCTAATGCTTGTTGTGCCGCTTCGCCACCGATCATCCGTATATCATGCTCGATGTCGTCAAAGTTAGCATTGAGGTCATTTCTAAAATTGCGGTCGAATGGAACTCCTAAATCACGGTATGGATATTTCATAGATGACATGCTGCATCACCGTCCTCCTATAAGTAGTAAAAACGGAAGTCAAACGAAATCGTAAAACTTCCGCTTGCTCCCGTTATGATGAAGTCATTCCAACCTGGCTTAATCGTAATCAGCTTGCGATTGGTTGCACCAAATATCGATGTCCCATTTTTAAGCGCACGCACACCATCCAGTGTGATTGTGTCACTAGCAGTCGTAGCTCCGTTGTATTGCCATGTGTCGCCTGTTGTGACGTTTGTAATCTTTAGATTCGTCGACGCTCCAGTGAATGTGATTTTTAACGGTAACACACGCGGGTCAATGTCAATATCACCAGCATTGTAAATACAAAACGACGGCGTATTGTGTACGTATTTCAGATCATCAGCTTCAATCAACCCCTGCCCGATTTGCCAAAGCTCCGCGTCAAACGTGAACGGGTCTAGGGTGGTTCCGATGGATTCGGCGTATGGATTCGGCGCCGTAAATTCCACTTCAAACCTGCCGTAAATCGGCGGGAATTTTTCAATGTCAAAGTTATTCGCTCGCACGAGCCAACGCCGCTTTTGGTTTGGTTCATGAAAATAGAACAATTCTTTCGTCGAAAAAATACGGAACACTTCATTCCGCAGCAACGGAAAGTCGTGTCGGTCGACCGCGTGCATAAAAAAAGACGCTCGTATTTTACGACCGTCATAGGTAGTGTCGACTTCGACATATCCATCACGACCGTCAATTTCTTCTGTCACAACGCGAACGGAGGGTGAGGAAATGGAATGAGTTAGGAGTTTGATTCCGTATTGTTCTGTATCAATCATAGTTCCATCTAGCCTTTCGATAATCATCATTTCACCCCGTTCATACGCAGTCTCGTGTTCATACGGCTTCCAAGTTCACGTTCGATGATGTCGACCATCGTATACGCATCGTTGATATTATTGCCCTTGTAGTTCAGCGTAATGTTGATTGCCGGTTGTTGCTGCGGCATTTCTCTTGCGATCAACCCCGCAATTTTTCGTGCATGTCTGCCTTCAAACGGTACAATTGCCTCTTCCACATCACCAAATCCAGCATTTCCAAAGACAATAGGTTTTTCAAACACACCACCGATTGCGTGCCAGTTGATCGAGAACTTCGGAATTTTAACGGATAAATCACCGATGCCGAACGATTTCCAACTTACGTTGATGTCCGGTAGTTTCGGTTTCGGGATTTTGATAGACAACCGGGAAAAGGCGTTTTTAATTTTATCGATGATGCCTAAAACTGTATCTTTTGCCTTTTCAATCGGGCTTGTAATAGCACTTTTGATTCCATTCCATACGCTTGCCGTTGTCGATTTAATGCCGTTCCACACATTTGAAACTGTAGAACGGATGCCATTAACAACGTTGGAGATAGCCGATTTAATCCCATTCCATACAGACGACGCCGTGCTTTTCAGACCGTTCCAAATACTAGTCAGCGTCGATTTGATCCCATTCCATACATTTGAAATCGTTGAACGAATACCGTTCACAACATCCGAAATCGCCGACTTAATCCCGTTCCACACAGACGATGCTGTACTTTTTAAGCCGTTCCATATGGATGTTAGCGTGGATTTTATCCCATTCCAAACAGAAGTTACGACCGAACGAATAGCGTTGAAAATGGTAGATATTGCTGTTTTTATGGCATTGAATACTGTACTTGCTGTTGTCTTAATCGCATTCCATACAGTCGTCAGTGCCGTTTTAATTGCATTCCATACCGTTGTAAAAATGGTTTTATAGATGTTCATCATCGTCGTAAAATACGACTTTAATCCGTCCCATACCGCCTTCGCCGCTGCTTTAATTGCGTCCCATGTTGCTAACAAAAACGCTTTGATTTTGTCCCAATTTTTGTAGACGAGAACGCCTATTGTGATGAGCCCAGCAATCGCCGCTACCGCTATTCCAATTGGCCCTGTCAGGGCAGCAAATGCGGCGCCCAATATCGGAATTAGAGCCGATATTGATGCGAATATTGGTGTTAATGCCATCATAGCTCCCAAGATAATTCCGATTGCCGAAGCAACCGCTGTAATGGTTGCTGCCAATGTTGGATTTTCCGATACCCACTCAGCGATTTTAGAAACAACATCAGCGATGACACTTAGTAATGGTTCAGACGCGGTTTTTAAATCTTGAAATGCTTGCTGTAGCTTAACGGCGGGAGACTCATCCATCTCTGAAACTGTTTGATTCAACTGTTCCTGATTGTTTTTCGCATCCCCTAGGTGTTTGTTCATGTTGAGGATCGTTTCGGCAATGTTGTCGCCTTGGTCTTCCCACATGGTCAATTTGTTATCGCAAAGGCTTTTTATCCTTTGCTTCCGGAGGTTTCCCTCATACCCTGTCACGGGATACGGCTGGTCAATTCCAGCCCGGTTCGGCGTACATTTTCAACCTCAAAAGGTTGCCGGACACTCTTGGGCGGATTATTGCTCCCGTCTAACGCTCACCGCCTACGCTCTACGGTGCAGGGTGGTGTTCCCTGTTACCTCGGTGTTAGCATACCTTCCTAAAAGGTGGCTCTAGCCTCCACCGAATTTGCCCGGTTTTACTTCGGCACAGTCTTCGTTTACCGAAAATAGCCACACCCAGGGCGTTGCGCTTTGTCTCGTCTTTGACGTTCATTAACGCTTTGGTAACTTCTTGCATCGCTTGGCGTCCTTTATCGCCGCCAGCAGCAACAGCCTGCCCCCATTCCTGTAATTGTTTCGCAGAAATTCCTGTTCCCTGTAATAACTCTTTCGTTGATTTGTCAACCTCTTGACCGAACTCCGCGAGACGGATTCGACCCTCCTTGAGACCATCGAGCAGGTTGTCGATGTTCCACGTCCCTGTTTCGACCCCTGCAGCGAAAATCGCCTGAATTTCTTCTGCTTCAAATCCGGCACGTTGCAACTGTTGCCCGTATTCAGCGATGATGTCCAATTGTTCGGGCGGGAATCCGATTTTTAATAGTGAATTAACAAGGCCGAGCGCTTCCTCGTTCGTGATATTCAATTCTGATGCGATCTCGTGCGTTTCTTGAATCAACTCGGTAAAGTCAATTCCTGAATAGGCTCTTGCAACAGCCGCTGCCCCTTTGACAATTACGGTGTTCGCTTCGTCACTGGCGTTTTTGTTCAGTGCCCATTGACGGCGCACGCCTTCAAGTGCTGCTTCCGCATCCACGCCGTACGCTTCGATTGACCGAACCGCTTCCTTTATGGCCTTTTTGGATGATTCCGGCACATCGAAAGCGACATTGATTTTTGCTTCAAGATCAGAAACATCGAGAGCCTTTTCAATCGCTCCGGCGATCCCACCACCGGCAACGAGCGCACCAGCAACATTTTCAAGTTCAACACCGAGATCACCGACTGATTCTTTTGCTTCATTGGCTTCTTTCGATAGCTCTTTGAGCTCTTTTTGTACTTTTTTTAGTGAATTTCCATCATCGACAGATGCCAACGTCTTTTTTAGTTTCTCTAAATCAACATTAGAACCTAATGCCTCTTGTCCAATTTTTTTGATTGCTTCATCCAACTGTTTTGATGAAGCTGTGCCATTTTTGATTGCGTTGACTAGTTTGCTACCCAAAGCGTCGGAAAAATTGTCAACCGTCTTGCCGGTTGCCGCGAATAGCGTTTCTAGTTGTCGTGTAGATTGAGCGATCCGCTTTTGTTCTTCCTCGGTCTCGCGCAAAGCATCTTGAAAACGGCGCAACTCTTGCTGCGTTTTTTCAATTTCACGTTGAAACGCTCTATATTGCCCTTCACTGATTTCCCCTCTCCGGAATTGTTCGTTGACTTGTTGCTGTACACTTTTCAAGCGATTCAGCTTCTCGCTCGTATTTTCAATCGCTTGGGAAAGGAGTTGTTGCTTTTGGGCAAGGAGAGTGGTGTTAGAGGGGTCAAATTTTAAAAGACGCTCGATTTGCCGTAACTCCCCTTGAATCTCTTTGCCCTTTTTATTGACGTCTTCAAGCGCCTTTCCCAGTTTCGTGGTGTCGCCTGATATAACTACTGAAATACCCCTTACTGTCTCTGCCATATTCTCACCACCTTTATGCAAAGAAGGCGTCTATATCCGCCTGTGTCGCCATTCTGCGACGTGGTTTTTGTTTTCCTGTTTCCTGTTTCACATAGATGTTGACAAATTGAACAAGTTCGTTTACCGTCAATTCGTTCATTTCAGTAAACGAAAGACCAACACGCTTACCCATGACCAATAATTCAAGGTCGGGACGTTTTAGAGGTTCAGCATTACTTTCGTTTTGCTCCCCCTCCGGCA
>NZ_AYKT01000027.1 GCF_000496575.1 Geobacillus thermodenitrificans subsp. thermodenitrificans DSM 465 | reverse complement strand
AATGAACGAGTTCATCCCTCAGCTCTTCGATTGCGGGCGTGCTGACGCCGGGGAGATTCATCGCAAGGGAAGAGAGCTCCCACGATAACGTCATCCGCGCCCGCTGACACGCATCTTCCGCATCGGGAATATGTCCAGCGACTGTTTCTAGCTCATCTGGCTTTACATGAATCATTGCCCGCACTGCACCCTTTCATAATCATGATCCAACACGCTTGACATGTAAGACATTCTTTCTTCACTCTCCGCTTATGCTTTGTATAAATGGTAACATAAGCTAATATAGTGTAAATTATGATTTTATTACCATTTTTTACAACGTGTCTAGTGATTATTTATACCTAACCTGTAGTGCTAATCGAGTGTCAGCGCTCAACCAGCCCAAGTGTGACCATGACAATTCGTTCATTCTTGGATAATGAATGTCTTTCTTTGTCAAGCGCAAAATCAAACATAAACAAAGCGGGTGCTCCCTTCGAAAAGAGAAAGACAACCTAACATCCAAATGTGATGTTGATCAATCGTTGGCCTAGCAACAATTTGTTCCTTTGTTTCGCAGCGCCTTCGGAATATAGATGCAGTACGGTTCGCTTTCCAAATAATCGCCTGTTACAGCATAAGCACGCGAACGTGAGCCGCCGCACACATGGCGGAATTCGCAGACACCGCATTTTCCTTTGTATTTATCTGGGTTTCGCAAGTCTTGGAAAATCGGCGAATTTCGGTAAATGTCAGCGAGCGGCGTTTCCCGGACGTTCCCAGCTTTGACCGGCAACAGCCCGCTCGGATAAACGTCGCCAATATGGGAAATAAAGACGAAGCCGTTGCCGTCATTCACCCCTCTTGGCGCCCGGCCGAGCCCATCGACTTGCCCGGTTAATCCTTTATTCAAGACATCTTCGTAGTGAATGCCATCTTTCGCCGTTTTCCCTTCGCGCATTTTCGACTGCAACACAACGCGACGGTAATGTTGGCCGGCCGTCGTTTTTATGTCAAACGGAACGCGTTTGCTCGTTTCATACAGCCAGCGGAACACCCGTTCATGCTCGACGGGGGAAATCATATCCGACTCTTTCCCTCTCCCTGTCGGGACGAGGAAAAAGACACTCCAAAGAACACATTTCAACTTCTCAACCAATTCCACCATCTCATCAAGCACATGAACGTTGTACCGTGAAATGACGGTGTTGATTTGCACAGGAATGTCAAGCTCATGCAAGTATTGAATCGCGCGAATCGTCAAATCAAACGAGCCGCTCGTACCGCGGAAATGGTCGTGAATCTCGGCGTTCGGTCCGTCAAGACTGAACGCCCAACGCGCCAAGCCAACTTCTTTCGCTTTGCGGATCGCCTCCTTCGTCACGTTAGGCGTCGCGCTTGGCGTCATCGACACGCGCAATCCTTTATCAATCGCATATTTTGCCAAATCGTACACATCCGGCCGCATGAGCGGGTCGCCGCCGGTAAAAACAAGCATCGGCTCATCCATATCATAAATCTCGTCAATGAGCTTTTTGCCTTCTTCAAACGTCAACTCGCGCGGGTCGCGGTGGTATTGCGCCTCAGCGCGGCAATGAAGGCATTTCAATTGGCACGCTCGCGTCAATTCCCAAATCACGATAAACGGATTTTCATTGAAGTCGCGCATACAGTTCCCTCCTTGGCCTCCATTGTAACGCAATGACTGGGCGCATTATGTGATTTTCATCACATAATGAATGAGACGAACAAACTTGTTCAATCGACGGGATAGATGCCATCGAGAAACCATGTAAAAGGGCAAACGGCTCATTCCAAAAAAGATGATAAAACGGCTCCTCATTCCGCTCATTCGCCCTCGCTTTGACCGGTAAACGATCAGCGAAAAAACGGATCGATGACGAACGGGAACAGCTGTACATCATCACCAACGTTCTGGCGGCCACCGACAAGTTCATCCATCAACAACTGTCGAAAAGGGAAAGAAGTGGAACAAAGAGTTCTGCCTGTTCGTCGAAGAACTCGAGCAACAACGAGAAGACATGTTGAAAAAGGAGATGAAAAAAGAGGAAGCAGACCACAAGATCATACATGAAAAAAGCAAGCAACCAAACAAGCCGAAAAACAAAAGCAATGGAAATCGCCGAAAACTTGCTCGATGCGCCGTCCATCCATGAAGTGGCAAAACGAACGAAGCTGATCATTGCGAAAGTGCTGAGTGGGCGAAGGAAATGAACAAAAACGACTCATCCTCAATAAATTAAACAATAAATTCTTTTTTGTCGATTTAAGTCTCAGCTTCCCCTCTTTCTTGCCGATTTGATGTAGTAGAAAGTTTTTCTTCGTCAATCATTAGGTTGTATATCTACACAAAAGGCGCATCCATTCAATCGTGAGACACGAAAATTCATTCGCTCATTCATCCATTCCCCTCGGAAGCTGGTGACTTAGCAGACCATGAAGCGCAATGACAACACCTACCTAGGCGACGGTCCCTTCCGCTAATGCGGCAGCTCCGATCAGCTTTCGTATTCTTGTTGTGTATTCACATTGCGCCACACTTTTTGTTCTTGGGCAAGCTCATTCGTATCGACATAACGGACACGAACACGGTCAAGAAGCGCCGTCATCCGCCGTTCACCGGCATCAAGCAGTTCGGCAATCACCGAACCAAGCCGCTGGTGGTATAAGGCAACGAGGGGCTCCGTGCGGTCGCCATGAAGCGGAACGATGGCGTCAAACGCCGAGTCGGCGTACGCAGCGAGCCGCTCCGTCACTTCTTTCCGCATATACGGCATGTCACACGGCAGGACGAACACCCAGTCGGATTGACTCCATTCCATAGCCGTATAAATCCCGGCAAGAGGCCCACAGCCACGGTATCGCTCCATATCCAACAACACCGGGATGTCCGTTTGCCGGCGAAACTCATCAACAAGCGACGGATGGCTGATGATATACAATTCATCAACGATCGGAGCGAGCGCTGCAACGGACAAGGTGAAAAACGGAGCGCCTTGATGCAATGCAAACGCCTTCGGCCGCCCAAAGCGGCGCGACTGGCCACCGGCGAGCACCGCTCCAGCAATGGTTCGTTTCATCGCGATTCCCCTTCCGAACATCGTCTACTCCTACCGTACCATAACGAACGGATGAAAAAAAGATTTCCGCCTGCAGACGGAAATCCTAACGGGGGGGGTTGATTTATTTTTTGCCGATGGCCACACGCCAGACATCTGGCCCTTCTTCTAAATACTCCCACGTAAACTGATCTGGACGCTCCATCATAAATTGATATTGCAACGGACGCGGGTCATGGTCATTGGTGAGCTCCATCACTTCTCCTGGTTTCAAGCTATCAAACAATCGAAAAATCGCCGGATGGCGGTCGCGCGGCGGATAATCCGGTGCATGGATTTTTGCAGCAAATTGGCTCATAACGTTGGCCTCCTTTGTAGTATAATGAATTATATACTTATCATAGTTGCTTTCGCCTAAGACAGTAGTGACGAACATCACAGTCGGCTGGTGAACATTTTCAATCCCCGTGAAAGGAGAAATGGCGATTGGGAGAGCTTGTTGGCTTTTGCGCGCAATGCGGCAAGCCGATCCATTGCTTGCATGGGTTTTTAAACGGCGTCATCAGCGAAGGAAAAGAAACGTTGTACTGTTTTCCTTGCCATGAAAAGCAAAAGGAAAAAGAAGGCGTACAGCCAGACAAATGCCACAGATAAATGAAAACGCTCACAAACAAAAATCATCGCAATAAAAAGCACAGCGGAATTCCGCTGTGCCCTTTTGTTATTCTTCCTCTGCCAAGTTCGCCACCGGCAACTCTTCCCCTTCACCGTGCGTCGGCTTGCGCAAATGGAACAACGCTTTGATGGCAAAGACAAGCAAAGCGACGACACCGATCAAAAAGATCGTATCCGGAACGGCGCGAACAAGGAGTAAGTTTTGTACGACGTCTTGTTGCAGGAACGAAGGCGAACGCGACGCCCAGTAACCGTGGATGAACGCCTCTTTCATTTGCAAAATCCCAACCGGAAGGAGTGTGATGACAACCATGCCGGCGAGGCCGATGTTTAACATCCAGCAAGAGAATTTCAGCCATTTGTCGTTCCACGCTTCTGGTTTGACGATGTTGCGCAGCGAGTAAAGAAGCACGGCGATCGCAAACATGCCGTATACGCCCATCATCGCCGCATGACCGTGAGCCGGTGTTAAGAATTGACCGTGCTCAAAGTAGCTGACCGCCGGCAAGTTGATCAAGAAACCAAACACACCCGCGCCGACTAGGTTCCAGATCGCTGTGGAAATCAAGAACCAGAATGTCGCTTTATACGGGAAGTTGGCTCCACCGTCGCGCATCATTTTGTACTGCTCATACGCTTCTAAAATAAGGAGCGTGAGCGGAATAACTTCGAGCGCCGAGAACACCGCGCCAAGGGCGATCCATACTTCCGGCGACCCGTTGTAATAATAGTGGTGACCGATGCCGATGACCCCGCTGCCTAATAAAATCGTAAATTGGAAGTAAAGCGCCCGAACCGTCGATTTTTTCGTTACGAGTCGCAATTGAACGAGCAAGAACCCGATGACAACAACGGCGAACACTTCGAAAATCCCTTCCACCCATAAGTGGATGATCCACCAGCGCCAAAAGTCAGCCATCGTAAAGTTCGTATCCGGCTGAATAAAGAACGCAAAGATATAAAAGAACGGAACGGCAATGGCTGAATAAAACAGCAAGTGAATGAGCCCGCCTTTGTCGCTTTCCCGCTTCAGCCCGCGTTTGACGCCACGGAAGACGATGAACAGCCAAAGGAGCATGCCGACGACTAAAATAATTTGCCAAATGCGGCCCAACTCAATGTATTCCCAACCTTGATGGCCCAAGAGGAACCATTCGTTTCCTAAATAGCCGTTGACGCCAAGCCATTGACCGATCATGCTGCCGCCGACAAGGACAACAAGCGCCCAGAAGAGCAGATCGACAAGCAATCCTTGCTTTTTCGGTTCTTGTCCGCCGACAAGCGGGGCAATGAAAATCCCCATGCCAAGCCATGCGGTCGCAATCCAGAAAATCGCCAGCTGCAAGTGATACCCTTTGGCAATGTTAAACGGCAATATGTCGTAGATCCATTTGATGCCAAAGAAACTGTCCGGTTCCGTATAGTAGTGAGCAAGCAATGCCCCGAACATTGTTTGGACGAAAAAGAGCGCCGATACGACGACGAAGTATTTGCCCGCTTTCACTTGTGACGGAGTCAGCGGCTGCCGCCGTAAATCGATGACCGGAAACTTCCCTTCCGCATACGCCTCTTGCATGCTTAATTGGTAGCGATAGAACACGTACAAAATAATCCCGATAAACAAAATCAAAATCGTAACACTAGCACCGCTCCACCATACCGCGGAAAACGACATCGTATTGCCAGCATCCTCATAGTACGGCCAGTTGTTTGTATACGTAATCTCGTCGCCAATTCTTAGCGTGCTCGACAGCCAAGCCGTCCAGAAGAAAAAGTCGGCAATTTGTTGGATTTGATCGCTATCGGCAACCCAAGCACGATTCGCTTTTGGCATGTCGCTTTCTTTAATCAATCCTTTTTTCAATCCCCAGCCGTCGCCATTGGTGAAGACATCGCGGTAATAATCCCGCACTTTTTCCAACCCGTATACTTGCGCATCTGTCAAGACGAGAACATCAGTAACCGGATTGTAGCGGTTTTTCCGCATTTCTTTAATGACTTGTTCACGGATGATCGACTTCTCATCATCCGTTAAATCAGCAAACGGTTTGTTATACCGTTCTTTCGCTTTGTAATCTTGCATGCCTTCCGTATACACTTTTAGCGCTTCCGCTGTATAGTCCGGCCCCATATACGACCCATGGCCAAGCACTGTGCCATAATCCATCAATCCGTATTTTTGGAAGACGGCTTGCCCACCGATGATCGTTTCTTTTGTCATCAACACTTCGCCGCTTTCACTGCGCACCTCCTTCGGCCTTGGCGCCATTTCTTTAAAAATCCAATACCCGCCGACAAGCAGGACAGTAAAACTAATTAAAATGGTAAAAATGAGAATGGATTTAAGAAAACTGTTAGTCGTTTTCCGCCCCGTTTGGATATTGGGGCGGACCGTTCGATTCACTTCCATATGAAGCAACCTCCTTCTCTTGACTTCGCCCTCATTGTAGCGTTCTAGAGCTCAGCGGTTTGTGAGCCGAGACAAATGTCAACTATGATTTATATCACATCGTTAAAGTGTGAGAGTTTATACAATGAAGACAGAAAAGGTGAAACGGCGCGGATTTCCAAAAGCCGCTGCCACCTGTTCCAACTAACAGCTGTCACATTTTTTTCATATTTTTAAAGGAGAGAACGCCATGGCGAACCATTGGATGAAAGATCGTTTAAAAACGGTTCCGTTGTTTCGCGAACTGTCCGATTACGAACTCGAATCGCTTGTCTCCATTTCCCATGTGCGCGTCTACAAGCCGCGGACATTTGTCTTTATGCAGGGCGATCCGTTAGAACGTGTCTATTTCATTCATTCTGGAACTGTAAAAATTTACAAAACTGATTTAAGCGGAAAAGAACAAATCGTCTCGATTTTGCAGACAGGGGAAACGTTTCCGCACGCCGGCTTCTTCTTAAAAGGCACGTACCCAGCCCATGCTGAAGTGGTGGAAGAAGCGACATTGATCGCCATTCCGATCCATGATTTTGAACAAGTGCTGATGGCCAGTCCTGAGTTATGCATGAAACTGTTTCGCGTTATGGGCGAGAAAATCGTTGACTTGCAAAACCGGCTCGAAGCACAAGTGCTTCATAATACGTACGAACAAATCGTGCTGCTTTTGTTGCGATTGACGCGGACAAATGCTGTCAAACAAGGGAAATGGTATCGCCTCACTACCCATGTGACGAACCGTGAACTGGCCAACATGATCGGTACCGCCCGCGAAACAGTCAGCCGAACGTTGAGCCAACTGAAGCGGAAAGGGTTGATCAATGTCGATGAACACGGCTTTTATTTGATCGACCAGGAAGCGCTTGAAAAAGAAATCTTTTTCTAATTCCCCGTATGTCTAAAAGAGTGGCGATTTCATCAAAACCGCTGCACAAAAAGGCGCTTCTCTAATAGATACACCTTGATGTTTAGCGCTCTCCAAAACCATTGATGTCAAGCACTGATCTTCTGAGAGACTTTGGATTTCACAACAAATGCGGCTCAGCAGGAAACTTGGATAAATGTCGCTTTTCCTTTCACTTGAGAGCCATCGAGAGAGAAAATGATTGTTCGTTTAGAAACATCACTCATTCAGAGGAAAACATCACTCTTTTTCAAACTAGCGGCAAAAACAACGTTTTCTGACCGCATGGTTGTGAGCTATATCACAACATCCAGAAATGAAAATGATTATCATAATAGCAAAAAGGGGAGAATATGCATGGGTGTAACGATTGAACTCGATGTACGCGAAGATTTGCGGCAAAAACGAGAACCGTTTGAAAAAATTATGAACGCCATTAAACCGCTGCAGCCGGGCGATACGTTCATTTTGCATGCTCCGTTCAAGCCACTGCCGTTGTTTCCAATTATGAAAGCGAAAGGATTTACGTACGAAGCGGAACAAATCGAAAAAAAGCATTGGAAAGTGACGTTCATCAAGCAGGGGGGAGACCAATGATCCTCGATAACCGCGGGCTCGAGCCGCCGCAGCCGATGATGCGGACGCTCGCTGCCCTTGCTAAGATGAATCCTGGTGAGACATTGACGATCATTAACGACCGCCGACCGATGTTTTTGTACGAACAGCTTGATGAGCTCGGCTACCGGCACGAGACAATTGCACGTGAAGACGGCAGCTTTGAAATTCGGATTACGAAAGGATGAGCACTATGTTTCCGACCCGCACCGGAACGGAAACGGACATTCGCCTTCCGTTTTCCTTTATCATTTTTGCCGTGTTGGCGCTTGCCGTATCGCAGCTTGTGCTGCTAGCGGCTGTTCCTGCACTGAGCGGCGGTGCGTTTCGGCTGCCGCTCGTATGGTCGGCGGCCCATTTGGCCTTGCTCGGCTTCGCCCTAATGGCGGCGATGGGGGCGATGTACCAGCTCGTTCCGGTTGCCTTTTTGACACCGATTTGGAGCGAGCGGCTCGGTTTCTGGCAGTTTGCCGTCACCGCTGTCGGCATCGTCACGCTTACCGCTAGCTTAGCGTTTATGCCAAACCAAGCGTTTTTCCCTGGGTTACTTCTATTTTTTGGCATTGTGCTGTTTGTTTGGCAAATGGCAATGACATTGAAACAACAAGGAAACAAAACCGTCATGACGCTGTTTGTCGCGACTTCCTTGCTGTTTTTGTTGCTGACGGCCGCCGCCGGAGCATTGCTTACGTTTCACTTTTTCGCCGCCACTGGCGCCAACAGCCATGAAATGGTGTTCGGCCTGCACGTGCTGTTCGGGCTGTGCGGCTGGTTTACGCTGCTCATTATGGGCTTTTCGTATAAAATGGCGCCGATGTTTTCGCTCGCTCACGGTTTTTCGATGCAGCCGGCACGCTATGTGTACGCGTTATACACGAGCGGAATCGCAGTGGCGCTAATAGGGCTCTTCTTGCCGGGCCGAGCATTGTTGACCATCGGTGCCGCTTTGCTAACAGCCGGATTCGCTCTTTTCGCTTGGCATGTGTACACCATTTTGCAAAAGCGGATGAAAAAAGTGCTCGACCGTCCATTTCAGTTTTCGTTATTCGCCATCGCCATCGGCCTTGGATTGCACGTTGCGGCCTTGGTCGCCGTCGTTGTCGGCAGTGGACGGCTGCTTGGCATCATCGTCTATCTATTCATTTTTGGCTGGATCATCTTTAGCATTGTCGGCTATTTGTTCAAAATCGTGCCGTTTTTATGGTGGACACACCGCTACAGTGAAAAAGTCGGCCAAGAAAACGTGCCGACGTTAAAACAAATGATGAATGAACGGTCGATTACCATCCAGTGTCTTCTATTCACTGTCGCTTTGGTGTTGGCTGCGGTGGCGCTTTTGTTCGCCAACGTTCCGCTATTTGCCGTTGCCCAGGCGCTATTCGCCGGATTAAGCGTCTTGTTTGCCGGAACAATTTTAGCCGTCTTCCGGAAATAACGAAATCCGTTGGTGGCTCGTTGGCGACGTCGAGGATGGTGACGCTCGGCCATGCCATTTTTCCATTTGAGAAACCATACGATAGCATTTCTTTTTCATCAAGCATAAGAGATGAAACCCCCCTGGCCTTCTTGGCCTTTCGGGAATCACGATCAAGGAGGAAATGAACGATGGATGTTCGTGAACTTGCCGTTCAACAGCTGAAAACCGTCATTGATCCGGAGCTTGGCATTAACGTAGTCGACTTAGGGTTGATTTACGATTTGCAAATTCAAGATGGCCATATCGATGTGCTCATGACGCTCACGACCCCCGGCTGCCCGCTTCATGATTCGATTGCCGGCGGCGTCAAACGGGCGCTTGAACAAATCGACGGCATCCGCGACGTGCGCGTCCAAGTGACGTGGAACCCGCCGTGGACGCCGGATCGAATGAGCGAAGAAGCGTTGCGGCAGCTTGGCTACTTTGCCTAAACGACCTCACCGTTCTTTGGCTGTCCCTCCATATTAGGTGGGCAGCCTTTTTCATTTCTCCTTTGGTCACTCACCGCTTTCCAGACATTTCTCTTCATCCGATTCAACTGGACGCTCGTTTCTATTTTTAGTTCGTATATACTCATCCTCATCGATGCCAATGGAAACGGACGGACCGCTCGCCTGATGATGAACTTCAGTTTGATGCAGCCACAGCTACCCGCTCCCCCTTGTCAAAATGAATCTTGCATAGGAGCCATCTCCCCTTTTCTTTCGATTGATCAGCCGAATGTCGAAGAGAGCTTCCACCATGGTGTTAGGCGTAAAACCCTAACTAACGACAGACAAAAAGACACGGGATGCAATTTCACCCCGTGTCTTTTTCTTGCTTCACTCCATCAAGTCGACCGCTTCTGCTACTCAAGCAAAACATGTAACCTGAAACTGTGTGCTGACAGCCCCCTTCTTACTCCTTCACCCGCAGCAGGCGCATGCTGTTTAATGTCACCAACAGCGTTGCCCCCATATCTGCGAACACCGCAAGCCAAAGGGTGAGCCAGCCCGGCACAGCAGCAATGAGCGCCAACACTTTTAACCCTAATGCAAAGGCAATGTTTTGCTTGATGATCGCAAGCGTCCGGCTGCCGAGACGGATGGTGTATGGAAGCTGACGCAAATCGTCAGCCATCAGCACAACATCAGCCGTTTCCAAAGCGGTGTCCGTTCCCGCTCCGCCCATCGCCACACCGACATCGGCTGCGGCCAAGGCAGGGGCATCATTCACCCCGTCGCCGACCATGGCCGTCATGCCATAACGTTGTTTCAGCTCACGGATCGCTGCTAACTTCTGTTCAGGAAGCAGTCCAGCACGAATGTCCGATACGCCCGCTTGACGGCCGATGGCTTGAGCGGTTTGCTCGTGGTCGCCTGTGACCATAGCCACTTCCTTAACCCCGAGGCGCCGCATCGCTTTGATCGTATCTGGCGCAGATGACCGCAGTTGATCAGCCGCAGCGATCAGCCCCAAAAGCCGACTGGCAGTGCCTATTGCCATCACGGTTTTTCCTTCTTGACGGAAGGCGGCGATTCGTTGTTCCACTTCATCCGGCAAACGGCCGAGCATGTCGACAAACAAGGACGGACTGCCAATGTAGTACGTTTCGTTTCCAACGACAGCCTTCACCCCTTGACCTGTTAACGACTGAAATTCATCAACCGGCACGTCAAGAAACGAAACACCCTCCTCTTTCGCCTGACGAACGACAGCGGAAGCAAGCGGGTGCTGTGACCGTTTTTCGATGGCAGCAGCCACTGCCAGCAGTCGTTCACGCTTCCCTTCATACACGATGATATCGGTTACGGCCGGTTTCCCTTTCGTTAACGTCCCGGTTTTATCAAAGGCAACCGCTCGCAGCCGGCCGATTTGTTCAAGATACACGCCTCCTTTGATGAGCACGCCGCGCCGGGCTGCATTTCCGATAGCGGTGACAATCGCCACCGGTGTCGAGATGACGAGCGCGCACGGGCAGCCGATGACTAGAACAGCAAGACCGCGGTACACCCAATCAAGCCAAGCGCCCCCCATCCAAAGCGGGGGCACGATGGCAATAAATAGCGCAAAGATAATAATAAACGGGGTATAGTAACGGGCAAACCGATCGATGAACGCTTGTGACGGAGCTCGTTCTGCTTGCGCTTCTTCGATGAGATCGATCATTTTCGCCAACGTCGTTTCATCCGTCCGCTTCGTCACTTTCACTTCGAGAAACCCTTCTCCGTTCAACGTCCCGGCGAACACCGAATCACCCACTGTTTTTTCCGACGGCATGCTTTCACCGGTAATCGCCGCCTCATTAACTGTGGATGCCCCGTTGACGACAACGCCGTCCAAGGCGATTTTCCCTCCCGGTCTAACGATCATCACATCCCCGACGCGAACGTCCTCGACCGGAACCGTCATTTCCTCTGCACCGCGCCGGATTATCGCTTCAGCGGGCGCCATTTCCATCAACGACGCGATCGACCGCCGCGCTTGATCCATCGAGTAGCGCTCGAGCGCTTCACTAATGGCGAACAAAATGACGACAACCGCTCCCTCCTGCCATTCGCCGATCGCCGCTGCGCCGAGAATGGCGATCGTCATTAACGTGTTCATGTCAAACTGCAAGCGGGCTAAATTCCGCAGCCCCGTCGAAAACAGGGAATAACCGCCGATCACAATCACCGCCAAATACATAGCGACCGCCAAAATACCACCGTCCGCCGCATCGGCCGCAATCCCAATCAGAAGCAATACGGCGGAGGCAAGGATGTTCCAGTTTTCTTTCTTCTTCCAAAACGGCTCCCGGCGGGTTATGCGCTCGCGTTCTTCACGAATTTTCAACCGCTCAAACGCCCCCGCTTGCTCGAGCTCCTCGATGGTCGCCTCCCCCCATACGGTCAGCTTGGCGGCGCCGAAATTCACTTTCGCTTCTTTGACGCCGGGCAAAGCTTTGACATTTTGCTCAAACTTGGCGGCACAGTTTGTACACGTTAACCCTTGCACTCGATACGTTTTTGTTTCGAGTTGCTCCAACGCCTGTTCATTCGCCACGGCCATCCCCCTCTTTCCGATGAGCAAGCGCCACAAGTAACAACTCGCGAATATGTTCGTCATCAAGCGAGTAAAAGGCGAGTTTTCCCTCTTTTCGATACTTCACGATTCCTTGTTTGTACAAAATGCGCAAATGATGCGATGTCGTCGCCACCGTCGCCCCGATCACATTCGCTAAATCACAGACGCACAGTTCTTCCTCTCCGCAAAGCGCATATACAATTTTCGCTCGGTTTTCATCAGCCAGCGCCTTGAAAAACGGCACAATGGCGGCAATGTTTTCATCATGCAGCCGGCGCTGAACACGGTCGACCTTTTCTTCATCATAACAGTAGACGTCGCACACATCCGGGCGATGCATGTCTTTTCTCCTCCCGCCGATATTCAAACATCCATTTGAATATAGCGTATCATATCTCTTTTTTATATTCAAATATTCATTTGAATGAAAAAAGGTGCCTAAACGAAAAAATCCGCCTTTCTTTGCATTGAAAGGCGGATTTCGTTCATAAAATCCTTCTTCATTTTCCACGGCGACGGGCTCACTGCCGACTTTGCTTACACATACTCGCAAAACCAACGCACCGTCTCTAAAAACGCTTCTCGTGTCACTTTATGACCCGCGTGCGGATCGGTAATAAATTTCAGCCGATCTTCGTTTCCTTCATAAAGTGGTTTAATTTGTTCGTAAAACTCATATGTATAAGCATACGGGACAACTCCATCACATTTCCCGTGCCAAATGAACAGTGGCCGTCCGGCGAGTTTTTCCGGTTGTTTCGATAAATCATAGCGGGCAAGCTTTTCTTTTTCGAGCGCAAGCAACGCCGGCGGCATCGGAATGTCAATTTGGCGCCGTTTCCCTTCTTCAATCATCGCATCAAAAAAGGCGCTATAGTTCGGACAACCCATCAACGCCACTGCCGCCTTCACCCATGGATACACAGCGAGCGCTCCAAACGTGACGATCCCACCCATCGATGTTCCGGCGACTCCGATCCGTTCCGGATCAGCAAGGCCGCGCTGGACAAGATCATTCTTAATCTCATTTATTTCCGTGATCGTCCGTACGACAATGTCCCAAAACGACAGCTGTAACCTCCGTTCGCTTAACCCTTCATCCCGCTCGCCATGGAATAACGCGTCCGGCAGCACGACACGATAGCCCGCCTCCGCGAGCAAGTAGCCGAAATGCAAATTATGTTCCTTGGCGCTCGTAAAACCATGAATAAAGAAAATAAGAGGCAGCTGTTCCAGCTTCTTTTCCGGCTTAACGACATGAAGAACCGGCACCTCGGCCAACTGTTCATTTTCGATCATGACCATTGTTATACAAACCCCTTTTCCTTTTCATCATGGTATATTGTACCATGTAGACAATTATTTCGAAAAAGAGTTACACTATGTACTAGGAAAAAAATGGCCAAAAGCAAAGGAGAGCGTAATGAAACAATATTTAATCGCCTTAGATCTTGATGGGACGTTGTTGAAAGAAGATAAGACGATTTCCCCATTTACAAAGGATGTGATTCGCCGCGCGATCGACGCTGGCCATTTGGTCGTTATCGCCACCGGCCGGCCGTATCGGGCGAGCCGCATGTATTACGAGGAACTGAACCTCACCACACCGATTGTCAATTTCAACGGTGCGTTTGTTCACCACCCGCGCCAACCGTCATGGGGAATGCGCCATTTTCCGTTGCCATTGCCTGTCGTTAAAGACATTGTCGAACTCGGGGAAACGTATCGAATCAAAAACATTTTGGCAGAAGTGATGGACGACGTCTATTCTCACGAACATGACGACGTCTTGCTCGACATCATCCGTCTCGGTAACCCAACCGTGGAAATCGGCGATTTGCGCCGCTCGCTCGGCAAAGACCCGACGAGCGTGCTCGTTTATACAGACCGTGAGCATATCGAACAAATCCGATCCCATTTATCCAATGTATATGCCAATGTGTTGCACCATCGGCGTTGGAATGAACCTTGGCACGTCATTGAAATCATCCGCCACGGCGTCCATAAAGCCGCTGGCTTAAAACAAGTCGCCGATTACTTCGGCATCCCGAGGGAACGCGTCATTGCTTTTGGTGATGAAGACAATGATTTAGAAATGATTGACTGGGCTGGGCTTGGCGTCGCCATGGGCAACGCCATCGAACCATTGAAAACAGTGGCTGACGATGTGACAACAACGAATGAAGAAGATGGCATCGGTGTATATTTGCAAGACGTTCTAGGCCTATAGCTATTCCATCCATCTCACTACGGGAGGTTTCACAAGCCTCCCTACTGCTTTCTTTCTGCTTCTCACCGACTGTGGACCTTCCTGACGCACAAAGCCGTTTGACAGTGACCAACGGCTGTTTGTAATGAATTTCCTTACTACTGTTCCCTGTCCGCGGTTACACTATACGTGACGCAACGTGCGTCTTCATTTTTTAAAGGGGGAATCCGTCATGGGCAAACGGAACAAATCAAAGCGTTTTATCCAGCAAAGTGTCGACGCAGTCGAACGACATGACAAACGAATCCCTTACCATTTGACGTACGCCGAAGCGGAAGCGCGGAAAGCGGAACAAGCGGTAGAAACGTCGCTTGGGGGCGCATAGCGATGGGTAACCGTTTATTTCAAGAGGCGCGTAAAGCCGTTGCGCAAGCGAAACAAGCAGCCAACGGCGAGATCGATATGAGCGTCGACCGCGCCATCGCCATCGCCAAAAACGCCTTGTCTTCAGCTTACGCGCATTCCAATACGGCCGAAAAAGCGCAGTTGCGTCAATTTCAAGCTGAGCTTGACGAGCTCACTCAATAACGGCTGCGGGATTCCCGCAGCTCTTTTTTGTTCGTGGCCGATTTTCCATTGTATTCCGGGCTCAAAACCGCTACACTGAACATAGAGACATCAATCGTTGTTCCCCTGCGAAAACCGCTCGTTCATCCGATGCGGACGCACGGAACACGGAAGGAGAAAAGAGGAGGACAAACAATGTCCATTCAAATCATTACCGACAGCGGTGCAGATTTGCCGCAATCTTATCTTCACGAGCATCAAATCGCCTTTTTGCCGCTTGTCGTCCATTGGGACGGCCAAGACTACGAAGACGGTGTGACGATCGAACCGAAACAAGTGTACGACGCCATGCGCCAAGGCCATGCAATGAAAACGTCACAGCCGAGTCCACTGGCAATGAAGGAGCTGTTTTTGCCATACGCCAAAGAAAACCGGCCATGCCTATACATCGCCTTTTCATCGAGATTATCCGGTACATACCAGACTGCCATGGCCGTCCGCAGCGAACTCCTTGAGGAATATCCTGAGTTTCGCCTGACGGTCATCGACTCAAAATGCGCTTCGCTTGGCCAAGGGCTCGCCGTCATAAAAGCAGTCGAGCTGGCTGAAAAAAACACCCCATACAACTTGCTTTGCGAAACAATTGAGGCGTACTGCCGCCATATGGAACACATTTTCACCGTCGACAATCTCGAATACTTGGCGCGCGGCGGCCGCATCAGCAAAACCGCCGCCGCCTTTGGAGGTTTACTCAATATTAAACCGCTCCTCCATGTTGAAGACGGAGCCCTCATCCCGCTCGAAAAGCTGCGTGGGCGAAAAAAAGTGTTGAAACGAATGGTCGAACTAATGGGCGAACGCGGCGATGATTTGCAAAAACAAATGATCGGCATCAGCCATGCCGATGACGAAGAAACGGCGCTTGAGCTGAAGCGAATGATCGAAGAAACGTACGGCTGTACACGCTTTTTCCTCTCCGACATCGGCAGCGCCATCGGCGCCCACGCCGGACCGGGGACGATCGCTTTGTTTTTTCTGAATAAATCCATTGAAATCTGACGACGTTCCCGTCGAACAACACACAGGCGCCTGCACAACATGGGCGCCTGTTCTTTTCACCGCAGTTAATCTCGAGAACCTTCTAAGCTTTCCGCCGTCTAAATGACATCCAAGACGCTCTTGTGCACGAGCTTTTCCTATTCCTTCGCGCGGATGCCGACTTGGATCTCCTAAGCCTTTATGGGCAAGCACCTTACTGGCGTTTATCGCCCCCGGTTCAAGAAGGTGTGACTATTCAAATCCCTATCCCTTCATGGAAATTCTCAAGGTGCTCTTCCATAAACTCCCTTCCCCCTTTCCGTGATATTTCATGTTGACTTGCTGCATACTAATGGCACATGATCGGAATTTAAGGAGGGCTGTCCATGCCAAACACAAGCGACAACGACAAAAAAGCACGCGACAACCAAGCGAAGCGCCATGAGAAAAACATGATGCGCGAAAAAAATCGCGAAGCCGGGAAATTCGCGTATTCGAAGAAGACGGATCATTTATAAGCAAAATGATAAAAGGCGGCCGAAACACCGCCTTTTTTCATATTTCTCCCCTCCCCCACTTTCCGCATGAAACTACATGCTGACCTCTTCCGGCTAAAAGATGCAACCTATCTTCTCCCTCCTTTGATTATGGTTGTCTTTCCTCCCACCTTTTTCTATAATGAAAGTACATCACACGCCCGGGAGGTTTATTATGGCGAAAGAAAGCTCATTTGATATCGTCTCGAAAGTTGATTTGGCCGAGGTGACCAACGCCATCAACATCGCCATGAAAGAAATTAAAACGCGCTATGATTTCAAAGGAAGCAAAAGCGACATTTCCCTAGAGAAAGATGAGCTCGTTCTCATCTCCGACGACGAGTTTAAGCTTGAACAGTTGAAGGACGTTCTGATTGGCAAGCTCATTAAGCGTGGGGTGGCGACGAAAAACATCCAATACGGCAAAATTGAGCCGGCCTCGGGTGGCACGGTACGCCAGCGCGCCAAGCTTGTCCAAGGGATCGACAAAGATAATGCGAAGAAGATCAATACGATCATTAAAAGCACCGGCTTAAAGGTAAAAAGCCAAGTGCAAGACGATCAAATTCGCGTCAGCGGCAAAAGCAAAGATGACTTGCAAAAGGTGATCGCCGCCATTCGCGAAGCGGATTTGCCGATTGATGTGCAGTTTGTGAATTATCGATAAGCGGATGAGGCAAACCTCCCATCCGCTTTTTGTTTTACAAGCAGAACGATAGGAATTTTGAAAGAGAAGCTAGCGGGCAAGTTCCCTATAATTCTTATAGTAAGGAAAAACCGCTCATCTTGGGTGGGAAACGCGAGCGCATGATATCAGGTAATGAAGTAAGCAGGAGGCCTCTACATACTAACCACCGCCCAACGAGCACACCAAACACAATGAAGGCAAGTGCCATGTCGACAATCGGTTCGGCGAGGCGCATCGCTTCTCCTTCCTCGCCGGGGAGGCCGATCATGGCGACAACTAAAGCAAGACTGTCTGGATGATCATTAATCTGTGATCGATATTTCTGAATGGCGGGCATCCAATAGGTGCATCTTCACCGTGCCGCCAAGATGGTGGCGCACAGAATAAGCCAGCTCTTCCAATGCTTGATGGAGTACCTCATGCCTTGTTTCGTCAATCGATTCGATACAAAGAAAGGAACGCGTCGTCTGTTCGGTGAGCATCGTCCGTTGGGCTTCCCGCCAATTCCAGCAGCGGCATATGGCGCCCACATCATCTTTATATACAATTTCTCCTTCATAAGGTGGATCGTTTTTCTCTCCTCCTAACGGGATGAACGGTTCATGGCCATCCGCCAGCGCCAGTCGGATGTCGCCAACAAATGTGTCGATATCCTCTCCCCCACAGGGAAGCCCGTAACGCAACGAAATAGCGTTATAAATATCCACAAGCGGGTTGATCGTTCGAATGTGTTGACCGTTTTTCACCCGCTTTAGCAGCGCTTCAACAGAACATCGTGCTCCTTTTTTCGTCTTAAATTTCCGAAACGCCTTCCGCCAAACCGCGATTACCGGATTGCGATGAAACTCTTCGAACTCAAGGAACTTCTGCGCCTCTTTCTCCGCCTCACGCAACATTTGTTCGTAAACATTTATATTCTTGCTACTATTGTCAATTCCTTGGGCAACGACTATACCAATTTTAGCGTGGGGAAATAAAGCCCAAATATCCTCTTCCACAATAAAACGAGTCATCATCTATTCCTCCATTCTCTTATGGTTTCGAAGGGCTCGCCAAAGCCGACAACAACCCTAACAAGATATAGCAACAGCCTGCCGCCTGGTTCATCACCTTCGCACTTCTTTTCCTAGCATCCAACCGTTTACGGATGCCCGCGGCCAACATGGCATACAAACTGTCATTCAACAAGGCAAGAACAACGAATATCGCTCCCAAAAGCAAAAATTGCCCCGCCACCGATCCAGCAGAAGACGAGATGAATTGCGGAAAAAAAGCCAGAAAAAAGAGCGCTGTCTTAGGATTGGCCACTTCGATAAGTACGGATTCGTAAAACACTTGCACTAGTGTTTTATCCTTCACGTTCTTGTTCGTACTTCCCTTATCATAATTGGAAGCAAAAAATAGTGTTTTACATCCCAAATAGATGAGATACACGGCTCCTAAGTATTTGACCATCGTAAAAGCGGCCGCCGATGTCATCAAAATCGCGGAAATGCCCACAGCTCCGAAGACGACGTGGACAGCGCCGCCCAGCATCACGCCAAGCACCGATACAAGTCCAGCTTTCGCTCCTTGTCCTATGCTTCTAGCCATAATGTAAAATACCGATGGCCCGGGAACGATGAGCAAAGCCATAGCTGTCACTACAAACAAGCTGATTGTTGAAAGTTCCATCGTTGTCTCACTCCTTATTCTTCATCAGTGAAGCGATGCGATTCTCGTTTTCAAACGGCATTTGCTCGAGCTGCTTGATAATCATCCCTTGCTGATGTACAGAATGGTTTTGACTTAATTTGGCTTTTCCCTCTATTCGCTCGATATGGATTTTAAAAGCTTGAATTCCGCTTCTCATCTTGGAAAGCAACTTAGCATCGACCTCTGACAACTGGTAACGGCTCCCCGGTGCTTCGTACTTTGCTACCATATCGTGTAGCGACCGCATGATTTCACCTTCATCATGGATAAGCTCCACATGACCATACACATGGACGACCACATAATTCCATGTCGGCACCGCTTGGTTCGTTTCATACCAAGAAGGAGAAATATAACAATGCGGGCCACAGAAAATCGCTAAGACCTTTTGGTGTTGAATGTCTTTCCATTGCGGATTAGCAAGAGCAAAATGGCCGTGTAAACATGTTTTCTCCACATCGAGCAACAGCGGTAAATGGGTAGCAAACAACTCTCCTTGATGCACAGACACCAAGGTAGCAAAACTGTTCTCCTTAATTACTTGATAGGCGACATCCATATCGTTAATAGCAAAATCCTTCGGAATATACATTGAATCCCTCCCTCCACTTTTTCTAACTTAACAATCCAATCTTTACGATGTATCATATAACTAAATTTGACATAAAAAAAGGGACAATAATAAAAAAATAAACATGTCAGAGGGATGGATATGAAAACGATCATTTTTGCTCTACATGACCGCTTGCCTAAATACAAACAAATCTACGAAAAGTTAAAATCGATGATTGAACAAGGCGACATCCAGGCGAATGAACCACTTCCCTCGATCCGTCAACTTGCTGAATCGTTGAATGTCAGCCGCAACACCACCTTAATGGCCTACGAACAGCTTGTTGCAGAAGGATATATTCGTGCGGAAAAACGAAAAGGGTATTTTGTCAATGAGGTGGAACCACTTTTCATTCCAAAAACCCAGGTTTCCTTGCGCCAATCGAAAAATGAACCGACATCGCCTGTTGTTGTTGATTTTCGTGCTGATGCGGTCGATACTGCTCATTTTCCTCTTAAAGCATGGAGACGAATTTCCAATCAAGTCTTTACTTCAGCAAACTGCTTTCACTATGGAGACCCGTTCGGGGAATTATGTTTGCGCGAACAAATCGCTGTCTACCTTTTGGAATCCCGTGGAGTAAATGCAGAGCCAAATGCCATTATCATCGGGAGCAGCACCCAACAAATGCTTCTATCTCTCGGTCATATCTTAAAAGATGAATTCGATAGCATTGTCGTTGAAGATCCAGGCTATGATGGTGCTAGGGAAGCATTTGAGTTTCATCACTTTCAATTGGAAACAGTACCCGTTTCTGAAGCCGGTGTTAACCTTTCGTCACTAGGGAAAGTATCATCGCGACTCATCTATGTCACCCCTTCGCATCAAAGCCCGATGGGAGTAAGCATGCCGATTCAGCAACGATTCATGCTCATCCAATGGGCAAATAAGGTGAAAGGCTATATTATTGAAGATGATTATGACAGCGAATTTCGCTATACACAAAAACCGTTTCCGGCTCTTGCCTCCATCGATTCATCAAGAGTCATTTATCTGGGCAATTTCTCGAAATCGTTTCTTCCGGGGATTCGGCTAAGCTATATGGTATTGCCGCTGCCACTTTTAGACCGTTATCAACAGAGATTTCGTCTTTTCGAAAGCACAGCATCCATCCTTAGCCAATTGGCGATGGCCAAATTTATGGCAGAGGGAGAATGGAGGCGTCATATTAAACGTATGCGTCTCGTGTACAAACGAAAAATGGAGCATTTAACATCGCTACTGCGAAAAGCATTTGGGGATATGATCTCCATTATCGGCGAACAGTCCGGTTTATACGTATTAATCAAAGTCCATTCTGACTATTCAGAGGAACAATTGCTTCGGAGCGCCTTGTCTCACGGAGTAAAGGTGTACCCTACCTCGCGTTATTTCGTTGAGCGTCGTCCCGATCGGCCGATCATCAAACTTGGTTTTAGCGGATTGTCGCTCGAGGACATTGAGCTTGGAGTAAAGCTGCTAAAAAAAGCGTGGGGCTAACGACGCAACGTCATCTCTACTCAAAGCTGTCCTCTTTCTTCCAAGGAAAACCACCCCTTCCGCTCAAACAGGCAGCTGGCATCAGACGCCGACCGCTCTCCCGATAAGCACGCCAAGAACGATAATCACCAGCGCCACACCGACAATCGGCCCGACAAGGCGCATCGTTTCTCCTTCCGCGCTAGGGCGGCCGAGTGTTGAAGCGACGAGCGCGATTCGCGCTGGGGCGGCCATCGTCATATTCGAAGCAGCGACGTTTTGCGTGGTGGCGTACCAGATTTTCCAGTAGTGCGCAGACGTAGCAAAAAGGAGTTATTTTCTTTACTTGGATTATTATAGTGAATATGGTAAGGGAGAAATCATTAAATTAACTCTGATCAATTCTTCGGGTAGAAACGAGAGTGGTATTCATGAAAAAAATTTACGAATATATATCTATCGACGAAAAAAAAAGAAGTAGTTGAAAAATTAAAAGCGGATTTAAAACAGTTAGAGCAAGAGATAAATCAAAATAAAGACTCCTTTTCAAAATTAGTATGCGAAATTTTGTATAGTACACGAGATAAATGGCATTTAGAAATTGAAGAGTTAGAAAATGAAATAAAAGCTAATAGTTAAACGGTTTAAAAAAGATCTTCAATGAATAAGGAATTTTTTCTCCCTTTTTCCCTGTTTTCTATTGTTTTTTCTGCTTGACAAAATAAAAAAAGCTATCCGAAACACATTATATAGTATGTTTTTTAAAAAATCGTACTATATATTGCTTTTTTATGGTTGCATGGTAAGATAGAAGCTTACTGGGAAAAGGGATGGTCTGCTTTCTTTCAAACGCTGAACGAACTGCAAGCAACGGACTTGTTGCGGACGGTCACGATCCGCGGCAAACCCCATTCCGTCATCGAAGCAATTGAGCGGCAAATGTATCATTATTCGTATCATATCGGACAAATTGTCTATATCGCGAAACAGCTAAACGCTGATCACTGGAAGACACTGACGATCCCGAGAAAAAGAAAGCACTAACTTTTTCAACAAAAAGCGAGCGCGTGTCGAGTTTTTCTAGACACGCACTCGCTCATCCGGTGATTGTTTACTTTTGATGCATCTTAAACTCCAAAAACAGCTCATTGTAGTAGGCAAGCATGCGCTTTCCTAAGTTTTCATACACTTCCAAACGCCCGACCGAATCTAAATCCGGATAAAAACGCTGGTCGTTGGCGATGTCTTTCGGCAAATAGCGAAGCGCCGCTTTATTTGGCGTCGAATAGCCGACATACTCAGCGTTTTGTGCCGCATGTTTTGGATCAAGCATAAAATTGATAAACGCGTGCGCTCCCTCGATGTTTTTCGCCGTTTTTGGAATTACCATATTGTCAAACCATAAGTTGGATCCTTCTTCGGGCACGACATAATCGAGCTTGTCGTTTTCGGCAATGATTTCCGCCGCATCGCCCGACCAGACGACACCGATGGCCGCCTCTTCATTGACGAGAAGCAGCTTGATTTCGTCGCCAACAATGGCCTTCACATTCGGCATGAGCCGGTCGAGCTTTTGTTTTGCCTCTCGCAGATGATGCTTGTTCGTATCATTGAGCGAATAGCCGAGGCTGTTTAATGCCATCCCCATCACTTCACGCGCCCCATCGACAAGCAAAATTTGATTACGCAAGCTTGGATCCCATAAATCGTTCCAGTCGGTGATCGTTTTGCCGCCAAGCATCTCGCGGTTGTAGACAATGCCAACCGTCCCCCAAAAATACGGCACCGAATACCGGTTATGCGGATCAAACGACAAGTCGAGAAACCGCGGTTCGATATATTTCAAATTCGGCAGCTTGTTATGGTCAAGCGGCAAGAGCAAGTTTTCCTCAATCATTTTGCTGATGGCGTAATCGGACGGAACGGCAACATCAAACGTCGCGCCGCCTTGAGCAATTTTCGCCATCATCGCCTCGTTCGAATCGAACGTTTCGTAAATCACTTTCCAGCCGGTTTCTTTTTCAAACTTCCGGATAAGCGCAGGGTCGATGTAATCGCCCCAGTTGTACACACTGACCGTCTTGTCGCCTCCATATCCTTCCGCTTCGTTCAGCTGCTGGGTCATGAACATGAGGGCGAACGCGGCGATGAATATAGCAGCAAATCCTTGAACAAGCCGTTTCACCTACTTCCGCCCCCCTATCCCATACATTCTCCCGCCTTTTTGGCTGAGCACGTAATAGCCGACGACAAGCAACATCGTAAACAAAAACAGCAATGTCGACAGCGCATTGATTGATAAGGAAATGCCTTGGCGCGCCCGTGAATAAATTTCTACCGATAACGTCGAGAAGCCGTTTCCGGTGACAAAAAATGTCACGGCAAAATCATCAAGCGAATAGGTGAGCGCCATAAAAAATCCGGCCCATATGCTCGGCGTCAAAAACGGAAGTACAACGCCCGACAGCACTTGCCACGGCCCTGCTCCCAAATCGCGCGCCGCATCGATTAACGTCGGACTCATTTCCTCGAGTTTTGGCAACACCATCAATACGACGATTGGCACGCTAAAGGCGATATGGGACAACAGCACGGACGTAAACCCCAGCTTAATGCCAGCCAGCGTAAACAGCAATAAAAACGAAGCACCGATGATGACATCCGGACTGACAATCAGCACGTTGTTGAGGGCGAGAAGGGTATGTTTCGTCCGTTGCCGCTTGACATAATAAATGGCCAATGCCCCGATGACGCCCAAAATCGTCGCGACTGCCGCTGACAACAAAGCGACGACAATCGTATTGAGCACGATGATCAACAATCGATCATCTGACAATACCTCGCGATACCATTCCAACGTGAATGATTGAAAATCGTGCATTGTCCCGCCGCTGTTGAACGAATAATACATCAAGTACCCAATCGGCGTGTACATAATAGCAAACACAACCAGCAAATATAAGCGCCCCCACCGATGTGTACGTTTCATCGACTTCCCTCTTTCCTTCCGCTTCCTGTCAAGAAGACAATGATCGCCATCGCGATCATTAACACAACGGCAATCGTTGCCCCCATCCCCCAATCTTGGGTGACGAGAAAATGCTGTTCAATGGCGGTACCAAGCGTAATGACGCGATTGCCCGCAACAAGACGCGTAATCATAAACAACGACAACGCGGGGATAAACACCGCTTGGCAGCCGGCTTTCACCCCGCCAAGCGTCAGCGGGAAAACGACACGGCGAAACGTTGTCCACGCCGAAGCGCCCAAATCGCGGGCAGCATCAATCAAGGTCGGCGGTAATTCTTCTAACGCATTAAAAATTGGCAGCACCATAAACGGAATAAAAATATACACCGAGACGAACACAAAGCTGAAATCAGTAAACAACAGCTGCCGCGCTCCGATGCCGATCGCTTGCAAGAAGGCGTTGGCCAACCCGTACGTGCCGAACAATCCTAAAAACGCATATACTTTCAACAACAAATTCACC
>NZ_AYKT01000026.1 GCF_000496575.1 Geobacillus thermodenitrificans subsp. thermodenitrificans DSM 465 | reverse complement strand
CGCTTCGTTTCGTTCAGTTTTCAAGGAACAAATTTTATTCTTTCGCTCGATGAATTCACTCTCATCAAAAGCGACTCTTATATTTTATAATTTCTTTTTGTTCTTGTCAATACATTTTTTATCTTTTTTTCGTCGCATCGAAGCGACTTTATTAATATAGCACCTCTATTTTAATGTGTCAACTGTCCATTCAAAGTTTTTTTGTTTTTATCTCTTCCACTCTCTGGCCAACATTCCGTACACCACATGATCAACAAAGTGGTCGTAAAGCCACTCCGCATCACGAATCGTTCCTTCCATGACAAAACCTAGCCGTTCCGGGATTGCCCTGCTCCGCTGGTTTCCCACCGCACAGCGAATTTCAACTCGATTCACTCCCTGCTCAACGAACAAATCGTCAATGCAAGCTTTGCATGCTTTCGTCATCAATCCTTTTCCTTGAAACGATTCACCAAGCCAATAGCCGATACTCGCCTTTCTGTTGGCCCAGTCGATGTAATGGACGCCAATCACCCCGGCTAATTGTCCTTGATAAAAAATCCCCGCCTCAAATCCATTGCCAGTCGCAAACTTTTGCAGTCCTTGAGAAATGAACGCCTTCGAATCCTCCACCGTCTTTGTGGAATCGACCCATGGAAGCCATTGACGCAGGTGCGCACGGCACGAATCAACCAACGCAAAAAGCGGCTCCGCATCTTCCTGCGTCAGCAACTTTAACCACACATCTTTCTCCACGTAACGGATAAACACCAATAACTCCCCCTCCAACTTTTTACCATTATACCATATTCAGATCATCCGACTCCTCATGCGAAAAAATTTATCCATAGATACAAAAAAAGACTGTTCCCAAGATGGTCAAACTTATCCTAGGAACAGTCCTTTTCTCTTTTTCTATTCTCGCAAGAAGATGAAATAACAGATAAAGATAACAAACAGCACATACAATAATGGATGCACTTCTTTGCCGCGGCCTCTTAAAATCATTGTGATCGGGTAAAAGATGAAGCCAACGGCGATGCCGGTCGCAATACTATAGGAAAGCGGCATTGTGATGAGTGTAAAGAACGCTGGCACAGCGATTTCGAACTTCTTCCAATCAATCTCGCCAATCGACGAGGCCATCAATACCCCGACGATGATCAAAGCAGGCGCGGTAACCGGTGCGGTAATGACGCTTAACAGCGGTGAGAAAAACAAGGCGAGCAAGAACAAAATTCCTGTGACAACCGCTGAAAATCCAGAGCGTCCCCCAGCAGCGACACCGGCGGATGATTCAATGTAAGATGTCGTCGTCGATGTGCCGAATACCGCCCCGACCATTACTGCCGTTGCGTCAACAAGCAACGCTTTGCCGGCGCGCGGCAGTTTATTGTTTTTCAACAATCCCGCTTGGTTGGCAACCGCCAAAAGCGTGCCGGTCGCATCGAAAAAGTCAACGATAAAGAACGTCAAAACAACACCGAGCATTTTGAGAGAGAAAATGTCTGGCAAGTGTTCAATCGCAACGCCGAACGTCGGCGAAATGTCTGGAATAGCACCAACAATTTGCTTTGGCACTTCAATTAAACCGAAAATCATGCCGACGACAGCCGTAATGACCATGCCGTAAAAAACGCCGCCATTCACTTTTTTCACCATCAAAATGACAGTGATAAACAACCCGAAAATAGCAAGCAGCGTATTACCATCTCTTAAATTACTCAACCCGACTAGCGTCGCATCGTTATTCACAATGATGCCGGCATTTTGCAGGCCGATGAACGTAATAAACAGACCGATTCCGGCACCAACAGCATATTTCAACTCAACAGGAATGGCATCAATAATTTTTTCCCGAATACCCGTCAGCGTTAAAATCGTAAAAATGACCCCAGAGACAAAAACTCCCGCAAGCGCCGTTTGCCACGGAACCCCCATATGCAATACGACAGTGAAAGCGAAAAAGGCGTTTAGCCCCATTCCTGGTGCCAAGGCGATCGGATAGCGGGCGAGCACCCCCATCAAAATTGACCCGTACGCCGCTGCCAAAGCGGTGGCGACAAATACCGCTCCTTGGTCAATGCGCAGTTCGTCCGGGAAATCTCCCACTGCCCCTAATGACAACGTAAACGGGTTGACGAACAAAATATACGCCATCGACAAAAATGTAGTCAGCCCGGCAATGATCTCTGTCCGATAGTTTGTACCGAGCTCATCAAACTGAAAATATTTTCTCACGTTTGTCCCCCCTATAAAAAATAAAAACGCCTCTGCAGCTACCAGAAGCGTTGACCAAGGAGGAATGACGAATATAGAGAGGACATTGACCCTCTACTTCACATCCCTCGTAGTCAAGCTATTTACGGTAGCTTGGTAGAAACTCCCGAGCCATATTCCCGAGATTATACGACGGAATTCGACAATATTCACAATCCATGACCATTGTATCAATATGGACAACCGCTGTCAAGAAAACAAGCGAACATTCCAAAGGAAATGTTCACCTTTCATTCGTTTTTTATCCCAAGAATTACTCCCACTGAATCGGAGCTGGCGGATTAGATGTAATGTCGTATAGAACGTACTTAATACCTTTAACTTCGTTAACTATATGATCAGATACTTTTACTAACATGTCCTATTGGATACGGACAGTCAGAAGTCATGTAGCGATTTAAATTTTGCCGGTCTTTTTAAATTTCCAATTTCCGATTTCAAATTTTTTGCTGTCTATTCGATTCGCAAGCTGACGAGTTTCTATAAATTCGTCCGTCACCGTCACAAAAAACTGTTTTCCATCCTTTTCGACCAAATAGAATCGTTTATCATTATTTTTCAAATAATTGAGAAACTCAGGTATTCCAAATGGTGCGTCTGTGAAGAACCCAAGTGCATTGTCAACGATCTTTTCTCCTTTTGTGAGTTTCTGGTAAGCAAGAAGCGAGTAGATTTCTGCATTTGGGAATTTATCACGAATAACACGATTTTTCTTTGAAGATTTAAGACCCTTGCCATACTCTGATAAGTTGTACGGCTCACGCATAACCATTTCGTCCAAAGTCTCTCCATCATCAAGCAGATAATCAATGCTCGCATTCAATAATTTGGATAAATTTTTTAAATTATCTATATCCGGTAAACCTTTGCCCGATTCCCATTTCGCAACTGCAGAACGAGAAACCCCTAATTTTTCAGATAGCTGTTCTTGAGAAAGTCCTGCCTCTATTCTTGCCTTCTTAATTTTTTCTCCTAGTGTCATTTTTGTTTGATGACCCCCTTGCTTAAATTTGTTGCACTCATTGTAAATCAAAACCCTTTCAAAGAACATTCACTATCTATAACATCGCTGTCACTTTGCGTAACAAAGGATAAAAACGCTTATTTATCGCGGTTTATTGGCTATTTACTTCAAGAAATATTTTTCTTGATCTTAAAATATTTTATTGTTTCTTTACCATATACTATTTTTCTGGACACAAAAAAGTCGCCTACTCCATTTATGGAATAGACGACTTAACCATCAATTTTATATTATTCCCACTCGATCGTCGCGGGCGGTTTACTTGTAATATCGTAGACGACGCGATTGACGTGCGGCACTTCGTTCACGATACGTGTTGAAATGCGTTCGAGCACATCCCAAGGAATGCGAGCCCAGTCGGCGGTCATCCCATCGATCGATGTCACCGCGCGAATGGCGACCGTATAATCGTACGTGCGGGCATCCCCCATCACTCCGACGCTGCGGATATCAGGGAGAACGGTGAAATATTGCCAAATTTCGCGGTCGAGTCCAGCTTTTTTCACTTCTTCCCGCAAAATCGCATCCGATTCACGGACGATTTCCAACTTTTCTTCCGTCACTTCACCAAGAACGCGAATCCCAAGACCAGGTCCCGGGAACGGCTGACGCCAGACGATTTCGTCCGGAATGCCCAATTGTGTGCCAAGTGCGCGTACCTCATCTTTAAACAGCGTATTGAGTGGCTCGATCAATTCAAATTTCATATCTTCCGGCAAGCCGCCGACGTTATGATGCGATTTAATCGTTTGTGCCGTTGCTGTGCCACTTTCAATAATGTCAGTATAAAGCGTGCCTTGCACTAAAAATTCAATGCCTTCGAGCTTGGCCGCCTCATCGTCAAACACATAAATAAATTCGTTGCCGATGATTTTCCGCTTTTGTTCCGGGTCGGAGACCCCTTTTAATTTCGCCAAAAAGCGTTCTTTCGCATCCACTTTAATGACGTTCATCTGGAACTGTTCGCGGAACGTTTTCATGACGCTTTCCGCTTCGCCTTTGCGAAGAAGGCCGTGATCAACAAAAATGCATGTGAGCTGATCACCGATGGCACGATGCACCAATACAGCGGCAACCGATGAATCAACTCCACCGCTTAATGCACAAAGCACTTTTTTCCCGCCAACTTGTTCACGAATGCGACGCACTTGCTCATCGATGAAGTTTTCCATCGTCCAGTCGCCGTGACAGCCGCATACGTCGAAAACAAACCGCTTCAGTACATCATTTCCATAAATGGAATGACGCACTTCCGGATGGAATTGCACCCCGTACCATTTCCGACGTTCATCGCTCATCGCGGCGATCGGGCAGGAAGAACTTGTCGCATCGACGATAAAACCGGACGGCGGGGCAGTCACTAAATCGCCGTGGCTCATCCAGACGACTTGTTCATCCGGCAACCCGCGGAATAGCAAAGAATCATTTTTCACTTGGATAAGCGCTTTGCCGTATTCACGGTGTGTGGCTTTTTCCACTTTGCCGCCCAAGTGGTGCGCCATAAGCTGCATCCCGTAACAAATCCCCAAGATTGGCAGCCCGAGTTCAAAAATCGCTGGATCGCACGTAAACGCTTGTTCATCATATACGCTGTTCGGACCACCGGAAAAAATGATTCCTTTAGCATTTAACGCGCGAATTTCTTCCGCACTGATCGTGTGCGGATGCAGTTCGCTGTAGACGCCAAATTCACGGATGCGGCGAGTAATCAGTTGGTTATATTGGCTTCCGAAGTCCAATACGACGATCATTTCTTGGTTCATCTTATCCACCCCGTCGAAAAAATAAGCGCTGCCATCGCCCAAATAACATGATGAAGGCAGAATAGCAGCGTCTTCTGCCTTCATAGTCAGGCCGTTTACGGCGGCCCGGTAGAGACACGTGAGCCATATTCCCACGCATATATGAAAGGCTTTCGTTCTGTTCGTATGCAAATTTGAATCCATTCTATCAACTTGACAGCAGTCGGTCAAGTGATCGTCCTTTTTATTAAATTTTCCCACAATTGACGCGCCTCACGGATGTCGATACGGTCGCTATTTGCGCCGTAGATCACTTGCTCATACCATTTTGTCAGCCGTGCCATTTCATTGGTTTCCAATAAACGATCCACTTCAATGGCGTACTGGCGCAGCGTTTCATCCTCTTTTCGTCTCAACCCGTAGTCATGTAATTGACGCAACAATGCCAAGTAAGCAGGAACAAGCCATTCTGGCCCGTCAACTCGACGGCAGCGAAAACAAAAAAGCGTCCAGCGCGGCCACCATTTCCGTCTTGTCACGTAGAGCGTGCCACCCAACGCAGCCAACGCAACGAACACGGTCAGCGCCGTTTTCCATGACCAGACGCTGGCTAACTGCTCCCACCAATGACGATCTTGTTTCTGCGAAGATGGTTCGATCAATTGTTCGAGCGGCACAAGCGGTGTCTCTTGTTCTTCCGGTTGCAACGACGGCGCTTGTTGCTCTTCATTGGAAGTGGAAAGCGAAAAGGCATACGGATTGACAAACCCTTGTGTCGGCTCAAACGGCACCCAACCGACGCCCTCAAAGTAAACCTCGACCCACGAATGTGCGTCGTTGTTTCGCACTTTATAAAACTCAGCCCCATTTTGCTCCTCGGCAAGCTGTCCGGATGTATAGCCTTTCACCCAGCGCGCGGGAATACCTAGGCTGCGAACAAGCACAGCCATTGAGGTGGAAAAATTATCACAATACCCTTGTTTCGTTTCAAACAAAAATTGATCGACATAATCTTGATTGGCTCTTGGGACGGCAACATTCGTCGTTTCGTACGCATACCCGTTCATATGGAAATATTGTTCAATGGCTTTCACTTTATCGTATACCGTCTCTTTTCCTTCGGTAATTTGCTTTGCCAAATCACGCACCCGCTTCGGAAGCGTATCCGGCAGTTGCGTATAGCGCTTCAGAAAAATGGCGTCTTGGACTGGAGCCGCGGAACGCAATGCCTCGATGGGGAAATCCGGCTCCATATACGTGATCGTATACCGCTGAATGGGAAGTGCATTGGCATTTATATCGGTCGTATAAATTTTTTCTGTCGCCATATGCATGCGGTAGACAATGTTGTCAGACGTTTGCACTTGTTGTAAACCAATCGGATAAACGAGATGGAACGCTTGATCTTGGCGGGTGATTTCCGCTGTCTGTTCCGCCGTTTTTACTTTGTCGCTCCACCATTCATGCTCCATCAGTCTTCCGTTTCTGAATGATTTCACTTGTTCACTCTGGAATGATTCCCATCCCTTTCCAGTGTAAACATCTTTCGTTTCTACACGCCAATAATGACGACCTTCATCTTTAGCAATGAACACAACCGTATCATCAGCGATAAACGGTCCGCCGAGGCGAGAATCATTTTGCCCATAGCCGATTTTCTTGACAACAGCTGCTGTCGTCGTGTCAAACTCCTCCCCAGAGTCAGCGGCATAGCTACGAATAAACGCAACCGGGTCCGGCCATTGCGGCGGCAGTTTCGGCCCAACATATCCGGCCGTAACGGCAATAGCAGGAATAGATAGAGCTGCCGCCCGCCACTTCCGGATATAAGCAGCCCCTCCTTTTGCCCGCATCCGCTCCCCATGCAGCCAAACGAATGCGAAAAAACCGAGCGCCACAAGGCGAACAATCGCTCCGTTTCCACTGTAAGGGAAAAACGTATCCAACACAGCAATATAGCTAACCGTGAGCGCATAAGGGACAAACCACCGGTTTCGCCGCACAACCAGCCAGTGCCAAACAAACGAAGCCGCCCATAAAGACACAAAAAAGGCAAGGGTGCGCAGCGCATCGTCCGGCATCGATGCTCCTCCCCCGACAAGCCAAGCAACGCCGTCCCACCATAATGCGCGTGGGACATCCCATATCGCCTCATCATAAAACCATTCATCAAGCGCCCACCATATATAACCGATTTTACCGAGGGCAGAAAGCCAGGTGGGAACACGCAACGTATAAAATAGAAAACAAATGACGACAAACATCGCGAATGTCCCGATATGCGCTGTGTCCGCAACTGTGTCAAGCGGCCAAAGCCATTCCGTGAGCAACCAAGCAGCCAACCCATTCGGTAACACGGCGGATAACATAGTCTCCGCCCTTTGTTTCATCCGTTTTCCCCTCCTTGCCGGATGGTTTGCAACATCTGCGGGTCAATGTGCAATACATCCCCCCCGCTGCGGCGGAGCCCGTCCGCCCAGCTCTGTTGCTTATGACTCCACTCCCGGCTGACGACATATAGTACGACCTGTCGTTTGGATGCTATTGTGCGCAATTGCTGCAAAAGTGGAATCGATAACGCGGAGGTTAAAATGATACACCCGGCAGCTGCACGCCAGTTCGTTTCTTCTGCTAACGTGCGCGAGAGCGGCTCTTTGCCCTCGCCGTTCACTTCCGCCAACTGGAGAAGAATGGACGGCCACTGTTTGTCATGGGATCGCGGCGCTAAGAACGAGCGCTTTTTTCCAGCAAAGAGCAGCCCTACCGGCACTCCATCATCAAGTAACCCCTTCGATACAGAAGCGGCCAATGTGACAAGTTCCTCAAACACTGGGGACGGGGCGCCGTCAAGCACCACGATCCAATCGTTATTGCGCTGTTCATCAAATTCTTTTGTCATTAGCTCCTGCCTGCGCGCCGACGCTTTCCAATGCACCCACGACATTTTATCGCCGGGCACATACTCACGGACACCGGCCGCCACCGCCATGTCGCGGTGAAGCGGAATCGGGCGCGCTGCTTTTCCGTGCGCAAACCACTCACGCATCGATTCAAACGGCCATTCGATATAGCGCGGATAGACGATTACCGTGCACGGGACGTGGAATGAGGCTGTTTTGCTTACCCATCCGAATGGATCGCCCACCTCAAGACAGACGGTTTCCAATTGATGACGGCCACGTGGCAACCGTAACGACCAGGTAAATGACAGGCGACGACGAAACGACAAAGCGAACATTGCTCTTCCGCACTTCTGCTCTTCCTCAACAACGGAGAGTACTGCTAGCGGAATCGGCCACGGCAAATCAATTCGAACGGTGACGGGGATAGATTCGCCCACATGATAGTGTCCAACTGGCACCGTTCGGCTCACTGTGGCGCGCCGAAGCGGGTAGATCATGATCAAGAGCGCATATAAACCGAACGGCAAAAAACTGTAAAACAAAAACCAACTGACAAACCCGCCTTGAAACATGGCGTATGAAAACAAGACAGCCGCCAAAAGTAACAAACCGGTGAAAGCAAACCAACGGCGCCAATTCCGTTTCATCTTTATCGCCGCCCTCGCACCGGCACCGGTGTACGGGCAATCAGTTGCGCAACGATAGTTTCCCCATCAAGCTTGTCCCATTTTGCTTCCGGACGGACAAGCAGACGGTGGGCGAGCACATAGGGAGCGAGTTGCTGGACATCATCGGGGATGACAAAATCACGGCCGTGGATGAGTGCATACGCCTGCGCCGCTTTCATCAAGGCGACCGACCCGCGCGGGCTGACGCCCAAATAGACCGCTTCATGCGTACGGCTTTGTTGGACAAGTTCAACGATGTATCCTTTCACCGTATCACTCACATGCACATCCGTCACCTTCCGTTGCAAGGCAAGCAATTCCTCAAGCGACATGACTGGACCGATCTCCGAGAGCGGCGCTGTTTTTTCAAGCCGGTTTAACATTTCGATTTCCTCATCATGTGACGGATAGCCCATCTGCAATTTCAGCAAAAACCGATCCAACTGTGCTTCCGGAAGTGGATATGTTCCTTCATATTCAATCGGGTTTTGCGTCGCCATGACAAAAAACGGTTGCGGTAGTTGGCGGGTAACCCCATCTACCGTCACGCTCCCTTCTTCCATCGCTTCAAGAAGCGCCGACTGTGTTTTCGGCGACGTCCGGTTGATCTCGTCAGCAAGCACAATATGGCCGACAATCGGTCCAGGTTTATACTCAAATTGCTGCTCTTTCGGGTTATAAACAGAAATGCCGATCACATCGCTCGGTAATAAATCCGGCGTAAATTGAATTCTTTTCAACTCGGTACTGAACGATTTTGCCAACGCACGCACGAGCATCGTCTTGCCGACACCCGGCACATCTTCAAGCAATACGTGCCCCTTGGCCAACAGTGCTGTTAAGCTGAGTACAATGACTTGGCGTTTCCCGACAATGACTCGTTCTACATTGCGAACGACTTGTTCAATTGAAGAAAGCAACGGTTCGTTCATTACATCAAACTCCTTTTATGGAGATCCATGGGACTTTTAGAGGTAGACAATATATAGTTTATACTATTAATATGATATCGAATATACACAACTTTTGGAATCGATTTGCAACAAAGGGGAGGAGAAAAAATGGGGAAATCGAAGTGGAAGATGATCGGCCCTGGGTTGATCGTCGCCGCCACCGGAGTCGGAGCCGGCGACTTAGTCGCTGCTCTTGTCGCAGGAACGAACTATGGCCTTGTTTTCATGTGGGCGATTATCGTCGGGGCTGTGTTCAAATTCGTGCTGAACGAAGGAGTTGGACGTTGGCATTTATTAAGCGGAAAAACGATTTTCGAAGGCTGGCAATCGATGGGGAAATGGGCGTCCATCTACTTTGGGGTGTATGCGATCATTTGGGGATTTGTTTACGGAGCGGCGGGCACATCATCGTGCGCGCTTGCGATGTCGGCGATGATCCCATCGATTCCGCTTTGGGCGTGGGCAATCATCCATGGCCTCGCTGGTTTTGCCATCACTTGGTCGGGGCGGTTCCAACTGTTTGAACGGGTGATGAACGTGCTCGTCGGACTGATGTTTGTGACGGTTGTTGGTTCGGCACTGCTTGTGTTGCCACAGCTGAACGATCTTTGGAAAACCGCCGTTCCTGATTTGCCAAAAGGGTCGCTTTTGTATGCTCTCGGGCTGATCGGAGGCGTCGGCGGCTCGATTACCATGGCGTCTTACGGATATTGGCTTCAGGAAAATGGCTGGAAAGGCCGGTCCTACGTATCGCCAATGCGTTACGATTCCGCTGTTGCCTACATTGTGACAGCAATTTTTACGTTGTCGCTCCTGATTTTAGGCGCCGCTCTTCTCTACGGAACGAATACCTCGATCAACGGCGAACAAGGGCTTGTCTCGTTTGCCTCGATCATGGGCAATGAGCTGCATCCAGCCGCCCGGTGGCTCTTTTTGCTTGGTTTTTGGTCGGCATCGTTTACATCCGTCATCGGCGTTTGGAACGGCGTTTCCTATTTGTTCGCCGATTTTGTTCGCAACATGCGAAAAACGCCGATTGGCACCGAGTCGCTCAACCAGTCGAAAGCGTTTCGCTTCTACGTCTTTTGGCTCACTTTTCCGCCGATGCTCTTACATTTTATCGGCAAGCCGGTCGGTCTTATTATCGCCTACGGGGCGCTTGGAGCGCTGTTTATGCCGTTTTTGGCCGTCACACTGCTTTACTTGCTCAACTCGAAAAAAGCGCTTCCAGATGAAGGAAGGAACCATTGGCTGTCAAATGCGCTACTCGCCCTGTGTTTAGCACTGTTTGCCGTCTTGTCGATTAATGAACTCATTGGTTTGTTTACTTAACATTTGCCTGCTGCAAAGCAACCAACTAGTAGTGAAAGGCTGCTCCAACTAAAAAACGCTCATCCCGCTTAAAGGGGATGAGCGTTTTTGGCTAACCCATTCTCTCCAGTCTTATCTACTCATCGTCTTGTTCCGTTAAATCATCTTCTCCGGTCTTACCCATTCCTCGTACTGTTTGGCCGTCACATACCCAGTCTGCAACGCCGCTTCTTTCAGCGTCAATCCTTCGCGATGCGCAAGCTTAGCGATTTCCGCGGCTTTGTCATAGCCGATATGCGGGCTTAATGCCGTCACCAGCATCAGCGAGCGCTCCACGTACTCTTTCATTTTCGTTTCATTTGCCTCTAACCCTTGAGCACATCGCTCATCAAACGAGCGGATGGCATCGCCAAGCAACTGCACCGACTGAATGGCGTTATAAGCGATGACCGGTTTGAACACGTTTAATTGAAAATTACCTTGACTTGCCGCAAAACCGATCGCAGCATCATTGCCGAACACTTGCACGGCAACCATCGTCATCGCCTCGCTTTGCGTCGGATTCACTTTACCCGGCATGATTGAGCTGCCCGGTTCATTCGACGGAATCACGATTTCCCCAAACCCGGAACGCGGCCCGCTCGCTAGCCAACGGATATCGTTAGCGATTTTCATCAAATCAGCCGCAAGCGCCTTCAACGCCCCATGAACGTAAACGATCTCATCATGGCTTGTTAACGCGTGAAATTTATTTGTTGCTGAGCGGAATGGATAGCCGGTTTGGGCGTGCAACTGTTTGGCCACTTGTTCGCCAAATGATGGCGGCGCATTAAGCCCTGTGCCGACCGCCGTACCTCCAATCGCCAAATCGAGCAGCTTGTCGGTCGCTTCCACGATCATCGTTTTGCTTTTCTCAAGCATCGTCCGCCACCCAGAAATCTCTTGTCCAAATGTGAGCGGTGTCGCATCTTGCAAGTGAGTGCGCCCAACTTTGATCGTCTTCTCATAGCGACGTTCTTTGGCCGCAAACGTGCCAATCAAACGATCAATTGCCGGCAGAAGATGCGTTTGAATTTTCGTATAAATAGCGATATGCATCACCGTTGGGAACGTGTCATTTGAGCTTTGCGACATATTGACATCGTCGTTCGGATGAATGCGTTCCTCCCCGTCAGGGAGTAGCTCGTTCGCCCGTCTAGCCACCACTTCATTGACGTTCATATTCGTCTGCGTCCCGCTTCCCGTCTGCCAAACAACAAGAGGGAAATGTGCATCCCATTGGCCAGCCAAAATCTCGTCGCAAGCCGTCACAATCGCCTGCCTCTTTGCTTCACTCAACTTTCCAGCTTGCTCGTTGACGATGGCCGCCGCTTTTTTCAGCTCGGCATAAGCATAAATGAGTTCAAGCGGCATCGTTTCTTTGCCGATGCGGAAGTTTTGCCGGCTTCGCTCCGTTTGCGCTCCCCAGTATTTATCGGCCGGCACCCGCACCTCCCCAAGCGAGTCGCGCTCTATTCGTTCGTTCATCACGTCGTCCTCCTTTGTTTAGGTATTCCTGCATTACATGTGTATTCCCATTTTGGCACAGAAGGCCGGCGAAAAACTTCATTTTCTTCTACAACCTCTAAAAAGAGCAGCGCTTTTTTACGCCACATGTATGGTTGAATCATTAGTCCGCTAGACGATTACGGAAAAAACCTGCCTCTACAATGATGGATTCATGAATGCGTGAAAGAGAGAGGATTCTCTCAACTAAAGTCCTTTTCGGAAATCCTCATTCCATCATCGCTTTCTTTGTTGATGAGACGGTTCACTGAAAAGACGACAAAAAAAGACAGCGATAATTCCTAAGCCAAACGGCATGTATGCTAATTTGAAAAACGAAACATATTCATATATCACATGACAAGAGAACATGAGCAGACGGAGCAGCCAACAAGTATATTTTACCCCCTCCCCCCCTTCAAGCAGACAATTCAGTCAAAAACAGTGAAAAGAACCTTTTTTACTGTTATAATAACTATAGCTAAAATAGATAACAGGAAAGGGTTCATTTGTTATCTTTATTAAATATAAACCGAAAATGGTTTATATTTACACAAAACCCCAAAAATAAGAACCCCATATAGGTAAACTACTCATCGTCAACGCGGATATTCATTTGACGATTGAATCTAAAACATATCCTTAGCACATTTGTTAATATTAGACGCCATAATCCATACGGCGCTTTAAAAACAAATAAACCATCAATAAGGAGGAACATTTTGCGATGAATATTCGAGAAAGTGAACTTCCAGGAATTGGGTACAAATTTGAAATTATTACTCGAAACAAAGATAAACTTGTCATTGTGATTCATGACGATGGACGAAGAGAAATTTATCACTTTGACGCAGATGATTATGATGAAGTCGTTAGCAGTGTGACATTAAGCGACCAAGAAGCAAGGCAAATTGCCGGGATCATTGGAGGAATGGCATACAAACCAAAAGCGCTCGAAACAGTGGAATTTGCCTTTGACGATCTCATTATCGAGTGGTTTCAAGTGGAGCCGAACGCCCCTGCTGCAAATAAAAAAATTGGAGAGCTTGATATTAGAAACCGTTTCGGCGTCAATGTTATTGCTATCAAAAAGAAACATTCTCAAAAATCTTATAACCCTGGTCCAAATACGTTGATTGAAGCTGGGGATACATTAATCATGTCTGGAGAAAGACAACAAATAAAGGAGATCATGAATCATCTACTATCAAATAAGGAGTGATGGGAATAAATGAACCACTTAGTACTGGAAGTGGGAACGGCACTCGTTTTAGTCGCTATTGGATCCATCATTGCCAATAGATTAAACTTCTCCATTATCCCGTTTTTGATCATCATCGGCATGCTGGTTGGGCCCCATGCCCCTACAATTGGGATTATTGACCTCACTTTTATTGAAAGTAATGAAATTATCCAGTTTCTAGGGAGGATCGGGGTACTTTTTTTGCTGTTTTATTTAGGTCTTGAATTTTCTGTCGGCAAGCTGATTAAGTCCGGAAAAAACATTGTGGTTGGTGGCAGCATCTATGTCATAATGAACTTTGTTTTAGGATTGGTTTATGGCAAAACCGTAGGAATGCCATGGATGGAAACCCTTCTGATTGCCGGGCTCCTCAGTGTATCATCAAGTGCCATCGTGGCCAAAGTTCTCGTCGATTTAAGGAGAACGGCCAATCCTGAAACAGAGCTCATTTTAGGGATGATCCTTTTTGATGACATCTTCCTTGCCCTATTTTTGACGACGATGTCAGGGGTTTTGCTAGCTGGATCCACCTCCTTTTTCGGAATCAGCCTATCGGTTTTAACATCTGTTGCTTATATGCTGCTATTTTTTGTCATCGCTCGTAAAGGTGCCCCTCTACTGAACAAATGGTTAAATATCAAATCCGATGAAATATTCATCATCGTTATCTTTGCTATTCTCTTTTTCGTTGCCGGCTTTTCCGAAACGCTTCATGTCGCTGAAGCTATCGGGGCCTTACTACTGGGGCTTGTCTTTTCGGAAACCGAACACCGCGATCGAATCGAACATTTAGTTGTTCCATTCCGCGACTTCTTTGGAGCTATCTTTTTCTTTAGTTTCGGTTTGACTATTGAACCATCCACCTTAATTCATGCGTTTTGGTTATCATTAGGAGCCGTTATCGTCACTCTACTAGCCAATATGGTGGCGGGAATGATCGCCGGAAGAAAGGCTGGATTGTCCTACAAAGCCTCTACAAACATTGGTTTAACGATCACGGCGCGTGGGGAATTTTCTATTGTCGTTGCGAATCTAGGGATTACAGCGGGGTTAAACCCTATCTTAACTCCTTTTACCGCTCTTTACGTTCTCATGCTCGCGATATTGGGACCGCTCTTTGCCAAAGAAAGCAAAACGATCTATAAACTACTCAACAAAGTATTTAAATGGGATAAGAAGCTAGCTAAGGAGAAGGAGAAGCAAAAGGAAAGAGTCGAAGTTGCGGAAAAATAAGTAACGGCTGCAACATCCTTCTTTATCGCTCGTTTACTCCAATCCATCTCTTATCTCCTTCTTCCGAGTGGACGCTCAGTCACCGGATCAAAGGCCATTCGGGAACGTATTCAATTCATGCAACCTATCGGTTAAAAAGGGGAATTCTCTATGCGAATACGATGGGCCCCGGGTCTGATTTTGCTTCTATGGCCTGCCAGCTGTTCGCTCGGCAATATCGAACCACCAAAATGAAGGTTAACCATCAACGGCGAAACGGTCGATCACCGACTTGGAACTTATACGTGGTCAACAGGCCGACGAGCAGTTACTGCTGACGCCGCCCCGCCGCAGCTCGTCAAAGAACTCTCTCCCTATACCGCTGCTCCGGGGGCAAAACTTCGCGTTCAATTTGACTATCGCCCATCAACACTCGAAGCTGGCGTATGGAACGGCGACGATGTCGACTGGCAGTTAGTTCCCAATGGAACGATTGAGCTGCCTGAACAGCAAGGCTCGTACATCTATGTCATTCATGCCACTTGGAAAGAGGGGGACGCTATTTACGCGTTCCCTATCACCATTCAATAGAAAGAGAGAATAACTTTTCCCCTCTCCAAAAAG
>NZ_AYKT01000025.1 GCF_000496575.1 Geobacillus thermodenitrificans subsp. thermodenitrificans DSM 465 | reverse complement strand
GGAACACTGGGAATATTCCCAGTGTTCCTTTTTTGACTAGGTGGATTACATCATGCCGCCCATGTCCGGCATACCCGGGTTGGCGCCACCTTTGTTTTCTTCCGGCTTGTCGGCAACGACCGCTTCTGTCGTCAAGACCATAGCAGCGACAGACGCAGCGTTTTGCAATGCCGAACGAGTTACTTTCGTTGGGTCAACGATACCCGCTTCGATCATGTCTACCCATTCGCCTGTTGCAGCATTGAAGCCGATGCCTGCTTTTTCGTTTTTCAGGCGCTCAACGATGATCGAGCCTTCCAAACCAGCATTTTGCGCGATTTGACGAACCGGCTCTTCGATGGCGCGCAGAACGATTTTCACACCCGTTGCTTCATCGCCTTCAGCTTCAATCGCAGCCACTTTGCTGTAGACGTTCATCAATGCCGTACCGCCACCAGCAACGATACCTTCTTCTACAGCAGCACGAGTCGAGTTAAGCGCGTCTTCGATGCGCAGTTTGCGTTCTTTCAACTCAGTTTCTGTCGCCGCACCAACTTTGATCACTGCTACGCCGCCAGCCAATTTTGCCAAGCGTTCTTGCAGTTTTTCGCGGTCGAATTCCGAAGTAGTTTCTTCAAGTTGCGCACGAATTTGGTTAATGCGTGCTTTAATGCGCTCAGAATCGCCAGCACCTTCGACGATTGTCGTCGTTTCTTTCGTGACAACAACTTTCGACGCACGGCCAAGCGATGCAACCGTTGTCGATTTCAGTTCACGACCAAGCTCTTCAGAGATGACTTCGCCGCCAGTTAAAATCGCGATATCTTCGAGCATCGCTTTGCGACGGTCACCGAAGCCAGGTGCTTTTACAGCAACAGCGTTGAACGTACCGCGCAGTTTGTTAACAACGAGGGTCGCGAGCGCTTCACCTTCGACGTCCTCAGCAATGATCAAGAGCGGACGGCCTTGTTGAACGACTTGTTCAAGAACCGGCAACAGCTCTTGAATGTTCGATACTTTTTTATCCGTAATTAAGATGTACGGATTTTCAAGAACAGCTTCCATTTTTTCCGTATCCGTAATCATGTACGGCGAAACGTAACCGCGGTCGAATTGCATTCCTTCGACAACGTCGAGTTCTGTCGTGAAACCTTTCGACTCTTCGAGGGTGATGACGCCGTCGTTGCCGACGCGCTCCATCGCTTCAGCGATCAATTGACCGACTTCTTCGTCAGCAGCCGAGATCGCAGCAACTTGGGCGATCGACTCTTTTCCTTTGATCGGTTTCGAGATAGCTTTTAATTCTTCTACAGCAACAGCCACTGCTTTTTCAATCCCGCGACGGATGCCCATCGGATTGGCGCCAGCAGCAACGTTTTTCAACCCTTCACGGATCATTGCTTGCGCTAATACAGTAGCCGTTGTCGTTCCGTCCCCAGCGATGTCGTTTGTTTTGCTAGCGACTTCAGCGACCAATTTCGCACCCATGTTTTCAAACGGGTCTTCAAGCTCGATTTCTTTCGCAATCGTTACCCCGTCGTTCGTGATGAGCGGAGAACCGAATTTTTTCTCCAATACGACGTTGCGGCCTTTCGGACCTAATGTGACTTTTACTGCGTCTGCGAGTTTGTCCACCCCGCGCAACATCGCACGGCGCGCTTCTTCGCTGAACTTAATTTCTTTTGCCATTACCCCGTTACCTCCTTATAAATTAGTGAAACCGCATACTAGAAAGATTAAGTATGAAATAGTAAGTATGTTTTTGGAATATCTATGTCATAAACGCATATATTAGCCGATGACAGCTAAAATGTCGCTTTCACGCAAAATTAAGTATTCTTTGCCGTCGTATTTAACTTCCGTGCCGGCGTATTTCGAGAAAATGATACGGTCGCCGACTTCAACTTCCGGCGCAACGCGTTGACCGTTATCAAGCACACGGCCTGTGCCAACAGCTACAACGCGGCCTTCTTGCGGTTTTTCTTTGGCCGTATCCGGCAACACGATACCGCTAGCCGTTTTTTCTTCTGTTTCCACGACTTCAATGACAATGCGATCGCCTAATGGCTTCAACACGGGAAACGACCTCCTTAACGATAGTTTTCGCCGTTCTTATTAGCACTCGTTACTATCGAGTGCTAACACACTTATAATATTAATGAACTTCTCTCAGTTTTGCAAGTAGGAAATACAAAAAAATAACTGTTTTTCCGAGAAAAAAGAATACATGAGTTGAACAGCTGTTAACCCTAGGATCCGCCGGCATGAAACCCGTTTTCATTATTGCACATTTCCAAAACCGATAAACAGCACTCGACATTTTTTATGTTGACTGCATCAACTTCCATTGACGCGCTTTTCTTATCATTTCACCAAACATGTGTTACAATACGGATATATTTGAATAAAGGGGTAAGAGGATTTGAAACGCCATTACTGGTATGTCATCATCACATACATCGCCATGCAGCTATCCTCCTTTATCGGTGTGCCGCTTCTGCATGCTCTCGGCATCGGCCAAAGCGCAAAAAGCCCTATCGAAGCCGCCAAGATTGCTTCCGGGTATTGGGCGGTCATCAGCTTTCTAGCGGCTTTAATCATCATTTTATGGCTGCTTCGCGGCGTCCGCGATGAACGAGGGATGCGACAGCTTCCCCTCGCTTCGTCATCGATGTGGGCAATCTCTGGCGTCTTTTTGGCACTTATCGCCCAAAGCATCGCCGCCAATATTGAATGGCGGTTGCTCGGCATTGAACCGGGTTCGGAAAACACAAGGCAAATCATTGATATCATCCGCTTGACGCCGCTATTAGTCATCGTTGCTTCTATTATCGGCCCGATTTTGGAAGAGATTGTTTTTCGCAAAATCATTTTTGGCTCTCTTTATGAAAAATATCACTTTTGGCCGGCCGCGCTCGTGAGCTCGCTTCTTTTTGCCATTGCCCATATGGAACCGGAACATTTGCTGTTGTATACGGCAATGGGACTGACGTTCGCCTTTTTATATGCGAAAACCGGCCGCATTTTAGTGCCGATTTTCGCCCATGTGACGATGAATACGTTTGTGATCGTAGTTCAAATCTTGTTGGCTGATGAGTTAGAAAAAATGATGCGCCAAGCTGGACTGCCGCTGGCGCTTTGGAGGTTGTGGCTATGACGAGCCGGCCGCGGCTGTTTTCACTGCCGTATTTCATCCTAGGTGTATTGTTTACGTATTTGGCGATCAAAAGCGCTCATGAAACGGTTTGGAACGTTTCGACTATCGCCTTGGCGGCGTTTGCCGCCTTTGATTTTGGCACCGCCTTCCGCCTGTTTTTCGCCCCAAAACGTTGAAACCCTCCCATTGGGGGAGGGTTTTTTCTGTATAACCACTCTCTTTTTGCTGTGCACGATCTTACTCACTGCTTTCTTGTTCCGCCGCCAACTGCGCCTTTCGGTAGCCAATTTTGGCGATCCAGATGCTTCCTTCGTATAAAAGCGTGAGCGGAATCATGACGATTACCTGCGACAACACATCAGGCGGTGTAATGGCTGCCGCCAAAATCAGCAATGCCAAATACGCGTATTTGCGGATGCGTACAAGCAACTGCGGCGTAATGAGCCCTAAGCGGGTGAAAAACAGGACGACGATCGGCAGCTGAAACACGATACCAAACGGCAGCACGAGATGGAGCAAAAACTGAAAATATTCGTTAATGCCAATCATTTGTTGGATGTCCAGTCGATCAGCAAGCTCATTCATAAACCGGACGACAAACGGAAACAAGACAAAATAAGCAAAACCGACGCCAACTAAAAAAAGAAAAATCGATGCCGGAATATAGCTGAGTGTCACCTTCCGCTCTTTTTCATACAATCCTGGGCTGACAAACGCCCAAATTTGGTACAGCAACACCGGGGCGGACAGCACAGCAGCGATCACGAAGGCAAACTGAAAATATACCTTAATCGGATCAGTGAGACGGAAGGCGTTCATCGTCAACTGCTTCGCCTCAGCCGTTTGCTGCAAATAGACAATGACATCATCAGCAAAAAAGAAACTGGCAACGAGCGCCGTGACAAAAAAGAGGAGTACAATGATCAGCCGCTTCCGCAGTTCACCAAGATGTTCATACACCGACATTTCTTTGTTGTTCATCGTTTCCCCATCCTGCCTTGTCATCGGTCAGTTTTGTTTTCCTCGTCATCAGTCAGCCCTTTCGTCGCGTCTTTAAACTCGCGCAACGACTGGCCGACCGACCGTCCTAGCTCCGGCAATTTTTTCGTGCCAAACAGCAACAAAATCACAAGGACAATCAAAATGTATTTCACGCTTCATTCTCTCCTTTATGATGGCAATGGATAGTTTCTCAGAAAGTAGACGAGCGACTGCAATTCAATGGCTAAATCGATATGATGAACGCGAATATGTTTCGGCACATTCAGCCGTGCCGGAGTGAAGTTTAAAATGCCTTTAATCCCTTGGGTGACAAGGCGGTCAGTCAGCGCTTGAGCCGCGACGGCTGGCACAGTTAAAATGGCGACCGGAATGTTTCCGCAAAGCCGCTCCTCAAGTTCATCGAGATGGTAAACCGGCACGCCGCCGACGGTCGTCCCCACTTTCTGTTCATCAACATCAAACGCCATCACGATTTTTGTATTGTTGTTTTTGGAAAAATTGTAGTTTAAAAAGGCCGTACCTAAATTTCCGACACCGAACAAGGCGACTTCCGTCACTTCATCCTCTTCAAGCGTCCGACGGAAAAATGACAACAAATAATTGACATTATACCCATACCCTTTTTTGCCGAGCGCGCCAAAATACGAGAAATCGCGGCGGATGGTCGCCGGATCGACTTTGACCGCCTCGCTTAATTCGGCGGAGGACACACGCTGTTTTCCTGACGCATGCAAATTCTTCAAAAACCGGTAGTACAGCGGCAGCCGCTTCGCGGTTGCTTGCGGAATTTTTGGTTGTTCGTTACTCATCATTTCATCCCCCAGCTAATCGGTTTTCCGTCGATAATGGCCGGACTTCCCGCCCGTTTTCTCGACCAAATACGTCGGACCGATGATCATCCCTTTATCAAGTGCTTTACACATATCATACACCGTCAACGCACATACCGAGGCGGCCGTCAGCGCTTCCATTTCCACCCCTGTGCTCCCTTTCGTTTTCACTGTTGCGGTGATGACGAGTTTATATGCATCCGCTTCGTTTTCCCACGAAAATGCGATATCGACGCCTTTTAACATGAGTGGGTGGCACATCGGAATGAGATCGGCTGTTTTTTTCGCTGCCATCACCCCGGCCACTTGGGCCACTGCCAACACGTCACCTTTCTCGATGGCGTTGTTTGTCATTTTTTCATAAATCTCTTCGCTGACGGTGACGCTCGTTTGTGCCACTGCGACCCGCACCGTATCTTCCTTGTTCGTAATATCGACCATTTTCGCGCGGCCTTGCTCATTGAAATGAGTAAACGACGACAAAACAATCTCCTCCAATTATACACTATACACGATTTTTGTTTATCTGTCTTTGACCGTTTTGGCGACATACGTTAAACTATTCCGAGAGGTGAAATGACATGATCATTTTGCAAGTGCACCAGCTCACGAAATATTTTGGCGCTGACCTTATTTTATCGAATATAAAACTAGAAGTACAATCCCGTGACCGAATCGCCCTCGTCGGCCGCAACGGCGCAGGAAAATCGACATTGTTAAAAATCATCGCCGGAGAACTTTCTTATGACAGCGGCGAAATCATCAAGCCTAGTCATATTAAGATTGGCTATTTGGCACAAAATAGCGGGCTTGACTCGTCGCGCTCTATTTGGGACGAGATGCTCGAAGTGTTCGCGCCACTTCTAGCCATCGAAAAGCAGCTAGCAGCACTCGGCTCCCAACTTGGTGACCCGGATGTACTCGCTGACCCTGCCCGCTATGAAAAAATACTCAAAGCGTATGACGAACTACAAGAACAATATAAAGAACAGGGCGGCTATCAATATGAAGCCGACATCCGTTCGGTCTTACACGGTCTGCAGTTTTCTTCCTATGATTATAAAACAACGCTTATCTCCTCATTAAGCGGTGGGCAGCGGACACGTCTCGCTCTCGGGAAGCTTCTATTGTCTAAGCCAGATTTGTTGATTTTGGACGAGCCGACCAACCATTTGGATCTTGAAACACTCTCCTGGTTGGAACAATACTTGCAGGCGTACCCCGGTGCCGTCCTGCTCGTTTCCCATGATCGCTATTTTTTGGATAAAGTCGTCACGGAAGTATACGAGCTATCCAACACGAAGCTCAAGCGGTATACAGGCAACTACAGCCGCTATTTGGAGCAGCGGGCCGAACAGTATGAACAAGAATTAAAACGATATGAGAAACAGCAAGAAGAAATCGCCCGGCTGCAAGACTTTATTCAGCGCAACATCGCCCGTGCCTCGACGACCAAACGCGCGCAAAGCCGTCGAAAACAACTAGAAAAAATGGAACGGATTGAACGCCCCACTGGCGATGGAAAATCGGCATCCTTTTCCTTTACAATTGAACGGCCGAGCGGCCATGAAGTACTCACCGCTGAGGAACTAGCCGTTGGTTACGGCGAAGGAACACCTGTCATCCGCCAAATCAGCTTTCGCATCACGCGAGGAGAAAGCGTCGCCTTAGTCGGACCGAACGGCATCGGTAAATCAACATTGCTAAAGGCGGTCGCGCAGCGGCTTCCTGTCCAAGCGGGAAAGCTTCGCTACGGCTCAAACGTCCAAATCGGCTATTATGATCAAAATCAGGCCGAATTGTCATCGAATAAACGAGTGCTGGATGAGCTATGGGACGACTACCCAGATAAAACCGAGAAGGAAATCCGTACCGTGCTCGGTAACTTTTTGTTTTCCGGAGATGACGTTTTAAAACCAGTCTCGGCGTTAAGCGGTGGGGAAAAAGCGCGTCTAGCGCTCGCCAAACTGATGCTCCAAAAAGCGAACGTTCTTATTTTGGACGAGCCAACCAACCATTTGGATCTCGATAGCAAACAGGTGCTCGAGCAAGCGCTCATCGACTATCCAGGCACCATTTTGTTCGTCTCCCACGACCGCTACTTCATTAACCGGATTGCGACAAAGCTGTTTGAGCTATCGAGCGATGGCCTCACCGAATATTTAGGTGACTACGATTACTACATCGCCAAAAAAGCGGAGATGTGCGAATTGGAGCGCCTTGACGCCCGTCCTGACAAAACGCAGGATAGCAACGAATCGAGCAAATCCGCTTATAAGCAAGAAAAGGAAGAGAAAAAACGGCAGCGCCAGCGCCAGCGCCGTCTAGATGAAATCGAGGCCGAGATCGAAACACTTGAGGCGCAAATCGCTGAAGTGGAACAACAGCTATGTGATCCGTCCATTTATGGCGATTATGAAACAGTACAACGGTTATCGCAAGAAAACGAGGAACGAAAACGGCAAGTCGAAAAGTTATTGGCTGAATGGGAACAGCTTTACTCTTCACTCTAACCGATAGCCCGCCCGTTATTTTGGCGGGCTGTTTTTAAGTTAGTCACATTATCCACAAAACAATTCACAATCACACCTATGAAATATAAGTTATTCACCAACTTTTCCACATTATCCACAAAAAAATTCTTTTTTTGTGCAAAAACCGTTGTGTATTTATTCTCCTTATATTTATGGTGTTTTCTCATCTTTTCCACATTGTCCACAACCTGTGGATAAAAATATACACAGTCCCTTTTCGCCGCAAGCAGCCGAAGCTTGTTCCCACAAACAAAAAAGGCGGTTTGCTCGCCTGCTGCAAGCAACCGCCCTGTCTTCCCCTCTTTATTTCCCTTCTTACACTAAACAAGCGGCAAGCCCGGATTGGCGTTGAGAGCCAAATCAGACCGCTTGCCTTGCCAATACAGCACTGTTCCTGCTGCAGCGATCATCGCCGCATTATCGGTGCATAACGACAACGGTGGAATAACGAGCTCAACGCCCGGAAGCTCCTTCATTTTGTCTTGTAGCGCGGACCGCAGCCCGCGGTTGGCCGCCACCCCACCGGCCAGCAGCACTTGCCGAACGCGGTACTGTTTCGCCGCCTGCACCGTTTTGGTCACCAGCACATCGACAACACTCTCTTGAAAACTCGCAGCCATGTGTTTCGGGTCAATCTCCTCACCGCGCTGTTTTGCGTTATGAAGCGTATTGAGCACCGCCGATTTTAAGCCGCTGAAACTAAAATCATATGATCCTTCCTCAAGCCACGCCCGCGGCAAATCAATGACTGGTTCGCCCTCATGAGCTAATCGGTCGATATGCGGTCCCCCTGGATACGGAAGACCCAAAGCCCGCGCCACCTTATCATACGCCTCACCGGCGGCATCATCGCGCGTTTCGCCAATCACTGTAAACTTCCCGTGTTCTTCCATGTAGATAAGCTCCGTATGCCCGCCCGAAACGACAAGCGCTAATAACGGAAACTTCATCTCAGCCACTAGCTGATTGGCGTAAATATGGCCAGCAATATGATGCACCCCGACAAGCGGCAACCCATGGGCAAACGCCAGCGCTTTCGCCGCATTCACTCCGACAAGGAGCGCCCCGACAAGGCCCGGCCCCGCTGTCACGGCCACGGCATCAAGGTTGGAAAACGATACCCCGGCTCGTTGCATTGCTTCCTCAATCACAAGCGTAATTTGCTCGACATGATGGCGCGAAGCGATCTCCGGCACGACACCACCAAATCGACGATGGCTTTCCATTTGTGAGGCGACGACATTCGATACAATTTCTTTTCCATTTTTCACAACGGCTGCCGCCGTTTCGTCGCAACTTGTTTCAATGCCTAATACGTATACGTCTTCGTTCATATCAATTTCACCCACATTACTAGTGCGTCTTCAAAATTATCAGGATAATACCGTTTGCGAATGCCGCCATTGCGGAACCCGAGCTTACGGTACAACGATTGGGCAACATGGTTGGACACACGTACCTCGAGCGTCATTGTCACCGCGCCATGCTGTTTTGCGAGATCCATGAGGCGGCGCATCAGCGCTTCACCAAGTTTTTGCCCTCGAAATTGTGGCAATACGGCTACGTTTGTCACATGCGCTTCATCGATGACAAGCCACATTCCGCCATATCCGATGATCCGTCCGCGGTGCACCATAACGATATATTTGGCATAACGATTGTACATCAGCTCATTATAAAACGACTCGCGGCTCCACGGTGCGGTGAACGACGCCCGTTCTACTTGTACGACCTCGTCAATGTCATGGATGGTCATTGGACGAAATTGTACATCGATCCCCATCGGTTCCTTCCCCTTTTTGTTTCGCGAGCCATTTCGCCTCCGCTTCGGCAAGACGGATATAATTCGGCACAAACGCATGGGCGTTCTCGCGTTCTTTTTCTTTTCCAAGCATAACTAACTCACTCGGGCGCGGCAACGCCAACGATGGTGGGGCAACATGAACGCGCTCGCCTAAATGATTTCGAAACAGTTCACTATATAACGGCGCATCCACACCAACTAACAATACATCCTCTCCCTGCTGACTTAACTGATGAGCCCACTCATCAGCAGCGACAATCCGGTCCTCCTCAAGGCAGCGGAGCACACCGCCTTCATAACGATAAAGACCAGTATAAATTTGTCCGCGCCGCGCATCAAATAGCGGAACGATCACTCCGGGAAAATAACGGCCATTAGCGGCGAGCACTTCGAGGCTCGAAACGCCGGCAATCGGGATGCCTAGCGACCAAGCAAGCGTTTTCGCAATCGTTACACCGATCCGCACCCCTGTATATGATCCCGGTCCTTTAGCAACAACGATCAAATCAAGCTCGTCTGGGGTAATCCCACACTGCCGAAGCAACGATTCAATGGCCGGCATCGCCCGGGCTGAGTGATCTTTTTTCACATTCGTGATGATTTCCCCTTTAATGACATTCCCATCCATCAAGGCAATACCCAATGGCATATTTGAAGTATCAATTCCTAATATCTTCATGACGCAAAAATCTCCTTACATAACTGTTCGTAACGCTGCCCTAACGGTTCAAACACTAATTTTCGTTCACTATCGCCATGGTGATACAAATGAACCGTCAACCGCTCGTTCGGCAGCTGACCTGCAATCAAATGCGCCCATTCAACGACTGTAACGCCATCGCCGGCAAAATATTCATCAAACCCAAGGTCTTCCCACTCGTCCTCAAGACGGTACACATCCATATGGTAAAGCGGGAGTCTCCCCTCGTATTGCTTAATAATCGTAAACGTCGGACTGTTGACATTTTGTGTAATACCTAGCCCTTCAGCAATCCCTTTCGTAAATGTCGTCTTTCCTGCACCTAAATCGCCTTCCAAGGCGATGACCATTCCTGGCTCAAGCTGTTCCGCTAGTCGTCGGGCGATCTCCTTTGTCTCTTTAGGGGAATGCACTATAAGTTCCAACTGCTCCATCACGTTCCACCTTATTCCATTTTATCATCTTCACTCTCGCTTTTGAAATTGTACCATAACAAAACATCATGTTGCCACTTTCAACGTCAAAAACGAGATTGACACGAAAAGAACCTATTGAGCGCTCTCCCATTTCCACTTCCGGGGTCGAGATGACAAAAAGGACTGTCCTGATCAGACCGTTTGCTTAGCCTGAAGGACAGTCCTAGTATAATTAGGCTCATAAAAAAGAAAAAAGGGAATTAGGCGTGTTGCTACTCCCTGGTGAATGGAATTGCCTAGCAGCGACCTACTCTTGCAGGGG
>NZ_AYKT01000024.1 GCF_000496575.1 Geobacillus thermodenitrificans subsp. thermodenitrificans DSM 465 | reverse complement strand
CCTTCCATTTCAAACTTGATCAAGCGGTTCATCTCGACGGCGTATTCCATCGGCAGCTCTCTTGTGAATGGCTCGATAAAGCCCATAACGATCATTTCCGTCGCTTCCTGTTCAGAAATGCCGCGGCTCATCAAGTAGAACAGCTGCTCTTCCGACACTTTCGACACTTTCGCTTCGTGCTCAAGCGAAATGTTGTCGTTTAAAATTTCGTTATATGGAATCGTATCAGATGTCGATTGGTTGTCGAGAATGAGCGTGTCACATTCGATGTTCGAACGCGAACCGGACGCTTTGCGGCCGAAATGGACGATGCCGCGGTACGTGACTTTCCCGCCTTGTTTGGAAATCGACTTCGAAACGATCGTGGACGATGTGTTCGGCGCCAAATGGATCATTTTCGCCCCAGCATCTTGGTGCTGGCCTTTGCCGGCGATGGCGATCGACAGCGTCAAACCGCGCGCGCCTTCACCTTTTAAGATGACAGCCGGATACTTCATCGTCAGCTTCGAGCCGATGTTGCCATCGATCCATTCCATTGTCGCGTTTTCTTCGCAAACGGCGCGTTTCGTCACCAAGTTGAAGACGTTGTTCGCCCAGTTTTGAATCGTCGTGTAGCGGCAGTACGCGCCTTTTTTGACGATGATTTCGACGACCGCGCTGTGGAGCGAGTTCGTCGTGTAAATCGGTGCCGTACAGCCCTCAACGTAATGGACGTGTGCTCCTTCATCGACGATGATGAGCGTCCGTTCAAACTGCCCCATGTTTTCCGAGTTGATACGGAAATACGCTTGCAGCGGCGTTTCGACTTTAACGCCTTTCGGAACGTAAATGAACGAACCACCCGACCAAACAGCCGAGTTCAACGCCGCGAACTTGTTGTCCGTTGGCGGCACCACTTTCGCAAAATGTTCGCGGAACAAGTCTTCGTTTTCTTTCAGGGCCGAATCGGTGTCTTTAAAGATGACGCCGAGTTTTTCCAAGTCTTCTTTCATGTTATGGTAGACAACTTCCGACTCGTATTGCGCCGAAACCCCGGCCAAATATTTTTGTTCCGCCTCTGGAATGCCGAGCTTATCAAACGTCGCTTTAATTTCCTCCGGCACTTCGTCCCACGAACGGCCCGATTTTTCCGTCGGTTTGACGTAGTACGTGATCTCATCAAAGTCCAGGCTCGACAAGTCGCCGCCCCATTGCGGCATCGGTTTGCTGTAGAAAATGTCGAGCGCTTTTAAGCGAAACTCGAGCATCCATTGCGGCTCGTTTTTCATGCGCGAAATTTCTTCGACGACTTCGCGCGTCAGCCCGCGCTGGGCGCGGAAGATGGAAACGTCCTTATCGACGAAGCCATACTTATATTCGCCGATTTCTGGTGCTTTTTTCGCCATCGTGGTTCACCTTCCTTCATCTTAATGGTCATGCAACCCTTTTTCGAGCGCTTTCCACGCCAATGTCGCACATTTAATGCGGGCCGGAAATTTCGAAACACCTTGAAGCGCCTCGATGTCGCCAAGATCGAGCGAATCATCGTATTCCTTGCCTTGAATCATGTCCGAAAAAATGTGAGCGAGCCGAAGCGCTTCTTCGACGTTTTTCCCTTTAATGGCCTGCGTCATCATCGACGCTGACGACATCGAAATCGAACAGCCTTCCCCTTCAAATTTGACGTCAGCGATTTTTCCGTCCTCCACTTTCATGGTCAAATGAATGCGGTCGCCGCACGTCGGGTTGTTCATGTTGATATCGACGTTCGTCCCCTCAAGCACGCCGCGGTTGCGCGGGTTTTTATAATGATCCATAATGACTTGGCGGTAAAGCTGGTCTAACGGATGATTAGAAGACATGGCTGAAGTACTCCTTCGCTTTCTGTAATGCAGCGATAAACGTATCGATTTCCTCTTTCGTATTGTACAGGTAAAAGCTCGCCCGGGCGGTTGCGGTCACGTTAAGCCATTTCATCAACGGCTGGGCGCAATGGTGGCCGGCGCGGATGGCGATTCCTTCCGCGTCAAGAACCGTCGCCACATCGTGCGGGTGCACCCCTTCGATGTTAAACGTCACAAGCCCGGCCCGTTCTTTCGGCCCGTAGACGGTAACGCCTTCGATGTCAGCTAGCCGTTCGAGTGCATATTGCGCCAACTCGTGTTCATGAGCAGCGATGGCGTCCAAACCGACTTGTTCGAGGAAATCGATGGCCGCACCGAGACCAATCGCGCCGGCGATGATCGGCGTGCCGCCCTCAAACTTCCACGGCAGCTCTTTCCATGTCGAGTCATACAGCTCGACAAAATCGATCATTTCGCCGCCAAACTCGATCGGCTCCATTTGCTCCAACAGTTCTCTTTTTCCATATAATACGCCAACTCCGGTCGGTCCGCACATTTTATGGCTGGAAAACGCGAGAAAATCACAGCCGAGCTCTTGAACATCAATTTTCATGTGCGGAGCGCTTTGCGCCGCGTCGACAACGACAACGGCGCCGCGATCGTGAGCGATGCGGGCGATCTCCCGAACCGGATTGATCGTACCGAGCACGTTCGATACATGGGCGATGGCAACGATTTTCGTCGCCGGCGTCACCGTTGCCTCGACATCCTTGAGATCGATCGTTCCGTCTTCTTGCAGCGAAATATATTTCAATGTCGCTCCGGTCTGTTTCGCCGCTTGTTGCCATGGAATTAAATTGCTATGGTGCTCCATGTACGTAATGACGATTTCATCGCCTTCTTTGACGTTGGCGCGCGCATAACTCGAAGCGACCAAGTTGAGCGCCGTTGTCGTCCCGCGCGTAAAGATGATCTCTTGTGCCGATTTGGCATTAAGAAACCGACGCACTTTTTCGCGCGCTCCTTCATACGCATCGGTCGCCTTCGTTCCGAGCGTATGGACGCCGCGATGGACGTTCGAGTTGTACTCGCGGTAGTAGCGGTCGAGCGCTTCGATCACCGGCAGCGGTTTTTGCGATGTCGCCGCACTATCAAAATAAATGAGCGGATGGCCGTTCACTTGTTGATGCAAAATGGGAAACAACGAACGAATTTCTTTCACGTTCATGATTGAACTTTCCTTTCAATCACTTCGATTAATTGTTTTTTCACACCTTCAAGCGGAATCGCTTCAACGACTGGCGCCAAAAAGCCATGGATGATCAGCCGTTCAGCTTCGTTTCTCGGAATGCCGCGGCTCATTAAGTAATACAATTGAATAGGATCGACGCGCCCGACTGATGCCGCGTGGCCTGCCATGACATCATCTTCATCAATGAGCAAAATCGGGTTCGCATCGCCGCGCGCTTTTTCGCTTAACATCAACACGCGCGATTCTTGCTCGGCGTTGGACTTCGACGCGCCGTGCTCAATTTTGCCGATGCCGTTAAAAATCGAAGTGGCGCTGTCACGGACGACGCCGTGTTTTAAAATATAACCTTCCGTATGTTTCCCGTAGTGAACGACGCTTGTCGTAAAGTTTTGCACTTGCTCGCCGCGGCTGACGACAACCGTTTTCGTATCCCCGAACGATCCGTCACCGATGAGGCGAGTGATATTTTCCGACACGGTGTTGCCGTCATTCATCAGCCCGAGCGCCCATTCGATTCGCCCGTCGCGCCCAGCAACGCCGCGCCGGTTGACATACGTCGTCACGCCTTTGGCCAAATGGTCGACCGCGGCGAAAAAGACGCGCGCGTTCGCATTGGCAAATACCTCGGCGACAATATTGACGACCGCTTTTCCTTCATCGCTCGCCGATAAATAGTTTTCAACGAATACGACGCGGCTGTTGTCTTCTGCGACAACGATGACGTGGTTAAACAAGCCGATGTCGTCCTCGTCTTGAATGTAGACGGCTTGGAGCGGTGTTTCGATTTCGACGTTTTTCGGAACGTACACAAACACCCCGCCGTTTAACAGCGCCGCATGCAGCGCGGCAAGACGGTGCTCATCTGGCTTAACCGCATCGGTCATGAAATATTTCTTCAGCAAATCGCCATGTTCCCTAGCAGCCGTGAAAATATCGGTGAAGATGACTCCTTTTTCTTTCAACTCATCAGAGAGCGAAACATACGCTGGTGTATGGTTGCGCTGCACATATAAATTTGTCGTTCCTTCGCCCGCTTCAATCAGCGCCTTGACCGCCTCCGGCAAATCATCAAGGTTCGCATACGGTGCGCTGTCGACCACATGGCGGCCAAAGTCAGTAAAGTTCCACTTGTCAATTTTCGTTTTGTCCGGTTTCGGCAGCGGCAGCTGTTCCGCTTTCCCGAGCGCTTCGAGGCGTCGCTCGGTCAGCCAGTCCGGTTCGCCGCGTTCGCTTGAGAACGTGCGGATGTATGTTTCATCGAATGGAATTTTCGTTTCTGTCGCCATAGTCCTCCTCCTAACGCTTACGCTTCTTGCCCGACCGTTTCGTCTTCGATGCCCAATTCTTTCTTAATCCAATCGTACCCTTCCGCCTCAAGCCGCTGTGCCAGTTCCGGACCGCCCGATTTCACGATGCGCCCTTGCATCATGACGTGTACATAGTCCGGGGTGATGTAATTCAACAACCGTTGATAGTGGGTAATGATCAAACAGCCGAATTCGCTGCTGCGCATTTCGTTAATGCCTTTGGCGACGATTTTTAATGCGTCAATGTCCAATCCGGAGTCGATCTCGTCCAAAATGGCGATTTTCGGCTCAAGCATCATCAGCTGTAAAATTTCATTCCGCTTTTTCTCCCCGCCCGAGAACCCTTCGTTCAAATAGCGGTGCGCCATATCCGGGTTCATTTCCAAAAACGACATTTTTTCATCGAGCTTGCGGATAAATTTCATGAGCGAAATTTCATTGCCCTCACCAAGACGAGCGTTGATGGCTGACCGCAAAAAGTCGGCGTTCGTCACCCCGCTGATTTCGCTCGGATATTGCATCGCCAAAAACAAACCGGCACGCGCCCGCTCATCTACTTCCATCTCAAGAACGTTTTGGCCGTCGAGCGTAATCGTGCCTGCCGTCACCTCATATTTTGGATGGCCCATAATGGCCGATGACAGCGTCGATTTCCCCGTTCCGTTCGGACCCATAATGGCGTGAATTTCCCCGCCTTTAACTTCCAAGTCAACCCCTTTTAAAATTTCTTTTCCTTCCACTGATACGTGGAGATTTTGAATCGTTAATACGGCCATAAAGCATACCTCCAGTTTTTGCGTAAAAATAATGTAAGCTCGCTTTTGACCCAGCGATTGTTCATTCTCATTTTATTCTCATTACAATCTTATAACAAATGAAAAGTGTTCGCAACTTTTCCGCTGCCTTTTCCACTGTGTACATATGTAAAACTTACCCATAGAAGAGAGGGAATTGGACAACGCTTTTTATATTTTACACGAAAACGACCTATTTGTACGAGTTTTTACAAAAAAAAGCCGGCTGAAATCCTAAGGCGCCGGCTGAAATCGAATGTGTTTGCCAACAAAAACACCATTGCTGGCGTCTAATGGGTCGTCCGCAGCTCACGGACGCATTCCTGCACGAGCGTCACCGTTTGGCTCATTGCCGCACCGCCGCCAAACGCCGCCGCCACTGCGCACGCTTCCAAAATTTCTTGTTCCGATGCCCCTTCATCAAGACATCCTTTCGTATGGTAAATGGTGCAATATTCATCTTGGGTAGCTAGGCTGATGCCAAGGGCGATCAACTGCTTTTCTTTTTTCGTCAACGCCCCCTCGGCAAAACAAGCCTCGGTAAACGCATGAAACCGTTCAGCAATCGTCGGCATCTTTTTCGTAAACGTTCCGATTCCTTCCTTATAATGAAGAAGTGCAGCTTCGACGGATGTCTGTGTTCCGTTGTTCATCTTCGGTTTCCTCCTTCTTTTTCCATATTGAACCGAGAAGATTCCATCCCGCCTCCTGAGCAGAAGCGGAGAAGCGTTTCATGCCTTTTTAGTATGCATGGAGGAAACGAAAATGAAACACCGAATCATACAGAAAGCGAATGGAAAAACACGCCGTTTCCGAAGCGCCAACATCGCTCCATCGCACCATCGCTTCGTTGGAAAGGGGGAAATCGCGTTTGCTCGGTCGTCTTCGTTTTGACTGCTGCGTTCGCCCCGTTTTTGGCATGGATCGCCATCGGCAACATCATCGGTGAACAAGGCGATGGCACATTCAGCTTGGCCGTGGTGATCACCTGGCAAAACTGCCTGATCATCGTCATGCTCGCTGCCGTGTTAGAGCGCTTGAACCGTCGGTGATTCAGGAGAATATCCCAGCAACGAGACTTCCTTTTTCATTGTCCGCTATAAGGGCGGGGGGGGGGAAAAGACGGTTCATTAGAGAGACCTTGTTCGATCGGTTCTCTTTTCTGATCAAGTACCATCTGACCCCCATGAATTTCTTCTTTCCCTCTGCTGTGTTCCACAAGGGCAGAACGTCGGCTTCGTTGTTCAAAAAAAAAAAAAAACGGGAGCGAAACGCTCCCGTTGATTACTTGTTTTCCGCTGCCGGAATGACAGCGCCTTTGTATTGTTCGGTAATGAAGTCTTGAATTTCTTTCGATTGCAGCACTTCCACCAATGTTTTAATTTCTTTCCGGTTTTCATCGCCTTTGCGCACGGCCACAATGTTGACGTACGGGTTGTCTTTCGGCGATTCGACGGCGATTGGGTCTTTCGCCGGATCCAAGCCGGCATCAAGCGCATAGTTCGCATTGATCAGCACGGCATCGCCTTCCCCGTTTTGATAAACTTGCGGCAGCAATCCAGCGTCTACATCGGCTTTAAACTTTAATTTTTTCGGGTTTTCCACGATGTCGTTAACCGTCGCTCTCGTTTTGTCGACGCCTTCTTTCAGCTTGATGAGCCCTTTTTCTTGGAGCATCGATAAAATGCGGCCATGGTCGGCAACCGAGTTGCTCATAATGATCGTTGCGCCATTTGGCAGTTCTTCGACGCTTTTATATTTTTGGGAGTACAAGCCGATCGGCTCGATATGGATGCCGCCAACGTTAACGAAATTGTAACCATGTTCTTCCATTTGTGCTTCTAAGTACGGGATATGTTGGAAATAGTTAGCGTCAATATCTTTGTCCGCCAATGCTTTGTTTGGCAAAATGTAGTCTTGGAACGTGATAATTTCCAAGTCGATACCTTTTTCTTTCAACAGCGGTTTCGCTTGTTCCAAAATTTCCGCATGCGGCACGTTCGACGCACCGACTTTCAGTTTGACCAACTCGCCGCCTTTATCCCCGCCAGCAGCGTTTTCGTCCTTGTTGCCGCCGCACGCTGCTAAAGCGAACACCAAGACGGCAGCCAACAAAGCACCAAGCCATTTTTTCATTTCCTTCTGCCCCCTTTATCGTTTATCAATTTTCGAAGTGACAAAGTCACCGATAAACTGAATGACAAAAACGATGATGAGCACCAACACGGTCGCGACAAACGTCACATCGTTATGACTGCGCTGGAACCCTTCCAAATACGCCAAGTTCCCCAGCCCGCCGGCGCCAACAACGCCAGCCATCGCCGTGTAGCCGACAAGCGACACAGCGGTGACGGTAATCCCGGAGACAAGCGCCGGAAGCGATTCTGGCAACAGGACTTTCCAAATGATCGTCCATGTCGAGGCGCCCATGGCCTTCGCCGCTTCAATGACCCCCTTGTCAATTTCGCGGAGGGCGATTTCGACCATGCGGGCATAAAACGGAGCTGCACCAATGATGAGTGCTGGCAGTGCCGCATTCGCCCCAAGCATTGTCCCAACAAGCCATTTAGTAAACGGGATGAGCAAAATAATTAAAATAATGAACGGAATGGAACGAAAAATATTGACGAACGCAGCAATGATCATATTGGCCAACCGGTTTTCCCATAGGTTTCCCTTCGCCGTTAAAAATAAAAGCAGCCCGAGAACAATCCCAATGACGAACGTCGCCGCGACCGCCATCCCGGTCATGTACAACGTCTCGACCGTCGCCGCCCACATCGTCTCCCATTGCACGTTCGGCAGGAGGTTAGCGAGCATCATGAATCACCTCCACCGCCACTTGCTGGCTGCGAATATAGTCAAGCACCCGGGCGATTTCGTCTGCCGCGCCGTCGATGTGCACAAACAGCACGCCGTAGGCGCCTTGATGAGTTTGCGAAATTTTCCCTTGCAAAATGTTGATCTCAACCGTAAATTGCCGAACGACTTGCGTGATGAGCGGCTGGCCAGCTGCTTCGCCGACAAATGTCAACTGCGCGATCACCCCGTTCGGGTATTGGCCGAACAAATGGGAAACCGCCTCTTCCGTTTCCTCCGGTTCGATCAGTTGTTGAACGAACCGTTTCGTAATCGGCTGTTGCGGGTTGCGGAAGACGTGCAACACTTCGCCTTGCTCGACGATTTTGCCGCTTTCCATCACCGCCACGCGGTCACAAATTTTACGGATCACATGCATTTCGTGCGTAATCAGCACGATCGTCAGCCCGAGCCGCTTGTTAATATCGACAAGCAAGTCCAAAATCGCATCCGTCGTTTGTGGATCCAATGCCGATGTTGCTTCATCGCAAAGCAACACTTTCGGGTTGTTGGCAAGCGCCCGAGCAATGCCGACCCGCTGTTTTTGTCCGCCGCTTAACTGCGACGGATACGCGTCTTCCCGCCCGGCGAGCCCAACAAGCTGGATGAGCTCATCAACCCGCTTTTGCCGTTCCTCTTTCGGAACGCCGGCGATCTCGAGCGGAAACGCAATATTTTCCCGCACCGTACGCGACCAAAGCAAGTTGAAGTGCTGGAAAATCATCCCGATTTCTTGGCGCGCCTTGCGCAGCTCCCGTCCTTTAATGCGCGCCATATCGCGGCCGGCGACGACCACCTGGCCGCTCGTCGGCTTTTCCAGCCCGTTTAACAGCCGGATGAGCGAACTTTTCCCCGCGCCGCTGTAACCGATAATCCCGAAAATTTCCCCTTCGCGAATATCGAGCGACACATTGTCGACAGCTGTTACCGATCCATTCGCCGCATGATAAATTTTTGTCACTTGTTCAAGTTGAATCACCGTTTCACCTTCCTTCTTCCCAAGGCAACAGAGCGCAAAAAGAAAACCTTTCTGCCCGCAGAGAACAGAAAGGTATTTGTCTACCGTTCCGTCTCTTATCTCTCAAAGCAGGCCGCTTTGTGTGAATTGGCACCTTTTCAGCAGACACGCTGACGGTTGCCGGGCTTCATTGGGCACATCCCTCCACCTCTCTTGATAAGAGCACAACCATTTGCCTATTCAATTGATTACGAGTGTGATTGTATCATTGTATGTCGAACGGTGTCAACAAAATTTTTCACCCAACATGACGATACGGCTTGGCCAAATGGAGGAGAGATTCAAGCAGCAACATGTGGCGAAAGCTTCCCGACACAGACACTTCTTGCAGCCGGACGAGCTGCTGCAGCTTCAGCTCGCCGCTCAGCAGCGATTCAAGCGCTTTCTTTGAACCGCGCACCGTTAACGTGTGGCGTTCGTCATTTCCTATCTCTGGGGCAGTCGGCTCCTTGCCGATCGCCAACAAAGCAACACCTTCTTCACTCTCAAACCGAACATACAACTGCTCATCCGGCAAAATCGGCAACAAATGACGCAACGTTTGCATCCGTTCCATAAACTGTCCCACTAACTGATGCATTTCCATTGACCATCCCCCCCATTTCCCTTTGTTCCCTTTATTTCCATACGGAGGGGGAGGAATCCTTTACAAAAATCTCGACAGTCGTTGTGGCGAACCAACGCTATTTTTGTCATTTCCAAAGAAATATGTCAAATGGCGTCAAAAAAAGGCAGGTGGTCAGCGCGGCAACCGAGCTTGAATTTCCTCATACAAGTACGGAACGGAATGAAACGCATACCATTTGCCCACCATCGTTCCGTCCACAAAAAGAAGCAAGCAAGGAACGCTTTCAATTTTCCAAACGACTGCTTGCTCCGGGATATAATTCACGTCTGTTTCGTAAAACGGCAGCGCCGGAAACAACTCCTCCACCACCGTCAACATTCGTTTCGCCAGCTGGCACGTGCCGCACAGCGGGGTGTACAAATAAAGAGCCATAAGCGGCTGTTCAGTGATTGTCTGTTGTATCTCTGTTCGTTCAATCGGTTTCACTCGCCTCTTCCCTTCATTAACGAGTCGATGCGGACGTCAAAATGGGCGCGCAGCAACACTTGGGCTAAATGCCAACGCGGAGCGGCGGCCACTTCGCGGTACGTCCGGTCAATATAAATGTGTTCCGCTTCCGGAAACATCCGTCGAAATTGCCGGCGCAGCTTTTCTCCTGCTTCATCAGCGTCTGCCAACACGTACACGTCCTGACCCTCAAGCTCGTCGGCCAGCTCCTCAAGGCGCGAATCACTGATCGTGCCGTTCGTACAAATAATGACGACCGGTTCGTTCAGCACGGCCGACACTTTTTGTTTATCCGATCGCCCTTCTACAATAATCACTTTTTCTGCCCGTCGCATGTCCGACCCACCTAACTTCAAAAAAGGTTACCATATTGTATGCTCTGCGCCAACAAAAAGTTGAAAAAAAGCAACGGCCATCCACCGTTGCCTTTCAACACCAACCCGCCTCCCCGTCGCAATCGACATATTTTTGATCCGGTTCAACGGTAGCGGTCACATCTTTATAGATTTTTCCGTTCTGCTCGGTATACCCGTTTTTCAACTGAACGCCCGCTGCCGGAAGAGGAAGACGTCCGATGAGCTCGCCTTCCTCGTACAAGTCCAGCGAGCGGCCGTTCAGCTTGCCGGTCACCCGGTCCGTAATATCGATGCGCGTTGATTGCAGCGCCATCGGGAGCCCCCCTTTTCAATCAAGTTCCGGTATGTATAGGGTGTCCGGATCGGGGGCGAAGATTGCAGGAACGTTTATCCTTCGTTCACCATCGCCGCGTATTGTTCAGCCGTCAACAAGTTGTCGACTTCGCTTAAATCTTTCGGTTCAATAACAATCATCCACGCTTTTTCATACGGCGATTCGTTCACATATTCCGGATTGTCATTTAACGATTCGTTCACTTCGACGATCGTGCCGCTGATCGGCGCATACAGTTCCGAGACGGTTTTCACCGATTCGACGCTACCAAACGGCTCATTCGCCGTAATTTCCGTTCCAACTTCCGGCAGCTCAACAAACACGATGTCGCCAAGCTCTGATTGGGCAAAATCGGTAATGCCGATGCGCACTTTGTCTCCTTCGACGCGCACCCACTCATGCTCTTTTGAATAGCGAAGTTCTTTTGGCGTGTTCATGGAATCCCTCCATTGCGACAAATTATCTCCTTTTTCATCATAACCGATTTTGGACAAAAACTCACCGAGTTCGTCGCATTTTATTAAAATTTTTTATCTTTCTGCCGACAGGCGTCCGGCGAAAAACGATTCGTACTCTTGCTCGCGAAACCCGACAACAACCCGTTCGCCGTCCGTTAAAATGGGCCGTTTTACTAGCATCCCGTCCGAAGCAAGCCATTCAAGCATCTCTTCTTCCGATGCGTCGTTAAGCTTGTCCTTTAATCCGAGTTCGCGGTATTTCATCCCGCTTGTGTTAAAAAATTTTTTAAGCGGCAATCCGCTTTGACGGTGCAAGCGGGCGAGCTCCTCTTTCGTCAGCGGCTCATCGACAAGATGCACCGTTTGCACCTCGATCCCGTGCTCATCAAGCCACCGCTTCGCCTTCCGGCACGTCCCGCATTTCGGATACCAATACAACGTCAACGCCATGTCCGTCCCTCCTCTAGAACTGTTAACGGAAACAATTGATCGGCTGTCCCCATTTTTCCGAACCATTGCTACCTGCTTCTGACAGAAAGAAGTACCAGGACAAACCTGGTACTTCCTATTATCACACAATATACTGTTCTGCTTCAATGAGGGCTGCAGCCGCTTCGCGTTTTTTCGCGATCACGTTGATCGGGGTATGACGCGTCAACCGACGGAGAGCGGCGAGCATCATCCGAAGCGTGTCGCCTTGCTCCACGGCAACGAGCGTTTCTTTCGCATGGGCTTCGATTTCATTGAACGCCTCTTGGCAGAAAATTTGCGTATACAACACTTTTTGCTTGTTTTTCTCTTCCCCGCTCGCTTGAATTGCTTTTTCTGTGCGCAAAAGCGCCGATTCCATCGCATAAATGTTGGAAACGATATCAGCGATATTGACAAGCACTTCTTGTTCTTCCTCGATCCGTTGACCGTATTTTTGCACCGCTAAGCCAGCGACCATCAAAGCGATCTTTTTCGCGTTGCGCACCAAATATTTCTCTTGCTCAAGCACCCCTGAACCCGGTTCCTCGGCCGTCATCATCATGAGCTCTTCTTGCAGCTGTTGCGCTTTTTGGAAGAGCGGCAGCTCGCCTTTCATGGCTTTTTTCAAATACATGCCCGGCACGAGCAGGCGGTTGATTTCATTCGTCCCTTCAAAAATGCGGTTAATGCGCGAATCGCGATAAGCGCGCTCGATTTCATACTCTTGCATAAAGCCGTAGCCGCCGTGAATTTGTACCCCTTCATCAACAATGTAATCGAGCACTTCAGTGGAGAAAAACTTGTTCAATGAGCATTCGATCGCATATTCAGCGATGGACTTGGCAATTTCTTTGCCGTCCTTCGCTTTTTCCGCATCAAGCAAGCCCATCCGTTCATCGAACAAACCGACCGTGCGGTAGACGGAGCTTTCCGCCGCGTACAGCCGCGCTGCCATCGTCGCGAATTTTTCTTGCGTCAGCGTAAACTTCGAAATCGGTCGCTTGAATTGCTGGCGTTGGTTGGCGTATTTCAGCGTGATTTCAAGCGCCCGTTTCGCCCCGCCGACCGCCCCGAGACCGAGTTTGTAGCGGCCGATGTTCAAAATGTTGAAGGCGATGACATGGCCTTTGCCGATTTCACCGAGCACGTTTTCTTTCGGCACCGGCACATCTTGCAAAATGAGCGTCCTTGTTGACGAGCTTTTAATCCCCATTTTCTTTTCTTCCGGACCGGTTGAGACGCCCGGGAAGTCGCGCTCGACGATGAACGCGGTGAAATGCTGGCCGTCCACTTTCGCGTAAACGACAAATACATCAGCGAAGCCGGAGTTGGTGATCCATTGTTTTTCACCGTTTAAAATGTAATGCGTCCCTTCGGCGTTCAATTTCGCCGTCGTTTTTGCCCCAAGCGCGTCGGAACCGGAGCCCGGTTCGGTTAAAGCGTAAGCGGCAATCTTTTCTCCAGTCGCTAAATACGGCAAATATTTTTGTTTTTGTTCTTCCGTACCGAACAAGACAATCGGCAGCGATCCGATGCCGACGTGCGCCCCGTGCGAAATGGCGAAACCGCCGGCCGGCGCCATATGTTCGGCAATGATGGCAGAGCTCACTTTGTCCAGTCCTAACCCACCGTACTCCTCCGGGATGTCGGCGCTCAACAGCCCAAGTTCGCCCGCCTTGCGAAGCAGTTTCACCGAGCGATCAAACTCATGGTTTTCGAGATGCTCGAGCTGTGGAAGCACTTCGTTGTTGACGTACTCTTCCGTTGTCTTGGCGATCATTTGATGCTCATCGGTGAAATCTTCCGGCGTAAACACACGCTCCGCCGGAATGTCCTCAATTAAAAAGCTGCCGCCTTGAATCGCATTTTCGACCGTTTTTGCCATTGTTTATTTTCCTCCCCCAACTATCGTGTGATTACCCGGGCGGCAGCGCCGCCCGCTGGATTTTCTATTGACTTCACATCACAGCAGTTCAAAGACGCCTGCGGCCCCCATGCCGCCGCCAATGCACATCGTGACAATGCCGAACTGGACGTTGCGGCGCCGCATTTCGTAAAGCAAGGACAAGGTCAACTTCGCGCCCGTGCAGCCGAGCGGATGGCCAAGCGCGATCGCCCCGCCGTTGACGTTGACGATCTCTTCATCGAGACCAAGCTCGCGAATGACTTGGACCGATTGAGACGCGAATGCTTCGTTTAACTCGATCAGGCCGATATCGGACAGCTCAAGACCGGCCAGTTTCAACGCTTTCGGCACAGCCGCGACCGGACCGATCCCCATCACTTCCGGCGGCACGCCGGCGACGGCGAACGAACGAAACTTGCCAAGCGGCTTCAAGCCGAGCGATTCTGCTTTTTCGCGATCCATGACCATCACCGCCGCGGCCCCGTCGCTCATTTGCGACGCGTTGCCCGCCGTGACCGTGCCGTTGACGGCAAACGCCGGGCGCAGTTTCGCGAGCGTCTCCATGTTCGTGTCCGGGCGCACCCCTTCATCTTGCGTAAAGACCACTTTCTCTTCGACGAGTTTGTTGTTTTCTACTTTGCGCACCGTCACTTCTACCGGTACGATTTCCTCATCAAATTTCCCCTCGGCCAGCGCTTTCGCCGCCCGCTGATGGCTGCGCACAGCAAACGCATCTTGGTCCTCACGGCTGACGCCGTACTTTTTCGCCACTTGCTCGGCCGTATGCCCCATCGACATGTAATATTCTGGCGCTTCTTCCGCCAAGCGGGCATTCGGGCGGACGACATGACCCATCATCGGGACCATGCTCATCGATTCGACCCCGCCGGCGATGACCGTATCGGAATGACCAAGCATCACCCGTTCAGCTGCATAGGCGATCGCCTGCAAACCGGACGAACAATACCGGTTGATCGTGATCGCCGGCACGGTATACGGCAGACCGGCGAGCGCCCCGATGTTGCGGGCGACATTGAGTCCTTGCTCCGCCTCCGGCATGGCGCAGCCGATAATTAAATCATCAATATTCCCGTCATAGTTTCCTGCTCGTTTTAGCGTTTCTTTGACGACAAGCGCTCCTAAATCATCCGGCCGCACATGAGCGAGCGTCCCTTTTTTCGCTTTCCCGACCGGTGTGCGCGCTCCTGCGACAATCACCGCTTCTCTCACGCCAATCCCCCCTCAACATTCGTCCGCCTTAGTTGCGGAGCGGTTTTCCTTTGACAAGCATATGTTGCATTCTCGCTTGCGTCTTTGGCTCGCCGATCAAGCTTAAAAACGCTTCTCGCTCAAGGTCGAGCAAGTATTGTTCATCCACTTCCGTTCCGTATGGCACGTTGCCGCCAGCCAAGACGTACGCCAGCTTTTTGGCAATTTTCAAATCGTGCTCGCTAATGTAGCCGGAATGGAACATCGATTGCGCGCCAAGCAACATGGCGGCATAGCCGCTTTCGCCGGCCACCGGCACTTTCTTCCTTACAGGCGGGCGATAGCCGTCTTCATATAAGGCGAGCACCGCTTGTTTCGCTTCGTAAAGAAGATGATCGCTGTTTATCGTAATGCCATCGTGGCTGTTTAAGAAGCCGAGCTCACGCGCTTCAGCCGCTGACGTCGACACTTTCGCCATAGCGATCGTTTCAAACGTTTTGGCAGCCACTTTAACATAATCGACATCCGCACCGTTTGGCAGGCTGTTCAACCGTTTGATGTACAACTCCTTGTTGCCGCCGCCACCCGGAATCAAACCGACGCCGACTTCCACAAGCCCCATGTACGTCTCGGCCGCTGCCTGGATGTGAGAAGCTGCCAAGCTCACTTCCGCCCCGCCGCCTAACGTCATGGCAAACGGTGCAACGACGACCGGCTTCGGATTGTACTTCATCTTGAGAAGCGCTTGCTGGAACTGCCGAACCGCCAGTTCGAGTTCAAAGAAGTTTTCGTCCTGCGCTTCCATCAACATCATCGCGAGATTCGCGCCGACGCAGAAGTTTTTCCCTTGGTTGCCGATGACAAGTCCTTTGTAGTTGCGGTTCACTTCATCAAGCGATTCGTTGATCATTTGCACGATGTCGGTGCCGATCGCATTGTTTGGTGAATGGAACTCAAGGAGCGCCACGTCATCACCGAGATCAATGAGGCTTGCGCCGGCGTTTTTCTTGATGACGCCGCGCGTCTCTTTCAGACGACGGATATGAACGATTTTTTCGTTTTCTTCCACTACTTTATAGCCGTCAGGCGCATAATAGAACAATTGGCCGTTCTCCGTTTTATAGAATGCCGTGGCGCCATCGGCAAGCATATTTGTAATCCATGCCGGGATGTCACGCCCTTCAGCCTGCATTTTCCGCACCGACCGTTCCAATCCGATCGCATCCCACAATTCAAACGGGCCTTGTTCCCAGCCGAACCCCCATTTCATCGCTCGGTCGATCGCCACGATGTCATCAGCGATCTCACCGACGAGCTGAGCGGTATACAGAAGCGTCGGCGCGATGATGTTCCATAAAAGCGTGCCTGCGCGGTCACCGTCGGCGTACACGAGCGTTTGCAGCTTGGCGGACGCACCCTTTGCCTGCTTCGCCATCTCCACCGCCGGCGTGACCAACTTTTTGCGTGGTTCGTATTGCATCGTGATGTAATTGAGCTCGAGAATGTCTTTTCCTTGTTTGAGGAAAAAGCCTTGTCCGGATTTGCTGCCGAGCCAGCCGTTTCCAAGCATCGCTTTCATGAACTCCGGCACGCGGAACGCATCTTTTTCTTCTCCCTCGACGTTTTCGTACACGTTGTTCGCAACATGTACAAACGTATCGAGTCCGACAACATCAAGCGTGCGGAACGTTGCGCTTTTCGGCCGTCCGATCAGCGGTCCAGTGACCGAATCGACTTCACCGACGCTATACCCGCCTTCCATCATCTCACGGACCGTGACAAGCAGCCCATACGTGCCGATCCGGTTGGCGATAAAGTTCGGTGTATCTTTCGCCATGACGACGCCTTTGCCGAGCACCTCCTCGGCGAACGTTTTCATATAGGCGACGACATCCGGGTCTGTCTGCTCGGTCGGAATAATTTCCAGCAGCTTTAAATAACGCGGTGGGTTGAAAAAGTGCGTGCCTAAAAAATGCTTTTGAAAGTCCTCCGAACGCCCTTCCGCCATCGCTGCAATCGAGATGCCGGACGTGTTCGAGCTGACGATCGTTCCCGGCGTCCGCACTTCATCAACGCGGGCCAACACACTTTTTTTCACGTCTAAGTTTTCAACGACGACTTCAATAATCCAATCGACTTCAGCGAGCCGATGGAGATCATCTTCAAAGTTGCCCGTTTCGATGAGCGCAATGTTGTCTTTCGCCATGAGCGGCGCTGGTTTTTGTTTCAACAGTTTTTGCAGCGCTTGATTGGCGAGACGGTTGCGCACTTGTCGATGCTCAAGCGTCCATCCTTTCGCTTCTTCTTCCTTCGTTAATTCCCGCGGCACAATGTCAAGCAACAGCGTTGGGATGCCGACGTTTGCCAAATGAGCGGCAATGCCCGAGCCCATGACGCCAGACCCAAGCACAGCAGCGCGCCGAATGCGTTTCACCATTCCTGTTCCCCCTTACACCATTGAATGAGCCGTCATTCATTTTTCGGTGAAAAAAATAAATGTGAAAACGTTCTCTACACTTAAATATATAGTATGTTATTAATTTTCGCAATATATTTGCTGCATATTTTTTCCCACATCGCAGCTCGGTTTTTGTTCATACTAGGAAAAGGAGGTGAAGGTGATGGCTCGGTTGAAAAAAAATCCGTCAAAAGGCGGCGTTAGCGCAGCAAGCGTGAAAGGAAACGCCGGCCCGACGGTTGAAGCGGACGGCGGCGGCAAACAGACAAGCCAAAACCAACAGTATAAAAAGCACAATATGCAAGGGGACTAAACGCCGGCGGCGTTTAGTCCCCCTCTGATGCATAACGCAGGGAAGTCATCGGCCAAAGCCGATCGTACCAACGAAGGCGGCACTCCCGCCGCCCTCCGCCTCCCTTACTTCCGAATAATCCCTTTTAAGACGAACGCTACATTGGCCGGACGCTCAGCAAGCCGGCGCATAAAATAACCGTACCAGTCCGTTCCGTACGGGACGTACACACGCATCGTATACCCCTCGCGCACCAGCTCGATTTGGCGCTCCGGGCGGATGCCGTATAGCATTTGAAACTCGAACTGGCTGTTTGGAATGTTGTATTCCTTAACAAGCTGCTTTGTATATTCAATGATGGCGTCGTCATGCGTCGCCACCGCCGTATAGTTGCCGTTAAGCAAATGTTGTTTAATGATCTTTTTAAAATTTTCATCCACATCTTTTTTTTCTGGGAACGCCACTTCCGGCGATTCTTTATATGCCCCTTTGACGAGACGCAAATTCGGGCGGTATGACTTTAAATCTTCAATATCTTTTTCAGTTCGGTATAAATACGCCTGCAGCACCGTGCCGACGTTATCGTACTCTTTTTTCAACTGTTTAAAAATATCGAGCGTCTTTTGGCAGCGCGAGTAGTCTTCCATATCAATCGTCACAAACACGCCGCGCTGCTTCGCCACATCTAAAATGCGGCGCATATTGCGCATCACAAGGTCATCGGAAATATCAAGCCCCATCGATGTCATTTTCAACGACAGTTGCGAATTTAATTTCTCCCGGCTAATCGCCTCAATCGCCTCAAGACAGTGCCTTGCCATCTCGTTTGCTTCCCGCTCATTGTCGACAAACTCCCCTAAATAGTCGACCGTGACAGCTAACCCTTTTTCGTTTAGCTGGCGGATGACACGCACCGCATCATCAATCGTTTCGCCGGCGACAAATCTTGAAGCGCCGAAGCGGAGGCCGTATTGCTTCGCCAACTTCGTCAACGTTTTATTTTTCGACAGGAACAAGAAAAAGTCTCGCATCAGCTGCTCCACAGTTGTAAGCCCCCTTGTTTGAAAACGCATTCACATCTTTATTGTACCACGTTTTCACGTCATTGAATATGTTTTTTCCCTGCTGTTTATTTTTTATTTGTGTATAATTTTCCACTCACTGGATAATCTACAAGCGAACAATGAGTGAAAGGAGCAAAAGACGATGCAGCAGCAACCACAAATGAATCCACAAACGGCGATGCCGCAACCGCCGCAAATGGTGTCATCGAAAGACGCCATGTATTTTTCCGATATGATGTCGTGGAATTTGCTGGCAGCCAAAAAAGCGCACTTTTTCGCCTCGCAATGCCGCGATCCCGAGGTGGCGCAGGCGATCGAGCGCGCCGGACAAATGCATCAGCGCCATTACAATATGATTTTGCGCCATTTACAAAACCCACCGCAACCGCCAGTCATGTAATAAGGAGGAGCGTCGCATGAACACAAGACAAGTGCAAAATCCAGAAACACAAGTGCCAAAAACACCGCAAATGAATGAGCGCGACTTTTTGAACGATATGTTGGCGACGGAAAAGTATATGACGTTGTCCTACAGCGTGTTTTTGCATGAGGCGAGCAACCAACCGTTATATCAAGATATGATGAACATTTTTACAGAAACGCAAAATTGCCAGCGTGAATTGTTCAATTTAATGTTCAAAAAAGGTTGGTACAAGCTCGAAGCAGCCGATCCGCAAAAGCTTCAACAAACATACCAACAGTTCCAAGGATATACAAACCAGTTCCCTTATCAAGGAAATCAACTGCAGTGAAGGGAACAAACGGGGATGCCCGCTATTGCGTGCGGACATCCTCTTTCACGTCTGAAAAGCAGAAATTCTGAACACGAAGGGGGAGAGGGATGACAGCTCCACCTCCATCCGTATGGACAACGCTGCAAACATTAGGGAGCTCGACGGATTTCCAAACAAAAGTGTACCGGAACGATACAGCCGGTCTCTATCTATGGGTGTCGTATGTCGAGCCGATGGTTGATATGGAATTTGTTGCTCGCTCTATTTTTCCTTACTTGTTTCATTGTCCATTTTCATCTTTAGAAGAGATCCACCGAGCTCTTCCAATCGACGATGCATATATTTCTAGCGACCCTAATAATGTGAAGGAAAAATTGCTCGAGGGATATTTATTCATCCGCCTTCATGAAACGGACGAAACCGGGCTGCTCGTAAAGGCGCAAAAAACATTGGAGCGTGCACTCACCGTTCCCGAAGTAGAATTTAGCGTCGTTGGTCCAAAAGAGTCGTTTATTGAATCGTTGGAAACGAATTTATTTTTATTGCGCAAACGAATTCCGATCGACCGTTTGACGGTCAAAATGACAACGGTCGGAACGTTGTCAAAAACGAAAGTGGCGGTTGTTTATATTGATGGCATTGCCAATCCCGACAACGTCCAAACGGTTCTTCAGCGCATCGAGGAAGTGGAATTTGACGAGATCATTGACAGCTCTTATATCGTGCAAATCATTTCGGACAATCGACACTCTCCCTTTCCGCAGCTGCTCGATACGGAGCGCCCGGACCGAGTCGCTGCCGTACTGGCCGAAGGAAAAGTGGCGATTATGGTAGATGGATCGCCACACGTATTGATCGGTCCAACGACGTTAGTGGAATTTTTTTCATCCTTTGAAGACTACTTTCTCAATTGGACGGTCGCATCGTTTTTCCGTCTCATCCGCCTGTTTTCGGTCACCTTTTCTATTTTGATTACGCCGATGTATGTAGCGACGTTGAACTATCATTACGAATTGATTCCAAAAGATTTACTCGGCACCTTAATTACATCGAGAAGGGAAATTCCGTTCCCGCCTATTTTGGAAGTGCTGTTTCTCGAACTGACGATTGAGCTATTAAGGGAGGCCGGGGCACGGCTCCCCACAAAAGTCGGCCAAACGATCGGTATCGTCGGTGGGATTGTCATTGGAACCGCTTCTGTTGAGGCCGGTTTGACAAGTAATGTTTTGCTCATCTTAGTGGCGCTCGCCGCATTGGCTTCCTTTACTACCCCCGTTTATAAAATCGGGAACACGATTCGCTTGATGCGTTTTCCATTTATCCTGTTCGCCGAGATATGGGGGCTGCTTGGCGTTGCCTTTTGTTTTTGTATTATCGTGACCCATCTGCTTTACTTGACTTCGCTCGGGCGTCCGTTCCTTTCCCCTTTATATCCGCCGCGTTGGCGGGATTTAAAAGACGCGTTGGTCCGCCTGCCGTTTACAAGCCAATCCAAACGGCCGGAAACATTGCGAACCGAGCAGCCCATTCGCTTTGATGGGAAAAAGGCAAAACAAAAACGAGACATCGACGAGTGAAAACTGATAGGAGGACGACGATGGCTTCTGTTGCCGAACGTCTACAAGTTTCACCTTTCATGACTTTTTTTATCATTATGTCTATGCAAATCGGTATCGGAGTGCTCGGGTTTCAACGGATCATCGCGGAAACCGCCGGACATGATGCGTGGATTTCCGTCCTGCTGGCCGGCGCTTCGTCCCATCTCATTCTCATCTTGATATACTGGCTGTTGCAACAAGCAGATGGCGATTTCGTCCTCCTTCATCAGCGCCTTTTCGGCCGTTGGGTTGGAGGAGTCCTTTCGTTATTGCTTGTCCTTTACTTTGCCATCATGCCGTTTGTCGTTTTGAGCACATATATCGAAGTGGTTCAAGTATGGATGTTTCCTGACTTGAAAACATGGGAATTTTCCCTCGCATTGTTTCTTCTTTGTTTATACATTACGTTTGGCGGATTCCGGATCGTTGTCGGCATTTGCTTTTTTTGCCTGATCATTCCGAGCTATTTAGTGTTTACCTTTTGGTTTGTCCTCGATTATAGCGACTTTTACCAGTTACTTCCGATCTTCGATCATTCCCCTTCAGCCATTTTGAAGGCAGCGAAGCAAATGACATTGACGATGCTCGGATACGAAACGGTTTTGTTCTTTTACCCTTTTATAAAAGGCGGAAAGCAATCCGCCAAATGGGCGCATGCTGCCGTACTGACGACGACATTGTTTTATACGTTGCTTACCATATTGACGTTGGCCTACTTTAGTGAAAACCAACTGCAGCGGCAAATTTGGCCGACGTTAATGATGTGGAAAGTGGTTGAATTGCCGTTTATTGAACGCTTCGAATATATCGGCATCGCCAACTGGCTGCTGATTATTTTGCCGAACATCTGCTTAGGCTTATGGTGTTCTTCACGTATATGCAAACAACTTTTTTCGATTCGCCAAAAAATGGCTTTACTAGTCATTACAACGATTTGTTTTTTCTGTACGTTATGGATTGACGACCGCGCCGAAATCGATTTCGCCAACACCATTTTAAACAGAGCCGGTTTTTATTTTCTCTATATATGGATTCCTTGCCTCGCAGGCATCACGTATATCGTAAAGAAAGTGAGAGGAAACGTATGAGCATGCGGACCGCTCTGTTGATTGGGGTCACCGTTGCCCTCCTTTGTGGCTGTGTTCGCAAAGAAATTTTGGATGATATCAATATTGAAAGTGCGGTCGGATTTGATGAGGCAGGAAAAGAGAAAATTCGGGGAACCATTGTCATTCCCGTTTACAAAAGAGGGGAGACAGCGAACAAAACGTTGACAACGGTTTCCTCCACCGCGAAAGACGTGCTTGAAGAACTACAATACAAAACATCCGAGCCACTCGTCAGTGGAAGCATTGAGATCGCCTTGTACGGAAAGCAACTAGCCAAACAAGGAATTTTTCCTTTTATCGATCAATTCCGTCGCGATGCAAGCATCGGGACGAGACTGTATTTAGCAGTGGTCGATGGGACGGCCAAACATTTGCTAGAAGGAAATTACGGCCGGCAAGGAAACGGTATTTATCTCTCCAACTTACTAAAACAAAATATAGAGCGGCGCGATTTGCCAAAAACTAATTTACATTTATTTTTAAAAACGTACTATGCTGATGGAAAAGATCCTTTTTTACCCTATATACGCCGGGTTGGTGAAGATGTACAAGTGATTGGCGTTGTTCTCTTTCGCGGCGATCGGGTAGTCGATACAATTGGGCAAAGTGACATGTTCTACTTTAAAATCGTAGCTGACGGCTATAGTGAAGGCACCCATACGGTCCGATTAAACAATAAAAAATACGTATCGATTAAAAATATCTCGACAAAACGGACCATTTCCTTTTCAGGGCCAAAAACTCGTCCGCATATTCATGTTCATATTGCTCTTGAAGGAATCGTACGCGAATATAAACATGGGCCGTTCACGTCCGCTGTCCGCCGGTCTGTCGAAAAAACGTTTGAACAACAAATTCGTTCGCAAACGGAGGCGCTTCTCCGTCGTTTTCAAGAAAAGCAAATCGATCCGATCGGCTTCGGTGATCTGGCCGCGAGCCGTTACCGCCAGTTTCGCCACCGCGATTTTTATAAGCATTACAGTCAACTTCCGATCCGTATCACCGCCGACGTGACGATTCGCGACACCGGAATCATCGAATAAGCATCCCTGTTTGACCGACGGGATGCTTATTCTTCATGGCTCGTTTTAATACCACCAGCCCGGATACGGTGGATACGGCGGATATGGCGGGTACGGATAAAACGGACGCGGGGTGAGGGCACCACCGATCAATCCACCTAAAAACCCGCCGATCAAAGGAGCACCGAACAACAAACCTGGAAATGGCATCTCTCTTTCTCCTTTCCTCCATGAATAAGAATGCGGTACTTTATTCATATGCACACAATAAAAAAAGAGGGTGGGCTGTCCGCCCAACCCCTTCTCCTTTTTTCACCACCAAATCGGGCCATACGAATACGGATAGAAATACGGCGGGAACAATGTGCTGCCGAGCAATCCGCCTAAGAACCCTCCAAAAAACGGCGAGCCAAAAAACGGATATCCAAACGGTCGCCCAAAGCCCCAGGGTCTCCCAAAGCCCCATGGGCGCCAAACGCGTGCATCGGCCATCTCGATATGGTTCACTTTTCTTCCCTCCTTCCCTTAGTCTCACTGTATGTATGATAAACACCCGTTGTTTAGGCTCGCACCCAATCGCCCAAAAAGAAACAGGCGACTATCAAGCCGCCCCAGCCTACATCAGTTCTACACGCACTTGTTCTGACAAACAGGCGATCGAGTCAAACAAAATGCATACGACCTCATCCACTTCTGCTTCACTCATAGAGAGCACCGGGATGAACATCAATACCAGACCGAGCGGACGGATGATCAATCCGCTTGGGCGCGCCTCAAGAATGATGCGAATCACAACCATTGCGGTGCGCGGAAAAACGGCTTTCGTCGCTCGGTCTTTGACGATTTCGATGCCGCATATCAATCCTTTTTGCCGACTTCAGCATCTCATATAGCATTTCTAGCCAATGGAAGGCAAGAGTGCTTCGCACGTTCGTACGAGTGGGTAGTCGCCAGCTCCCGCTTCACACTTCGTCAGAAGTGAAGCGGGAGGCGTTGACACCAATCTGGTTCCGCAAACGCTTTCCCATCTTCAGCCACCCCAGTTTAAACAAATTGACGCTCATCCCAAGACGTTCAAGCGCCAGCGCGAACATGGACGTGACGACGGTTTTTCCGCCCCTATTCCGGTAATAGAGGCCGTCTTTCCCATTTCCCCCCTTTGCAGCTGGTTTTTATTTTGACGATACCACTCATTTTGTTAATCTTTAATTTATATAAGTTTACATACAAGTAAGAGAAAGCCTGTACCCGCCTCTTACTCCTCTTCGTTCAACAAAGCGAATAAGTTTGGCAGCTCCTTGTCATGTGTCACTGCTTCCCACCGATGTAGGCTTTGCACTTCTTCATTTTCCAATAAAGAAGCCAACATCCGCACAGCTTCAACAATATGAGCTCCTTTATTCAACATGACACATTGCGCCTGCTTCCCTAACGATACATCCGAGATTTCCGCACGCGCTGGCATCCCCTTTTTCGCTAGCTGTTCAAGCACTTGCGTCGCCCAAATGACCGGAACATGAGCCGCCCGGCATAGCGCCAAAATCTCTTGCTGGGTGACGGCCATATGTTCAAATCCGACTTCAAGCGCTAAGTCACCGCGGGCGATCATCACACCGAACGCCGGGAGCTTTAACCCTTCAAGCAAAATGCGGGCTAAGTTTTGGAGCGCCTTCCTCGTTTCAATTTTCGCAATCACCGGGAGCGAAGAAGCCCCGTGCTTTGAAAGCAAGCGATAAAGCTTCCGCAAGTCATAAGGTGTATGGACAAATGACAGTCCGACCATATCGGCATGCTTAGCGATGAACGGAATCAATTCAAGATCGCGGTCGGTAAGCCGCGGAACGGTCAACTGGATGAACGAGTCAGGAAGATGAATGCCCGTCCCTTGCTTGATCGTTTTCTGCTTTCCTCCATCGGCAATGACTTTTGCCTCGATGCACCATTCATGAACCTTGACGACCCTGGCTAAAATTTTGCCATCGTTTAAATACAACCGATCTCCCGCCCGCACGTTGCGCCATGCTTTCGCCAATGTGGTTGTCATCTTTACGCCTTGTTCGGCCTTTGCAGCCGCAAATTGGGCTTCATCGAAATAAATGTAGAGTGTCGTTCCAGTTTTGACAAGTGCTTTCATCGGAATGAACAACGTGGAAGAAAGAGTAAACGATACCGACCCGCCCCACAATTTCATCCCATTTTGCACATAGGCCGTTCGCGAAAGCAGAACTTTAAAACAAGACGGTCCTATCTGTTCCATCACCTTCAATTTTCGTTTTTTCCCACGCACATCATTGAAAAACAGTTCGTCCCCTTGTTCCACAACTGCTTCCTCTTCAGCCGTCAACTCCAAGATGAACGAAACATCATGAGGAAGCGGGGAAAACAGGTTGGAAGAGTCGAAAGAAATGATACCGACCAACGGTTGAACCGACTCTCCATATTCATTTTTCTGTACTGCCAACTTCACCGGTCCTGTATTCACGGCAAGACGGTCGACCCGAATCTTCGGGCCCGGTAAATCCATGTAGATGCGGCAGCGCTTTCCCAACAGTTGTTGTTGCAAACGCTCTTCCGCCTGACGGATGACAGCGGCCAACGTCTCCCATGTTTCCGGCGAACCGTAGGCGCAATTAATACGGGCAATGTCCATGCCGTACAAAAGCAACCGCTCCACGATGTCCGGATGATCGATCCACGCTTCGTCCATTGTCACCATGATGCGTGTCCGCCGGGAATGGCCCCGTGGGCCAAACATGGCTTCCACCTGTTCATCAAGCAGCCGTTTCGCTTCTCTTCTTTTCACCTTTCGGATCTCTTCCCTACGATCAAACGGCGTGCGCAAATAAGTCAAAAACTGTTCCATGGCCGCGATGAGATGAGATTCTTGCCCAACGAGCAGCAAGCCCTCTTCTTCAAGTGCCTCCATTAAATCTAACGGCATATGCTCGTTCATATATAAATAAGCAAGCAACTGATCCCGGCTTTCTTCACGGGATGAAAGTGGAAAATGTTTTCGTTTTTGTGCGACCCATTCGACCAACGCGTGGTAAAAGGCGGCTAATCGGGCACCTAAATCCCGTTTGTCGTGCATTCGTGGCACCAACCCTCGTGAAAAATGCGGTTTTATTTCTATATATTCGCCGCCGCCAAAAATCAGGACAGAAAAAAAACCGACGTCATTCGCCGGTTTTCCACTTGAACACTATTACGTCCTTTTTCACCATACTATTTTTGAACAACCAATTTCATTCCACATTGACAAAGCAACGAATGCTTCAGCCGCCGTATAGGCTGATGGCATTGTTCACAAATCTTCGTTTTACTCATTCGTGCTTCTCTCCTTTGTCATCCCCCTCTGCTTTCTATTATACACACAACTTTATTTAAAGTAAATATAATTTGATAATAAATATCATTTTATAAAACAAATCGTTTGGACTATGTTTCCAACTATGCTACACTGTTTATAGTGTTAATATTCAAACAAAAGGAGGCTGTAAACATGTACGACATTGCCATCATCGGTGCCGGACCGGCAGGAGCGAGCGCCGCGCTTTTCACCGCTAAGGCAGGCAAGAAAACAATCGTGTTTGACAATGATAAAAGCATCACCAAGCGCGCTTGGATCGAAAACCATTATGGCGTCCCGGAAATCAGCGGTCCCGATTTAATCGAAACGGGCAAAAAACAAGCGGCCAAGTTTGGTGCGAACCTAGTGACAGCGCAAGTGACGGACATTCAAAAAACAGAGAGCGGATTCCGGCTCGACACCGACAACGGTTCATATGAAGCGAAACATGTCATTTTCGCTACCGGAGTGGCCACCGATCTGGCAGAAAAAATCGGTCTGCGCACGAAACCAGCCACCGAACCGCGCATTAAAACTGTCATTGCCGTCGATGAAAACGGCAAAACGAACATCGACGGCATTTGGGCGGCCGGCACCGTGGCGGGCACTAGCGTTCATACGATCATCACCGCCGGCGACGGCGCCAAAGTCGCCATTAACGTTATTAGCGAACTGAACGGCGAACGGTATGTCGACCACGATGTACTGAAAAAATAGCAAAAAAGGCTGTCCGAAAAAAGTTGCCTTCCTTCTATCGATGCATTGAGCGCATATAGACGATGAAAAAGGGTGTCCCGTTATTTTGGGACACCCTTTACTCTCATATGAACCGAATAACAGATGCCTCGGCTAGCTGCCAGACACCTGCCTCATCCTTATTGGCCAATGCTT
>NZ_AYKT01000023.1 GCF_000496575.1 Geobacillus thermodenitrificans subsp. thermodenitrificans DSM 465 | reverse complement strand
CCGTACGCTCTAGCCAGCTGAGCTACACCGCCGTGTGACAACATTTAATATCATAATAGAGGAATTGGATATTGTCAACATATAAAACGAAAAAATATATAAGGAAAATATCCCCTTCATTTTTTACCTTAGAAACAAAGAAGCATCCATGATCATGGATGCTTGTTGTCTCCCTATTCATCATCTTTCCTACATGTATTCAGCAGCAAGTTACCCGCGTCTCGCTCCACGCCCTCCCCGCTTCGATTCCGTATGACGGCGCAACGACGCCAGTCGATCTTCACTCTCTTTGAGGAAACGACTAATTTTTTGCTCTAAACTGTCAGCTGCAGAGCGGTCGTGTGCTCGGTGGCGAGGCCGCTGCGAAGAAGGCGTATCTTTTGCCTTGCGAATGGATAGACCGATTTTTCCATCTTGGCCGACGTTGATCACCTTCACATACACCATGTCGCCAACTTTCAAATGATCGTTGATGTCCTTGACATAGTTATCGGCTACTTCGCTAATATGAACCAGTCCTGTCACACCTTCCGGCAGCTCTACAAACGCCCCGAATTTCGTAATGCCTGTGACTTTGCCTTGTAACTTGCTGCCTACTTCAATCGACATAAAAAAAGTGCTCCTCCTTAAAACGCTTTAAAGATGGTATTGCTTTCATTATAGCGAATGAAAAAAATACGTGTCAATATGACGGATGCCCGTATTGTACGGGCATCCGCAGTTAAAATATCACTCTTCTGGCAAGACAAAAATAATTTCCCCATCTTTCGATAAATAATATTTTTTTCGTGCCAGTTCAGCAATGTAATCATCGTCATGCAGCTTTTTCATTTCCTCTTTCAGTTGCTTTTCCTGCTGTTCGAGCTCCGCAAGCTGGTCTTTTAGCTCTTGTTTTTCCGCTGTTTTTGCATCGATCGCCTTCACCTGCAGATGCAACGTGTAAATGAGAACAGAGGCGAGCACCATAAACAGTGAAGCCCAAAAGGCCAAACGAACAGCCACAACCCGCCGCCTTCTTGACGCCTTCCGCTTTTTTTCTTCTTGTTCTGATACGTAACTAGACTGCAGTTTCGTCACATTCGGTTTCCGGGGCACGTTCATGTATTTGCACCTCTTTTATTTCCGCCATTTCGCAAACCATATGCCTATTTTGTCTTTTGTATTCTTGATTTGTCCAGCAAATCCTTTTAAACGATGAAAAAAATTTTCCACCCAAGCTCGACGATGCGGCGGCACTCGTCGCCAAACGGCTATACCTATCCAGCGCAGCGGAGCAAGCAAGAAAAGAACAGTTTTCCAAACGACAAGCAATAGAAACTGGACCGTCCACATAACAAGCCGGCAAGCAAACAAAAGCAACGCTAACGTCATTTGTCCAAGGAGGACGAGGGGACGGATCACCATATGGCGGAACAGCTGGGCGAACGCCTGTCCGATCCGCACCGCCAACCAAATGATCCACTCGAGCACCCGAACGTACAACGAACGGAGCAAACTTTGATAAGCGGCATAGCCGCATAAAAGCGCCAAAAAAAGATAAAAGCGAAGCTCGCCATCATTGACGAGCAACAATACATAAAAAACAAGAAGCGCCTGCACTGCCCAAAATAACACATCATTCACAAAGACGAGCCAGTGCGCCCGTTCGTCCCGTTTTAAAAATCGGTTGTACGTATCAAGCGCCATGCCAAGCCAGCCTCCCATGCCGATCATCGTCAGCATGGTGAGAAGCTGTGTTGTGATGCTCATTTGAACAACTTGCTAAAGAATCCTTTAGCCTTCTCCTGATGGTCGTCTAAATAAACGAGATCAAAAATGCGCCCTTTAATCGAGACGACACCTTTATCGACATCTAAGTTTTTCATTTGCAAGTTTTGCCCTCGAATCGCTAAAAAACCCATGACCGTCTCAAGCAAAAACTCCTCATTGTCAAAGCTCTCGACTTGTTTTACCCCAGTAATGTCAAGAAGACGTCGGCCGCGCATGATCACGTCGTGTTCTTGAACCGGTCCTTTGTTCATATTCCCGCTAAATTCATCGTGCCGATTCATGTTCATCCCCCGCATTTCGATTTAGAATGAAAGGCGGCAGAGCCCACCGCTTTTTTCGTATCCGCTGTTTGTACCATATGTATGTCAGCGGGGGATGGTTTAGAACAAGCCCGCGGGACAAATTAGACGCCGTCTTGTTCGGACGCAGATGCGATCCGTTCTTCACGAATCAGCTCATACAACCCCGTCGCCTCTTCTTTTTTTGTCGTTTCTTTTAAATCAGCTACTTTTACTGTTACCCGTTTTTGCCCAAACTGAATCGTCAGTTCATCACCAATTTTCACGTTTGAACTTGCTTTGGCAACATGGCCGTTGATCCACACTCGGCCTTGATCAGCAACTTCTTTCGCCAATGTGCGGCGTTTAATGAGCCGGGATACTTTTAAAAATTTGTCAAGACGCATGATGATCCCCCTTACCGTCCGTTTTCTTTTGCTTCTTCCCAAAATCGATCGAGCTCGGCGAGTGAAAACGAGGTGATCGGCCGACCGCTTTTTCGTACTTGTTCCTCAATGTAGGCGAAGCGGCGGGTGAATTTGTCGTTCGCCATTTGCAGCGCTTCTTCTGGCTGAATGCCATAATACCGGGCAAGGTTGATGAGCGCAAACATTACATCGCCAAATTCACTGACAAGCTCCGCGCGACGGCCGCTAGACGTTTCCGCTCGAAACTCGACCATTTCTTCCTCAACTTTTTGCCATATGGGTTCCACATCATTCCAATCAAACCCAACTTTAGCTGCCTTTTTTTGCAGTTCGTAAGCCCGCATCGTCCCTGGCAAGCTCTTCGGAATGTCAGCGAGGAGCGATTCCGGCTGTTCATCGCCTTTTTCCTCTTTCTTAATTTTTTCCCAGTTCACGACCACTTGTTCGGCTGTATCGGCCGTTACATTCCCAAACACGTGCGGATGGCGACGAATCATTTTCGCTGTCAACGTGCGGATGACATCGTCGATCGAAAATAGGCCGTCGTCAGCGCCGATTTGGGCGTGCAGCATCACTTGCAACAACACATCGCCCAATTCTTCAACCATATGGTCATCGTCGTTCTCATCGATCGCTTCAAGCAATTCATACGCCTCTTCAAGCAAATACCGCTTCAGCGATGCATGTGTCTGCTTCCGGTCCCACGGACAGCCATTCGGCCCCCTCAGCGTCGCAATGACGCGGCGCAACGTCTCAAACCGATGGTAAAGCAGCGGCTCATCCTTGACCGGTGGCACATAGACACTCGTCAAGTTGTCGAGCACAGTCTGACGATCAAGTTCATAGAGCGGCACTTGCTTTACTTGTTCGGCCTTCGTTCCTGCCGCGGTAACAATATAGACCAGGTAGTCGTCAGGAAGCTGTTCCATAAGGGAAAGCTTCACGTTCGAGGCGACAAACGAATCATACACTTGACAAAAAACCGTATGCAGCGAAGGCGACCACTCGTCTCCTTGAAAGGAAGTCGCATCCAACAGCTGAAACCCTTCGATCGGGTCGATGCGCAGCGCAGCAAACAGTGCATCGAAAAAGCTTTGGCCGCCTTCAATCATCACCCGGCAAACGCCGCGTCGCTCCTCCTCTAAAAGAAGCTGCACCGTTTGTTCAGCAACAAGCGGATGACCAGGAACGGCATAAAACACGTCGCCGTGCTTTACTTGTTCGACAAGAATAGAAACAATTTCCGCATACACATCAGCAAACTGCTCGTGCTTTTCATAAACATCGTCAAATGACGTAAACGTGATTCCTTCTTCCTCAAGCCCCTTCACGGCCGGATGTTCTTTCGTCCGCAAAAAGAGCGGATGCGCCCGCTTGAGCTTTCGGTATACACCGACCGGCAGCTGTTCGAAATCCCCAGCGCCAAGTCCGAAAATATAAATCGTATTCATCGCCGATCACCTGCTTCCTGATAGTAGACGAAATTTATTAGCCAACGGGAGAGCGGACAATTCCTCCTCGGAGAAAACGTTCCCTTTGACAATGCATACGATATAAACGATCGCACCGACGGCGACGCCTCCAAGCGCCTCGGCGGTTGCCCATAAGCGTCCGCCGGCGGCAGCATCCATAAGCCACATATACAACTGCAGCACGACAACCATCGCGACGCCAGCCTTCACGATTGGATAGGCATACTTTTGGATGTTGGTCAGTTGGCATTCACGCCGCAAGCATACATATAAAAAGCAAGCCATGAGCGTATAAGCCCCCGTCGTCGCTAAGGCCGCGCCAAGGACGCCAAACGGCGGCACAAGCCAATGCATGAGCGCCATTTTTCCCGCTACGGCCACCGCTACACCGGCAGCGGCCGCCCACTCTTTTCCCATTCCTTGCAACATGGCGGACGAAGTCAGTGCCATCGTTGTAAAAAAGACAGAAGCGGACAAGACAGCGAGAACGAGTGAGCCACGATCATTTTCAAACAACATCGTATTGATCGGCCGAATCAGGCAAATGAGCCCTAAAGAAGCGCCAACACCGATGACGGCAGCAAATCGAAATGGCAACAGACCTTGCGTGAAAATGGTTCCTTGGCTGCGTTGGGCGCTAGAGATAAATGGGACAAGCGCCAATGAAAGCGATGTGCCGACAACCGTGCCAAGCTGGATGAGCGGTTGCCCGCGATCATACACCCCTTTTAACCATTTCACCTCATCTAGGCTTGCTCCTGTTTCATGAAGAAGTGGGACAAACAAAAACGAATCCACGAGTGGAATAAGCGTCAATGCCATATTTGTCAAACAAACGATCGTTCCAACTGTCAATAAATGTCGGCCTACATGTAAGAACGAAGCCGTGGGCGTGCGGCCGGCCGTTTTTTTTCGTCTTCGCTTAGCGGAGTAAAAGAGCAAAATAAGAAGCGCCGCCGCCATACCGCCGAGTGTCCCTGCAATCGCTGCCATGCCGCAGGAATAAACATCTGCACCACGCCGTATCGCCCAATATGACAGTCCTAAAATCGCTGTCACCCGCACGAACTGTTCACCAACTTGAGACACCGCAGTCGGCATCATGTCATGCTGGCCTTGGAAATAACCACGCAGCACAGCGATCAATGGAAAAAACAAAAATGAAAATGAAAGCAACCGCAACAGCGGTTCAAGCCGACCGTCCCCCATCCATGACGCCACCGTTTCGGCCCCTGCATACAAACCAGCAAACAGCATAACACCGAGCGCGCTTAACAATAGCAGCGCGATGCGCCTAACGGCGGCTGCTCCCGCCACATCTCCTTCCACGAACCTCTCAGCGATGAGCTTCGAGATAGCGACCGGGTAGCCCGCTAGTGACATCGCTACAACAATGCCGTAAATCGGATACACTTGTTGGTAAATATAAAAACCGACATCCCCGACCATATTTTGATACGGGATACGGTACAACGCGCTTAACAGCTTCGTCAGCAAAGCAGCAACCGTCAATACAGCTGCGCCTTTCCATACGTTCCCCATATCGCTTTTCCTCCCGCCTTCATGGCGTTTGCCGACGGATAGCCAGGCTGGGGACATTCGCCAGCGACCGAGAAAGCCGCCAAACGGTTCCATTGCCATGGCTACGCTCGATATTATAGCGCAACATGGGACTGCTAGACAAAGACGATGTCTTACCCGAAGCCACGACTTTCCCAAGCGGCTAGCAGACGGAAAAAAGGCAGCTTTGTAAGCTGCCTTCTTGTTTCGCTTATTGTTCCATTTGTCGGGCTAAAAAGCTGGCCGCAGTTTCAACCGCTTTATGCTCCACTTCACCAAGCGTCTTCTCGCGTGATAAAATGATGACCGCCCCGATCGGATCGCCGTTGGCGACAATCGGACCGATCGTATACGACTTCAACGTCTCCGTCATCCCGTCTACTAGCTCTACCTCTCCTTCTTCCGTATGGAGGACAGAAGTGCGCTCTTCCATCGCTTTTTCCACTAGCGGGCTGACGCTTTTGTTCATATACTCTTTTTTCGAAACACCGGCGACAGCGATAAATACGTCGCGGTCACAAATGAGCACGGGCTGCCCGAGGCTGTCAAACAGTGCCTCAGCATACTCTTTAGCAAAGTCACCCAACTCACTGATCGGCGAATATTTTTTCAAAATGACCTCTCCATCGCGATCAACAAATATTTCGAGCGGATCTCCTTCGCGGATGCGTAACGTTCTCCGAATTTCCTTCGGAATGACAACCCTTCCCAAGTCATCAATTCGACGAACAATACCGGTTGCTTTCATGCTTTGTATACCCTCACTTTCATCTAGGATTTGAAGGATACTCCGATGAACCCTTTTGTGATGGGGAATTCACCATTGTTGTCATTAGTATCCTTCACAATCCACTTTCTATACGCGATGAAAGTGATTTTGCCCATTTTAGATAAAATTGTCCATCATTCATTATCGCCACATCAGCAGAAACATAAACATGCAAAACAAAACTCGACTTTTTTGTCCTGGTCATGCGATCACTGATTTTTCGTTTTCCACCCCGAACAGCTGCTTTAACGTCTCATACAAAATCATCAGCCATTCGTGTGGCTTCATTTGTTTAATATAAAGAACGATTTTCAGCTTCGCCCCATCCATGCCGAATCCAAACAGGCGGCCATACTGGCGGCCAATGCCAGATAAGCGCTGGATTTCCACTGTTTTCGACGCCTGCTCGGTAAATAAAAGATCGATTTGTTGCTTATGCTGCTTAATTGATTCAACGCCGAGCTGCTTCGCCAACGCTTTAATTTCCGCAATTTGAAACAAATAAGCCACCTCGTCCGGATAATCGCCGAAACGATCCGCCATCTCCTCACGTAGCATCTCAACGTCCTCGAGTGTCTCGACAGCTTTAAACCGCTTGTACATTTCAATTTTTTGTAATCCATCGGAAATGTACGTATCCGGAATATAGGCATCAACTTCTACGTCGATCACAACGTCCGGGCGCTCCTCTTCCTGTTTAAGGCCACGCCGTTTTTCAATTGCCTCTTTCAGCATTTGTGAGTATAAATCAAATCCGACCGAATCGATAAAGCCGTGCTGTTCCGCGCCGAGAATGTTGCCGGCACCGCGGATCGACAAATCGCGCATGGCGATTTTAAACCCGGAACCAAGCTCGGTGAACTCTTTAATAGCTTGCAACCGTTTTTCTGCCGTTTCATTCAACACCTTGTCTTTTCGGTACGTGAAATATGCATAAGCGACGCGGTTCGAGCGGCCGACGCGCCCACGCAGCTGGTACAGCTGCGACAGCCCCATCCGGTCGGCGTCATACACGATGAGCGTATTGACGTTCGGAATATCGACGCCTGTCTCAATAATCGTCGTTGTCACCAACACGTCATATTGCCCTTCCAAAAAGGCTAAAATCGTCGATTCGAGCTCAGCCTCCGACATTCGCCCGTGCGCAAACGTCACGCGCGCTTCCGGGACAAGCTGGGCGATTTCTTCTGCTCTCAAGTCGATATCTTCGATATGGTTATAAAGGAAAAATACTTGCCCATCGCGGGCGAGCTCGCGCTCAATCGCCTCTTTAACAAGCTCTGGTGTATATTCCATTACATACGTCTGTACCGGAAAACGGTTTTCCGGCGGCGTCTCGATGATCGACAAATCGCGTACACCGATCATCGACATATGGAGCGTACGCGGGATCGGCGTTGCTGTTAATGTAAGCACGTCGATATTCGCCTTCAGCTGCTTAATTTTTTCTTTATGCGCCACGCCAAACCGCTGCTCCTCGTCAATAATGAGCAAGCCTAAATCTTTAAACTTCACGTCCTTCGACAACAGCCGGTGCGTACCGATCACCATGTCGATTGTGCCGTCTTTTAACCCTTTGATCGTCTCCGCCTGCTGTTTTCTCGTCCGAAACCGGTTTAACACCCCGACGTTAATCGGAAATCCTTGGAACCGCTCACGCACCGTTTCATAATGTTGCTGGGCTAAAATCGTCGTCGGCACAAGGAAGGCCACTTGTTTGCCGTCCATAATCGCTTTAAATGCCGCCCGCAGCGCCACTTCCGTTTTCCCGTAACCGACGTCGCCACAAAGGAGGCGGTCCATCGGCTTTTCGCTTTCCATATCACGCTTAATTTCCTCGATCGAACGAAGCTGGTCTTCCGTCTCTTGGTACGGAAACGCCGCTTCAAATTCGCGTTGCATTTCTGTATCCTGGGAAAATGCATATCCTTTGCTTGCCTCGCGCTCGGCATATAACTTGATTAAATCTTCCGCAATGTCTTGGACAGAAGACTCCACTTTCTTTTTGACTTTTTTCCATTCTGTACCGCCGAGCTTATAAATTTTCGGCTCTTTTCCTTCCGAACCGACGTACTTTTGCACTTGGTCCATTTGATCAACCGGGACGTAAAGCGTATCGCCGCCTTGATATTGGATATGAATATAGTCTTTATGCACTCCGTTGATTTCTAACGTCTCGATGCCTAAATATTTTCCGATACCGTGGTTGACATGGACAACATAGTCGCCGACTTGCAGTTCGGCATAGCTTTTGATCCGCTCGGCATTCGACAACTTTTGTCGGCGCACTGGGCGTTTGGCCCGCTTTTTGAACAGTTCTTCCTCGGTGATGACCGCCAGTTTTTGCAGTGGCAGCTCAAACCCTGTATTTAAATCGCCTTGAAGGAGCTGACATTTGCCGTGCAACAACGCCGCTTCGTGCGGCAGCGGCAGCGCATCGATCTCGTAATCTTCAAGCAGCGACTGCAACTTTTTCACCCGCTCGGCATCCGGCGCCAAAAAGACGACCGCATAGTTCGCCTTTTTCCATCGCTCGATCTCAGACTGAAGAAGAGCCATTTGCCCATGAAAGTTTTGCATTTGCTTACATGTAATATTGACGACATTTTGCGGATGAGTATGAGGTGCATGACGTAAAAATAAGGACAAGTACACCCGTTGGAATCGACTCTTTTGCAACAATTCAGAAAATGAGTGCGAAATCGGCACATCATGGATCATTTTTCCGCCGTCGAGTAAGCTTGTATACCATTCCGCTTCTTCGCGATCAAGTCGCTCAGCCGCCTCCTGCAACCGGCTCATTTCATCCATCAGCAGCACGCCATCTTCTGGCAAATAATCTAGTAAACTCGCAGCCTTTTCATAAAAAAGAGACATATATTTATATTGTTGTTCGATTTCCTGTCCCTCGCGCAGCTGTTCCAATTCAGCGTGGATATGCTCGTACATCCGCTGCTTGGCAGCATCATCTTTGATGTTTTCCAAACTAGCTGCAAGCCCGGCTTCGATTCGTTCGATTCCTCGCTGCCGTGCCTCCTCATTAAGAATAATTTCGTCGGCCGGCCCGATCATGACGCGGTCCACCTGCTCGTGTGAACGCTGGTCATCAGGGGTGAACGTTCGAATCGATTCAATTTCTGTATCAAACAGCTCAATACGATACGGAAGCTCAGCCGTTAGCGGATAAATGTCAACGATGCCGCCACGGATGCTGAACTCCCCGGGAGCAGAAACGGTGGCGACCCGCTTGTATCCCATTTCGACAAACAGCTGCTTATAGCGTTCCAAATCGAGCTCTTGTCCAACCGAGAACGTAAACAAGTAATGCTTCCAAAGCGACAGCGGCGGCAGCAATCGCCGCAAGCCGGCGACTGGACAGACAACAACCCCTTTTCCTTCTTGCGCCCAATGATTCATAATTTCGAGACGTTGTGCCTTCAACTCCGGACTGGCGACCGCCATTTCAGCGGCGATGACTTCGTTGACCGAATAAAGAAACACATCATCCGGCCCCAACAACGAAACGAGATCGTCATATATTTTTTGCGCCTGAAACAAGTTATGGGCCACCACTAACATCGGCCGCCCTGTCTCCTTATAAAGGGTGGAAATAAAAACAGACCGAGCCGACCCTGACAGCCCGGCGACAAGCTGTTCTTTCAGGCGGACATGGATTCCTTCAATGATCGTGCGAACATCCTGATTTTCAGCTAAATAGCGATGCAGAGAAAGCACCTCTATCCCCCCTCCTTCCAACATCAGTTTCTTCCCCTTTTAGCCATTTGGCGAAAATGCAAAAACGCTTTGGTCGCCCAAAGCTGCGCCTAGTGAATAAATTTTTCATATTGATGCCATTCCGGATTTCGCACCAACGCCTCTTGGCAATCTTCACAAATCGTTTTTACATGAATGTCACCGTTCGGCTCGTACGAAATCATGTCAAGTCGTTCCTCTTCAGTCAAATGATGGAATCCTAGTTTTTCACTATATATGGATACGTGGTCAATCGTGCCAACTTTTGCGCCACAATGACGGCAATAGTAGTGCAATGCCATCCGAGCAAACCTCCTCACTGGACTGTTCCGTCCGCAAGGCAGGCGAAGTCAATGCCTCGCGCCTTCCGTACTCACATTGTGTACCAGTTCAGAGGAAAATATTCACTCGTTAAAGTCATTCATCACTTGGATAAACGGTGTCGTCACTGCCTGTTCACACGCATCGGCAGCCCGCAAAACAGCTTCCATTACCGCTGGCTTTTCTTCTTCCGTAAAACGGCTAAGTACGTAATCAGCAACTGGTTGCCCATTTGTTGGCCGACCGATGCCGATGCGAATGCGCTTAAACTGCTCCGTGCCAAGATGGTGAATGATCGACTTGACACCATTATGACCACCGGAGCCTCCTTTTAGACGAAGGCGGATTTTCCCCGGCGGGAGATCGAGGTCATCGTATATAATAATAACATCGTCGACGGCAATATCGTAGAAGTCGATGAGCGGGCAAACACATTCCCCTGATAAATTCATATATGTTAAAGGTTTGCATAATGCCACTTTTTCGCCGAAAACGGAAGCCGTTCCGAACAAGCCACGGAATTTAGCGGTTTTCAACGAAACGTTCCAACGTTTAGCCAACTCATCAATGACGAAAAAACCGATGTTATGGCGCGTTTGTTCATACTCCTTGCCCGGGTTTCCGAGCCCGACAAACAGCTTCAATGGCCGTGCTCCTCTCTGTACATGATACTACAAAAGACGTAACCGAAACGGTTACGTCTATCATCCTTCTGGCGTCGTTTCTCTTCCTTCTTCAGCCTCAGGCTGTCCCGGCTCTTGCTGCTCACCGCTATGGATTTCTTCTTCCTGTTGCGGCGGCAAGATCGTCGCGATGACTTCGGAAGGTTCATGATTGATTTCAAATGTTCCGCCTGTTTGCACGTCGCCGACTGTGATGACATCGCCGACTTGCAAACCGGAGATGTCCACTTCAATCGCAGGCGGAATGTTTGCCGGCAAAACGCGGATCGATAATTCGTGCAAGTTTTGCTGCAACACGCCGCCATCTTTTACTCCAGGCGCTTCGCCCACTAAGCGGACTTCCACGTCAACATCGACTTCCGCCGACATATCGACCGCTTGAAAGTCAGCGTGAAGAAGCTCGCCACGCAATGGATCACGCTGCACTTCACGCAATAGAACCGAGTAATCTTCCCCGTCGACTTTCAGCGTCACTAAGCTGTGACGTCCACCCTCGCGTAGCGCCTTCTCAAGATCAGCGGCGCTGATGGAAATCATTTTATTATCGACCTTTTTGCCGTACAATACCGCCGGAATGCCTCCTTGCGAACGAATACGCCGCAATGTTGAATGTTTTTTGTCCTTGCGTTCTTTCGCTCCCAACACAATCGCCATGTTTCTTCACCTTCCTGAATTAGAATCTATTGTCTACTTTATCCTAAAACAAGAAGGGTTAAACATGCTTTGTGTTTAGTCGAACAGGACGCTGACGGATTGCATTTCATACACGCGCGTAATCGCTTCAGCAATGAGCGGCGCCACCGACAGCTCTACAATTTTATCAATTTTCTTCTCTTCTGGCAAGGCAATCGAATTGGTGACGACAAGCTCCTTAATTTTGGAATTTTGAATACGCTCAATCGCCGGACCGGACAACACCGGGTGAGTACAGCATGCGTACACTTCTTTCGCCCCGTTTTCAACAAGGGCGTTCGCCCCCAGCGTAATCGTCCCAGCTGTATCGATAATGTCATCAATCAAAATGGCCGTCTTTCCTTTCACTTGACCGATGATGTTCATTACTTCAACAGCGTTTGGCCGCGGCCGGCGTTTGTCAATAATAGCGAGCGGTGCCTTCAGACGATCAGCCAACTTGCGTGCCCGCGTCACACCGCCATGGTCCGGGGAAACGATGACGACATCATCCAACTGTTTGCTTTTAAAGTAATCCGCTAAAATCGGAACACCCATTAAATGATCGATCGGGATATCGAAAAACCCTTGGATTTGCGGAGCATGCAAATCGAGCGTAATGACGCGCGATGCCCCGGCTGTTTCCAGCAAGTTGGCCACGAGTTTCGCTGTAATCGGCTCGCGCGAGCGCGCTTTCCGGTCTTGTCGCGCATAACCGTAGTATGGCATTACGATATTGATCGTGCGCGCTGAAGCACGTTTTAATGCATCGATCATAATGAGCAGTTCCATTAAATGCTCATTGACCGGGACGCTTGTCGATTGGATGACAAATACATCGTCGCCGCGGATGCTTTCTTCGATGTTAATTTGAATTTCTCCATCGCTAAAACGGGATACTGAACACTTGCCAAGCTCGATCCCCATGGTTTCAGCAATTTGTTTCGCTAGCTTCATGTTCGAGTTCAGGGCGAACAACTTTAATTGGTGTTGGCATTCAGACATGATAAACCTCCATTAAGATTTTTTCTTGCCTCGCAGGCGATCCACATAATTTTCTTTGTTCACTTGTCGAGCGCGACCAATAGCGAGCGCACGGCCGGGAACATCATCGGTGACCGTCGATCCAGCGGCGACGTAAGCGCCTTGGCCGATCGTGACCGGCGCAATCAAGTTGGCGTTGCAGCCAATAAATGCACCGTCTTCAATTTTCGTCCGATACTTATGCACACCATCGTAATTGACCGTAATCGATCCACAGCCAAGGTTGACATCGGCTCCGACTTCTGCATCCCCAATATAGCTTAAATGCGAAGCTTTGCTTCCTTTACCGAATGTCGATTTTTTCACCTCGACAAAGTTACCGATTCGTACCTCATCGTCAATTTTCGACAGCGGACGAATATGGGCGAACGGACCGATCGTCACATCGTCGCCGATCTCGCTGTCATGGGCGACCGAGTGGCGAATAGATGTGCGGTGGCCGATGTGACAGTTTTTAATTTCTGAATGGGGCCCGATCGTACAATCTTCGCCGATCACTGTCTTTCCCTCGATGACCGTACCAGGATAAATGACCGTATCGCGCCCGATCGTCGCTTCAGCTGAAATATAAGTGCAAGCCGGGTCGATGATCGTCACCCCGTTTTTCATATGTTGGCGGCAAATGCGATCGCGCATAATCCGTTCCGCCTCAGCAAGCGCGATGCGGTCATTGATACCGATCGTTTCGTCAAACGACGGTGCCTGATAAGCGGAGACAATGCCACCATCCGCTTTTATAATTTCGATCACATCGGTTAAATAATATTCGCCTTGGGCATTATTGTTTGTTACTTTTGTAAGCGCTTGAAACAACATTCGATTATCGAAGCAATACGTTCCCGTGTTAATCTCGCGGATTTCCCGCTCTTGTTCATTCGCATCTTTATGCTCAACAATTTTTTCAACATGGCCATCACTGTTGCGAACAATGCGGCCATATCCGGTCGGATCGTCAGCGATGGCCGTCAATACGGTCGCCTTCGCCCCAGCGGTCATATGGTGCTCGAGGAGCGCTTCCATCGTCTCAGCGGTGATGAGCGGTGTATCACCACAGACCACGATGGTGATCCCTTCAAGGTTTTGCAAATGAGGCGCGGCCTGCATTACCGCGTGTGCTGTCCCGAGCTGCTTTTCTTGCAAGGCGTATTCACACTGGGCGCCGAGCTGTTCTTTCACTTGCTCCGCCCCAAATCCCACTACTGCAATCGTTTTTTCTACCCCAAGCTTGGACACTTGGTCCACTACGTGCTGAACCATTGGCTTGCCGCAAACGGGATGAAGTACCTTATACAACTTGGATTTCATCCTCGTTCCTTGTCCGGCCGCCAAAATGACTGCATATCGCTTTACCATGTGAAAGGCCCCCAATTACCCTTTTATCCATAATTGAATATATATGAATTGGCTGCTCATTTCAAGGAAACAATGCATTTGCCAAAAAAATAGAGAGCTTGGCCAATTTTGCCTAAGCTCTCTTCAATATGTTTACGAAGCGCCAGCTTCTTCAAGTTCTTCTTCCAACTTCCCGAGGCGGTGGTATTCAGCTAAGATCGCCTCTTGGATTTTTCCGCGCGTAGCGGAATTGATCGGATGGGCGATATCGCGGAACTCCCCGTCTGGTGTGCGCTTGCTCGGCATCGCAACAAACAGTCCGTTATTCCCGTCAATGACACGGATGTCATGGACGACAAATTCGTTGTCCAACGTAATGGAGGCGATCGCTTTCATCCGTCCTTCGGTATTGACGCGGCGTAATCTTACGTCTGTCACTTCCATTATGCTCACCACCTTTTCCCTATATGAGACTCGATGTAATTAATTCCACGTCCTCGAGTCATTTCCTTCTTTTTTCAAAAAATTTTTTATAAACTTCAGGTAGGGAAAAGGAGGAGATTGACTGTTACGGTACAAGAGCAACGACTTCAATTTCGACAAGGACATCTTTCGGCAATCGAGCCACTTCCACGCATGAGCGCGCCGGTTTATGGTTTGGGAAGTATTGGCTGTATACTTCATTCATGGCCGCAAAATCATCCATATTTTTTATAAATACCGTTGTTTTTACGACCGTTTCGAGCGAAGCGCCAGCTGCTTCCAATACCGCTTTTAAATTCTGGAACACTTGATGCGTCTGCGCTTGAATGTCACCTTTTACCAATTCCCCTTCCGGAGTGAGCGGAATTTGCCCTGAGCTGTAAAACATGTTATTGACAATAATTCCTTGTGAATAAGGACCAATGGCTTGTGGCGCATTTTTTGTTTCCACTTTTCTCATTAGTAAAATCCTCCTTCCTCAATTTTCCTCATTATAACAAGCAACACGCTACCTAAACAAACGCTTTGTAATTTCCTTCCTTGACCGCGATTCGTTTTTCTTTTATGTCAACAGCTGATAGCTTTACAAGTGAAATGTATTCGTCAACTAACCGCTCTTTTGCCTCTTCAGACTCGACGAGCACACCGATGCCAGAGACATTGCCGTTAAATTCTTGCAGCAAACTGACCATTCCGTTGACCGTGCCACCTGCTTTCATGAAATCGTCGACGATCAGCACGTTTGATCCTTCGGCCAAACTGCGCTTGGACAGGACCATCGTTTGGATGCGCCTAGACGAACCCGATACATAATTGATGCTTACCATCGGTCCTTCCGTCACTTTATTGTCGTGACGGACGATCACAACCGGCACGTGCAAAAAATTGGCGATAGCATACGCAAGTGGAATCCCATTCGTAGCGATCGTCATCACGACATCCACTGGACGGTCAGCGAAAATGGACGCATAAAGACGACCAATTTTATTCATAATACGGGGGTCGCCAAGAATGTCCGTCATATACAAATATCCGCCAGGAAGAAGCCGGTCTGGCCGCGACAACTGTTCACACAAATAGGAGACAACTTCCTCGGCTTCCTCGGCGGTCATTTTCGGAATGTATTGCACGCCGCCGGCTGCGCCGGGCAACGTCCGAACTGTTCCAATCCCTTGCTGTTCAAACGTCTGCTTAATAATCGTTAAATCTTCGCTGATTGACGATTTGGCCGATTCATACCGCTCGGCAAAAAAAGTAAGCGGAATGAGATGATGTGGCCGTTCAAGAAGATAGTGTGTCATATCGACTAAACGGCCGCTTCGCCTTAGCTTCATAGCCGACCTCCTAAAACCGAATATTTAAATTTATCTTACCAAAAATGTACGTGTTTAATCAAGGGAGTGTCGCTCCCCTAACAACCTTACAGCAAACACTTGATCGCAAAAGCCACGCAGTCCGTTGTATACGCGCTGCATTCTTGAATCGTGCTCAATTAGCCCAAACACTGTCGGTCCGCTGCCACTCATCAATACCGCGTCGGCGCCAAACCGCCTCATTTGCTCTTTAATATGTGCGACTTCCGGATATTTTTTTAGTGTCACTTCCTCAAGGACATTGCCAACTGACCGACAAATCGCTGCATAATCTTGCTGCTCGATCGCCCCCACCATCGCATCGACATCCGGATGGTTAACATGCTCAAGCTGCAAGTTTCGGTACACTTCTGCCGTCGATACGCCAATCGGGGGCTTGGCCAACACGACCCAACACGGTGGCGGCGATGAGATCGGGGTGATGATCTCTCCGCGTCCAGTCGCCACGGCCGTTCCGCCATAAACGCAAAAAGCGACATCTGAGCCGATTTGCGCGCCAAGCTCAGCGAGTTCATGGACGCTTAACCCGAGTTTCCAAAGCTTATTGAGCCCGCGCAGCGTCGCTGCCGCATCGCTGCTTCCTCCTGCTAAGCCAGCAGCCACCGGAATATGCTTCGTAATCGAAATCGCCACCCCTTCGCGAATCGAAAACGTCTCTTTAAGAAGTTGCGCCGCTTGGTACGCCAAATTGCGGGAATCGTCCGGCACGAAACGATTTTGCGACACAACGCGAATCGCATCCTCCCCGGGCAAAGGAATCAGCTCAATACGATCAGCCAAATCGATCGTTGTCATCACCATTTTCACTTCATGGTAGCCGTCGGGACGCTTATAAAGAACATCGAGCGACAAGTTAATTTTTGCTGGCGCTTTTACCGACAACCTCACGATTCTTCACCCACTTCCACGCACATTCATAAACAAACTGTCTCGATATGCCGGCGGACAAATGATTCGACATATTCATTCGCTTTTCTGTTTTGATGATTTTTACACGTGCCATATCCGACTTTCTCCTGTCAATCCATTTTACCATATTACCATGTCTCGATGTCGTCGCCAAACGATATATGTAAAAAGGGCGTCCCCTGCTTGGGACACCCTCGCCGCAACGCGCCAACTCCGCTATTCCGTTTTCCCGGCCAGTTGCCGTTCTGCCCGTTCAATCGCCAACCTTACCATGTTTCCTGCATCTTTCGCTCGGATAGCTCCCCATCCTTCACGCTGTACGACATCGTAAAAGCCTAGCTCTTTTGCTAGCTCTTCTTTCAAGCGCTGCGACATAACTCCGCGGCGTCGACCCAATGTCAGCAACCCCTTTCGATGTTCATTGGCGTCATGGCACGAAACGTTTTGCAACCCGCCAGCGCAAGAAACCGACCAGCTTCACTTGCTAAGGATGAAAGGCGGCTGCGGCAGTTTTAGTATGAAATAACGAAGGCGGCTTTATGTCTGCCTATTATTGTTTCGCTTCGCCGTTATCAGCAGGTAATACTTCAATCTTGCTACAATGACAATCCATGGATTATACTCCATGCAAAACTAAGCACCGCTTAATCTGCGTCTCCTCGCAAACCTTTTAGCGCACCTTTCTGATAAGCAAGCAACCCCCGTCTTTCTTTAATAACAAAACAAAAAGCAGCAAACAATTGATGTCTACTGCCCCCCTGCTTGCTCATCATCCCAAAACGTCAGCTTTACGGTTTCTGTCAACACGTCAGCATAACTAAACGATACACGTTCAAATGAGTTTTCCTTTTGATCCAGCTCAATGACAAATACCGATGGGTAAGTCTCCGCCAAAATGCCGCAACGCTCAATCATTTTTCTGCGTCCGCCGTTGGCTCGTAACGTTAAACGTCTCCCGATATTAGAGTCCAGTGTCTTTTTAATATCGGATAAAGTTTTTGGCATTCGTCATCCACCTCACTGCTTACGATTATAACAAAAACGGAATTGAAAGTCAAAAAATAATGATTATATCAGCGTGTTTTTGTTTCTGTCAATAATTATTTTTCTACAATATCCTTCTTTTTATGTACTTCATGGCACTTTTTTGTAAAAAAATGCGGTGAAAGGCATTAAAAAACCGCCCATTAATTGCGGCGGTTCCCCCCTCGTTCCTCCTCAATAAGGCGAAACGGCATTCCGGTGCGAAGCACTCCTTTCGTTTCCACCCCACCCAATCCCTTTTCTCCGGTCAACGTGTTGCGAAGCACATCCCACACATCGGCCGTTTCCGTGAATGGAGTGAAGCTGAGGCGCGAAACAATATAGACCGGATCAAGAGCATGAATGTTAACCCGCGCAGGTGAACTAGCAAAATTGGCTCCAGCACGGATCAACGACTCGAAATGTGATTGGCAAGCACCGGCGAAAACGATGAGCTGGTCTAGATGCGGCACTTTTTTGCGCGCTTCTTTCACCGTTTGAACGAAATGGCGCGAGTGGCGGTATGCTTTTAAATCGTGTACTTTTCCTTTCGATTTTGAATACGAATCGTGGCCGGTAATGACTAAAATATCCGGTCGAAACTGTTCGATCAAAGAGCCAACTTTCTCTGGCATCTCACTTTCCTCACAGTAAACGCCGTGCACTGGCACCCCAATCCGTTCATATAAATCCAAGCATTTGCGCAAATATACCGGGTCGCCGTCCAAATGAAGGACGCGTCCCGGAATTTGAAAAAAATCTTTCTCTACTCGATATCCGCCGGTCGCTCGATACTCCACTTTTTGCTTAATCGTCTGGTAGTCCTGTCGAAACAACCGGTATGACTGTTCGATCAGCTCGATTTCCCGCTTTTTCCGTTCTTGCCGCTCCTGCTCATCGATGATGACTAAATCACTGCACGGAGCGTCTGCGACAAGCCGCACATCTTCTCCATGTAAAATCGCCTCTCGCTCTCCGTCTCTTTCTTTAATGTCAATGACACGGAACAATAAGTCACATTGGTAAGACTTGCGGGCGACAATATCGCCGATTTTGACGTCCATCACCACTCACTCCATTGTATAATCGTTGTCATCCATACGATATGCATACGCGGACAATAGGTGATAGACGTCTCGCTTTCTTTTAACGGCGGTCTAGACGCGGAAAAGCGGCATCAGCGCGTTGCTTAACGAAGCGAATTCAGCCATATCGAGCGTTTCCCCACGACGGCGCGGATCAATGCCTACAGCATCGAGCGCCCGTTCAATTTGTTCTTTTTTCTCCTTTCCATCTGGCAAATTGTTTAGCAAGTTATTCAACAGCGTTTTGCGACGCTGAGCAAAGCTTGCCCGCACCACTTGAAAAAACACCTCTTCGTCCTCCACAGCCACAGGAGGATGGGATCGTTTCGTCAATCGGATGACAGCGGAGTCGACGTTCGGCTGTGGCATAAATACAGTGCGCGGCACCGTCATGACGACTTCCGCCTCTGTATAATATTGCACAGCGATCGTCAGCGAGCCGTAATCTTTCGTTCCCGGCTTGGCTGCAAGGCGGTCAGCTACTTCTTTTTGCATCATAACGACCATACCGCGGATCGGCAGCCTCTCGGTGAGCAGTTTCATGATGATTGGCGTCGTCACGTAATACGGCAAATTCGCCACGACCATCCGATCACTCACCTCAGCAAACTCTTCGGCAATCACCGCATGCAAATCGGCTTTTAACACATCTTGATGGATAATGCGCACATTATCATAAGCTGATAACGTATCAGCCAAAATCGGCAGCAACCGGCTGTCGATTTCAAAGGCGACCACTTTTTTGGCCCGCCGCGCCAACTGTTCGGTCAGCGCCCCAATGCCAGGCCCGATTTCAATCGCTCCGGTGTCGCCGGAAATGCCAGCAGCGTCAACAATTTTTCGTAAAATATTCGTATCGATTAAAAAGTTTTGTCCGAGGCTCTTTTTAAACGAAAAGCCGTACCGTGCCAAAATTTCTTTCGTCCGCCCCGGTGTCGCAATATCTTTATGCATCGCCTGTCTCCTCCTGCATCACTTGTGCCAACGCCGCATAAAAGGCATCTCGAGAAATACGGAACACTTTTAGCCGCTTATGAAACTGCCGGCCGTTGGCATAGCCGATTTTCAGCTCCTCCCCAAGGCGCAACCGTCGACGACGCGCCATCTCTCCACCGACTAATCCGGCCTCGATCAACTCGGCAAATGTAATTTCTTCTTGCCAATCCGCCACCTCTTCATATACGTTGGCGAGCGCTTGGCGAATTTCATCGGGAGAGGCATGCTCGACCCCAACGCCTTTGCCGTTTTTCGCTTTTGCCGCTTCGCGCGACAAAAATGCATGTTTGCATCCCGGCACCTGCTCGGCAATCGTCCGGCGAATCTTTTCACCAGGGAAATCTGGATCGGTAAAAATAATCACGCCGCGCCGTTCTTTTGCCAGCTTAATTCGTTCAATGACATCCATCCCTACTGCGGCTCCATTGGTTTCGATTGTATCGGCATCAACGGCACGTCGGATCGCCGCTGTATCATCTTTTCCTTCCACGACAATGACTTCCTTAATTTTCATCACATCATTGCAGAAATATGGCGGAATAAGAGTTTTTTCCTATTTCTGCAATGCCTCCTTTCCGGTAAAATAAATAGTACGATGAACCTTCACCGCTATTGCTCCATTTCCCTTTTATTTTTTTCAATTCTGTTGAAACTTTTTTCCGATTATAACGTCTAATTAGACAGAAGTGGTGAAGTGCGCATTGTCTCGGCACAATGTCATTATAACGAAAAAAAGCAGAGGGAAAAAACCCTCCGCTCTGTTCTTCGAGTGCATTTCTATGGCAATACCCGTATTTTGACGCGCTTTCTTCCCCAACGCATCGCATCTGACTCTTCCGGGAAAAATACATCAATTTCGTATCCTTTAATGCCTGAGCCGGTGTCAGCGGCAATGGCATATCCGTATCCTTCCACATATACCTTCGACCCAAGGGGGATGATGGATGGGTCGACAGCAATGACTTTAGTGGAAGGATTTTGACGCAAGTTAACGCCTGTTCTCGTTACGCCTGAACAGCCTTTGCAATAGGCCGTATAGGCAGTGGCAGTAACATAAAATGTCTTCGCAGCTTGATTAGATCCGCGCGAAGATGGCTGGTCGGATCTCTTAGTTTTTGTGCCAATGGCGGATGGTTTAGGTGGTTCCACCGTTTTTGTGCCGATGGCGACAATGCGCGCTTTACTTTCTTTCACCGTTTTTGTCGCAATCAATTTCCGCGCCACTTCTTTGCCGTTTTCAAACGTTACTTCATACGTTTTTTCAATTTTTCCTTTTTCTCCAGGCTCAATCACGCGTCGCTCTCCTTTTGGTAGCGAACTATCCTGTTTCGTCATCACAGCAAAGTCAACAGGCTCTTCCACTACATCGGTGACTTTTTTTACCCGAGTGATGTGAATCGTCATTTGTTCTTTGACCTTTTCTTGCAAGGAAGGCTCAATTCGATCGAGTTCGCCCAGCTCAATTCCTTGCTGCTTCAAAAAGTCAGCGACCGTAGTCGAAGTTGTCCATGCCTGTTGCTGTTTACCACCAACATTGACGCGGACAGGAAATGCTTTTTCAACACCAATGTCCATGCCTTTTTTGATTTTCGCCGAAAGTGTTGGCGTCACTTTATCGTACGGCCCGACCGCCACGTGTTGCGAACGGAGCAGTTCCTCAACTGTGTCAGCTGTCGTCCACACTTTTTTCGCTTTCCCATTTACCGTCAATGTCACTTCTTTGCTTGCTTCCCAAATGATATGCAGATCATCAGTAATCGGTGTATTTAAAGACGGATATACGTAATCTTCCTTGCGCGGCCGAATGCCTTGCTCTTCAAGCAACTCCTTTACATTCTCCGCATGAGTACGAATTTCTTGTTTTTTCCCATTGGCGGTTAACGTCACATCGTCTTTCGCCATCTCATACCCAGCGACCCCTGTTGTCGCGGAGATAGCAAGAAATCCACTCGCCGTAGCGGTCACGTTTTTCCTCCATAAGTCTAACCATTTCCTACCGTTTGGTGCCATGAAATGAAACGCCTCCTTTTCCTCCGAGATTCCCCTCTCCCTCTAACGTGTACGCACGAGCACACTCTTTTATGCAGAAAATTCAGTGAAAAAGGAAGGAAGACTTGTCGATATCTGATTGGCCCATATTGGCTAAATTTGTAGAACTTTTTCGTCTCCTCTGTTCTTTCGACAAGCCTCCCCATCATTTGATGCCTAATTTTAGCGGTCGATGGCGAACAATCTTTTGGCATTTTCCATCGTTGTTTTCGCCACTTCGTCAAAAGAAACGTTTTTAATCTCCGCGATCGCCTCGGCAACATATTTGACATAGCTCGGCTCGTTTCGTTTTCCGCGGAAAGGGTGAGGCGTTAGATACGGACAATCAGTCTCAATCAATAAATGGCTGAGCGGAATTTCCTTTGCCACTTCCTTCGGCTTTTTCGCATTTTTAAACGTGACCGGACCACCAAGGGAAATGAGAAAATTCATTTCGATACATTGTCTCGCTACTTCGACACTACCACTAAAACAATGCATAATGCCGCCTACTTCGGCGGCGTTTTCTTCTTGTAAAATTTTTAAAATATCCGCCGTTGCCTCACGATTATGAATGATGATTGGAAGCTTTACTTTTTTTGCTAGGGCAATTTGCCGGCGAAATACATCTTGTTGGACATCTTTTGGTGATTTATCCCAATGGTAATCAAGCCCCATCTCGCCAAGTGCCACCACTTTCGGATGGGAGGCGAGCTGCTCAATCATCTGTAGGTCGTCATCGGTCATGTCAATCGCATCGACCGGATGCCAGCCAACCGCTGCGTAAATAAATGGATACCGCTCAGCCAGCTCAATCGCCCGGTCAATCGTCAGGCGGTCAAATCCGACAACAACAATATACGAAACCCCTTCAGCACGGGCGCGCTCAATGACTTGTTCTAAATCTTCTTCATATTGGACCGCATTCAAATGCGCGTGCGTATCAAAAAGCATACAACTACCCTCTTTTCCACCTTGTTGATAAGTGTAGCATAGAAATTGATTACGTATATCACAGTTCATTAACATTTACATTACAAAATAACGACAAGGAGGTGTCAAGGTCGACACCCCCTCGCCGATTAAGCGATTATGTTATTTAATTTTTGTTCCGTTTGGCACATGTTGATCGACGGTCGCCAGTGAAAACTCTCCGCCGTTACCGCCGGCCAAAATCATTCCTTCCGACCACTCACCGCGCAGTTTGGCCGGTTTTAAATTGGCGACGCAAATGACCTTTTTGCCGATGAGTTCCTCTGGTTTGTAAAATTCAGCGATACCAGAGATGACTTGCCGTTTCTCGCCGCCAAGATCAAGTTGGAGCTTCAACAGCTTATTGGCGTTTTTCATCCGTTCAGCATGCACGACTTCAGCAACGCGCAAGTCAACTTTGGCAAACTCATCAATTGAGATTTCGGCCGTCTCAGCCGCTTGCTTCTCCTCTTTAACGGGTTCCACCGCCGGCTTGCCGCCTTGCATATGCGCCTTAATGTACTCGACTTCCGCTTCAATATCAAGGCGCGGGAACAGTGGTTCTCCTTTTTGCACGTTTGTTCCTTCCGGAATGAGCCCGAACTCGTACAAGCTATCCCACTCTTTTAATGAACGGTCGGCAATGCCGAGCTGGGCAAAAATGCGCTCTGGCGTGCGTGTCAAAAACGGCTGCAACAGCACTGCCGTATGGCGGAGCGACTCGGCTAGGTGGGTCATGACAGAAGCAAGCTCTTCCCGTTTGCTTTCATCTTTGGCCAATACCCATGGCTGCGTCTCATCAATGTATTTGTTCGTCCGGCCAATCAGTTGCCAAACCGAAGCAAGGGCAACGGAAAACTCCATCCGTTCCATCGCTTCCTCATACTGACGGACCACCTCACGCGCCGTTTGTACCAGCTCTTCGTCAAACGGCGTTTTCGGACCGCGGTACGGCGGAATCACCCCATCAAAATATTTCTTAATCATCGCTACTGTACGATTCAATAAATTGCCTAGGTCATTGGCTAAATCGTAGTTGATGCGCTCAATAAATCCTTCCGGCGTGAATACGCCGTCAGAACCGAACGGCACTTCCCTGAGTAAATAATAACGAAGCGCATCGAGTCCGTATCGATCGATCAACGTCACCGGGTCAACGACATTGCCTTTCGATTTCGACATTTTCCCGTCTTTCATGAGCAGCCAGCCATGACCGAATACTTTTTTCGGCAGCGGCAAGTCAAGCGCCATGAGCATAATCGGCCAATAAATCGTATGAAAGCGGATGATTTCCTTGCCGACTAAATGGACATCGGCCGGCCAATATTTGCGGAACTTTTCATCATTGTCCGTGCCGTAACCGAGCGCTGTAATATAGTTGGCAAGCGCGTCAATCCAGACGTAAATGACATGTTTCGGATCGCCCGGCACTTTAATGCCCCAGTCAAACGTCGTCCGCGACACAGCTAAATCTTCAAGCCCCGGCTTAATAAAATTGTTAATCATTTCGTTTTTCCGCGATTCCGGCTGGATGAAATCTGGATTTTCCTCATAATATTGAAGCAAACGGTCGACGTATTTGCTCATTCGGAAAAAGTACGACTGCTCTTTCACTTTTTCAACCGGACGACCACAGTCCGGGCAGTTGCCGTCGACAAGCTGTCGCTCAGTGTAAAACGATTCGCATGGCGTGCAATACCATCCTTCATATTCACCTAAATAAATATCCCCTTGTTCGACAAGACGCGCGAAAATCTTTTCGACTACTTTTTTATGCCGCTCCTGCGTTGTACGGATGAAATCGTCATAAGAAATGTCGAGCTTTTTCCATAGCTCCTGAATGCCAGCGACGATCTCATCGACATATTGCTGCGGCGTTACTCCTTTTTCCTCCGCCTTGCGTTGAATTTTTTGCCCGTGCTCATCGGTTCCCGTCAAATACATAACATCGTAACCGCGCATCCGTTTATAGCGCGCTAGCGTATCCCCCGCCACTGTTGTATAAGCATGGCCGATGTGCAATTTGTCGCTCGGATAATAAATCGGCGTCGTCAAATAAAACGTCTTTTTCTCCATCAGTTAGGCCCTCCCTCGAACTGTTAAGCACAAAAACCCCCGATCTGGCGACGGGAGCGGTGTTACTTCTATTTTACATAATTTTTTCATTCCACAAAAACATCTATTTCTCCTCAGTGGAAAAAATATACCCAAATGGCCAAAAATACGACCTTATTTTTGAAATGAGTCGCGAATTTATTATACAAGGATAGATTTTCAACGCCCCAAATCATTCATTTTTCCTTTTATCCATTGGCAAGTTTTTTTTTGAAATAACAACATACATTTTTTTTAAATTTTACATATTAAAGGATTGACGCTTAATGGAAACACTGATATGATTAGGGTGTAGGAAATTTGTCGAATATTGACGAATAAACGCAAAAATTATTTCGGAGAGGAGAAAAGACGATGAAATCGACAGGGATTGTACGTAAAGTCGATGAGCTGGGCCGCGTCGTCATCCCGATTGAGTTGCGCCGTACGTTAGATATTAATGAAAAAGATGCATTAGAGATTTATGTCGACGACGACCGCATCATTTTGAAAAAATATAAACCGAACATGACCTGCGTTGTCACAGGCGAAGTTTCGGACGACAACTTTAAATTAGCCGGCGGTAAAATCATTTTAAGCCGCGAAGAAGCAGAAATTTTGCTTCAGGAGATCCGTCAGCACTTACAAGACTCAACGGACAGCGAATAAAAAAAGAGTTTCTCTGGTTTCTCAGAGAAACTCTTTTTTCTCTTTCTGCCGATGGTACTGTTGATAGACGTCGCGTTTCGACATTTTTCGATCACCAGCTGCCTGTTTCACTGCTTCCTTTACGGAAAGACCATGTTCACCAACATAATAATCGACATGTTCAACCAGTGAAAGCGACTGCCACCACGTTTCTTCCTCCCGCTCAGGTTCACTTCCGTTCTGTGCCCCTTCAACAACAATACAAAACTCACCGCGAATGTCAGTTGTCTCCGCCCAAGCGATGGCCTCGCTTAAATCGCCGCGGATGAATTCCTCAAACCGTTTGGTCAATTCTCGACAAAGAGCAACACGCCGCTCGCCGAACACATCGTACATAGCCGCCAACGTTTCTTTTAAGCGGTGAGGAGCCTCATAAAAAACCAACGTCTCTGCTGCTGTTTTTAACGACAACAACTGTTCCCGCTTCTCTTTTTTCGCTCGTTCCAAAAAACCGACGAACAAAAAGCGGCCGGTCGGTAGCCCAGAGGCGACAAGCGCCGTTAACGCTGCGTTCGCCCCAGGGAGGGGAACGACGCGGCACCGTTCCGCCAACGCGGCGACAATAAGTTCATATCCAGGGTCGGAAATGCCCGGCATACCCGCGTCACTCACTAACGCTACGTTTTTCCCTTCTTTCAGCCATTCGACAAGCTGCCGACCGCTGGCATATTTATTATGTTCATGATAACTAACAAGCGGCGTATGAATGTCGAAATGAGACAACAGTTTTTTCGTCTGCCTTGTGTCTTCCGCGGCGATCACATCTGCTTCCCGCAATGTTCGTACCGCACGGAACGTCATATCTTCCAAGTTGCCAATCGGCGTTGGCACGATATACAGCGTTCCTTGCCCCATTTGTTCGACAAAGCTTTTTTGTTGCCAAAGCATTCGTGTTCCGCCCCTTTTACGGTGAAATAATCCCATATAAGATGCGCTTCATTTCTTCTGTATATTCGTTGTTCTCATCATAAACGACAAGCGGAGGCAACACTTTTAAATCTGGACTGGCATCTTTCATTCCTTCAATTAAAATCATATTTGCCTCTTTTCCTGCTTTTGGATAGACAAAACGGAGCCGTTTCGGCTCAAGCCGGTATTGGCGCATAAGCATTACAATATCAAGCAGCCGCCCCGGCCGGTGAACGAACGCCGCCTTTCCTCCTTGCTTCAACAATTGGCTGCTGACGCGAACAGCATCTTCTAATGTACAATAAATTTCGTGGCGGGCGATGGCCAAGTGCTCATTTTTGCTCAGCTCATCCTGGCCGGCAGTTGGAAAATACGGAGGATTGCACGTAACGACATCGTATCGGCTGTAACCGATTTGCTGCGGCGCCTCTTTAATATCGCCGTGTATAATCTCAATTTGTTCTTCTAGTCCGTTATATTGTATGCTTCGCCTCGCCATGTCGCAAAGTCGTTCCTGAATTTCAATACCGATAATCGTTCCTTTTGTCCGTTGGCTCAGCAACAATGGGATCACCCCATTGCCCGTGCATAAATCGACGATTTGCCCTTTTTGAATGGGCAAATAGGCAAAATGGGCGAGCAGCACCGCATCAAGGGAAAAGGAAAACACAGATGGGCTCTGAATGATGCGGAGCTCCTCATTGAACAAATAATCAAGCCGTTCATCCCCGTACAATTCCACCATCACACACGATCCTCCATTGAAAAAAATAACCTTTCCGGAGCGGAAAGGGTTGCACTATCTTTATTTTTTGTTTAAGAACGATAAGCAAAACAAACAATCGCCTTCCGTGCGTACACTTCCGTAGTGGACGTGGCAAATATGAAACCCTTCTTGATAAAGGCGAGCTAAATTGTCATATCCTTCGCCGATGTCGACCGGCTTTTTGCCATGCTTCGTCTCTTTTCGTTTTTCTTCTTCCCACGCTTCCGCCAGCTGCTCAAGCCGCCGGCGCAGATGAGCGTTTTCGATTTGCAGCTGGTGGTTTTCCTCTAGCAGCTCGGATACACGCTGTTTCAGCTGCACAAGCTCGCGGTAAAAATGGCTCAGATGCTCTTCCATGTTTGCCACTGATTGAAATACTTCTTTTTTATCTACCTTTTCCACATGGCCCCACCCCAAATTAATCTGCGACACGAATCGATAACGTTCCGTCCTTCATCAACTCATCAAGCGTATATTCAACGACCCGGCCGTGCTCTGGCAATTCGATTTGCAACACCCGCTCTAAAATGTTCAAACCGACGACTTTACCAAAGCCATAAGGTGTCTCAACATACTCTCCTAAATCGGGGAGCTGCTCTTTCGCCGTTTCATACTCTTCACTCTCATATTTCAAGCAGCACATCAACCGTCCACACAACCCGGAAATTTTCGTCGGATTCAGCGATAAATTCTGATCTTTCGCCATTTTGATCGACACTGGTTCAAAATCGCCAAGAAACGTCGAGCAGCAAAGCATCCGACCGCACGGGCCGATACCGCCGAGCATTTTCGCTTCATCGCGCACCCCGATTTGCCGCAGCTCGATACGTGTGCGGAAAATCGATGCCAAGTCCTTGACGAGCTCACGGAAATCGACACGCCCGTCGGCGGTAAAGTAAAAGATCACTTTATTGCGGTCAAACGTATATTCTACATCAACGAGCTTCATCTCGAGTCCGTGCTCTTCCACCTTACGCAAGCAAATGTCATACGCCTCGCGCGCCGCTTTTTTATTTTCTTCAACGACCCATTTATCTTTTTCGTTCGCCACTCGGATTACTTTTTTGAGCGGCAGCACGATATCGTTTTCATCAACTTGTTTATTGGCGATGACTACTTTTCCGTATTCAATGCCACGCGCCGTCTCGACAATGACAAACTCACCGGCAGGAATGACAAAATCGCCTGGGTCAAAATAATAAATTTTTCCCGCCTTTTTAAAGCGGACGCCGACTACAGTATACAACGGTTCTCCCTCCTTTACCGCTTTAATTGAAGAGCCAACTGCTCCATCAGCAGCGCCGTGCTCATATTCGTCATATTTAAACGTGCTTTTGCCTGTAAAATCGCCTCCATGCCATCTAAAACCCGTCGCTGCGGGCAAGAAAGCGCCCAACGCTGCAGGCGGTCAAGCTCATCCCGGTATAATGCGCTATCCTTCCGTCCAGCTTGAATGTGCAACAAATCGCGGTATATATATAAAAGCAAATCAAGCCCGAGGTTGAGCTGATGCTTTTCCGGAAAATGCGAAAGTAAACGGTCGTGGATAAAAAACAGAAGCTGCAACTCTGGCTTGCCAAGCATCTCATATAATTGTAGCACTAATGTTCGTGCCTCGGCAAACCAACGATCTTGGCTGAGCGCCAACGCCTCGTCGTAGCTATTTGTTAAGTGAGCGGCGAGCAACGCCAACGTCAGCGGCACACGCTCTTTAACGAGCTGATCGGCGAGTTCTGCCGGCGGCAGCGGCCGGAAGGAAAGTACTTGACAGCGGGAAATGACCGTTTCTAACAATCGATGGTATTGCTCGGTCAACAACACCGCCACCGTTCCCGGATGCGGTTCCTCTAAAAATTTTAGAAGGCTGTTAGCAGCGCTTGTCGTCATTTGATCGGCGTGTTCGACAATATACATTTTTTTGTCGGACTCCACTGCCGTTTTCGTGAACTCCTGTTGCAACCATTCGATTTGTTCTTTCTTAATCGATCCGCCATCCGGGCTGATTACCCGAACGTCCGGATGGTTACCGGATTCAATGCGTCGGCAGTTGCGGCATTCCAAGCACGGGGCAATTCCTGACGGGGATAGACAAAATAAGCTTTTTGCCAACAACAAACTGGCTGCCTTTTTTCCCGTCCCCCGCTGTCCCTCAAACAAGTACGCATGGGAAATCCGCCCTTTTTCAAGGCCGCTTTGCAGCATTTTCGCCACTACTGGCTGGCGTTTTGCTAGCTGTTCCCATTGCATCGCCATCACTCTTTCTCATTTCTTATTTTCTATTCTATCATGTCCAGCATGAATCATCACGATTGGATTCATGGAAATGACGCTTTGATCCTTCAAGGCGGGAGAGCACCGTCGCCACCGTCTCGGAAAACACATCATCGAGTGGTCGGCTTGCATCAATAACAACGATCCGTTCAGCAAACCGCTTCGCCAACTTCCGATATCCTTCCCTTACCTTATCATGGAAAGACAATGTTTCAAGATCAAGCCGGTTCACTTCCCGTTCCCGGTTTTGCCGAATCCGTTCGAGCCCGATTTGCGGATCAATATCAAAATAAACCGTCAACGACGGCATATATCCGTCAATGGCAAACTCGTTAATTTTCCATACCTCTTCAACACCAAGCCCGCGAGCAAATCCTTGGTAGGCGAGTGAGCTGTCAACAAATCGGTCACACAGCACAACGCGACCAGCCTCAAGCGCCGGAACAATTTTCTCAAGCAAATGCTGTCGCCTCGCCGCTGCATACAAAAGTGCTTCCGTTCGTCCATCCATTTCCGTATACTCGCGATTTAAAATGAGTGCGCGAATCGCCTCGGCGATGCGCACTCCACCAGGCTCCCTCGTTACCATTACGTCAAAGCCTCGCTCGCGCAAAAATGACTCAAGCTTGCCAATCATCGTTGTTTTTCCGGCCCCTTCCGGCCCTTCAAACGAAAAAAAATACCCGTTCATTGCCCGTAGCATCCTTTCCATCATCAAAGTTCGTATACGACAAGCAACCCATCCCTGAGCCGGCTTCCGCCTTGGATATGCGCCTGATGGTGGAGGAATTGGCGAATTTGTTCAATATGGCTGCGGTCGATCCGTTCCCCAATCCACATAAGCGGCACCCCAGGTGGATATGGAATAACCGTTTCCGCCGCCACATACCCTTCTGCCTCCTCTAAAGCGACCACTTTTTTCCGTACATCACGCAGCTCATCATACGGAACTAATACTGACAACGGCGAGCGTAACAACGGGAAAGAGCCAAACAGCGGTACCTGACCAGTCGGCAACCCGCACCACGCCCGTTTCATTTTGTCCACTGTCTCTATAAGCTGTCCGTTCGCAGCAAGTGGACAAACGAGTAGAACGTTCAACGGATCGGCCAGTTCCGCAAACACCCCTTCGCGTTCAAGCCGATGCTGTAGTTCATACCCTGTCAGCGAACTGCGCGTTTGCACCGTCACTTTTAGCGGATCGATTTGCACATCAGGATGTCGGGAAGAAACAACCGTCACCCCAGCAATATCATTCAACGCCGTCTTGAACTCTTCAATTTTCTCCACAATCGCCTCCACACCATCTTCCATAAGCTTAGCAACATAGCTGCGAGCTAAATCAAGCGACGCCATAATCGGGTACGACGGGCTGCTCGATTGAAACAGCTGCAAAAAATATTTCAACCGCTCTACATCGATACGCCCACTGTTCACATGTAAAAATGCCCCCATCGTCATTGCTGGCAGCGTTTTATGAGCCGACTGCACGACCATATCGGCACCGCAGGCAAGCGCTGACTTCGGAAACGGAGGACCAACAACAAAATGGGCACCATGCGCTTCATCGACTAACACGGGGATCCCATGGTCGTGAGCTAGACGGACGATTTCCGTTAAATCAATTGACATGCCATAATAATTCGGATTCGTCAATACGAGGGCGGCAGCGTCTCGATGAAGGGCAAGCGCCTCTTTGACAGTCTCCATGCAAACGTGCGAAGCAACACGCATATCACTGTCAAACTCAGGGGAAAGAAGAACAGGGGTTGCTCCCATTAACTGCAGTGCATGCATCACAGATTTATGGCAGTTTCGCTGTACAATGACTTTTCGCTTCTTTTCATCACATACGGCAGCAATCATTGCCAAATTTCCGGACGTCGATCCGTTTACAAGGAAAAACGTTTCCTCAGCACCATAAAGTTCAGCTGCCAATGCTTGTGCCTCAGCAATGACTGATTCCGGATGGTGCAAATCGTCAAGTCCCGAAATCTCCGTCACATCCAACGCCAATAATGACGAAAATACATCCTCCGCCCGTTTCGGAAATATGGCCCCATATTTATGGCCCGGCACATGGAACGAAACTGGACGGCGTGCCCAATGGCGCGTTAACGCGTCATATAACGGGGTTTTCGCTTGATTCATTGTAATCCTCTTTCCTTGTTGCTCTTTTGCATACATAAGAAACACGACAGATATCTGAATAAAAACGGGAAACCATTAGATATGTAACGGGAAACAACAAAATAATATTAACACGAACCGTCTCGAAAAGAAACGCGTACAAGGCACCTACGACCGTTTCGGCACAAGGCAGGCCAAATAAAAACAGGCCTGATCCAGGCCTTTACGAATAAATTTTGGATGTCATCATTTTCCGTAACTGCTGCACATAAAATGCATAATTCGGATCATCTGTATTCGTTTGTACGATCGCCTGATGGCAATCTACGCAAAGAAAATGGCCAAAAAGAAAAATACCTTCCGCTTTTTCTTGTTCACAAACAATGCACACTTTTTCGCGTTTATTTTTGTCGATCACCGATACCCTCACGTTCTCCACCTCCCATCCTCTATGTTTCCCGTATTGATAACATTCTATACTAGTAGATGGAAAGATTGAACGTGTCTCAGGGCACTTGCCAAGCAGAAACTTGAAAAAATGGCAAAAAATAAAAGCAGCTAATCGTGCATGAAACATGATTAGCTGCTTTCTCGTAGCCTAGCAGCGACCTACTCTTGCAGGGGCGC
>NZ_AYKT01000022.1 GCF_000496575.1 Geobacillus thermodenitrificans subsp. thermodenitrificans DSM 465 | reverse complement strand
ATCCCCTCTTCTTTAACGACCGTCAAATATTTTTTCTCCACTGTTAGGACATTCGCCATTTTCATCCCTCCATAAATAATAGAATGATATATGTTAAGCACTGCTTACCATAGCTACGGTGATATTCACCTACAGGCTGTCTTGTTAAATGCCAAACAAGTTCAATGGCTTGCTGCCGATATAAGAGACGACACTTTTCGTTTCGGTGTACAAATTTAACGTTTCAAGCGCCAGCTCACGGCCAAATCCCGACTGTTTGTACCCGCCAAATGGCGTACCTGGGAAAGCGGAAATCGGCGAGTTCACCATGACAATTCCAGCTCGGATGCGCGAAGCGACGCGATGGGCTCTTCCGTGGTCTTTCGTCCATACAGCCGACCCTAAGCCGAAAATCGTCTCGTTCGCTTGTTGAATGACCTCTTCTTCGTCGCGAAACTTCATGACGACAACGACCGGCCCGAAAATTTCTTCCTGTGCCACGCGCATGTCATTTTTGACGTTTCCGATCACTGTCGGCATATACCAGTAGCCTTTCTCGAACTCTTCACCTTCGGGAATTTTTCCCCCGTACAAAACCTCGCCGCCTTCTTCTACTGCCAGCTTCACATAGCTGTCAATTACTTGCTGATGGCTTCGCGAAATGACCGCTCCCATATGTACCCCTTTTTCAAACGGGTTACCGACGCGGATGCGGGAAGCTTTTTCAAGAAATTTCTCCATAAACTCATCGTAAATGGCTTCGTGTACAAATAGCCGTGAGCGAGCTTCGCACGATTGCCCCGTATTGTAAAAAATGCCGTAAAGTGAACCATTGACAGCCGCTTCTATATCACAATCGTCAAACACGATATTTGGGGATTTCCCGCCGAGTTCGAGCGTCACCCGCTTCAACGTGCCAGAGGCGCGGCGCATAATGTCTTTGCCGGTTTCCGTCTCCCCGGTGAAAGCCACTTTATCAATCCCCGGGTGTTCGATCATATACGGACCGATTTCGGAACCGCTTCCCGTAATCACGTTAACAACCCCATCAGGAACCCCAGCTTCTTGGCAAATTTCCGCCAACATGTAAGCAGTGATCGGCGTGTAACTGGCCGGCTTTAACACGACTGTACATCCTGCCGCCAGTGCTGGGGCCACCTTCCAAGCCGCCATCATCAACGGATAGTTCCACGGGATAATTTGGCCGCATACGCCAACCGGCTCTTTCACTGTATAGTTGAAAAATCCGTTTGGAACTTGGTTGGTATCCCCTTGCAGCGTGATCGCCGCGGCCGCGTAAAATTCAAAATCCTCAATCGCCTGCAAAATTTGCCCTTTCGCTGCATCGACGGTTTTGCCGCTATTTAGCACTTCCGCGTACACGAAATCGTCGAATCGCTCTCTCATAAGGCTGGCGATTTGATTCAGCAAGCGTCCCCGTTTCGCAGCCGTCATTTTCGGCCATTTTCCCGATTCAAACGCCACGCGCGCCGCTTCGACAGCCCGGTCTACGTCCGCTTTTGTCGCCTTGGCGACCGTCGCGATCACTTCTTCTGTCGCCGGATTGATCACCTCAAACACTTCGCCGTTGCTGCTTTCGACATGCTGGCCATTAATGAACAACGGATAATGTCTCTTAATCTTCATGAATGGCCTCCCCTTTCCCCTTGTCATCGTTTCTCCATCTTACCCGTTCAAACACACTTTTGCATCGATGGCAATAATATTGCGACACAAGCTGAGCGGTTCCAAACATCGATAATGGCACCACATTCACCGAACCGCAAAATGAACAGCGTACCTCCTTACGTGCCGGCATCCGTCAGACACCTCTTTCGTTTTATTATGTTTTATTTAATATCGTATATTTAACATAATACTATATAAACCAACAATGCTTTGTCAATAATTCATACTGAAAAAACAGAATTTTTTGCTTTCAGCACTATCATCTATGTGCAATCACGCTCAGAAAATGAGTTTTTCTCAGTTCGAAACAACGAATTTTTTAACGTTACACTGCCGTTCACTGTATGAATTTCTTATTTTCACTTCTATGAAATGAAGACGATCGTTTAAATTTCCATAAAAATAAGACGGTGCTACGCACCGTCCCCACTGCTTTCGATCATTCCCGTTTCGTTTATGTATTTCGGGCGCGTCAACAAGCCTCTCACCCATTGGATCTGCGTGTTTCATCACTTTCCTCTTCAAGCAACGACAAAATCCATTCTTTTAAATCAATGACGCGCAAATGCTTCGGTGCTGAATTTGTTCCGGTGACGATCATCGGGATGAGCGAATCGTGACGATGCAATGCGCCATGGCTCGCCCCGCCGACATGGGTCGGTGACCCCTCGCCGATAAATTCAAATCCCGGAGCGGCGCTGGCAATCAGAAACGCCCCTCGGTGCGACGTCAAAGAACTATACAACCGAGCCAACGCGTCTGGATAGTCACCGTATGAAATGCGTCCGCTGCTAATCGTCAAATCGAGCACTCCTAGCTCCCCTTGGACATCCCACCGCTGCTCGTACTCGTCTATTTGCGCTCCGCCTGGCCGAAACATGAGTTTGCCGCCCCGAACGCCTGAAATGACGTGCGCTATGTTTCCCTCCAACCAGGCGATGACATCGATCCGATCGTCCTGCTGCAACACCTCGGCAAGTTTCACTAATGGAGCACGTTGTGGATCAAGCGTATAAATAAAAGCCATACGCTCATTCACCGCCAGAACGAGTTCGTCGTCGTTTTGCACTCCGCGTTTAAGCGCCATCACTTTGTACGGCTGAAGCAATCGGCGCAAGTCGATGAGCGCTTTGTTCCGGTCGGCGCGAATCGGTGCTTGCCCATTATCTCCGATGATCATCCAACATTGGTCGCGAAGCGCTTCCTCCCAACTCGGATAACAGTTTAAGATGGCTTGCAGCTGCTTGTCCGTTTGAGCGATCCCTTTCGTATCCATCGGCCCGTGCTTATGAACCATTTTGTCCATATCCGGAAAATAAACAATGGTAAAAGGCGGCAAACGGTCTGTCCGAATAAGATGAATGAGCTCTTGAGCAGAGAATCGATTGTTAAATCCATACCGTTGCCAAAAGTGGCCGTTCTGTTTTGATGGGCCGATCCGTGCAAATGATCCGTATGTAAACAAGCGAGCGCCATGCGTTTTCCGCCTAGTGCGAAATGGCTTGAACAAAGTGAGCAGCGCCGGCAGGCGAAGCGGATGATCTGTATTTCCGCGATACAAAAGCACGTTAATCGAGGCGCTTTCCTTTCCTTTGGCTGCTAGCTCCTCGTGGATCGTCGCGATACTCTGGCTTAAATGTTCGTTGTTCAAGCGGTATAACATATCATCGATCGCCCGCAAAAGACCAAGTTTCCATAACTCACGCACATGGCTTCCATAGTTGATCAACCGTTTTTCCTCGTCATGAAACCAAACAAGTCCAGGCACCCGGTGGACGTCCGCATACACCCCGGTCAAAAGTGAACTGTCGACCGTAACCGACATCGTCGGGAACGAAGTAACCACGTTCGGGTATACCGCCCCTTTTTCCATGAAAAACTGAAAAGCCGGGGCTGTTCCTTCGCCCACTGCTTTTTCTAGGGCGGGATACATTAATGAATCAATGATCAACAGAATAATCCGTTTTGGCACCGTTCATCTCCCTTTCACGATTATGTCGCCAAACCGCTGTAGAAAATCCCTTCCTACAGCGTTAGTTTAGCCAATATACATGAGAGGAAACCAAAGCGGGGGCATACTAACAGAAAAGGCCGGCAGTCACAGTGCTGCCGGCCGATTAAGCAAAAGAACAACAATCGTTATGTTTTCTCCTCATCTCTTGGCTGCCAAGGGGCCGTTTCTTGGGCGAATTCTGTTGTAGCGAGCGGCGCTGTTTCCATTCGGCGTTCCATCCATCGGTTTAAGCTGCGAATCATATTTTGCATAGGCATCCGGGACATCGGCGCCATACGCGTGCCTCTTTTGGCACCAAGCATCGCGGCGGCAACAGCGCCGAAACCTAAGCTGATAAGTGCCCATATAGCGTTATTGTTTCGCCGTCGTCTAGGAAGCATGAACCATTGATTCCATAGACCGCGCCGAACAGTGAACCATCGGGATAAGCGATCCATCACACATACACCTCCTTTGCCTAGCGGCTCCTGTTCAACGGTTAATATACGTTGCTGATGGAAAGTCATACGTGGAAAACGTTAGCGGACATGAACGGCCCGAATTGGCTAAAAAGATGCATAACAGTCGAAAACGATATTTGGGCGTATGGTGAAAAAGAGGAAAAAGGAGGCGCAAGCACGCAGATAAAAACGAACCGGCAACGAATGGTGCCTCTCTTGGGGGGGCAAGCTTCATAGCGGTTGGGAGCGCCTTAGCTATAAAATGGAAACTTGTCCAAACGTGAAAGGATGGCCGAAACAGAAGACCATCCGTTTTACTTCACTTCGTACGCTGTCCATGTCGGCGGTTTAATTTTTGCCGACAATGAGATAATTTTCTCTTTCACTCGGTTTGCTTCTTTTCCCGTAAGCGGCATCGGTTGATAATTGTTTCTTGTTGTCACCGACGAAATACAAAACGGGATGATGCGAATTTCTTTCTTCTCGGTCTGCTCGCCGTTTTGGAAATAAAACGTCTGCTGGAAGACAAACGTATCTTTGTCGCTCGGGTTTTTGTTTCCGCCAAATATAAAGTTACCGAGGCTGTAAACAATCATTTTGCCTTTATACTCTTCAATTCCTTGAACGACGTGCGGATGGTGGCCGACAACTAAATCGGCGCCGCTGTCAATCGCAAAGCGGCCGAGCGCTTTTTGTGTGCTGTTTGGCACATAGCTTCGTTCCACTCCCCAATGGAAATGAATGAGAACGAGATCGGCTCCTTCGTTTCGTAAGGCGAGAATGTCATCGGCAATTTGTTTGCGCAATGTACTTGTATCGCTCCAGCCTTCATAGCCAAGCGCTCCAATTTGAATGCCTTTGACAGTTTTCATCAGCCGGAGCGTCCGACCGAAATAGCCGATCTTTTCTTTTTTTAGATTGGCAATCGTATCGTTATACCCTTGTTGCAAGTAATCGTACGTATGATTGTTGGCCAAGTTGACAGCGTCAATGCCGCCATAAGTTAAAATTTTCGCATAGCTCGGATCACCGCGGAAACGAAATTGTTTGTTGGCCTTGCGCGTCGCAGTCGTCAGCGTCGTTTCCAAGTTGACAGTCGTAAAATCATCTTTTTGGAAGATCGGCTCAATATATTTTGTAAAGTAGCGCAAGCCATGCTTCTTCGCTTCATCGTCAAACGAATACATATAACCGTAATTTTCGTCGCGTCCAAGCGTCACATCGCCCGCTGCACTTAACGTGATGCTCACCTGTGAGGCACGTGCTATAGCCGCTTTGTCAGCTGGACTGGGCAGCGGCGGATGCGCAGCCACCGGCTTTGTCGCCTCGCTCCCTGTCGCTAACACCTCTTGAGCGCCACGCTCAGAGGCATTGCTGCATGAAAATAAACATAGCGATAAAATCAATATAAGTGCTGCATTTCTTCCCCTAACCAATGCATTCATTCCCCATTCCCCTATCTACCAATCGGTCTTTCCTCATGCAAGCAGAACGCCGAAAATTCAGCCCATGATACACCCGCTCCTCCCTTTCCCGACCGTCTAAGCCACCAAATGATCAGTTTTATACTTTTTCGACGATTTTCCCTTGTCTTCCTTTTTTGTCATTCTTTTTTATCTCATGAATGGTGAACCATTTACGGGCGATGCCCCCCTTATCTTTGGTATAATGAATATGTATGTATTTCCTCGCTAATTCCACACTTTGTACTCCCCTTTCTGCTCGGGTAATGTCCGAAACGATCCGATGGAAAAAGGCGTACTCACACAAGGCAGCTTCTTCATTAGTTAGCCAACCTTATGCGAAACATTGCGAACGATATGGCAGCGATGGAGCAGGGCATACAGACGACGAAGCAAGATATGAACGCCATGAAACAAGACATGAAAACATGAAGCAAGATAGAAACGGGATATGGACACTATGAGACAAGAAGTAGAGGCAGTAAAATAAAATAAAGAAGAAACGAATGGACAAACAGGAAGAAAAGCTTCATGGGCTGAAAGAAAATCAACCGATTCATCAAAAAGCCACACGAGATAGCCCCGTGTGGCTTTGCTTGCATCCTCATACGTCAATTCCATCAATTCTCCCCTTGCAATGCTCGACTCGTTGCTTCCACTGCTTTATTGAGGGTATCTTGCGCGTCAACTCCTTCGTATAACCGTTCCATCGCCTTCACGATACGTTGCCGCGATTCCGGAAAGACCGTGATGAGCGCCCCTTGGGTGGCAGGGGTTGATTTTGTTCCATGCAGTTGATCGACGGTCACTTTTAACTGCAGGTATCTGTGCCATTCATCTTTGACAAGCGGTTCCTCATAGGCTACCGGGTGGATGGCAAAATAACCCGTCCGCACATGCCACTCGGCTTGAACCGGAGCGGTTGTCAAGTATTTCATGAACTCCCACGCCGCCTTTTATTCCGCTTCGCTGCTTCCTTTTATCATCCAAAGCGAGACTCCTCCGATAATTGACCCCTTGGCGTTTGACCCCATCCGGAACAGGCAAATAGGAGACACCAACATCAAACGGTGAATGATTGATCACTGTTTTGACACCAGCGGACAAATCCAAGTACATCGCCACTTTCCCCACTTGAAAAGCGGCGCGCATATCATCCCAGTTTTGACCGGCGTGATAAAACGTGCCGCCCCGGTGCATGTTGCGGATCAGCTCAAACACCCGTTTTCCTTCCTCTTTATTAAACACTGCCTTCGTTGCATCGCCGCTTCGACCGTTATCACTGTTCACATCCAATCCCCCTTACACCGCCACCATTTCTTCAAAAAACCCGCCGTAGTTCAACATTGAAAATCCGTATTGCACTGTTTCGTTTCCTTCTTCGTCAGCTTTTTCTCAGCTTCTTTCAGCTCACTGTAGGTAAGCGGGGGGCTTCTTTGGATCGAGCTCGGCCTCGTGAAATGCATGTTTATTGTAAATACTGTCTAGACCTATTTTTTGATTTACGAGAAGAGTTTTTAGGGTAAAAAAAGACGCCCTGCTAACGCAGAGCGTCCTGCTTTTGAATTCCATTCTTTTCACTAAGTAACGACAAACCATCATCCAATCGCGATTAACGAACTCCTCTCATCAATCGCTGGATGCTTGGCGCTAGCGCGAATAAGATGAGACTCAATACGATGGCCGCCCCGCCGATCGTGCCAAAATACGCCGTTTCGTTTTCCGGCGTGTAAAAACGGACGAGTTGGGCGTTGATCGCTTGCGCTGCAGCGTTCGATAAAAACCAAAGGCTCATTGTTTGCGCCGAAAACGCCGCAGGGGCGAGTTTCGTCGTTGCCGACAGGCCGACTGGCGACAGACAAAGCTCACCGAGCACGACGATGAAATAGCTCAACACAAGCCAAATCGGATGGACGAGTTCTCCGGCGCTGAAATAACCTGGTACAAGGATGACGATAAACGACAGGCCAGCAAGCAAAAGACCAAGAGCAAATTTTTGCGGAATCGTCGGCTGCCGTTTACCAAGTTTCACCCACATCCAAGCGAATACTGGTGCTAAGGTGATAATAAACAACGGGTTCAGCGATTGGAACCAAGCCGGTGAAAGATGAATGCCAGCAACATCCAACTGTGTCCGTTTATCGGCATAATTCGCCAAAATGGTCGAACCTTGTTCTTGGATGGCCCAAAACATCGCCGAAGCGACAAACAGCGGTATGTAAGCAATGACGCGCGACCGCTCTTCGTCCGTCGTCTTCGGGCTGCGGTACATCACGACAAAATAAATAGTTGGAATGATGATACCTAAAATACCAACAAGCGAAATAAACGTTTCAATGGTAAACCAACCGTTTGGAATCAAGATAGCAAGCAATACAGCAATGACAATCGCTGCAACCGCAACGATCACAGTCGTTTTTTTCTTTTCAGCTGGCGTCAGCGGGTTCGGTACATACGTCCCAGCCAACCCGAGATTTTTCTTTCTTGTCGCCACAAATACAATAAGCCCAAGAAACATTCCAACAGCTGCGAGCCCGAAACCAAGATGGAAGTTGTATTTCATGCCGGCCGTGCCGACGACAAGCGGAGCCAAAAACGCCCCGAGGTTAATGCCCATGTAAAAAATGCTGAATCCAGCGTCGCGGCGGTCATCGCCCGGTTGATACATATCGCCAACAATGCTGGAGACGTTCGGTTTTAATAACCCTGTGCCAAGGACGATGAGCGCCATCGACACAAACAGCGCCGCCACCCCACCCGGGATCGCTAACGCAATATGACCGGCCATAATGAGAATGCCGCCATAAAAGACTGCCTTTGATGTTCCGAACACCCGGTCGGCAAGCCAGCCGCCGATAATGCCCGACATGTACACAAGCGCACCATAAATCGACGTAATCGCAAGCGCCAAATGCTCGTCGAGTCCTAATCCACCTTTCGATACTTCATAATACATGTAATACACTAAAATGGCCTTCATGCCATAGTACGAGAAGCGCTCCCAAAATTCTGTAAAAAAGAGCGTGAACAGCCCTTTCGGATGGCCGAAAAAGCCTCGCTGGGGAACGCTGGCAGCGATTTCTCGCTTATCGATTGGTGACATCAAAACCCCTCCTTCAATTCTTTTACTATAATAATTTATTATGTTTATATTGTCAAAAAACTTTTTGTAAAAAACTATAATTTATTTAACAAAAATGAGATTCTATCTTTTTATCTGAATAATACTATTTTGACAAAAATAATGAATGGTCGGAATATAATTTTCATCCCCGCCTACGCTCATGTTGAAGAAAGTGCCACATCGAGGCTGTCATCCCTCCAATACCTTTGCCGGCCAGCAGCAAGCCGCTGTTCGCCTTCTCATTTCTTCATCCGTTCACACTTTGTCCACACCGATAAATGACGATCGCGTCTCCATCAAAGCTTAGATCCTTGAAACAAGCATGAAACGCCCGCACTTCACACGCGGGCGTTTAGTTACGACAGACGACTTTTTGGGAGCGATGGAACAGGAAGAACAACAATGAAAAAGGACGTTTTCCGTTTGCATCATCCCCCCTTTATACAAAACAACGAGTTGAAGGGGGATGCTCTCCGTGCAACGGAAAACGTCCGAAGACTACTCCTTCATAAAATCTGTACAAAAGCTGATTGGATGAAAGCACGTTGCTGAGAGCCGCCTCTAGTCTGCTCGGGCATTACTTTCTGTCTGTCATGACGTTTCATTTCGTCAACCTTTAAGAGTCATTCATGACTTTTTCTATTGCATGCAAAACACGCGCCGGCGTTGGCAAATAGTCATCTTCATGAGCGAAGAACGGCACGGGGACATCAAATCCAGTCACCCTTTCGGCCGGTGCTTTTTGATAGAAAAACGATGTATCGTTGATGACAGCCAAAATATCATTGGCCAATCCACCTGTAGCGTGCGCTTCTTGAACAATCACTGTTCTTCCTGTCTTTTGCACTGACTCGGCGATCATATCTTTGTCAAGAGGATAAAGTGTACGAAGATCAATGACATCAGCATCAATTCCCTTTTTCGCTGCGGCTTCTGCCGCCTTCATAGCGACCGGCACCATCGCTCCCCACGCGATGACCGTCACGTCCTCCCCTTCGCGCAGTTTTTTTCCTTTGCCGATGTCAACCGTATACTTTCCTTCAGGAACGTCTTCGCGGAACGCCCGATAGTTGCGCATCGGCTCTAAAAACAGCACAGGGTCTGGATCTTCAATCGCAGCGATCAACAGCCCTTTGGCGTCATACGGCGACGACGGGCAAACGACTTTCACCCCTGGCATATGGGTAAACAGCGCTTCCGTGCTGTCTGAATGAATTTCCGGAGCTCGCACGCCTGCGCCATATGGAGCACGAATCACCAATGGAACCGTAAAATGCCCCCTCGTCCGCGAGCGCATACGCGCCGCGTGGGTCATGATTTGTTCATAGGCTGGATAAATAAAACCTAAAAATTGAATTTCGACAACAGGACGAAAGCCATTTAGCGCCATTCCAATCGCTGCACCTGTAAACCCCGCCTCGCTTAACGGAGTGTCAATCACCCTCTCCTCACCAAACTCCTGAAGCAGTCCGTCGGTGGCACGAAACACACCGCCGTTTCTTCCTACGTCTTCCCCGAGCAAAACGACATCGTCGCGCTCTTTTAACATGATGCGAAGCGCATCATTGACCGCCTGCACGAGTGTGAGCGATTTTGTGCTTACTTTTACACTCATCCTTCCATCACCCGTTTCCAATGAAGATAAGCCTCTTTCTGCTCAGCAATCGTCCACGTCGGTTCAGCGAATACGTAATCAAACATGTCGGACGCGTTGGCTTTTGGATAGCGCTCCATCTCAGCCACCGCCTGCTCGATCTCCGCGTTGACTTCTTCCTGTACTTGATTTGCCCATTGTTCATTCCACCAGCCTTCCCTTTGCATCAATCGCTCCACCCGCTTGATGGGGTCAGTGGTTTCACGCCGTTTCTTGCTCTCTTCTTGGTCACGGTATCTTGACGGATCGTCGGACGTCGTATGAGCGCCATAGCGCCATGTTACCGCTTCGATTAACGTCGGTCCTCCTCCGTGTCTCGCTCGTTCGAGCGCCTCAGCTGTTTGAAAATACACGGCAAACACGTCATTTCCATCGATGCGGACACCAGGGATGTCGTACGCCAACGCTTTTTGTGCAATCGTCTTTGACCTCATCTGGCGGGTGATCGGAACGGAAATCGCATATTGGTTGTTTTGATTGAAAAAGACGACAGGAGCATTGAAAACGCTCGCAAAATTCAATCCCTCATGAAAATCTCCTTCCGATGTCGCTCCATCCCCGAAGTACACAATGACGGCATTTTTCGTTCCCTTCCATTTCTCAGCACACGCTGCTCCCGCCGCATGGGGAAGCTGCGTGGCAATCGGAACGCTCGGCGGAACGATTTTTTTCCCTTTAGGCGGAACACACCCTTCTGTCCGCCCCTTCCAATACAAAAGTGTGTTCACTAAAGACCGGCCAAACGTCATCATCGCCCCGTGATCGCGGTAAGTCGGAAACATCCAATCCTCATCGTTGAGCGCTAGCGCACTTCCAACTTGACATGCCTCTTGCCCTTCGTACGGCACATAAGTGCCGATGCGCCCTTGCCGTTGAAGACTGACACATTTTCTATCAAACGTTCTCGTACGAATCAGATGGCGATACATCACCATCGTCAATTCTTTTGTTATTCGTTCGCGATACTCGGGCTGCACTACTGTTCCTTCTTCATTCAATACTTGCCAAATCGGAAAGTCCCGTTCCATAACATTCCTCCTCTCCATGATTGGCTCATTGTATAAGCATCTGACCGCTCGATTAGCTCAATACCGCCCGATCACTCGCTAGTTGTTCCCCACGGATGCGTCGGAATTCCGCCAATAGTTTTTCTACTGTTAAGCTTTTCTTTTCATGTTCATCTACCTCTAAAATGATCTGTCCTTTATCCATCATGATGAGACGGTTTCCTAAATCGATGGCTTGTTGCATATGATGAGTAACCATCAATGTGGTTAATTGATAGCGCGCAACAATCTCTTTAGTTAAGTGAGTCACCAGCTCCGCCCTTGCTGGGTCAAGTGCTGCTGTATGTTCATCAAGCAACAAAATGTCCGGTTCAGTAAATGTCGCCATCAGCAACGACAACGCCTGTCGCTCGCCGCCTGAAAGCAAGCCGACTTTCGTTTGAAGACGGTTTTCTAAACCAAGGTGGAGCGTAGAGAGCGCTTCTCGAAAGTCATCGCGCCGCTTTTTCGTCACTCCGCGGCGAAGTGTGCGCTTTTGACGACGCGCATACGCCATCGCCAAATTCTCCTCAATCGTCATGTTCGGCGCTGTTCCCGCCATCGGATCTTGAAACACCCTTCCGATATAGCGGGAACGAACATATTCTGGCATCATGGTGACATCTTGACCGTTAATAGAAATCGTTCCTTCATCAGGAAACAGCACTCCGGAAATCAAATTCATCAACGTCGACTTGCCCGCTCCGTTGCTGCCGATAATGGTGACAAAATCGCCCTTTTGCAGCGTTAAGTTAATATTTTGAAGCGCTATTTTTTCATCCGGAGTTCCTTCATGAAATATCTTATAAATTCCTTTTAACTGCAACATCCCCTTCACCCCTTTCGGCAGCAGCAGCCACAAAGGCTTGTGCCCGCTCTCGCCTTTTTTCCTCTTTGTACTTTTTCTCCCGTTGGTGCCGCACCATTTGCGGAACAACAAGGGCCAAAATAACGATGCATGCCGTAATGAGCTTCACATCTCCCGTTTCTAAAAATTGCGCACGCAATGCAAGGCTCACTACAATCCGGTAAATGATCGCCCCGCCGATCACAGCGAATGTGGCGCGCGCGATCGTTTTTGTTCCAAATATCGCTTCACCGATAATGACGGAAGCAAGGCCAATAATAATCATGCCGATCCCCATGCCGACATCGGCAAAAGCGCCGTATTGGGCAATGAGCGCACCTGAGAACGCCACCATGGCATTGGAAAGGCCTAATCCCAACACAATAAGCAAATTCGTATTTGCCGAAAAGCTGCGAATCATGCGTGGGTTATCGCCAGTGGCCCGAATGGCGAGCCCAATTTCTGTCTGCAAAAACCAATCGGTGAACCATTTAAACAGCAGCACAAGCAATGTCATCGACAGAAGAATTCCCCATGTTTTCGCCACAGCCGGTTCAAGGCCGATTTTCGTCCCCCATTCTTGAACGTTCGTAAAGATCGTTTCTTGATTGAGAAGCGGTACATTCGAACGTCCCATGATGCGAAGATTGATCGAATACAGCGCGATCATCATTAAAATTCCCGATAAAAGTGAGTTGATTTTCCCCATCGTATGAAGAAGCCCGGTCATGCATCCGGCAATGAATCCTACGAAAAGGGCCAGACATGTTGCCACCAACGGATGAACACCGCTGACAATCAGCGTTGCCGCCACCGCCGCACCTGTCACAAAGCTACCATCCACTGTTAAATCGGGAAAATCCAAAATACGGAACGACAAATACACCCCTAACGCCATAATGGCATAAATAATTCCTGATTCGATCGCACCAGTAATTGCTGTCAACAAGAGCGGTCATCCTTTCGAATTGGTTTATTCGATGTATTCGGCCATTTGATCCCATTCGGGCTTCAGTTTGATCCCTTGTTTTTCCGCCGCTTGCTTATTGATTACAAGTTTTAATTTTTTTGGATATTCCGGTTTGATTTCCGCTGGTTTTGCTTCCCCTTTTAAAATCGCTACCGCCATTTCACCAGCTTGATAGCCGATATCATAGTAGTCAAACCCGTACGCCGCAAAGCAGCCTCGTTTTAATGAATCAAGCTCCCCGGTAAAAACAGGGATTTTTTTCTCATTGGCAACGCTTACAACTGACTCAATGGCAGATACAACCGTATTATCTGTTACGATATAAAACACATCTGCTTTGCCTACTAACGACTCGGCTGCCTGCTTCACCTCTGCTGTTGTCGAAACAGACGCTTCTACCAGCTTCAAATCCGTTTGTTTTGCAGCCTCTTTCACTTTTTCAATTTGGGCCAAAGAGTTTTGTTCGCCTGCGTTATAAATGAGTCCCACTGTTTTAGCTTCCGTTTGCTCATCAATAAATTGAATTGTTTTTCGAATCGCATCGGGATGACTATCGGTTGTTCCGGTAATGTTGTCCCCCGCTTGATCCATTGATGGGACTAGACTGGCACCGACCGGATCTGTAACAGATGTAAACACGATCGGAATGTCCTTTGTTGCATTGAGCGCACTTTGGGCACTCGGAGTCGAATTGGCGAAAATCAAGTCAACCCCATCCGATACAAAATTATTGGCGATCGTTTGACTATTGTTCATGTCTCCTTGGGCATTTTGGATATTGTACTGAACATTTTCTCCCTCTTTAAATCCCCCGTCTTCTAACGCCTCCTTAAATCCGTCGAAGGCAGCATCCAATGATGGATGTTGAATAATTTGCGTGACACCAATAGTAACTGTTTTCTCCCCCTTTCCGTTCTCTTTCATGCCACTTGTTGCACTCTGTTCTTCTCCTTTACACCCCGAGAGTACCAATATGCTGAAAAGGATCGGTACACCGAAACGTTTGATCGTCTGTTTCATCCATATTCCCCCTTCTCCTTGAATAGCCATTGGCTAGATTGGTAGCTTTTTATTACTGAATTTTCTGCAAAAGATCTCTATAAAAAGTGGGCATGCCCCCGGTATAGCTGCATGAAAATTCGTTCATTTTTAGGTATGAAAGCGACTCTTTCCGATCCGTTTTCTCCTCTCCTAACGACGGATATCCCACTTCGGCCGTTTTTGATGCGCAAAGAAATGATTGCGTTGTTTACGCTTTTCGAGCCGCTCTTCACAAAATTGATCGGCGGCGTCCATCGTCGTTATCCCTTCCGATTCAGCTCGTGTATAAATGGCGATCAGTGTATCATAAATCGCTTTCGTTTTCGCCAACACTCGCTCTTTGTTCGCTCCGTACAGTTCATCGGCCACCTGAATCAGCCCGCCGGCGTTGACAATGTAATCGGGAGCATATACAATGCCTCTTTCTTTCAACATACGGGCATGGCGTTTGTCGACCAGCTGGTTGTTCGCTGACCCGACGACCGCTTTTACCCGCAGGCTGGCGGCTGTTTCATCGTTTATGACACCGCCAAATGCACACGGGACAAACACATCAGCATTGACGCGATAAATCTCCGTCCCATTGACAGGTTTTACTAACGCTCCGATTTGTTTCCCATACGCCACCACCTCTTCAACCGCCGCTTCGTTCAAATCGCATACATACAGATCAGCCCCTTCTTCAAGTAAGCGAAACGCCACTTTTTTTCCCACTTTCCCAAGCCCTTGCACCGCGTATGTTTTTCCATGCAAATTTTTGTTGCCAAACGCAACATAGTTCGTCGCCTGGATACCGTAAATGACACCGGCGGCAGTCGGCACCGATGAGTCGCCGCTTCCTCCATACGCTTCGGGGACGCCAACAATGCAGTTTGTCTCCTTCAGCGCATGCACGAAATCATCCGGTGTCGTCCCCATATCAGTGCCGGTGTAAAAGCGCCCACCTAGCGACTCAACGAACTGACCGAAAGCCCGAAACAATTCCGGTGATTTGTCTTTGCGCGGATCACCGATGATCACCGCTTTGCCGCCGCCAAAGTCGACATCGGCAGCCAAGCATTTATACGTCATCCCTTTGGATAGTCGAAGCACATCCGCTAACGCCTCTTCCGTTGTCGCATACGGATGCATCCGACAGCCGCCAAGCGCCGGTCCAAGCGCCGTGCTATGAATGGCGATGATCGCGTTCAGCCCGGTCGCTTCATCATGGCAAAACACAATTTGTTCATGCTCACGCATTTGTTCAAATAAGTCGAAGCTCTGTGCCCTTTCTGATGACAACATGACATTCATCGCTTCCTCTCCCCTTTGCTTTACCGCTTGAAAGCGTTTTCAAGTTAATATAACAAAAAATATGCAAACGTTAAAAAATCGTTATACTATTTCAATAGTAACTATGGTGGTTATAAGTGTCAACCCCCTTCCCAACCATTTTCTTTCGTCAAAAAAAGACGCCGTTTGACAGGCGTCTTTTTAATATCAGGAAAATATAGCGGATAATGAGCGCCATTGTGCTTTTGCTTCGGTCATCATTTGTTCAAACAACTCAGCGACGGTTGGCACATCATCGATGAGGCCGGCGATTTGTCCAGCATTGATAAACCCTTCCTGAAAATCCCCAGAGAGCGCGCCACGGCGATGGCGTTCTTCAGACGTATATTCTTGGAATTGCTCAGGCAGCATGCCTTGCCGCTCATATTCAAGCAGCTTCTCAGCATACGGCGTGCGCATAATGCGGCGGACGCGCCCGACCGAACGACCGACGATGACCGTTTCGTTGTCTTTCGCTTTGATAAGTTCCTGTTTATACGCTTCATGAAACGGAGCTTCTTTCGTTGCTACAAGCCTTGTGCCTAGCTGCACCCCTTGGGCGCCGAGAGCCATCGCAGCGAGCAAACCACGCCCATCACCAATGCCGCCGGCGGCGATGACAGGAATGCGAACAGCGCTGACAATTTGTGGAATAAGCGTCATCGTTGTCAACTCGAGCGGTGAGTTGATCCCTGCCGCTTCATACCCTTCGGCAACGACGATATCCGCTCCAGCTGCCTCCGCCTTTTTCGCTTGGTTGACCGATGCAGTAACAACCATAACTTTGATGCCGTGTGCGGCAAACTGTGGAATCCATGGCGCAGGGTTACCGGCAGAAAGGGAAACAACAGGCACTTGATGTTTGATGACAAGCTCGGCCATTTCGGCAGCGTGCGGTGTCACTTGCAACGGAATGTTCACCGCAAACGGTCGGCTTGTCCGATGTTTCGTTTCGACAATCAGCGTCTCCACCTCATCGGGTGGCATCGTTCCGACCCCAATCGTTCCTAGTCCCCCCGCCTCGGACACGGCGCTTGCCAGCTCAGCATTGCTGATGTTGCCCATCCCCCCTTGGATGATCGGATAACGAAGACCGAGCAGTCGACAAACATCATTCATAACATTCCCACCTCGTAAAAAATATGTTATACTAATCATAACGATACCATATTTTTGGGGGGATGGGAATGCTTTATCCGTATAACGGAAAAAAACCGAACGTTCACGAAAGCGTCTTTATTGCACCTGGAGCTCGAGTCATTGGCGATGTCACCGTCGGAGAAGAATCGACGATTTGGTTTAATGCCGTGTTGCGCGGCGATGAAGGGCCGATTACAATCGGTGCGCGAACGAGCATTCAAGACAACACGACATGTCATTTGTACGAAGGCTCTCCGCTTGTTATCGAAGATGAAGTGACCGTGGGGCATAATGTCGTACTCCATGGCTGCACAATCCGGCGCCGCTCAATCATTGGCATGGGATCAACTATTTTGGATGGAGCTGAAATCGGAGAGGAATGCATTATTGGCGCCAACACCCTCATCCCGTCCGGCAAAAAAATTCCGCCACGTTCGCTTGTGGTCGGCTCTCCAGGCCAAGTTGTGCGTGAATTAACGGACAAAGACTTGGCGCTTATTCAGCTGTCGATCGATACATACGTCCAAAAAGGGAAAGAGTACCGAAAACAACTGACAGCTGCTGAGTCAACTGACAAAGAAACAAGCAAACAAGTTTAAAGCGGTTTCAAAATCGTTGCGGCGCGTGTAGGGAAAGTTGGGAATCATCTCGCAGGTAAAGCCGCGTACTAATCCCTCTTTCCCACCGCTCTATTCCGTTTTCTGTCTCGGGCATCGTGGTCATTGGCAAAATGTTCATCATTACACAAAACGAGATGCATAGCTTGGCTTGCGCCATGCACCACGAATTCACTCAAACGACACCTTTTCTTTCTCCTGTTCTCCCTTTTTGCCAAGCTCCGCTCCTTCTCGAAATACCGCCTCAAAAAAGCGGCTGGCTGGCGCGGCAAGCTGTTGGTAGTAGTCATTGAACAAGGCAGCGGCATGGCTTCCCATCCACTCGTCTGGCAGCAATTCCTCAGGTAACCCCGGATCGATAAATAAAAACTTCCGATATTCATGAACGAGCTTCGTCCGTTCAACGAAACATTCCGCATCTGACATTTCGCCACGTTCGATTTTATGTTTATCAATCACGTATTTTTGACTATAAGTGACGATAAACTGCTCATATTTTTGATTGATTTCTTCTAAGTTCCAACACTTTTCGACGAGCTGTTTGTTCATGTGCGGCCCATCATACTCAGCAAGGAAAAAGTCAACGTACGGGTGAATATGATACTTGTCAATTAAGTCATACACTTGCTGCTCCAAATTATTCGGCGAGATCCAACAGCTGTTCGAAATCGTGCCAAACCCGCTCCAAACAAGCTCCTTTCGCAATTCGTCGCGCAAATGCCGCTTGTCTTCAGGAATCGTATAAATGAGAATGCGCCATTTGCCGTCCCAATGCTCGGGCCGCGTTTTATAAATGCGGCGCGCCGCCTCTTCCATCCGCTTCACACCGCGCTCAGTGAGTGAGTAATAGCTTTTATTGCCGCGTTTTTCAGCCCGAATCCAACCTTGTTTGCTCATGCGTGACACCGCTGCCCGCACCGCTTGGTCATTATGGCCAAACTCGCGAAGGAGGCGGATTAAGCTCCCGATCCAAATTTCACCGCCGTAATGGCGGATGTAGTCGCCGTAAATCGTGAAAATCATCGAGCGTGTATTCATCTGGACGGACTCCCTTTACCTTGTTTTTGAAATATAATCGTAACAAACTTTTATAACGGTGGCAAGTCGGGCGAGAAAAAAGCGGAATAAAAAGAGCCGCACCGCTGAAGGCAGGCGGCTCCCGACGGTTGCGAACAGGCGGCATTGGACGGAATGATCGAATGGCCGGCATTGAGGAAACAGCGGCACACTCAAGCATCCCTTCATCATGACTAGGTATCTCTCAACCCCTAGCCCAACGCTCTCACTGTTCGTCCGCATTTTTGACAATCGTTGCGATCCCTTGGCCGACGCCGATGCACATCGTCGCCAAGCCATAGGTGACGCCTCGTTTTTGCATTTCATAAATCAACGTCGTCAATATGCGGGCACCACTCGCCCCAAGCGGATGGCCAAGGGCAATCGCTCCGCCGTTGACGTTGACTTTCTCTCGGTCAAGCTCAAGCTGACGAATGCACTCGAGCGCTTGCGAAGCGAACGCTTCGTTCAGCTCGACAAGCCCGATGTCATCAACGGACAGGCCGGCGCGGCGCAGCGCTTTGCGCGTCGCAAAAATCGGACCGATTCCCATTACGGCTGGTTCAACGCCGGCGACGGCTGACGTCACATATTTGGCTAACGGCTTCAAGCCGAGCGCTTTCGCTTTATCGGCACTCATCAACAACAGCGCCGCCGCCCCGTCGTTCACTCCAGAAGCATTGCCGGCTGTCACCGTGCCGTTTTCAAACAGCGGCGGCAGTTTTGCCAGCTTCTCAAGCGTCGTATCCGGACGCGGATGCTCATCCTTGTCGACAACAATCTGGTTGCCTTTCCGATCATAGTACACAACTGGCACCAATTCATCCGCAAACCGGTTCGTTTCCATCGCCCGTTTCGCTTTCATTTGGCTCTCATAGGCAAACTCGTCCTGCGCCTCGCGCGTAATGCCAAACCGCTTCGCTACGTTTTCCGCCGTTTGTGGCATGCTGTCGGTGCCGTACATTTCCTGCATTTTCGGATTGATAAAGCGCCAGCCGATCGTTGTATCATACATTTCGATATTGCCGCGTGGAAAATCACTTGACGGCTTCGCCATCACAAACGGAGCGCGCGTCATGCTTTCCACGCCGCCGGCGATCATAATATCCGCCTCATCGGCGAAAATGGCCCGCGCTGCATAATTAACAGCATCGAGCCCGGAACCGCACAACCGATTGATCGTTACCCCCGCTACTTCCTTCGGCAATCCGGCTAAAAGTGCGGCCATGCGGGCAACGTTCCGGTTGTCTTCACCGGCTTGATTCGCATTACCGAAGACGACGTCATCAATTTGTTCCACCGGCAAGTTCGGATTCCGCTCGATCAGCGCGCGAATAACGACGGCGGCCAAATCGTCCGGCCGCACCTCTTTTAATGCCCCTTTGTAGCGGCCGATCGGTGTGCGCACAGCATCAACAATGACAACCTCTCTTCCCATCTTTTCTCCCCCTTGCCAACCGTAGCCGAGCGATCGGCTTGTCAGTCGTTTTCTCGATTCGTATAATCATAGACACCACGGCCAGTTTTGCGGCCAAGACGGCCGGCCTTCACGTATTGTTCAAGCAGCGGCGCTGGGCGATACTTTTCACCTAATTTTTCATGCAAATATTTTAAGTTGTTCAACCGTGTATCAAGCCCGACTAAATCAGCCAGCTCAAACGGGCCCATCGGAAAATTCAGGCCAAGTTTAATGGCTTTATCGATTTCTTCCGGCGTACCCACTCCTTCTTGAAGCATATAGAACGCTTCATTACCGACAAGCGCGCTGATTCGGCTTGTCACAAACCCCGGAAACTCATTGACAACAACGGTCTCTTTCCCCATTCGCTCAGCGACTTCTTTCACGACTTGCGCCGTCTCATCACTCGTCTCCAAGCCGCGGATAATTTCAACGAGCTTCATTTTATGCACCGGGTTGAAAAAGTGCATGGCGATCACTCGATCCGGCCGCTTCGTAAACGAGCCGATCTCCGTCGGGCTCATCGTGGACGTATTGGTGGCCAAATAACAAGATGCCGGCGCATGAGCATCGATTGTCTCAAATACTTGTTTTTTCAACTCTAGCTTTTCCGGTACTGCCTCAATAACCAAATCAGCTCCCTGTACCGCAGCAACTAGATCAAGCGAATACGAAAGACGCGTCTCCGCTTCTTGGCGCGCGCCAGGCGTCAATTTTCCTCGAGCGACCGCTTGTTCAAAAATGGAAGTGATTTCGTTCCGAGCACTGTCTAGTTGTTCTTGCTTCACATCAACCAACGTCGTCTGAAACCCTCCGACAGCGCCAACGTAAGCAATTCCTCTCCCCATCACGCCGCTGCCGACAACAACAAGACGTTCGATCATCGTCTTCCCCCTCTCCTATTTCACGTGTATAGCGGTGAACACTGCAAGTCGTCGGATGCTCGTCGCCAAACGGCGGAACCGTTTCCAACAACAACGATGGGGCACGGCCAACGGCCAAACACACCCCATCGCCGGTTGTCGCACACTCTATAAACTAAGACGTCATCCAAATGACAGTGTTGGCAGTCGTCTTAGACGCCAAACGGGTTGAGCGGACGCGGCCCGTAATACGACAGCACGCTCTTCGTCTCAGTATACAAATCAAGCGCTTCGACAGACAGCTCACGCCCAAATCCGGACTGTTTGTAACCGCCAAATGGCGTACCCGGGAAAGCGGAGAACGGACTGTTCACCATCACAATGCCGGAGCGCAGCTGTTTGGCGACGCGAACAGCACGCCCATGATCCTTTGTCCAGATAGCGGCAGCGAGCCCATAATCGCTGTCATTCGCCAGTTCAACCGCCTCGGCCTCATCGCGAAACTTCATCACAACAACAACTGGCCCAAAAATTTCTTCGCGAACCGCTTTCATTTGGTGATTTACGTTCGTCAAAATCGTCGGCTCATACCAATAACCATTTTCAAAGCCGGCGACCACCGCTTCTTTCCCACCGGCAGCGATCGTCGCCCCGTCGGCAACCGCCGATTGTACATATTCGTCAATCACCTCAAGCTGTCCACGGCTGATAATCGCCCCCACATGCGTGCTGGCATCAAACGGATTGCCGAGTTTCAACTGCTTCGTTTTAGCGACAAACGCTTCCATAAATTCATCATAGATGTCTTCGTGCACATACAAGCGGGACCGCGCCTCACAAGACTGACCGCTGTTATAGAAAATTCCGAACAACGAACCAGCGACAGCAGCCTCCAAATCAGCGTCCGCAAACACTAGGCTTGGCGACTTACCGCCCAACTCGAGTGTCACCCGTTTTAGGGTTTTCGACGCCTTCTCCATAATTTCCTTCCCAACCGGCGTCGATCCGGTAAACGCTACTTTGTCGACAAGCGGATGTTCAACTAAATAGTCTCCAACTTCCGCCCCAGCGCCAGTCACCACATTGACGACACCTTCCGGCACCCCAGCTTCATAACAAATTTCCGCCAGCACAAGGCAAGTGAGTGGCGTCAACGAAGCTGGTTTGACGACGACAGAACATCCGGCAGCAAGCGCTGGAGCAATTTTCCATGCTGCCATCATAAGCGGATAGTTCCATGGAATAATTTGCGCGCATACGCCAACCGGCTCTTTTTCCGTATAGTTGTGAAACGCCCCAGGCATCGGATTGACCGCTCCGCGATGGCCGATGATCGCCCCTGCGAAAAACTCGAAGTCTTCAATCGCTTGCATCACTTGACCTTGGGCAGCCGACAACGCTTTTCCCGTATTTAAAATCTCCAACTCTACTAATTCATTGAATCGTTCACGCATGAGCGCAGCGATTTGATATAAAATGCGCGCCCGTTTTTGTACCGGGAAATGGCGCCATTTCCCGCGGTCAAACGCTTGCCGCGCTGCCTGTACCGCCCGCTCAGCATCCTCACGCGTTCCTTTAGCGACGCGGGCAACCGGTTCGCCCGTCGCCGGATTGGTGACGACAAACGTTTCTCCTGAAGCACTTTCCACCCGCTCGCCGTTAATAATCAGCTGATAAACATCGCGTTTCGTCGGCATTCGCTCCATTTTCTTTTGTTTGACAGTTGCCATCATTTCTTCCCCCTTGCTTAGTTTCCCTGGAATATTGGTTTCCGTTTCTCAAAAAACGCCTTGACGCCTTCGCGGTGGTCTGCCGTCAATCCAGCAATGCGTTGGCATTCTGCTTCTCGTTCGAGGTAACGGTCAAACGTCGCTTCTTGACTTTCGTGAAGCAACCGTTTCACAAGTCCAATCGCCTTCGTCGGCATAGCAGCCAATCGCTCGGCAAACTGCCTCACTTCCTCTTCCCAACGATCTTGCGGAATGACGGTTGTCGCTAGTCCGAGCGCGACGGCTTCCGTAGCCGCTACTTTTTCCCCAAGCACAGCAAGTTCAAGCGCCTTTGCCGTCCCAATGAGGCGCGGCAAATAATACAGGTGACCAGCATCCGGCACAAGTCCCACATGGATAAATGCCGGGGCGAAACTCGCTTTTTCCGAGAGAAGACGGAAATCACACGCGAGCGCTAAGCTCATGCCCGCACCGGCCGCTACCCCATTCACCGCGGCGACAACCGGTTTTTCTAGGCTGTGGAGCGCTTTCATCATCGGTGCGTATCGAGTGCGCAGCACTTCCCCATGATCCATCTCTTCCGTTACGCCGCTCAAATCTTCCCCAGCACAAAACGCCCGTCCTGCGCCTGTGATGACCACACAACGGACATCACGATCTGCTCCGGCCTGTTTTAGCGCCTTTGTCATTTCCTTGTTCATTTGTTCCGTAAAAGAGTTGAGCTGCTCCGGGCGGTTGAGCGTCAGCCAAGCAACTTGGCCATCCACTTCATATCGAATTGTCTCGTACATGAGGCGCCCCCCCTTATTTCCCACGGAATTGCGGTTTTCGTTTTTCAAGAAACGCCGCCATTCCTTCTTTTTGGTCTTCTGAAGCAAACAAAAGGTAGAAGTTTTTCCGCTCAAACTGCATGCCTTCATAGAGCGGATAGTCTACTGCTTTTTGCACTGCTTCTTTGATAAGGCGAAGGGCTAGCGGCGGCTGTTCGGCAAGGCGCCGGGCAAGCCGCATCGTCTCTTCCATTAACAGTTCCGGACTCACAACGCGGGTGACGACACCCAATGCATGCGCCTCTTTCGCCGATAAGCGCTCCCCCGTCCATAACCACGCGAGCGCCTGTTTCGGTCCGATGAGCTTCGTCAACCGCTGCGTACCTCCCGCCCCTGGCATAACGCCAAGGTTAACCTCTGGAAAACCGAATTCCGCCGCGGCGGAGGCGATGATCAAATCACAGGACAACGCCAGCTCGAATCCGCCGCCGAGCGCTAAGCCGTTGACGGCAGCGATCATCGGCGTTTTTACAAGCGAAAGGCGATCCCAATCCGCAAATTGGTTCAACCACTCGAGCCGAACCGGATCATCGTTGGCCATCTCTTGAATATCCGCCCCAGCAGCGAACGCCCGCCCACGCCCGGTGAGCACGATGACGCGCACTTCTTCATCCCGATCGAACGATTCGACCGCCGCAACAATTTCTGACACCATTTGGCGACTGAGCGCATTCAATACATTCGGACGGGCGAGTTCAATGACGCCAACCGGCCCCTCTTGGCGCACAGCGATCGAAACGAACTCACTCATGTTCCACTTCCTCACCAACCATAAAGGTGACAAGATCCCCGGCAAATGACATGACATCTTTTGCTGATGCTTTCGCTTCTTTTGTTTTCATCGCCTCTTGGAACGCCTCTTGGTTGTCGTAATACATTTCGCATAACAAATAATAGTCACTTTCCGTCCCCATCGGCGTCCCTGTAATTTTCGTGACCTTGATTTTTCGAAGGCCAGGGATTTTTTCCGTCAGCGGCACATGCGTGTTGTAATAATGAGCATCAAACTGCTCTTTATCTTTCGGCTGTTTGTACAAGGCGATCATTTTAAACAACGTCACCATCCCCTTTCTATTCCATTGCTAAAGGCAGTACAGGCTTCATGGCTTCAAACGGATTTTTGCATTGCCTACAGTAGAAAATGCTGCGGCAAGCTGTCGGACCAAATAGATTTTCCATGACAGTCCGTTCCGCCCCACAATACGGGCATTCCACTTGCCAAGCTCCCGGCTCCATTTGCCGCGGCGGCGGAGCAATGCCAAACTGCTTTAACCGCTCCCGTCCCACTTCGCTAATTCGGTCGGACGTCCAGGGCGGATGGCGCAGAAATTCGACCGTCACCGCTTGTGCCCCCGCCTGCTTCACCGCTTCCTCCACCCGTGAGCGAATGATGTCAAGCGCCGGGCATCCAAGAAACGTCGGCAGCAAATGAATCGAGACCATGTCATCACGAATCTCAACTTGTTCCACCATGCCGAGGTCAACAATGCTGACAGAATCGATTTCCGGATCTTTCACCGTTTCTAACGCTCTCCAAACCTCTTCGTTTGTCATGGTTCTCCCTCTCACGTTTCGGTTGCCTATATGCTTCCCGCCCCTTGCCAAGGGCGGCATTGTGCGCCGTTTCGCCTTTCATGCAGCCGGCTGTGCTTGCTGCCAACCCGAGGGGGGCAGGAAAGCGGCGGCACCGTCTTTTGCGAAACAGAGTGCAACTGCTTACCATATAGCTTGCGGAACGGAGCGATAAACTTCTGACAGCGTCGCCAACGCGTCATCCAAATCCGGCGTATGCTCACCGTTGCGGCCGTTACCGTGCTTCATACCAAACGGCATCGGCCACTCCAGACCTACTTCGGCAAACGCTGGCGCCAGCGCTGCGATCGTTTTTTCCGTTAATACGTCTTCCCCTTCGATCAGTCCCCATCGCTCCATCTCCGCCCCTCTTGCCCCAAGCGTCAACACACCGGCAAAATCGGCGGCTACGTCTTGAATGGCTTTTATCATTCGCGTCCGCGCTTCACCAGGGGCATTTGTCAACTGGACGAACCACGTATGCCAATGAAGCAAATGATAGTGAAGCTCGACTTGGACTTTCGCCGCCACTTCCGCGAGCGGCTTGTACGCACTTTTTCTCAGTGACTCGAGACGGATGTGCTTCGCTTGCGTGTAAAAATATTGGCGGACGACAGTGAACGCCCAGTCATAGCGGGGTTCGCGCAAATAATGTCCCGGACCGTTCGGCAGTTCAAGGAGCACGGCGTTACGCCGCTCCGTGGCCGGCCGGGCATGTGCTAGTTCATCAGCCGTCCCAAGGCCAAACTCCTCGAGCAGCTGATAATACATGGCGGCATGGCCCATCGTATCTTGATTGATCGAAGAAAACGCAATATCTTCCTCAATATGCGGTGCCAATCCAAGCCATTCTGAACCGCGATACGCAAGTAAAAAATCATCATCTGCAAGCTGGAACAACAATTCAACAAGCGCTTCCTGACCATCGGGATGAAAATACATCGATTTTTCGCTCATCGCCGAATCTCGCCTTTCCATGATAAAATTTCTTTCTCATCGAACACGTTTTGCTCGTATTTGCGCCACCGCTTTTTCAAATCCCCATATCCCCTCGTTAACCGATAATCTTTGTTGTCAAGCCGCTTAAGCGCAACTTTTTCCTCTTCATTGATCCGCCGGATATAATCCCGCTTCACCACCCAAAGGTCGGCAACTGGCTCGCGGCGCATAAAGTTTTCTTGCGCCATCACGAGGGCGAGCTCCTCGTTCGGGGCGAGCAGACTGAACTGGTGCTGAAGCGGGGCCTCTGGTGTTCTGCGGCTGAACACTTCGAACACTTGGTAAAAGCCTTGTTCTTTCCCCATCACGGTCATCCCCCTTTCACCCAACTGTCCGTACAGCGCTGAGCGCTTCACGCACCCACGCGTTCTGTTTATGCGCAATCCTTCGCAGCTCGAGCCGTTCTTGCGATTTCGGTCCGTTGTTGCGGATAATTTCTTTAAATTTCTCCCAATCCGGTTGCCGGTAAATCCACTTCCCTTGCGTTTTGTCAAAATGCATCGTCTCGTCAGGAAGCTTCAATCCGAGCGCCCAAATGCGCGGCACGTATTTCGTAAAGTAGTCTTGGCGCAATTGTTCATTCGTTTTTGTACGGATGCGGTATTTGATCGTAATATCCTGCTTGGATGTTCCCGTCGTTTCTGCCGTCGGTGGACCGAAAAACATGAGAAGTGCCTCCCACCAACGGTTGAGCGCTTCTTGAAGCATGTCTTTTTGCTCCTTCGTTCCTTCAGCTAGCGCCAAAATGATCGATTCTCCGTGTTGGGCATGAAACACTTCCTCAGCACAAATGCGCTTCAACGCCCGTGCGTACGGCCCATATGATGCATCAAGCATGTTCGTCTGCGTCATAATCGCCGCTCCATCAACAAGCCAGCCAATCAACCCGGCATCCGCCCATGTCGGCGCTGGCATATGGAAGACGTTATGGAACTTCAGCCGCTCGTTCAATAAATCTTGGATAATGTCTTCCCGCGTTTTGCCAAGCGGCGCCATCAAATCTTCCGCCACCCGAATCAGCAGCTGGCCGTGCCCCATTTCGTCCTGCACTTTAGCCATAATGCCTAGCTTTCGCCGCAATGTCGGCGCTTTCGGCACCCATTCCTTTTCCGGAAGCGCTCCCATAATTTCGCTAACCGCATGCATCGCAACGAGTTTAATGAGCGTCATCCGATATTCATCCGGCATCCAATCGTCCGCTTCGATTTTCTCCCCCGCTTCGATGCGGCGCATGAACAGTTCATGTTTCTCGTCCTCAGACAGACGAGTGAACGTCATGATCGTCCCCATCATTCATCCCCCTATTAAATATAATTAAAAATCATATAACGTTTATCTAACGTTATTATATTTTAATGTTATATAATTTTGCAATCTTTTTTTCTACTTTTCTTTCAATTCAAACGGATTGTTTCGCTTCGAACTTACGTCGGTCGATGACACGCACCGCTTTCCCTTCTGAACGAGGGAGGGTTTTCGGAGGATGGAGACGAACACCAATCGAAACGAGACAGTGTGTTTTCAACAGCGATTGAACTCGCCGAGCAAGCGCAACGGCCTGCTCACTTTGTAAATCGCCGCCGATCTGGCTGTAAAAATCATCTGTCACTTCCGCGTGCAACTCCACCGCTTCCAAATGACCGTGGCGGAACCGGTGTAGCTGATAGTGCGGAGCCAGTTCCGAAACACGAAGCAGATGGTGTTCAATTTCTGATGGGAACACATTGACGCCACGAATGATAATCATATCGTCAACACGTCCCTTCACCCGTGACATGCGCACCGTTGTTCGCCCGCAAGCACATCGCTCCCTTGTCACCGAAGCAATATCGCCCGTCCGATAGCGGATGACTGGAAACGCCTCTTTCGTCAAACTCGTAAAGACAAGCTCTCCTTCTTCCCCTTCCCCTACCGGTTCAAGTGTGTTCGGATTAATGACCTCGACAAAGAAATGGTCTTCGGCGATATGAAGTCCATCTTGCGCTTCATGACATTCCATAGCCACCCCAGGGCCAATCACTTCACTTAACCCATAAATGTCGCACGCTTTGATGTCAAATGTCTCTTCAAGCGTGCGCCGCATCTCTTCCGACCACGGCTCCGCTCCAAAAATCCCGTATTTCAGCGATGTTTGCCGCGGATCTTTGCCCAACTCTTTCATCCGCTCAGCAATGTTCAACACATAGGACGGTGTCCCGCAAATGATGGTCGGGCGGAAATCTTCAATAATCATTATTTGCCGTTCCGTATTGCCGCCAGAAACAGGAACAGTGACCGCTCCGAGCCGCTCACTGCCGTAATGAAGCCCGAGCCCGCCGGTAAATAACCCGTATCCGTACGCATTGTGAACGACATCTCCCGGCTTTCCACCAGCTATCGCCAACGCCCGCGCTACAATATCGGCCCAATGATCAATGTCACGCTTTGTATAGGCGACAACGGTCGGTTTTCCACTCGTGCCGCTTGACGCATGCAAACGGACGCATTGAGTGAGATCAACTGCTAGCAAACCGAACGGATAATGCGCGCGCAAATCGCTTTTTGTCGTAAACGGCAGCCTGCGCACATCATCCAATGTCCGGATATCCTCAGGTTTCACTCCTGCTTCGTCAAATCGCTCACGATAAAATGGCACCCGCTCATACACGCGTTCCGCCGTTGCCCGGAGCCGGCTGAGCTGGAGCCCTTCAAGCTCACTGCGCTCGGCCCTCTCAATGTCATGCAAAATCATCCTTCCTGACTCCCCCTTAATATAAAGCGTTTTCAAAGATACAAAAATATATAACGTTATATTAACGTTATATAAATTACATATCACACCTAACTTTAAAATAGTATGAATATTATAAAATGTCAATATGATTTTTCCTGTATGAATGTGGAATGGGATCAGATAGCTGTCCCTCCGAGGCAAAACAAGATCGATGGTGATGTAGGTCGAATGAGAAAAAGCGCCCCGTTTTTCTTTCGGGACGCCCGTTTTTTACCAAGTCGCAGCCATGGCTATATTTCCTCTCACTCTTCATGGAATATTTACCTAAATAAGCGGGCATCAGACAAGACATCGAACAGAAGTGTTTGCTTCCTCGTGAGGATTTGACGACAAAAACGGTTTTTCGCTCGCTTCACAATGGTGGATACACCACATTGCGAAGCAAATTGTGCAAGCTCACGGCGGAACCATCGAAGTCAAAATCCAACGGGGAAAAGGAACCTCGTTTACTCTTTTTCTTCCCATCCAACCAAACGAGGGCGATATATCATGATGAAAAAGCCTGCCTGTTTTCACTCGTCCAGGCAGGCTTTCTCTTTTACGGCAGGGCGCTCATTCATCGGAAGCCGCTGCTACCTTAAAGCTTCATAACCCCCCCTGTGCTCGCTGAAGTGACGTGCTTCGAGTAGCGGGCGAGATACCCGGTTTTTACTTTCGGCTCAAAGCCTTTCCAGTTCGCTTTGCGCCGTTCAAGCTCTTCGTCAGACAATTTGACATTGATCGTCCGCTTGACCGTGTCGATTTCGATTATATCGCCGTCTTCGATGAACGCGATCGGTCCGCCTTCTGCTGCCTCCGGAGAGACGTGCCCGATCGACAAGCCGCGCGAAGCGCCGGAGAACCGCCCGTCAGTGACAAGCGCCACTTTTGTGCCGAGCCCCATGCCGACAATTTGTGAGGTTGGCGCGAGCATTTCCGGCATGCCTGGGCCACCTTTTGGCCCTTCGTAACGGATGACGACGACATGGCCTGGCTTGATTTTGCCGCTGGCGATGCCTTCAAGAGCTTCTTCCTGCGAATCGAAGACGATGGCTGGCCCTTCATGGCGCGTGATGCCGCCTTGAACCGCGCCGGTTTTAATGACCGCTCCGTCCGGTGCTAAGTTGCCGAACAAAATGGTGAGCCCGCCCGTTTCCGAATACGGGTTATCGATTGGCCGGATGACATCATAGTTTTTCACTTCACAGCCGGCAATGTTTTCGCCAAGCGTTTTACCGGTGACAGTGAGCGTGTCTAAATGGAGTGCGCCTTCTTTTTTCGACAATTCATTGAGCACCGCCGAGACGCCGCCCGCTTCGTGCAAGTCTTCAATATAATGGACATCCGATGCCGGAGCGAGCTTCGCTAAATGCGGCACGCGTGACGCCACTTCGTTAATCCGCTCGAGCGAATAGTCAATGCCGGCTTCGTTGGCGATGGCCAACGTATGTAGTACCGTATTCGTCGAGCCGCCAAGCGCCATATCGAGCGCGAACGCGTTATCGATTGCTTTTTCCGTGACAATGTCGCGCGGTTTAATATCATGTTCGATCAAATACATAAGCTGTTTCGCCGATTCGCGGACAAGCTCTTTACGCGCCGGGTCAACCGCTAAAATCGTCCCGTTGCCTGGTAAGGCGAGCCCGAGCGCTTCGGCCAAACAGTTCATTGAATTGGCCGTGAACATGCCCGAACACGACCCGCACGTCGGACAGCCGTACTGTTCGAGTTCCATCAGTCCTTTCTCATCGAGCGAGCCGCCTAAATACGCCCCGACTCCTTCAAATACGGACGAGAGTGAAATTTTCCGCCCATCTTTCGTTACGCCGGCTTTCATCGGCCCGCCGCTGACAAAAATCGTCGGGATGTTGAGCCGCATCGCTGCCATCATCATTCCTGGCGTAATTTTGTCGCAGTTCGGAATGCACACCATACCGTCAAACCAATGCGCGGAAACAACCGTTTCAATCGAGTCGGCGATAATTTCCCGGCTCGGAAGCGAATAGCGCATCCCGATATGCCCCATCGCGATGCCATCATCAACGCCGATCGTATTCATTTCAAACGGCACGCCACCCGCTTCACGGATCGCTTCCTTGACGATTTTTCCAAACTCTTGTAAATGGACGTGTCCAGGGATAATGTCAATATATGAGTTGACCACCGCAATAAACGGTTTGTCAAAATCTTCTTCTTTCACGCCAGCCGCTCGCAATAAACTTCGGTGCGGAGCGCGGTCGAATCCTTTTTTAATCATGTCGCTGCGCCGTGTTTTCATGAAGAGTCCCTCCATCGTTCAGATTAATAGGTTGCTAGTATTGTACCACTTTTTTTAATAAATTGACAATTACCTTTATTCTGAATGCGTTTTCATTGTTTTGTCTAGAGTAAGGCAACGTAAAAATAGGCTGCTCCCCTTGACATCAACAACGTTTAGGGGCATAATTTCTTACAAACTATAAAATTGTTGAACCTATCCTTGACAATCAACGAATGAGAACGGCACGGGACTAGTAAACCGAGGGAACGCGCCAGAGAGTGGAACCCATAGGCTGGAAGGTTCCTCGCGGGAAGCCGGTTGAACCTGCCCTAGACGGCCGCTTATGCAAACATAAGCCGCATGCCTGCGTTACAGGCTAGAGGTGGGCGCTTTGTGCGCCAAAAAAGGTGGTACCGCGGAACGCTTTTCCGTCCTTTTCAAAGAGGAGGAAAAGCGTTTTTTTATTGTCCTCTTCCCAGTTGTGGTCAAGAGACAGTGGAATAGACGACAGAAAAAATCCAAAGGAGGGAATGCGATGAAACGGCAGCGCGTCGTTGTGAAAATCGGGAGCAGCTCACTCACCGATCCAAAAGGCGGCCTTTGCCATGATAAACTGCTTGATCATGTTCAAGCGATCGCTTATATGAAACAGCTCGGCCATGACATCATTCTCATCACATCCGGTGCAGTTGCGGCCGGCTTCGGGCCGTTAGGCTACCCAACACGGCCGACGACGATCGCCGGCAAACAGGCGGCTGCTGCCGTCGGACAAAGCTTATTGATGCAGGCGTACAGCGCACAGTTCGCCCAATTCGGCTTCACCGCCGCCCAGTTGTTGTTGACGCGCAGCGATTTTTACAGCCGTGAGCGATTTCGCAACTTGTTTGCCACGATCACCACATTACTCGAACACGGCGCCGTGCCGATCATTAACGAAAACGACTCCGTTTCCGTCGAAGAGTTGACGTTCGGCGACAATGATATGTTGTCAGCGCTTGTGGCAGGCTTCTTGCATGCCGATGCGCTCGTTTTGCTCACTGACATTAACGGGCTGTACGACGCCAATCCGAAAACGAACCCGCAGGCGAAGAAATACGCCTTTTTGCCAGAGATTACGAGCGAGATGCTCGCCTCAGCTGGCGGCAGCGGCTCGACTGTCGGCACCGGTGGCATGCGCTCAAAGCTGTTAGCTGCGCAAAAAGCTCTCTCCTTCGGCGTCAGCGTCTTCATCGGCACGGGAAGCGGCAAAGAAAAACTGGCTGATATTTTAGCTGGAAAAGGCGACGGTACATACATCGGTGTTCCTTTTCCGAAACAGATGCAAATGCGCAAGCAATGGATCGCTTATCACGCCCCCGTTTCCGGCACAATCACTGTGGACAGCGGCGCCGAGGAAGCGCTGCTTGACCGCGGGAAAAGTTTGCTGCCGGCCGGCGTCACGGCGGTTTCCGGCGACTTTCATGCGATGGATGTCGTCGATGTCATCAACGAAAAAGGTGTTACCATCGGCCGCGGTCAAGTATATTACGCCGCCGCCGATTTGAAAAAAGTGAAAGGGCGGCCGAGCGAAGAAGCGCGGCAATACTCTTACCTTCACCGCCCGGAAGTCATCCACCGCGACAATTGGGTTACTTTGCGAAAGGAGCGTGTCAAAAGATGAACGAATTGCTCGAAAAAGCCGAACGGTTGAAAACGGCGTCACAAACGTTGGCCATGCTGTCGACAGAAGAAAAAAACGCGGCATTAGAACAGATCGCCAAAGCCATCGACCGCAAACGCGCCGTCATTTTAGCGGAAAACGAAAAGGATATGGCCGCCGGCCGCGCGCAAGGGCTGTCACCGGCTTTGCTTGATCGGCTGCAGCTCACGAATGAACGGATCGATCAAATCATCAGCGGTGTCCGCCAAGTCGCCTCATTGCCGGATCCGGTTGGAGAAATCATCGAGGAGTGGACGCGGCCAAACGGCCTTCGCATCCAAACAGTGCGCGTGCCGCTTGGGGTGATCGGCATGGTATATGAAGCGCGCCCGAACGTGACAGTTGACGCCGCCAGCCTTTGTCTGAAAACAGGCAACGCCGTCCTGCTCCGCGGCAGCTCATCGGCGCTTCATTCCAACAAAGCACTTGTCAGCGTCATGAAAGAGGCGCTTCGCACAACGGCCATCCCGGAAACAGCCATTGAGCTGCTCGAAGACACGAGCCGGGAAACAGCCCAGCGCATGTTCCGCCTAAACGATTATCTCGATGTCCTCATTCCGCGCGGCGGAGCGGGGCTCATTCGCTCGGTCGTCGAAAACGCCACCGTACCGGTGCTTGAGACCGGTGTCGGCAACTGCCATATTTTCGTTGATGAATCGGCCGAACGATCGATGGCGATCGATATCGTCTTAAACGCTAAATTGCAGCGTCCATCTGTCTGCAACGCCATCGAAACCGTGCTCATTCATGAGCGGTGGCCGTACGTCGGCGAACTGCTTGAGGCACTTCATGCTCGCGGTGTTGAGCTTCGCGGCGACCGACGCCTTGCCGCCGCCTATCCGTTCGTCACCGAAGCGACGGAAGAAGACTGGCATACAGAATATTTGGCGCCGATTTTAGCGATCAAACTCGTCACTGATGTCGATGAAGCGATTCAACATATCCACCGCTACGGAACGAAACATTCCGAAGCGATCATCACGGAAAACGAAGCGCATGTCCGCCGCTTTTTCCAAGCGGTCGACGCGGCGGTGTTATACCATAACGCATCCACCCGCTTCACCGATGGTGAACAGTTCGGCTACGGGGCGGAAATCGGAATCAGCACGCAAAAGCTGCACGCGCGCGGACCGATGGGGCTTATTGCCATCACCACAACGAAATCGCTCGTATACGGGACGGGGCAAATCCGAACGGTTTGACCGGGACGGGGAAGCGGAACAATCCGCTTCCCCGTCCTTTTGATGTATACCATCGCGAAAAGATCCAACATGCCGTTGATGGATTTTCGCAGCAATGAACAGCGTTTTTCCTACAAAAAACGTCCGGGCCGCACATGGCTTCCGGATTGTTTTTATCGTTTGCTCCGTTTTCCGTCAACGTTCGCTTGTCGATTCCACAAACACCCAACAGCGACTGCCAATGAAATTGACCGCCATACCAGCCATCGTGGCCGCACCTTTCGCGAACCAAAGCGGCCCGAACGGTTCGGCCACCAACAAGACAACGAGCGACACACCAAGTGATAGGCCGTTGACAACAAGAAACCGGAACAACTCCCCGATATTCACCTTTTGCCGCATTTGAAACGTCCAACGCCGATTCCAAATGTAGCTGTTTATCACCCCAGCGCCATAAGAAACGACTTGCGCAGCGGCCGCTGGAACACCTGCAGCAGTGAGCAGAAAAAAGACAACAAAGTCAACGATCGTATTGCTTGCCCCAACAACGGCAAAACGCCATGCTGTTTGTTTTTCTTTACGGAATGTACGAAGCATTTCGTTCATGTTTCGTTCCGACTCCCCATGTTTCGTTGATGACATAAAGTGGCCGCTCTTTCCCCTCTTCATTCATTCGCCCCATCTATTTTCTAATGATGCCAAGTATCATCATCACCCCATTGCAAAGAGGCATCACGACCAACAATGACGCCCAACCGGCAACCGTTGAATGCGTAAACCATTATAGGACAACCATCATGCCGACGGCACTTCCCACCGACTGCCAAAACACAAATACGTTCGCCAGCTTGAGCGGTTTGTGCGAAAACGACGTGATCCATTGAGCGAAAAGCGAATCATTTTTTTGAGCGGATCCTTTGTCTCACCAGCCGCGGCTCTCTCATATTCGACCGCCGTCTGCCGGAGGCCGAGCCAACTTGCCGCGAACAAACCGGCTGCGCTCTTTCATATAGACTAACTGATCGCACACCTTTCGGTCAATCAAGCGAAAATCGTCGGTATCTACGAGAATGTCAATTTCAGTCACTGAGCGCAATACGCGATAAAACATATAGGCGAGGCGGTCCATTGTTTGAATCGTGTCTCTCCTTTTCACTTCACGCGTCGAGCATAAACGACATCATATCCTTCTTTCCAACGGGCGATCATTTCGAAAACCAATTCAGGAGGAATCCGAACAACAGCTTCGTCAAGCGAGGCACGATCCTAAAAAGCGGGAGACAAGCGGTTCGAATGCATCGAACCAACACGCGGCTGCTTGCGTCCCAAATCGTCAAAGCTGACTTCCTCGCTCGCCCCTCCAAACGAATGACAACGCCGCGTTTGGGCTGACCAAAAATGAACTCCCCCATAAAAGCCATCGGCCGCCAAGCTGTAAGTCTATGGCGGCCGATCGTGCTTCTTCTTTATTTAATGACCTGGGCGTTCGAAATTATACTTACACTGGAGGATAGATCATTTTGAAGCGAGAAGCTGATCAGAATATAATAAAAAAACGAGTTAGTCAACTCGTTTTTCATCATAAGAAATTCAGCTCGCTCTTTTGTCCTCTCTTATTGCTTTTGAATAGTACTGAGCGAAATTTATTGAAACTCTCATAGGATATAATAATACCGATTAAGGAATGACAAAGTGAAAATATACGCAGCCTTAATAAAAGACAAAACTAAGGAGAGCTCATAAGTTGAGATGGATTTTTGCTATAATATTGATTCTAATTAGGGCTTTTTTATCTTCCTTGACCATTGATCAAATGAACAATATAGGTCATATCATTATGAGAATTATAGGATTTGGAAGTATTTTTGTTGCTGGTTTCGTTGTTAGAGGGAAGAAAGAAGAATAATAAAGTAGTCAACCTTCTTATTAAATATTGTCTCTGTTAAAAGAGATTATCGATAGTGGATACGTTTCCTCATATCATTTTTCCTAAGAACAAGTATTCGAAAGACCTTGTCGCAAGAGACCGTACAAAACCAACGATCCCCAAAGTTTCTTGTATAGGGTATGGTGAAAAATCATTGGCTCTAAACGATCTTCTGCCAACGTGCGTGTAGCTTTCATATAGTGTGGAAAGGTAGTGAACAAGAGTGAAACTCCCTAATGGAATAACCGGCTTTTATCATGCAAACGTCGATCCCCCTCCTCCTCAAGTAGATGGGAAACCATTCAAGCAATTATGTTTTGATGTTGCCATTCGCAGCGGTGGAAAGATCATTGATTTTAAAAGCCCGCAATATCCAGCCAATTTTTATTATGCGCAAGTTCAGATGGTCGATGATCCATTGTATATATTGCTTAATGCCCATTATCCTTACCTTGCTGTTGCATCGACAGTTGAATGTGGAAACATCCAATTTATCGACCATCCTGTTATTGATGAGCAGTTTTCTCCGTTTTATCAAGTATTGCAATCAGCCGAACTAAACGCTCCGATTCACCCCAATTTGATATCGGGATTGAACAGTGCAGAATTGGAGCAAATTTCCTACTGGAAACCGAAAACCATCGGAGAAATCATCTTTAACTACTGGGATTAAACCATCCAGGAACCCCCATAAAAAAGGAGTTCCTGTCTTCTTTTCAAAAGCCAACATAAACATTGAACAGAGCAAACACACCACTTCATCGGTTTGGTTCGTACACATCCCACATCCATTTGATCGACTCAACGATTTGATCGGCCGCTTGTTCGGCTTCAAGCTCATTGATGACCACGCGGGAATGATGGAGAGCGTAAGCCGACTGCCGCTGGAAAAACAGCTGCTCCACCTCTTCCAACGTTTTGTTTTTCAACACCGGGCGGCTGTCGACAATGAGCGGCAGCCGTTCCTCTTTCCAATAATCCCATGACAAGTCAAGAAAAAAGACGATGCCATGAGCGAGGCACGCGCGTCGCACCTCCTCCTGCAAATACGCACCGCCGCCGAGCGACAAAATTTTCAGCCTCGTATTCGTGCATAAATCGACGATGAGTTCCCGTTCCACTTTTCGAAAGTACGCTTCTCCTTTTTGCGCAAATATCTCAGGAATCGACATCCCTTGTCGCCGCTCAATTTCCGCATCGACATCGATAAAATCGCGATACAGCTTTTTCGCGACCAGCTGCCCGATCGTCGTTTTTCCCGCTCCCATAAAGCCGATTAAAATGATGTTTCGCTCACGGAACGGGATGGTGGTTTGCCTATTCATGGTGCACTCCCCTTTCTCCTTCAACCAACAACTCATTGTCTTTCCGTATGTAACCCAACGAATCAACGGCTATATTTTTGCAATACCGACAGCACCGCCCGTACGTCCTCCATCGGAATTTGCCCCGGAGCAGAGCTTTGTTTCCCAACGGCGAACGTAACCGCCGAGCCAAACAGCCATCCGACGAGCCGCGTCATCGCGCCTAACCCACCCATCGACATCGTAATAAGCGGAATGGAAAGCTCGCGCCGCGCCTGTTGCGTCGCCTCTAGCAACACCAGCACATCTTCCGGAGACGTCGGCATGACGGCCACTTTCGCAATGTCAGCGCCGCCCTGCTCGGCCCGACGCATGATGTCCACCAACATCTCTTTCGACGGCGTACCGTCAAAATGATGGCTTGAAATGATAAGCCGCACCCCGCATTCATGGGCAGTACGGCGCACATCGGCGATACGCTCCCCGTAAGCCAGCTCGCAGTCAATGAGATCCACGGCTCCGCTTTCACACACCACTTTCATTACTTGCTGCTTTTCCTCTTCATCAAGCGGAATCGGCTGTCCTCCTTCCCGCTCCGAACGGATAGTAAACAAAATCGGGATGTCCCCCGCCACACGCCGCAGCTCGTTTGCTACCTCCAGCACACGCTCCTGATCGCCGATGTGGCGAAAAAAATCGGCCCGCCATTCAATCAAATCTGGCTTCTTTCGGCAAACCTCCTCCGCTTCGCGCAGCACTTGCCCAGCATCCTCCCCGACCACCGGGGCGCAAAGGCATGGCTCATCGCCGCCGATGACCGCATTTCGAACTTTGATGATGTTCGCTGAAATATCCATCCATCGTTCCCCCATTCATGACTTTGCCAAATCAAACACGGCGGCTAGCCGTCTAAAAGACAGAGCCACACAAATCAAACCGTCCGCCTTCCGGTGAACAGCTGGAAGGCAACATCCATCTCCTTTGATCCAATCTAATATTCTTGCTTCTCTTTCATTCAATGATTTTCATGCTTTGTGATCATCGCAAAAATCATTTCGTCGGCCGCCCACCTCTTAGTAGAAATATAACTGAAAAATCATTCCTAAGCAATGTTCGAATAGTCGAAATGTTCCTGTGAGCCTTCGGTTTATCCGTCATCGACGCCTCTTTTACGACCAATCCGAACATCGCCCTTCTTTACATTTCGATGTCTCTCGACACTTTAGCTATCATATCATCACTCGCTTACAACCTCCCAACGTTTATCGCTTCTAAAGGGACTGTCGAAACATGGATCGGTCTTTTGACGTTTGGCAACCATTCCATGGACACTGTCGTGCCGATCACCGAAGTGACCGCTTCGTTTATGTACACGTTTCTCGTCGCTGCGATCATTTTGCTCACCGATATCTTCAGCGATATTTTCCTGCTCACCGATTTAGAGACGATTGAGCCGATGGACGAGCCGGCAAATAAGGCAGACATTTCACGATCAAACGGACACTAACAAAAAAGCGTCCTCCTCCCGGCGTAAAAACCGAGCAAGGACGCCTTTTTCTTTCTCATCATCAGCTAGCCTCTATCTCCCTAAAAGACAAACATTTCCTCATGTGACTACAACAACTTTTTCATCGTTCTAGGCCAAAAACCCAGGAACACAGCAACCATTCCTCTTCCCGAGTTTTCATACCACCCACAAAACGCTTTCTCCCAACATACATCCACCCGTTTCGAAGAAACATGGCGAGACGGATGGTTCTGATCCTCTAAACGAGGCCTATCTCTTTCAACAGCTCCTTCATTTTACCATTGATTTTCTAAGGCGGTAAGGGGCCATTTTGCACACCCCTTTCACCCCCCCAAAAAATAAAATGTGATTATGTTAACTTGTGCAACTGACCAAGATCGTCAACCGTCCAAAGCATGGATCTATCAACGAAATATTTCGAAAGACGAAAGAAAAAGAGGCTTGCACACCCCTGCCGTTTTTCCGGCCATTTTGGGGTGTGCAAAACGGAAAGAAGCCGCCCGCTACACGATCAAGTTGTTCCACGGGAGATGATCGAAAGGTGTGCCAATGACGTACTTGTTTTCGTAGCTTTCCACCGTTAGCTCATATACGCGCAAGGAATCCCCTTCCCCGATCCACGGCCGGGCTCCTTCCACCATTTCCTTTGCCTCTTTCGCAGTCAAATACGCTTCGAATACGCTTTTTTGCACCCGAATGCCGGCGTTCAGCAACCACTTGGCAAGTTTATTTCTCTTTTTTATGTCTTCCATTTTTCCAAAATTTTCGCCTAGATCTCTTTAACCAATTCATCTGGAGAGGAAATGTCATCCATAAGAATCTCATCGATGCCAGCATCTCTGTTGTTTTTGCCCATCGTTCCTACTCCTTCTCATACAGTAAATCCTCAAAAAAGACATGTGGCTGCCCCCATCATTCTCCTTAACCAAAATATTTAAGATCCGATCAGTCCCTTCTATTTTCACACACTTCGTCTAGCAGTAATGATTTTTACACAAAAAATCCTACCAGCATTGGCTGGCAGGAAAGCAGAAAACGCACCTGAACGATGCTTGTCACACCTTGATGGTTCAACAATCAAGAACACCACCCATTGTTAAGTTCGTGGCAATATCAAGGGTGATTCCTCCCTCGTTATACGAATAGCGTACGCTGAACGAAACGATGCGCCCTCCTTCCCTGATTTCACGAGTTCGTTTCGCTACTTTCTCACAACGTTCCAACACAACCGTTAACATTTCATTTTCCCGCCAGGAATTGCGCAGTACATGAAGGGATTGACCAAGTCAAACAAGTATTGATTAATATAGAGTGAAGACTAGAAGAAATGAGGGAGAACGTTGGCACGAGTTTTATACATAGAAGATGAACAGGAAATCGGCCGTTGGGTGACGATGAACCTTACGGAACGTGGGCATCATGTGACTTGGCTTCAATCCGGAGAAGAGATCGAAGAACACTTGGCCCATTGCGACCTTGTCATTTTGGATGTGATGCTGCCGGGGCTGGACGGCTTTTCCATCGGCAAACGGATAAAAAAGGAGCAGCCAGATCTGCCGATTTTGATGCTTTCGGCGCGGACTGCCATTGAGGACAAAGTGGAAGGATTGAGTTTCGCCGATGATTATCTGACCAAGCCGTTCCACCCCGATGAGTTGGCCGCCCGCGTGGAGGTTTTGCTCCGGCGCTTCAACAAAAACGATGAAATCCTGAAACTGAAGCATTTGACCATCCATACAAAAGATATGCGCATCGTCAATCATGAAACGGGAGAAGAAATTCTACTGACAGGAAAACAATATCAAATTTTCCAATACTTCCTTCGCCATCTCAATCAAATTTTGACAAAAGAGCAGTTATACGAGGGTGTTTGGGGTGAGCCTTATATTGAAGGAGATAAAACATTGATGGTGCACATCCGTTATCTTCGTGAAAAACTGGAAAAAGATCCAAAAAACCCAGAAATCATTGAAACGATCCGGGGAATCGGTTATCGGGTGAGAAAATGAAAAGCGTAAAACGATTGCGGTCGCTGACGGCAAAATATATGGCCATTATTTTAACCGCTCTGTTTCTCATCTATCTTCTTATCATCGGAACTAGCCTTTTGGTCTTCAATGTCTATGACCATAAAGACCCAGAAACGTTGCAGATCGAAAAAGCCTGGCACCAGGATGCCCGTAGTCTCAAAAACCCCGGAAGCGAAGATATCAACCGGATGTTTGAAAAATGGCAAAACCGTTATCCGAAAGCGCGCTTGTTTTGGGTGGACAGCAACGGCCGGCTCGCCGCCGGGAGGAACCTTGCTGCGAATATTCCGAAACATTGGAATGCCGCCTATACCGCCAACTTCATCAAAGCGCGTTATGACAACGACCCTTTTACGGTCATTGCCTTTCCAAACAATGATGCATCCTATGGATTCGTCGTTTTTGAAATCGAGCGGAAGCTGCTTCAACCCGCATTTACTGAAGCCAATGCCGACTTTATGTATTTTATTGTTCCCGGGGGAATTGTGTTATTTGTGACCGTCTCGTATTTGTTTTTCTTGGGGATCCGCAAACGTCTCCTTTATTTGCAACAGGCCATGGAGATACGGGACGTGGACGGATTGCCAGTAGCCATCACGGTGAGAAAACAGGATGAAATCGGCCAACTGGAGATGGCCTTCAATCAAATGGTGGATGAGCTCCGAGAAAGCCGGAAACGGGAAGAAGCGGAAGAGCAGCTGCGGAAAGAACTGATCGCCAATTTATCCCATGATTTGCGTACGCCGCTTACCAAAATCCGGGCGCATGCCTATACGTTGGAGAAAGAGGCTTTGACTCCAGTAGCAAGACAAGCTGTCAACATGATCGAACAGTCGGTTTCGAAAATGGACCGATTGATCGAGAATTTGATATCGTATACGCTTTTAAACGCCAAAAAATTGAAATATGAACCGACTCCGACGGATGTGGTCCGGCTTGCCCGTTCCTTCATCGCCGCCTGGTATCCAGCTTTTGAAAAAGAAGGTTTTTTTATAGATGTCCAGCTGGATGATTTGGAACAAAAGCATTGGAACGTCGATCCGCTTTGGATGGAACGGATTTTTGACAATTTGTTTCAAAATGTCATCCGCCACGCCAAGGACGGAAAATATATCGGGTTGAAAACGAAAAAAACCGATTCTTATGACGCGTTGGTCGTGCTTGACCGTGGCAAAGGATTCCGGCACAAAAGTTCCGAAAAAGGGGCGGGAATCGGGCTTGCCATTGTGGATTTGATGGTGAAGAAGATGGAGTTGGACTGGAAAATCGAATCATCGGAAACCGGGACAATCATAACAATCATTCATTATCGATCATGCTAGGAAAGGAATCCATTTCCTTTCCTTTTTTATTTTTAAACAAATTTTAAACTGTCTCGACACCTCATTTTAACCTTCGATTCCTATGATGGTATAGCGAGGTGATGGAAGGATGGAATATATCGTCGAAACTCATCATTTGACGAAACGGTTTGGAAAGGAGATCGCCGTAAACGCCCTGAACCTGAAAATTCCCAGAGGGGAAGTATACGGGTTTTTAGGTCCGAACGGAGCGGGGAAATCGACAACTCTCCGGATGCTTCTAGGCCTCATGAGACCGACGGCTGGATCGATCCGGATTTTTGGCAAAGACTTAAAAAAAGAGCGGATTTCCATTCTTCGGAATGTTGGGTCATTGGTGGAAAGCCCGTCTTATTACTCCCACTTGACCGCCTATGAAAATTTGGAAGCCATGCGAAAAATCTTGGGCTCCCCCAAAGAAAAAATTGATGAAGTTCTGGACCTTGTCCGCCTGAGTAACGCTGCCGATAAAAAGGTAAAAAGCTTTTCTCTTGGGATGAAACAACGATTGGGGATTGCGATGGCATTGTTGAACGATCCAAAATTGCTGATTCTGGATGAACCGACAAACGGCCTCGACCCTTCAGGAATCATTGAAATGCGGAATTTAATCAAGCGTTTACCGAAAGAAAAAGACATCACCGTGCTGATTTCAAGCCACTTACTTTCTGAAATCGATCAAGTCGCTACCTACGTCGGTGTCATTTCGAAAGGAAAGCTGATTTTCCAAGATTCCATTAAAGCCATGCGCAATAAAGCCCAGCTGAAAATCCGATTAAAAGTGAGCGACGCCAACAATGCCTACCGTTCTTTGCTGGCAAAAGGAATAAAAACACACTATCAGGATCACATCATTTATTTGTATGAACAGTCGGATGAAGCGGTTGCCGCAGTGGTCGAAACCCTCGTCGATGAAGGATACTCGGTTTACCGGGTGGAAGAAGAGCATCAATCACTGGAAGACATTTTCCTAAAAATGACCGCAGGTGGTGACGACAGATGATCATGAAACTGCTTGCGACCGATTTTTTGAAAATCAAACGGAAAGGATTATGGTTTTTGACCATCCTAGGTCCACTTGGTGTCGTCTTGCTGCAGTGGGTCAATTACGAGCTCGTCCCCGGCAGGAGAGAATGGCTCCTTCAAAGAAGCGATGATGATTGGCTGTTTTATTTGCAAAATGTCAACAGCTTCACACCGCTTGCACTGGTACTCGGGATCACTATTTTGACATCCCTTGCAGCCAGTATCGAAAATGAGACGAACGCCTGGAAACAACTTATCGCTTTACCGATATCGAAAATGGGGGTGTTTTTGTCCAAATTCACGGTATTGGCATTCTTGTTGGCTATCGCTTCAGTTCTATTATTCTTTTTCACATGGCTTTTAGGTATTTATTTGGATCTCGGTGCTGTCATACCGTACGCGCAAATCGCCACATTCAGCTTCTACCCATATTTTGCATCACTTCCTTTGTTGGCTTTGCATCTTTGGGTAGCAACCGTAAGCAATAACCAAGGGATTCCGATCTCCCTCGGAGTAATTGGATTTTTGTTTACCTCCTACAGCTTTAAGCTGCCGGATTGGCTGCCATGGAAGTGGCCGTCGTTGCAAAACCAATGGGATGAACCGCTCGTCAATGTCGTTTTGGGCATTTGTGTCGGTATCATCCTTTATATCATCGGGATGCTGGATTTTGCACGAAGGGATGTGAAATGAATGATTTCTCTTTTGCAGTCGGAGTGGTTTAAGTTAAGAAAATCCAAATTCGTCTTCACCGCCATTTTGCTTGGTCCACTCATTACGTTTTTCTATGCACTGATGCTCCAACCGGACACATTCGGATTGGAAAAAAGATTTTTGTGGGAATTTTTGATCGCGTTTACCACGCTTCTTTACGCCTTGCGTTTTTTGCCACTCACGACCGGCATCTTGGCTGGCCTCATCTGCCGGTATGAGCATCAAAACGGAGGATGGAAGCAACTGTTGGCCCTGCCGGTGACAAGGAGCCGGGTATTTCTCGCCAAATATACGATCCTCATGCTCATCACCTTGACCATGCAATTGCTCTATTTGCTTGCTATTTGGACTTCCGGAGTGCTAAAGGGGGCGGAGGAGCCGTTTCCTATGATGCTCCTTTGGAAAAGCATTTTTGGCGGCTGGATCGCGACGTTGCCTCTTCTTGCTTTGCAATTGTGGATGTCGATGCTTTTTAAAAGTTTCGCCGCGCCCTTTGCCGTGAACGTCGTTTTCACTTTGCCCGCCATTCTGGCAGTAAACTCGGAAAAATTTGGACCATTATACCCTTGGGCACAGCCATTTTTGATGATGTATGTATCCGGGGATGCGGAAAATGATATATTCTTTGTCCCATGGGAACAAGTCTTAACAGTGGTCGGCGGCAGTTTTCTCATTTTCTTCTTTGGCGGCCTGTTATATTTCCGGCGAAAAGAAAATATCTAAAAACAGCTAGTTTCCTTAATATTGTGGAGGCTCTTGTCCATAGCCAGAAAGCAAAAAGAAAATAATAATGTAGATGAGTACATGAAGTTCAAAATCGATCGCTTTGTTTCTAGAACATTCATGTTTTCCATTTTATTGGTCATTTTACTACTATCAAACTTTCTCCATCTATTTTACCTTTACGGGTGCAGGAAATATGATAAGGAAAAATCAATGAAGAAGACCGGAGGTGTAAAAACCTTTGGTCTTCTTCGTTGCTTTCTATACTAAAGCACAAATTGCCTTTGCTCCAAAATAGCAACCAACAGATACTAAGACTACACAGATAGGCTCACAAGTAGAAAATCGCACAACAAACTTGATTAGAACTTCGATAACGCCTCCACCGCATCCGCCAAATCACTGTAGCTGTCCTTTACGTACCGCGATGTGGTGGCGATATGGCTGTGACCGGCCAACCGGCGCACCTTTTCGATATCATTGTTCGTTGCTTTTAACATCCACTTGCAGAAGGTGTGGCGAAACATATGCGGCGTCAGTTTCTTGCCCGGCGGGCTGTAGCTCTCGACCATGCGCTGAATCCCACGCACAGAGAACTTAGGAGATCGCTGGCTATAAAAAACATAGGGAGATGCTTCGACATGTGGTTTCTTTTTCGCCATTTCCGCACGAAATGCCAACCAATCCTGAAGCTCCGCCAACAAGATGTTTGAAATCGGCACCGTCCGTACCTTCATCCCTTTGCCCACGATGCGAAGATGCCTCATCTCGAGATCAATGTCCGTCAGTTTCAAGTTCGACAGCTCTTCCACCCGCAGACCAGCATAAACAAACAGGTAGACAATCGCCCGGTCACGTCGATCCTTTTCCTCCGGGTCGACGCCTCGACTTTGAATGCAGATAATATGTCTAGTGTAAAGAGCGAATCTCTCTGCGATGATCTCATGCTCCAACATATGTGATCTCCTGCTTTAGATGCAAAAACTGGGCATTTACCTAGCCCATCTTATGACCCAGGGCATATACTGGAGTATCCTGTTACCCAGGACATATGCTGAAGTATCTTAGTGTAAAGAGGTGAAACACATGTCAAAATGTCAAAATGACAACCAGGTGATAAGAATACGATGTGGTTGCACCAATCTGAGAACCGTGACTGTGCATAGACCTATCTCACCAGAACCGCCAGAACCGGGTGGTCCGGATGATCCGGGTCCATCAATTTTTGCCTATGTGACCAATGCCGCTGACAATACGGTATCAGTCATTGATACCTCAACCAATGCCGTCGTCGCAACGATTCCGGTGGGAGCATCTCCTAATGATATAGCCATGACACCAAATGGCACGCGCGCGTATGTTACCAATCAAAATGACAATACAGTATCAGTCATTGACACCTCAACCAATACAGTCGTCGCAACGATCCCGGTGGGAGCCCAGCCTTTTGGCGTAGCCGTTTCACCAGACGGCACGCGCACGTATGTGGCTAATATCGCTGACAATAATATATCAGTTATTGATACCTCAACCAATGCTGTCATCGCAACGATCCCGGTGGGATTAGGTCCTTTTGGTGTAGCCGTTTCACCAGACGGCACGCGCGCGTATGTGACCAATGCCAATGACCATACGGTATCAGTTATTGATACCTCAACCAATGCCGTCATCGCAACGATCCCGGTGGGATTCGCTCCTTATAGTGCTACCATTACACCAGATGGCACGCGCGCATATGTTGCCAATGCCAATGACAATACGGTATCAGTCATTGATACCTCAACCAATACAGTCATCGCAACAATCTCGGTAGGAAACATGCCTGATCGTATCGCCATTACGCCAGATGGCACGCGCGCATATGTGGGTAATGTCCTTAGCAATACGATATCAGTCATTGATACCTCAACCAATACAGTCATCGCAACAATTCCGGTAGCATCTCCTCATGATATAGACCTGACACCAGACGGCACTCACGCGTATGTTACTAATACCACTACCAACACTGTATCAGTCCTTAACACCGCTACCAACACCGTGATCACAACGATTCCTGTAGGAAATGCCCCTCATGGTATAGCCATTACGCCGGTTGCTATATAAACCCATCTCCTCCATGAATCCTCCCTTGAAACATCACAGGGGATAATCGTTTTGGGGCAAACTATATCATCATTCGCATGAATACCTTAATACCAACTACTAATACTGAAAGTCCCGTCGCACCCTGTTCCAATTGGAGCCCATCTAAATTCACATTGTGCCCAAATATAATAACTACCCGTGGTGCTAGATAAAATCAAACAAGC
>NZ_AYKT01000021.1 GCF_000496575.1 Geobacillus thermodenitrificans subsp. thermodenitrificans DSM 465 | reverse complement strand
GCGCCCCTGCAAGAGTAGGTCGTTGCTAGGCCAAACAAAAAGCACGTCTTTTTCATTAGGAAAAAAGGCGTGCTTTTTCGTTTATCAGCTGCCTGATGTTTCGTCAGCCAAAAAAACGGATATTCTATAGTTAGTTTGACTCCTCCGGTAACTCTTGCAATTTTTCGTAATACATTATATAGTAAAAACAAGGTCAAATATAGTCAAAGTCAACAAGAAGGCGATGATGCCGGTTTCTCCCTATAGGTCTTCTAGTACAAGATGGCAGCTGGTTTCATCGCTAAGCAGGTTGATTGTGAGGAAGGTGGGAGGTAGAGTGCCAAACATTTCCGACATTATTGAGCAATATTTAAAGCAAGTACTCAATATGAGCGACCAAGATATCGTTGAAATTAAACGGAGCGAGATTGCGAATAAATTTCAATGTGTCCCATCGCAAATTAACTATGTCATTAATACGAGGTTTACTCTTGAGAGAGGGTATATCGTCGAGAGTAAGCGCGGTGGCGGCGGGTATATCCGCATTATGAAAGTGAAGACGAAAAGTGAGGCTCATCTTATTGACCAACTGCTTGAGCTCGTTGGCCATCGCATTAGCCAATCGAATGCTGAAGATGTAGTAAAACGTCTTGTTGAAGAAAAGGTAATTTCGGAGCGGGAAGCGAAAATAATGTTAAGCGTGATGGATCGCTCTGTCTTATACATTGGCTTGCCTGAGCGTGATGAATTGCGGGCGCGCATGTTAAAGGCGATGTTGACGTCGCTGAAGTATAAGTAGGGGAGGGGGAAGCGTTGATTTGCCAAGAATGCAAGCAGCGACCAGCAACGATGCACTTTACGAAAATTGTCAACGGTGAAAAAACGGAATTCCATCTTTGTGAACAATGCTCCAAAGAGCATGGCCACATGTTTATGCTCTACGGTAATGATGACTTTTCGCTCAATAACTTGTTAGCAGGACTGCTCAATTTTCAAGCTCCAATGAAAGAGATGACGGCCAATGCGTTTCCAAATCCCGATTTGCTTCAATGTGAGACATGCAAAATGACGTATCATCAGTTCACGCAAATCGGACGATTCGGCTGCGCTGACTGTTACCGGACGTTTGCCCGCTACTTGCCGCCGATTTTGAAACGGCTTCATAGCGGAAATAACGCCCATTCAGGGAAAATTCCGAAGCGGAAAGGCGGCGTTCTCCATTTACGCAAGCAACTTGCTGTGCTGAAGCAAAAGCTCCAAGAGCTAGTCGCCCGTGAGGAATTTGAACGGGCAGCCGAAGTGCGCGACCAAATCCGCTCTTTAGAGGATGAACTTCGCCAACGCGGAGAGGGGGATATGTAGCGGTATGTCGTTTGAGAAGTTTTTCAATACGGCGGTCAGCGCTTGGATGAGCCAAGAAGGACCCGATTCGGACATTGTTTTGAGCAGTCGCATCCGGTTAGCTCGCAATATTGTTGATTTCCGCTTTCCAACGCTGTTTAGCAGCGAGGAGGCAATGCAAATCGTTGCTCTGTTTGAGCGGACGTTTGCCTACCGTTCATACGGGGGGGCAGGCCGTTTTGAGCTGTTGAAAATGTCGGAGCTTCAACCGATTGAAAAACGGGTATTAGTAGAAAAGCACTTAATTAGCCCACATTTGGCGGAAGACTCTCCATTTGGTGCCTGTCTGCTCTCAGAAAATGAGGAAATTAGCATTATGATCAATGAAGAGGATCATATCCGCATCCAATGCTTATTTCCAGGGCTGCAGCTTGCTGAGGCGCTTGAGGCGGCGAGCGAATTGGACGACTGGATTGAAGGACATGTCAACTATGCTTTCGATGAGCGGCTTGGTTACTTAACAAGTTGCCCTACAAATGTTGGGACAGGACTTCGGGCGTCTGTGATGATGCATCTTCCGGCGCTCGTATTGACTCAACAGATCAACCGCATTATCCCTGCCATCAATCAGCTCGGGCTTGTCGTCCGTGGGACATACGGGGAAGGAAGCGAGGCGTTGGGTAATATTTTCCAGATTTCTAACCAGCTCACGCTTGGAAAGTCGGAGGAGGACATTATCGCTGATTTGCATACGATCGTCCAACAGCTGATTGCCCAAGAAAGAGCGGCCCGTCAGGCATTAGTGAAAACTTTGGGCATACAATTAGAAGACAAGGTGTTCCGCTCATACGGCATATTGGCTAACTGCCGCGTCATCGAGTCGAAAGAAGCGGCGCAATGTTTGTCAGATGTGCGTTTAGGGATCGATTTAGGATATATCAAAAACGTCTCGCGCAACATCTTAAATGAGCTAATGATTTTGACGCAGCCAGGTTTTTTACAGCAATATGCTGGTGGGGCACTCCGCCCCGAGGAACGGGATGTCCGCCGGGCGGCATTAATTCGGGAACGCTTAAAGATGGAAGAACGAAGAAAGATGGAGGGTGATGAACGATGATGTTCGGCAGATTTACGGAACGGGCGCAAAAGGTATTGGCGTTGGCACAGGAAGAAGCCATTCGCCTTGGCCATAACAATATTGGCACAGAGCACATTTTGCTCGGGTTGATCCGCGAAGGAGAAGGAATCGCCGCTAAAGCGCTTATGGCGCTTGGCCTTGGTCCAGATAAAATTCAGAAAGAAGTGGAATCGCTCATTGGCCGCGGGAACGAGGTATCACATACGATTCACTACACACCGCGGGCGAAGAAAGTGATCGAGCTGTCAATGGATGAAGCGCGGAAGCTCGGTCATTCGTACGTCGGCACGGAACATATTTTGCTTGGATTGATCCGCGAGGGCGAAGGAGTGGCCGCCCGCGTGTTAAACAACTTAGGGGTGAGCTTGAACAAGGCGCGCCAACAAGTATTGCAGCTGCTCGGCAGCAATGAATCAGTATCGGGCCATGGTGGTGGAGGTGCCTCGCATGTAAACACGCCGACGCTTGACAGCCTCGCCCGTGATTTAACGGCGATCGCCCGTGAAGGGCGGCTTGATCCGGTCATTGGCCGGAGCAAAGAAATCCAGCGCGTTATTGAAGTGTTGAGCCGACGGACGAAAAACAACCCGGTGCTGATCGGTGAACCGGGTGTCGGGAAAACAGCGATCGCCGAAGGATTGGCTCAACAAATTGTCAATAACGAGGTGCCGGAAACGTTGCGCGACAAGCGGGTCATGACGCTCGATATGGGTACAGTTGTGGCCGGGACGAAATACCGTGGCGAGTTTGAGGATCGGTTGAAAAAAGTGATGGATGAGATTCGCCAAGCAGGCAACATCATTTTGTTCATCGATGAGCTCCATACGCTAATCGGAGCTGGCGGAGCCGAAGGAGCGATCGATGCATCGAACATTTTAAAACCAGCGTTGGCGCGTGGCGAACTGCAATGCATTGGAGCGACGACGCTTGATGAGTATCGGAAATATATCGAGAAAGATGCCGCGCTTGAACGCCGTTTCCAGCCGATTCATGTCGATGAGCCAACTGTGGAAGAATCGATCCAAATTTTAAAAGGGCTGCGCGACCGTTATGAAGCGCACCATCGCGTCTCGATTTCCGATGAGGCGATCGTGCAGGCGGTCAAACTGTCGGACCGTTACATTACCGACCGTTTTCTGCCGGATAAAGCGATCGACTTAATTGATGAAGCTTGCTCAAAAGTGCGCCTCCGCTCGTTCACGGCGCCGCCGAAACTGAAAGAGCTGGAGCAAAAGCTCGAGGAAGTGCGGAAAGAAAAAGACGCGGCCGTACAAAGCCAAGAGTTTGAAAAAGCAGCCTCGTTGCGTGATATGGAACAACGGTTGCGCGAAGAGCTCGAGGAAACAAAACGGGCATGGAAAGAAAAGCAAGGTCAAGAAAATTCTGAGGTGACAGTTGAAGATATTGCTGCAGTTGTCTCGAGTTGGACCGGCATTCCGGTATCGAAACTCGCTGAGACGGAAACGGAGCGGTTGCTCAAGCTTGAAGAAATTTTGCATGCGCGCGTTGTCGGCCAAGACGAGGCGGTCAAAGCGGTTGCGAAAGCCGTGCGCCGTGCCCGGGCCGGTTTGAAAGACCCGAAACGCCCGATCGGTTCATTTATTTTCCTCGGTCCGACAGGTGTCGGGAAAACAGAATTGGCCCGCGCATTGGCAGAAGCCATGTTTGGCGATGAAGACGCCCTGATCCGCATCGATATGTCCGAGTATATGGAAAAACACTCGACATCGCGGCTCATCGGTTCGCCGCCAGGGTATGTCGGCTACGAAGAAGGCGGCCAGCTGACAGAAAAAGTGCGTCGCAAGCCGTACTCGGTCGTTCTGTTGGATGAAATGGAAAAAGCGCACCCAGACGTATTTAACATTTTGCTGCAAGTATTAGAAGACGGGCGGTTGACTGACTCGAAAGGGCGGACAGTCGACTTCCGCAATACGATTATCATTATGACGTCCAATGTTGGTGCTGATGCGCTGAAACGGAACAAGTACGTCGGCTTTAATATTCAAGATGGGAACCAACAATATAAGGACATGAAAAGCAAAGTGATGGATGAACTGAAAAAAGCGTTCCGTCCGGAGTTTTTGAACCGGATCGACGAAATCATCGTCTTCCATTCACTTGAAAAAGACCATCTGAAACAAATTGTCCGCTTGATGGCTGATACGCTTGTGAAGCGGCTGAAGGAACAAGATATCGATCTTGAACTGACTGAAGCAGCGATTGAGAAAATTGCTGCCGAAGGGTTTGATCTGGAATACGGTGCCCGTCCGCTGCGCCGCGCCTTGCAAAAACATATTGAAGACCGTTTGTCCGAAGAATTATTAAAAGGCACGATCGCCAAAGGTCAAAAAGTTGCTGTCGATGTGAAAGATGGAGAATTTGTCGTGTTGTCGAAACAGGCGGTCGTGTAAAGGAAAAAGGTATGCGGCAGCTTGCTGCCCATACCTTATTTTATATGGAACATGTTGCAGAAAGGGTTAGACGGATGGCGAAAAAGAAAACAAAATTTGTTTGCCAAGAATGCGGGTATGAATCAGCGAAATGGCTCGGTCGTTGCCCGGGCTGCCAAACGTGGAACTCGTTCGTTGAAGAAATCGAGCGGACAAAACCGGCTGTGCGCGGGGCGTTTCTTCATTCGGAACCATCGGGGCCAGCCAAACCAATTCCGATTACGGCTGTTACGGCAGCACAAGAGCCACGCATTGAAACGAAAAGTGTGGAGCTCAATCGGGTGCTTGGCGGAGGAATCGTCAAAGGATCGCTCGTCTTAATCGGCGGTGATCCGGGTATTGGCAAATCGACGTTATTGCTGCAGACATCGGCACAGCTCGCTGCGGCCGGACATACGGTATTGTATATATCCGGTGAAGAGTCGGTGAAGCAAGTGAAGCTGCGCGCTGGGCGTCTTCACGCTGAGTCTCATCAACTGTATGTGTTAGCAGAGGCGGATTTGGAATACATTGTAACAGCAATTGAAACGATTCAGCCTGCTTGTGTGATTGTCGATTCCATTCAGACGATGTACCGAACGGATATTACATCGGCGCCGGGCAGTGTTGCCCAAGTGCGCGAGTGCACCGCTGAGCTAATGAAAATCGCCAAGACGAAAGGCATTGCCATTTTCATTGTTGGCCATGTGACCAAAGAAGGGGCGATCGCCGGGCCGCGCCTGCTTGAGCATATGGTTGATACCGTTCTTTATTTTGAAGGGGAGCGGCATCATACGTACCGCATTTTGCGGGCGGTGAAAAACCGCTTCGGTTCAACGAATGAAATCGGTATTTTTGAAATGCGTGACATCGGGCTGCGCGAAGTAGAAAATCCGTCGGAAGTGTTTTTGGAAGAACGGTCGCGCGGGGCGGCCGGCTCGACAGTTGTCGCGGCAATGGAGGGGACGCGTCCGGTGCTTGTTGAAATTCAGGCGCTCGTTTCGCCAACGAGTTTCGGCAACCCGCGGCGGATGGCGACCGGCCTTGATCATAATCGCGTATCGCTGTTAATGGCTGTGCTCGAAAAGCGGGTCGGGCTCCTGTTGCAAAACCAGGATGCTTACTTGAAAGTGGCAGGTGGAGTAAAGCTTGATGAACCGGCAATCGATTTGGCGGTCGCCGTCAGCATTGCCTCGAGCTTCCGCGACCGGCCGACAAATCCAGCCGATGTCATTATCGGCGAAGTCGGCTTGACCGGGGAAGTGCGCCGCGTTTCCCGCATTGAACAGCGCGTGCAAGAAGCCGTCAAATTAGGCTTTTCACGGGTCATTGTACCAAAAAACAATTTGACTGGTTGGCAGCCGCCTGCAGGCGTCAATGTGATCGGTGTTTCGCATGTGGCCGAGGCGCTTGAGCATACGATGTTATAAACGATGTGAAAGGATCGAACCTTTTTGTCTTGCAGACGTAAAACATATAGTGAGAACCGAAGTGAATCGGGCGCTATACCGACACCCACCGCTTATGATTACAAGTAGATGTCAAATGTTCAAAAATGGTTAAAAATTGCTTTCCAATTGGTTTCAAACATTGGAAATTGTTTATAATGTTAGATAGGGAGGTGAAGATGAGCCGATGGTCAAACGTATTGTACAACTATTTTTTCTTGCGGTGGGCGGAACGTTGGGAGCCATGTTTTTGCCCGATTTGCTTGAGCTGTTGAATGTAAGCGGCGTGTCGCTTGTCAATAATTCATACACGCTGGCGGTGTTAGGCGCAGTGGTTTTCTTTTTGCTGACGTTTTGGCTTGTCGATTATGTCGTCGATATGATCCGTTGGGCTGAGGAAACGTTGGTCAAGGCGCCGGTCGCTGATGTGTTATTTGGCAGCCTTGGGCTGATTTTTGGTCTTATTATCGCATTTTTAGTCGTTATGCCGTTGCAGTCGTTTCACATTCAAGTGTTGAATACAGTGTTACCGATTTTTTTAACTGTGCTGCTTGGCTATTTAGGATTTCGCGTTGGTTTAAAGAAACGGAATGAGCTGATGAACTTATTTTCTCTTTCCAATCGAATGACGAAGAAAAAAGGTGGAGAAGTCGAAAACGAAGCGTCTAAAGGCGGAGCAGTGAAAATTTTAGACACAAGCGTCATCATTGATGGGCGGATTGCGGACATCTGCCAAACCGGATTTCTTGAAGGACCGCTTGTCATTCCCCGCTTTGTGCTAGAGGAGCTCCAGCATATCGCTGATTCTTCCGACGTACTGAAGCGAAACCGCGGTCGCCGTGGCTTAGATATTTTAAACCGCATCCAAAAAGAGATGGCGATGAAGGTGGAAATTCACGAAGCGGATTTCAGTGATGTGCAGGAAGTCGATAGCAAGCTCGTTAAACTGGCGAAACAGCTTCAAGGAGTTGTCGTTACGAACGATTTTAATTTAAACAAAGTGTGTGAACTGCAAAATGTGCGCGTCCTCAATATTAACGACTTAGCAAACGCTGTTAAACCGGTCGTGCTGCCGGGTGAAGAGCTGAATGTGCACGTCATCAAAGACGGGAAAGAGCATAACCAGGGTGTCGCCTATTTGGACGATGGGACGATGATCGTCGTCGAAGATGGCAAAGAATATATCGGCAAACGGGTTGACGTCTTGGTCACGAGCGTGTTACAAACATCTGCGGGGAGAATGATTTTTGCCAAACTAAAACTGCTGCAAAAGGCGCTGTAAAAAGAACAGGGGAAACGTCTAATGAATTACGAAGCGATCGTATTAGCGGCCGGACAAGGAAAACGGATGAACGCCGGCATGAACAAGCAATTTATTGAACTTGGCGGCGAGCCGCTCATTGTCCGAACGCTGAAAGTGTTCGATGGTGATGAGCGATGCAACGGCATTGTGCTTGTCGTCAATCCAACTGAGCGAGGCCAGTTCGAACAACTTTTCGAGCGCTACCGCATTCGAAAAGTAGTGGCATTCGCCGATGGTGGACAGGAGCGGCAGCATAGTGTTTATAACGGGCTGCAGGCGCTGAGGAGTGGGGAGATTGTCCTCATTCACGACGGTGCCCGCCCGTTTGTGCGTATCGGGCATTTGCATGAGCTGGCGGATGCCGCTGTTCAATATGGGGCGGCTATTCCAGCAGTGAGGGTAAAAGACACGATCAAAAAAGTGGACGGTTTGTTTGTCGAACAGACGATTGATCGTTCCAGCTTGTGGGCGGTGCAAACGCCACAAGCTTTTCGTCTGTCTTTGATCATGGAAGCGCATGAAGAGGCGAAAAAAGCCGGTTACCTCGGCACAGATGATGCCAGCCTTGTTGAGCGGCTCGGCAGGCCGGTGAAAATCTTAGAAGGGGACTACCGCAATATTAAGCTGACAACTCCGGAGGACCTTTTATTTGCTGAGGCGATTTTAGCAAGCCGCATCGCAGAGTAGATGGGGGTGAAGAGATGTTTCGCATTGGACAAGGGTTTGACGTCCATCAATTCGTTGAAGGGCGTCCGCTCATCATTGGGGGCGTACATATTCCGTATGAGAAAGGGCTGCTTGGCCATTCCGATGCCGATGTGCTGCTTCACGCGGTAGCGGATGCATGCCTTGGAGCGATTGGCGCTGGCGATATTGGCCGGCATTTTCCGGATACGGATCCGCGCTATAAAGACGCTGATTCAGCCGAGTTGCTTGCTCACGTATGGTCGCTCGTCCGGCAAGAAGGGTATGTGTTAGTGAACGCAGACTGCACCATTATCGCACAAAAGCCGAAGATGGCGCCGTACATTGAGGAGATGAAGACGGTGATCGCCCGGTTGCTCGAAGTCGAACGTTCGCAAGTCAATGTGAAGGCGACAACGACAGAAAAGCTTGGGTTCACTGGGCGCGAAGAAGGCATTGCTGCTCAAGTGGTTGTGTTGCTGCAAAAGAGCGAGGCATAATGTTTGGCTTTGTTATGATCGCTTGAGAAGCAGCGGTACAACGGGAAGCATTTCGTTCTCCGTTTTTTTGCTGGGGGACGTTTACGTGTTGTGCGGAAGAGTCCGGTGTCAGCGGCATGGTGCCGTTAAGGTGAGCCTTCCGTTTTGAACTTTGCCACGATAAACGGTACAATAATAGCACAAGCTTTGATGGAATTGGAGGTTTGGACGATGGCAAAAAACGTGCGCGTGCGCTATGCGCCGAGCCCGACTGGCCATTTGCATATCGGTGGGGCACGGACAGCGCTGTTTAACTATTTGTTTGCCCGCCATTACGGCGGAAAAATGATCGTCCGCATCGAAGATACGGATATTGAACGGAACGTTGAAGGCGGCGAAGAGTCGCAGCTTGAAAACTTAAAATGGCTTGGCATCGATTATGACGAATCGATTGATAAGGACGGCGGATATGGGCCGTATCGTCAGACGGAACGGCTCGATATCTATCGGAAGTATGTGAACGAGCTGCTTGAACAAGGGCATGCGTATAAATGTTTTTGTACACCGGAAGAGCTCGAGCGGGAACGTGAGGAGCAACGGGCGGCAGGTATTGCTGCTCCGCAATACAGCGGCAAATGCCGCCATTTAACGCCGGAGCAAGTTGCCGAGCTTGAAGCACAAGGAAAACCGTATACGATCCGCTTGAAAGTGCCGGAAGGGAAAACGTATGAAGTAGATGATTTAGTGCGCGGTAAAGTGACGTTTGAATCGAAAGACATCGGCGATTGGGTCATTGTGAAGGCGAACGGTATTCCGACGTACAACTTTGCCGTTGTCATTGATGACCATTTGATGGAAATCAGCCATGTGTTCCGCGGTGAGGAGCATTTATCCAACACGCCGAAACAGCTAATGGTGTACGAATATTTCGGTTGGGAGCCACCGCAATTCGCCCATATGACATTGATTGTCAACGAGCAGCGGAAAAAGCTATCCAAGCGCGATGAATCGATTATCCAGTTCGTGTCGCAATATAAAGAGCTCGGCTATTTGCCGGAGGCGATGTTCAACTTTTTCGCCCTTCTTGGCTGGTCGCCGGAAGGAGAAGAAGAAATTTTTACGAAGGACGAGCTCATCCGCATTTTTGATGTCGCCCGGCTGTCGAAATCGCCGTCGATGTTTGATACGAAAAAGCTGACATGGATGAACAACCAATATATCAAAAAGCTGGATCTCGACAGGCTTGTCGAGCTGGCGTTGCCGCATTTAGTGAAAGCCGGACGCCTGCCGGCAGATATGAGTGATGAGCAGCGGCAATGGGCACGCGATTTGATTGCCTTGTACCAAGAGCAAATGAGCTACGGTGCGGAGATCGTTTCGCTGTCCGAGCTGTTCTTTAAAGAAGAAGTCGAATACGAAGACGAAGCCCGCCAAGTGCTCGCCGAAGAACAAGTACCGGATGTGCTCTCCGCCTTTTTGGCGAATGTGCGTGAGCTTGAGCCGTTTACGGCGGATGAGATTAAAGCAGCGATCAAAGCAGTGCAAAAATCGACAGGGCAAAAAGGCAAGAAGCTGTTTATGCCGATTCGCGCCGCAGTGACTGGGCAAACACACGGACCGGAACTGCCGTTTGCCATCCAACTGCTTGGCAAACAAAAGGTGATTGAACGGCTCGAACGGGCACTGCATGAAAAATTTTAATCAGTCTTTTATGCACGTTTGTTTTGTAGCTGTGGTATAATAATAAAAAGTTTTTGGCTGAACAAGTACACATCATGACAAAGCGTTGACGAGGAGAAGTAGGAGACATCGGCATTCCAGAGAGAACCGCCTTGGCTGGGAGCGGTTTATGCCCGGTGTTGTCTGAAATGCGCCTCGGAGTCTCCTTTCGAACCGGAACAGAGACGTTCTGCAGTAGAGGGGAGCGGAGTATCTCCGTTATCAGACTCAAAGTGAGCGAAACAGCGCATCCGTTTCGCTAAACAGAGTGGAACCGCGCCAAAAGCGTCTCTGTGTCTTCGGCACAGAGACGCTTTTTATTCATCTATATTGACAATAGAATGGAGGGAGGATGCTATGTTTAAAACATTAAAAGAAGACATCGAAGTGATTTTCGATCAAGATCCGGCAGCAAGAAGCTATTTGGAAGTCATTTTAACGTATTCCGGCTTGCATGCCATCTGGGCACACCGGATCGCCCATGCGCTTTACAAACGGAAATTTTTCTTTCTTGCCCGTTTGATTTCGCAAATTAGCCGCTTTTTCACTGGCATTGAAATACATCCAGGCGCAAAAATCGGCCGCCGCTTTTTCATCGATCATGGCATGGGAGTGGTGATTGGTGAGACGTGCGAAATTGGCGACAACGTCACCGTCTATCAAGGGGTTACATTAGGCGGGACGGGGAAAGAAAAAGGGAAACGCCATCCGACGATTAAAGACAACTGTTTGATCGCTGCCGGGGCGAAAGTGCTCGGTTCGATTACAATTGGGGAAAATTCAAAAATTGGCGCTGGGTCGGTTGTGTTAAAAGATGTGCCGCCCAACTCAACGGTTGTCGGCATCCCTGGCCGTGTTGTGGTGCGCGACGGGGTAAAAGTGAAAAAAGATTTAAATCATACCGATTTGCCGGACCCGATCGCGGACCGATTCCGGGAGCTTGAGGCTGAAATCGCCCGGCTGCAAAGCGAGCTTGAGGCATTGAAACAACATGAAAGGAAGAGCGAATATGAGCAGTATCCGACTTTATAATACGTTGACGCGAAAAAAGGAAACGTTTGAGCCGCTCGAACCGAACAAAGTGAAAATGTATGTATGTGGCCCGACGGTCTATAATTATATTCATATCGGCAATGCTCGCGCCGCTATCGTCTTTGATACGATCCGCCGTTATTTAGAGTTCCGCGGTTATGATGTGACGTATGTATCCAACTTTACTGATGTCGACGACAAGCTAATCAGGGCGGCCCGCGAGCTTGGTGAGAGCGTGCCGGCGATCGCCGAGCGGTTTATTGAGGCGTATTTTGAGGACATTGAGGCGCTCGGCTGCAAAAAAGCAGATATCCATCCGCGCGTGACGGAAAATATCGAAACGATTATCGAATTCATTCAAGCGCTCATTGACAAAGGCTATGCGTACGAAGTCGATGGTGACGTATACTATCGGACGCGCAAGTTTGATGGCTACGGCAAATTGTCGCATCAGTCGATCGATGAGCTACAAGCGGGGGCGCGCATCGAAGTTGGGGAAAAGAAAGATGATCCACTCGATTTTGCTCTTTGGAAAGCAGCGAAAGAAGGAGAGATTTCTTGGGACAGCCCATGGGGGAAAGGGCGGCCCGGCTGGCATATCGAATGTTCAGCGATGGCGCGCAAATATTTAGGAGATACGATCGACATTCATGCTGGCGGCCAAGACTTAACGTTTCCACACCATGAAAACGAAATTGCCCAATCGGAAGCACTGACCGGCAAACCGTTTGCGAAATATTGGCTGCACAATGGGTATTTAAATATTAACAATGAAAAAATGTCCAAGTCGCTTGGCAACTTTGTACTTGTTCACGATATCATCCGGCAGATTGACCCACAAGTGTTGCGTTTCTTTATGCTGTCGGTGCACTATCGCCACCCGATCAACTATAGCGAGGAGCTGCTTGAGAGCGCTCGGCGTGGTCTCGAACGCTTGAGGACAGCATACGGTAATTTGCAGCACCGGCTTGGGGCGAGCACGAACTTAACCGATAACGACGGCGAGTGGCTTTCGCGCCTCGCGGATATCCGCGCCTCGTTCATTCGTGAAATGGACGATGATTTCAACACAGCAAACGGCATTGCGGTCTTGTTCGAGCTCGCCAAACAAGCGAACTTGTATTTGCAGGAGAAAACGACATCCGAGAATGTCATTCACGCGTTTTTGCGCGAATTTGAGCAGCTGATGGATGTACTCGGCCTTACTTTGAAACAAGAGGAGTTGCTTGACGAAGAAATTGAGGCGCTGATCCGCCAGCGCAATGAAGCGCGGAAAAATCGTGACTTTGCCTTAGCCGACCGCATCCGCGACGAGTTGAAAGCAAAAAATATCATTTTGGAAGATACGCCGCAAGGGACGAGATGGAAACGGGGATCGTAAACGATGGCACAGTTTGAAATCATCCATGATGTGAAACAATTAAATGGCTTGGCGCTCGCCTATATTGGCGACGCCGTTTACGAGGTGTATGTGCGCCGCCATTTGCTTGCGACTGGTAACGTTCGGCCGCATGAGCTGCATCGGCGGGCGATCCGCTATGTGTCGGCGCGGGCGCAGGCGAAAGTCATTTTAGCTTTGCTTGATGAAGACGCGCTGACCGATGAGGAGAAAGCCATCGTCCGCCGCGGCCGCAATGCCAAATCTGGCACGACTCCGAAAAACACGGATGTTCAGACGTATCGGCATAGTACAGCGTTTGAAGCGTTAATCGGGTACCATTTTTTAAGGAATGATGAGAAGCGAGTCGATGAGCTGATCGGCCGTTCATTTGCCATTATTGAAAGGGAAGAAAGGGCGTTGGAATGATGGAGTACATTATCGGCAGAAATCCGGTTATTGAAGCGCTCAAATCCGGGCGCGACATCAATAAAATTTGGATCGCCGAAGGGGCACATCGTCACGCCGTCGAGCCCGTCCTCGACTGGGCGAAGCGGCGGGGGGTGATCGTCCAATATGTCCCGAAGCGCAAGCTCGACCAAATGGCTGAAGGGGCGCACCAAGGAGTTATCGCCCAAGTGGCGGCGTACCGCTACCATGAGGTGGATGACTTATTCGCCCGCGCCGCTGAACGCGGCGAGGCGCCGTTTTTCCTCGTGTTGGACGAGCTTGAGGATCCACATAATTTAGGGGCCATCATGCGTACAGCCGATGCGGTCGGGGCTCATGGTGTCATCATCCCGAAGCGGCGTTCAGTCGGGCTGACGCCAACGGTCGCAAAGGCGTCAACTGGAGCGATTGAGCACATTCCGGTTGCGCGTGTGACGAACTTGGCACGGACGATCGACGAGTTGAAGGAGCGGGGAGTTTGGGTGGCCGGAACCGACGCAGCTGCCAAAGATGATTACCGTTCACTTGACGGTACGATGCCGCTGGCGCTTGTGATTGGCAGTGAGGGCAAAGGCATTAGCCGTTTAGTGCTCGAAAAGTGTGATTTTTTATTCCGGCTGCCGATGCGCGGTCATGTCACCTCGCTCAACGCTTCCGTTGCCGCCAGCCTACTTATGTATGAGGTGTACCGGAAGCGGTATCCATTAGGGGAATAGCTGATGAACATTTTGATTGTTGACGGCTATAACATCATTGGGGCATGGCCGGTGCTGCGCCAGTTAAAAGAAGAGGGCGATCTAGCTGCAGCAAGGGATTTGCTGATTGATAAAATGGCTGATTACAAAGGGTTTACTGGGGATCATGTCATGATCGTGTTTGACGCCCATCTCGTGCCAGGGAATGAGAAAAAATATAAAAATTACGATGTTGACGTTATTTTTACAAAGGAAAATGAGACGGCCGATGAACGGATTGAACGGTTGGCAAAAACGTTAATGAACGCGCGCACAAAGGTATATGTAGCGACATCTGATTATACTGAGCAATGGACAGTGTTTAGCCAAGGTGCCCTGCGCAAATCGGCACGCGAACTGCTGTACGAAATCGAGGCGGTTGAGCGGGATATTTCCAAAAAACTGAAGGAGATCAAGCAGCACACCCCCATCTCGAAAATGCCGCTCAATGATCGAGTTGCCGAAATTTTTGAAAAATGGAGAAGAGGGAAAAAATGAGCGGTTGACGCTGTAAAAATTTGTACTGTATAATAAATATTAGCGATTGATGCGGTCGGGGGGATCAGCGTGGGGGAATGCTTCAGAGTAGACAATGTCAGAGACTACCAAAAGTTGGATGATGAACAACTTGTCGCACTCGTTCATCAAGGGGATGGGGAAGCGCTTGATTTTTTAATTCACAAATACCAAAACTTTGTGCGCGCCAAAGCCCGCTCGTATTTTTTAGTCGGAGCCGATCGGGAAGATATTGTGCAGGAAGGGATGATCGGGCTGTATAAGGCAGTCCGCGATTTTAAAGGGGACAAGCTCTCCTCATTTAAAGCGTTTGCAGAGCTTTGTATCACAAGGCAAATGATCACCGCTATTAAAACAGCGACCCGCCAAAAACATATCCCGCTCAACTCTTACGTTTCTTTAGACAAGCCCATTTACGATGACGAATCAGACCGGACGCTCATGGATGTGTTGTCCGGTACACAAGCGACGGATCCGGAAGAATTGATTGTCAACCGCGAGGAAGTCGACGATATTGAGCTGAAGATGGCGGAGCTGCTAAGCGATCTAGAGCGGAAAGTGCTTGCCTTATATTTAGATGGGCGCTCGTACCAAGAAATTTCGGAAGAGTTGAACCGCCATGTCAAATCGATCGACAACGCTTTGCAACGTGTGAAGCGGAAGCTCGAGAAATATTTGGAATATCGGGAGATTAGCTTATAAGCAGCGTACCATCCTGAGGCAAAGGAAGACCAAAAGATAGCATTGACAGCAGAAACATGGGTATGATAAATTTTTATGGACATCCTGCGGAAACGGTGAAATGTTTATGCGCCAAAAAGTAACCCTGGCTTGCGAGCAGTGCGGAAGCCGAAATTATACAACGACAAAACAGATGGGCCGCCTCGGTGAGCGCCTGACGGCCAACAAATTTTGCTCAGTATGCAACAAACATACCGTCCATCGCGAAACGAAATGAGCGGTGGCGACAGTTTTGAGCAATCGTGGAGGTACGAGTGATGCAGCGAGTAACCAACTTTTTTAAAGAGGTCGTACGCGAACTGAAAAAGGTAAGTTGGCCAAACCGGAAGGAGTTAGTCAACTATACGGCGGTTGTGTTGGCCACGGTGGCGTTTTTCACCGTCTTTTTTGCCGTTATCGATCTCGGAATTTCACAGTTAATTCGCCTTGTGTTTGAATAAGAGGGCGAATGATATGCTATAATGAAAGATAATCGTAAGAGTATGGAACCCGGCAACGGGTTTTTGTTTTGCATAAAAAATGAAAACCGCCCTAGGGAGGCTCGCTGATGGAGAAAAACTGGTATGTCGTCCATACATATTCAGGATACGAAAATAAAGTGAAAGCGAACTTGGAAAAACGTGTTGAATCAATGGGGATGCAAGATAAAATTTTCCGTGTTGTCGTCCCCGAGGAGACGGAGACGGACATTAAGAATGGAAAGCGGAAAACGACGAAAAAGAAAGTGTTCCCTGGTTATGTGCTTGTTGAAATGGTCATGACCGACGATTCATGGTACGTTGTGCGCAACACACCGGGCGTTACCGGGTTTGTCGGTTCAAGTGGAGCAGGTTCGAAACCGACACCGCTCATGGAAGAAGAAGTAAAACTGATTTTAAAACGGATGGGCATGCCGCTCGCTGAGGTGGATGTCGACTACGAGGTGAACGAGACCGTCCGGATTAAAGAAGGGCCATTTGCGAATTTCACTGGAAAAGTTGAAGCGATTGACCCTGATAAACAGAAAGTAAAACTGCTTGTCGACATGTTCGGACGCGAAACGCGGGTGGAGCTGGAGTTTTCACAAATAGAAAAAATCTAATGGCAAAGAACTTGCAATCACTATTGAAAAGTGATAATATTTTAAAGTCAGTATGTCTTGGGTCTTAGACAAGGCATACAGCGATGAACTTATACCTGCTGTATAAGGGAGCAAACGTGCTTTATGCGCTGATCCTCTCGATGGAAACGGGAGATATGGAGACGGCTCGTTAGACTGGAGCCGAATGAGTGGGAGGGGCAATCCCTATTACCACATCACGGACTTAAGGAGGTGTGTCTCGTGGCGAAAAAAGTAATCAAGATCGTCAAACTGCAAATTCCTGCAGGAAAAGCGAATCCGGCGCCGCCAGTAGGTCCTGCGCTAGGTCAAGCCGGTGTTAATATTATGGCGTTTTGTAAAGAGTTTAATGCCCGTACCGCTGACCAAGCAGGGTTGATCATTCCGGTTGAAATCACGGTTTTTGAAGACCGTTCATTTACATTCATCACCAAAACGCCGCCAGCCGCTGTATTGCTGAAAAAAGCGGCCGGCATTGAATCGGGCTCCGGCGAACCGAACCGCAATAAAGTGGCGACGATCAAACGCGACAAAGTGCGTGAGATCGCTGAGTTGAAAATGCCGGATTTGAATGCAGCGAGCATTGAAGCAGCCATGCGCATGGTTGAAGGTACGGCTCGCAGCATGGGCATCGTGATTGAAGACTAAGGCCAGCGTGTTGTCCGGGGAGGTTGCGTATTCCGCAACCTCTCTCTCCATGGACAAAAAAAGCGTTTGCTATTTGTTGGGTTAAGGATAGACCGCCTCAGCAGGCGGCTTTTCGCTGAATGGTGTACCTTCGAAAGGGACGAAGGTTGTTTCGTCGTGGGAGGTTTTTTCCGTTAAAACCACAATCAAGGAGGATTTTGACATGCCGAAAAGAGGGAAAAAGTACTTAGAAGCGTTGAAGCTCGTTGACCGCTTCAAAGCATACCCGGTTGCCGAAGCGATCGAGCTTGTGAAAAAAACGAACGTCGCTAAATTTGACGCGACGGTTGAAGTTGCGTTTCGTTTAGGTGTTGACCCGAAAAAAGCGGACCAACAAATTCGCGGTGCTGTCGTTCTGCCGCACGGTACAGGGAAAGTGGCACGCGTGTTAGTGTTCGCGAAAGGGGAAAAAGCGAAAGAAGCAGAAGCAGCTGGCGCTGACTATGTCGGCGATACGGAATATATCAACAAAATCCAACAAGGTTGGTTTGACTTCGATGTTGTTGTGGCCACGCCGGACATGATGGGTGAAGTCGGTAAACTTGGCCGCATTTTAGGACCGAAAGGGTTAATGCCAAACCCGAAAACTGGTACGGTTACATTTGATGTGACGAAAGCCGTGCAAGAAATCAAAGCCGGTAAAGTAGAATACCGCGTTGATAAAGCTGGTAACATTCATGTGCCGATCGGCAAAGTCTCGTTTGACAACGAAAAACTAGCTGAAAACTTCGCAACGATTTACGAAGCGATTTTGAAAGCAAAACCGGCAGCAGCTAAAGGGACGTATGTCAAAAACGTAACGATTACGTCGACAATGGGTCCTGGCATTAAAGTTGACCCGACGACCGTAGCGGTTGCACAATAAACGGTTGACTTTTGTCGCTTAGTCTGATAGAATGCCATTTGGTTGAACAAACGAATATCATTTGTACCGTAGACAGTAGGTGCCTTTTCGGGCTTAATTTCCTACCGAGGTATGTGGACGATAGACAGCGCGCCATCGATCGCGGCGCGTTGAACGATACCTCCATGTCTACGTGGCATGGGGGTTTTTCATTGAACTACCGAACGGTATAAGTGGTATTCCGCTATTTTCTTTGCAGGAGGTGCAGGACGTGTCGAGCGCGATTGAACTGAAAAAACAAGTGGTCGCTGAGATCGCGGATAAATTCCGTGCCAGCAAGGCGACTGTCATCGTCGATTACCGCGGCTTGAACGTGGCGGAAATGACCGAGCTGCGCAAACAGTTGCGCGAAGCAGGTATTGAGTTCAAAGTGTACAAAAACACGATGACCCGCCGGGCGCTCGCGGAAATCGGCCTGGAAGGATTGGATGAGGTGTTTACCGGCCCGAACGCCATTGCGTTCAGCAATGAAGATGTTGTAGCGCCGGCGAAAATTTTAAGCGAATTTGCGAAAACGCATGAGGCGTTGGAAATCAAAGGTGGCGTTATTGAAGGAAGCGTCGCTAGCAAAGAAGAAATCGACGCCTTGGCGAAACTTCCATCCCGCGAAGGGTTGCTCTCGATGTTGCTTAGCGTTCTTCAAGCCCCGATCCGCAACTTTGCGCTTGCGGTTAAAGCGGTGGCCGACAAACAAGAGGAACAAGGCGCGTAATGGCGCATATCGATGTGCATAACGAATATTAACACAAGGAGGAAACGATGATGACGAAAGAACAAATCATTGAAGCAGTGAAAAATATGACGGTATTGGAATTAAATGAATTAGTAAAAGCTATCGAAGAAGAATTCGGCGTAACGGCTGCAGCTCCGGTTGTTGTTGCTGGCGGTGCGGCAGCTGGCGGTGAAGCAGCAGCTGAGAAAACAGAATTCGATGTTATCCTTGCTGATGCTGGTGCGCAAAAAATTAAAGTTATCAAAGTTGTTCGTGAAATCACTGGCCTCGGCTTGAAAGAAGCAAAAGACTTAGTTGACAACACGCCGAAACCGCTCAAAGAAGCTGTTTCGAAAGAAGAAGCTGAAGAAATTAAAGCAAAACTTGAAGAAGTTGGCGCGAAAGTTGAAGTGAAGTAATCGTGTCGCTATAAAAAAGGGGCTGACCCAGGCAAGGGGCGGCCTCTTTTTTGTTACACTATATATCGGGGGCTAATGCAGCTTATCAACAGAGGAGGGATGATTGTGAGCGAACATTATTACTCAGCTAACCCGACGTCTGAGCGAAATCCCCAAACGTGGACGTTTACTTTGCGCGGACATGAATTCCGCTTTACGACCGACAGTGGGGTCTTTTCAAAGCGCGAGGTTGATTTCGGTACGCGTTTACTGATTGAAACGTTTCAAGAACCGGACGTTGCCGGTGATTTGTTAGATGTCGGTTGCGGGTACGGCCCGATCGGCCTCGCTTTAGCCAAATCGTTTCCCGATCGGCGCGTCCAGATGATCGATGTCAATGAACGGGCGTTAGAGCTAGCGGAAGAAAACAAGCAAGCAAACGGTATCCATAATGCCATCATTTATAAAAGCGACTTGTTTTCAGAAGTTGGGGAACAGCGATTTGCGGCAGTGATCACCAATCCGCCGATTCGGGCTGGCAAGCGGGTCGTCCATGCGATCTTTGAGCAAAGCCGAGCGCACCTAGTTGATAATGGAGAGCTGTGGGTTGTCATTCAAAAGAAGCAAGGTGCCCCATCCGCACTGCAAAAGCTGAAAGAATGGTTTGTGGCTGTTGAGGTTGTTGCGAAGAAAAAAGGATATTATATCATAAAGGCGAAAAAATGTTGACACCGTTTTTTTATTGTGGTAACATTATAGAATGCTAAATATGCACATTTCCTGTGTAAAGGGGATGACGTATAATTTTGGACGCAATGGAAAAAATGATAAAATCAATAAATAGCTAAACATATGGTTTTCTACTGGATAGAAACCATTTTCTTTTTTTCGCCATCTAACATCTGGTTTCCTCGCGCCGGGAGCATGTTGAATCCCCTTAACGAAACGGTGGTGCCACAGCCAAGCCGTTTCCATCCGGACGGCGGGGGGCCGGCCGCATGCATGCCTAGCGCTGTGCCTCGGAAGACGGAGCGGCCATAATGCCTTGGCGGCATATCTCGCCAAGCGAGATGGATGGGCACGATGTTCCGCTTCCGGTTTTCACTAATGTCTACATTTGAGGGGTGAATCACTCTTGACAGGCCGACTAGTTCAATATGGGCGACACCGCCAAAGAAGAAGTTATGCACGCATTAGCGAAGTGCTGGAATTGCCGAACTTAATTGAAATTCAAACGTCCTCCTATCAATGGTTTCTCGATGAAGGGCTGCGGGAAATGTTCAAAGAAATTTCCCCGATCGAAGATTTTTCTGGCAATCTTTCTCTTGAATTTATCGACTATAGCTTAGGGGAGCCGAAATACTCGGTTGAAGAGGCAAAAGAACGCGATGTTACATATGCAGCACCGCTTCGCGTGAAAGTCCGCCTCATCAATAAAGAGACGGGCGAAGTGAAAGAACAAGACGTGTTTATGGGCGATTTCCCACTGATGACGGAAACCGGCACGTTTATCATCAACGGAGCGGAACGCGTCATCGTCTCTCAGCTCGTTCGCTCGCCAAGCGTCTATTATAGTGATAAAGTCGATAAAAATGGGAAACGCGGCTATTCGGCAACAGTGATTCCGAACCGCGGCGCATGGCTTGAATATGAAACCGATGCGAAAGACGTCGTTTACGTTCGTATCGACCGCACCCGTAAACTTCCTGTTACGGTGCTTCTTCGTGCGCTCGGGTTCAGCTCCGATCAAGAAATCATCGACTTGCTTGGTGATAACGAATATTTGCGCAATACGCTCGAAAAAGATAATACCGACAGCACGGAAAAAGCGTTGATCGAAATTTATGAGCGTCTCCGCCCGGGTGAACCACCGACGCTAGAGAATGCGAAAAGCTTGCTCGCGTCACGCTTTTTTGACCCGAAACGCTACGATCTAGCTAGCGTAGGACGCTATAAAATCAACAAAAAACTTCATATTAAAAACCGTTTGTTTAACCAGCGGTTGGCGGAAACGATTGCTGATCCGGAAACAGGAGAAATCATCGCCGAAGCTGGAACGATGATCGACCGCCGGACGCTGAACCGTCTGTTGCCTTATTTAGAAAAAGGTGCCGGGTTGCAGACGTACCGGCCGACTGAAGGGGTAGCCGACGGACAAATTTCAGTGCAAACGGTAAAAATCTATGCGCCAAATGACCCAGACAATGAAAAAGTCATCAACATTATCGGCAATGGTTTTATTGCTGAGGATGTGAAACATATTACACCGGCGGATATTATTGCGTCGATCAGCTATTTCTTTAACTTGCTTCACGGTGTTGGCGATACGGATGATATCGACCATTTGGGTAATCGTCGCCTTCGTTCGGTCGGCGAACTGTTGCAAAACCAATTCCGTATCGGTTTGTCGCGCATGGAACGCGTCGTGCGCGAGCGCATGTCAATCCAAGATGCGAACACGATTACACCGCAGCAACTGATCAACATTCGCCCGGTGATTGCGGCGGTTAAAGAGTTTTTCGGCAGCTCACAGCTGTCACAGTTTATGGATCAAACGAACCCATTGGCTGAGTTGACGCATAAACGCCGTCTTTCTGCGCTTGGTCCTGGCGGATTGACGCGGGAGCGCGCCGGATTTGAAGTGCGTGACGTTCACTATTCTCACTATGGACGGATGTGTCCGATCGAGACGCCAGAAGGTCCGAACATCGGGTTGATTAACTCACTGTCTACCTACGCGAAAGTAAACAAATTCGGCTTTATTGAAACACCATACCGACGCGTCGATCCGGAGACAGGGAAAGTTACGGATCAAATTGATTATTTAACGGCCGACGAGGAAGACAACTATGTCGTGGCGCAAGCGAACGTGCCGCTTGCGGAAGATGGAACGTTCCTTGAGGAAAACGTCATCGCTCGTTTCCGCGGTGAAAACATTGTCGTCAAACGCGAGCGCGTCGACTATATGGACGTTTCGCCAAAGCAAGTTGTTTCTGCAGCAACGGCATGTATTCCGTTTTTGGAAAACGACGACTCGAACCGCGCCTTGATGGGGGCGAACATGCAGCGTCAAGCGGTACCGCTGTTGCAGCCAGAGGCGCCGATCGTCGGTACTGGAATGGAGTACGTCTCAGCGAAAGATTCGGGAGCAGCGATCATCTGCAAGCATCGCGGCATCGTTGAGCGCGTTGAGGCAAAAGAAATTTGGGTGCGTCGGCTCATTGAAGTAGACGGCAAAGAAGTCAAGGGAGATTTAGATAAATACCGCTTGCTCAAATTCGTTCGTTCGAACCAAGGTACATGCTACAATCAGCGTCCGATTGTGAAAAAAGGCGACATCGTCGAAAAAGGGGAAATTTTAGCTGACGGTCCATCCATGGACAAAGGCGAGCTGGCACTCGGCCGCAACGTGCTTGTCGCCTTTATGACATGGGATGGCTACAACTACGAAGACGCGATCATTATGAGCGAACGGCTCGTCAAAGAAGACGTATATACGTCGATCCATATTGAGGAATATGAGGCGGAATCGCGCGACACGAAGCTTGGTCCGGAAGAAATTACGCGCGACATCCCGAACGTGGGCGAGGACGCGTTGAAAAACTTGGATGAGCGCGGCATTGTCCGCATTGGGGCGGAAGTAAAAGACGGCGACTTGCTCGTTGGTAAAGTGACGCCAAAAGGAATGACTGAGTTGACGGCCGAGGAGCGGCTGTTGCACGCGATTTTCGGTGAAAAAGCGCGCGAGGTGCGCGACACATCGCTGCGTGTCCCGCACGGTGGCGGCGGCATTGTCCTCGATGTGAAAGTATTCAATCGCGAAGATGGTGACGAGCTCCCGCCAGGTGTCAACCAGCTTGTCCGTGTCTACATTGTGCAAAAACGGAAAATTTCCGAAGGTGACAAAATGGCGGGTCGTCACGGGAACAAAGGGGTTATTTCCCGTATTCTTCCGGAAGAAGATATGCCGTTCCTGCCAGACGGCACGCCGATCGATATCATGTTAAACCCGCTCGGCGTTCCGTCGCGGATGAACATCGGGCAAGTGTTTGAGCTGCATCTTGGTATGGCAGCCAAAAAGCTCGGTTTGCATATTGCTTCCCCGGTCTTTGACGGAGCCACGGAGGAAGATGTGTGGAACATTCTCGAAGAGGCTGGCATGGCTCGCGATGCAAAAACCGTGCTCTATGACGGTCGGACAGGGGAACCGTTTGACAACCGCGTGTCGGTCGGAATCATGTATATGATTAAGCTTGCCCACATGGTTGATGACAAGCTTCACGCCCGTTCAACTGGCCCGTATTCGCTCGTCACCCAGCAGCCGCTTGGCGGTAAGGCGCAATTTGGCGGTCAGCGCTTTGGTGAGATGGAAGTATGGGCGCTTGAGGCATATGGGGCGGCATATACGCTGCAAGAAATTTTGACCGTCAAGTCCGACGATGTCGTTGGCCGTGTCAAAACGTACGAGGCGATCGTCAAAGGGGAAAACATTCCAGAACCGGGTGTACCGGAGTCGTTTAAAGTATTGATTAAAGAACTCCAAAGCTTGGGTATGGACGTTACGATTTTGACGAGCGATGAACAAGAAATCAACATGGAAAACTTTGATAATGACGACGACCATGCGCCGGATGCCATCATGGTAGACGTTAAGCCGGTCGAATCGGAAGAAGCTGACGAAGAAAAAAATGCGGTAACGAAAGAGTAACCGACAATGACGGCTAGGCGGGGAGCGTTCCCCGCCATAGGCCGTTAAAGCGAACGGATGACGAACAAGCCACGGAGTAAAACCGACGGATCAAAGAGGGAGGTATACCCCTTGCTAGATGTCAATAAGTTTGAGTACATGAAAATCGGGCTCGCTTCCCCGGAGAAAATTCGTTCCTGGTCGTACGGTGAGGTTAAAAAACCAGAAACGATCAACTATCGGACGTTAAAGCCGGAAAAAGACGGACTATTTTGCGAGCGCATTTTCGGCCCGACGAAAGACTGGGAGTGCCATTGCGGCAAATATAAGCGCGTCCGCTACAAAGGGGTTGTTTGTGACCGTTGCGGCGTCGAAGTGACGCGTTCCAAAGTCCGCCGTGAACGGATGGGCCATATCGAGCTCGCCGCTCCGGTTTCGCACATTTGGTATTTTAAAGGCATCCCGAGCCGGATGGGTCTTGTGCTTGATATGTCGCCGCGGGCGCTTGAGGAAGTTATTTACTTTGCTTCTTACGTCGTCACCGACCCAGGTGATACGCCGCTGGAGAAAAAACAGCTGTTGTCGGAAAAAGAATACCGCGCCTATCGCGAGAAATATGGTCAATCGTTCCAAGCATCAATGGGGGCTGAGGCGATTAAAAAGCTGCTCCAAGACATTGACTTGGATAAAGAAGTGGCCACACTGAAAGAAGAGCTGAAAACAGCGCAAGGGCAACGGCGCGCCCGCATTATTAAACGACTTGAGGTGCTTGAGTCATTCCGCAGCTCCGGGAATGATCCGGCTTGGATGGTGCTCGATGTGCTGCCGGTCATTCCGCCGGAACTCCGCCCGATGGTTCAGCTCGATGGCGGACGGTTTGCGACATCGGACTTAAACGATTTATACCGTCGTGTCATCAACCGCAACAACCGGTTGAAACGATTGCTTGACCTTGGCGCACCGAACATCATCGTGCAAAACGAGAAGCGGATGTTGCAAGAGGCAGTCGATGCTTTGATCGACAACGGCCGCCGCGGCCGCCCAGTAACTGGGCCGGGGAACCGCCCGTTAAAGTCGCTTTCCCATATGCTGAAAGGAAAGCAAGGGCGCTTCCGGCAAAACTTGCTCGGTAAACGGGTCGACTACTCTGGTCGTTCGGTTATTGTAGTCGGTCCAAACTTAAAAATGTATCAATGCGGACTGCCGAAAGAAATGGCGCTCGAGCTGTTTAAGCCGTTCGTCATGAAAGAACTCGTTGAGCGGGGCTTGGCGCACAACATTAAAAGCGCGAAGCGGAAAATTGAGCGCGTGCATCCGGAAGTATGGGATGTGCTTGAAGATGTCATTAAAGAACATCCGGTGCTGTTAAACCGTGCTCCGACGCTTCACCGCCTCGGTATTCAGGCGTTTGAGCCGACGCTTGTCGAGGGGCGTGCGATCCGTCTTCATCCGCTCGTTTGTACGGCGTACAACGCGGACTTTGACGGCGACCAAATGGCGGTGCACGTGCCGCTGTCCGCTGAAGCACAAGCTGAAGCGCGTTTGTTGATGCTGGCGGCGCAAAACATTTTGAACCCGAAAGATGGAAAACCGGTCGTTACGCCTTCGCAGGACATGGTTTTAGGAAACTATTACTTGACGATGGAACGCGAAGGGGCAATCGGCGAGGGCATGGTATTCAAGGATACGGACGAAGCGCTGCTTGCTTATCATAACGGCTATGTCCATCTCCATTCACGCATCGCTATCCATGCCGGCTCGCTGAAAAACGAAACGTTTACTCCGGAACAAAACAACAAGCTGTTGCTGACGACGGTTGGAAAACTCATTTTCAATGAAATTTTGCCGAAGTCGTTCCCGTACATTAACGAGCCGACGACGGAAAATATCGAAGGGCGGACGCCGGATAAGTACTTCTTGGATAAAGGGGTCGACGTGCGCGAAGAGATCCGCAAGCGCGAACTCGTGCCGCCGTTTAAGAAAAAAGTGCTTGGGCAAATTATCGCCGAAGTATTTAAGCGGTTCAAAATTACCGAAACATCAAAGATGCTCGACCGCATGAAAGATCTCGGTTTCCAATACTCAACGAAAGCCGGTATTACGATTGGTGTTTCCGATATCGTCGTTCTGCCGGAAAAACAAGAAATTTTGGATGAAGCTCAAGCGAAAGTCGACACCGTGTTGAAACAGTTCCGCCGCGGATTGATTACCGACGAAGAACGGTATGAGCGCGTCATCTCTGTTTGGAGTGCGGCGAAAGATAAAATTCAAGATCGGTTGATGAAATCGCTCGATAAGCGCAACCCGATCTTTATGATGAGCGATTCCGGGGCGCGCGGTAACGCCTCGAACTTTACGCAGCTCGCAGGGATGCGCGGTTTAATGGCTAACCCGGCCGGCCGGATTATCGAGCTGCCGATCAAATCGTCGTTCCGTGAAGGCTTAACGGTATTGGAGTACTTTATCTCGACGCACGGCGCGCGCAAAGGGTTGGCGGATACGGCGTTGAAAACGGCCGACTCAGGTTATCTCACGAGACGTCTTGTTGACGTGGCGCAAGATGTCATCGTCCGTGAAGAAGATTGCGGCACGGATCGCGGCATTTTGGCGCGGGCGTTAACGGACGGCACGGAAGTTGTCGTCAAGCTTGAAGAACGTCTTGTCGGCCGCTATGCGCACAAGACGGTGCACCATCCGGAAACGGGTGAAGTGATCGTCCGCAAAGATGAGATGATCACAGAAGATATCGCCAATGAGATCATCAAGGCTGGCATTACCGAAGTATGGATTCGTTCTGTCTTTGCTTGCAACACGCGTCATGGTGTGTGCAAAAAATGTTACGGCCGCAACATGGCGACAGGTATGGATGTTGAAGTTGGCGAGGCGGTCGGCATCATCGCTGCCCAATCAATCGGTGAGCCGGGTACGCAGTTGACGATGCGGACGTTCCATACGGGCGGTGTTGCTGGGGACGATATCACTCAAGGTTTGCCTCGGGTACAAGAGCTGTTTGAAGCGCGCAACCCGAAAGGGCAAGCCGTCATCTCGGAAATTGACGGCACGGTCGTTGCGATTAATGAAACGCGCGACAATCAATATGAAATCGTCGTGCAAAGCGAAGTGGAGACACGCTCTTATGTGGCTCCGTACAATGCACGCCTGAAAGTCGAAGAAGGGCAACACGTTGAACGCGGCCAAGAGCTGACGGAAGGTTCGGTCGACCCGAAACAGTTGTTGCGCGTGCGTGATATTACGTCTGTCCAAGAATACTTGCTCCGTGAAGTGCAAAAAGTGTACCGGATGCAAGGGGTTGAAATTAGCGATAAGCACATTGAAGTCATGGTGCGACAAATGCTGCGCAAAGTGCGCGTTATCGATGCCGGCGATACAGATGTGTTGCCAGGCACGCTTTTGGACGTTCATCAGTTCACGGATGTCAACGCTCAAGCTATTCGGGAAGGAAAGCGGCCAGCAACAGCCCGCCCGGTGCTGCTCGGTATTACGAAAGCGTCGCTTGAAACGGATTCGTTCTTGTCGGCCGCTTCGTTCCAAGAAACGACGCGCGTCTTGACCGATGCAGCGATCAAAGGAAAACGGGATGAGCTGCTCGGCTTGAAAGAAAACGTCATTATCGGCAAACTTGTCCCGGCGGGAACAGGCATGGCCCGCTACCGCAACGTAAAACCTGCCGTCAAGAAGGAAACGGCTAGTGATACCGTTCCATCTAATTAAAAAGTAACGGGGATGGCCGGCTAAGGTGCCCTTGGCCGGCTCTTCCTTGATGAAAAAATTCAGTTGACAACGAACAGAGAAAGTGGTAGTCTAATAAAGGTGTTCCAACAACCTGGTACTTTGGAGGATATGTTACATGTCTTATGAAAAAGTATTACAGGCTGGGAAAATCGTCATTGGAACCAAACAAACGATAAGGGCTTTAAAGGAAGGAAAGGCAGCGGAAGTGATCGTGGCAGAAGATGCCGATTTGCCGATTATCGAAAAAGTGATGGCAGCAGCCAATGAGGCGAACGTGCCGATCACGAAAGTCGATTCGATGAAAAAACTCGGCAAGGCATGTAAAATCCAAGTCGGTGCAGCTGCGGTAGCGATCCTCCGTTGATTGCTTTACCTTTAAAACCTTTGTTTGCATAAACGATGAACCACCTGGATATGTGGGCTTAAAGGATATGTGTGAAAGGAGGATTTTTTCATGCCTACAATTAACCAACTGGTCCGTAAAGGGCGCCAGAAAAAAGTATTTAAGTCAAAATCCCCTGCATTGAACAAAGGGTACAACAGCTTCAAAAAAGAACAAACGAACGTGTCGTCTCCACAAAAACGCGGCGTATGTACGCGTGTCGGCACGATGACGCCGAAAAAACCGAACTCGGCGCTTCGGAAATATGCCCGTGTCCGCCTGACGAACGGGATTGAAGTGACGGCTTACATCCCGGGAATCGGCCATAACTTGCAAGAACACAGCGTCGTGCTCATCCGTGGCGGACGTGTTAAAGACTTGCCAGGGGTACGCTACCATATCGTTCGTGGTGCATTGGATACAGCTGGCGTAGCAAACCGGATGCAAGGTCGTTCGAAATACGGCGCGAAAAAGCCAAAAGCAGCGAAAAAATAATGAAGTGAAGAGAATTTTTTCCTGAAAGGAGGAAAAACTATGCCACGTAGAGGCCCAGTTGCTAAACGTGACGTATTGCCAGATCCGATTTACAACTCGAAACTTGTCACCCGTTTGATCAATAAAATCATGATCGACGGAAAAAAATCGAAAGCACAAAAAATTCTTTACACTGCGTTTGATATTATCCGTGAACGCACGGGTAAAGATCCAATGGAAGTGTTCGAACAAGCGTTGAAAAACGTTATGCCAGTGTTGGAAGTACGCGCTCGCCGCGTTGGTGGGGCGAACTACCAAGTTCCGGTCGAAGTTCGTCCGGATCGTCGCGTTTCCCTCGGATTGCGCTGGCTCGTGCAATATTCCCGTCTCCGCGGTGAAAAAACGATGGAAGAACGCTTGGCGAACGAGATTATGGATGCAGCCAACAACACGGGTGCAGCAGTGAAAAAACGCGAAGATACGCATAAAATGGCTGAAGCGAACAAAGCATTTGCTCATTACCGCTGGTAAGGAGCGCTGCTCAAAGGAAATAGGTGAGAAGGCACGCGTGATGTTGCCTGTTCACCTATCTTCCTGTATATTGTGGCCCTTTCAGCTGCATGCATCTAGCTTCTCTTAATCAATTCAAAGAGAGTTGCGCCATAGATGGCGTCGCCATCTACTTATATTTTATTTTGTAAGGAAGGAGAAAATAACCACTATGGCAAGAGAGTTCTCCTTAGAAAACACTCGTAACATAGGAATCATGGCGCACATTGACGCCGGAAAAACGACGACGACGGAACGAATCCTGTTCTACACAGGCCGCGTTCATAAAATCGGGGAAACGCATGAAGGCTCAGCTACGATGGACTGGATGGAACAAGAGCAAGAGCGCGGGATTACGATTACGTCGGCGGCGACAACGGCGCAATGGAAAGGCCATCGCATCAACATCATCGACACGCCAGGGCACGTCGACTTCACGGTTGAGGTTGAACGTTCGTTGCGCGTGTTGGACGGAGCCATTACAGTTCTTGACGCCCAATCTGGTGTAGAACCGCAAACGGAAACAGTTTGGCGTCAAGCGACTACATATGGTGTTCCGCGGATTGTATTCGTCAACAAAATGGACAAAATCGGTGCGGACTTCTTGTATGCGGTAAAAACGCTCCATGACCGCTTACAAGCGAATGCCTACCCGGTGCAGTTGCCGATCGGCGCTGAAGACCAATTCACCGGCATTATTGACCTCGTGGAAATGTGTGCATACCATTACCACGACGACCTTGGCAAAAACATCGAACGCATCGAAATTCCGGAAGACTACCGCGATTTAGCGGAAGAATATCATGGCAAGCTCATTGAGGCTGTTGCGGAACTCGATGAAGAGCTGATGATGAAATATTTAGAAGGAGAAGAAATTACGAAAGAAGAGCTGAAAGCCGCAATCCGTAAGGCGACGATCAACGTTGAATTCTATCCAGTCTTCTGCGGTTCAGCTTTTAAAAACAAAGGTGTTCAGCTGCTTCTTGACGGGGTTGTCGACTACTTGCCGTCTCCGTTAGATATCCCGGCGATTCGCGGTATCATTCCGGATACGGAAGAAGAAGTGGCTCGCGAAGCACGCGATGACGCTCCGTTCTCCGCGTTGGCATTCAAAATTATGACTGACCCGTACGTTGGGAAGTTGACGTTCTTCCGCGTCTACTCCGGAACGCTTGATTCCGGTTCTTACGTCATGAACTCAACGAAACGGAAGCGTGAACGGATCGGTCGCTTGCTGCAAATGCATGCGAACCACCGTCAAGAAATTTCGACAGTCTATGCCGGTGATATTGCGGCAGCAGTAGGTTTAAAAGAAACAACGACCGGCGATACTCTATGTGATGAGAAAAATCTTGTCATCTTAGAGTCGATGCAATTCCCAGAGCCGGTTATCTCGGTGGCGATCGAACCGAAATCGAAAGCCGACCAAGATAAGATGGGTCAAGCATTGCAAAAACTGCAAGAGGAAGACCCGACATTCCGTGCGCATACCGATCCGGAAACAGGACAAACGATCATTTCCGGGATGGGCGAGCTGCACTTGGACATTATCGTCGACCGGATGCGTCGCGAATTCAAAGTCGAGGCGAACGTTGGTGCACCGCAAGTTGCTTACCGTGAAACGTTCCGTCAATCGGCTCAAGTCGAAGGGAAATTTATTCGCCAGTCCGGTGGTCGTGGTCAGTACGGTCACGTTTGGATCGAATTCACACCGAACGAACGCGGTAAAGGCTTTGAATTTGAAAATGCGATCGTCGGTGGGGTCGTTCCGAAAGAGTACGTGCCGGCTGTTCAAGCTGGATTGGAAGAAGCGATGCAAAACGGTGTCTTAGCTGGCTACCCGGTTGTTGACATCAAAGCGAAACTGTTTGATGGATCGTACCATGATGTCGACTCGAGTGAGATGGCGTTCAAAATTGCTGCTTCGATGGCGTTGAAAAACGCGGCAGCGAAGTGTGAACCGGTTCTGCTTGAACCGATCATGAAAGTAGAAGTCGTCATCCCTGAAGAATACCTCGGCGACATTATGGGTGACATCACATCCCGCCGCGGTCGCGTCGAAGGGATGGAAGCGCGCGGAAACGCCCAAGTTGTTCGTGCAATGGTGCCGCTGGCCGAAATGTTCGGTTATGCAACATCGCTCCGTTCGAACACGCAAGGGCGTGGAACGTTCTCGATGGTATTTGACCATTACGAAGAAGTTCCGAAAAACATCGCCGATGAAATTATCAAAAAAAATAAAGGCGAATAATTGATTTCTCTTGCTAGTTTCGCTATAAATACTTATGTAAGACTTGGGAACATCTTGTTCCCAAGCATCCTATAATTACTTAACTATATCAATCCATATTTTATTTAAGGAGGATCTTTCTCATGGCTAAAGCGAAATTTGAGCGTACGAAACCGCACGTCAACATTGGCACGATCGGCCACGTTGACCATGGGAAAACGACGTTGACAGCTGCGATCACGACAGTTCTTGCGAAACAAGGTAAAGCAGAAGCGAGAGCGTACGACCAAATCGACGCTGCTCCGGAAGAGCGTGAACGCGGAATCACGATTTCGACGGCTCACGTTGAGTATGAAACAGAAAACCGTCACTATGCGCACGTTGACTGCCCGGGCCACGCTGACTACGTGAAAAACATGATCACGGGCGCAGCGCAAATGGACGGCGCGATCCTTGTTGTATCGGCTGCTGACGGTCCGATGCCGCAAACTCGCGAACACATTCTTCTTTCCCGCCAAGTCGGTGTTCCGTACATCGTTGTTTTCTTGAACAAATGCGACATGGTGGACGACGAAGAATTGCTTGAACTCGTTGAAATGGAAGTTCGCGATCTTCTTTCTGAATATGACTTCCCGGGCGACGAAGTGCCGGTTATCAAAGGTTCGGCATTAAAAGCGCTCGAAGGCGATGCACAATGGGAAGAAAAAATCGTTGAACTGATGAACGCGGTTGACGAGTACATCCCAACTCCGCAACGTGAAGTAGACAAACCGTTCATGATGCCGGTTGAGGACGTCTTCTCGATCACGGGTCGTGGTACGGTTGCAACGGGCCGTGTTGAGCGCGGTACGTTAAAAGTTGGTGACCCGGTTGAAATCATCGGTCTTTCGGACGAGCCGAAATCGACGACTGTTACGGGTGTAGAAATGTTCCGTAAGCTTCTCGACCAAGCAGAAGCTGGTGACAACATCGGTGCGCTTCTCCGCGGTGTATCGCGTGACGAAGTTGAGCGCGGTCAAGTATTGGCGAAACCGGGCTCGATCACGCCACACACGAAATTTAAAGCACAAGTTTACGTTCTGACGAAAGAAGAAGGCGGACGCCATACTCCGTTCTTCTCGAACTACCGTCCGCAATTCTACTTCCGTACAACGGACGTAACGGGCATCATCACGCTTCCAGAAGGCGTTGAAATGGTTATGCCTGGCGACAACGTTGAAATGACGGTTGAACTGATCGCTCCGATCGCGATCGAAGAAGGTACGAAATTCTCGATCCGTGAAGGCGGCCGCACGGTTGGTGCTGGTTCCGTATCGGAAATCATTGAGTAATCAATGAAAAAAGGATGTCCAGTTGATGGACATCCTTTTTCTTTTAGCTAGACATTTCGTTTTATTAGAAGTCTAAGAAATTCTTAATCCGTGAAGGTGCTGGTGAGCGTTCCGGATCGGAAGTGGTACCGAACAGCAACGGCTTCATCATGCCGTTGCTATTCTTTTGGCGGTGGGCTTTCCCAACTTCATCGTCTAGGCATTGTGTTGAAAACGAGGCAGTGGCTATGTATAATGAAGAAGTGTGGGAAAAGCGAAGAAATGGCTTGCAATCTCGCTTACATACAGGTATAATATCAAATGTTGGTCTTTGACTGCGATGAAGCGGAAGGTTGCTGACACACCCGGCTGCTTTGCCACAGCCCTGTGCAGGAAATTTCCGTGGAGAAGTCTATTTTCAAAATAGGCGAAGAAGGAGGGAAACCAAATGGCAAAAGAAAAAATTCGCATTCGTTTAAAAGCTTATGATCATCGAATTTTAGACCAATCGGCGGAGAAAATCGTCGAAACCGCAAAACGTTCTGGGGCAAAGGTATCGGGTCCGATCCCGCTGCCGACGGAAAGAACGGTTTATACGATTTTGCGTGCCGTTCACAAGTACAAAGACTCCCGTGAACAATTTGAAATGCGGACACATAAACGTTTGATCGACATCATTAATCCGACTCCGCAAACAGTTGATTCGTTGATGCGGTTAGATTTGCCGTCGGGCGTTGATATTGAAATTAAACTTTAATCTAGTCGATTAGGAGGTGTGACAAATGACGAAAGGAATCTTAGGAAGAAAAATCGGTATGACGCAAGTATTTGCGGAAAACGGCGATTTGATTCCGGTAACCGTCATCGAAGCGACGCCAAACGTCGTGCTGCAAAAGAAAACGATCGAAAACGACGGTTACGAAGCGATTCAATTAGGATTTGAAGACTTGAGCACAAAGCGAGCCAACAAACCGCAAATCGGCCATGCTGCCAAAGCAAACACGGCACCTAAGCGCTTCATTCGTGAAATCCGCGGTGCTAACGTGAATGAGTATGAAGTTGGCCAAGAAGTAAAAGTTGACATTTTCAGCGAAGGCGACATTGTTGATGTTACAGGCATTTCCAAAGGGAAAGGCTTCCAAGGGGTCATTAAACGTCACGGCCAATCGCGCGGGCCAATGGCTCACGGTTCCCGTTACCATCGTCGTCCGGGTTCGATGGGGGCGATCGCACCGAACCGCGTATTTAAAACGAAAAACTTGCCAGGCCGCATGGGCGGTGAACGCGTTACGATCCAAAACTTGAAGATTGTGAAAGTCGACCCAGAACGCAACTTGCTGCTCATTAAAGGCAACGTACCGGGTCCGAGAAAAGGATTAGTTATCGTGAAAAGCGCCGTTAAAGCGAAGGCGAAGTAACATCTGGCCAAGAAAGGAGGAACTACGTAATGCCAAAAGTAGCATTATATAACCAAAACGGACAGACGATCGGAGAAATCGAATTAAACGATGCCGTTTTTGGTATTGAACCGAATAAACACGTATTGTTCGAAGCAGTTATTATGCAACGCGCCTCGATGCGCCAAGGAACGCATAAAACGAAAAATCGTGCTGAAGTGAGCGGCGGCGGCCGCAAACCATGGCGTCAAAAAGGGACTGGACGTGCTCGCCAAGGTTCGATTCGTTCTCCACAATGGCGGGGCGGTGGTACGGTCTTTGGTCCGGTTCCGCGTAGTTACAGCTACAAATTGCCGAAAAAAGTCCGCCGTTTAGCGATCAAATCTGCATTGTCGTCGAAAGTGCTCGAAAACGACATCGTTGTATTAGATCAACTGTCGCTTGAGGCACCGAAAACGAAAGAAATGGTGAAAATTTTAAATAACCTCGCGGTTGACCGGAAGGCACTCATTGTAACCGACGAGTTGAACGAAAACGTCTATTTGTCGGCGCGCAACATCCCGGGCGTCAAAGTTGTTGCTGCCAACGGCATCAATGTGCTTGACGTGTTAAACCATGACAAGCTCGTCATTACGAAGGCGGCCGTGGAGAAAGTAGAGGAGGTGCTTGCATAATGAAAGACCCTCGCGACATTATTAAGCGCCCCATCATCACGGAAAACACGATGAACTTGGTCGGGCAACGGAAATATACGTTTGAAGTTGACGTCAAAGCGAACAAAACGGAAGTGAAAGACGCCGTTGAGAAAATCTTTGGTGTCAAAGTCGAAAAAGTCAACATTATGAACTATAAAGGGAAATTCAAACGCGTTGGCCGTTACAGCGGCTACACGAATCGTCGCCGCAAAGCGATCGTAACGCTGACGCCGGACAGCAAAGAAATCGAACTGTTTGAAGTGTAATATTAACGAAGAAGGAGGGACATTCCGATGGCGATTAAAAAGTATAAACCGACATCGAACGGCCGTCGCGGTATGACGGTGCTTGATTTCTCGGAAATTACGACAGATCAGCCGGAAAAATCGCTGCTTGCCCCGTTAAAGAAAAAAGCGGGCCGCAACAACCAAGGGAAAATTACGGTTCGCCATCAAGGCGGTGGCCATAAGCGCCAATACCGGATTATCGATTTTAAACGTGACAAAGACGGAATTCCAGGACGCGTTGCTACGATCGAATACGATCCGAACCGCTCTGCCAACATCGCGCTCATTAACTATGCAGACGGTGAGAAACGTTATATTCTCGCGCCGAAAAACTTAAAAGTTGGCATGGAAATCATGTCAGGTCCGAACGCGGACATTAAAGTCGGTAACGCACTTCCGCTTGAAAACATCCCGGTCGGTACACTCGTTCACAACATTGAGCTGAAACCAGGCCGTGGCGGTCAATTAGTGCGTGCAGCTGGTACATCGGCGCAAGTGCTCGGGAAAGAAGGCAAATATGTCATCATCCGCTTAGCTTCCGGTGAAGTGCGTATGATTTTGGGTAAATGCCGTGCCACAGTCGGTGAAGTTGGCAACGAGCAACATGAACTTGTCAACATCGGGAAAGCAGGACGCGCTCGCTGGTTAGGCATCCGTCCGACAGTTCGCGGTTCGGTTATGAACCCGGTTGATCACCCGCACGGTGGTGGTGAAGGTAAAGCACCAATCGGACGTAAGTCGCCGATGACGCCATGGGGCAAACCGACGCTCGGATACAAAACGCGCAAAAAGAAAAACAAATCGGATAAATTCATCATCCGTCGCCGCAAGAAGTAATGAACGAGCGCAATTAAGAAGGGAGGTTCACTTATGGGTCGCAGCTTGAAAAAAGGTCCATTTTGCGATGAACATTTGATGAAAAAAATCGAGAAGCTCAATGAAACTGGGCAAAAACAAGTGATCAAAACATGGTCTCGTCGTTCGACGATCTTCCCGCAATTTATCGGCCATACGATCGCCGTATATGACGGTCGTAAACATGTGCCAGTATACATTACAGAGGACATGGTCGGGCATAAACTTGGTGAATTTGCGCCGACGCGCACGTTCCGCGGCCATGCCGGTGACGACAAGAAAACAAAACGGTAATGAGAGGAGGTTCTGAATATGCAAGCTAAAGCTGTTGCGAGAACTGTTCGCATCGCTCCTCGTAAAGCACGCTTAGTCATTGATTTGATCCGCGGGAAAAAAGTCGGCGAAGCGTTCGCTATTTTGCGTCACACGCCAAAAGCCGCTTCCCCGATCATTGAGAAAGTATTGAAATCGGCTGTTGCCAACGCTGAACATAACTATGACATGGATATCAACAACTTGGTTGTTTCTCAAGCGTACGTAAACGAAGGCCCGACGTTGAAACGTTTCCGTCCGCGCGCGAGAGGACAGGCAAGCGCCATTAATAAGCGCACAAGCCATATTACAATCGTCGTTTCAGAAAAGAAGGAGGGATAATCCGTGGGTCAAAAGGTCAACCCGATCGGTCTGCGCATCGGCATCATTCGTGACTGGGAATCGAGATGGTATGCGGAAAAAGACTATGCAGATCTGTTGCACGAGGACTTAAAAGTCCGCGAATACATTAACAAACGCCTGCAAGACGCGGCCGTCTCCCGTGTGGAGATTGAACGTGCAGCCAACCGCGTCAATGTAACGATCCATACGGCCAAACCAGGTATGGTCATCGGGAAAGGCGGCTCGGAAGTTGAAGCGCTCCGCAAAGCGCTCGCGCAATTGACCGGCAAACGTGTCCACATTAATATCGTTGAAATTAAAAAGCCGGATTTGGATGCAAAACTTGTTGCCGAAAATATCGCTCGCCAATTGGAAAACCGCGTTTCGTTCCGCCGGGCGCAAAAACAAGCCATTCAACGGGCAATGCGCGCTGGTGCGAAAGGGATTAAAACGATGGTTTCCGGTCGTTTAGGCGGTGCCGATATCGCTCGTTCGGAACATTACAGCGAGGGGACGGTTCCACTCCATACGTTGCGCGCTGACATCGACTATGCAACGGCAGAAGCGGATACAACGTACGGAAAAATCGGCGTAAAAGTATGGATTTATCGTGGGGAAGTCCTTCCGACAAAGAAAAAAGCTGAGGAAGGAGGAAAATAATCATGTTAATGCCAAAACGCGTCAAATATCGCCGTGAACATCGCGGACGGATGAAAGGTCGCGCAAAAGGCGGTACGGAAGTTCATTTCGGTGAATTCGGTTTGCAAGCCTTAGAATCGGCTTGGATCACAAACCGACAAATCGAGGCAGCCCGCCGTGCGATGACTCGTTACATGAAACGTGGCGGGAAAGTATGGATTCGCATTTTCCCATCCAAACCGTATACAGCTAAGCCGCTTGAAGTGCGGATGGGTTCCGGTAAAGGGGCGCCGGAAGGATGGGTTGCTGTTGTTAAACCGGGCAAAGTAATGTTTGAAGTGGCGGGTGTTTCCGAGGAAGTAGCACGTGAAGCATTGCGTTTGGCTTCTCACAAACTTCCGATCAAATGCAAATTCGTAAAACGTGAAGAAACTGGTGGTGAAGCGTAATGAAAGCGAAAGAAATCCGTGATTTGACCACTGCCGAAATCGAGCAAAAAATTAAATCGTTGAAGGAAGAATTATTCAACCTTCGCTTCCAGCTGGCAACTGGCCAACTGGAAAACACAGCGCGCATCCGCCAAGTGCGCAAAGACATTGCCCGTATGAAAACGATCATTCGCGAACGCGAGCTCGCTGCCAATAAATAATGTTTGAGAGGAGGTTTGCGGAATGAGCGAACGCAATCAACGCAAAGTGTACGTTGGACGGGTTGTATCTGACAAAATGGACAAAACGATTACCGTTTTAGTTGAAACGTACAAAAAACACCCGTTATACGGCAAACGCGTGAAGTACTCGAAAAAATATAAAGCACACGATGAACATAACATTGCTAAAGTCGGCGACATCGTAAAAATTATGGAAACTCGCCCGCTGTCGGCAACGAAACGCTTCCGTTTAGTAGAAGTCGTCGAAAAGGCTGTTATTCTGTAATCGTTCTTCACTTAGTTCGGGGAGATAATTCCGAAAGGAGGTTTCGTCGATGATTCAACAAGAATCTCGCTTAAAAGTAGCTGATAACTCTGGCGCACGCGAAGTGCTTGTCATTAAAGTGCTCGGAGGTTCGGGCCGCCGCTACGCGAACATCGGCGATGTCGTTGTAGCTACGGTTAAAGATGCGACGCCAGGTGGCGTTGTTAAAAAAGGTCAAGTCGTTAAAGCGGTTGTCGTTCGCACGAAACGCGGGGTACGCCGTTCGGATGGTTCGTACATCCGTTTTGACGAAAACGCCTGCGTCATCATTCGTGATGACAAAAGCCCGCGCGGTACGCGTATTTTTGGACCGGTTGCCCGCGAATTGCGCGATAAAGACTTCATGAAAATCATTTCTTTAGCTCCGGAAGTTATTTAATGGAACGGAATAGCGTTTCAAGGAGGTGCGAATCCGATGCATGTAAAAAAAGGTGACAAAGTGCAAGTAATCTCCGGCAAAGACAAAGGCAAACAAGGCGTCATCCTGGCGGCATTTCCGAAGAAAAACCGCGTCATTGTGGAAGGCGTCAATATCGTGAAAAAGCATGCGAAACCGTCGCAAGCGAACCCGCAAGGCGGCATTATTGAAAAAGAAGCGCCAATCCACGTTTCCAAAGTGATGCCGTTGGATCCGAAAACAGGTACGCCGACGCGCGTTGGCTACAAAGTTGTCGACGGCAAAAAAGTGCGCTATGCGAAAAAATCCGGAGAGATTTTGGATAAATAACCGTGACGCAGGAAGGGAGGTACTTTTATGAACCGCCTAAAAGAGAAATATACCAAAGAAGTCGTGCCTGCTCTCATGAGCAAGTTCAACTATAAATCGATCATGCAAGTTCCGAAAATCGAAAAGATCGTCATTAATATGGGTGTCGGCGATGCGGTGCAAAACCCGAAAGCATTAGACAGCGCTGTAGAAGAGCTGACATTGATCGCTGGCCAACGCCCGGTTGTGACACGCGCGAAAAAATCGATCGCTGGTTTCCGCCTTCGTCAAGGAATGCCGATCGGTGCGAAAGTCACGTTGCGTGGTGAACGGATGTATGAATTCCTTGATAAATTGATTTCGGTCTCGCTTCCGCGCGTACGCGACTTCCGCGGCGTATCGAAAAAAGCGTTCGACGGACGCGGTAACTATACGCTCGGTATTAAAGAACAACTCATTTTCCCAGAGATCGACTACGATAAAGTCAATAAAGTGCGCGGCATGGATATCGTGATCGTCACGACGGCCAACACGGATGAAGAAGCGCGTGAATTGTTAACGTTGCTCGGCATGCCATTCCAAAAATAATGATCCCATAACGCAAGGGAGGCGAAATCGTGGCTAAAAAATCGATGATCGCGAAACAAAAACGGACGCCGAAGTTTAAAGTGAGAGCGTACACCCGCTGCGAGCGCTGCGGCCGCCCGCATTCGGTTTACCGCAAATTTAAACTTTGCCGTATTTGTTTCCGTGAACTCGCATATAAAGGTCAACTTCCAGGCATTAAAAAAGCCAGCTGGTAATAAACCCATTGATTGGGAAGGAGGTAAAACAAAATGGTGATGACAGATCCAATTGCTGATATGCTAACTCGCATCCGCAATGCGAACATGGTACGTCACGAAAAACTCGAAGTCCCGGCTTCGAAAATCAAGCGGGAAATCGCCGAGATTTTGAAGCGTGAAGGGTTTATTCGTGATGTGGAATATATCGAAGACAACAAACAAGGTATTCTCCGCATTTTCTTGAAATACGGTTCGAACAACGAACGCGTCATTACCGGGCTGAAACGCATCAGCAAACCAGGGTTGCGCGTATATGTTAAGGCTCATGAAGTGCCGCGCGTCTTAAACGGCTTAGGGATCGCCATTCTCTCGACGTCGCAAGGCATCTTAACAGACAAAGAAGCACGGCAAAAAGGTACGGGCGGCGAAGTAATCGCCTACGTTTGGTAATTTATTTGTTCAAGAATGGAGGTGTTTTTGACATGTCACGTGTCGGCAAAAAACCAATTGAAATTCCTGCCGGTGTCACTGTCACGGTGAACGGCAATACGGTTACGGTCAAAGGCCCGAAAGGGGAATTAACCCGCACGTTCCACCCGGATATTACGATCAACGTTGAAGACAATGTGATCACCGTTACACGCCCAAGCGATGAGAAGCAACATCGCGCGCTTCACGGTACGACGCGCAGCTTGCTTGCTAACATGGTCGAAGGCGTTTCGAAAGGCTATGAAAAAGCCCTTGAGCTGGTCGGTGTCGGATACCGTGCATCGAAACAAGGGAAAAAGCTCGTATTGAGCGTCGGCTACTCTCATCCGGTAGAAATTGAGCCGGAAGAAGGGCTTGAAATTGAAGTGCCAGCTCAAACGAAAGTCATCGTCAAAGGGGCAGACAAACAGCGCGTGGGCGAACTGGCAGCCAACATTCGCGCCGTACGTCCGCCGGAGCCGTATAAAGGTAAAGGTATTCGCTACGAAGGCGAAGTTGTGCGCTTAAAAGAAGGTAAAACTGGTAAATAACGCGGCATAGCGAAGCGAAAGGAGTGACATTCGATGATCACGAAAGTTGACCGAAACGCGGTCCGTAAAAAAAGACACGCGCGCATCCGTAAAAAAATCTTCGGCACAGCTGAACGTCCGCGGTTGAGCGTGTTCCGTTCGAACAAACATATTTACGCGCAAATTATCGACGATGTGAAATCGGCAACGATTGTCAGCGCCTCAACATTGGATAAAGAGTTCAGCTTAGATTCGACAAACAACATTGATGCGGCGAAAAAAGTCGGCGAACTTGTTGCCAAACGGGCGTTAGAGAAAGGCATTAAACAAGTTGTGTTCGACCGCGGTGGATATTTATATCATGGACGGGTTAAAGCATTAGCGGATGCCGCCCGCGAAGCCGGCTTGGAATTCTAATTAAAGGAGGGACACCGATGCGTCGTATTGATCCAAACAAACTTGAATTGGAAGAGCGTGTAGTCGCGATAAACCGTGTAGCAAAAGTTGTAAAAGGCGGACGTCGCCTGCGCTTTTCAGCTTTAGTCGTTGTCGGCGATAAAAACGGCCATGTTGGATTTGGTACAGGGAAAGCGCAAGAAGTTCCGGAAGCAATCCGCAAAGCCATTGAAGATGCGAAGAAAAATTTAATGGAAGTACCGATTGTTGGTACGACGATTCCGCATGAAGTGATCGGTCATTTTGGTGCCGGAGAAATTATTTTAAAACCGGCTTCCGAAGGTACTGGAGTTATCGCCGGTGGTCCAGCTCGTGCTGTATTAGAGTTGGCAGGCATCAGCGACATTTTGTCGAAATCGATCGGCTCGAACACGCCAATCAACATGGTGCGTGCAACGTTCGACGGATTAAAACAATTAAAACGCGCCGAAGACGTAGCAAAATTGCGCGGCAAAACAGTCGAGGAACTGTTAGGATAAGGAGGGAACGATCATGGCAAAGAAATTGGCGATTACCCTCACGCGCAGCGTGATTGGTCGTCCGGAAGACCAACGCATTACCGTGAAAACACTCGGCTTGCGGAAAATGCACCAAACGGTCGTTCATAATGATAATCCCGCCATCCGTGGGATGATTAACAAAGTCGCTCACCTTGTGACAGTAAAAGAAATTGAAGAATAATGAGATCATAAGGAGGTGCTTCGCCATGAAACTTCATGAATTGCAACCAGCGCCGGGTTCCCGGAAAAAAGCTGTTCGTGTCGGCCGCGGAATCGGTTCGGGCAACGGCAAAACGGCTGGCCGTGGTCACAAAGGTCAAAAAGCTCGCTCCGGCGGAGGGGTTCGCCTTGGATTTGAAGGAGGCCAAACGCCTTTGTTCCGCCGCTTGCCGAAACGCGGGTTCACGAACATCAACCGCAAAGAATATGCGGTAGTCAACTTAGATAGACTGAACATTTTCGAAGATGGCACGGAAGTTACACCGGAATTGTTGCTTGAAAAAGGTGTAATCAGCAAGCTGAAGTCGGGCGTGAAAATTTTAGGCAAAGGTCAAATCGAGAAAAAGTTAACGGTCAAAGCGCATAAGTTCTCGGCATCGGCAAAAGAGGCTATCGAGGCGGCTGGCGGTAAAACTGAGGTGATTTAATGTTTCGGACAATCTCCAACTTTATGCGCGTCAGTGATATTCGAAACAAAATCATTTTCACTCTCCTTATGCTAATCGTGTTCCGCATCGGAACATTCATCCCTGTTCCGAGCGTGAACACCGATGTATTAAAACTGCAAGACCAATTAAATGCATTCGGCGTCCTGAACATTTTTGGCGGCGGGGCGCTGCAAAACTTTTCGATTTTTGCCATGGGGGTTATGCCCTACATTACGGCATCAATTATCGTCCAGCTGTTGCAAATGGACGTCGTTCCAAAATTCGCGGAATGGTCGAAGCAAGGCGAGATGGGCCGACGTAAATTAGCTCAGTTTACCCGCTATTTTACGATCGTGCTTGGATTTATCCAAGCGCTCGGCATGTCGTACGGCTTCAACAATTTGGCCGGCGGGATGCTTATTCAAAATCCGGGCATTGGCACATATTTGCTGATCGCGGTTGTTTTGACCGCTGGCACAGCTTTTTTAATGTGGCTCGGCGAACAGATCACTGCCAAAGGAGTCGGGAACGGAATTTCGATCATTATTTTTGCTGGGATCGTCTCCGGCATTCCGACGATTTTGAACCAAATTTACGCCCAACAATTTGAAAATGTCGGGGAAGACTTGTTTTTACGTATTGTCCGGTTGCTGCTTGTAGCGTTGGCAGTTGTTGCTGTTATTGTTGGCGTTATTTACATTCAGCAGGCGTTCCGGAAAATTCCGATTCAATATGCGAAGCGGCTTGAAGGCCGAAACCCGGTCGGCGGCCATTCGACTCATTTGCCGCTCAAAGTGAATCCAGCCGGGGTCATTCCGGTCATTTTTGCCGTATCCTTTTTGATTGCACCACCGACGATTGCATCGTTTTTTGGCACGAATGATGTAACATTGTGGATTCGCCGAACGTTTGACTATACTCATCCGGTTGGCATGACGATCTATGTCGTGCTTATTATCGCGTTTACGTACTTTTACGCGTTTGTTCAAGTCAACCCGGAACAGATGGCTGATAACTTGAAAAAGCAAGGCGGTTACATCCCAGGTATTCGCCCTGGAAAAAATACACAAGAGTACGTAACGAGAATTTTATACCGATTGACGCTCGTCGGCTCGCTCTTTTTAGCGTTCATTGCCGTGCTGCCGGTGTTCTTTGTAAACTTTGCGAACTTGCCGCCTTCCGCACAGATCGGTGGTACGAGCTTGCTCATCGTTGTCGGCGTGGCCCTTGAGACGATGAAACAGCTTGAGAGCCAGCTGGTAAAACGCCATTACCGAGGATTCATCAAGTAAAGAAGGCAAGAGTCGACATCTCTTGTGCGTGGGGGGAGTTAGGATGAATTTAGTGCTGATGGGGCTGCCAGGTGCCGGCAAAGGCACGCAAGCCGAGAAAATCGTAGAAACGTATGGAATCCCACATATTTCAACCGGGGATATGTTTCGGGCGGCGATGAAAGAAGGCACACCGTTAGGATTGCAGGCAAAAGAATATATCGACCGTGGTGATCTTGTTCCGGATGAGGTGACGATCGGTATCGTCCGTGAACGGTTAAGCAAAGACGACTGCCAAAACGGCTTTTTGCTTGACGGATTCCCACGCACGGTTGCCCAAGCGGAGGCGCTGGAAGCGATGCTGGCTGAAATCGGCCGCAAGCTTGACTATGTCATCCATATCGATGTTCGCCAAGATGTGTTAATGGAGCGCCTCACAGGCAGACGAATTTGTCGCAACTGCGGAGCGACATACCATCTTGTTTTTCACCCACCGGCTCAGCCAGGCGTATGTGATAAATGCGGTGGCGAGCTTTATCAGCGCCCTGACGATAATGAAGCAACAGTGGCGAATCGGCTTGAGGTGAATACGAAACAAATGAAGCCATTGCTCGATTTCTATGAGCAAAAAGGCTATTTGCGCCACATTAACGGCGAACAAGAAATGGAAAAAGTGTTTAGCGACATTCGCGAATTGCTCGGGGGACTTACTCGATGATTATTTATAAAACCGAGCATGAAATTGCCCTTATGCGTGAGGCGGGAAAAATTGTTTCCCTTACCTTAGAAGAGCTGAAAAAGCATATTCGTCCCGGGATAACGACAAAGGAACTGGACGCCATTGCGGAGGAAGTAATTCGTTCCCATGGCGCCATTCCGTCGTTTAAAGGGTATCAAGGGTTTCCAGGAAGCATTTGCGCCTCAGTAAATGAGGAACTCGTGCACGGAATTCCCGGCAATCGCATGCTACGCGAGGGCGACATTATTACGGTCGATGTGGGAGCACAGTATGAAGGCTACCATGCTGACTCAGCTTGGACATATCCAGTTGGGGAGATCGACGCTGAGACGAAGCGGTTGCTTGACGTGACGGAACAATCGTTGTATGTTGGACTCGCAGAGGCGAAGCCAGGTGCCCGCTTGACAAACATTTCTCATGCGATTCAAACATACGTCGAAGCGCACCATTTTTCCGTCGTCCGCGAGTATGTCGGGCACGGAATTGGTCAACACTTACATGAAGACCCACAAGTCCCTCATTATGGTCCACCGAATAGAGGACCAATTTTGCGGCCAGGCATGACGCTGTGCATTGAGCCGATGGTCAATGCTGGAAGTCGTCATGTGAAAACATTGGCTGACGATTGGACTGTTGTCACGGTGGACGGAAAACGGTGTGCTCATTTCGAACATACGATTGTTATTACAGAGCAAGGCTATGAAATCTTAACATGAACGGATGCAGGCAGCGCAGTCTCTAAGCGTCGGGGCAGGTCAGCAAGCTTTTCTTCAGAGTTTGCGGTGGCCTTAGACCACTCAACTGATTCAGCGATCAAGGCGGCCGTTTATCGACCTTCTCGATCATCGTGGACATCGCCCGCCTTATGTCCGTTCGGTTTTGCGTAACACAATGTTACTCATTCGAAGGAGGGAGAGCCGCTCGATGGCAAAAGACGATGTAATTGAAGTGGAAGGCACCGTCATTGAAACATTGCCAAATGCGATGTTTCGTGTAGAATTAGAAAATGGGCACACAGTATTGGCCCATGTGTCCGGCAAAATCCGTATGCACTTCATCCGCATTTTGCCTGGCGATAAAGTGACGGTGGAGTTGTCGCCGTATGATTTAACGCGTGGACGGATTACGTATCGATATAAATAAAGAATGCACTCCGTTTAATAGGGAGGTAAACAACATGAAAGTGAGACCATCTGTCAAACCAATTTGCGAAAAATGCAAAGTCATTCGCAGACATGGCAAAGTAATGGTCATTTGTGAGAATCCGAAGCATAAACAACGTCAAGGGTAATTTCCAAGGAGGTGTACAATATGGCACGTATTGCAGGTGTTGACATTCCGCGCGATAAACGAGTAGTTATTTCGTTAACATACATTTATGGGATCGGCAAACCGACTGCGCAAAAAATCTTAAAAGAAGCAGGCGTATCGGAAGACACACGCGTTCGCGATTTAACGGAAGAGGAGCTTGGCCGCATTCGTGAAATCGTTGGCCGCTTAAAAGTGGAAGGCGACTTGCGCCGTGAAGTATCGTTAAACATTAAACGGTTAATGGAAATCGGCTGCTATCGTGGTCTTCGTCATCGCCGTGGGTTGCCGGTTCGTGGTCAAAACACGAAAAACAATGCTCGCACGCGTAAAGGCCCGCGCCGTACGGTAGCGAACAAGAAGAAATAATCATGCAAAGGAGGTCATTTGACGAATGGCACGTAGAACAAATACTCGTAAACGCCGCGTAAGAAAAAATATTGATACGGGCATCGCTCATATTCGTTCGACTTTCAACAACACGATCGTAACGATTACGGACGTTCATGGCAACGCCATTGCTTGGTCAAGCGCTGGCGCATTAGGGTTCAAAGGTTCGCGCAAATCGACGCCGTTTGCAGCACAAATGGCTGCAGAGGCAGCAGCAAAAGCATCGATGGAACATGGCATGAAAACGGTCGAAGTGAACGTGAAAGGTCCTGGGGCTGGCCGTGAAGCAGCGATCCGTGCGTTGCAAGCAGCCGGATTAGAAATTACGGCGATCAAAGACGTCACTCCGATCCCGCACAATGGATGCCGTCCGCCAAAACGTCGCCGCGTGTAACGCCCCTGTATAGAATTTGAACCATTGTCAATAATGGGATATGATAAAGACCATGACAGGGGAGCCGGCTTCGTCCGCTGGCAAGCGTAGATATAGATTTATGGGGGAATGTTATTAGGCGTGTACCGTTTGGTCGGGGTCTCGACGTTTTGAAGGAGGGTATAATAATCGATGATTGAAATTGAAAAGCCGAAAATTGAAACGGTCGAACTGAGCGAAGATGCCAAATACGGCAAATTCGTGGTCGAACCGCTCGAGCGCGGATATGGAACAACCTTAGGGAACTCCTTGCGTCGTATCCTATTGTCTTCACTCCCTGGTGCGGCTGTGACATCGGTGCAAATCGACGGTGTACTGCACGAGTTTTCAACGATTGAAGGCGTCGTCGAGGATGTAACAGCCATCATTCTGAATGTCAAAAAGTTAGCGTTGAAAATTTACTCGGACGAAGAGAAAACGTTGGAAATCGATGTGCAGGGTGAAGGAGTTGTCACGGCTGCCGATATTACTCACGACAGCGATGTAGAAATTTTAAACCCGGACCTTCATATTGCTACGCTGGCGGAAGGTGGTCGCTTGCGCATGCGCATGACCGCCAGACGGGGGCGTGGGTATGTACCGGCTGAGGCGAACAAGCGTGAAGATCAGCCAATCGGCGTGATTCCGATCGACTCCATTTATACGCCTGTCTCCCGAGTTTCCTATCAAGTTGAGAACACGCGGGTCGGTCAGGTGACAGACTATGACAAATTGACGATTGACGTGTGGACCGATGGAAGCATCGGGCCGAAAGAGGCCATTTCCCTTGGGGCGAAAATTTTAACTGAGCACTTGAACATTTTTGTCGGCCTGACGGATGAAGCACAAAATGCTGAGATCATGGTAGAAAAAGAGGACGACCAAAAAGAAAAAGTGCTCGAAATGACGATCGAGGAACTCGATCTTTCTGTCCGTTCCTACAACTGCTTAAAACGTGCCGGCATCAACACCGTTCAAGAGCTGACGCAAAAAACGGAAGAAGATATGATGAAAGTGCGCAACCTCGGCCGCAAATCGCTTGAAGAAGTGAAGGCGAAGCTGGCCGAGCTGGGGCTTAGCCTGCGTAAAGACGATTAAGCGCCAGTCTCCGCCGACAAGGCGGAAGCGCGCTTTAGCCATAGATTTCGCGTTCGGCGTCAACCGATCATGACGGCAATGAGGAACACATTATTTTAAGAGGGAGGGACATTCGATGTCGTACAGAAAATTAGGACGCACTACTTCTCAACGAAAAGCATTGCTTCGCGATTTAGCGACGGACTTAATCATCAACGAACGCATCGAAACGACTGAGGCACGGGCAAAAGAATTGCGCTCGGTTATTGAAAAAATGATCACGCTCGGCAAACGCGGCGATTTGCATGCTCGCCGTCAAGCAGCGGCATTTATTCGCAATGAAGTCGCCAACAGCGAAACTGGCCAAGATGCACTGCAAAAGCTGTTCAGTGACATTGCGCCGCGCTACCAAGATCGCCAAGGCGGCTATACGCGCATTATGAAACTTGGTCCTCGCCGCGGTGACGGGGCGCCGATGGTCATTATCGAACTCGTGTAACGGTTGTTTTATTTCAACAAGGGCGAGACAGTTTCTTTTGAACTGGATCTATGCCCTTTTTTTGTTTACCATCATTTAGCAAGGTATGGTTGAGAATGTGACGAGGCAAGGAGAAACCATTATGGCCGAACCGATCCTTTCGATCGAAGGAGTGTATTTCCGTTATCCGAACCAATCGGAGTATGCGGTACAAAACGTTAGCTTCCAAGCCGAGCGCGGAGAGTGGCTGGCGATTGTCGGTCATAACGGATCCGGTAAGTCGACCATTGCCCGGCTGCTCATCGGCCTGCTTCGGCCGGAGCGGGGCGTCATTCGCCTATTCGGACGCCCGCTCGATGAAACAACCGTTTGGGATGTACGCCGCCGTGTCGGCATGGTGTTCCAAAATCCAGATAACCAGTTTGTCGGGACGACCGTTGAAGACGATATCGCCTTTGCTCTTGAAAACAACGGCATTCCGCGTGATGAAATGGTCGAGCGTATCCATGAAGCTGTCCGCCAAGTGCATATGGAATCGTTTCTCGAACACGAGCCACACCGGCTTTCCGGTGGGCAGAAGCAACGTGTTGCCATCGCTGGCATTTTAGCGCTTCGTCCCGACATGATCATTTTGGACGAAGCAACATCGATGCTCGATCCGCGTGGGAGGGAAGAAGTGCTCGACACGGTGCGCCGCCTGAATCGCCAGCGACGCATCACAGTCGTATCGATCACGCATGATCTGGAAGAAGCGGCGAGAGCAGATCGCATTGTCGTCATGAACAAAGGAGAAGTCATGGCAGAAGGAACGCCGGAACATGTTTTCCGGCTAGGAGGCAAGCTTGAGCGCATCGGGCTTGATCTGCCGTTTGCCGTGAAAATGGGCAGTCGCTTGCGGGAGAAAGGCATTCCGCTTCGGGTGGGATACTTCACGACGGAGGAGTTGGTCGAGGAGCTATGGACATTGTATTCGAAAAAGTAGAGCATGTGTACAATGCCCGTTCGCCGTTCGCCCGCCGGGCGCTATATGATGTGAACGTGACCATTGCGGACGGAACGTATGTCGCCATTGTTGGCCATACGGGTTCGGGCAAATCGACGCTCCTTCAGCATTTAAACGGCTTATTGCAACCGACAAGCGGCACGGTGAAAATCGGCGAAGAGACGATTACCGGCAGCAAGCGACCAAAGCAGCTCAAACCGTTGCGCAAAAAAGTCGGGATTGTGTTTCAGTTTCCAGAACATCAATTGTTCGAAGAAACGGTTGAGAAAGATATTTGTTTTGGCCCACTCAATTTCGGTGTACCCGAGGAAGAAGCGAAACGAAAGGCAAAAGAGCTCGTCAAGCTTGTCGGGCTCAACGAAGACGTGCTGGCCAAATCGCCGTTCGACTTAAGCGGCGGGCAAATGCGGCGCGTCGCCATTGCCGGCGTACTCGCGCTTGAGCCGGAAATGATCGTGCTTGATGAACCGACTGCTGGACTTGATCCCCGTGGGCGTAAGGAAATTATGGAGATGTTTTATCGTCTTCATCACGAAAAACAGCTAACGACGGTCCTTGTCACCCACAGTATGGAAGATGCCGCCCAATACGCCGACGAAATCATTGTGATGCACGAAGGAACAGTATGGGGCCAAGGGACGCCAGAGGAGATTTTTCGTGATCCCGAGCGGCTTGCCGCCATTGGCTTAAGCGTGCCGGAAACGGTCAAGTTGAAGCAGGAGCTAGAAAGACGGTTTGGCGTCACCATTCCGTCGCCATGCTTAACGATTGAACAGACGGCTGACGCCATCAAGCAATTGTTTTCTAAGGTGAGCGTCCATGACCAATAATTTGATTATCGGGCAATATGTGCCCGGCCATTCGCTGATCCACCGTTTAGACCCACGCGCGAAGCTGTTGATCGTGTTTGCCTATGTCCTTATCGTCTTTTTGGCGAACAATGTGGTGACCTATACGGTGTTGTCGTTATTTACGTTCGTTTTTGCGGCCCTGTCGCGCATCCCGCTTTCGTTCATTATGCGCGGCTTAAAGCCGATTTTATGGGTTGTTTTGTTTACGATGTTATTGCATTTATTCATGACGAAAGAAGGGGACGTTGTCTACCGGCTCGGCACCTTTTCGATTTATGAAGGCGGCATTCGACAAGGAATCTTTATTTCGTTGCGGTTTTTGCTGCTTGTGCTCATGACGACGATGCTGACGCTGACGACAACGCCCATTGAAGTGACCGATGGCGTGGAAAGTTTACTCGGGCCGCTCAAAAAAATGCGCGTGCCCGTCCATGAGCTCGCCTTAATGATGGCGATTTCATTGCGATTTATTCCGACACTAATGGAAGAGACAGAAAAAATTATGAAGGCGCAAGCAGCACGTGGTGTCGATTTTTCCGGCGGTCGTTTTTCCGAGCGGGTGAAAGCGATCGTCTCGCTGCTCGTCCCATTGTTTATCAGTTCGTTTAAGCGGGCTGATGAGCTGGCAACAGCGATGGAAGCGCGCGGCTACCGGGGCGGGGAAGGACGGACGAAATTTCGTCAACTCGTCTGGAAGCCGTTGGACACGTCTTTTTTAGTCGCCACCGCGCTGCTGGCTGCATTGCTTTTTCTATTACGTTCATAGCGGAGGACTGCCATGACACGACGAATCAAATGCGTGGTAGCGTATGATGGCACGTATTTTTCCGGCTATCAAGTTCAGCCGGGAAAACGTACGGTGCAAGGCGAGTTCGAGGGAGTGCTCAAGCGGATGCATAAAGGGGATGACGTGCGAATCACGGCTTCCGGGAGGACGGACGCCGGCGTTCACGCCTACGGGCAAGTCATTCACTTTGATACGCCGCTTGCTCTTTCCCCTGAGCAGTGGAAAAAGGCGTTAAACGCCCAGCTTCCAGACGATATCGCTGTCCGCTCGGTAGACGAGGCAGACAGCACGTTTCACGCCCGTTTTTCCGCCAAAGCGAAAGAGTACCGCTATAACGTATGGACGGCGGCCGAGCGCGACGTGTTCCGTCGCCATTATTGCGCATGGCATCCGTACCCGCTCCGTGTAGACGCCATGAGCGAGGCACTCGGCTTGCTTAAGGGGACACACGATTTTACGAGCTTTTGTTCGGCCAAAACGGTGATTGAAGACCGTGTGCGCACCATTTATCAGGCCGAAATGGAAGTGGATGGCCCAATGCTTCAGTTTCGGTTTGTTGGAAGCGGCTTTTTATACAACATGGTGCGCATCATCGTTGGTACAGTGCTTGAGGTCGGCCAAGGGAAACGGCCTCCTGACGATATTGAGGCGCTGCTTGCGGCGAAAGACCGTCGGCTTGCCGGTCCCACCGCGCCGGCTGAAGGGCTGTATTTATGGCGCGTGTATTATGATGGTGAAAGTTTCGGTCATTAGCTGAGGGCTGCTCTTCTCTTCATATAAACTGGCCAAAAGCCCTTTAAGCATCGCAATACGAGTGTTACCTGTCGTTTCCAATTAGGAAGGAAGACAAACGTCTGTTTGAGACGGCCGGGAAAGTTGTATGGTGCGCAAGGCTCCCAAAGGAGAAACGGAAGGTTCATGACAACGAATCCTCGTGTAACATTTTCTTGACATTGGCGCACCGGCAAGCTATCATATCATATGGCATGTATTTTCCACGATTAGCCCCGGACAGCAATCGTGTTGAAATAAACCATCAACTTACTTGTTCATTTTTCTTTTAGGAGGGAACTATATTGCGTACGACTTACATGGCGAAACCGAATGAAGTAGAGCGTAAATGGTACGTTGTCGACGCAGCTGGCAAAACGTTAGGTCGTTTAGCTAGCGAAGTAGCAGCGCTGTTGCGCGGCAAACATAAACCGACGTTCACTCCGCACGTCGACTGCGGGGATCATGTGATCGTCATCAATGCAGACAAAGTCGAACTGACAGGGAAAAAGTTAACGAAAAAACTGTATTATCGCCACAGCTTACACCCGGGCGGTTTGAAAGTAAGAACAGCGCTTGAAATGCGCACAAACTATCCGGAACAAATGATTGAACGGGCAGTACGCGGCATGCTTCCAAAAGGCAGCCTCGGCCGTCAAATGTTCAAAAAGCTGCACGTTTACCGTGGAAGCGAGCATCCGCATCAAGCGCAAAAACCGGAAGTATACGAACTTCGCGGATAATTGACAAGGGAGGGTATTTATTTTGGCACAAGTACAATATTACGGTACAGGTCGTCGCAAAAGCTCAGTTGCCCGCGTCCGCCTCGTCCCGGGCGATGGACGCATCATCGTCAATAAACATGACATTCGTGAATACATTCCGTCGGAAGCGCTCATCGAAATGGTAAAACAACCGCTCGTCCTGACGGAAACGCTCGGCAGCTATGACGTTTTAGTGAACGTCCATGGTGGCGGATTTGCTGGCCAAGCTGGCGCTATTCGTCACGGCATTGCTCGTGCGTTGCTTGAAGTAGATCCGGAATTCCGCGCGGTATTGAAGCGCGCTGGCTTGCTGACACGCGATGCCCGCGTGAAAGAACGGAAAAAATATGGGCTCAAAGGCGCCCGCCGCGCTCCGCAGTTCTCGAAACGTTAATCATATCCGTCTATTCCAACCCAGCCAATTTGGCTGGGTTTTTTGCTTATTTCTGCCTTTGGTCCGCACGTATGTTTACGTCCGATCGTTAAACACTACATCGTAAAGGAGCGTGAACAACGATGGCAGTCATCACTTCATTGACGGAAAAAAGGCAGGAAAAGCAGCTTCGCTATGAGCGAAAAATGTTGCGGGAATTGTCGCTCGAGAAACTGCGGGCCAAAGTGCTTGAACATTTTGTCCCTTTCTACCAAACGTATCGGATTTTCCCATCCGTTGTCGAGGAAGGCTGCATTGACTTGGCCATTGAAGCATATTTGCTTGGCGCTCATTACAGCCGGTTTGGCTATTATGGGGAACCAACCGACAGTGTGCGCCAGCGCTGTGTCCGAGAGGAGAAATATTTGGTTGACACGCTGTTTGATTTTCTTTGCTTTTGGGGCAATGTTGAGGATGATATCCGAGGTGAGTCACTTTACTATGCATGCGAGCAATATATCAGTAACTGGTGGACAGAAGGATTTGAACGGGGGAAAAAGCGGTACCGGCTAAAACTTCACTAAATGAGTTCTATTCCCGCGCCTTGTCCCATATAAGATAGAGAAGGGAAATGCGCGGGAGGAGAAACGATGAAAAAAAAGTGGAAGTGGCTGGTCGCTGTTGCTGCGATCACCATCCTCGGTGTTTTGTTATTTCCATCCTTATTTTCTGATCTTACATCGACCAAGCCTTGGAATCTTCCGTTATCAGGGAGAATTATCGTATTAGACCCCGGCCACGGTGGACCAGACGGCGGTGCTGTTGGCGGCGAGGTGGTAGAAAAGGAAATCGCGCTGAACGTGGCGAAAAAACTGCGCGATTACTTGCAGCAGCAAGGCGCGCTCGTGCTTATGACACGAGAGACGGATCGCGACTTGGCCAGCCCGTCAACGCGCGGCTACAGCCGGCGGAAAACGGAAGACTTGCGTGAACGAACGACATTCATTAACAAGTCCGATGCGGATCTATTCATCAGCATTCATTTAAACGCCATTCCATCGCCGCGATGGCGGGGGGCACAGACGTTTTACTACGGTTCGCTCATCGAAAACGAGCGGCTGGCGAAATTTATCCAGGCTGAGCTACGGCGCAACTTGGAAAACACTCATCGGGTGGCGAAAATGATTGACACGGTTTATTTGTTGAAACACGCGAAAAAGCCAGGTGCGCTTGTTGAGATCGGGTTTTTATCGAATCCGGACGAGCGGGAATTGCTCGCCTCTGATCATTACCAGACGCAACTCGCCGCTTCCATTTACAAAGGGGTATTGCGCTACTTTTCCAATGAACC
>NZ_AYKT01000020.1 GCF_000496575.1 Geobacillus thermodenitrificans subsp. thermodenitrificans DSM 465 | reverse complement strand
GTTTTTTTTTGAGTAGAACAGCGGCAGCGAAACATGATCTTTACCAAAGGGAAATGGAAATCCTCATTCCCACTATAAGTAAATGGGAAAGAAGGCTGAACATGGCGGTTTCCTAGCAACTTATGGTATAGTAGATAATAGAAACAGTCATTGATTGAAAAAGGGTTGGTGAATACGATGCTGACGGAAAACGACGTGCGAGCCATTCTTGAAAACATGAAAGACCCATTTTTAAACAAAACGTTTAAGGAAACGAACGCCATTCAAGAAATTAAAATTAAAGAAGAGAAGAACCATGTCAGCGTAAAAATCGCGCTCGCCAAAATCGGTACTCCTGACCAACTCCGCGTACAAACGGCGATCGTCCAACAGTTGAAAGACGCAGGTGCTGCTTCTGTCGGACTGCGGTTTGCCGAACTGCCGCGAGAAGTCGTTGAGGAATATAGCGAGAATAAGCAAAGAACGACATATATCGCTATCGCCAGTGGCAAAGGTGGGGTTGGGAAATCAACCGTTTCTGTCAATTTGGCCGTCGCGCTTGCTCGGCTTGGCAAAAAAGTCGGGTTGATCGACGCTGATATTTACGGGTTTAGTGTACCCGACATGATGGGGATCACCGAGCGCCCAACAGTAAGAGGCGATAAGATTATCCCGGTTGAACGGTTTGGGGTAAAAGTCATTTCGATGGCCTTTTTCGTTGAGGACAACGCTCCGGTTATTTGGCGCGGTCCGATGCTTGGAAAAATGCTCAACAACTTTTTTAAAGAAGTCGAATGGGGCGATTTAGACTACCTGCTGCTTGACCTGCCGCCAGGTACAGGTGACGTCGCTTTAGATGTGCATACGCTTCTGCCGTCATGCAAAGAAATTATCGTTACAACCCCGCATCCAACCGCCGCGTTTGTCGCTGCCCGTGCCGGGGCCATGGCCTTACGCACTGAACACGAGATTATCGGTGTCATCGAAAATATGTCGTATTACGAAAGCCGGAAAACAGGTGAACGGGAATACGTGTTTGGCAAAGGTGGCGGAGCGAAGCTGGCAAAAGAGCTACAAACAGAACTGTTAGGGCAGTTGCCGCTTCAGCAACCAGATTGGAATGACGACGATTTTGCTCCGTCCGTTTATGCGGAAGATCATCCGATTGGGAAAATTTATATGGATATCGCCCGAAAAATTGCCGCGAAGTATTGAACAGCTTAAACATAAAGCGTCCGATGCCTTGAGTCGCTCGCGCTCGTTCCTTTGAGCGTTGGCGAATTTTGGCACACGGACGCTTTTTATTCGATTAACCGCCTTCCCCTTGTTGGCTGCCGCCTCCACCTTCTTCGCCTTCTCCTCCTTCCGCATCTTCCTCTCCTTGTTTTCCGCCGCTTTGTTGGAGTGTTTCTGCTGCTTTTGTTAGCATATCTTGAATTTTGGCTTGATATATCGGACTATTTAACGTTTCCGTAATCACTGTTTGCAAATGTTGGCGGAATTCTTTACTTTTTAATACATCGATCATCGCCTTTTCCATTTCAGGATTTTTTAGGATGTCGATCATCATTGCTTGATATTCAGGATCTTTCATGAGCGCCTTCATCATTTTTTCGTGTTCTTTTTGCAATCCTTTAGCAAAGCTTTCCGCGAACTTTGTGTCTTTTAGTGCATTTTCCCAAAATTTCTTTCCTTGATCAGACGTTAACACTTGCTGCAGTATCTCTTTTACAGCCGTTTGATCCATGACGAGCTGTTGCTTCATTTGGTCTTCTGACATAATATCTTGAATCGCCTTTTTCCCCTCGTCCGTTTTTAAAATGTCAACAACCATTCGTTTCGTCTGCTCATAATCCGGGGGAGCAGGGCTGGTTTCTTGAGGAGCACAAGAGCTAAGAACGAGAAAACTGAGCAAGAGGAGCGGTATGCACTTGTTCATAAAAATGAGCTCCTTTCTGCAAAAATCCCTCACCCTTAATATGAATGTTGACGAAAAAAATATGCATTTGGACAAATGGAAGCTGGCTTTTTTAGAAGGGCACTGGTAAAATGTTAAGCGGATTATGCTGAAATGATGGAGGATGAAGCAAACTGTGAACAGCCGTAAATGGGTGCGCTTATTTTTTACTACGCTGCTTGTCGGAGGAATTACTACAGCAGCTGTCGGTATGGTTTTAAACTGGAAAGAGTTTGGGCAGCTTCTTCTGAGTTTGGAGATTGTTGAGTTTATGGCTGTGTTATTATGGCATATTGGCGTTGGTTTTATTTTTAGCGTCATTAGCCAAGCAGGTTTTTTTGCGTATTTGACCGTTCACCGCTTCGGGCTTGGTATGTTCCGCTCGCTATGGAATGCGGTGCAACTTGTCTTGATCATGTTTGTGCTGTTCGATTTAGTGTACTTTCGTTACACGGCGTTTGCAGCAAACGGAGAATCGATAATTCCGTATATACTGATCGCTTTGTTCGTTTTGGTGGTCGGACTGGCTGTTGCCTATGCCAAAAGTGCACAAACGAATAAAGGAGCTTTCGTCCCGGCTTTATTCTTTATGGTCGTTGTGACAATTGTTGAATGGTTCCCAGTTTTGCGTATTAATGATCAAGATTGGCTATATTTGATGTTGATTCCGCTATTAGTATGCAATGCATATCAGCTTCTTATACTGCATAAGTTAACAGGCGGCGCGAAACAATAAGTTAAAGTAACATGCCGCCTGTTTTTTATGATCCCGAACCGAGAAAATCTTTACTTCTCCGTGGGAGCATAGGTGGGGGAGCGTTTGGGAAGTTTCCGTTTCAAGTTGAGTAAGAAGCAGGGAGAAGATCCAACGTAGAGAAACATTATCGTGCGGCCCCTGGCAGTGGGACCGCACGATAGCCAAGAAGCGGACTTTTTGATACGACACACCCCCGCTGTCTTGACGTTAATCAATTCCTTTGCTTTCAGCTTTACCGTTCGCCAATAGTTCGGAGAGACTAGCGTTTTTATAACCGTTTTCTTTCATCACTTCAATAATTTTTGGCAATGCTTTTGCCGTTTGTTTTGCGGAATCGGAGGCATGAAGGAGCACAATATCCCCCGGATCTAAATCGTTCGTGACGTTTGCTACAATTTGCTCTGTCCCGGGATTCAGCCAGTCTTTCGAGTTGATGCTCCAATGCACAACAGTATAGCCAAGAGACTGCGCAATTTTTAGTACGTTTTTGTTAAAGTTCCCCCCTGGAGGGCGCAACAGTTCAACATTTTTAACCCCCAACGTGTCAAAAACTTTTTTCGCCATCATTAAATCCTGACGGATTTTCGCATTCTCAAGTTCTGTGTAGTTGACAAAATTATACCCCATGCTGCCGATTTCATGTCCTTCTTCTTTGATCCGTTTCACAACAGTCGGATGGCGCTCGGCCCAAGAAGCTGATAAAAAAAAGGTAGCGTTTTTAATCCCTTGCTGTTTCAAAACATCTAAAATTTTGTCTGCATTCTCATCCCCCCAGCTAATGTTAAACGTCAATGCCACCTCATCGCGGTTATTGTCCACTTTGTATACCGCTTTTGGCCCGGAAGGAAGTGAAAAAACCGGACGGTTCATTTCATAAGCGTACAAAATGACAGCGGTAAAAAAGGCGGAACAAATAACAATAAGTGCCTTTTTCAGCGCTCGCCCATTCAGCGCATAAAACATGGCGTCGATCCCCCTTTAAACAGTTGTCCTATGTACATCTTATGCAGACAGCCATTATCGTTATGAAACATATTTGCTGTGCCCATTGCAGCGGTGGAAACAACGAAGAAGGCGGAGGATGGAAATGGAATATGGCCCTATAATTTATTTGTAATTCCAAGTGAAAAATGTATTGCATTTTTTGTTGTTTGGTGTTATATTAATAAACGTCGCTAATCGAACGGGTTGTTCGAAAGCGATAACCAGTCAAAAGATGTTTAAATAAAAAACAGTTGACAAAGGAAATGCTTTGTGTTAGTATAAAGAAGCTGCTTGCAGGAAGTGAGTTCGCTGAACTGGTTCTTGCAAGAGGAAGTAACTTGCGTGTGAGTGATTGGATAAAATGAAATTCCTCAACGCAAGATGATGTTGATTAATCTCGTTCCTTGAAAACTGAACGAAACG
>NZ_AYKT01000019.1 GCF_000496575.1 Geobacillus thermodenitrificans subsp. thermodenitrificans DSM 465 | reverse complement strand
GCTTCGTTTCGTTCAGTTTTCAAGGAACAAGTTTGTTTTTCGCTCTCTCGAAGCGACTTCTATATGTTAGCATGTTTATTATGAGTTGTCAACACTTTTTTATTCATCTTGCTTCGCAACGTTTTTTCGTCGCGGCAGCGATTTAAAATATATCATCGTTCGACATAGAAGTCAATAGCTTTTTTTACTTTTTTGGATAGACAGCCCATCTTTGCTGGGCTGCCGAAATTTCTTCAACCATTCTGTGTTCATGATCTAAACTTTCATGCCTAACCGAAATTGATACGCTCCTTCCGCCTACGATAGCGAAGGCGGTGCGCTCGGGTTCCCCCGTCTCATTACAAAAAGTTAACGGGTGTGATTCCGTACAATGACACTTCCCCCTCAAAGTTGAGGAACCTCTTTCTGAAACAGGTTAAACAAAGGGGAGCCCAGACGGAAAGGCTCATCAGTTTTTCTCTTCCTGCAAAGTATAATAACGTTCAAACATTTTTTCCCCATTTGTCGGTACCTCTACCGCACTTAACACTTTTCTTTCTACTAAATATTCAAGCATGATGGTAAGGTCGACCGAATAGGGGGCAAACTGTGGGTGGTGGGTCATTTCCTCGATACTCCACGCTCCCTCTTTTTGCTTTAGCACCTCACATAAATGGGAGGATCCTGGTGCCACAAAAGAATGAATTAAAAATTCGCTCGCCAGCAACAGAAGCTCGAGTCGTTTTGGAAGCGGTTCTTCGCTACCGACTAACTCCTCATATAATTTATAAATTTGCCCATCCATTTGCTTTACTTGATTCCATACCGTCACTTCCGGATAAAGGCCATGCTCGATGACTGTTAACCGTGCTAAATGGTGCAAGGCGTGCATCATATGGTTGTATGAATCAAGCCAATGTCGAGCGCTAAACAGTGCCTTGCCATCAGTATAACGACGAATCAGTTTGGCAAATTCCAATCCCATTTTCAGCTGCCGTTCCCTAGGAGGAAATTGCTCAAGACGTTGACGCAACTGCCAAACGTAGTCATTGCGGTCAAACACGATTTTTCCATTGAATACCCAATCGACGGCCTTTCGATGTGACCCGAGAACAAACCATTCGTTTAATTTTTGTTCATTCACTGCATAAAGTGCTGCCTTCTCACCATTAATCGAGTAATGCTTTAAAAACAATGGCTCACTTTGCAAATCGACAATGACGAGCAACAACGCATCAAACGTATCTGTCACCGTCTCATGTCCCTCATTTTTCTCAATCAGTAAAATTCCGAGCGTATTGCAACGGCTTGCCCATTCTTGATAAATGGGACGCAGCAATTCTTCCATAAATCGTTCCCGTTACAGAAAACAGGTAAAACTGTGACATCTTCCGAGCTCTCCCCCTCAAAAAAATCGACGGAGAGAGCATATTTTCTTTCACTTTTGGGGCCAGTTGTTTTTCTGTAACGGCTTCCTCCCTTCCAACGTCGTCAATGATTCAACCTTGTTTTATACAGATAACAAAAATGTTGCTAGCGGCCGTTTATGCTGCGATTACATGCATCCCACAATCTATGTCTTATTGCTATCGTTCGTTCCTCGGCAAAGATGAGAATTCGTTGTTGTCGTTCGTTATTCGACAAAAGACGAGAAATTCCTCTATTCTGAGTAAAAAACGCCCATCAATTTTGTTGATTTCTCCTTCACGATTGTCCCCTGTTTTATGGTATAGTGATGTATGTAGGAGGGACGACCATGGGTATCAAATATTCGAGTAAAATCAACAAAATTCGCACATTTGCTTTAAGCTTGATTTTCGTCGGCGTCATCGTCATGTATCTTGGGCTGTTTTTCCGCACGTCCCCGATCATCATGACGCTGTTTATGGTGCTTGGACTTTTATTTCTCGTCGCAAGTGGCATCGTGTACTTTTGGATCGGTACACTCTCAACGAGAGCTGTCCAAGTCGTTTGTCCATCATGCGGTAAGGTGACGAAAATGCTTGGACGCGTTGATTTATGTATGTTTTGCCGCGAGCCCCTGACGTTGGATCGCGAACTTGAAGGAAAAGAATTCGATGAGAAATACAATAAAAAAAGAAAAAACTGATAGCCGCTGTCGCGCTATCAGCTTTTTTAATGTGTCCGCCCCTTCTCGTTTTGACAGTCAGGGCATACTCCATACACTTCCATGCGATGATGATCGACTTTAAATCCAGTAACATGAGCAGCTAGCTGCTCAACTTCATCGAGCGCTGGATAATGAAAATCCACGATTTTGCCACACTGTTCACAAATGACGTGATAATGATTGGATGTGACAAAATCGAACCGGCTTGACGAATCACCGTATGTCAACTCTTTGACAAGCCCGACCTCTTTAAAGACGCGCAAGTTATTGTAGACGGTAGCTACGCTCATATTAGGAAATTTCCCTTCGAGCGCTTTATATATTTCATCAGCCGTCGGATGGGACATCGAGCTGATCAAATACTCCAATATCGCATGACGCTGTGGCGTGATGCGTATGCCCGTCTTTTTCAGCATGTCCAGCGCTTCCTTCAGTTGCTCGTTGACAGACACCGTCATGCACCTCACTCTCTGCAAAAGATAAAAAAAATTATCATTTTATAATATTTATAATTAGTCTACAAGGAATGTATGCCTTTTGTCAATATAGATACCATTAATATATGGGCTTAAACGTTCTTTTAACAAAAAAAGGGGGCAGAAATATTTTCCGCCCACCACATTTCATTCATTTGAGGAGGTTACTATGTATCATATGTAAAACAGTTTATGTCGCTTGGACGCTTACCTAGATGAGGCCAATTGGGCAACTTCCGCAAGCGCCTCATCGACGTGTCCTTTTACTTTCACCCCGCGCCATTCCTTTACCAACGTTCCATCGGGAGCAATAATGAATGTCGAGCGCTCAATGCCCATATATTCCTTACCAAAATTCCGCTTTTTCTTCCAAACCCCATATAGTTCTGCTACGTGATGTTGTTCATCGGAAAGAAGCAAAAACGGCAGTTGATATTTCTCAATAAACGTTTCATGCCGCTTAACTGGGTCCGTGCTTACCCCTAAAATAACGGCATTCAACCTGGTAAACTGCTCATAGCGGTCACGAAAGTCACATGCTTCAGTCGTGCATCCAGGCGTCATGTCTTTCGGATAAAAATAAAGCACGACATATTGGCCTCGGAAGTCTGAAAGCGAAACCATTTTCCCGTTGCTTGCCGGCAAGGTGAAATCCGGGGCTGGTTGGCCAATGGCAATTATCATGACGTTCCCTCCGTCTGCTTTATTTTCTTTTAGCGTAACGGAGCGGGAAGAAAATTGCAACTGTTAGCGGCGGTCCCAATCAAATACGGTGCGCGCTACGATGACAGCTGGCATAATGTAGCCGAGCAACGCCTCAGTGATCGCGATCCACCGTCCGATGCCGATCGGGGTCACATCTCCGTATCCCACTGATAAGAGCGTTATGCCGCTTAAGTACAAGCTATCCCCAAGCAAAGACAAGCGGTTATCCACGTCGCTATTTGAGGACGGAGTGAACACTGCATGGCCATTCACCTGCAAAATCATATAAATCATGGCAAAACCGAGCAGCATCGTTACATACCATTGAACGAGCACCCACAGACTGTCGAGTGAGAGGCGGTGCGTCGCTTGAACGCGCGCTGTCCAAATTGAGGTGATGCTACCGAGCAGTACGGCGGTAACCACTCCGAGGAAGGCGTAATCCATCACATTCCCTCCATCCTTGTCCGTTGTTCATATATACGTGGCCGAATGGACAATTATGACGGAGTGAACCGCCGCGATCTCGATAGTGATCGTACTTGAAACAGCAGCGTCAAGCTACGCTGCCTGCCTAGACTACCCGTTTAGCAGAGCCCTTCTCCATTTTTGTAGAAAGTTAACGCCTTGACTTACTGCGCAAAGGAGCGAGCCAACACACCTTTCAGTGTCGCTGCGCTATGTTGAAACCATTTTTGCTCGTTATCGTCTAGCTCAAGCTCAATCACTTCGCGAATACCATGACGGTTGATGACCGCCGGTACACCGATATAGACGTCACGTTCGCCATATAAACCGTCTAAGTAAGCCGAGACGGTCAAAATAGCGTTTTCGTTATGCAAAATGGCGCGCGTCACGCGGGCGAGCCCCATGGCAATGCCGTAGTACGTCGCCCCTTTTTTCTCGATAATTTGATAAGCGGCATCACGAACGTTGACAAAAATGCGCTCCAGCTCTTCCCTTGCCTGCTCTCCTTTTGATTCGATCAACTTGCGGATCGGCACGCCGCCGATATCAGCCTGACTCCAGACCGGAAGCTCAGTATCGCCGTGTTCGCCAATAATGTAGGCATGTACATTCGTCGGGGCAATATCGAAGTACTCACCTAACAAAAAGCGGAACCGTGCCGTATCTAAAATTGTCCCCGAACCGATCACCCGCTCATAAGGCAAGCCACTGAACTTCCATGTCGCGTAGGTCAAAATGTCGACCGGATTGGTAGCGACAAGAAACAACCCTTGAAACCCGGACGCCATAACCGATTCGACAATCGAACGGAAAATGGCGATATTTTTATCGACTAGATCGAGCCTCGTCTCACCTGGTTTTTGGTTGGCACCGGCGCAAATGACGACTAAATCAGCATCACGACAATCACGATAATCCCCATACCAAATGTTGGTGGGATTCGGTGCAAACACTTTCCCATGGTTTAAATCCATCGCATCGCCCTTGGCTTTATTTTCATTTGCATCAATGAGCACAATCTCATCAGCAATCCCTTGATTCATTAAAGCAAATGCATAGCTGGAACCGACAAACCCTGTGCCGACAACCGCTACTCTGTTTCCTCCTCCGTTTTTCATCGCTATTCTCCCTTCTTATTATTGTGAATACATTCACAAATTATTTTACGCGATGAAATCGAAACTATGCGTAAACGATTATGGCAATTGTTTGGACGTTGTTTGTCATTTTCATGACAACCTCCATTAAGCAAAAAAATGGACGAGGCAGTTAACTCCCCGTCCCTCGGTACCTCCTAACCCCGGCGTTCCAAAGCATTATAGCGATGGCGAAAAACAGCGCGCCAACAACCGGGGTCATAAACGCATAATCATACCACTCTTGCTTGTTAAGAAAATACGAAGCCGGATAGACGCCAACAAAGGCAAACGGAAGCACCCATGTTAAAATATAGCGAATGACCCGATGATAAATATCGATCGGATAGCGGCCATAGCTGCTAATGTTGTACATCATCGGCATAATCGAGGTGCGAGCATCAGCGAAAAAGCTAATGGTTGCCAGCGAAATGAAAATGCCGGCGTAAATGAACGCACCGCCGATCACAAGTAAAATAAAGATAAAGAAATCATACCAATGAAACGTCAGCGATAACCGGACACTAGCGTACGCCATAATGATCAATCCCGGTATAGCCCCTAACAACGATTCGAGCTCCATCCGTTCGAGAATGATCTGAAATAGGCTGTGCACCGGGCGAGTCAACACACGGTCCATTTCTCCTTGGACAATATAGCGCTCATTGAAATCCCATAGATTAAAAAAAGCGCCAAATACCGCATACGGCACAAGGAAAAAGCCGTAAATAAACAAAATTTCATCGCGCGTCCAACCGTGAAGGAGCGGTGTATGGCCAAAAACGACGAGCAAAAACACGAGATTGACTGCCTGAGCCATGAAGTCGGACAACCACTCAATGAGCAAATCGGTACGGTATTGCAATTTTGTTTTCATATATTGCGCCATGTATTGAAAAAAGACCGATATATAAAACAATCGTTTACCCCCCTTGCACGACGAGCCGCTTTTTCGCCATCCGCCATAACAACCCGATTGGTAAAAGCAACAGCGCGCACCATGCCACCTGCACGATCAAGCCGTCACGAACGTCGGCGCCTTGGAAGCTTTCCGTAATGATCATGCTTGGGATGTAGCTAATCGCCTGAAACGGAAAATAATCCATCAGTCGTTGCGCCCAATCCGGATAAAAGGAAACGGGCAAAATGAGCCCGGAAAACAGATCGATGATAAACCGTTTCGCCCTGAGCAACCCTTCGTTACGGAATGTAAAAAACGTCACCACCCCCGCTAGCAAGTTCAGCTCTGAATAAATAACAAAGCTAAGCAGGAGCGACAAACTAAATGACAGCCATGTATGGGCGTTTTCTGGAAACTGAAGCGGCAAAAAGAGCGACACGACTAAAAGCCCGGGCAACGACAAAAAGAACAAACGGAACAACCCTTCGCCGAGCCCTTGAACCGCCTTCATCCCTAAATAGCTGTATGGGCGAATGAGCTCGGTCGCTACTTTTCCATCGCGAATTTCCATAGCGATTTCACGGTCGATGTTGTTAAAATAAAATGCCCTTGACAGCCAAGAAATGGCAACATACGTCGTCATTTGTCCAAGCGATATCCCTTGCATCGACGGTTTGTCCCCGTAAATAGCCGCCCAAAGGAAATAATACGCCGCAATGTTAATAGCATAAATAAGAATGCCAGTATAATAGTTTGTCCGATAGGCAAGCATCATTAAAAAGCGGATGCGGATCATTTCCACATATTTATCCATGGACCGCACCTTCCTCATAGATATTGCGGACAATCTCTTCCGTTGACACTTCATGAATGCGGATATCTTGCAGCGCATAGCGGGCGGCGACGCGGCTGACGACTTCCGGAACTCCTCCTGATGGAACGTGCGCCACCCAGACGTTTGACTGTTCGCCTTTTTTCCAGACAACATCCAATCCGGCGGTCAGCTCTTGCAAGATGGAGGCGTCCTTTCCTTCAGCAAATGTAAAGGCGACCCGTTTTCCTTGCCCCCATTTTTCTTTTAACTGCTCAAGCGAACCATCGTAAATGATTTTCCCTTCATCGAGCATAATCACCCGCTCGCACAGCGCTTCGATATCCGACATATCGTGCGTCGTCAATAAAATCGTCGTTCCATACCGTTCGTTCAACTGTTTCAAAAACTGGCGGATGTTGAGCTTGACAAGCACATCTAGACCGATTGTCGGCTCATCTAAAAACAATAGGGGCGGATTGTGAATGAGCGCAGCGGCGAGCTCGCAGCGCATCCGCTGCCCGAGCGACAGCTTGCGCACCGGTTTGTCAAGGAGCGGGCCGATCTCAAGCATCTCAATTACTTCGCTCATATGGCGAGCGTATTGCTCATCCGGGACACGGTACACCTTTTTTAACAGTCGGAACGACTCTTGAACAGCGATGTCCCACCATAATTGTGAGCGCTGGCCGAAGACAACACCGATTGTCCGCACAAATTTCTCCCGCTCCTTATGCGGGTTCATCCCATTGACAATGATGCGACCGGATGTCGGTGTCAAAATGCCAGTCAACATTTTGATCGTCGTCGATTTGCCAGCACCGTTTTCGCCGATATAGCCGACCATTTCCCCTTGCTTGACGGTAAAGGAGATGCCGTCAACCGCACGAACCGTCATGTAACGGCGCGTCCATAAATCACGAAACGCTCCGACGAGGCCGGAGCGGCTTTTGTGCACTTTAAATTCTTTTCGCAACTCCTCTACTTCAATAGCGTTCATCCTTCTCCTCCTGCCTCTCTTTGAAGTGAACAAACGAAGACAGGCTGCCGCCTTCCTTCTATGTTGCAATTATACATAAATCCATGTTATTTTCACCTGTTTTGTCTTCTAGAAGCTGGCGAGGAATTTGTGGAAATATCTTTAATGTGCTGAAAACGCATATCCTATATCGGTTGTCGGCTTACTTTTCCCCCTCGTCTCCCGCAATGACCAAATGATGTCTTCTCTCTAGCGAGCACGACAGCCACAGTGAACAGCACATTATGGTAAAATAAAGGGGCAGTCATCGGAAACAGGAGGATATCAAGCGATGCAGTGGACAAAATCGGAACAATTATATGAAGAAGCACTTCGACACATTGTCGGCGGGGTGAACAGCCCATCCCGCTCATATAAAGCAGTCGGCGGTGGCGCTCCGGTCGTCATGGAACGGGCGCAAGGGGCCTATTTCTGGGATGTAGATGGCAACAAATACATTGACTATTTGGCCGCCTACGGACCGATCATTACCGGACATGCCCACCCGCACATCACCGCGGCCATCCAGCGCGCCGCGGAAACAGGGGTGTTGTACGGCACACCGACACCGCACGAAATTACATTTGCGAAAATGTTAAAAGAAGCGATTCCTTCACTTGAGAAAGTGCGGTTTGTCAACTCAGGAACAGAAGCAGTGATGACGACCATCCGCGTCGCTCGAGCTTACACCGGCCGCAGCAAAATCGTTAAATTCGCCGGCTGCTATCACGGTCACTCCGACCTCGTGCTTGTCGCCGCCGGCTCAGGTCCTTCGACATTAGGGACGCCGGATTCAGCTGGCGTGCCGCAAAGCATTGCCCAAGAAGTCATTACGGTGCCATATAATGATGTGGAATCATTCCGTGAGGCGATGAACGTTTGGGGCGAACACGTCGCGGCCGTATTGGTTGAACCGATCGTCGGCAACTTCGGAATTGTCCTTCCGAAACCCGGCTTTTTAGAAGCCGTGAACGATATCGCCCATGAAGCCGGGGCGCTCGTTATTTATGATGAGGTCATCACTGCTTTCCGTTTTATGTACGGGGGAGCGCAAAACTTGCTTGGCATTGAACCTGACATGACGGCCATGGGGAAAATTATCGGTGGCGGCTTGCCGATTGGGGCGTACGGCGGACGCCAAGATATTATGGAACAAGTTGCTCCGCTTGGCCCAGCCTACCAAGCTGGGACGATGGCTGGTAATCCAGCATCGATGCTCGCAGGTATCGCCTGCCTCGAAGTGTTGAAACAAGAAGGAGTATACGAGCATCTTGACCGGCTTGGCGCCATGCTCGAAGAAGGCATCATGACTCATGCCCGCCAATGCGGCCTGCCGGTAACTATCAATCGCCTCAAAGGCGCGCTGACTGTCTTCTTTACAGAAGAAAAAGTTGAAAACTATGAGCAGGCCCAGCGGAGCGATGGCGAGTTGTTTGCGAAATTTTTCAAGCTAATGCTCAAGCAAGGCGTCAATCTCGCACCGTCCAAGTATGAGGCATGGTTTATTACTCTCGCCCATACAGAAGACGACATCGCCTACACGATTGACGCGGTCGGTCGCGCGTTCCGACAACTATAATCGGCATGGCATGCGACCCTTGCCTCTAGCAGGCTAAAGAAAAATGAATGTTTCCCGACAACTGCCATTTTTGAAAGGCTCAAAAACAACGTTTTTCAATTAGTAAAGAAACAGCTTTACGCCGCGCATTGTCTGGTTCAATCACGAGTGCTCTAGGCAGGCATGCCACTGCCATTCAAGCGCCCGCTGCTAGGCGGGCGCTGTTTATTTATACGACTGCTGATGTTGACAATTTTGTGAACAATACCGCCACAAGATAAGGAACCATTGATTTCCTGCAACCCACATGATATGATAAACAACAAATTCTGAAAATTAAGACTGTCATTTTTCATCCAGCAAGCCATTCGAGGAGGTGACCGGCGCCGATGGGAGAACCCCCTCCCGACCGCGCCTAGTATATATGGAGCAACACACACATCGTTCGCCAAACGCAGCAGAACAACGAGGTGCTTTTTTGTTGGCGGCAGTAGAAAAGCGGGACATCCCGACTAACGAGCATGTCCAATCCGTCCTTGGGGCACTTGCGCAATGGGGGCATCCGGCAAAAGGGAACGTCATCATCCAACTCGATATCCCACGCAAGCTATGGATGGAGAAACTTGCCAACGCCGGACAAAACCCAGAAATTGCAACAAATGATCATTTCATCGTCGGCCATGTACACATTTCTCGGTCGGCTGACGCAGATCCGATTCGGGTGCATCTCCGCCAACTTTGCAAACAGTTCGGCTTTGTTCTTCTTTTCGAATCCATCCGACCATCCTCGGATGACAATACCTTGTTTTTGCAAATCGCCATGTTGCCGAGGGATGTGTTTTCCTTATCCGACCGTTTGTTCCGCTTGATGGCGGCAATGGAGCACGATTCAAACGTCCGCGTCGCCTCGCTTAGCCATACCCATGTGGTCTATCAAGCTGACACATTAGCCCAATTGCTGCGCGAACCGGATGTATCTCATCCATTCCTCGCCTCAACTGCTACGTTCGCTTATGTCGGGCAAGCAGGCGCGCCTCTTTGCTATAAGCGTCTCGGTTCAGCCGGCATGCTTGTTCATAGCGCTAAAACGTCTATTTCGGCAGTCGAGACGCCCATTTACATTGACGGTTACAGCCTGCTCGAAGCAGTCGGACTTGCTTTCATGCCAAATAAGGCTAAACAAAACGGATTGTCGCCGCTGGAACAACCACATGTTCTTTTTGCCGCCTGTTCGGAACAGGAAGCCATATGGATTGCCAACACCGCCGAGTCGCTTTGGAAAATGGACACTCCTTCCCGTGTGTTCATCACCTCCAAGCCATATGGCGACACCGCCAAGTCGCTGACTCCAGGGCAGCCGCTAGCGCTCATCCGCTCTGCTGCCGGGCAAACACAATGGCTTGATGGAACCCGTTTTTATCAGGAAATGAATACCCGCCTCTCTAACCGACGCACCGCCAATAGCAAGACCGCCTTCTGAATCTTTTCAACGCTCTGCCGATTTCGGCGGGGCGTTATATTTTCCCCTTGAACTCATAGATAAAAGTGTGTATAGTACAGAATGGTTTACCAAATCGAAAAGGAGAGATTTCCATAGATGAAGCTCGGTGCCCGCATTTTTAAAACGGGAATCGCCGTGGCGTTGGCTCTGTTTTTAGCGGCGCTTTTTCATTTTCCATCACCAGTGTTTGCCGGCATTTCTGCGGTGTTCGCCATGCAGCCGACCATTTATCGTTCCTACTTATCATTAATTGAACAAGTACAAGCGAACGTGATCGGCGCCTTGTTCGCAATCACCGCGGTTCTCATCCTTGGCCGTGACCCACTTATCGTCGGCTTGACGCTCATGATCGTCATCGCTCTTTGCCTAAAAATGCGTCTTGAATCGTCGACGATTTCGGTGGCGCTTGTGACCGTTATCGCGATTATGGAATATACGGAACGCCAGTTTATCGAATTTGCAGCTATCCGCTTTTTAACCATTATGCTCGGCATTTTCGCCGCCTTTCTCGTCAACTTGATTTTCTTGCCGCCAAAGTACGAAAAAAAGTTGTACGAAAAAATTAGTGGCGAGACGGAAACGATTTTAAAATGGATCCGACTGCATAAGCAACAAGTTGCCGACCATCATCATTTAAAAGATGAAATCGAAACGTTGCTCGATGAAATGACGAAACTCAAGCATCTTTATTTCATGTATAAGGAAGAGCGCACGTATTTCCGTCGCCAGCGCTTCCAAAAATCGCGCAAGCTCGTTTTATACCGCCAGATGATTGCTGCGGCTGACCGAGCGCTGTCAGTATTAAAATGGCTTCATCGCCTTGAAAACGAGCTCGGACGTCTGCCTGCTGAGCTCCACCAAGCCATCAGCTTGCATCTCAGCCACTTGCTTGACTATCATGAGCAGCTATTGCTGAAATTTATCCATAAGGCAAAACCGCTTCCCCATAACAAGAGAGCCGAAGAAATATACCGCCAGCGTGAACGGCTCGCGGCGACCTTTTACTCCGAAGGACAGCTGCCCGCTGAGTACCGGTTGTTCTCCTTAATTGGAGCGATCATCGATTACGGGGATCGGCTTGAGCATTTAGATAAGTTAATTGATAGCTTCCACCATTACCATTATGATGAGGAGCTGACGAAACAGCTCGAAAAGTCAACAGGCGGCCGCTCATAGCGGGCCGCCTGTTTTAGCTTTTCATCCGTGGGTCAAGCGCATCGCGCAGCCCGTCACCCATTAAGTTAAAACCGAGCACGGTTAACATAATCGCCAGTCCTGGAAAAATCATCGTCCACGGTGCTTGCGTTAAAAAATCTTTCGCATCGGACAACATTTTCCCCCACTCTGGGTTTGGCGGCTGTGCCCCTAATCCTAAAAAGCCAAGTGCCGCTGCTTCGATAATGGCAGTAGCAATCGCCAATGTCCCTTGAACAATAATCGGCGCTAGGCTGTTGGGCAAAATATGGTGAAACAAAATGCGCCAATCGCTCATACCGATTGCTTTTGCCGCCATAATGTATTCCTCCTGCTTAATGCTTAACACGCGAGAACGGATTAAACGGCCGAAGTTCGGTACATTAATGACAGCAATGGCAATAAGGGCATTTTGCAAAGACGGGCCGAGCACCGCAACGATGCCGATCGCTAATAAAATGCTCGGAAATGCTAGCATAATATCAAATAATCGTGAAATCACTCCATCGATCCATCTGCCGTAGTAGCCAGCGATAATGCCAAGCAATGAGCCGACAACGATCGACCCGAGCACAGAGAAAAACCCTACCCATAATGAAATGCGCGCTCCATAAATCACACGGGAGAAAATATCGCGGCCAAAATCATCCGTTCCAAACCAGTGCTCGCTCGAAGGTGGTTGCAGCCGCTCAGCCAACTGCTGTTCTTTGTAGTCATACGGCGCCAACCAGGGCGCCAAGATGGCGATCATAATAAAAAATAAGACGATCCCTGTCCCAACAAGCGCGATTTTATTCTTTCGAAACCGTTGCCAAGCTTCTCCCCATAATGAAACAGTTCTTTCTTCCTCAATCGCTGTCGGTGGCGTTGCCGGTGTGCGCGCTAATTCAGCCATACACACGCCTCCCTCTTCGTTAATTGTACTTAATACGCGGATCAATCGCTGCATAAAGCAAGTCAACGATTAAATTAATGAAAATGAAAATGGCAGCAATAATTAAAATTCCTGATTGAATAACTGGATAATCTCGGTAACCGATTGCATCATAAATATAACGTCCAATGCCAGGCCAGCTGAAAATCGTTTCCGTCAAAATTGCTCCGCCAAGCAATAGCCCTGTTTGCAAGCCGATGACAGTCAATACGGGAATAATGGCGTTTTTTAACGAATGCTTATACACAACCCAAAACATGCTTACCCCTTTCGCTCTTGCGGTGCGGATATAATCCGATTTCATCACTTCGAGCATGCTAGAGCGTGTCATGCGGGCAATAATCGCCATCGGAATCGTCGCTAACGCCATACTCGGCAACACGAGATGTTGGACGACTTGCCAAAACTGCTCCGTATTTCCACTGAGCAGTGTATCGATCAAGTAGAGATGGGTAATCGGCTCAATGGGGTTACGCACGTCCTCCCGACCTGACGTCGGCAGCCAGTCGAGCTGAATCGAAAACAACCACTGCTCCATCAACCCAAGCCAAAAAATGGGCATCGAAACGCCGATTAACGCTAATACCATCGCAATATAATCGAACCATGAATGCTGAAACCAAGCGCTAATAATGCCGGCGTTGACACCAATCACAACAGCAATCAACATTGCTGCTAACGACAGCTCGAGCGTTGCCGCCAAATACGGCCAAATTTCTTCGGCGATGGGAGCGCCGGTGCGAATAGACTCCCCTAAGTCGCCACGCAGCAACCCGCCAATATATTTGACATATTGGACATACCAAGGCTCGTCCAATCCAAGTTTATGGGTCAAAGCCGCCACTGCTTCCTTCGTCGCCTTTTGTCCTAAAATGACTTGTGCGGGGTTGCCAGGAATCGCTCGGATCATAAAAAACACAACTAACGACATGCCAAATAAGACGGGAATAATCATCAGCACCCTTCTCACTATATACGACAGCACCCAAGTATCCCTCCCTTAACGTGCGGTAAACAAAGAGGGGAAGATGCGCTCCTTCCCCTCTCCCAACTGATTATTGAAATTCCACTTTTGTAAATTTGTCTGAGCCAGTCGGATGCGGATGAAACCCTTGAATATTTGTCTTGCCGGCTAACAGCGGAGTCGAGTGAACGAGCGGAATCCACGGTGCCTCTTCTTTAATAATTTCTTGTGCCTGTTTATACAGCTCATTGCGTTTATTTTCATCGCTGACTGTTTGCGCCTCAACTAAAATGTTATGAAGCTCATCGTTCGCAAAATACGTGTAGTTGTTGCTGCCAATGCTGTCTTTGTCAAGGAGCGCGTATAGGAAGTTATCCGCATCACCGTTGTCGCCGGTCCAACCGAGCATGAAGGTATCCGCTTCCCCTTTAGCGAGCTTCTCTAAGTAAGTCGCCCATTCATATGACACAATTTTCGCTTTGACACCGATTTTGGCAAAGTTTGCTTGAATGGCTTCAGCGATTTTTTGCCCATCTGGCATATACGGACGTGGCACCGGCATCGCCCAAAGTTCGATTTCAAAGCCGTTCGGGTATCCGGCCTCCGCGAGCAATTGTTTGGCTTTTTCTAGATCAAACGGGTAGTCTTGAATGGCATCGTTATACCCTGGAATGCTCGGTGGCATCGGATTTTTTGCCACTTCCGCCTGTCCGGCGTAAAACGCATCGATGATTGCTTTCTTATCGACTGCATGGTTCAACGCTTGGCGCACCAGTTTGTTTTTCAGAGGGCCTCTCGTCGCTGTCAGTCCAACATAGGCGACGTTCATCGACGGACGCTTAAAAATTTGAAACTCTTTGTTTCCTTCCACTTGTTTTAAGTCCGTCGGGTTCAAGTCTTCCATGATATCGATTTCCCCTTTTAAAAGGGCATTGAGGCGCGCTGAGTTGTCCGGAATGGAAACGAAAATAAGCTGATTCAACTTCGGATAACCTTTTTCCCAATATTCTTTATTTTTCTCAAGCATGATCCGTTCGTTTCGTTTCCACTCTTTAAAGATAAACGGTCCGGTGCCAACCGGATGTTCGCCAAATTTGTCACCGTATTTTTTCACAGCTTCTGGGCTGGCAATGGCAAACGGCGGCATGGCGATATTTTTCAAGAACGGCGCTTGCGGACGCTTCAGCACAAACTGTACGGTATAGTCATCAATCGCTTTCACCTCTTTAATGACATGGCCTTCATCATTTTTATAGCCGCCAAACATCGAGCCATAGTATGGGAACTTGTCTTCATTGCCGTTTGCCCAACGCTCAAAGTTGAATACAACTGCTTCAGCGTTAAAATCCGTGCCATCATGAAACTTTACACCTTGACGCAACTCGAAAGTGTACGTCAGTCCATCCTCAGAAACCGTCCACTTCGTCGCCAATGCTGGCTTAACGGATGTGTCGTTGTCGTTGTAGTCAAGCAGTGTGTCAAAAATGTTTTTCGTGACTTTGAGCGACTCACCATCCGTCACTGTCGCCGGGTCAAGCGATACCGAATCGCCACCGCGGCCATAGACAAGAGTGTCTTGGGCCGATGGTTTTTCGCTGCTGCCCCCTGTGCTTTCCTTCGGCTTGCTACAGCCGGCAAAGACAAGCACAACGGCAAGCAGCATGGCCAGCCAGGTAAACCATTTGTTTCTTCTCATCGTTTCTCCCCCTTACTTGTTTTGTCTATCATCACACCGCCTGCTGTTTATTCATATAAATGGCAGGCGACGTAATGTCCAGTCGCTACTTCTTTTAATGCTGGACGTTGAGCACGACAAATGTCCATACAAGCCGAGCAGCGCGTATGGAATGCGCACCCTTGCGGTGGATTGGCCGGGCTCGGCAAATCACCGGAGAGTAGCTGACGCTCCGCTTTATGGTCCGGATCGGGAATCGGCACAGCAGACAAAAGCGCCTTCGTATACGGATGTTTCGGCGCTTCATATAGCGACTCACTGTCCGCTAGTTCGACCATCCTTCCTAGATACATGACGCCGACTCGGTCGCTAATATGCCGTACCACTCCCAAATCATGAGCAATGAAAATATATGTAAGGCCAAACTGTTTCTGCAAATCTTCAAGCAAATTAAGCACTTGTGCTTGAATCGACACATCGAGCGCTGAGACCGGCTCATCGGCGATAATCAGCTTCGGATTGGTCATCAGTGCCCGCGCGATGCCGATGCGTTGGCGCTGACCGCCGCTAAATTGGTGCGGGTAACGTTTCGCATGATACGAACCGAGCCCGACAACTTCAAGCATCTCACGCACCCGACGCTTCCGCTCTTCTTTCGACCCGATGCCATGAACAATCAACGGCTCCTCTAAAATTTTTTCCACCGTATGGCGCGGATTGAGGGAGGCAAACGGATCTTGGAAAATCATTTGCATATCGCGCCGCAACCGACGCAACTCTGTTTTGGATAAAGCCGTTACCTCTTTTCCTTCAAAAGTGATCGAACCATCCGTCGGCTCAATCAGTCTCATCAGCATTCGTCCTGTCGTCGACTTGCCACAACCGGACTCACCGACGATCCCAAGTGTCTCGCCGCGATATACGGTAAATGTCACATCATCAACCGCTTTCACCATTCCGATTTGTTTGCCAAAAATGCCACCGGTAATCGGAAAATATTTTTTAAGCCCTTTCACTTCGAGCAACAGGTCGCTCATCGACTCCCCCTCCCTTCTCTAGCGCCAAAAAGCAACGGGTGCGATGTCCTTGTTCGCCCGTTTCATATAGCTGCGGATCCTCTTGACGACAGCGGTCAAACACATATTCACACCGCTCAGCGAACCGGCAACCACAGCGAACGCTCCCCGGCTTCGGCACTTGTCCAGGAATGGAGTACAGACGCTCCTTTTTACCACGGATATCGGGAATCGAGCGAATTAAACCGGCGGTGTACGGGTGCTGTGGCCGTCGAAAAATCGCCTGAACACTTCCCTCTTCAACAATTTGACCGGCATACATCACGATCACACGATCACATATTTCAGCCACAACTCCCAAATCATGAGTAATCATCATAATCGCTGTGCCGAACGTCCGGTTTAATTCTTTCATCAACGCTAAAATTTGTGCTTGAATCGTCACATCAAGCGCTGTCGTCGGTTCATCAGCGATCAAAAGCGCCGGTTGGCACGCCATCGCCATGGCAATCATCACCCGCTGACGCATACCGCCTGACAACTGATGCGGATATTCATCCAGCATTTGTTCGGCGCGCGGCAATCCGACAAGTTTGAGCATTTCTGCCGCCCGTGCTCTCGCTTCTTTTTTCCTTATTTTTGTATGAAGACGAATCGCCTCAACTAGCTGATCGCCAATGGTGAATAATGGGTTTAATGACGTCATCGGCTCTTGAAAAATCATGGCGATCTCATTCCCACGGATTTGCTTCATCCGTCGCTCTGAGGCTTCGACTAAATTCTCACCTTTAAACCAAATCTCACCGCCGACCACCTTGCCGATTCCTTTTGGCAATAATCCCATGATTGACAGCGATGTGACGCTTTTTCCGCATCCAGACTCCCCGACGATACCGAGCACTTCACCCTCACGAGCAGAAAAGTCAACACCATCGACAGCGGGAATCTCCCCGTCATCTGTAAAAAAAGAGGTTCGAAGCCCCCGAACTTCCAATAAAGGTGCTTCCATCCTCCCCCTCCCCCCTCATAACCCCATTTCATGAAACTTTTTCTCTCTCAACAAAATTATGACATGCATCATACTATAATACAATATAATATTATAAAAAATTAAAATTATCTAAAAAGAAATAAAACAATAAAAAACGGCTTTGCCTAAGGCAAAACCGCTTTTTTTATGTTTTTCAATAATATTAATATTTTTGTTTACTATCATAAGTGTTGAACCATAAACAACTCGTAATAGCTCCCTCGTTTCGCCATGAGTTCCTCATGCGTGCCGCTTTCGACAATTTGCCCGTTTTCGATGAACAAAATGCGATCAGCATGGGTGATCGTCGACAAACGATGGGCGACGACAAACGTCGTGCGGTTTTTCGCCAAACGATCAAGCGCTTCTTGAATGTATTGCTCATTTTCCAAATCGAGCGCCGACGTCGCCTCGTCAAAAATGAAAATCGGTGGATTTTTCAAAAACACGCGAGCGATGGCAATCCGCTGTTTTTGCCCGCCGGAAAGCTTGACGCCGCGCTCACCGACTCTCGTGTCATAGCCGTCGGGCAAACTCATAATAAACTCGTGAGCGTTCGCTGCTTTCGCCGCAGCGATGACTTCCTCATCCGTCGCGTCCGGCTTGCCGAGCAAAATATTCTCTTTCACTGAATCACTGAACAAAAAGTTGTCTTGAAACACAAGGCCAATTTGATCGCGCAAGCTGCGGACGCGAAACGAGCGAATGTCCATGCCATCAAGCAAAATGCGGCCATCGGTCACATCGTAAAAACGCGGAATTAAGCTAACAAGCGTTGATTTGCCACCACCGCTTGGACCGACTAAGGCGACCGTTTCCCCCGCTTTGACGGAAAACGACACATCGCGAAGCACCAGCGGCCCACCGTCGTGATAGGCGAACGTGACGCGGTCAAAGACGATATCGCCTTTCACACAGCGACACTCAATCGCCTGTGGCGCATCATCAATATCATACCGCTCATCCAAAAATTCAAACACGCGATCCATCGAGGCAAACGACTGCGTCAACGTCGTCGAGGCATTAACCAGGCGACGAAGCGGTGTATACAGCCGCTCGATATAACCGACAAAGGCCACCATGGTACCGACGGTCATCTGTCCAGTGATCACTTCATACCCCGCATAGATGATGACCACGATCGGCGCGATGTCGGTAATCGTATTGACCGCTGCAAACGATTTAGCGTTCCAACTCGTATGTATAAGCGCCTTCGTTAAAAAATGACCGTTTTGCTTTGAAAAACGCCGCTGTTCTTCGTCTTCAATCGCAAAGCTTTTCACGACCGGCATCCCTTGCACTCGCTCGTGCAAATATGCCTGCAATTCAGCGAGCGCCTGTGAACGCTGACGGGTGCGCTGACGCAGGCGGCCAAAAAAATATTTGACCGCAAACGCGTAAAGCGGCAGCGTACTGACAGAAATAAGCGTCATTTTGACATCCATGTTCACCATAATCACGAGGGCGATCAAGATCGTTGCCATATCGATCCATAAATTCATCAACCCAGTAATAATAAATTCTTTTGTCTGCTCAACATCATTGATAACGCGCGAGATCACCTCACCCGTCCGGTGGTTCGCATAATACGAAACACTCAACTTTTGCATATGATGAAAATAGTTGCTGACGAATATCGTATAACACTTTGCTTGCTGTCCATTGCGCGAAATATTGCCGGTAATATTCGACAAACGGCCGAATGACGAGAAAGACGATCAGCATAAAGGCGAGCGCCTGCCAAAGGCGGTTTGTTTTCTCTTCAAGTGAAAGTGCGTGATTGGCGATCACGTCATCAACGACGAATTTCAACAACAATGGAATGAGTAACGGAATAGAAAATTTTATGATGCCAATAACCATTGTGGCAGCGATATGCCAACGGTAAGGACGGACAAACTGCCAGTAACGACGGATACTTCCCATGGAGATCCCCCCTGAAAAAGCAGAAAAAACCTGTCAGCGGTGCCGAACAGGCTTTTTTCATGCCGCTATTTTTGGTACGCCTGAAACACTCCGTACCATTTGTCAATAAACTCGGGCGCGAACGGTCCTTTCCGCTCTTGGATCCAACCAATGAGCTTCTGGACGTTATTTTTTAAAATACGGTCAATCACATCCGGGTAGTTCATCTCGCGGCGATGCCGCTCGTATTCGTCTTCATCAAGAAGCATGTACGTCATATCAGGAAACACTTTAATATCCAAATCGTAATCGATATATTTCAGCGCCTCGTCATCCCAGACAAACGGGGAGCTTAAATTGCAATAATAATATACTCCGTCCTCGCGAATCATAGCGATAATGTTAAACCAATGCTTGGCGTGAAAAAAACAAATTGCCGGCTCGCGCGTCACCCACGTCCGGCCGTCCGCTTCCATGACAAGCGTTTTGTCGTTGCCGCCGATTACGTACGCTGATGTTCCTTTTAACACGACCGTTTCCTGCCAAATGCGATGGATCGTCCCATTATGTTTGTAGCTATGGATTTGAATGATTTTCCCTTCCCGTGGGTATGCTGGCATCACTCTTCCCTACTTTCCGATGGGAGCTTCTTCTTTTCATTATACCTTGTTTACTTCGCAAATGAAAAGAAAGCCGCCTTGCCGAAGCAAAAGCGGCCTAGCGGTGCAGCGCTGAAGGATGCGGCCTGCTTCAAGCGCTAGATGACATCTGTCTCTCAAACACGCGGCGAATGGCTTCGACTTGCTGTTTCATTTGCCGTACTTCTTCACGAAGAGCAATGGTCGGCGCTTCGCGTTCGAGTTCCTCCAACTGGCGGGTAATCTCCTGGCAGCGCTCCATTTCATGCCACAAAAATAACGTTTCCTCCCGTTCATCCACCCAAATCTGTTCCATGCTCCTCCTATTCTCCCTTCCCCTTTGTCCTGCCGTCTGCTTTATCATTTCGCGACCCGCCTTTCAAATCCTCTAGCTAATTATGTAGAGCCTTAGCAGCTTTTGTCGACAAAAAAGCAGAGGCGTACTGCCTCCGCTTTTTGACTTTCCTATCCGGCCTCTTGCCTGCGCTCTCTTGGCAACATACGCCGCCATTAGCGCTCGATGGCATCGGCCATTTATAATGATCGGTTACTGATTAGTGTTTTGTGCTTTGCGGGCTTCTGCTTGCGCATTTTGTTGTTTGACATGTTGTACATTCGTCTCAGCCGCAAACTCAGTGCCGAATTGGCCAGCTTGAGCAGCTTGCGACGATTGTGCATTTTGTTGTCTTACTTCTTGAATGTTCGTGCCAGCAGATGTTTTGTTCGGTTGTTTGGCCATTGCTCTCACCTCCACGTACCTTACTATGCCCCGGAGGTGGCCGTTCTATCCGCCGACATTATAAAAGTAAAGATCTTCCACCATCAACAATGATCGTCTGTCCGCGAATCATTTCAGCCGCATCGGATAACAAAAACAAGACGGCGTTAACGATATCTTCCGGTTTCACCGGGCGCCCGGCTGGGGTGTTCGCCGCCGCATCAGCGAGTAGCTCATCGCGGTTCGGGAAATGTTTCAACGCATCCGTATCAACCGCTCCGCCAGAAACGGCGTTGACGGCGATATTTTTTGGTGCCAGCTCGACGGCCAAGTAGCGCGTAAGAGCCTCAAGTGCCGCCTTCGACACGCCGACAGCCGTATAGTTTTCCAAATAGCGGATCGAGCCGAGTGAGCTGATGCTGACGATTTTTCCACCGCCGACTTTTTCCATCCGTTTTGCTGCTTCTTGGGCGCAAAATAAAAGTGCCTTACTGTTGATATTCATTGTCCAATTCCAATGCGTTTCTTCCAGCTCCATCGCCGGTCGCAACACGCCGGATGCGGCATTATTCACCAGCACATCGACCCGCCCGAACGCTTCGTCTATATGGGCAAACATGTCACGAATTTTCTCGACGTCGCCAACGTTCGCTTTGACGACAAGCGCTCTTCTGCCGAGCGCTTCGATTTCACGTGCTGTTTCTTCAGCTGCTGTTTTGCTGCGAGCATAATTAACGACAATATCATATCCTTCTTGCGCCAGTCGCAAAGCAATCGCTTTACCAATGCCGCGGCTGCTTCCCGTAACGACCGCCACTTTTCCACTCATGTTTTTCCACTCCTTTACGTATAATATAGCCGAATTCCGCAAACAAAGGAGGCGCAGCCTATGTATGTCGGCCGCGATATGACTGAACTGTCAATGATTCCAAAAACGGAATGGACCGATGATGAACTCGCTTATTTCCACCATTCATTCCAGCAAATTGCTCCGTATTTAAACATCGAAGGGCAAACGATTCATCGGGAAATTATTGAAGAAATTGAAGCGCGCGGCGGCCTTGGGCGCCGCGAAGCGACGTACACGCATGGCACGATGCCAGTTCCCGATTAACGCAGGCGGCGCACTTCGCCTGCGTGCTCTTGATATTCCCGCCAAACGCGCTGATGTGACACAGGAAATGCATATGTCTCTAGCTCCCTCTCTGACACCAATCGATACGGTTCCTCCAGCCGCTCGCCATCAAGCAATCGTCCATAAAACACCGTCAGCTTCCAAACTAAGTGGGAAAAAACATGATCAAACGAAGCGATAGGTTCACCAAGCTTGACGTCGAGACCTTGCTCGTTCAAAAACGCCCTTTCCAAATTCTCTGTCTCACCTTCGCCCTTCATTTCACAGCTTGGAAATTCCCACAAGTTTGCCAGCAGACCGGTATGATCACGTTTGCGAATCAGAATGCGCCCATCTTGGTCAGTCAGCACCGCGACCGCAAGGGGCACTTGTTTCACCGCTGTTTTTTTCGTTTTCACCGGCAGTTCCTCTGGCACCCCTTCCGCGAACGCCCGGCAATGAGCTTGCACCGGGCAAAGAAGGCACGATGGGCGGCGCGGCGTACAAACAAGAGCACCCAGCTCAATCAACGCTTCATTAAATGCCCCAGGCTGTTCATACGCCATAATTTCACGGACAATCTGTTCAAACCGCTTTCGTGTTGACGCCTTAGCAATGTCATCCGTCACCAAAAACAAACGAGACAACACACGCATGACGTTACCATCGACCGCTGGCTCTGGCACGCCGTAGGCGAGGCTCAATACAGCCCCGACCGTATACGGACCGACTCCTTTCAACTTCGAAAACTCATCCGGATTATCCGGCACTTTTCCTCCGTAGCGCTCTTTCACTTCTTTTACCGCTGCATGCAAGTTGCGCACACGCGAGTAATAGCCGAGCCCTTCCCACGCTTTCAGCACTTCGTCTTCATCGGCGTCAGCGAGCGCCTCTAGCGTCGGAAATTGCCTGATAAACTTTTCAAAATACGGAATCACTGTCTCGACGCGCGTCTGCTGCAACATGACTTCCGATACCCAAACCTTATACGGATCGCGGTCTTGGCGCCACGGTAAATCGCGGCGCTCACGGGCAAACCAATCAAGCAAATCGCGCTGAAACTCGCGGGCAGGAAACCGTTTTGTCCACGTTGTCATATTCATTATGTCCCCCATGGTGTCTATTGTCCATCCCATTATACCAAAAAACCCCCAACATGACTTGCAGCATGCAGGAAGACAAACGGCTGGGTGATCCACTACAGAACATGGAGAGACGAAGATCTTGCTCAAGATATGACGTAAAAACGATGCACATCACGGCATCGGCAGTTGGAAAAACACAGAGGCTGAAAACGTGACAACATGAGAATGGGGAAACAGCATAGACCATTTTGCAGGATGAAAGGTTTATAACTAGTGAAGGACTCCCTCCGCTGTTTGGATCAATCACTATCCTAGCAGGGAGAGAGTCCTTTTGATAGGAATGTAGCTTCCTTCCTACTACGCTTTGTCTGGCATTCCTCACAAACACAACAGACAAACGTCCGTGATTCTCATCAAGAATCTACGTTAGATTTCACCGAAAAATAGTTGACTCATACGTGATGGGATTGTTCTTTTGTCGTGGAAACATAGGCTGTCTGTTCATATTGAGCACGCATTTGACGAATATCAATGCGAACAAGCAAAGACAAAACGAGAGCGATGACAAACAATCCGCCAAAAAAGGCTAAACTTCCTTCATAAGAGCCAGTTGTGTCTTTAATATATGCCGCAAACATGGGTCCGACCAACCCGGCGGCTGCCCAAGCAGTTAAAATATAACCATGGATGGCGCCAAGCTGTTTTGTTCCGAACAAATCACCGATATATGCTGGAATACAGGCGAACCCGCCGCCATAACACGTATACACAATCGTCAGCATCACAACAAACAGCCATTTAATGGATACATTCGGCAACAAGAAGAAAATCAAAATTTGCAAAACGAAAAATGTCGTGTATGTATTCGGCCGCCCAATATAATCGGAAGCTGACGCCCAACCGATGCGCCCTAGCCCGTTAAATACCCCAATGGCGCCAACCAGTGCCGCCGCTGCCGTTTGGCTGATGCCGATGCTTTCTACCGCTAACGGCTTGGCCACCGCTAAAACAGCAATGCCGCATGTGACGTTAATAAACAGCATAAACCACAAATACCAAAACCGTCTCGTTTTAACAGCTTCATTGGCCGTCAATTGCGCCAAGTCAAGCGAAGGCTTGGCTTTTCCGGCCTTCACTTTTTCTTGAAATCCTTCCGGCAGCCATCCTTCCGGCGGTTTTTCTAAGTAAAGGGAAGATACCGTCATAATGACAAAATACGTGATACCTAAAATAAAAAACGTATTTTGCACACCAACGGAATCAATCAAACTATTCATCACAGGACTCGCGATTGCCGCGGCAAACCCAAACCCCATAATCGCCAGTCCTGTCGCTAGCCCTCGACGGTCCGGAAACCATTTGACGAGCGTCGACACGGGCGCAATGTAACCGACACCAAGCCCTATTCCTCCCAACACACCGTAAAACAAATACAGCAAGTACTTCGATCCAAGTGCTACCGCTAATCCGGACCCAGTCACCCCGAGACCAAAGAAGATGGCAGCCAATAGTCCAGATTTCCGTGGTCCATGCTTTTCAACAAAATGGCCGAGAAATGCGGCGGATAATCCTAAAAATAAGATCGCAATGCTGAATGTGAGAGCGACTTCTTGATCCGACCAACCAAACAATTGTTTCAATGGATTCGTAAAGTTGCTCCATGCGTAAACCGATCCAATGGAGATATGGATGCCGACAGCGGATAAAGCAATCAGCCAGCGGTTTTTCAAGGCATTTTCTCCCCTTTCATTCGATAATAATACGCTTCTCATGCGTATACACATTAAAATCCTGTCCACGTAAAAAACCGACAACGGTAATTCCAAGTTCTTCCGCCAAATCTAAGGCTAGCGTCGTCGGCGCTGATTTCGACAACAGGATGCTTATGCCCATTTTCGCCGCCTTCAAGAGCACTTCTGACGAGACGCGACCGCTGAATACAATAAGCTTGTCTTTCATCGCCACTTGATGGCGCAAGCAGTAACCGTACAATTTATCAAGCGCATTATGGCGGCCGATGTCAGAGCGGATGACGACAATTCTATCCGGCGTGGCAAGCGCAGCGTTATGAAGGCCACCGGTTGCCGCAAAATCAATTGACTGTTCGTGTAACGTTTTCATTAAACACACACAATCATCCGCTTTGACAGTAATGCCGCCGACAATCGTTTTGGCGGTTTTCGCATCATTGTAAAAATAAAATTGCCGGCTTTTTCCACAGCACGAGCCGATGAATCGCTTCGCGTAAAACTGTTTTGCCGGGAGCTCGTCTGAGGTGAGCTCCACATACACGAAGCCCCGCTCCCCGTCAATCGTCATCGCCTTAATGTCATCGATTACACGAATCACTCCTTCTGACGCCAGAAAACCAATGACAAGTTCATTGATATGACCCGGTGTGCAGACGATTGTCGCAAACTCTTGCCCGTTGACTACCACCGTCAGCGGAAACTCGAGCGCGATCTCATCTTCTTCCTCGGCCAGCTGCCCATTTCGATATTTAACGATATACCGTCTTTTGGCCACAAACCCGTCCAACAAGTCCCCCCTCCTCCCTTGTTCAAAATAAAACCGCCGCCTTTCGATACAGAAGGTCAATCATCCTTCTGCTTACGAAAGGCGGCGGTAGTTTACACCCAGTACGATCTGCAGCGAAACCAACGCACATCCGTTTTCGAAACCTTTCTGCCAACCGGACACCCCCCGTTAGCCGACAAGGCTTCTCCCTATTTTCACATTACTTACATTCATAAGCATACCATGAACAATCGCGAAACACAACCAAAATTGTTCACAAATTTGTCACAATTCAATCGGTTTTTCAAACACAAACACGGAAACGGCCATATCTTCTTCTACTTTAATATCACTGAACAAGTAAAGCAGTTTCGATCCAGCAAGTTCTTCCATACCATCAGGCACATGTTGGGCATACACATCTTGAATCATTTTCGTTCTTGCTGCATGCACCATGTCCCGCCCTTCCGGCGTGCGGGCGATAAATTTTTCCGTCGGCGTTAAATTGCCATGCAAAATGGAGATCGCCAAGTTGTCGACAAAATACGTTTTAATCCGTTCCGGTCCTTTGCCAAACAACTGTTTACGCACTTTGCGCACAATATCATTAAACGCGGCTTCTTTTCTCGACATCTCCATCCCCTCTCCTTTCGCCAACGTTTGAAAAACTTCCTGTTCATCCATTGTGTTCTATGTTTCTCCATACTATAATAAACTATAACAGATGTGTATATAGTGGAAAAATAATAAGGTTTCTCTTGTTATTTTTCTACGAATCTAGTGAATATTGGATTGGTTGTTTAGTATCGCCATGCTAAAGAACTACTCCACCACGATGAAACACGCTTCTCATCGCTGGTGGAGTTTTTATTTTGCAAAGGAGGAGTGATGATGGAAACACGAACGGTAACAGTCACCATCAATGGACGCCCGTATCACGTCAAACAAGGGATGACCATTTTAGAAACTGTCAATGAACACGGTCTCCCTCACCCGCAAGTTTGTTACACGCCGGAGCTTGGCGCTATTCAAACGTGCGACACGTGCATCGCTGAAGTTAACGGCTCGCTTCTTCGCGCCTGCTCAACGCTAGTGGAAGACGGAATGGTCGTCGAACTTAGCTCACCGCGGGCGAAAGTGGCACAAAAAGAAGCGATGGATCGCCTTTTGGAAAACCATCTCTTGTATTGTACGGTATGTGACAACAACAATGGCAACTGCAAGCTGCATAACACAGCGGAAATGATGCAAATTGAACATCAAACATATCCGTACCGTCCGAAAGTCGACCCGTCCGAGGTAGATATGTCACACCCCTTTTACCGCTATGATCCGAACCAATGCATCGCCTGTGGGCAGTGCGTTGAGGCATGCCAAAACTTACAAGTCAATGAAACACTCTCCATTGACTGGGAAGCGGAACGGCCGCGCGTCGTTTGGGATGGCGGCGTGCCGATCAACGAATCGTCGTGCGTCAGCTGTGGACACTGCGTCACCGTCTGCCCGTGCAACGCTTTAATGGAAAAATCGATGCTCGGCGAAGCCGGATTTATGACCGGTTTAGACCAAGATGTGCTCAAACCAATGATCGATTTTGTCAAAGAAGTTGAGCCGAATTACACGAGTATCTTCGCCATTTCCGAAATTGAAGCCGCTATGCGCCAACAGCGAATCAAAAAAACGAAAACGGTTTGTACGTTCTGCGGTGTTGGCTGTTCGTTTGAAGTATGGACAAAAGGACGCAAGATTTTAAAAATCCAACCTGTTTCCGAAGCGCCTGTCAACGCCATTTCAACGTGTGTCAAAGGGAAATTCGGCTGGGATTTTATCAACAGCGAAGAGCGTTTAACAAAACCGCTCATCCGTAAAGGGGACACTTTCGTCGAATCGACATGGGAGGAAGCGCTTGACTTGGTCGCAGAAAAGCTCGGCGCCATCAAGCAACAATACGGAGGCAACGCCATCGGCTTTATTTCATCATCGAAAATTTCCAATGAAGAAAACTATTTAATGCAAAAGCTGGCTCGGCAAGTGTTTGAAACGAACAACGTCGACAATTGTTCACGTTATTGCCAATCGCCAGCTACTGACGGCTTGTTCCGCACGGTCGGCATGGGCGGCGATTCCGGCACGATTTATGATATCGCTTCCGCCGGCTTGGTTATCATCATCGGCGCCAACCCCGCTGAGGGACATCCCGTCATTGCGACTCGCGTAAAACGGGCGCATAAACTGTTCGGTCAAAAACTGATCGTCGCGGACTTGCGCCGCAACGAAATGGCCGAGCGTGCCGATTTGTTCATCCGTCCGAAACAAGGCACCGACCAAGTGTGGCTCATGGCAGTAACGAAATATATCATTGACCAAGGCTGGCATGATGAATCGTTCATTCGCGAACGCGTCCATTTCTTTGATGAATTTAAACAGTTGCTAGAAAAATACACACTCGATTATGCTGAACAAATAACCGGCATCGCCAAAACCGATCTCATCCGCATTGCTGAAATGATTCACGAAGCAGACGGCACATGCGTCCTCTGGGGCATGGGCGTGACGCAAAATACAGGCGGCAGCGACACATCGGCGGCGATTTCCAACTTGCTGCTCGCAACCGGAAACTACGGGCGTCCGGGCGCCGGTGCGTTCCCATTGCGCGGCCATAACAACGTCCAAGGCGCCTGTGACATGGGATCGCTCCCTTCCTGGCTGCCTGGCTACCAACATGTGACCGATGACGCAGCGCGCACGAAATTTGAAAAAGCGTACGGCGTCCGCATCGATGCCAAACCTGGTCTTGACAACATTCAAATGATTGAAGCTGCTGAACGCGGTGATCTAAAAGCGATGTATATCATCGGTGAAGATATGGCGCTTGTCGACTGTAACGCCAACCACGTGCAAGACACGTTAGCGAAACTCGACTTTGTCGTCGTCCAAGACATTTTCTTATCAAAAACGGCGCAATTTGCTGATGTGATCTTGCCGGCAGCGCCGAGCTTAGAAAAGGAAGGAACATTCACAAACACCGAACGCCGCATCCAACGGTTTTACCAAGCGCTCGAGCCGCTTGGCGACTCCAAACCGGATTGGTGGATCATTCAAGAAATCGCAAAACGGCTTGGCGCCGACTGGAATTACGCCGGTCCGAGCGAAATTATGGACGAAATCGCCAGCTTGGCTCCACTCTATTCGCAGGCGTATTATGACCGGCTCGAAGGCTGGAACAGCTTATGCTGGGGCAGCTATGACGGCGCCGACACACCACTTTTGTACAAAGAGCGGTTCAACTTCCCGGACGGCAAAGCTCGCTTTGCGCTAGCTGACTGGGTCGAACCGGTGCAATACCCGGAAGAGTACGATTTGCTCGTCAACAACGGCCGGCTGCTTGAGCATTTCCACGAAGGAAACTTGACGTACAAATCAAAAGGCATCCAGCGCAAGTTTCCGGACATTTTCGTTGAGGTGTCGCCAGAACTCGCCAAAGAGCGCGGCATTAGTGACGGGGCGCTCGTCCGGCTCATCTCACCATACGGCCGTGTCAAAGTGCGCGTGCTCGTCACCGACCGGGTCAGAGGCAATGAGCTGTTCTTGCCGATGCATTCAACCGCCAATGAGAGCGCTATTAACATTTTAACTGGTCCACAGACCGACCATCGCACAAATACACCGGCGTATAAGCAAGCCCGAGTGCGTATGGAAGTGCTTGAACGATCAGGAGAGACGCCGCTGCCGCGTACAAACCCACGCTTTCAAAAGCGGCATCCGCAAAACGGCGTCGAGGTCGAACGAAAATGGCGACGCCGCGATTACGTACCGCTCACGGAAGCGGAAAAGGAGGTGAAAATCGGTGGCTAAACCGATTACCACCATTCAAAAACATGAGATGACCGAAGAGGAAAAACGGGCCGAAGCGCTGACGAAACTAAAAGCGGCTGTCGGTGACAGTGAAGAAGCAGTTCACGAACTCCTCGAGTTCATCGAACAGCTGCACGAAAGCGGTTTGCTTGAGGCAGCTAACGCTTTATTAAAAGCGCGGGAAGACGTAGCAAAAATCGTCGTCGGCCAGCTCAATCAAAAACCCGTAACAACGATGGTCAATCACGCGTTCGCCTGGGCCAGCCTCGCCTCTTCTCTTGATCCGGAACGGACAGCCAAACTGCTTGAACATATCGCCTCCGGTGCTATCGAGGCGTACGAACAGACCTCTGTCGAACCGACAAAAGTCGGGCTGTTCGACTTGTTTAAGGCGCTCAACGACCCGGATATCAACCGCGCCGTTCGATTTTTCCTTTCCGCACTTAAGGCGATCGGCCAACGTCTTGGAAATGATAGCTAACCAGTTGGTTAGCGGACAAAATAGCAGCAAGCAAATAGACTTTCAAAAAAATGGACAGCAATCCAAGCGACTAGCAAAACGAATGAGGCGTCCCGCCGATTGCGCGGGCGCTTTTTATTCGAGTAAAACCGTCCCCGATCAAGCCTTTTTCCTTCCCTGCTAGATGTCCCCAACAACAAATAGACACCGATTTAGTCATTCTGTCCCTCGCTGACTGACAGCATCATGTGGTACACTACCGATACTATTATTTACCTCACCGACCAACCGCTCTGAAACGGAGCGGTTATTGGCCGGGCTCCATGCGGGATATACTAACAAACGACGCTAATAAAGGAGGTGCCTTGACGTTGGATACAGGCACACACGTTTTAATGGGAGTGGCGCTCGGCAGCCTTGCTTCGCTCGATCCCGCCATCGCCCACGATCCGCTCTTATCGCGCGCTGTGTTGATCGGCACGCTTGCCGGCTCACAGGCGCCAGATATCGATACGATTTTAAAATTGCGCAATAATGCCAAATATATTCGCAACCATCGCGGTATTACCCACTCGATTCCGAGCGTCATTCTTTGGCCGTTATTAATCGTTGGCGTGATGACCGCCGTCTATCCGGAGACAGATTGGTTCCGCGTTTGGCTCTGGACGTTTATTGCCGTTGCCTTTCACGTGTTTGTCGATATTTTTAATGCTTACGGGACACAAGCGTTGCGCCCGTTTACGAAAAAATGGATCGCTCTTGGCGTCGTTCATACGTTTGATCCGATCATTTTTGTGCTCCATTTGCTCGGGATTGGTGGACTGCTTCTCGGCGCCCACCCAGGTTATACATTTTTCACCATCTATGTAATCATCGCCGCATATTACGTGCTTCGCTTCCGCCAACAGGCCAACATAAAACAGCTCGTTCGCTCCACGATCGATGGCGTGACCGAGATCATTACCGTACCGACGTGGCGCCCCCGTGAATGGCACTTAGCCATTTCGACGAGCGACGAATTTTATGTCGCCCGCATCAAACGCGGTCGTCTTCTCATTCTCGACCGTTTCCAAAAGCGGCCGCTTCCAGACCACCCAGTCATGAATGCGGCCAAACGCGATGAAAATGTTGCTGCTTTTTTATCCTTTTCCCCGGTATACCGTTGGGAAATGAACGAATACGATGACCATTACGAAGTACGCTTTACCGACTTGCGCTACCGGAGTAAAGGATATTATTCGTTCGTCGCTGTCGTTCAGCTTGACCGGAACCTCAACATTGTCAGCTCATACACCGGATGGATTTTCAGCGAAGGAAGACTACGAAAAAAACTCGAACTCGCACCAAACTGACAGTGGTCACCAGCGCCCATGTTTGTCCCAACAATTTGCACACATAAGCACACTCGATTATCCCATAATAAAAATACGTGTTGGCCATCCCAACACGAGCACTCCATTAAGGGGGAATGTGCGGTGCGGAATAAGGAGCACAACTTCCCAAACCAAAACAACAACAAGTTTGAGGGAGAGCCACGCGCCAAATCCGAGTATGCATCAAAGCGGGCTGACGGTACGACCAACACCCACCCGCAAGAACGGATGCGCGCCTCAGGTGAACGAAGCGACTTCTTTTAATAGTGAGCAAAAACGTGGGAGCATGGTGCTATCCGCCATGTTCCCCAGCATATTCCGCAGCGAGGTGAACAGTCATGGGTCACCATCGGCGCAAGGCGTTTTATGACAACTTGTATTCGAATCCGTTCCCGCAGCCATGGGCTAACCGCAAGCATGCCCACGCGCAAGTAAACGGTGAAACGCGGCAACCGCTTAACTTGATCATTTTAGAGCGAGAAACGCGCAAGCGGTCGTAACAAAACCTAGGGGCAATCCCCTAGGTTTTCTTTCAAACATCAAATGGCTCTCTGTGCCGCTCACCGGATAAAGATAGAGGAAGGGGCGTGTTTTCGATTGTCAAGCCTCCCTTGCATGCTTTTACTTACGGCAAGTTAGGCTTTCGCAGCAATGAGATCGGCAGCGCTTCCTCCTCTCCGTTTCCTTTCAGCCGCCATCCCCAAGCAAACACCCCTTTTAAATATCGCACTTTAAAATACTCCCCTGGCGCCCCTTCAATCTCGTATATCTCCCCAGGCTGAAAATCAGCTGGATTCATCATATACGCTCTTGCCATAGCAATTTTCCGCTCATAAACGGCATATTCGTTCACCATGCCCATCTGTTCCGCCTTGCGAGCTTTTTCCGTTAAGACAGCGATTTCTTGCTGTAATTCTTCTTTTGTCATTTCACTATATCGTTTTTGTTCCTCTTTGAGCATTTTTGGCCATCTCCTTTTTCTTTTTTAACCGGCAGCACCATTTCTTTTCCCGTTTTTAGTTGCGATGGTCATCCATCGTCATCTTGCCTGCGCAGCCACTCGTCGATCAAAGCAAGCGAAAACCCTTTCCGGTAAAGAGCTTGACGCATTTTTTGTTCATAAAGCGGGCGCGGGTGATGCGCATAGCGGCGACGAATCTTTTCTGCCTGAACATGTAGCGCTTCTCTCTCTTCCTCCTCGGTATGGCCGCTCCCATCCGCTAGGACGATAGCGATCACTTCATGCGAAAACCCTTTGCGCATCAACTGTTGCTTTACTCGCTCCAAAAAAGCGCGCGCCGACTCTGCCCGCCGTTGTTTTTTTGCCTTTTCGTAAAGCGAGCGGGCTGCAATCACTTGTTCATTAAACGAGTATTCGACTAAGCTTTGTTCAATCACACTCGCAGGTACGCCGAGCCGCTCAAGTTCAGCCTGAATGAGACGCGGTCCTTTGGTAGATGTGTTCTTTTGCGTACGCACATAAGCAGCAGCGAACGCCTCATCATCGACATACCGCTCGGCGCGAAGTTTTTCAAGCACTTCTTCGATGACCGGATCGACAACACCTTTTTTTCTCAAGTGTTCAACAATCTCTTGCTCCGATCGCATCCGATGCGCCAAAAAATAGAGCGCTTGTTGGTACGCTTTTTTTATCCCATCGGCATAGACGATATCACGAAGAAGGGCATCGTCGATGATCATCCCTTTTTTCAAACGGAATTTAAGCAATACGTCTTGGTCGACTGTCAGCTTTAACGCTGACTCGTTGTCGCGGTGAATGACGATCCAAAACCGCTCAGCGTTTTCTTTCGTCACCGTAATGTCGACAATCGTTCCCATGCCTCGTTCCCCCTCTCCTTTATCTTACCATAGAGAGGAATTCTCGACATAAACGGCGAAATGGGAAGGGAACGTGTCACCCGCATGCGATGATTTCCCGCTTCCTTATGCATAAAATAAAAGGAGAGAAGAACTGTGCGCATTGCCATAAATGGTGGAACTGGACTAATCGGCCAGGCGCTCGCCCACTCTTTTTCTAAACAAGGGCATGACGTTTATATTTTCACTCGCTCACCCAAGCCTTCTGAAGGAAACATTCATTATCTTTCCTTCAACGACAGCCAAAAACCAACCGCCATCGATGTGGCGCTAAATTTGGCCGGCGAGCCGCTCAATCGAAAGCGTTGGACGACGAAGCAAAAAACTGTGATTGTTGACAGCCGTCTTCGAGCTACCGAAGCAATGGTCAACTATATCCACTCGCTATCTAAGCGTCCGTCACTGTTTATCAACGCGAGTGCCATCGGTGTTTACGGCACTTCCGACTCCGCTACCTTTACCGAGCAGACGACCGATTATGGCGCTGATTTTCTCGCTAAAACTGTTCGAGCGTGGGAAGCGGCGGCTCATCCAATCGAACAGAGCGGCATCCGCACCGTTTATGCCCGGTTTGGTGTTGTCTTCGCTCGCCACGGTGGCGCCTTGCCGATGATGGTCATACCATATCGTTTATTTATCGGCGGCCGGATCGGCAGCGGACATCAGTGGCTGTCATGGATTCATCTTGAGGACGTCACCCGTGCAATCGCCTATATCATCGAACATGATGAGCTGGCAGGGCCCGTCAACTTCACGGCGCCTCATCCGGTACAAATGGATGAGTTCGGCCGTACGGTTTCCCGCCTGCTTCGCCGTCCGCACTGGCTTCCGGTCCCTGCAGCAGCGCTTCGCCTCCTCCTCGGTGAAATGAGCATGCTTATTACGGAAGGACAACGCGTCATCCCGGAAAAGTTGCTGCAAGCCGGATTCCGCTTTTCATTTCCAACGTTAGAAGATTGTCTCAAGGATTTAGTTTTGTCGCAAGACGAACAAAAAATATCCAAAAAAAATTAACAAAAAAGCAATTTCTTTTTTCCATCTAATCGTGTATGATAAAGAAGACTTCAGAACAGTTGTTGTTCATAATCGCATACAAACAGGAATAAGGGGAAGGCAAATGGTGCGCCACCAGCGCTCGCGCTGGTTCTAGTGGGTTCGATTCCCACCCCGAAATTTTTTTAACGAAGTTTTAATAAAAAAATTTCGAGGGTGGGTCCTACTCGCGTTGGGAGGCTGCCCTCGGCATTTAAAAGGAGGGATTGGCCATGCTGAAAAAACGCGAGTTGCAAGACTGCCATGCGCTATACGAGCTGATGGTGCACCCGGACGTCTTCCCTTTTGTGCGCCAAAAAGCCAGCTCGTACGAAGAGTTTTTGTTTATGACAAAACAGCTCATTGAGGCCGAAGAACGAGGAGAGGTCATTTCACGCACGATTTTGGATGAATGGGGAAACTCGATCGGCACGATCAGCCTCTTTGATATACAAGATGGTGCCGGTTTTTTAGGAACATGGCTCGGCAAACCATACCACGGACTCGGCTACAACCGGCGCGCCAAAGAAGCATTTTTCCATGAACTGTTTTATGAACTTTCCATCGAAACAGTAGTTTTACGCATCCGTAAAGTCAATGTCCGCTCGATTAAGGCAGTGGAAAAGCTACCGTATGTGACATCGGCCAATGAAACGCGGCGGACGCTGCTCGAACAAATCGGTGCGGATGTGTACAATTTGTATGAAATTACGAAAGACAACTACACGCTTTATACGATGCGCCATCCCTCCTTCACGCTTGAAGAGGAACAACGGAAAGAAGCGTAAACACGGGAGAACGCATGACGATCCAAAAAGAGGATGTCCGTCCAGACATCCTCTTTTTATGCATAAAAACGGCTCGTGTCGTCCAAAATGGAACTGAATGAATCTTGATGCAAAGTGAGGGAACGAGTGATGGCGGAAAAACGAAAACGTGAAAAAGTAAAACATACACTGACAAGCGCCCAAGAAGTGAGCTATGCCCGCGATTTTAAAATGGCCGACCAAGCGGGCGGTTATACGGCTAAAAAAGCGCGCCATTAGAAACGATTGCTATTTATACAACCGCTCTGTCCTTGCCATCCTAAAGAATGAATCGTACGATTCACCACTTTTCTATAGGGGGCATGGACAATGGGCCGATCTCGCGGACAACGGGCACGTGATAAAAATAAGGCGACTTTACCACAGGTGCCGAAGCAGCTGAAAGACAACATTGATGTCGAGTATTCCGAAGAATTTGCCGACCACGAAGACCTCGAAGCGCAAGCGCGCGCTGCAGCGGCTGGCATCCGCCGGCAAGAACGCAAACGATAGTCGAACAAGGGTGTCCCGCTTAACGGGACACCTTTTGCTTGCCTCCCTCACTTCCAAGCTGCAATGTCGCGGGTTATGCCTCCCATAACAGAAAGCAAGTCGAGTGCTCTCTTCTCCTTGCTGATTCGTTTGTTTTTGATTGACCTAACTGACATTGCTTTTCTGCTCTTGCTTACAAGCGGCTAATTCCCTTTGTCTCGACTGGGTTACACCATCGCCTCTCCTTCCAGTTCAAGCATTTGGCTGTACCGCTTGTAAAACAGGCCGAGTTCCCCTTTATAATTTTGTTTCCATGGTTTTTCTTTGCCGCAATAATGAATGAAAACCGTATTTTTCTCAATCCACGATAAATCATGCTTTGGATTCGGCAGCAGCTGTAAAAAATCATAGTAACGAGCATCGTAGTTGTAGCGATACCCGTCGACTGGTTTAATTTTGTCCCAATACAGTCCGTTAAGCACATCTTGATCGGGAAGGACGAGTTTAAACCGGTTGTCGCGAATGAACTGATAAATCTCCTCTAGCTGAACGTGTTGCCGCATCATCGCTATATTCATCATCATTACGCCTGTGTTGAAATAGCCCTTGGCATTCGGTATCTTCAGTCGGAGTTTGTTGAACAAGTTGGCTACTTTCGTGGAATGTGTATGCTCAGCGGCGATAAACCAATTGCCCTCAAAATCCATCTCATACAGCTCATCGATCGGGTTGATAGCGACAATATCCGGATCAAGATACAACACGCGCTCGACATCCGAAGGCAAAAACATATGCGCCGCCAGCCGGTAATACATTTCAGCCGTATAGTGACGAAACACCGGAGCATCATGAAACAGTTGTGGATCCACATAAATCGGCACAAGCTCGTGCCCTTGCTTGCGAACAAAATCACTAAGCGCCCGGATCTCCTCCTCCGCAATGCGCGAATAAAGTAAATAAAACGTAAACGGGCGCCGGTTATTGCAAAATAACGAATGCATGAGTACTTTCAACGGTGGAAGATAATTGGCGTCTGTCGTCACTAAAATGCGGAACATGCACCATCACTTCCTTTACGTCAGCGTTTCCCCTTTCTTTACAATTATATATGGATATAGACGAATGTTGCGCGCTTTTGGTCTCAGACTGCGATGTTTTCCTGCCGACTATCGTAATCAGCTGCTTGGTCTTTGCTTAAAAAGTGGGAAACGGCGGCGGCAATCGCTACATTGTTAATGCAACAAAACGGATGTTTGCTTCACTCTTTAGCTGACTTTAGCTCTCGAGTATTTTTTGCGAGTAATGTTTAGACTATTTACAATTATCTATCAAAATTTTATAATAAATATAGCGAGCCGTCTCCTGTCAGCTTGGCCGGTTGTGCAGACCAGACGGACGCACCATCTGCTCATTCGTCCTGCTGCTTGGTAGACAACATTGATTTTCATATACTCGTCACCGAAAAAGAACTGTGCGGCCTGACGGCATCTCCGTGCCGGAATGCCCCCCTCAGTCCGCTTGAGCCGGTTCCTGTTTCGCACATTTGGCAGGGAACCGGCTTTTTGCATGTGAAAGGGAAAGGAGGAAAAAACCCGATGGGAGGAGCACTCGATGGTGTGCGTGTGCTCGACTTGTCCCGCGTGTTGGCAGGTCCGTATGCGACGATGATTTTAGGCGATTTAGGTGCCGATGTCATCAAAGTCGAGGCACCGGGTGGATCGGATGATACCCGGTTTTGGGGACCGCCGTTTAAAAACGGCATGAGCGCCTACTATACGGCCGTCAATCGCAACAAGCGGAGCATAACCGCCGATTTAAAAACAGAGGAAGGGCGAAAAACGGTCTGCCGCTTGGCGGAAACGGCTGATGTTGTCATTCACAACTTCAAAACCGGGACGATGGAAAAATGGGGACTTAGCTATGAAGAGCTGTCCCGTTTGAATCCTCGCCTCATCTATTGTTCGATCACCGGGTTCGGCGAAACCGGACCGCTCGCTCCACTTGCCGGCTACGACTACATCATTCAAGCGATGAGCGGCTGGATGAGCATTAATGGCACCCCTGACACCGGCCCGCTCAAAGTCGGCGTGGCCGTTACGGATGTATTTACTGGCTTGTACGCGGCCATCGCTATTGAAGCGGCATTGCTCGCCCGTGAAAAAACGGGGTGCGGACAAAAAATCGATCTATCGCTCTTTGACTGCGCTATCGGCGCACTAGTCAATGTTGCCGCTAATTACTTATTATCCGGCAACATTCCAAAGCCGCTCGGCAATGAACACCCGAACATCGTTCCGTATTCAACATACGAAGCGAGCGACGGGCCGATCGTCATCGCCGTCGGTAATGACCGACAGTTTCAAGCGCTTTGTTCGTTGTTATCTGATCGTTCGATCGGAACTGATCCTCGCTTTCAGACAAATCCGGGCCGCGTTGCCCATCGCGATGAACTCAACCGGCGGCTGAACGAAGAGATCAAACAACGGACGAGAGCGGAATGGCAACGCCTTCTTGCTGAAAAAGGCATTCCGTGCGGCCCGGTACAGACGCTAGATGAACTGTTTCGCCACCCACAAACGGCAGCGCGTGAAATGATGGTCATCATGCATCATCCGACCGTCGGCTCTCTCCCGCTTGTCGCCAGCCCGCTCAAGCTATCTGAAACGCCGGTATCCTATCGGCTTCCACCGCCGCTCGCTGGCGAGCATAACAACGAATCCGATATCGGATGGCGAAACGAACAAACGCTCCAAAGCGACCGAAACGAATCGTCCTGACCAACGCAAGAGACATGGCTTCCCGCAACGGCTCGGCGCCCGCAAGCGCCAAGCAAACGCGGACATATACAATAGATGCATAGGAGGAGTAAAACAATGATGAACTTCGACTTTACACCAGAACAAGAGATGTTGCGGCAAACGGTTCGCAAGTTTGTCGACAAAGAAATTATGCCGTATATCAAAGAATGGGATGAGCGCGGCGAATTTGACCGCAACATTTTCAAACGGCTCGCCGAGCTCAATTTAATGGGTGTCTGCATTCCAGAACAATATGGCGGCATGGGCATGGACTACAACTCGCTCGCCATCGTCTGCGAAGAGCTCGAGCGCGGTGACACCGCCTTCCGCACCGCTGTCTCGGTTCACACCGGTCTGAACAGCTTGACGCTATTGCAATGGGGGACGGAAGAACAAAAACAAAAATATCTCATCCCGCAAGCCCGCGGGGAAAAAATCGGCGCCTTTGGCCTAACCGAACCAAACGCCGGCTCAGACGTTGCTTCGATTCAAACGACCGCTGTCCGTGATGGCGATGACTATATTTTAAACGGGCAAAAAACGTGGATTTCCCTTGCTGACATCGCCGACCATTTCCTTGTATTCGCCTACACGGATAAATCGAAAAAACATCGCGGCATTTCCGCCTTCATCGTCGAACGGACAATGCCCGGGTTTTCGTCGCGCCCGATTAAAGGGAAGCTCGGCATCCGCTCCGGCAACACGGGCGAGCTGTTTTTTGACAACGTCCGCGTCCCAAAAGAAAACTTGCTCGGTGAGGAAGGAGAAGGGTTCAAGATCGCCATGTCAGCACTCGACAATGGCCGCTTCACCGTCGCTGCCGGCGCCGTCGGCCTCATTATGGCGTGTTTAGAGGCGAGCGTCAAATATTGCCATGAACGAAAAACGTTTGGTAAAGAAATCGGTCGCCACCAGCTTGTTCAGCAAATGATCGCCCGCATGGAAGCCGGCTTGCAAATCAGCCGCCTGCTTGTCTACAAAGTCGGATTTCTGAAAAATGAAGGTCGACGCTGCACGCGGGAAACGTCGCTCGCCAAATGGATCGCTTGTGACTATGCCAACCAAGCAGCCGATGATGCGGTTCAAGTCCATGGCGCTTATGGCTACTCGAACGAATATCCAGTCGAGCGTTACTTACGCAACTCGAAAGCACCGGTCATTTACGAAGGTACACGGGAAATTCATACGATTATGCAGGCTGAGTACGTGCTTGGCTACCGTAAGGACAAACCGTTGCGCAAAACATTGCCGGCATGGCGGCCAGACGAGAACTAAAACAACAGCGAAACGGCAGTTGTCCAAATCGCCGCTCTGTGCAAAAACGCGGCTGTCCTCATCCGCCGATGAGGAACAGCCGCTTATTGTTCTTTCTCGTCCATTTTACAATATTGCTTGTACAAATCTTTCAGCGCCGCACAGAGAGCGGAATGCGCTTTGCCTAAATACCCCGCGTCAAGCTCAGCTAACAGCCCGTCAATGCCATCACGCAGCGAATGACCGCGAAGCAGACGAGCGACATAGTCACGGCCGTGTTCAGTCGCGAGCGTGCACGACGCTTCCACGATCACCCCGTACTTTTTATCAATTTCCGCGGTAATCGTCAACGTATCGTAAAGGCTTTTCGCCGCCATTCCAGCCGGCAGTCGTGCATGACCAGCGATAAACTGCGTTTTCATCCGCTTTCCCTCTTTCCTTCGCGCCTAATGTTTACTACATCATCTACTACTTTATTTCGTTGCCCGCTACTGTTTTCCCTGCCTTTGTGTGCCGACTGACAGAAGACCGTTTATTTTCCTTGTTGCTTATCGACAATGTGAAACTGCTTTAACATATGGTCAAACCGGGCGCCATGACCTTCGCTTGCTTCAAGAAAATACCGTTGTTCGATAATGAACGCGCCGCCTTTGCCGTTCGGAACGACATAATATCTAACGACTTCGTCATTCCACTGATACCCAGCTTCTCCCTGAATCACATAGCCAGCCACTGGTTCGTTTACCTTGCCATTTTGAATAATGATCGGATATTTTCCCTTCACTTCCTGTTCTAGCTCAGCGGCAACTGTTTCTGGGGATTGGTCTGTCACTTGACGAATTTCCATATATACCGGTGGAATGTTGGCGTTCCCTTGATGAAGCGGCACAATCCGATCATATCCATCCCCTTTTTCCAGCCGGTACATGCTTTCATCAATGTAAATGACATAACCGGCTTTCCCTTCTTTTAATGTCACTTCTTTTTGTTCTTTTTGTCCTTCAATTTCTTCTGTGACCACTTTTTTCGGGACAAACCATTGCTTCACTTGGTCGATCGCTGCTTGGCCAGGAGGAGTGAATAAAAACGCCAGCATGACTGCTGCGGCCGCCGAAGCCATCGTCCATATCCACTTGCCTCCTCGACGACGTTTCCGTTGCTGCTTTACCATCCGGGAGCGAATATGCATCCAGACCTCTTCTTTCTGCTCAGCTGCCTTATCAGTTCCGTACAACAACGCCTCTTGAATCATTTCATCCCATTTCCGTTCATCCATTTGTCGCACCCCTTTCTCCCTCCATTTCCATCCATTTCATTAGTTGGTTTCGTGCTTTAAACAGACGTGATTTTACTGTATTGACGTTTAAATCGAGAATATCAGCAATTTCCTCAGTGGTAAATCCTTGCAAATATTTCAACACGACAGGAATGCGCTGCTTTTCCTTCAATCGCCCGATCGCCTTATATAACTCTTCATACTGTGCAAACGTGTAACGGTCTTCATACGTCAGCAGATCGGCAGCCCCCATCTCCTCGCTCAAGATCGTCACGGCTCGCTGCTTTTTCATTAACCGCCGGCATTCATTGATTAAAATGCGATAAAACCATGGTCGAAACGGCTTCGCAGGGTCAAAGCGCCCGATATGGTCATACACGCGGATAAACGTTTCTTGTACAGCATCCGCCGCGTTCGCACTGCTGCCAGTCACCGCTGCCGCTACGCGCAGAGCATATTCTCCATAAAGCTCATACAATTCAGCGAACGCCGCTTCATCGCCGTGCTGGATTCGCTCAATTAGCTCCCTTTCCATCTCTCCACCTCCTGAAAGGAGTTTTCACTTTATATACCCGCGATAACAGCAAATCGTTTTTATTTTTAATAAAAAAATCGCTTGCTACGTAAACCGAGCAAGCGGCAATTATTTTCCTATTCCCATTTCACGTGACCACACTGATAAGGAATGGGTGTCCCCCCATTTCATCCATGCCCCGCTATTTGGATCAATGGAGGACAGACGGAGCCAACCATTCTCGACTTTGCGCCGAAATTCGCTGTTTTCATTGAGCAATCGCTCGATATAATAGGACGGCGCTTCAATAATGACGAGCAGCCGGAGCGGGAAATGGAACAGCTCGCGGTCGGAGGACACGACTGACTGCCACGGCAAGCCGGCCAGCAGATCGCTTCCATTCCCTTGCATGACACCGATGCCGCCTGTGACCGTCTGGGTCGTTTTATCGCCACTTCCATAATAGTGTGGAGCGACTGTTGACGCATAGTATTGCAAATTAATCCACTGCCCGACAGTCGCCGGTCCGGCAATAATGCGGGCTAACGCTTCACCGGTCGGGTCGTCGCGCCAATCGTAGCTATGCAAAAACACTCTTCCATCCAAATGAACACCCTTCGTTAATGCCCGACGTCCGATGAAAAAAGCAGTATTTCCTGCCAATCCCCATTCCGGACGGATTTCGCTCCAGTCAACCGCGCGGCGCTGTGCTTCTGCTACCGGATCGCGCGGCTTGCCGCCAACATGCGGCAACTTCATCATCCGTTCAGCATTTGCCTGGCGGCTCACATCGTGAAGTGCTTGCTTGAGCCGATCAAACGACTGTTGGGCTGCTTCCGATAACGGCGGCACCTCCAACCAGCGCAATTCATCAACCGTCGTGATATGTTCAGCAGCGACAAACACGGTCTCATCCGGAATGACGATTCCCTCTTTTGCTAGCTCAGCTCGCACACTAGGTAAATTCGCCAGTGCGGCAAACACTCGAGCATTAAACGCTCCTGCAACACCGCCGCACGCCCCGCAGTCAAGCGCCGAGGCGTACGGATTGTTTGTCGTTTCGCTTCCATGACCGCAAACGACAACAAGCGGGGCAAACGAGGACGTTAGACCGATGGTGACAAGCAGCTGCTTCACATATTCGACTTGCTCTTCATTTGTCAAACCGATCGGCAGGCCGGTCGTTTCATCCCCTTCATGGTAGTGAAGCGACAACGTCGTCTTTGGTTTTTGTTCCACCGACTTTTTAGTATAGCGAATGACCTGCCCAGCCCAAGCCGGAGCCGCACTCCGGGCGAGCGTATGTAAGCCAAGCCATGGCCCGCTCATTTCCGGAAGCAATAATCCAGCCAACACATGCTGCTTCATTTTTTTAAACGTCTTGCTGACAAAGCGAAACATATCACGCCGGAAGCGATATGGCTCCACTTCTTCAGGGGGCGCCACTTCGCGAATTTCATGCCGGGGATCGACAATTGCCGGACATGACGGATGGACGTCTTCGCTGTCAAGCACGCGTGTTTGAATCGGCAAGCCGAAAAATCCCGCACATCCGTATGTTTCAAACGGCCCAGCTGCTTCCAAATGACGGCGAAACGGCTCGGAACGAACGTCAATACAAAACAATAACTGAGCCGCGACCTGCTCCGGTTCGCTCATCCGATGACGTGTGGACACCGCCTCTTTTAGCTTTGCTTCATCTGTATCTTCCCACGCCTCAAGCCAAAGGTGATGGCGGTCAATCCGCCAAAAGCGATCCGCAAAAGCCAGGCGGGCTTGTTGTTCGTTCGTCCGCAAGCGCCGCCAGTCTTCCGGCGTCATTCCGGTCCAATAAAACCAAGCTGCCAACAGTGGAAGAACATCGCGGCGCTCTCCATTTTCTTCCCCGTGTAACGGCAAATGCGGGGCCGTAAGTACCCACTCGAGCGAGAGCCGGACAGCTAAATAATCGATCAATCCGCCCACCTCATCGCCTGCTCGATGCGATCTCCATACTGCCATACCGGCCCATCCGGGCAATGCCAACAAATGAGCTTCCAAATACGCAACCACGTCTTCGTCCCGTATCCCTAGCTTTTCGAGCGCGTAGTTCAGTGCTTCATGTTTATCATGCGGCCAACCGGAAAAACGTTTCCGCTCATCTTTTGAAAGCGACGGGTCCGTGACTACAAGCTGGCGCCATGCCTGATAAAAACCTTGTTCACGTTGAGGAAGCGTCCATGTTCCTCCACTTTCATCGTAAAATAACTTGCACCACTTGATCATTTGTTGATCGAGCCGTTTAGCAATTTGATCCAACCGCTTGCTAATCGGCTGGACAGCCATCGGACGCAGTTGCGTTCCTTCCGCTAACTGAGCCATCTCTGGGAGACTGAACGCTTCTTCCGGCACGGTGTCGTTCCAAAGGAAGGAGCGGCAAAGCCGTTCCGCTTCGTGACGTGGCACCGGGAGTGACTGTTTGTCAAGCCAGCTCTGCAGCCGCCGCTCAACGAACACAGGATCAATCTCCCCTTTTTCCAATGCTGTATAGAACACGGTCATCGGCGGATACAAGTCAATCCCATAAACTTGTTGCCATCGGTCGGCTGCATCGGCAAACAGCTCCCCTTCTAATCCCATCCATGGATGGCGGGCGATAAATGACGAAATTGGCCAAAGCGGAGCAATCGACTTTGCCGCTTCCTTGACAAGGTCAGCGAGCGGACGGCCTTGCGTGTCATCTTCATTCAACATCACAACCGTTCGCTCAAGCGACATTGCACTTTTACTCACGGGCCATTCCCTCCTTCATATAGGTTGTCAAATAATGTGGATGCGTCTCCATCGCCGCTGGACGCGGTTCTCCAAAGTGCACAAACCGCATATACAGACGAACGGCAAGCATCGACGTGCGCCGGTTTGCAATCCATACGGCAGCGAGCGCTGCGGCGGCGAATATCATGCCTACCATCCATTCAAATGAAGCAGACGGAACAAACGAGAACGCCCTCTCTTCATTGAAGAGCACCATAAACTGATGACGCACCGTTTCCGAGACAAATGCCAAAGTGGCGACCACAGCGAAGCCAAACCAGCGTCCTTCGCGAAAGTCAGCAAGCCGTCCCCAAGCAACTGATGCCGAAGCGCCAAACAGAAGCGCACTTAACAATCGAGCTGGTTCACCGGAAGCAAAAAGCCAAAAAGCAGTCCCAAGCAGTGCTCCAACGATCATGCCGCTCCGCCATGAACCGCCCGCCTTTCGATATCCCGCCCCGCCCACTTGTGGAACGACAGAACCGGACTGCAGAAAAAGCGTCGCTTTAAACAACCCGTGCAGCATTAAATGCGCCACCGCTCCTCCGTAAACACCAAGGGCACATTGCACAAACATGACGCCCATTTGCGCCATCGTTGACGCAACAAGCTGGCGCTTATAATCAACATGCACAAGACTAATCCCTGTCCCGATCAAAATCGAGAAAAAGGCGATGAGAAACAGCGCCGCATGCGCCCCTGTCCCGCTAAAGAGGGGAGAAAAGCACCAAAGCAATAACCCACCGGCATTCACGATCCCGGCATGCATGATCGCCGATACCGGTGTTGGTGTCACTGCCGATTCCATCAGCCAGCGGTGAAATGGCCATTGCCCAGCCGGAATGATAGCCGCCAAAATAAGCAACCCGTTCATCACCGCTTTCTCCCAAGCGTCTAGACGAGCAAGGGGGTCCACCGACAACGCAGAAGCAAGCTGCCATTCGCCAGTCGCTGTTCCGAGCCAAATGGCTACGACGGTAACAGCAAGCCAACTGATGCCAAATACCAATGCCATCTGCCGGGCGACAAACCGAGCTGGCCCCCACTCTTTTTTCAACGCGGTTAATGCCACAAGACCGATCAATGGCATCCCCCAGCATATGGCCATCAACCGCAAATCACCGCCCGCCCATGTGAGTGAGGCGGCAAATGCCGTCCAAGTCAACAATGAAAAATAAAACCGGTAAGCACGGTCACCATATAAATAACGAAGGGCAAACCGTTGAATGGCCCAGCTAAGGAGCGAGATATAGATACCGACCAACCAGCTGACTGTATCGAACCGCCACATCCCGACTTCCACGGTTCCAGCGCTGATCCATCCAGCCAGCGCTGCCGCTCCCGGCAAAAGTAATAACCAGACGTGTATACGCACATACTGCTCCGGCATGCGTGGAAATAGCCATATAATCGCACTGGCAAAAACGATCCCCACCGCTACTAACCAGCCCCATACGAACCATTCCATCCCCATTCACATCTCCTCCCCGTTCTCTTCCTGTTGTTCGGGAGAAAAAGAAAAAACCGGCTATGTCAATCAAGCAAAGGAGGCCAAAAAAGGCCTTTCCATTGCCCATAGATTGCCCATAGCCGGTTTACCTTCAGCCAATCACTCATTGATTGTTTGAAGATCTCCCGTCGTTGGTTGTGCAACAGACGCCGGTCAGTTTTCCTTCAACGAACCTAAGCAGATGTAGGTTTTTTGAAGGACTCCTGACCATAACGTCCTCTTTATTCATTTGAACGCTCCCCCACCTACGTTTACGCTTAAACGTAGGTGATTCTTAGCCCTCCAACTGCATGCGTCCCACAGTTGGTGAAGGATACCAATTCACCCCCACTTACGCTCACGCGTAGAGGTTTCTCAGTTAAGGATGATAAAAATTATTTTAATTATAAAACAATTTTGTTAACCTGTCATCTAAAACATTTATTTGACCAGTTGTTTTTCCAAATTGTTGAACAGTTTAAAGACGATAATTCGCTCACCTGTCTGGGTGCTTAAATCGGTATGAAAGCTTTTCACCTGTTCACCGGTAATTTCGAAAATCATCTCTTTTAAGTCATTGACTCCGGATTCAACCAAACTCGTCCGCGATCGCTTCACTGCCAGCATTCCTTCCTTTGACTCACAAAGGGCGTATTCGGCAGGCGTCAAAATACCATGCAAGGAAACGATAATCATATCGCGCAAAATGTCGGTTTTGACAGACAACGAACCGCGGCCGAGAAAATCCTTCTCCCACTTTGTTAAGGCTTTGCTGATTTCAGATTCGATCCAGCCTTTGGATTTGTTCATGCCCCGATCCCTCTCTCACCAACCGGCGACTTCGTTGCCGCCCTCCACCGCGTTGAACTGATAAACATAATTATAACGATAATCGACAGATAGCGCTAGAGCAAAATCATAGGAACGCCGTCAGAAAGACGGATTCAAGCACATTTTGTCAGCTATTTTTTGGTTGCATCACTATCAGCATGAGGATTATCTTGTTTTTTATGAAGTCGAAACGAAATGATCGAAGGGCTGTCTTGTTTGTGCCCACAAGCTGTTACCATTCTCGAAACTGTTGCTTCTGTTTTGATTGATAAGACAAACAAGTCCCTAGTTCTCTATTTCGTTTGGCTGACAGGAGAAAACGAGCCCCCTTTCTCCTGCCAGCCTGCTATTATTGGCTGCACCGAAGCGTCCGAAGCCGATTGAGTGCCGCCGCCAATTCGAAACGACGCGGGCGAGCGAGTTCACCAGGATGACCGTTTCGGAAAGAAACAGAGCCAAGCCCATGCCGGTCCCACTGTTCCTCGATGGCATCAAGCAATTGACGAACTGTCTTCTTTCCATCCAGCCATCCTTTCCGCTCGATATGGAACAACGCGGCAGCTATCGCCCTTGTTTGGCTGTCGTCAACGAGCTGTTCAAGCGCATAAAGAAGCACATCTGTCTGCCCGTATTGAATCACATGCCGCCCTCTCGCTGTGACCTTTGCTTTTTTTCCTTTTTGGCTGTTTAAACTTTCCGGGCGCGGGATACGCTCACGAATGTGGCCGAACGACTCCCCGCCTTCCGCCTTCCTCCCCGATGGCATGTTTGCGGCGATCCGTTTCGCTTCAACGGTCACATCAGACGGAACATATTGTTCCATTTTAATCACAACATCAGCAATCTCGAAATAGTCTCCTAAACCACCGACGACAAGCACCGTCGAAATGCCATAGTCATGAAACAGTTGGCGAGCTTTGTCGATATAAGGAGTGATCGGTTCGGCCTCTTTCGCAATGAGTGCCTGCATGCGTGCATCGCGCATGAACAAATTGGTGGCGCTTGTATCTTCATCAATCAAAAACGCCGATGCCCCAGCTTCGATCATTTCGATCATGCTCGCGGCTTGCGAGGTGCTGCCACTCGCGTTTTCCGTCGAAAAACGCGTCGTTTCCTTTCCATATGGCAGCATGCCGATAAATGGGGAAATATCAACATGCGCAACGCTGCGTCCATCCTCGGCGCGAATTTTCACTGCCCTGCTGTCCGTGATGACAAACTCCCGTCCATCACCGGAGATATGGTCATACACACCATGCTCTAACGCCTGAAGCAGTGTTGATTTTCCATGGTAACCGCCGCCGACAATGAGTGTAATTCCTTTCGGGATGCCCATGCCTTTCACAGGCTCAGTGCGGTGAGGCACAGGGATCGCCACCTCGAGCTCCGGCGGGCTTTGAAACGGTACCGCCCCTTGCCGCAGCGGCTTATCGCTCACTCCGCTTTCACGAGGCAATATGGAGCCGTTAGCGATAAACGCCACCAATCCGTGCTCATGCAAATAACGCCGAATAGTGTGCTGCTGATCGGCCAACTCGACTGCGGGTCGAATGTCACCTTCGCGCAGGCCATACACCGCCCGCTCGATCACGGCCGGAATCTGTTCGAAAAAAATACTCTCCGCTTCTTTCGCTAAAATGCGCCGCCCATTGGCCGGCAAGCCAACCGATAAACAAACAGTAATCGTCTCATCACCAATTAGCACCGCCGTACGCTCCAGCACTTTTTGCCCTGGAGCGTCGATCAACACAAGCCCGCTTTTTCCTGACCCACGCGCCCGCGATGGCCATTGCCGTAATTCGTAGTGAACACGGCGCGCAACCACATCTTCGCAGCGGATGCGGCGCGGCGTCGTATTGGTCCATTCTGCCGCTAACACTGTCTTTGCCCGCGGCACGATCACTCGAATTTTCGATGGTTCAGCGAACGGGTCTCCTTGCACATGGTCAATGGCAAGGGTAAACGCCGGAAAAGAATAGGTCCCTTCAATCGCTTTGTACGCTTTATATCCCTTTTGGTCAATGGCTCTCAGTTGCTTTCTGAGCGTTTCCATGTCATCCACTCCTTTCATTCGTTTTTCTCGTTATGTATATTGAAACTGCTCACTTCGTGCGGTCCAAAAACGAGTCCGTTTCCGGTACAGGCGGACTCCAAAAATATTCTTGCCCGCTGTTGCCCCCATTTCTTTTAACTGTTGAATTTGCTCTTTATTTTCAATTCCTTCCGCAAGGGTGTCAATGCCTAATTGGCGAGCCATCTTGATGTCTGCAGCAATAATCGCTTGGTCATCCGCTGAATGTGGCAAGTTTTTAATAAATAAAATAGACAGCCAATAGATGTCCCTTCGCTTTCGTCTCCTCGACCATTTGTGGAAACTGTTCTTTTAACAACCGTCGATTGGGAAGGCCCGTTAAATCATCGTGTTTCGCCATATATTCAATTTGTTATAAACGGGTAATATCTGTACGAATGGAAACATATTTTATATGACTTTCCTTGTTCATCTAAAAAAGAACAATCGTCGACTGAACCCAATAATAACTTCCATCTTCCTCCTTATTCTTCATCTCTCCCCTCCGTATTTTCCCTTTCTCAATTTTCCTCCATATATTCCCAAAAAACTCAGGGCTATGGTGCCCTGAATTCAACTAAACGATGGGGATTGCTGCTCAATTCTTCCCGACTATATTGGGAGATGCAGCAAAACGCCTCATTCACATAAGTAATTTTTCCTGTTTTGTCAGTAATCACGACAATCGTCGATTCATCCAGCGCTCGTTGAATAAAGTACAATTCGTTCAGCGTGTGCTATAGACGGGAATGCAAATCTTTTCTGTTTTCTTCAGAAACAAACGACACTGCATCCCCCATCTTACTACGACTCTCTTTGTGCCTCCATTTTAATGATAACAAACAGCGATTGCAATTAGATTATCTATGTACTTTTTGTGCGCGCTGGCCATCATCCACTCCTCCCCACAAAAAATGCAGCCTGCTTCCCGATAGGAAACAGGCTGCGCCCGGCTTACTTCTTCATTCCCGTATAAATCAAAATCGCTTCTTTAAGAAATTCAGCCGCTCCCGGATGCACTTGGTCATAGTGCGCTTTGAACCGTTCATCCTCAACATACATGTGCGCCAACCCGGCATGAGCTTCTTTGGAATAATGATCCCACCAGAAGCAAAGCCATTGACGGTGCAAATCAGCCGCCCGTTGCGCCTTCTCTCCGGCCGGGTCACCATCTTGCATCGCTTCTTTCAACACCTCTAGCACTTCCTTGCCGAGCCGTTCCGCCTCATCAAACTGTTCCTTTGTCATATTCCGCAGTCTATTGTTGGAACGATCGACCTGTTCGTCGCCATACTTCTGGCGAATTTCTTCTCCATATTTCCGCTCGTTTTCTTCAATCAACCGCTCCTTGAACGCGGCAAACTTTTCTTTGTCACTCATCGTGATTCCTCCTTCTTTGGCAATAATCGTTTTTTCAACGCTCGCAATCAATGCATCAAGATGGCGTCTTTTTTCCAATAGCTGTTGGCGATGCTGCCGCAACGCTTCAAGTTCGTCAAATTCCGGGGAATGAACGATTTGTTTGATCGTTTCCAAATCCACGCCAAGTTCACGGTAAAAGAGAATTTGCTGCAAAAGATCGACTTCACGCGGTCCGTATAGCCGATACCCGGCATCGCTCAACCGTGCCGGCTTGAGCAAACCAATCTCATCGTAATACCGAAGCGTCCGGCTTGTCACTCCTGCCAATTTGGCCAGTTCATGCACGGTGTATTCGATGTTCCTCACCTCCCTATTCATGACGATACACCTTGACGTAACGTAAAAGTAAAGAGGAAAAAAGAAAAAAGGGCTCCTAACATTCGTCCCTTTTTCTGGATATAGGAAAGTTCCTTTTCTTGTTTTCGTATTGTTTCGTTTCACCTTTATGATTGAATTAAAGCATCACCGGACTGACAGTAAAAAAGAGCTGCTAAGTCCCTTTTATTACGTCCCGCAAAACGTCCGATACGGCTGGTCAGATGGCGGCGGCAGTTCGGCGTATTCCGCTTGTTCCGGCGAGTAAGCGTACGGATCGGCCAACGCTTTAAGGAGTCGAGCCATGACCTGATAGTCTCCACAATTGACTGCAGCAGCCAACGCCTCTTCAACCCGATGATTGCGCGGAATGACCGCTGGATTGTGACGGCGCATCCGTTCATACGCTTCTTCTCGCGAGACTGATTCCTTGCTAAGCCTCGTTTGCCACCGCTCGTGCCACTCACGAAACTCAGAAGTGTCAAACAGCTCCATTCCAGTGTACTCACCTAATGTCAATGCTCGGAATGTGTTCGTATAGTCTGCACGGTATTCTTCCATCAACCGCAACAACTCGGTGATCAACTCTGCATCGTGTTCCTGTTCCTCGGCAAGTCCCAATTTTGCTCTCATCCCGCCAAGCCAATAGTACTCATACCATTTTGAATATTGGCCAAGCGCTTCTTCAGCCAACTCCACCGCTTTTTCCTTCTTATCATCCAACAGCGGCAACAAGCTCTCCGCAAAACGAGCCAAGTTCCAGCCTCCGATATACGGCTGATGACCGTACGTGTACCGTCCTTCCGTATCGATTGAGCTAAACACTGTCTTCAAGTCATACGTGTCCATAAACGCGCACGGCCCGTAATCGATTGTTTCCCCGCTGATCGTCATATTGTCGGTGTTCATCACCCCATGGACAAAGCCAACAAGCTGCCATTTTGCGATCAATTCCGCTTGGCGCTTGATGACTTGTTCAAGTAAAAACAAATAGCGGTTCGCAACCGCCTCAAACTCAGGGAAATGCCGCTCAAGCGCATAATCAGCTAACGCGCACAGCTCTTCTCTCGTCCCCCACTGCGCTGCATATTGAAATGTGCCGACACGCAAATGGCTCGACGCAACGCGGGTTAAAATCGCCCCAGGCAGTTCAGTTTCGCGTATAATGGTCTCTCCTGTTGTCACGACCGCCAAGCTTCGGGTCGTCGGAATGCCGAGGGCATGCATTGCCTCGCTCACGATATACTCCCTCAGCATCGGCCCGAGCGCCGCACGCCCATCTCCGCCACGAGAGTACGGCGTCCGCCCAGATCCTTTTAGTTGAATGTCGACCCGCTTGCCGCTTGGAGTGATGTGCTCGCCAAGCAACACTGCCCGTCCGTCCCCAAGCATGGTGAAATAACCGAACTGATGACCAGCATACGCCTGCGCTAACGGCCTAGCCCCGTCCGGAATCCGATTTCCCGCTAACACTTCCACCCCTTCTTCGCTTCGTAAAGCTTCCTCATTCAGCCCAAGCTCGGCTGTGAGCGAACGGTTGAGCACCACCAATTTCGGCGCACGCACTGGCGTAGGGAGAACGTTGCTAAACAAGCGTTCTGGCAGCCTTGCATAACTATTATCGAACTTCCACCTTGCTTCCAACATGGTCACCTTCTTTTTCTACCCAATGCTCTTTATTGTATGAGTTTATTGTACGGCAAAGTTGGTGGCATTATAAACCGCTTCATGAGGAAACGTAAGGATGAACAAACAACTGAATGAATCGATCATCTTGAAGAAAAACTCGCAGACATCCCATCCTCTGTCGAAGTGTTCACAAACGGAAGTGCTTCACCGTGACCGAAATCTTCGCAAATTGGTCAAACAAACGAGATTTCTCTCAGCAGATCAACCGTTCTGATCCACCGCAAACAACAAAACCGCTCCCGTTTCATCTTCTTGTTCGTCTTGATGAAGTGGAGCGGTTTTCGTATGAACATGGCGATATTCTTACACATGTCAACTAAATGATGCACGCATCATTTCACCAACCCATGACGAAAAGCATAAATGACCGCTTGCGTCCGATCTTGGACACCAAGTTTGGCGAGAATGTTGCTCACATGCACCTTCACCGTTTTGAGTGAAATGAACAATTCATCGGCCATTTCTTGGTTCGTTTTTCCTTGCGCCATTAATAAAAGTACTTCCATCTCTCGGCTCGTAAGCTGTTCGTGTGGCAGACGCGCCCTCTGTCTTCTCCGGTTTTGCATGACTTTTCCCGCTACTTCCGGCTCGAGCACCGATTGTCCATGGAACGTGGCCCGAATGGCGTCGGCAATTTCACTTGCTTTCGATGTTTTCAACAAATAGCTCGTCGCCCCTGCTTCGAGCGCTGCGAACACCTTTTCATCATCCAAAAAACTCGTCACAACAATAATTTTCGCCTCCGGCCATGCACTCATGATTTCCTGCGTTGCCGCAATGCCGTCTATCGGTTCCATCACAAGGTCCATCAAAATGACATCAGGGCGCAATGTGAGAGCAAGCTCAACTCCCTTTTGCCCGTCCTCCGCCTCGCCGATCACCTCCATGTCCGGTTGAGCGGATAAATACGCGGATACGCCAAGCCGAACCATTTCATGATCATCGACAAGCAACACCTTTATCACGGTCATCCCCCCTTATACACAAGCGGCACCTTCACTTCCAACCTTGTTCCTTGGCCTTTTAAGCTGACTACTTTCAATGTTCCACCGATTTCCGCCGCCCGTTCATACATATGCTGCAACCCGTACGAACCGCTTTTCGAACGTTCCACATCAAAGCCAACACCATCGTCTGTGACGCGCAAAATTGCAAACCCGTCCCGTTCAATCAGCAACACTTCAACCGTTTTCGCTTTTGCATGGCGCAACGTGTTGGAAAGCGACTCTTGCAAAATGCGGAACAGATGATCTTCCACCCCTTTATCCAAGGGAACATCTTCGATTTTCCATTTCATCTCGAGCGGCACTTTGCCCGTCAATTCTGTCAGCAGTTCTTCCATCCCTTCTTGCAGTGACTTTCCTTTTAGCTGAACCGGCCGCAAATGCAAAAGCAGCGCCCGCATTTCCAATTGGGACTGGTGAATCATTTGCTCAACCATTTTCAATTGTTTGCGTTGCCGTTCATCATCGGGTGGCATTGTTTCTGTAATCGCTGACATCATCATGGAAGCGGCAAACAATTGTTGGCTGACGGAGTCATGCAGCTCCCGCGCCAACCGCGTGCGTTCTTCGGAAAGAATGCGTTCAACGAGCCGTTCTTCCTGTTCGACCTTTTCTGCCGCTAATTTTTGAACGCGTTTCGTTTGCTCGAGCCATTGCGTTTGCAGCTTCTCGATTTGCCGCCAAAGGTCCTGCAGTTCCGGTGACGGCTCTTCCCGCCAAAGTTCCCCCATTTCACCGTGTTCAATTTGCTCGAGCGCCTGCATAACAACTTGCCGCTGCTTACGCCAAACGAAATCTAACACAAGTCCGCTCGCGATCCCGATCAATAAGCTGACAACCGACACAAACAGCAAAAACGGTACGCCCATCACCGTTTTGTCCCACAACTCCGCCCACGTCTCCGGCGGAAACACGTAAACAAAGGAAAGGGATAACAAAATGAAAAGAATCAGCGCTGACAAAACAGAAACCATCAACGGTCGGCTCATAACCGCTTCACCTCAAGGTGACCAATCATCAGTGAGGTGACAATTTTCAGTTTTCTCTCGGCCGCTTGATATGAAGGGGTTTGATAAATGAGCGTTTGGTTAAGCAAATGCCTTGCTTCTTGCCCAAACACTGTTCCCCCACCAAAGATAGCTGAATGGACGACCTTTGTCTCTACTTCATACGGGACAAGCACGCGCACATGACCGATCAAGCCGCGCACAACAATGACTGCTTCTCCCTTTGGCAAGACGGTGTTACTGACATCGATCACCGTATCGCCAATGCCGGTTTGAATATTCACATCATCCCATTCATACACATGTTCGGGAGTCGTTTGCCGTCCAAACAGCACATTATGAAACAGCGGCTTTCGGTCGATGACTTCCCCTTGACTGTCCTTCGCTTCAATGATGACTGGCCGAATGACAGTCGGTTGCTGCTTGGATTGAAAGAATTTCCACAGAACATAAAATAAGCCAGCAACAATGACCAACCGGGCCGTCACCATCGTAAACACATGAAACACAAGGCTAATGCCACCGATCCAAAAAAGCACTTTCCCCCGTTTGCGTGGCCATGACTGTTTTCCGATATAAAGCAAAGCGATCGCTAATCCGATGGAAAACAGCAACCCAGGATGGAAAAATGCAATTTCGACAACAAAAAGCAAAAAGATGAGCAAGACAGCCCAGCTGACATAATCGGTTTTCTTCTGCTGATCAAGCATGTGGGGAGCCCCCTGTTGTCCAAAATGAAAAAGGCGTAACTATGTACGCCTTTAGCATATCCGGTTATTTCCCTTCTTGCAACTGCTTTTCTAACTGAGCGATGCGCGCATCGATCGTGTTCCGATAATAATCGGACTGGACTTGCCGTTCAAGGCGATCAAGATAAACTTCAGCATCCGCAAACGCTGCCTGAGCAGGACCGGTGTCCCCATTGATCACCCGATGAATCCGGTAATGTGCCCGCGCCGCATTTTCGCGCCCCATCAACTCCATACGCCGCATCTGCATATCCTTCAGCTTATGCTTCATGTCCTCATATTTCGCTTCCAACTCAAACAGCTCGTGGCTTGCTTGTTCGAGCAGTTGCTTTAAGCGGGCCGCCCGTTCGGTATATTGCGCCTGCTCACGCCGCGCAAACTCGGCCAATCCCTCTTCTCCAGCTCGTTCGGCTACCTCCGCCTGCTTGGCCCGCTTTTCCGCCATCTGTTCTGCCTCGTGATGTTCGCGGGCAAACTTCTCTTTCAACACATATTGGCGCTCAAGCAACTGCCGTACCCGCTCAACTTCCTGCTCACATTGGCGCAAATAATGATTGAGTAACGCAATTGGATTTTTCTTTTCTTTTTCATCGAGCCATTCATGAAGATCAGCCTCAATGATCGTTTTCAAACGTGAGAACAATCCCATCATTGATCCACTCCTTTTCCATCCATATGATTAATGATGCTTTTGCAGCTCAGCCCATTGTTTTTCAAAATTGACAAACGGGTCATCGGTTCCTGGAACGGTACGCTCACCTTTCGCACTGTTCCATTTTTTATACACGACATACAAGACATATGCCGCGACAAGCGCAATCAGCGCCGGCACATTCGAAACGCTGATAACTAACGCCGCACAGCCAATCAACGCCCATGCGATTTTTCCAAACGTCGATGGAGCTTTCAAATACTTTTTGAACGCATAGTACAAGATCGCCAGCGTGATCGCCAATCCGACAAGCGGCCCGAGGTGAAACAAGAGCACCATCAACGCGGCCGCGCCGGCAATGAACAACCCGATCTTTTTTGCCATCCTTTCGCCTCCCTTCGCTTTCTATCGTACCGCACACTCCCTGCCTCCCATCATGTTCCGAAGATATATTTTGACTACGACTCGAGGCGTATTTTTCGTTTGATGGAGCAGAAAAAAGAATGTGAGCATTGGTAGATGCGCCATCACCCACACAGCCCAGCCTGTGGCTAAACTACTGTCCAAATAAAAATGCCGTAAACCTGTCATATGCACATATCGAAGGCCACACTCCCCAGATAAGCAAACTTACAATCAGACAAATAAAAAGACATGAACCAAACTCCTTAGTTAACATCAACGTGCTGTTAACTACCTGAAAGGAGGTTCATGTCTCATACACAGTTTCCCCACCGCATTGAATCAACTGATTCCATCTCATCATGGTGGAACAAAAGCAGGATCGAGTGAACAAGAGCAGATACATCATCCATCTCCCTAACTCTGGTGAGTAGCGTTTTTTCGACGATTCGATAAACCAATTCTTCGGCCTTGTTAGATGTTTAAGCAGTGTAGGGAATAAGCGCTGTTTTATTTTAGAATAGGCTCTGTTAAAGTTTATTGCTGATTTTATATAAAAAAGCAGAACTTCCAATCAACCGGAAGTTCTGTATCTGAGTTTAGTCTTATTCATCTAAAGCCCTCTTTAGCTGAAGAGTAAGAAACATCTAATTTAAGTAACCTCTGAACGGTTTTTGTTTTCCAAATAATAAAACCTATCCAAGCACCTACGATATTAAGTATAAAATCATCAATATCAAAACTTCCTCTTCTTGTCACTAATTGTGTTACTTCAATCACAAATAACAATATAATCATCGAGAATGTAAACCTACCTACCTTGTTTATCTTTTTAATATAGTAAGGCAGATAAATTCCCATTGGTAAAAACATAATTAAGTTACCCAAGAGGTTTTTTATCGGTATACTTATATTCAAACTTCCGTTAAACATCGCCTTAATATATATACTAATCGTTTTAAATGGAACGAAATTTGAAGAACGCCTTAAATATTCGATTAACGATAAGTCTGTCCATACATGCCCTCTAGCTCCCACAAACATAACTCCTACAAACAACAGCATGACCAGTGCTAATAAATAAAATATAAAACTAATATTCCAAATTATGTTTATCACTTTTTTCATTTACCACTCATCCTGTTTTCCTTCGTAATTTTACTGTTAGCTTTTAAACAATCCCGCTACATTCATTAAATAAGATATAATCCCCGTGATGCTAGATAAAATTAGATGAGCATAAAATAGCCCTTGTATGAGAATCTCTCTAAATTGTAAGAGCACTCTCATTTTACAATAGGTCAATCCAAACTTCAAAAACAGTATGTATCGACTTTACGTTTTGTATCAGTTCAACTATTGATTATCGTGATTTATCTTCAAAGTAAAAATCTTCATTTATTCAAACTGTTTATCCAATATAAGATCTCATTAGCCCCCTAATGAATTTGGACACTCGATAAGGTGTTTTTTATAATCGAAGTGACCAAATGAAGGGGGCTTTTGATGTACATGAAACGAAGAAAACATTCGAAGGAATTTAAGCTACAAGTAGTGAAAGAAGCATTAGAAGTCGGAAATAAAGCATTGGTAGCTAGAAGATACGAGCTTAGCCCGAATCTTGTGCAAAGATGGGTGAAGGCATATGAAGAAGGAAAACTAGGACAAGAAATGGTTTCCTCTCCCTCTTCAGCTGAAATCAAACGGCTGGAGGAAGAAAACGAGCAGCTCAAGAAGCTATTAGGGGAAAAAGATTTAGAAATCGCGATTTTGCGTGATTTGATAAAAAAGAAGAACCCTCACTTACTGAAAAATTGGAAGTAGCCGAGCAGTGGATCAAGAAAGGATATCCGATTACAAAAGTATTGGAGATTCTAGAAATCAATCGCTCAACCTACTATTATCAGCAGAACGGAAAAGTCGAGAAGAAAACAGTAGATGGGGGACGTCCAACACCCGGCTGCTCTCTAACGGCAACTGGCGAAAAAGTGCCAGACGAACAAATCCAAGAATGGCTCTCTGAGCTTGTGATGGGAGAAGGATTTGCCTACGGATATCACAAGCTGACCATTCAGTTAAGAAGAGACCATCAGCTTGTGATCAGTAAGAAAAAAGTATATCGATTGTGTAAAGCGATGGACTTGCTACGTCCGCAGCGAGAGAAACGGATTCCATATCCGAAGAAACACGCTCGAAATCGCATTATTACAGGCTCGAATCAGTTATGGGAAATGGATGTGAAATATGGATATATCGAAGGAGAAGAACGCTTTTTCCTTGTTTTGTCGCTCATCGATGTGTATGACCGTTCGGTAATTGATTACCATATTGGGTTGAGTTGTTCAGGAAGCGATGCCGTAAAGACGCTTCAAAGAGCGTTATTCAAGCGTCAGCAATTTGAACAGGCAAATAAACCTGTGATTCGGACAGACAACGGCCCGCAATTTATTTCTCATGCCTTTGAAGCTGCCTGTGAGCGATTTGGAATCGAACATGAACGGATTCCACCACGGACGCCGAATATGAATGCGCATATGGAAGCGTTTCATCGTTTACTGGAGGAGGAATGTCTAGGAAGAATGGCGTTTGACAGCTATGAAGAAGCTTATCAAGCCGTGATGGAGTACATGAAATTTTATAACGAGCGAAGGATTCATTCGAGTATTCTTGATCTTCCACCGCATGAATTTCACAAAAAAGCGCAAACGGAATCGTTAATCATCAAAGAAGTTCGCGTATAAGGCAAGAGGATTTTGTCTTCTTGCCAAGAAAAAACGAGAAATTTTGAGAATAACCTAAAATAAGATAGGATGTGTCCAAATTTAGGGGGTCAATCCGTTAGTTCGAGCGTTCACCTTCCGGTGCGCATTGGTACATCAGCCTGTCCATGGAGGCATCATCTATATCGATATATAAGAAAACTCATGAATTTTTTAAGTGACGTTTGAAAGAATGGCTTCGTGTTTGCCATGGGCTTGTATGGGGCCGTAGGTATACATCCCTTGATAAAAGCTCTTTCGGTCTAAAATTCGCTTTACTTGTACTTTTGTAAATGGTTTTCCTTGAGCGGTTTTGTACCCTTCATCATTTAACACCCTGGCAATGTGAGCTAAAGACCCTTGAGGATGTTTTCGTTTTAGTTCAAAGACCCGTTTGACCACTTTAGCTTGTTCATGATGTACCTTGAGTTCCTTTTCCCCTTTTGGTTTCGTATAGCCAAAGATCACCCTTCCTCCGGCATATCCTCCTTCTTTTGCTTTTTTATGCTGACCTTTCTTTAGTTTTAAAGCAATTTCCAATCGCTGATATTGGTCTAATAACTCCATTAGTCCATTGACCAATACATCGCTTGGGTCTTTTTTGTAGATACTGTAGGATGGCTGTTCAATACTTTTAATATCCACCCCATACTTCTGTAACTCTCGATGAATCAACACTCTCACCATGTCAGAGCGCCACAACCGGCTTGTGTTTAACACCACGCCATACTTAATTTGGAGAGAAGAAAGGTGGGCCAACATCTCCTGTAAACCCACCCTGTCTACTTCGAACGCTTCTTCATTCATTTTTGCCCCGCTAATGCCTTCATCTCTAAAAATATGGATCAAGTTCCAGCCGTTTTTCTCACAATATGCTTTGATTTCCTCTTCTTGATATTTCAAGCTGTAACCATCTCTTGCTTGTCCTTGCGTTGAGACTCGTATATACCCGACAACGTTCAATGTGTCGCCCTCCCGTTACAAAAATTACAATTTATGTAACGCTTTTTAATAATGACGAGTATTATACGACCGTCTCTAGTGAAAATACAATACAAAAATAATTTGCCAGTTTATTATTATTGTCATAGTCGGTTAAAAGTTAAAAGTTTATACCCTATTTCTCGCCACGAGAAAGCGTTCTCTCGTGTTTTAAAGTGTACTCGAAGGGTATTCGTGGCGTTAGTCGCTTTACCATGCATTGCAGCCAAGCTCGTTGTAGGTGAACCATTATGAGCTCTGAATTAAAATGTTGGTAAAAAACATACTTAAATTCTCTCGTAAACACACTTTATTATTTGATATAGCTGTTAGATTGAAAATAGAAAACCCTTGAAAAGCATATTGCCAATCAAGGTTTTCATAATTAGTTCTTAAATATTATCTAATACCTCATCTACTGACTCACCAAACAATTCTGGATCTTCTTTCTTTATATCTCCTAACAAATCTTTAATAATATTTCTTGTTTTGATGTCGATATTCTCCAAAACTTTTGCATAAATTGTACGCACATGGGGGTGATTTAATATTCTGTAATGTAAAATTTCTATCCATTCCCTCCCATAACTTATAACCGTTGGCACAGAAGTAGCAATTAGTTTTAACCCTTCCTCTATTTTATTCTTATATAAATGCTCAATAGTATGCACCAAGTTAAACATTACCTCATGGTGTTCAGTATTATCATCAAAAGCTAAAATTAAATCTTTAATAATTGAAACCTCACCATATTCATATATATTTTTTAAAGCTTGCTCAAATTCTTCCACTTGTTTTTCTGTCTTAAGCAGACGGTTATCGTATACCTTTTTTATTTCCGACTTAATATCCAAAAATATTCCCTCCTTATAAATAATTACTTCTTAAATAATTCTGGGTACAATTCCTTATTCAATTGAATTACATCTCTTAAACTTTTTCTTATTTTCGGAGTGTATAGCCCATCCTTCATATAAATTCTTCGAGCATCCCAAATATCATGTGCTAGTGCATCTCGGTAGCTAAGATTTAAATAATCGTTTAATTTTTCTCCAGAAAGTCCATAAGTATAAGTCCTACGGTGTCTTCCCCCAGTACCAGGATGTGGTTGTTCCATATTCATGCTAACACCATCATTTCGCTTTATACCGGCTTTTTTCAGCAGATGGCATATGGTGTGGAGTAAGGTTATCAAACGCTTTGCCTTGTTTTATTAATTGTTTGTAAGTTCCTACTTTCCCTTCGCCCGGCAATAAACCTTTTCCT
>NZ_AYKT01000018.1 GCF_000496575.1 Geobacillus thermodenitrificans subsp. thermodenitrificans DSM 465 | reverse complement strand
TGTCAAGTACATTTTGTGGTGAAGAGCCATAATAGAAAACAATGATCACTGGTATAGAGGGGGGGGAACTCACCTTGAACATCGTCCCAACGAAACAATTGGACCGCGCTCTGGTCAATCAGTTTTTCACCGACCATTGGGGGAGTCCGGAAATGGTTGTCTCGACTGGTGTTTATCACTGCAACGAGCTGGATGGATTTGCCGCTGTCGAGAATGGACAGCGAATCGTCGGGCTCATTACGTTCCTCATTCGCGAAAACGAATGCGAGATCATCTCGTTAGACAGCATAGTGGAAAATCAGGGCATCGGCAGCGCCCTTTTGCGTGCGGCAGAGACATGGGCGAGACAACAAAGATGTGCCGCTGTTCGATTAATTACGACGAATGACAACTTGCATGCGCTTCGTTTCTACCAAAAGCGCGGCTATCAAATCGTCAATGTCTTTCCGAATGCTGTCGACAAAGCACGGCAAATCAAGCCAAGCATTCCCTTTATGAGCCCCGATGGCATTCCGATTCGGGATGAGCTGTTGCTTGTGAAACGGCTTGATGATAGGTAAAAGCGACTTGATGAAAACAAACCATTTTCTTCTGTAAATAATTTTTTATTGTACTAAAAACTATTCTTTCTCAATCAAAAAAAGTATTTTTCGCTGCACTTGCCATGGAAGCACTGTGCCTTTTGAATATATAGTGACAAACCATTGGTCTCCGATGGAACACGAGATATAGAACTGCAAAGCTGCCCAGTGTGTATATCATAGTAAGAAAGGGTGTCTCGTTGCTTTTGAGACACCCTCTATCCAAATCCTCTTCTTTCTTCTTACTCGTTTTTATGACACAAACAAACTCAAAATCAATACAACGACAAAACCGACAAGTGCAATCAACGTCTCCATGACCGTCCACGATTTCAGCGTATCTTTCACATCGAGACCGAAATAACGGTTGACGAGCCAAAAACCAGAGTCGTTGACGTGTGAAAGGATCGTTGCCCCGGCAGCGATGGCAATAACAATCATTCCTAAAATCGGACCACTTAATCCTAGTGTTTCAATTAACGGTGCTATCAGGCCAGCAGCTGTTACCATGGCCACAGTTGCCGAACCTTGGGACACACGGACGATCGCAGCGATAAGAAACGCCAGTACGATCGGTGGCAAGGAAGAAGTTGCCATCATGTCTGCTAACACTTTTCCGACGCCGGAATCGATCAAAATTTGTTTGAACACACCCCCGGCTCCGGTGACAAGAATAATAATGCCAGCCGGTTCCAATGATTTTGTGGCAATATCTTGTACTTCTTGCTTAGTGAACCCTCTTTTTTGCCCAAGCAAGTAAAACGCCAACAATGTCGCAATCGTCAGCGCGACAAACGGATGGCCTAAAAAGGTTAAGAACGCCCTTATCCCGTTCCCCTCTGGCAAAACAGCTCCTGAAACCGTATTCAACAAAATCAACACGAGCGGAATAAAAATGATACCGGCAATCGTCCCAAACCCCGGGAGGTCTTTCTCCCATTGCTTTTCTTTCATATCCATATAATCTGGAACGGTAGCGTGAATTTTTTTGGCAATATATTTTCCAAACAGTGGGCCAGCTACAATCATCGCTGGAAGACCGGCGATAAAACCGAATAAAATGACCCATCCAAGATCAGCACCAATCAAATCTGCAACAGCAATCGGACCTGGCGTTGGTGGCACAAAACTATGCGTGACAGCTAACCCAGCTAGAAGCGGGATGCCATAATACAAAAGTGAACGCCCTGTTTTCCGCGCCAAGCCATAGACAATGGGAACAAGAATAATGAAACCAACATCAAAAAAGACCGGAATCGCAACAATAAACCCTGTCAGACCGAGCGCCCATTGTGCTTTATTCTCTCCAAACTTATTGATGAGCGTCTGAGCCAGCCGTTCGGCTCCCCCAGATACTTCTAGCATTTGCCCAAACATAGCGCCTAACCCAACAACCACTGCCACAAAGCCAAGTGTACCACCCATTCCATTTTGAATTGACTCGATGACTTTGTCTAGCGGCATGCCAGCAGCTGCACCGACAAGCAAACTAACAAGCAACAAGGCAACAAACGCATGAAGCTTTGAGCGAATAATCAAAAACAATAGTAAACTAATCCCGGCAATGACGATAAGGATCAAGGCTGAGTCAGACATTTTTCTTCCTCCTGTTCATCAAAGTCGCCTCAACTGCAAGTAGGAGAGCGGAAGAGAAAGCGTTGCTGGCAAACTCACTCTCTTCCGCTAATAAACCGATTTAGTTCAAAAATGCTATTCTCCACTCCGCCGCTGAAACGCAGCGATGATATCAAACTCCGCTTTTAACCGCTCATACAAACGGGCATACAAATCAAACAACTCTGCGTAAATAAGCGTATGTTCCTCCTTCGGTTCATGGCGAGCCGTCGTATCAATCCACGTTTTCACCATCTCTAAGGACGGCACTTCACCTAACGCATGAAGCGCCACCGCCGCTGCTCCTAATGCCGATGCCTCGTGCGTTTGCGGCACAATGAGCGGCTTACCGAGCATATCGGAAAGCATTTGCCGCCAAAATGGAGATTTTGCAAAACCGCCTGAGACGCGGATTTCCGCCATTGGTCCTGTCACGTCGCGAATGGCAAGCGCCACCGATACGATGCTGAAACAGACGCCTTCCATCACGGCACGAATGAAATGTTCACGCTTATGGTGAAGGCCAAGGCCAAAAAATGTTCCGCGTGCGTTCGCGTTCCAATATGGGGCCCGCTCGCCCGATAAAAATGGCAAAAACACCAATCCTTCCGCTCCGGGTGGAACGCGTTCCGCATACTTCGTCAACAAGTCGTATGGATCGACGCCAAGCTTTTTCGCCACTTCTCGCTCTTGGGCGCCAAACTCATCGCGCAGCCACCGAAGCAAAATACCGCCATTGTTCGTCGGCCCGCCAACGACCCAATAACCAGGGGTTAACGCATAACAAAACGTTCGGCCTTTTTCATCGGTTGTCGGTGTGGTCGCAATCGTCCGCACCGCCCCGCTCGTCCCGATCGTAATGGCCGCCTCACCTGGGAGCACGGCACCGACACCGATATTGGCGAGCACGCCATCGCTCGCACCGATGACGACTGGAACATCAGGAGATACCCCCATTTTATCGGCCCATTCTTTGTTCATTCCTTGCAGAATGTGCGTGGCTGGAACCAAACGAGGCAGGCGTTCGCGGCCAATGCCAAGAAGTGAAAGCACATCCTCATCCCAATCGAGCGTATCGAGGCGGAACAAGCCTGTCGCTGAGGCGAGCGAATGGTCGGTGACATAGTCACCGTACAGCCGATACAGCACATAATCTTTCACCGACACGAAACGGTGCGCCTGTCGGAATACATCCGGCTCCTCCTCTTTCAGCCAAAGCAATTTCGGCAATGGGGACATCGGATGAATTGGCGTCCCCGTCCGCCGGTAAATATCAAGTCCATGATGCTCTTTCAACAATCGCTCCGCCTGAACGACGCTCCGGTTGTCGGCCCAGATGATTAAGCGAGTGAGCGGCCGTCCTGATTCGTCAAGCGCCATGATCGAGTGCATCGCCGCACTCAATCCAATCGCCTTCACCTGCTGGGGACGAATCCCATGGCGGACCGTCACCGCCCCGACCGCTTGAATGACCGCGGCAAACAGCTCTTCCGGGTCCTGTTCCGCAAATCCCGGATGCGGCTGGATGATTGGATAATCAACCGCGTGGGAAGCTAATACCCGCCCACGTTCTCCGAAAACAACCGCTTTCGTGCTTGTCGTTCCAATATCAATGCCAATGACAACATCCTCAGAAATCGCCATCGTTTCTCCTCCCTCCTTATCTGCTTTCTCATCTGATCGATGTCCGTTCCACCAATGTCGGGGAGAAACGAAACACACGCGGTTTGCGCGTTCGCTCCTGATCCATTTGCTCGAACACGCGTTCAGCTGCTTTTTTCCCCATCGCAAACGTCGGCTGGGCGATCGTCGTCAGCATCGGCGTGTAAATATCGGCAAATGGCACATCATCAATGCTAATCAGTCCTAACTCATCTGGCACGCGAATGCCAGTTTCTTTCACGAACCGTAAAATGCCCATTAACGTTAAGTCGTTAATTGCAAACAACGCGTTCGGCCGTTCAGGGGCAGCGAACCGCTTTTGCAATTCCCCAGGCAGCTCGGCGGCCTCGGCAGCGATCACACTCCTATCATCAACTTTAAGGCCTCTTTTTTCCATCGCCATCCGAAACCCTTGAAGCCGTTCCATCCGCGGCACGTTGTGGGCGACAAGCGGCGGAGTGACAATAGCGATGCGGTCATAACCATGGGCGGCCAAATAATCAACCGCCATCTCTGCCGCACCAAAGTTGTCTAACAGCACACTATCAGCCTCAACCCCCGGCACCATCCGGTCGACAAAGACGATCGGAAACCGCTCGGCGACAAGGCGATGGTAAACGTCTTCGTTTTTTCCCGTCGGAAAGACGATCAACCCGTCCACTTGTTTCGCGAGCAGCATATCGATATATTTTCTCTCTTTTTCCGGGTCATCGCCGGAGTTGCAGACGATCACTTGAAACTCACGCTTTTGGCATTCTTCTTCAATAGCGTGTAGCACTTGCGTCGTCAACATATGAAGCATATTAAACACAATGACGCCGATCGTCGCTGTTGTCTTTTGCTTCAAACTGCGGGCGATCACGTTCGGCTGGTAGCCGAGTTCTTCGATCGCCTGGGCAATGCGCTTTCTTGTTTCTTCACTCATATATTCATAGCGTTTATTCAAATATTGCGAGACCGTGCTTTTGGAAACGTTGGCCAGTTTCGCGACATCAGCCATCGTTACTTTTTTCAACAGAATCCCTCTCTTGTACTAAATCGATTTAGTTCAAAAGCGCTTTCATAAACCGGTTTAGCTTTATTATAAAACAAGTGAAAGCGGTTTACAACTATTTTCTTTATTTTATTATTCTCTCTACCCGCGGAGGTGGCAGACTTCTTTTCACACCGCCACCCACAAGAAGCTTATGAAAATAACAACCGAGCAACATATACAACACCGGTCACGGTAATGGCGCTTAATAGCGTTGACAGAAGCACCGCCTGGGCGGCGTAGTCGGGATGGCAATCATACTCGAGCGCATACAGCGCCGTGTTGCGTGAACAAGGATAGGAACTGGCGATGAGCAACGCCTGAGCAGTCACCCCCTCAATCCCTAACAGAAAGATGAATGCCGCAGCCAATAGCGGCGAAAAGAGCAGGCGTCCAAACACGCTCGCATACAACAGTGGCGGCAAAGCGGTAAAACGAGCGTAAGCGATTTGTGCTCCTAATGTAAAGAGGGCAATAGCTAAAAACGCATCAGCGATGCGTTGAAGTGGAGTCCATAAAAATGATGGAACCGGGACATGCAGCCAACGGCAAACGACGCCTAGCAACAACGCATGAAGAACCGGATTTTTCCATAGCTCGGCAACCCACTTTCCTTTTTTCCCGTTTCCTGAAACAAACTGATAAACGCCATATGTATTGGTGAGAAAGTTTTGAAATATGGTCACGACAATTTGAATGGCTGCCCCGAGTGGTTGTTGGTGAAACACAAGTTGGCTGACAGGAATGCCAAAGTTGCCAGAGTTATTCAGAACAATCGTATTTTGAAACACTGCCGCCCTGCTTCGTTCGAGTTTGAACAATTTTGCCATCATCATACTCAAAACGATCAACCCGCTGCTTTGTAAAAGAAGAAAACCGAATATAGCCGCCAACACTTTCCCGCTCAACTCGCTGTCATACACGTTGATGAACGCGACCACTGGCAACAGCACATACATATTCAGTTTGGACAATGTATTCATGTCAAAATGAAACAAACGGTGCAATAGCGCTCCCACTCCGACAATGAGCAACATAGGAACCATCACTTGAAGCAAAATGCCACTAAAAACGGCCAACACTCTCCCCCGCTTTCTTTGTGCATATGGAAGCCGCTATGCTTTTCTAAACGAGAACCTTGCTTACCCTCTCTTCCTATAAATCCGTTCCGGGCGTCCGACCGATCCATAAGCAATATCGGCCAGCACTTGTCCTGTGGAGACAAGGTACTCTAAATACCGACGAGCCGTCGTTCGGCTCATACCAATTTGCTGTCCGACTTCTTCGGCCGTCACTCCATCCCGGCATTGTTTCACGACAACTAGCACTTTTTCAAGCGTCAACGGCTGGATGCCCTTTGGCAACGAGGGCTGCTCCTTGGCCGACAGTTCTCTCCCTATCAGTTCATCGACATCTTCTTGGCCGATCCATTCTTTCTCTTTCATCCATTGCTGCATTTTGTCATGGTAATCTTTATAGCGATTTAATGTTTCGGCAAAACGGTTGAACATAATCGGTTTGATGATATAATCAAATACTCCGCCATGCAGCGCCTGTTTCAACGTATCAATTTCCCGTGCTGCTGTGATCATGATAATATCAATATTAGAAAAACGTTGACGAACCCATTTCAAGAAAGAGATACCGTTCATATCTGGAAAATAGACGTCAAGCAACAATACGTCCGGCCGCAACACTTCGGTCAGTTCCCTTGCCTCTTCGGCGTTCGTGGCAATGCCAACAACTTCATACCCTTCTACTTTTTCCACAAAGCGTCGGTTAATCTCGGCAATACGATGGTCGTCTTCGATAATCAGCACGCGAATCATCGACATCTCTATCCCCCTCTCAATGATGATTGGCGTCGGCCAGCTGCTTCGGAATAATGACGGTAAACACCGTTCCCTCCCCTTGTTTCGATTGATAAGTGATTTGCCCGTCAAGCATTTCCAGCGCCTTCTTGACAAGATCAAGTCCATACCCACGGAGTCCGCTGGCTTTGGTCGAAAAACCGCGGTCGTATATTCGTTCTGCCACAGCCGGATCGATGCCTAATCCGTTATCTTCGACTTCAATAATCAAGTCATTGCCGAGGTCGGTCAAAAAAACGGTCACTCGCTTCTCTTCTTTTCCGTTGTGAAGAACCGCTTCCATCGCGTTATCCAACAAGTTGCCGATAATCGTCACCAAATGATCGCGATCCATCCATGGAGGTACATCTCGAAAACTGCTTTCCCGATCAATTTCAAATGCTATTTTTAACTCATTGGCACGGTTGAATTTGCCAAGCAGCAGTCCACCAATGATAGGGTCAGGGATTTCTTTCATGACAAATCGAACGATGTTTTGCTGCAAGTCTGTTTCCTTTGTGATGAGTTCTAGCGCCTCTTCGTATGATTCAAGCTGAATCAGGCCTGAGATTAAATACAGTTTGTTGGAAAACTCATGCGTTTGCGCGCGTAATGCATCGGCATAGGTTCGCAGCTGTGACAGCTCTTTCGTCAGGCGGTACAACTCCGACTTGTTGCGAAACGTCGATACCGCTCCGATCACCCGTCCTTGCTTGTTTTTGATCGGAATCCTGTTCGCAATGACGGTCTCTCCTCCTAAAACCATCTCATCATCATATTCCGCTTGTCCCGTTCGAATTACTTCAGGCAGCCGGGAATGGGGAATCAGTTGCAAGATAGGCGTTCCTAATACGTTACGCTCATTGTCATAGCCAAGCAACTTCAAAGCAGTTTGATTGACCATCGTAATTGTCCCTTCTTGATTGATGGCGACGATTCCTTCACGAATCGCCTCTAAAATTGCCTGTTTTTCTTGGTACAACAAGCCGATTTCTTCCGGTTCAAGGCCGTGAATCGATTTTTTCACTGCCTTAGCAATCGCCACCGCACCAACTGCCCCAAACAAAAGTGCAAGAACGGAAAAAAAGAAAATCTTCATGCTATACGACCACACGGTGCGCTGAATATCTTCTAACAAAAACCCGACCGAAACAATGCCGATCACGCTTCCGTTCTCATCAAAAATCGGCGCCTTCCCGCGGATGGCTGGACCGAGTGAACCGACCGCCTCAGAAATAATGGATTTGCCTTTCAGTACCTCCTTGTTATCTCCCCCAATCATTGACTTCCCAATTCGTTCCGTCAGCGGATGGGCATAACGAATGCCTTGTCGGTTGCCGATCACTACGTATTCCGCCCCTGTCTTTTGGCGAATGCGCTCTGCAAACGGCTGCAAACGCACGGACGGATTTGAGTCACGAAATGCCTCGCGCACAAGCGAAGTCGAAGCGACCGTCTCCGCTACATTCAGCGCCCGCATTCCGATTTGCTCTTTCAGTGTAGCAGCAAACATATGTTGAAACAAAAAAGTCAGAAAAATGATCACAAATAATAGCAGGGAACAAATAATGACCATTAACCTTGTCTGAAGCTTCATAGTCCTTCCTCTCAAAATAGAAAATAAAGAAAGACCGTCCGCGTGTTAGGCGAAACGTCTTTCTTCCTTAATTATTACATATCTTCTATTACATATCTTCGTTGACGATGATCGATTTTCCTCGTAGTTTCATGACCATTGGCACAGCGATCCATAAAAAGGCAATGATCAATAAAACAAGAGAAATCGGCTTTTCAACGAAAACGAGGTAATCCCCGTTCGATGCTGTCAAGGCCCGGCGCATATTGTTTTCGATCATCGGCCCGAGTACTAGTCCTAAAACGAGCGGCGCGAGCGGATAGTCATGTTGAGCGAGCCAATAGCCAAGCAGACCAAACGCCAGCAGCAGGAACACATCAAACGTCGTCACTTGCACCGCATACACGCCGAACACGGAAATGGCAATAATCAGCGGCAGCAAATATTTCGTCGGCGTCTGGATAATTTTCGCGAACACTTTGACGAGCGGCATGTTGAGGATTAACAACATTACATTGCCGATAAACATACTGGCAATCAACCCCCAGGCCACTTCAGGATGCTCGTCAAACAAAAGCGGGCCGGGTTGGACGTTGTACATAATAAGCGCGCCCATGAGGATCGCTGTCGTCCCCGATCCTGGGATACCGAGCGTCAAAAGCGGAATCATTGCCCCCCCGGATGCACCATTGTTCGCTGACTCCGGAGCCGCCACTCCTGCGATTGCTCCTTTACCAAAATTCTCTGGATGTTTACTCACTTTCTTTTCAAGAATGTAGGAGAAAAAGGAAGCTAGTGTTGCTCCGGCTCCTGGCAGCACACCGGTGAAAAACCCAAGCAGCGACCCGCGAGCGATCGGCCCCGCACTTTCTCTCAAGTCCGATTTGGTCGGCAAGATACGCCCGATTTTGGCAATTTCCCCGTCGTTCTTCTCATTATGGAGAATGGACTTGAACACCTCTCCTAATGCAAATAGACCAACTGCTACTGTTAAAAACTCCAAGCCTCCATATAAATAGGAAATGTCATACGTAAAACGTGCCACGCCGGAAACGTTGTCAAGTCCAATCGTAGAAAGTAACAAACCGCACACGGTCATGATCCACGCTTTTGTCATCGATTTGCCGGCCAGTCCGCTCACCGCCGCCAACCCAAGCATCATCAGCGAAAAATATTCCGCCGGACCAAACTTCAACGCAACATTCGATAACGGCTCAGCTAATAATACAAGGCCGATTAGCGCAACGATTCCGGCGACAAAAGAGCCGATCGCAGCAATGGCGAGCGCCACCCCCGCTCTTCCTTGGCGGGCCATCTGATAGCCATCAAGCGTCGTAACGACCGACGAAGACTCCCCGGGTGTATTAAGCAAAATCGATGTCGTCGAGCCACCATACATCGCGCCGTAATACACACCGGCCAGCAAAATGATTGAACTTGCTGCCGCCTGTTCCGGGCTAAGACCAGACGTCATCGACGCTGTTACAGGAATGAGCAGCGCCACCCCGCTTATTGGACCGATCCCAGGCAGCACACCGACCGTCGTGCCGATCAGCACTCCAATAAAAGCAAACAGCAAGTTATGCGGCTGCAACGCCGTCTGAAATCCATCGAGTAAAAACGATAGTGTGCTCATGCTGCCCCTCCTTTCATTGGAACCACACCGGCCAACTTGGCAATGTTCCTTGCAACAGTTTGACATAAAGGCCGTAGACACCTAGCGAAAAACCAGCCGCAACAACAACCGACTTCCATAATGTTCCTTTCGCCATCGTTTGAAATCCGACCACGAGGAAAAGAAAAGTCATAATCACGTAACCAATGGTTTCCATCAAAGCTGCGTACAAGATGGCGGCGACCAAAATGATGAGAAACTTTTTATATTGTCGTGGCGGTTTCTCATCTGCCGCCTCCGCATAGCGCCGTGTTTCAAACAACAGTTTGACACTTAATAACACAAGAATGAGTCCAAGCAAAAATGGAAACACGTTCGGTCCCACCACACTACCATAAGCGCTTTTCGATAGGCGCAAGCTTTCCACCATAAACAAGGCGCCAATCGCTAAGAATGCCACGGCCGCGATCCGGTCAGCTGTTTTATTCATCCCTTCACCTCCGGCTTTTTTGCGAAAAAGGGGAAGGATCTTCTTCCCCCTTTGTTTACTTGTACATGCCAAGCGACTTCAGAAGGTCCCCGACTTGTTGCTCTTGCTCTTGCAAAAACTTCGTAAACTCATCCGAATTGCGATACTCTGCTTCCCAACCTTGTTTTTGCAGCTCTTCCTTCCATTTCTCGTGCTCAGACAACTTTTTCAATGTCTCTTCCCAAAACGCTTTCGCTTCTCGAGACATGTCTTTTGGTCCAAAAATCCCACGCCAAATTGTAAATTCCGCATCAATGTCAAGCTCTTTCATCGTCGGCACATCTTTGAGTACACCGTCAAGGCGCTCTGGAGCCGAAACCGCCAACACCCGCACTTTTCCGGCTTTCAAATACTCACCGACCGAAGACGCATCGGTTGCGATCACATCAGCATTGCCGCCAAGCAACGCAGCCATCGCCTCGCCACCACCATCGTACGAAACATATTTGATCGATTTCGGATCAATGCCAGCTTTATAGATTGGCAGAATGGCGACTAAATGATCCATCGAGCCCGGTGCTGATCCTCCAGCTACAGTGACCGATTTCGGATCTTGTTTAATCGCGTCGAGCAATTGGGTCAATGTTTGAAACTTTGAATCGGCCTTAACTACAATGGCTCCGAAATCTTTCGTCAATTGAGCAAGCGGCGTCGTGTCTTTGTAGCCAAACGGGCTGTTTCCTTCTTTTTTCAAATTGTTAATAATAATGGGTGGTGAGTTGACAAATAATTTATAATCGTTTTTTGCTTCTTGGGTAGCGTATTCGGCCATAAAGACCGCCCCGCCACCGCCCGGTTTGTTTTCAACGATCATCGTCTGTTTAACAAGACCTGACTCATCGAGCACTTTCGTGATTGCGCGAGCCGTTAAATCCCAACCGCCGCCCGCTCCAGACGGAGCAACAATAGTAATTGGCTTCGGCGGGTAATTCGTAGCAGACGAGTTGGACGGTTTGGACCCTGCCGATTCATTTCCTCCACATGCCGCCAGTGCTAGCGTCATCATTGCAGCCGCTAGTAAACCCCTCCATCTTGTTTTTTTCATCCTCCCTTGCCCCCTTGCTTTTGATAACGTTTTCAAATATAACATTATCACGCTACTATATGAAGTGTGAAGTTTTTGAAAATAAAATGAATTTTGTTCATTTTGTTCATGACAACGTAAACTCAAAAAAGAGGATTTGTAAGGACTTACTCCCCCGTCTTACTTTATCTCACGGAGCTTCGATGACAGAATGAACAAGAGAAATAGGAACATTGGTGAAGGGGAAGCCTTTCTTAAGATTCTGCATAAAAACAGAAACTATAGTGAAAACGAAGATTCGTTTTGATCGATAGCATTGTAACGGAAAAGACGATAATCGGCATGTTCATATTCACAAAAAAAATGCCGCCAGCCGTGAAGGCTAGCGGTAAAACGAGACGAACCCCTTATCTTTATTGCTCTTTTTGCATCTTCTTATATTCTTCCTTCACCGCCACGACGAGCGGATGGCTATTGTCAAGCCCTGCATATTGGACGAGCGCTCCTTCGACACCGCTCTGTTCGATCGTTTGCTGGAGAGCAGTTGCTTCGGCATCGCCGGTCTCATCAAACAACAGCAGCGCAGCAATGCCTTTGACAAGTCCGGACGGCACACGTTCGAATAAAGTGTAATATTGCACAGCCGGTGCGACAAGCCGATCGTTCGGCCCGAGCTTGCGGATTGGTGAACGGGCGACGCGGACGATGTCATCGGAAAGGGACGGATTGGTGAAACGTCCGATCGTCGTTTCAATATACGAACGGTGCTCTTGTTCATCCCAGCCGTGCTTTTTCACTAAGACGGCTCCTGACTCGCGGAGCGCCTGCTCGACACTCTCCCGGATGCCGCTATCCTTCATCGCTTCCTGAACCGTTCGGTATTGTTTTTGATAACCTAAATAGGCAGCCAACGCATGGCCGGTATTAACTGTAAACAATTTGCGCTCGATATACGGTCCTAGGTCAGCGACAAAATGTGCCCCTTGAATCGGGGGAACGGCGCCGATAGTGTTTTTCATCTCAATCGCCCATTCGAAAAACGGCTCAACCGTGACGGCGAGTGGATCGTCATTCGTCTGATTCGGCACGATGCGGTCGACCGCGCAGTTAAGGAACCCGACACATTCTTCCACCAGCTGCCGTCCGGCTTCGGAAAGATGGGTAACGACATGCTGTTTCAGCGTTTCCGTGCCGCCGATCATATTTTCGCATGCAATGACGTGAAGCGGCTTCTGATGAACCGTGAATCGTCGCTCCAATCCGGCGGCGATGACGGGCGCAATGACCGGCAAAATGTGCGGGCCGACCGCAGTCGTCACCAAATCAGCGGACGCGATCGCCTCAATGACATCATCCTGTTCGGTTTGACTGTTGAGTGCGGAAACACCGCGCACCCATTGTTCTTCCTGCCGCTCGCCGGCAATAATAACGCGATACTCTCCCCGCTCCTTCAGCAGGCGGACAATTTGTTCGTTGACATCGACAAACACGACATCATATCCCGACGCTGCAAGCAGGCTGCCGATAAAACCGCGGCCAATATTGCCTGCGCCGAAGTGAACGGCCCGCATCAGCCGTTCACCTCATTAAGCAGCGTAAGAATTTCCTCCGCTGTTTTGGCGTTCGCCATAGCCGCAACATTGTCCGCTTCCGCGCAGACGAGCGCGAGTTTCGAAAGAATGTCTAAATGTTCTCCGTCTTTTCCGGCGATGCCGATGACAATCGTTGCTTGGTTGCCCCCGCCAAAGTCGACGCCTCCTGGAACTTGCACGATCGAAATGCCGGACTGCTTAACGAGCGATTTCGCTTCTTCCGTTCCGTGCGGGATAGCGACATTGTTGCCGATATACGTAGTCGTCAACTGTTCGCGCTCAAGCATTGCATCAATATACGATGGATCCACATACCCTTGCTTGACGAGCACTTCGCCAGCTAGGCGAATAGCTTCTTCTTTCGTTTTTGGTTGAGCATTTAGCACAATGTTTTCTTTCTTTAAAATTGAATAAGCCAACATGACCTTCACTCCTTCGTTGTTGTCCAATAATGATCGAAAAATTGTTCTAAATGGCTGCTAACGAGCGAATATACCTCGTTTTCGCCGCCACGAGCCAACGTGGCCGTGCTTTGTTCGTCCTTGACGAGCAAAGTGCTCACTTGGCTCAATACGGAAAGCATCTCTTCATCCGCATCGGCAGGGCCAAGAAGCAGTACAACCGTGTTTACTTCCATCGGCTCCCCGTCCATGCCTGCCACCGTTTGTGGTTCATCAAGCCGGTACATCGTCAGCGATGGACGAAGGACAGAGAAACTGCGGGCGTGGTAAAGCGCCAGCTTCGTGCCGGGAACGCCGAGCCCGCCTAGCGACTCGCGGCGCTCCAGCTCCTCGATGACGACTTTGGCATCGACAAGAACCCCGTTTCGCTCGAGGCGACGGCACGCGTTCATCAATAATTCATGGATCGAACGACAAGTGACCATCTCAAGGAGAAAACCGTCCAAAAGATGGATGATCGTCTCACTGATGCGTCGAACGGCTTTCATCGTGGCGAGCATCGACCGATTTCGACGTGCAATGGACTCGTTTTCCCTCCGCTTTTCCACAGCTGTTTTCCGTTCCAACCGCTGGCGGATCGCCCGCGCTTCCTCTTCGGTGAGCATTGGACTGACGATGACATGCGGCCCGTACTCTTCCGGAAGCGGCACGGTCGAAATGACGAGGTCGTACGCCCGCAAATCTTTCTTTTTCAATTCAAAGACAGACGCCTGCTCCATGACAGTGATATCCGGAATCGCTCTTTTCAGCCTTGTCGCTAAAATTTTCGCCGTTCCGAGCCCGCTCGAACAAATAACGAGCGCCCGCCAACCTTTTTTCTCCCGCATGAGCGCAGCCGCAAAATGGAGCACCAAGTAACCGATCTCCTCCTCCGGCACCGGAATGTAGCCAAACAGCTGCTTCGTTCCATTGGCGACAACCGCAAACAGCTCCGGATAGTCTTTCCTAATTTGATCCAGGAGCGGATTGGCGACCCCCATCCCGTGCTCTAAACGGTACAACGCCGGTTTTAAGTGAACGACGAGATCTTCGTATAGCGTGCGGTCGGTGGACAGATCGACTCCAAGCTCACGGCTGACGAAACGAATGAGCTGTTGCGCTTTCATGCCGACAACCAAACTCGGCTCCTCCATCATCATTCCTTGACGGCTGCGCCATTTCGCTCCCATTAAATGCATCGTCATATAGCCGATTTCTTCTTTTGGAATGTTAATGCCAAAAGCTCTTTCCAACGATTCAGCGAGCATTTCGGCGATCGCAAATTCTTTCGCTGCCTGGAGCGTCCGCAAATCGTGCGGGTCGAAATGAATCGCTTCCCCCCGCTTGATGCGCTCGATGGCGAGCGCCAAATGGACGACGAAGGCGATGTACGAACTGTCCGCCATCGTAAATGGGAGCTTTTCTTTTACTTGCTCGATTTGTTTCTCAATGATGGCAAGCTTTTTTCGATCCACAAGCCCGAGCAGCTTTTCCGCCACCGTATCAAGCGGATCATCTGACCGCTTCTGAATCGTCTCTTTCATCAGCTCCAAAAACTCGTGTTCATTGACATGGCGGAATAGCAGTTCGCTAATGAGACGCCGTTTCGCTGATTCGGAACCGGCAAGCTCCACCCCGTACCCGCGCTTGCGAATGAGCGAAAGCCCGTACGCTTCAACCGTTTGTTCCAATTTGTCCAAATCCAAACTGACAGTGGCAACCGTGACGTTCAAGTCGTTCGCCAGTGAGACGAGTTTCACTGGCTCACCGGCTTCTAACAAGGCGATTAAAATCATCAACTGCCGTTCTTCCGGCGTATATTCACGGTGAGAAAGATGAAGCAGCTCGGCAGCCAGCGCCTGCTTTTGTTTCTCTTCCCCAACGAGACGAATGCCGACCCCTGCTTTTTTCACCAGCTCAAGTCCGTAGTGCCGCAAAACGGATTCGAGGCCTTGCAAATCGCGGTGGATCGTGCGGGTGCTGACATTCAGCTCTTCGGCCAGCTCGCCGACTGTTATCTCTCGCCCTCCTACTAACAAACGCTCAAGCAGCTTTCGCTCCCGCGCCGATACGTACATCGCCGTTCACCTCCTATCTTGGGGCGTTACTGTTGACATTTTTAAAATGTTTGATTCTCTTCTCCTTCTTATTGTAAGGGCTTTTTTTCCGATTTTACAATGATTAGATGTTTTATTTTCGTCATTGTTATTGTTGACAGTTTTTAATTTCGCATACCTCGGCCGTTTTCGTCGTTTGAAAAGATGTCTGCCAGTCAAGCTGATGCGTGCAGGCCGAGACAAAGGATGCCGTTCGCGCAAGGTGTAAATAAAGACGCAGAGGTGCCATGATTCCCCTGCGTCTACTGCTATGTTATGCGTTTTGTTTTAACTGTTCGATCAACTCATCGTATTTCGGACTGTTCAAGAAGTTTTCGACCGATACGTGGTAAGCGTTTGGCAATTTTGCTTTCGCCCGGTCGGTTAAATTTTGATGGGTGATAACAATATCGGCGTCTGCCGGCAGTTGGTTGATCGCGGTGTTCGTTACTTCGATACTGAGTCCAGCCTTTTGCACTTTGTTTCGCAAAATCGATGCTCCCATCGCACTCGATCCCATTCCTGCGTCACACGCGAACACAATTTTTTTCACACGGTCAGGAACCGCTGAAGCGACGCCTGCCGAAGCAGCTTCATCTTTTTGTTGCAGAGTTGCAGCTACTTGGCTCTTTTTCCCTTTCAGCTGTTCCATTTTTTCCGCTGCTTTCGTCAAATCTTCATCCTCTTCGTTTTGTTTTGCTGTTTTTAAGCAAATCGAAGCTACGAGGAATGACACCGCTGTGGCGACAAACACGCCAGCAAGCACACTGAAGTAATTCCCTTTCGGTGTCATCGCCAGCAGGGCAAAAATGCTTCCTGGCGACGGCACGGCTACCAGTCCGGCGTGGAGAACCGTAAACGTGAACACTCCGCTCACTCCGCCGGCAATTACCGCTAACATTAAGATCGGGCGCATAAGAATGTACGGGAAGTAAATTTCATGAATCCCGCCTAGAAAGTGGATAATAGCCGCCCCCGGTGCCGATTGTTTTGCCATTCCTTTACCAAACAAGCAGTACGCCAGCAAAATCCCGAGTCCTGGACCAGGGTTGGTTTCCAACAAGAATAAAATCGATTTTCCAGTTTGTGCCGCTTGCTCGACGCCAAGTGGGCTTAAAATCCCATGGTTGATCGCGTTATTCAAGAACAGCACTTTCCCTGGCTCAATGAAAATGCTCGCCAGCGGCAACAAGTGCCAATCGATGATTTTTTCTACTCCAGAGGCTAATGTTTTGCTGATGGCGGTGACGACCGGACCGATTCCTTTAAAGGCGAGCAACGTCAACAGAGCGCCGATAATCCCGGCTGAGAAGTTGTTAACAAGCATCTCAAACCCTTGCTTCACTTTTCCTTGGAAGAGGGCATCCACTTTTTTCATCACATAGCCGCCAAGCGGACCCATGATCATTGCACCTAAAAACATCGGAATTTCCGAGCCGACGATCACCCCCATCGTCGCCGTTGCCCCGACGACGCCACCACGGACGTCATAAATCATTTTGCCGCCTGTATATCCAATTAATAGTGGCAGCAAATACGTAATCATTGGCCCGACGAGCTTGGCAAACGTCTCATTTGGCCACCAGCCAGTCGGGATAAATAACGCCGTAATTAACCCCCAAGCGATAAAGGCTCCGATATTCGGCATAATCATGCCGCTCAAATAACTGCCAAACCGTTGAATCTTCACACGGAAGCCTGTTTCATTTCCGGTTGTATGCGTCATGAAGATGTTCCTCCTTTTTTGCTTGACTGTACTTCTATATTACAAACGCTTACAACCGACCTTCAATGATAAGTAAATGTGATTTTGTCAAGGGGACTATTGACATGTTTTAAAAAAGAAAAACACCTAGCTTAGTAGGCGAGACGACAGCGCTTCTTCGACTAACTACAAAACCTCCTAGCAAAGATGCTTAGCGAAAAAATCCATTTTTAAGCAAAGTGCCTAACAGCGACTTCACTCCTATTATTTTCCTGGGAATCAAAACCTAATTGTACCGCTTGGCCGTAAGGAAAATCATTTAGATAACATTCTAGCCACCTGCTCATCAATGACCACTCGGTATCAAACGCTTTTTCTCCAATCATCATCTTGATCTCTCGTGTAGTTTTCCGTAATAAACTTTGGACAAGATCACGACTTTTACACAATATAGCAGGCTTCCTCATTGCCCCATCTTTTGTGCTCTTCTTTTCCATAACGGCGCGTGGAATGTTCATGAACCATTTCGTTGTGAACTTTTGTTCACCAAACTCGTCGGATCTACCCAACAAAGCGTGATGGGATAAGTGTTGGAGGCGGTTGAAAACTCTCAAGTGATTGAGGACATGTTGTTGTCAACCTTGACTCGCTCGATATTCTCTACACCACAAAACGGAAAAACAACTTCAAAGAAGCAACCCTAACAAAAAGTCGTCTGTCCTCAGTGAAAGACCCAATATAGAATAACGAATCCATTAGATGCTTAGCAGTGAAAGGGGGTGTCTCTTTGCTTTTGAGACACCCCCCTTTACCATTAATGTCTCGCCGTCACCATTTTCTTTCTCGTGTAAAATTCAACGCCGTCGCGGCCATTGGCGTGGAGGTCGCCGTAAAACGAGTTTTTGTAGCCGGAGAACGGGAAAAACGCCATCGGTGCCGGGACGGCGACGTTGACACCAAGCATGCCGGCGTCGATTTCTTCGCGGAACTGGCGGATCGCTTTGGCACTATCCGTGTAAATGCAGGCGCCGTTGGCGAATTCCGACCGGTTGGCGATTTCAATCGCTTCATCCAAATCGCGGGCGCGGACAACCGACAAAACCGGGGCGAAAATTTCATCGGTCCAAATCGTCATGCCCGGCTTGACATGGTCGAAAATCGTCGGGCCGACAAAATACCCTTTCCCGCTTGTCGCAGCGTTGCGGCGGCCATCGCGGACGAGCAGCGCTCCTTCTCTTTCACCGATTTCAATGTATTTGATCGTTCGTTCTTTATGCGACTCACGGATAACCGGGCCTAAGAAGACGCCTTGGTCAAGCCCGTTGCCAATTTGAATACGATCGGCAGCCTGTTTGAGCCGCTCCACCAACTCGTCAGCGATATCACCGACGGCAACAACGACTGAGCACGCCATGCACCGCTCACCCGCTGAACCAAAAGCGGCGTTGATGATGTTCGTTACCGCCATATCGAGGTCGGCATCAGGCATGACGATCGAATGGTTTTTCGCGCCGGCAAGCGCCTGCACCCGCTTGCCATGGGCGGCAGCTGTTTTGTATACATACTCTGCGACCGGTTGTGAGCCGACAAACGAGACGGCTTTAATGTCTTTATGTTCTAAAATGCCGTTCACGACCTCGTGCGCCCCATGGACAATATTCAGCACCCCTGCAGGCAAACCGGCTTCGGTGAACAGCTCAGCCAGGCGATTGGCAAGTAGCGGCGTCCGTTCAGACGGTTTTAACACAAACGTGTTGCCGCAAGCGATGGCAAGTGGGAACATCCAGCACGGCACCATCATCGGGAAGTTAAACGGCGTAATGCCGGCGACGACACCAAGCGGATAGCGGTACATGCCCGATTCGATGCCGGTCGCGATGTCGGGCAACTGCTGGCCCATCATGAGCGTCGGAATCCCAGCCGCAAACTCGACACATTCAATGCCGCGCTGCACTTCGCCGTACGCGTCCTCGTATACTTTGCCGTTTTCCAATGTCACGAGACGGGCAAGCTCTTCCCAATGCTCGACAAGCAGCTGCTGGTAGCGGAACAAAATGCGGGCACGGCGCGGAACCGGCACTTTGCGCCATTCACGGAACGCCTCTTTGGCGGCCGCGACCGCCGCATCAAGTTCCTCGAGCGAAGAGATCGGCACTTTCGCCAGCACTTCTCCTGTCGCCGGATTCGGCACAATTTCTTCTTTTCCAGATGTCGAAGCGACCCATTGACCACCAATAAAGTTTTTCAACGTCTTTGTTTCGGTTACAGAGCTCATCAATAAAACCACCTTTCTAGAAAATAGAGTATAAGAGAATAGCCAAGAACATACCGGCGAGCGGAATGACAACCGAAAGAACGAATATCGGTTTATACGTCCGCTCATGTGTTTCATGACAGACGGCGCGAATTGTCGTCACAATATACCCGTTATGCGGCAGCGAATCAAGCCCTCCGGAAGCAAGCGCCGCCACCCGATGCATGGCTCCGGGGTCAAGTCCTTTCGCCATATAGATCGGCGCTAAGATTGGCAAGGCAATACCGAGACCGCCGGAAGCCGACCCGGTCATGCCACAAATAATCGTGACAGCCAACCCCAATCCGAGCAGTTCCGGTCCGGGAATGTTCACGAGGACGTCAACCGCTTTTTGAAAGGCTGGCACATTTTTCGCGACCTCCCCGAAGCCGACGACGGCGCACGTATTAGCGGCAGCAACTAACGCATCTTGAGTGCCGGACGCCATGGACTCCCAAAATTTGCGAACGAATTTCGCGTTTAACACCCAACAAAGCACAATACCAAGGATAAGTGACGCGACCCCTGCTGAAGTCGAAGAAATGAATTTTGCCAAAATGTTTAATGAAACGATCACCACCACTAACGGAAGCATCGCGCACACAATGTTCGGCAGCGGACGGCCGGCACCTTGCTCGATCGAAGCGGCAACTTCACTCACTGCGCCGGAAATGTCATCAGTCCGATATGGCAAAGAAAATGTTTCACCGTTTTGTTTCGCTTTTTGGACAACACGCGTTAAATAGAGCGAACCAGTCACGGCAATCGTTGCACCGACAAAAAGGCCTACCCATCCCCCAGCTCCCGGCGTTGTATGGAAAAATTGCGTCGGAATGATGTTTTGAATCTCCGGCGAATACGGAGAGGTCATTGTGAACGAAACCGAACCGAATACCATGGCGGCCGGAATAAAACGATGCGGCGTATTCGACTGCCGGAACAGTGACACAGCGATCGGGTAAACGGAAAAGCCGACAACAAACAGGCTAACGCCGCCGTATGTCATAATGGCGCAGGCAGCAACGACCGCCAATACAGCATGTTTAGCACCAAACTTCTCTTTGACCCAATGAGCAATGGAGTCGGCAGATCCGGTGTCTTCCATCACCTTGCCAAAAATGGCCCCGGCTAAGAAGATAAGGAACCAACTGGCGAAATAGCTGGTAAAGCCCGTCATGTAGCTTTCCATCAAAGCTTTTTCCAAGTTTAAGCCGCCTGTCAGCGCGACAAGAATCGAACTGATCAGCGCGGCAATAATGATATTGATCCCTCTCATTGTCAAAAAGATCAACAACCCTAATGAGGCCAATAAACCAATCATCCCCAACATCTTCTTCCCCCTCGTTTGACCGTCTCTTCATTAACGACTGACCGTGTTCGTATCATACCGATAGTCGTAACAAATATGATACAGCGCGACAATTTCCTCATGAGTCGGCACTCTCGGGTTGTTGCTAGGGCTGCCGCTCGCAAGCGCGTCGGCCGCCATTTTATCGACCGCTTTGTCAAACGCCGTTTTGTCAATGCCCCATGTTTTCATATTCGGGATGTGCAAATCCCGGCAAAGCTGCTTCACTTCCTCAACGAGCGCATCGGCTGCTTCGGCGTCGGAAACGTCTTTAAGTTGTGGATTAATGAGCCGGGCAATTACCGCCAACCGTTCTATGGCGCTCTCTTTCGTAAATTCGAGTACTCCCGGCAAAAGCATCGCATTGGACACGCCGTGCGGCACGTGGAAGAGCGCGCCGATCGGCCGCGACATGCCGTGTACAAGCGTCACTGAGGCGTTGGAAAACGCCATGCCAGCCTTCATGGCGGCGATCGCCATTTTCTCTCGCGCTTCAATGTCTTGTCCGTTTTCATACGCCCGGCGCAAATGGCCGATGATCGCTTCAATGGCGGATAGCGCCAACACATCGGTCACCGGGTGAGCGCGACGGGAAATATATGCCTCGATCGAGTGGCAGAGCGCATCGACACCAGTCGCTGCGGTCACAGAAGGCGGACAGGAAACGGTAAGAAGCGGGTCAACGATGGCCACCGCCGGAAGGAGCGCCGGCTGGGAAATCATCATTTTGACATCCGTTTTCGTATCAATAATAACTGTCACTTTCGTCACTTCTGAACCGGTACCGGCCGTCGTCGGAATAGCAATGAGCGGCACTGGTTTTTTCGTGAACATCTTGGCGTTGCCAACGTAGTCACTGATCGTTCCCTCATTCGTCATCATCACCGCCACCGCCTTGGCGGCATCAATGCTGCTGCCGCCGCCGATGGCAACGATGACATCGCATTGTTCGCTCCGGCAGACATCAAGCGCTTCTTTCACATGAACATCCGTCGGTTCCGTGTCGACCCTTGTGTACGTGGCCAACGGCAGCCCCGCTTCCCGCAAATATTGCTCACAGCGCGCGACAAGACCGATGTTCTCCATCACCGGGTCACTGACAATGAGCGCTTTCGTTCCAAGTGCTTTCGCTTGACGGCCGACTTCGCGAAACGTATCGCGCCCATAAATGACCCGATTCGGCACTAATAACTCGTACATGATTTCCCCTCCTTTAAATTGACAGCGCTTTCAACACATTCTGTATGCAAACTTCGTGCCAAGCTATAGTAGATCCACAATTAAGAATTTTTCATCTTCTTAAAAGAACATCTCCCTACAACTTCCCGACAATCTCCCTACACTACCCGACATTTTTCCGACATTCCTTCACTCTCACCACAAAAAAACAACGGCGCCACTGCCGTTGTTGATCATCCCGAACCGAGAAACCTTCCTACTTAGAAAGTGGGGAATTTCATAGAAAAGGCGACTGAAAAATCCTATCCATCTTGATCTTCGTTATGCTTGAAGGCGGCTGTGCGAAGGGGGAGATGATGATTTTTCCCCGCCTTCTAGGCGCTTGTGTAGGTGAAGGGCGTTCAAAACCCGTATTTTTTCAGCTTCTCATATAAGGTGGATCGATGAATGCCAAGCCTCCTTGCCGCTTCCGCCTTATTGCCATTCGCCGCAACAAGAGCAGCGGCGATTCGTTCACGTTCGGATTGATAGACTATTTCTTTCCATCGGTCAGCGATATTCGCACCGCCATCCGGCATGGGTGTGACCGATGGGTGAATAGTTGACAAATAGGCAGGCAAATGTTCACGCTCAATGTTCTCCCCTTCCACCATACTAATCAACCACTCGACGACATTGACCAGCTCACGAATGTTGCCCGGCCATGAATAGTTGATCAACACCTCCATCGCCTCTTTCGCAAATGATTTCGATACAACGCCAAACTGCCGGCAAAGCCGTTCCATGTGATGAGCAAGCAGCGCCGGAATATCCGTTTTCCGCTCACGCAACGGCGGGAGATGGATGCGGATAATATTTAAGCGATAAAACAAATCTTCTCGAAACGTTCCGTCCCGCACCATCTTCTCGAGTGGCTTGTTCGTTGCGGCAATGATGCGCACATCCACCTCTGTCTCAGATAATCCGCCGACTTTCTCCACTTTCTTTTCCTCAAGCACGCGTAAAATTTTTGCCTGCATAGCAAGCGGCATATCACCGATTTCGTCTAGAAACAGCGTCCCTCCGTGGGCGAGCTGAAACTTGCCGGGCTTCCCCCCTTTTTTTGCACCGGTGAACGCCCCGTCCTCATAGCCGAACAGCTCCGCTTCCAAAAGGGCTTCCGGGATGGCCGCGCAATTCACACTGACAAACGGCCCGTCCGCATGCGCACCCGCCTCATGGATCGCCCGCGCGACCACTTCTTTCCCCGTTCCGCTTTCGCCGGTAATCAATACGGTCGATGGCACGCGCGCCGCCCGACGAATCATCTGCTTTACCGCAGCGATCGTCGGATGACGGCCAATGATGCGCTCAACTCCTACTGCAGCAGATGCAACCACCTCTTGTTTTGACGCTTCCGCCTCGTTTTTCTCCTTCCTGCTTGCCTCGCGCGACAGCTCTTGCAGACGTTGAAAAATGGCGTACACTTCCGATACCCCTTGAAAAATCAACATCCCGACTGCCCCGATTACTTTGCCGTCACGCCAAATCGGGATGCGGTGCACGACCATCGGTTGACCGTAAATTTTTTGAATATATCCGCGTTCCGGAATGCCGGATTGTACACAAATGTGCAAACGAGTATTTTCGATCACTTCCGTTACATGTTTCCCAATGGCGTCTTCCCGGCGAATGCCGAGAAACTGGCAGTACGCCCTGTTAATTTCCCGCACCATACCGTTTCCATCGACGACAACGACCCCTTCATACGCCGCATCTAACACCGTTTTCATCGTTTCAGCTAGACGGTGCGTCTCTTCCAACTCGCGCCGCAGCCGTTCAAGCTCGGCTGCCGCACCCGAATCACCTTCTCCGTCGGACGTTTCCATGCTGTCTTCTTTCGGCTCCGTCTTACCATCCATAGAAAACGCGGCCAATACATCTCCTATCAACGCCATACGGTCCATTTCCTTCGCTATCGCCCGCAGTAACATCCGCCACGTGCATCGTCCAACGCTCCGTCCATGTTCATCAACCACATCAACAGCCGCTATCCCGTGTTCTGAAAAGAGCTGGATGGCCTCTTGCACAGTTTGATGGCAGCCGAGGACTAGCGAGGTTCCATGACTGATCGCCATCGTCATCCCCCCTGACCATTGTCTCTTCCGATATCGTTCGCCATTGGAGACCAAAATCCTTTTTTCTTGGGAAGATGGATGGTGGTGGACGGCGAGGTGCCATACAAATCCGTAAGATTTCCTCAAGAATCGCTAGACGAGCGATTTTTTCATCCACCTAAAAAAACCATTATCCCCTGTCATTCACGAAGAAATGGAATCCAATGTTTGCAAGAGCCCCTCTATTTGACACCGCGTCTCCATGAAATGACTAAGCCCTCAAGACATCATAACCAACAATGCCCGCCTGAAGGCTGATAACAAGCGGACGTTTCGTCCATGAAAAAAGGAGACAGGCATCACGAGCTGTCTCCATTTCTGATTACGCCAAAATCCCCTCTATTCTCTCAATCATTTCTTCGCTAAGCACCACATCGACCGCCTTGACGTTTTCTTCCACTTGTTACGGACAGCTGGCGCCGATGAAGGCGCTGGTGATATTTGCGTATTGAATATATTGAGAAATAAATCTTCCTATACATATGATTCTTTCACTTTCAAGCGCACCTTTTCTTTCACACGAGGATTGACTAAATATCTTGGGTAACATCCTGATAGTACATCGGCAACATTCTGAGCTGTTTTTCGTTTTAATTCCATTTCGGATTCCTCAGAATACCAAGCAATATGGGGTGTAATCACCACATTCTCCATCTGAAGAAGAGGATTATCAGGGTGAATCGGCTCGTATTCGGTGACATCAAGTCCCGCACCGGAAATCTTCCCATCTTGCAAGGCGCGAATTAGAGATGACTCATCAATAACGGGACCGCGGGCTGTATTGACAATGATTAGTTCCTTTTTTGCTAGATGAAACTGTTCATCACTGATCATACCTTTTGTCTCTTTGGTTAAGGGGGCATGCACAGAAATGTAGTCCGATTGCCGGAATAAATCGTTGAGTTCCACTAAATGAACATTGAACTGCCTAGCCACTTTCGCAGGAATATATGGATCATAGGCGATGACATATAAGCCGAGAGATTGAGCCTTTTTCGCTAACGCTTGAGGAATTCTTCCAAACCCTACAAGACCGAGCGTTCTTCCCCTTAACCGGTAAATTGGTTTGCCGACATTGAAATTCCATACTCCACTTTTCACTTCGTCATTTAACTTAACAATTTTTCGGGCTAACGAAAGCAGCAATGCTAATGCATGATCTGATACTTCATCTACTGAATAGTCCGTTACATTGGCTACAATAATGCCCTTCTCAGTGGCGGCGTCCACATCGACAGTGTTGACACCGACTCCGTACCGAGAAATCACTTTACATTTCTCTAATTGGTCAATCACCTTTGCAGATATCGGAGCATATTGGTTGATAATAGCATCGGCATCCTTGCAAACGGCGATGACTTCTTCCTCTGTGTAACACTGAGCGGCTACGAAATCGACATTAAGCGGCGAAAGCACTTCCTGCTCGGGTTTCAATGTTTGAAATTCATAGTCTGTCACTACTACTTTGTACTTTTTCATTTTGTCCTCCCCTATTCCCTACAAAACGGTAGAAGTTAGAGGGCTGCTGTAGGCACTGTATCCCTACCACTCAGCAACTGAACCGTCAACATGGCGCCAAACTGGATTTTTCCAGGTGTGTCCAATCTCGTTCATTTCCCTTACATACTCTTCATGAATCTCGATTCCTAATCCAGGTCCTTGCGGGATTTTGACATATCCATTTTGATATTCAAAGACGGAAGGATCCACTAAATAATCAAGGAGATCATTTCCTTGGTTGTAGTGAATGCCAAGGCTTTGTTCTTGAATAAACGCGTTATAAGATACGGCATCGACCTGCAAAGAGGCTGCTAACGCAATCGGCCCCAACGGGCAGTGCGGTGCCAAAGCGACGTCGTAGGCCTCAGCCATCACGGCAATTTTTCTCACTTCAGTAATTCCGCCAGCATGGGAAAGGTCCGGCTGAATCATATCAACATAGCCCTCGGATAAAATCGTTTTAAAATCCCAACGGGAAAACATCCGTTCTCCGGTGGCAATGGGGATAGTGGTGTGCTTGGCGATCTCCTTTAATGCTTCATTATGTTCTGGCAATACAGGTTCTTCGATAAACAGCGGATGATACGGTTCAAGCTCTTTTGCCAAAATTTTTGCCATTGGTTTATGAACGCGTCCGTGAAAATCGATGCCAATCCCGAACTCTTTGCCCACCACTTGGCGCACTGCAGCCACCCTTTCAACCGTTTCGTCAATCTTTTTATAAGAATCAATATATTGAAGCTCCTCGGTCGCATTCATTTTCACCGCTGTAAATCCTGCTTCTTTCGCTTTTTTTGCCGCCTCGGCAACGTCGCTTGGGCGATCGCCGCCAATCCAGCTGTAAACCCGAATGGAATGGCGAACCGGGCCGCCGAGCAGTTGATGAACCGGGGCATTGAAGTATTTCCCTTTGATATCCCAAAGCGCTTGGTCAATCCCAGAGATGGCGCTCATTAAAACAGGGCCCCCACGGTAAAATCCCCCCCGGTAAAGGACGGTCCAATGATCCTCAATCGCTAATGGATCCTTTCCGATTAAATAATCGCCTAGCTCCTCTACTGCCGCTCGTACGGTATTGGCTCTCCCTTCAACAATCGGTTCACCCCATCCAGCAATTCCTTCATCCGTACTGATTTTTAGGAACAACCATCGAGGTGGGACAAGAAAAGTCTCGAACTTCGTAATCTTCACGTTCCTATTCCACCTCTCTTACGGCTGCGTTTCTAACCGTTTCGACAAATCTCTTTGCCGTTTCTGTAAGAAGGTTGAATCTCCCTTCCTCAATGACCCGTTTATCCAGTAAAGCACTGCCGACTCCTATGGCTGCGGCGCCGTTGCGGATAAACTCCGCTGCATTCTCCAACGTTACACCACCTGTCGGCATCAACGGAATATGCCCTAACGGTCCTCTTAACTCTTTAAAATATTGGGGACCTAAGGAGCCTGCCGGAAATACTTTCAAAAGATCAGCTCCCATCTGATAAGCCTTAACGATTTCAGTCGGCGTCATCACACCGGGAATGGAAATTTTTCCGTATCGGTTCGTTAAAGAGATCGTCTCTTGATCAAAAATAGGTGAAAAAATAAAGTCTGAACCGGCTTCGATGGCTCTCTTCGCGGTCTCGGCATCTAAGACTGTCCCTGCACCGATGGTCGCCTTTGCTCCGAACGCTTCCTTCAGCGCAGCAATCATCTCAAAACTGCCTGGCGTATCAACCGTCACTTCGAGTACCTCGACTCCTCCAGCGATAAGAGCCTCAGCAATCTGAAATATTTGCGACCGTTTCGGTTTTCGAATCACCGCCACCAATTTGACCGTTTTTAACCGGTTTAAATGGAAAATTTTATCCATTGTCCCTCCCCCTCATCGCTTCACATCTCGATGATGTACGGCGCCTTGTAAAAATTCTTCGAGCTCTCCCTCGTTTGGCAGTCCTTCCACATCCCCGTTTATCCCTACAACGATCGCCCCAACTGCATTTCCGCGCTTCACGACATCAGGAATCGACTCATTCCGTAAAAGCCCGCTAATCACTCCGGCTGCAAAACCGTCTCCTGCTCCTACCGGATCTACAAGTTGCGGCACGGCAAACCCTTTGACATATCCACTTTCACATTTAAACCGATAATACGCTCCTTGCTCCCCTAGTTTGATAATGACCAGCTTCTCGTTGCCAAAAAAGCGTGCGATCTCCTCGGGCGTGTTCCGGCCAGACAACCATTCGCCTTCGTCAAGCCCTGGCAAAACAACATCTGCTTCCGCCGCTATTGCCAGCAGTACAGGTCTTGCCTCTTCGAGCGTCCATAGCTTGAGGCGAATGTTAGGATCAAAAACGATTTTTACTTTGTATTTCTTTGCGATTTCTATAGCTTTAAAAACGGCTGCCCGGCAAGACAAGCTAAGAGCAGGGGTAATCCCTGTCAGATGAAGAAACTTCGCGCGGCCAATATACTCCTCATCCAAATCGTCCGGAGACAACAAACTAGCTGCTGATTGTTTACGGTAATAATATACTTTGATATCGGTGGACGAACGTTTTTCTTTGAAGAAAATTCCGGTCGGGGCTTCATCGGTATAAATACAGCGAGACGTATCAACTCCTTCGCCTCTCACAAATTTATGAATATATCTTCCGAATGGATCATTTCCTAGTTTGCTAAACCAACCGACAGAATGGCCAAGCCTTTGCAATCCGATGGCAACATTCGATTCCGCTCCCCCGATTTGCTTATAAAAATGGCTGCTATACTCAAGCGGAGTCATCGGTTCGGACGTCAATAAGACCATTGTTTCTCCGAATGTTACCACATCGAGTTCTTTCATAATGAGTCCCTCCGCGTATTCGCTTTACCTAGCGATATGAAAAACGGTTAGGTGAGATTAAAATGTTGGGCCGATTCTCCAAATGCCAAAATCATGCTGTTTTAAAATCTCAGATTTAGTCAATTTCCCTGAAGCAGTAAGAAGCAGTTCATCGAAAATCCTTCTTCCCACTGACTCAAGCGACTCTTTCCCTTCAATGATCGTACCGGCATTGATATCCATATTTTCTCTCATTCTTTCAAACATCGAAGTATTCGTCGCAATTTTAATAACCGGCGCAATCGGCGAACCGGTCGGCGTGCCGCGCCCACTTGTAAACAGAACAATTTGCGCTCCACCAGCCACCATCCCTGTCAGCTGTTCAATGTCGTGCCCAGGAGTATCCATCCAGACTAGTCCCTTTTTCGTTGGCCGTTCGGCATAATGAATCAACTCTTGCAACGGTCTCGTCCCGGCCTTGGCCGCCGCCCCGAGCGATTTCTCTTCAAGAGTTGTAAGCCCTCCTTTTCGATTTCCGGGGCTCGGATTTCCAGTACGAATATCTACTCCCATTGCAATCGCACGCTTTTCCATGGCCTCGATCACCTCGTACACCTTTTTAGCCACCCGGTCATCTACAGCCCGATTGGCTAGAAGGTGCTCTGCCCCAATCAATTCTGTCGTTTCCGCTAAAATGGCTGTTCCTCCTCGGTCGACGATCATATCGCTCACATATCCGACCGCTGGGTTAGCGGAAAGCCCGGAACATGCATCCGATCCCCCACATTCAGTTCCTACGATCAATTCGCTGACGTCAAACGGTTCGCGCACCAAAGCGGAAGCGTCTTGCACCATTTGAGCGGCAATTCTTGCCGCCTCAGCGATCGCGCCAAGGGTTCCTCCATGGTTTTGAATCGACACGAGCTCAACGGGCTTGCCGCTTTTGGCAATTTCCTGAGCCACGCTTCTTCCTTGGTGAGTTTCACAGCCAAGTCCCATCACTACTACACCGTACACATTCGGGTTCGTTCCCATGCCAACGTACGTACGGAACGTTTGTTCATAATCGGCTCCAACTTGAGCGCACCCATGCTGATGAATGAAGGAGACGGTACCGTGGACGAGCTCTGTCACCTGTTTCGCTGCTTGGGTCGCGCAGACAATCGTCGGCAAAATCAGCACATGGTTTCGAACTCCGACCCGGCCATCAGGGCGTCTATACCCCCAAAATTGAGCGGTCTCCATGCTCCTTATCTCCCCTTCCCCTTTTTCCTTCAACGTTATGCACGTGCACATGCTCCCCTTCCGCAATATCGCTAGAGGCGACGCCGATCACTTCTCCGTATTTCAAAATGTCTTCCCCTTTTTTGATCGACACAATCGCAAACTTATGACCAAACTCGATGTTTTGTTTTATCGTCATATCGTACTCTCGATCTTGACGAGTGACTTTGACTATGCTTCCCGCCGGAATATCGTCCAAGGCAGTAGCAACATTATCCTTTTGGTTTAATATAACGAACCGGTAAGAAGACATCGTATCGCTCCTTCCCCTCGTTCAAATCCCGGCATTTTCCATCACAACCGGAACACCCAATCCCTCAGCACCTAATTTAGATGTAACGGCTTCGGGATTATATTGTTCAATGATCCGCATGCCTAGTGCCGCCCGCCGAACTCTTTCCCGGCATAACTCAATGTTTACGGATTCCAAGTGTTTTCCAGATGGGTAGACATCCGGGTGATTGCGTAAACCGAACTTAATATAAACAGGTGCTAAAATGCGAATGATCTCTGGAATTTCATAATGTCTGATGAATCCGCCAAATCCATCAGGCGCTTCCACATATACATCGAGCGGCAGATCAACCGCTTGACGGATCGCCGCCAGCTTCGGCAAAGTTAAAGCAGTCGGAACATTGTACGTATCAGCCCCTAACTGCTCCATCAGCTTGATCGATACAGGGTTGGAAGCCATCATTTGCACTGACACTTTGACGACAAAATTTTGCGGCAAGATTCCTCGCTGTTTCATTTCCTTTGTCAGAAGCAGCAGCCCTTCATCCGCCACCAATGCCCCTCTTACCCCTAATTTCACCGCCCTCTTCAAATCTTCAATAGCATAGACTAACTGATCCATTCCTTCATGTCTAAGCCCAGCCGCTTTTCCAGAGGGAGTGAACGGCAGCGCACTAATATCCCACGTGCCTCTCGGGCCGACGAATAGGCTAAGCTCTATCCCACGGTTAGCACACATCTCACACATGTCACTAATCTCCTCATCCGTCAACAACATGATTCCACTCCCTTGCGACACCCGGTGAATCGTGACCCCTAGACGTTCTGCCTCTTCAAGAACAGCCTGCAACGCCCGCGGTCCTTCGACACTCGGAATTTCCACCCGATATTGCGCCCCGTCAGGGAACCGTTTGGAAGAAGTGGGGAGATCATAGCAATCTCCCGACGGATAGCCTAGCGATTCGAGAAACTCCCTCGTTTCTTTCATAAACATGTTTTTAACACCCTTTCATTTTCTGTTTTTCGGAAAAACAAGGCGATTCCTTGCCTCTCTATATGATTGAATGTTATTTTTATTCAGAAATATCCGGACATGATCTTCCAACTCATCACATTCCTTCACAGGCGGCCGCAACGCCGTATGTCGGCCAAGAATAAGCTGATGAACCGCTTCTTTAATGGCGATATATAACGGTTGGGAAAGCTCGTAAATTGCCATAAGCTTCAAGATTGATTCATTGGCCTTTAACGTCTCCTCATATTGTTGGGCATGAAAACTCTCAAACAACTGAACCGACAGCTCCGGCAGAAAAACAGCTGTGCCATTAATAGCACCAGCAGCTCCCATTTGCAAGGACGGAAGAAGAAGGTCATCGAAAGCAGCAAACACGGCGAAATCTTCTCTTTGTTCTTTAATACGGATCAATTGCCGAATATGCCCCAGCTTCTCCGTTGTATCTTTGATTCCTACAATATTCTCGTGCTCGACCGCCAACCTTAACACAAGATCAGGAGACAAATCCTGTCCAGTGAGCAAAGGGATATTATAAATCAACAACGGAATGCGAATGCTCTTCGCCACACTTGTATAGTAGTCATACAGTTGACGATCTGTATATTTCCAATAAAATGGGTTGACAACAAGCACCCCGCTCGCTCCTATTGATTCAGCATGTTGTGATAAATATATCGTCTCCTTTAATGAAGTTGAACCCGTGCCAATCAAAACCGGAACACGCCCATCTACGTATCGTACCATTCTTTCGGCGAAAACTTTTCTCTCCTCGAATGTTAAGGAGGAAAACTCTCCTGTGCTCCCCATATAGAGCAGCCCATGAACTCCCTGTTGGATCAAATAATCGGCAAGAAAATAGTTGGCTTCCCAATCAAACCCACGCTTCTCATCGAATAAAGTGACAACTGGGGGAATAATACCTTTCCACTTGCAAGCCATCCTCTCTCACCCTCTCATCATTTGGCTGCATCTTCCCCAATATAACGGGAAAGGCTAAAGCGGAAGCAAAAGAAAACATTCCAATGAATGTCTTTTGCCACCAGATGACTGGCTAAATCACTACTCTTCTAAAAATGCTGTATCCCTAAGAACAGACCTGCGATTAACGTCGAAACGACTCCCACCTCCATCCATCATTCTCCTTTTATCTTTTTTCTAGCCTGTTGAGCAGCTTCTGCGTAAACATCTAGAAACGCTGCTTGATGAGCGAGGGCTGCTTCTTTCACATCCTCATACTCTGGCATCTGCCTAATCACCTTTCCTTGATGAATGGCCTGTTTAACGCGAATATTCCCATACGATGTAGCAACAGACACGACCTCTCTCTCTAAAACCTTGCGCATCCAAATATCCTTTCGAATGCCAAGAGTCGTTGTCTCTTTCAGCACAAATTGCTCACACTGTTCTACATGAGGTGCTGAAGCCAAAACCGTTAACAGAACGCCAGGACGGTTTTTCTTCATAAAAACAGGAGTATAATATACATCGAGTGCTCCCTTTTGAAAAAGTCGATCCATCACATATCCAAGCGCTTCTCCCGGCATATCGTCGAGCTGGCACTCAAGAATATAAACGGTCTCTTCTTCTAAATGGGATGATGACAGACTATCCGCTCGTGCATGAGCCCCCTCTCCGATTACTACTCGCAGCACATTGGGTTGATCGGGCAAGTCGCGCGCCCCAGCGCCATATCCAATTGCTGATACTTTCATCGAAGGAAGAGGCCCGTATGAGTTCACTTGGCTTTTGATAATCCCAGCTCCGGTCGGGGTTGTTAACTCAAACGACAAGTGGCTAGATCGGATGGGCACGCCTTGAAGAATTTCTAACGTTGCCGGGGCTGGAACGGGATATGTACCATGTGCACAGCAAATCGACCCACATCCTAGCGGAACAGGGGCAGAAACAATATAATCGACATTAAGTTCCGTAAGGGCAACCGCTGTAGCGACGATGTCGACAATAGAATCAACAGCCCCCACCTCGTGGAAATGAACTTTTTCAACAGGCATGCCATGGATTTTTGCCTCGGCAACAGCGATGCAATGAAAAATTTGTTTGCTTCTTTTTTTGACTTCCGAACTTAACTCCGAGCGGCAAATCATATCGATAATATCAGAATAATGCCTATGGGCGTGATGGCTCTCATGGTCATGATGATCCATGGCACTCTCTTGCATCATCACCTCGAATTTTGTAGCATAAATCCCCTTTTTTACTACTCTATCCCATCGCAATTGATAGCCTGACAATGGCAGTTTTTTCAGTTCCGCCTCAATTTTCTCCGGCGGCACACCCGCATCTACCAGAGCACCGACCGTCATATCACCGCTAATTCCGGAAAAACAGTCCAAGTACAAAATCCTCATTTTTCTTCTCTCCCTAACGTTTTGGCCTCGGCGACAGCCTGCTCAATAACAGCCATGATCGTAGCAGCGTAATATCCTGCGCCAAACCCGTTATCAATATTGACGACGGAAACACCGCTCGCACACGAATTCAACATGGTAAGCAACGCTGAGAGCCCTTGGAAACTAGCTCCATATCCCACACTTGTAGGAACAGCGATGACTGGTTTAGAAACAAGCCCGCCGACTACGCTGGCAAGCGCTCCTTCCATCCCAGCAACGACAATGACGACACTCGAACGCTCAATCATCTCGATGTTGTCGAGTAATCGGTGAATACCCGCAACGCCTACATCATATATTCGCTTCACTTTGCATCCTAATAATTCAGCCGTTACTGCCGCCTCCTCGGCGATAGGAACATCTGACGTTCCTGCGCTGACAACTGCGATATACCCGTGTTTTTTTGTTTCTACATAATCCTGGGAAATCCAATAGAAAATATGACAATCATCTCTGTATTGAAAATGTTCCTTTGGATAGCGCGCTTTGAGAGTAGCCATTAGGTAAGATGCTTTTTCTGAATCAACACGTGTAGCAAACACCTTTTGATGGAATTTCATTAATCGTTCAAAAATACCAAGCAAATGTTCCTTTGATTTCCCCTCTCCAAAAATAATCTCCGGAAATCCTTTTCTTCTCTCCCGCTGAATATCTAAAGTGGCATATCCGATATGATCATAGGAGGCTAGTGTTCGATATGCCTCCTCTACTGAAATGCTTCCTTCTTTTAACTTGTTCAACGTTTCTTTTATAATTTCGCTCATTTCATCATTTCCTTTTCTAGCATCTCATTCATGCTTCCAGACTTATATCCTCTAAGGTCAAGAGTTACATATAAAAAGCCTAACTCTTTCAGTTTATGATAGATCGCCTGATGATACTTGATCGCCATCTCCATTTCTTCCGGCAACACTTCGATTCTTGCTATTTCTCCATGGTGGCGGACACGAATCTGGCGGAAGCCGAGATTTAAAAGGAACTCTTCCGATTGATCAAGCTGCTCAATTTTCTCTTTTGTAATTTTTTGTCCATAAGGGATGCGGGAAGATAAACAAGCAAACGACGGTTTATCCCATGTTTCCAGTTCCATTTCTTTCGATAGAATACGAATCTCCTTTTTGTAAAGCTGCACTTCTTGAAGCGGACTCCGCACTCCGAGTTGTCTAGCTGCCTGAAGTCCTGGGCGGTATTCGCCTAAATCATCCATATTGGAACCATCAACAACAGTGTACATGTGGCCATATTTGCGAGCCAATTCCCCTAAATGAGTGTACAAGTTGTGCTTGCAATGGAAACAGCGATGGAGGTCGTTTTTGACAAAATCCTCGTTCTCCAGTTCATGAATTTGGATTTTTATATGTTTGACTCCTATTTGTTCAGCCAGTTTAGTCGCATGTTGTACTTCACGAGCCGGAAATGTTTCGGAAACAGCAGTCACAGCCAGCACTTGATCACCAAGCGCCTCTTTTGCCATTGCTAATAAAAATGTGCTATCTACCCCGCCGGAAAAAGCAACCAATACATTTCCCATCTCCTTGAGAAGATGAACTAGCTGTTCCCGCTTTTGCCATAAATGTTCTGCCAACCTGCTCTCCCCCTTTCTGTTGTGGCCGTCTCTAAACTTTTTGACAAGAAGGTGCCCCAAGGAAATGGGACACCTATTGTTATCGTCCAAAGCGCATGAAAATCATCATCGAGGTATTTTTTCTGCGCAATTAAGCTTTTACAAATACTGTTTTGATCGATGTGAAAAACTCGATAGCTGCCTGCCCTTGTTCCCGTGAATGGGAGCTTGATTGCTTCATTCCGCCAAACGGCGCTTGAAACTCGACTCCTGCCGTTTCTGCGTTCACTTTGATCAACCCTGCCTCAATGTCCTTGATGAATTCCAAAGCATTCCCAATATTCTTTGTGTAAATCGAGGCACTCAACCCGTACTCTGTATCATTCGCCAGTTTAATGGCCTCTTCAATACTGTCGACTTGAATCAACGCCAGCACAGGGCCGAAGATTTCTTCGCGGGCAATCGTCATCTGAAGATCCACATCTTCAAAAATCGTTGGCTCGACAAAAAAGCCGTTGGCCAGTTCTCCTTCGAGGCATCGGTTTCCACCGTAAATAAGCTTGGCTCCTTCGGACTTTCCTTTCTCAATATAGGACAAAACCGTATGGAACTGCGATTCGCTCGCGCACGGCCCCATCCATGTTTCAGCGTCCAGTCCGTTTCCAATTTTCAGCTGCTTCACCCGTTCGAGAAGTTTTGCTTTAAACGGTTCATACACTTCCCGTTCAATAAAGACGCGGCTCGTCGCTGTACATTTTTGACCCGTCGAACGCAAACCGCCGCTGATCGTTCCTTCGACCGCCAGATCCAAATCAGCATCTTTGGCCACAATGACCGGGTTCTTTCCGCCCATCTCGAGCTGATATTTGGCCCCACGTTCAAACGCCGCTCTCCCCACTTGCTTTCCAACCGTGTTCGAGCCGGTAAAGGTGACGCCATCAATATCCGGGTGGTTCGCAATCCCTTGGCCAACGACCGATCCGGATCCGCACACCATATTAACGACCCCTTTTGGGAAACCTGCCTCATGGAAGCATTCGATCACTTTCGCCGCCGTCACCGCCGTTTCGCTGGCCGGTTTGAGCACGACGGTATTCCCATATACAAGCGCCGGCGCCATTTTCCAGATCGGAATTGCCACAGGGAAATTCCACGGCGAAATGACCCCAACAACTCCGAGCGGAACACGGGTCGTAAACAGGAGCCCCTCGCTGTCGCTTGATGGGATCACATCACCGATTTTTCGTGCTCCTTCCCCCGCATAGTAACGCAATATATGCACGCCTCTCATCGTCTCCGCTTTCGCTTCCGCAAGCGTTTTCCCCATTTCCCTTGTCATTGTTTCGGCAATGTCCTGGAGACGTTGTTCTAAAATGTGAGCCGCTTTGTACAAATACTCTCCTCTCTCGACGCCGGACCGTTTCCACCATGATGTTTGCGCCTGCTTCGCTGCGGTTACCGCCTCGTTGACATCCTCTAACGTCGAGCGTTGAACATATCCGACGATGTCATGGCGATTGGCCGGATTGATGCTCGGTTCTACGTTGTTGCTCACTGAACTGACCCAATTGCCGTTAATGTAGTTGAAATACGTTTTGATTTCTGTTTGTACCTTCATCTTCTCTTCTCCCCTTCTCCTTTTATCGTTTATTTTTAGTTGGCCACTGCCTGTTGGGCCAACGATTGAACTGGATTGGACAACACCCCGATCTCAGGGATCTCAATTTCAATCCGATCCCCTTCTTGGAGGGTGAACTGGTTAGGCGGAACAATGCATGTGCCCGTTAATAATACAGTGCCATCAAACACCTCATTATCGCGAATCAAGAAAGAGACTAACTCATCGTATCTTCTTTTCAACTGTCTTGTATTCGCACTTTCTTCCACAACAAGTTGGTCGTTGCGGTAAATCCGGCAAGTCATTTGCAGGTTGTATGGATCTTCTACCGTCTCCGCCAGGCGGATGGCAGGTCCAATGGCGCACGAATGTTTCCATATTTTCGCCTGCGGCAAATACAGCGGGTTTTCCCCCTCGATATCCCGGCAGCTCATGTCGTTTCCGATCGTATACCCGACAATTTCGCCTTCCCTTGTGATCACCAACCCTACCTCGGGCTCAGGAATTTGCCAGTTCGAATCACTTCGCAAATAAATGGGAGCGTTCGGGCCAATCGTTCGGGCTGCGGTGGATTTAAAAAAGATCTCCGGCCTTTCCGCGTGGTATACCCGGTCGTAGCACGTCTCCTGTCCGGTTGTTTTTTCAGACGTTTCATAGTTCCTTGCCTCACGGCTTTTTTCGTAGGTGACTCCCGAAGCCCATACCTCAGGAGCGACAACCGGAACGAGCAAATTCAGCTCAGCCACCTCTTTTTCAATCCCCCGTTTTCCGCTGATGAGCGTTTGGATGTAGCGGAACGTAGACAGTTGGTGACGCTTTGCCTCACGAACCACATCCATAAACTCAGTAAACGGAAGCGGATGCACAGCATTGTCATCCGTCACTGCAGCCAATACAACACACGAATCCTCGACATAGCGAATCACTCTCATAAAGCCTCTCCCCTTATTACTTGTTTTATATTAAAAAACTCTGTTTTATCATTTTGTTAGAAAGAAATGGCCATATTACACAGACAAATGGCCATGTTGGACATATCCCATTTCTGTCGAGATCTGTTCCGCTGCCCTTTGCAGCAGCTGAATTTCTTCGTTTAGCACAGTATCATTTACTTTGGCAGAAGGCTGGGACATGCTGATCGCTGCAATAACATTCCTCGAATGGTCACGAATCGGAACAGCGACACAAGTAATTCCCGGTTCATTTTCCTCTCTATCCAAAGCATAGCCGCTGCTCCGAACTCGTTCGAGTTCTTTAAGGAATTCCTCTTCACTAGTAATTGTATTGGCGGTATGGCGCTTATACACATAGCCATTTAAAAGTTCTTTAAGTTCCTTATCACTTTTGAAGGCCACCAGCACCTTTCCTACCGCACTGCTGTGAATAGGAACTCTCCTTCCAATTCTTGAGTACAAAACTGTTCCGGACGTTCCCTCTACCTTGTCGATATAAATTCCTTCTTTTCCATCGAGAATAACAAGATGCACCGTGTTCCCTGTTTTCATCGAAATGTCAATTAAATATTTCTTGGAAACAGAGCGAATATCGAGATGACGAATCACTAAGTTTCCTCTCTCAAACAGCTTCATGCCTAACCGATATTTTCCGTTCTCTGGATTTTGCTCAATATAATGGTGGTGCTGCAGCGTTTTCAGCAACGAATGTACCGTGCTTTTATGAAGCTGCATACGTTCACTAATATCGGTAATTTTGAGTTCAGTCTCGTACTCGTCGAACAAATCTAAAATACGAAGAGCTCGATCGACTGCTTGGATTAATGGCAATGCTTTCACCCTCTTTTCTAGAAGTTTTGCGGACTATGCAATCAGGGAATTTGCCTTGGTTCTATTATAATACAGGAGGGTGAAAAGCTCGAATCACTTCGGTCCACCCGTTATGATTTTTTCACTGTTGGAAGAATGATATCCTTTTTGTAATCATATACCGCCTCTTCGGCAATGTGGAGCGGAACAACGCCATGGGCAGCGTCGGTATGTCCGATTAGCCGGTTGCTTGCTGCAATGCGCCGTTGACGTTGACGCATGTTGGCCATGCGTTGATTGGCGATTTCTTCTCTTTCCTGTTTCACCCCTTCAAACTCGAATACAAGTTTCCCATGTTGGAACGCCCCTTCATTGACGAATTCGATTTTCCGTTCGCGAAGGCCAATATATAGGAGATCTCCTGTCTTTAAGTACAAAATCCCTCCCCCGCGAATCGCTTCGGGAGTCATGTGCCCGATAGCCGCCCCATATGTGACACCGGAGTAACGCCCGTCACTGATCAGAGTGGCAAGCCGTTTTAACTGGCGGTTCGCATTAATATGCTGCATCGGGGTGAACATTTCTGGCATGCCGAACGCTTCCGGTCCTTGGCCAGCGATGACTACTGCGATTTTTAACGCCCCTTCTTTCACCATCGCATCAAACAAATCATCATATTCACGATGTTTCCATTCCTCAAACCAATGCGGGGCGTTATGTTTCAATGCAGCGATCAAGCTTTGATGACGGAAGCAACGGCTCTGCTTCAACTTTTCAAGCAAGTGAACGTCGAGCAGCCCCTCATTCGCCTCATCCTCGTTTTCATAATACAGGACAAAGGCAATTTTCTTGTCAAACTCATCAATTTGTTTTGTCGACATACCGCTGATTTTCACGACCGCACTTTCAAAAAAGTTCCCTGATAGAACGTCGACGCCGCTAAACGGCCGTCTCGGCTTAGACAAAATGATCGGGTTGTTTTCGACGTTCTCGGCTGACAACTGCGCTTGATTGACGGCGAGTCTTTCCCGCCAAGTCGTCCCGGTGACAGTTGGGGCATCGATATCCATCGGCACCCCATTACTCATTAATTCATGGAATACGGTTTCCATTCCCCTTATTTTCCCGCTGCAGCATTGAACCGCCAACGCGAAAATATCTCTTCCTTCCGTTAAACTGTAGTCAAACAAATCAGGAACCGGTACTTCATGGTGGATGCGGTCGTACTCCCACAAATCGAACCGATATCCCCCATACAGCATGGCTGCCACAATATGCATCATAATGTTCGTTGATCCGCCGGTGGCGCTATGAATGCGAATCGCGTTTTTAATATTGGCCGCCATAAGATTGGCCACACCATACACCGGATCATTCATTAAATCGACAAAGCTGTCGAGGGCCGCGTTAATCTGTTCTTGTGTCGGCGGGGCCGTCAACAGTTCCAAAGCAGGATGGACCAAGCCTAATCCGGCGATTAAATGCCGAGAGCTGTTGCCGGTTCCGTTAAAGGCGCAAACGCCGCCCTGGCTGTCACATGTCGCTACAGCCAATCGTTTTTCATAGTCTTCGTGCTGCTCTTTTGTAATGATTCCTTTTCCTCTTGCCCGCTCAAGCACTCCTTGAAAAGCTGTGTTGGAAGAACATTGTAAAATATATGCCAGTGCATCCCGCAAATCATACGCGATGTCTTCTTCCCCGGCTAATTCCGCCCGTCGGGCGACTTCCTCCAGTTCGGCATACAGCTTGGGTGGGATCGTCCCTCCTTGTAATACATGGGCTGGCGCAAAGGTGGCGAAGAAAGGCGCCTCTCCTCGCTCCCGACGGACACGGTCAAGATGTGCCAAAGCGCTGACGACGCCGAGCGGCTGCTTGTCGCATCCTTGAATGACAAAAGCACCGTGGTAGCTATGGGCTTCCAACTGGTTCACGATCATTTGCGCCACCGCATTGCGACTTTGCAGCGAATAGCTCATTCCTTGGTTGCTCTGCGCCGTTCCGTCGCACATGACCGGTGTCGAAAACTGAAACGGCACTCCCCCGTTTTGCCAAATCCGAATGGCTGCCCGGGCAATCGTTTGAAAATCCATGATGTGCGCGGGATGGTCCGGCGATCCCCCTATGATCGCAATCCGGGGGGCGTTGTGGTGCAGCCGATCGTAGATTTCCTCTAACGTCCAGTCTGGCTGCATCCCTTTTAACTCGGAACCTAAAATTTGTTTTGAACGGTCGAGCAATCCGGCTACACATATTGGCTCATTCGCCTTCCCTTGAACATTATCGCGGTATGGGTTGATCTGGCTTTCAATACGTGGATAAACAACCGCCGCCATTTCAAATCCTCCTCGCCCCATATGATTTAATTTGAAAAGTCCATCGCCATTGGCGCTGATAAAATCTCAATTCCTTCTGTTCGATATGCCTCATCTAAAAGACTTTCAGAAATCCAAATCTCCCTAAGTGCCAATGTATTTTTGATCCTGACCATTCTTACTTTTTTGATATCAAAGGCATTACATGTTTTAATCGCTGCTTTCACTGCCAGTTCTTCTGTGTCTAAGAACATGGGCAATTTGACGACGGAGACGACCGTGCTTGTCAGAGCGTTTGCATACCCTTTTTCCCAGATGATCTGTTCTTTTACTTTTTTGGTTGTAATATCGGCTAGACCGATTCCGTTGGCATTGCCATCTGTTTTTTCCGACAGCCCCAACACGACGATCCGCGCAATGTCCGGACCGCCGCTTGCATAAGGGGTCGCATACCGACCTGTAATGTTTGGGTCCATTCCGTCTCCGGAAATATCTTTTCCGATTTCATCGACGACAAGCACGTCAATCGGGTTAAACATAATTCTCGGCATAAGCGATTTGGCCTCAATGAGCAGTTCAGGCTCCACCGTTTCAAATTGCTCAGCTGGCACCGTCACAATTTTGGCGGGACGGTCATACGCATTCTCTAACACTGCAACGCCAAAAATAATCGGCGCCTTCTGTATTACAATTTTCGCCATATCCACCACATGCCGTGCCATGTATTTGAAACTATACTGATGGGCTGCTTCCGCACCTTTTTGCTTGCCGAGACCAATCGTAATCATCTTCATCAACCCGCTTTCAACAGGTCCACGAAACGCTGTATGGGGCTTGACCCGATTGACGACGATAATTTTGTCTGCTTCGTATGCCAGTTTGTCTATGTAGACAGGCAGTCCATTTTCCAACCTTCCGACTTTAACAACATCCATATTTGAACGGATCGGCGCCCTAACAAACTCTTCCGTCACCCCTAAATGGGCCAACACCTCTTTCTGCCCTTCCGCTGTCGCCCCACCGTGGCTCCCCATTGCCGGCACGATAAACGGGTTGCCGCCCGCCTGCTTGACTGCGCTCACGACTTCCCGGACAATCGTCGGTATATCGGCAATCCCGCGGCTTCCGACAGCGATGGCGACTTGGTCGCCTGGGGAAATCCGCTCGAGGACGTCAGCCTCCTTGATGCTTTGGCGGACTGCCTCAGGAACATTGGAAATCTCCGGGGCATAGAAATGTTGTCTTACCTTTACCATTTTAGGAATGGGAATATGTTTGAGCATATCATTAATGATTTTCATCTATTCTTCCCTCAACCTTTGAATTGTTCGCTCGATCCTTAGCACATTTTAGAAAGGGAGAGGGCAAATACAGCTCATTGCCCCCCCTCGACCTAACAACCACCAACTTCACTACTGCTTACTGGCGAATTTTATCCAACTCGTTGTATAGTTCGTTTACAAGATCGTCTCCGAATTTTTTTGCATATGTTTCAACAACCGGTTGAATGATTTCCGCCATTTTTTGACGTTCTTGATCGCTAATTTCATTAATTTTTACGCCTGTCTTTTTCAACTCATCCAATGCTTTTTGATCCTCTTCCCGGCTTAGCTGCCGTTGATATTTCCCTGCTTCGATGGCAGCTTCCTGCAAAATCTTTTGTTCCTCAGACGACAGCGTATCCCAAAACTTCTTGCTAACAAGGAACACAAACGGAGTATAAACGTGTTTGGTTAAGCTTAAATGTTTTTGCACTTCGTAAAACTTGTTCGACTTAATCGTTGCCAACGGATTTTCTTGACCATCAATCGTATGGCTTTCCAATGCAGTGAACACTTCCGAGAAAGGCATTGGCGTCGGATTGGCACCAAGTTCTTTAAACGCATCAATATGCACTTCGTTTTGCATTGTCCGTAATTTCAATCCTTTAAAGTCATCCGCTGTCTCGATAGCACGTTTGCTATTCGTTACATGACGGAATCCGTTTTCCCAATAGCCAAGTCCTACCAATCCATATTCAGGCAGTTTTTCCAATAGTTTTTGGCCTATCGGTCCGTCCAAAATGGCATCCGCTTCTTCGGGTGTGTTAAAGAGAAACGGAAAATCAAAAATACCAAATTCCTTCATAATTCCAACCAATGGCGAAGTAGACGGGATCGTGATTTCTTGTGTGCCGGCTTGAAGCGCTTCCGTCATTTTTAAGTCATCGCCCAAAGTAGCGCTGAAGTATGTTTGAACTTTTAATTTTCCGCCACTTTTCTGCTCAACAATCTCTTTGAACTTAAGCAATCCTTGGCCTTCGGGATGGTCTTCGTTTAGGCCGATGCCCGCCTTTATTACCCGTTGTTGGATCCCCTTGTCTGTACCGCTCCCTTGGGTCGTTCCTGAGCTGCAGGCAGTCAAGAAAAGCAACCCCATGGCCATACAGCCAGCCATCATCTTTCTAAGTACATTCCTCTTTTTCATCGGTTTCAATCCCCCTAGTTATAAATGGCATTTATCAATTGCCCGCAAACCACTCAAGTGGCACAGTGACGAGCGATGGGAAGAAAATGAGCAACAGAAGCAAAAGCGTTTCCGCTAATAAGAACGGCCAAATCCCCTTCAGAATGTCTTCCATCCCGATTTTCCCGACTCCGCAGGCGACGTTTAGCACCGTACCAACCGGCGGGGTGAGCAACCCGATGCTGCAGTTTAGAATAAACAGCACCCCGAAATACACCGGATCGATCCCTGCTTTTTCGATAATCGGCATAAGCACCGGAGTTAAAATAAGCACCGTCGGCGTCAAATCCATCGCCGTCCCGACCAACAACACCAGCGCATTAATGGCTAACAAAAGCACCAACGGATGTTCTATAAACGGCGCCAACACATCCGTGACAATGGACGGAATATTGGCAACTGTGATCAGCCACGCTGACACCATAGCTGCTGCCACCAAAAACATGACGACGCTCGTCGTTTTTGACGCGGCCACGAGCACATGGAACAAATTCCGGATTTTCAGTTCCCGGTAAATGCACAAACCGACAAACAGGGCGTAAAAAGCGGCTACTACCGCAGCCTCTGTCGGCGTAAACACTCCTCCGCGAAGCCCACCGACGATAATCACCGGCAACAACAGCGCCCAAAACGCTTCACGAGCCGCCTGCCAAATCTCTTTCGCCGACTGGCGTGGAAGCACTTCCAATTGATCTCTCCGGGTCACCAGCCACCAGCAAACCGCCAAGATAATCCCAAGCAAAATGCCTGGGACGATGCCGGCCATAAACAGCTTCGTAATCGACACCCCGCTAGTCACCCCGAAAAGGATCATCGGAATGCTCGGCGGAATGATCGGAGCAATGATGCCCCCGGCGGCAATGAGGCCTGTCGAACGGTTGCGATTGTATCCAGCCTTGACCATCATCGGGATGAGAATGGCGCCGAGCGCTGCCGTGTCAGCTACCGCGGAACCAGACAGGCCGGCAAATAAAACGCCAGCGATAATGGCAACATACCCCAACCCGCCGCGGATGTGGCCGACAAGCGCCAAGGCAAAGCGGACGATCCGCTTTGAAATGCCCCCAGCGTTCATCAACTCCCCAGCGAGAATAAAGAATGGAATGGCCATCAGCGGGAAGTTGTCCGCTCCGCTGATCAAGTTTTGGGCGATGATTTGTGTATCAAAAATATTCAGGTAAAACATGAGTGCAACCCCGCTGACGAGCAACGCAAACGCAATCGGCATCCCGATCGCCATCACGCCAAGGAGCGATCCGATAAACACAACTAACGCCATCTACCTCTCACCTCCAACGGCGTCCTGTTTTCGTTCCTGTGGCAGCTCTGTTGCCTCACTGTGAGCAACGGCGATGATTTCTTCTTCCGATTCTTTCATTCTCGTCAGCTCATCAATCGCTTCGGGACGAAACAGCGCCTGATAAATATGAAACAAAGTGACGATGCCCATGCCAATACTCACGACAAGCCCGGTTCCATAAATAAACGCCATCGGCAAGCCGGTCGCCGGAGCCCGGCTTCCGATACTGCTGAGCGTAATTTTCCAGCTTCCGTCAAGAAGCAAGTAGAGCACGTAAAGGATGATGGCATTGCTGATGATAAAAACAACCTGCTTGGCGCGGGGCGGTAGTTTCTTCAGCAAGATGTCGACGCCCAAATGGTTGTTATCCTTTAAAGCACCAATAGCTCCAAAAAACGACAGCCAAATAAAAAGGAAGCGAGACATTTCTTCCGACCAGGTGATACCGGAGTTGAATCCGTACCGCAACACAACGTTGCCGAATACTAAAATACACATAAAGGCAAGCGCTACCGCCATCAATACATTCAACGTGGTATCTAATATTTTCCCGATTCTTCTTAACAATTTAATCACCCTTTTAACTGTAGCCTGGTTTATTTCGCCTCTGCTTTGATTCTCTTATACAGGTCTTCGGCCCAATCGTATTTCTTGAACAGCTCATCATACAACGGCTGTACTGCTTCTTCCATTTGTTTTACAAACTTATCATCAGGAGTGGTGAACTTAATGCCATGTTCTTGTAAAAACTTCTTGTCTTCTTCGTAGCTTTTTTCCATCAACTCAAATTCATAATCTGCCGCCTCTTTGGCTGCTTCTTGAATGATTTTCCGCTGTTCGTCAGTCAAGCTGTCCCAAAACTTTTTATTGACCACATACACATTCGGGCTAAACATATGTTTCGACTCTAATACATCCGTTTGAACTTCGTACCATCCCGAAGCTCGTAATGTGGCGATTGGATTATCCTGTCCGTCTACTACCTTTTGCTCTAAGGCGGTGAAAACTTCCGAAATCGGTAGCGGGGTGACGTTTGCTCCTAGAAGTTTCCCGATCGTAATATAATTCGGAATGTTCGGCATTCGCAGACGTAATCCTTTAAAATCTTTGATTGAGTCGATCGTTCTATTCGATGAAAACATGCGAAATCCATTTGCACTCCACGCCAACGGAACAACACCATGTTTTGTCTCGAGTTCTGCGGTGATTTCCTCCCCGATCGGGCCGTTCAGCACGTTCTTTACATGTTCAAAATCTTTGAATAAAAATGGCCATTCTGGAACTCCCATTTTCGCGATATCATTTTGCATAATCAATCCCGGAATCCCCATTTCAATTGTGCCGTTGCGAACACCATTGTAGAACTCCTGCTCTGCCCCTAACGCACTGTTAGGGTAAATCTCCACTTTGAGACTTCCTCTAGATTTTTCCTCAACTATTTTTTTAAACTTTTCACGCAAGGCGACATTTTGCGGGTGATTTTCAGCAAAATAGTTGGCTACTTTAATCACTTTGGCTCCACCTGATCGTCCGTTTCCGGCTGTCGATTTTGTGGTTTCTGAGCTTCCACAACCTGAAAGCAGCAAAAGCAGTACAGTAAAAAATAGAAAGAGAATTGCCCTCCTCTTCACTAACTATCAACCCCTTTCTAACTTGTTTTTATATTAAGATTGAAAAGACAACCCACGGCAAATTTTTAAGCGCTTTCAAAATATACTTTTTATGACTCCATAGCACATAGAAAGGGAACTATTCGGATGGACATAAACATTTCAGTAGTTTTATATAGTAAAACATGGTTTTGAAAAAGATATAAAAAAATATAGTTTTATATTATAAAACTATATTTTTTAATGTAATACAATTCAACCGTTGTTTTTATATTAATTCAAATTTTCTAAATAGTCAACAGATAGAATGAGTTTTTTTTTCACTCAACTTTTATATATAACGTTAGGTTATAATCCTTATTCGAAGCTTATTACGAGAAACCTAGAAAAGATGCAACCCTGCTTTTCAACATACTTTTTCATATATTTATAAAAAATGCCATCCTCCCGAATACCCTCTGGTCTTCGAAAGGATGGTCTCAATCTTTTCTTATAGTGCCTTTTTACGCCAAAATCCCCTCGATTTTCTCAAGCACCTCTTCGCTAAGCACCACATCGACCGCCTTGACGTTTTCTTCCACTTGTTCCGGACGGCTGGCGCCGATTAAGGCGCTGGCAACGTTCGGTTGGCGCAACACCCAAGCGAGAGCAAGCTGCGATAACGTAATGCCGAGCTCAGCAGCGACTTTTTCCAGCTGTTCTACTTTTATTAACACTTCGTCATTCAAGAATCCTTGGATAAACGTGTTTGCTTTCGGATCGGCGGCGCGGCTGTCAGCCGGCAACGCTTGTCCTCGCTTGTATTTGCCGGTCAACACCCCTTGCGCAAGCGGTGAGAAGACGATTTGGCTGATGCCGTTTTGTTCACATACCGGGATGACTTCTTTTTCGATGTACCGATGGAGCATGTTGTACTGTGGCTGATTGACAACGATCCGGTCAAGCAAGTAGTGATCGGCTACGCCGAGCGCTTCTTGAATTTGCTGAGCTGTCCATTCGCTGACGCCGACATAAAGCACTTTCCCTTGGCGGACGAGATCATCGATCGTGCGCAGCGTTTCATCGACCGGCGTCTCTTTGTCATAACGATGGCAGTAGTAAATATCCACGTAATCAAGCTGCAGCCGTTTTAAGCTCGCATGAAGCTGCTCAAACACATGTTTGCGCGACAAGCCGCGGTCATTCGGTCCGTCGCCCATCGGCCAAAACACTTTCGTCGCGATGACGTACGACTCACGCGGATATTTGCGCAGCGCCTCGCCGACAATCTTTTCCGCTTCCCCGCGTGCATACACATTCGCCGTGTCAAACGAGTTAATCCCAAGCTCATACGCTTTGTCAATGACGCGGACCGCCGTTTCTTTTTCCACCGAGTTGCCATATGTAAGCCAGCTGCCTAAACTGATTTCACTCACTTTGAGCCCGGTGCGGCCGAGTTTTCGGTACTTCATTTTCCTTCTCCTCCCCTTTAATGCAATCAATGCCAAACAGATTACTCTCTCATTATAATCCTCAGCTGTTTCTTTGCAAAGGAATTTGCCTGACTATTCAAAATGATCAATGAAAGGGAAACTGACGCTGCATCCTCCGGCCGCCTACGGAAACGAGCAAAGAAGCACAATGAATGGAACAGCACATCCCGTGGGCTCATCTTGCAGACGTTTCCCCCTCTCTTCCCTCGGCCTCACCGATGATAGTAACCTGACATGTGAGCACTTCGCGTCAAGGTCGTTCGATTTTGCGGATATCCGTCAGTACATGAAAAAGCTCCAATGAATATATAGAGAGACAGAATGCCTCATGAATGTACGGAGGTTTTTCATGACTTTTTTCTCGAACGGAAACGCGTCTAACTGATGATGACACCGTCTTCAACAGTGGTATCATCGTTTTCTCTCACCGTGCCAGCGGCCGACGGTGTCTCCTACTAGCAACGAATGAGACAAAACCGTCGGCCGCCGTGAATGTATCGAAGCAACGGCATATCTTCCTCGATCACCTGACCGATGACATTGACTCTATCGTCAGCCGGGAGATCGACCAAAGTAATTTGCAGTTCGCCGGCGTAACGGCCATACCGTTCATTGTCAATCGTGATGCTGCCTGTTCGGCGAGGCGCGGCGGGGATAGGCTGCAGCGCTTCTTTCGTCCAAACAAGGGAGCGGCGCGATTCAGCGGAGCGGATCACATCGCGGGCAGCATCGCGCCGATTTGTATGCACCGTCTCGACAACAGACAACCACTCCGCTCGTACGATCGGCCGGTAGCGGATGGGGATAACGCCGGACCGCACCCAATCCATGCGCCTAAGCACCCCATCCGATACGGCGAGGTCGCCGATAAACACCTTCTTTATCCCATAGGTTTCCACAAGCTCGATATAGGCGTAGACGGGATCAGCTTCCCGGTGAGCTTCTAACGTTGGCAACCCTTCATAAAGCGGTCCGCGCTTTTTGGCATCACCGGGAATAAACGCGCCAATCTCCTCAATGCCATACCGGCGCAACCGTTGATTTTGCGCCAACACCGTCTCTCCTCCCAGCCCTGTTTCCGGACGAGGATAAAAATTATGCCACGCTTCCACATTGGATTTGTCTGCTTGATAAGAAGCAAGCTCTTTACATTCCCACTCTGTCATCGTGCTGGCGTTCAGCACGACTTTCACTTGCTTGGATAACGAAGCGGCTTCTTTCATAGAAAAACCGTCATCCAGCCGCAGCCCGACGATTCCCCAACGCCTGAGCACCGCCGCAATGTCGGCATCAGCTGACAGACGTGACAGGACAGTGGGGGTGACATCGGCCACGACACCGATTCCATAGCAGGAAGCGAACTGGCCAATGCGATCAAGCTTTCTTTGCTCCTCAAGCTCTTGGCCTTTTGAAACATGCAACGAAGTGAACAACTGTTTCGCCCCAAGCCGCGCTGCAAGCTGAAATGTTTCTTCGATTTGCTCGAGCGGCTGAAAAAGGTAGAAAGAAAAGGAAAGCATCGCCATCCCCCATTAAATATGTGCCATTTCTTCTTTAAACCCGAACCAATACGTAAATAGGAAGCCAAACGTGTATGAAATGACGAGTCCGATGAAATAAATCACATACTTTGTATCAGCAATGAGCGGAATCAGTGACAGCCCGGATACGCCGATGCCAAGCGCCGCCGTTTTCATCACTGCTTGAAATGCACCACCGACCGCCGCCCCAAGGCACGCGGTAACAAACGGCCGCCCAAGCGGTAATGTTACCCCGTACAATAGCGGCTCCCCAATACCTAAAAATCCGACCGGCAACGCCCCTTTGATAATGTTACGAAGCCGTTTATTTTTTGTTTTGACGTACACGGCAATCGCCGCTCCAACTTGACCGGCTCCAGCCATCGCCAATACCGGCAGTAGCGGTGTCGAGCCCAATTTTTGAATCAATTCCATGTGAATAGGGGTTAATCCGTGATGCAGTCCGACCATCACAAGCGGCAAAAACGTTCCGGCCAACACAGCCCCAGCGACTACTCCACCGATATCGAGCACTGCTTTCAGCCCGCTGGTAATCGCTAACGACAACCAACCGGCAAGCGGCTGTACAGCGATCAAGGTAAATAGACAGACGATTAATACGGTAATGAGCGGTGTGACGATAATATCGACCGCATTTGGCACAAACGAACGCACCCGTTTTTCGACTACCGCCATGAGCCAGGCGGCAAGCAAGACCGCAAACAGTCCTCCCCTTCCAGGCGTAAGCGCTTCCCCAAATAATTTTATATCGCCCATCGCTGGGTTGAATACGAGAATACCAGCAATCGCCCCTAATACAGGAGTGCCGCCAAACTCTTTCGCTGTATTATATCCCACTAACACACCAAGCGAAGCAAAAATTCCGCCGCCTATCAAAAGCAACAGTTGCAGCCACGTCGTCTGCGGATCAACGCCGGCGTTTTTCGCAAAGTTGGCAATTCCGTTAATAATCCCCGATGCAACCAGCCCAGGAATAAGAGGGATGAAGATGCTGCCGATTTTGCGAAGCAATCGCTTTAGCGGCGTTTGCTGACGCGCTTTGACTTCCGCTTTTGTCCGCTCCGCGATGTCCTCGATTCCATCTTCAATCACTTCTCCAAGTTCTAAACCGGTAAGCTCGCATAACGCAGCCGCTACTTTATTGACAACGCCCGGGCCCACGACGATTTGCAACGTCTCATCCTCAATGACTCCCATGACCCCTTCGATCTGTTTTAAGGAGTCAATGTTCGCTTTGCCCGGATCGCGCAACGATACACGCACCCGCGTCATGCAATGGGCAACGCGGGTGATGTTTTCTTTCCCCCCAACATACTGAAGTATCGATGCTGCTATTTGTTGTTCTCGAGTCATGATATTTCTCTCCCCCTTATTCGTTATTCAAGCGCTTTACGTACAAACCCTTCGGCTTGCTGCAGTCGTTCTTTTGCTTCTTCATAACCGCATTGGCGCAAAATCATAACGATCGCTGTTTTCACCTCCCCTTTTGCTTGTTCATAATAGCGGGACGCTTCTTCGGCGCTGACTCCTGTCGCCTCTATTAAAATGCGCTTTGCCCGCTCTTTTAACTTTTCGTTTGTCGCCTGTACATCGACCATCCAGTTTCCATACACTTTGCCAATACCGACCATCGATGCAGTAGAAATCATGTTGAGTACCATTTTTTGGGCTGTCCCAGCTTTTAACCTCGTTGAACCAGCCAGCACTTCCGGTCCTGTTTCAATTTCCACCGCCGCATCGGCATACTGGCTAATGACGGCTCCTTTATTGCAGGCAATGCTTCCTGTCGCCGCACCGATTTGTTTGGCATAGCGAAGTGCGCTGACTACATATGGCGTTCGGCCGCTCGCTGCAATGCCAATAACGACATCGTTTTTCGTCAAGCCCACTGCCTGCAGATCGCGAACAGCGGCCTCTTCATCATCTTCGGCTCCTTCCACGGCCTCCGAAATCGCTTTCAATCCTCCGGCAAGAATCGCCTGCACCATGGACGGTTCGGTTCCAAACGTTGGTGGGCATTCTACCGCATCAAGCAATCCGAGCCGGCCGCTCGTACCCGCCCCAACATAAATCAATCGCCCCCCACGCCGAAATGCGGCGATGACAAGATGAACGATTTTTTCAATACAATCAAGCTGCTTGGATACCGCGATGACCGCGGCTCGGTCTTCCTCGTTCATGACGTGTAAAATTTCTCTTGTCGTCATTCCATCCAAATGTTTCGTCTTTTCATTTCGTTGTTCTGTCGCAAGATGCTCAAGCAATCTGGTCACCTCTTTAACGAAATTATGTTTCATAATTATATTATAAATTTATGAAATAAAATATCAATCTATTCTTTTTTCATTTGAAACATTCCTACAAAAAAAGCGGGCTCGCCTCAAGCCCGCTTTACCTTCGCAACCGCACCACTTCTTCTCTTGTCTGGTGAAATCGTTCAATGACTCGGCTCCCCACACGATGGAACATGATTAAATAGAGCGCATCGATCACGTTGAGCTGCACCATTCTCGATGCCATACTGCCGATGCGATGGTCTTGCTCGACATCCGGCAGCGCAAGCCGAATATCCGCTTCCTTATATAACGGCGAGGCCGGATCAAGCTTTGTAATGGCAATGACCGTCGCCTGTTGCTTTTTTGCAAACCGGGCGATCTCCAATACATCTTTCGTCCGCCCTGACGTCGATATGGCCACGAACACATCTCCTTCTTTCAAATGGGCCACCAGTGGCAGCATCGTATGAAAATCAGGCGACGTTGCCGCCATGTAGCCAAGCTTCGTAAACTTATAACTAGCGTCCACCGCTGCAGCTGCAGAACCGCCGACTCCATAAAACACCACCCTCTCGGCTTTCATCATCGCCTCAGCAGCTTTTTCCAACTCGCGCTTATCGAGTGTTGTCGTTGTCGCCTCAATGGCCGCCTTATTCACATAGGTCACTTTCATAAACAGCTCATACGGCGCATTCGGTTTGTCAATGATGGAAAAATCATTAATGTTCATATCCGCCATCGTCAACTCGCGGACAAGTGCCAACTTCAGTCCTGGAAAACTGCCGATACCGACCGCCTTGCAAAAGCGGGTGACGCTCGCCTCGCTTGTATCAGCCGCCTGCGCCAATTCTTTTGTCGTCATATTCGGCACGAGCTCAGCATAGTCGAGGACATAGAGGGCAACCTTTTTTTCCGCCGGCGAAAACCGTTCCAATTGCTGCTCAATTTTCGCTAAAATACTGATTTCGTTCATCGTTTTCTCCTTTCCCGCTAGCCATTTTTATTCTCATCTTATCATGGATAACTCTTGTTCTCCACGTGCCGGCTTTTTCTTATTTCTCGCAAACATAAAAAGCACCGTATAAGGTCGCCAACTATTTAGAAAAATAAATACTCGAACAAAAAAATGTTTGAATTCGAGATATATATTTGCTATGATAATGATGTGATGATAACGATAACAAGAGGGGGAGAACGATGACGACATTTCAACTTGACAAAGCGCACAGCTCGGTCACTTTCCAAGTCCGACATATGATGATTTCCAAAGCAAAAGGGGAATTCACCAACTTTGACATCGATGTGCAAGGAGATATCAACGAGCTCGAGTCACTGAAAGTAAAGGTAACGGTCGACGCTGCTTCGATTGATACAAAAAATGCCGACCGTGACAATCATCTCCGTTCGGCTGACTTTTTCGATGTCGAGAACCATCCGACGATCACCTTCGTCAGCGATTCGGTGCGCAAACTGTCCGACACGGAATATGAAGTGACCGGACAGCTGACGATTCGCGGCGTGACGAGAACGGAAACGTTCAAAGTCGAATACAACGGTCAAGTGAAAAACCCGCTCACTGGTGGCATCACTGCCGGTTTTGACGTCGAAGGAAAAATCAATCGCGAAGATTACGGATTAGTATGGAACGTCGCGCTCGAAACCGGCGGATTCCTCGTCGGGAAAGAAGTGAACCTTGCCGCTAGTTTTGAGTTTGCTCTCAGCTGAACAGCCAAATCGAAGAAAGGTGTCCCGAAACAACAACGGGACACCTTTTCTTGCTATGATCAAACAGCTTCGCCATTGTACATTTTGTTCCGCTTCATTGCGCCGTATATCCACCATCAATCACGACGGCCTGTCCAGTGACGCCTTTCGCTTGTTCGCCCGCCAAAAAGAGAACGTAATGGGCGACTTCTTCAACGGACAAGAGCCGCCGCTGCGGCACAAGCGGATAAATCACTTCCTCAAGCACTTTCTCAAGCGGCACCTTTCTTGTCGCCGCCAAATCGGTAAGTTGGTTACGGACGAGTTCCGTATCGACATAGCCCGGACAAAGTGCGTTCACCGTAATGCCGTACGGTGCCCCTTCTAGCGCCGCCACTTTCGTTAAGCCGATCACTCCATGTTTTGCGCTGTTGTAAGCTGCTTTTCCAGCAAACCCGATCAATCCGTTGATCGACGCCATGTTGATGATGCGGCCGTAGCGCTGCTCCTTCATGAGCGGAAACGCGTGCTTGATCGCCAAAAACGGGCCGATGAGCATGACGCGGATCAACTGCTCAAACTTCTCGGTCGGAAAGTCTTCGATATTGGCGACATATTGCAAACCAGCATTGTTCACGACAATATCGAGATGTCCCCATCGTTTGACCGCTTCATGGATGGCTTGCTTCACCTCTTCTTCCACCGTCACATCACATTTGACACCAACGGCTTCGCAACCTAGTTGCCGCAACGATTCAGCAGCCTGTCCTACCTCGTCCTGCCTCAAGTCGGCAAGCACCACTTTTGCGCCGTTTGTTGCCAACGCTTTCGCCACTTCATAACCAATTCCCCGCGCTGCCCCAGTGATGAGGGCTGTGCGATTTTCCATCATTCCCCATCCCCCTGCTTTATTTGTTTATACACGTCATCGTATTGTTGGGCCAAGTCAAAATCAAGCTTCGTCAACCCTTTCGCCCGCCATGATGACAGTTTTACTGTGATGAGCTTGTAGTCGATCGAAATGAACGGATGGTGGTTCGCGTTTTCGGAAATCAAAGCGATTTGACGGACGAACTCGATTCCTTGCAAATAGTCTTGAAAACGGTATTTTTTCACGATCCACCGCTCGTCAGTGAGCTTCCAGCCATCGACTTTCGCGAGCAGCGCTTGCACTTCCGTTTCCGGTAACCGCACCTTTCTCCCTCGCTCTCTATATGTTGAAATATGCCGATCTGCGAAACCGGCAAATCAGCGATCGCAAGGTGACATCCTATTCACCTGCGATGGGCTGATGGATAAACAAAGAAATCGGTACCACGCGACAAGAGCACTCCATCATCCCAGTTGACATTCTCTTAATACGTATACCGCTCGTTTGGATTCCCGGACGGTTCTCAGTCTATTTCCATCAGTTTTGCCTCTATTATACCATCAGACGGCTGCGGCTGGCATAGAACAGAGACGTTTCACACGTGAAACGGGGCGCGTCATCTCGGGCGGGTGGAATCATCCTTTCCCCAGTTAAAAAAGCCCTCTCCCCCTCTCACAGTATCCTAAGCAACAGGAGCACATCGTGGGAAATAGCTAGCGATCCCGGTGATTGAACCTCTCGTTTCCTTCAGGCAGCTGTTTATGTTTCGATTTGATGACGCAGCCATGGGGAACGGATGACTTCCAAATCGATAAGACATTGTCCCATTTCGTCAGCTGACAGCCAGACCGGCACTTGACCGTACAAGCACAACGACCTGCCCTTCCTGTTCAGTTCCATGGCGCCGTCGGTATTCTTCCAGCTGCTCAAGCTCGCTTCGCCAGATCGTGAACTCGATCGGGAACATTTGAACCGCTGCATGGAAAAGGAGGTACTTTGTTCAGCGTAGGTACCGGTAATCAAGTGCCGCTTGATTTTCGCCATGCCGTCGTTTGCCTCTGTTGCTTTTTTGTTAATGTAGCCAAAAAGACAAACGGCAGGTGCACGGTTAATCGTCAAGCGGCCCGAACTTTTGCTCGTAATGAGCCAGCGCTAACAGCGGGAAAATGTAACGATAGCTATGGTAGTGGATGTAAAAGGCGCCGGCCATTCCTTGCCCGACCGGATAGGAAGCCGTCCAGTCCGGATGATGAAGCAAACGAAATAAGGCGCGAAAGCCGGCTTTCATTTCCGGGGTTGGACGCTCAGCAGCGGCGACTAAGGCATCAAGCGCCCAAGCGGTATGAACTGGCGTGCTGTCGCCAAGCGGCACGTACGTTTTCGCTCCGTCGCTTTTGCACGATTCTCCCCAGCCGCCGTCATCGTTTTGGATGCTTAACAACCAGCGGACAGCTTTTTGCAGGGCGGGATGGTGAGCCGGGACGCCAACGGCTGTAAGCCCGGTGATGGCCGCCCATGTTCCATATATATAGCAAATTCCCCAGCGGCCGTACCACGAGCCGTTTCTTTCTTGATGGCTCAGCAGCCAGTCGACAGCGCGAGAGACGGCGCGCTGGTCTTTCGTTAAGCCAGCAAATGTCCCGAAATATTCGAGCGTCCGCCCGGTTAGGTCGGCTGTTGACGGATCCATCAGCAAAAACTCCGCCCCTTCGATCGGCAAATAGCGCCAAAAGCGGGAGCTCACGTTTTTTTCAAACGCCGCAAAGCCCCCGTCATCATTTTGCATCGAAAACAGCCATTGGTTAGCTCGGTCCCACGCATGGCGAAACGCCGTCTCTTTCGCTGCCGCCTGACGGATGGCACGCAATGCGGCGGTCGTATCGTCGACATCTGGATTCATTGTATTGACATCGGAAAACCCCCAGCCGCCTGGTGTGCTGTACGGGTTATGCACCGCCCAGTCGCCATAGCGGACGTGCTGGCGTGACAACAAATAACGGTTCGCCTTTTCGATCGCCCGGTCGGTCATCGGCACGCCTGCTTCTTGCAACGTATAGCTCGCTAACGCCGTATTCCAAACCGAAGCAGTCGTATATTGCAGATGCACATGTCCATCGATCGTTGTACGCAATGAGCGCAACCCGCGGACAGCCTGCCTAATGCGCGGATCGTCGTTCCGATAGCCGAGCGCAAGCAGCGCAAAAATGAATAAAAAAGTTGAACTGAAATAGCTATACAGCGTTCCGTCCGGTTCGATATGCTCGAACAGATAACGAACCGCACGCTGTTTGGCAGCTTGATGAAGCTGGGCTGGAAGCCCGATGAGCGACCGCTTGACGTACGTTAGCAGCGATCGACTTTCCGGCATCCCCCAATCACCGCGGGAGGCAAACAAATCAGAAAGATCCGGACTTTTGTCCGTTTTCCGGCTGTAGCGGCTGTCGGCCGCGATCAAAAGCGGGATCATATTCGCTCTTCCGTAGACAGATAGATCATACATATTGAGTGGAAATGACGGCGGAAGCAAGAAAAATTCAAGCGGCAGCGGGAAACGGCCTGGCCACGGGTACTGCCCGGTCAACGCGAGCATAACCTTTGTAAACAAGTGGATGCGGTCGAGGCCACCCATGTCTAAAATTCGCCTTTTCGCTTTTTGCATATGCCGATCGGTTGGCTGGCGATAGCCGGAGTAAAGCAGCGCATAGTACGCTTCCACTGTGGCGGTTACGTTGCCGTCACCTTCATCCGCAAACAGCTTCCATGCCCCATTTGCCTCCTGCCGGCTCTCAATCCGCTCGACGAGCGCCTGAATCAACGGTTCATCATTTATGTCAAGCGTCCGCAATAAAATGATCATATAAGCGTCTGTCGAAATGCCTGTTTCAAACGGAAATCGCCACGATCCGTCAGCCGCTTGCGACCGTTTGAGCGCGGTAATCAACGCACTTCGTTCACCGGCCACCGTGCATCGCCTTCCTTTTTCACGAAACTCCGTTTCCTTCTATATTTATTCGTCTGGTGGGCCGTCGATGCACTGAAAGGGGGATCGCTATGCGCTGCCTGAGACCGAAAACGTCATCCCTTCCCCTTTCCCTTGTTGACGTCTATCAGGAATTAAAGAAAAAACGAAAGAAAGGACAAGAGACTGTATCCGAACGCGACTTAACTGCCAAAGAACGGCAGTTAATCAGCCGCATTCGGGCGGTGACCGCAGAACACAACGAAAACAATGTGACCCGGACGGCGGCGTATCTTGATTTTTACTTGCGCCATCGCGAAATTCATTGGGCGTTTTTAGGACATATGGTGTCGCGCAACGGTGGTTGGAATATGACTGACTTAAAAGGGGAGCTGCTCATGCGGCTGCTTTCTGAAGACGAGCAGCGATCATTTTTTTCCTTTTTGGAGCGCGGCAACTGGCTTATTTTCCAAGATATTTATCCACAATTTTTGTTATACGAAGAGAGCCAAAAGCAAGACCGGCCGCTCTTCTATTTATTGCCGTATATTGGCGTTTCAACGTTCATGGAAACGATATGGAACCATTTTTGGCAGCGCGGCGATCCATACGTGCTGGCAATCGCCCTGGTGATTAACGAACAAAGCTATTTGGAACAACGAGTCATTCAACATCCTGTATTTCAGCAAACAGTCTTTCAGACACTCAAGTTTAAACTGCAAGAGCTGCTCCATTTCAGTCACATCTTGTTCCCGTATGACGACGGCCAAGGCGGCACCGCCCTGATCGGCGAAACGCTCCATCAGTTTGAATCGCTCCATGAACGCATTTTGCTCGGTAAACGGCTATACTCGATTTTGTTTGATAATGAAGAAACGCTAAAAAATACGGTGCGCTGGGCTGTCAACCGACCACACACCGGCTCACGCAAAGATTATTGGCCGCATTTATTTAATGATGTATGCGAATCGTTTCCAAGGGAACCGTACCGCCGCCGCATCCGCGACTGCCAAATCGTTCCCGGCGCCCCGCGCCTGTACAGCCCGCAGCTTCGTCATGCGTGGAAAAACGTCGCCCACGAGGTGGCCGAGCCGGGCGACTGGTTTACAGACCCGCACGTTGTCCGCTATCTCATTAAAACGGAACAACCGATCAATGGGGAGATCGTTCATGCGTATTGTGAAACACTTGAAAAAATCGAACTGGCAATCATCGCCAAAAATGCCTTCTTTCATGCGCGCTAGGCGCCGCGCCTATATCGCCTCGGCGCTGCTTGCCTCTTGGGTGGGAACATACCTGGATTTGTATTTGACCGGAAAAGGGTTGTACGCCTTTCCGAAGCGCCCGTTCCCATCCGTCTTCTCCATCGATATTTTCTTTACGATGGTCGTTCTTCCGCTATGCACCGTCTTGTTTCTTTGGCTGATGGAGCGGCTTAGCCATCTCGGCCACCTTGGATTGATCATTGCGTCGGCCGCGCTGATGGCAGCATTCGAAACGAAAGCGGAAGCGTACGGTTTGTTCGTTCACTCTGCTGCGTGGAGTCATTTATATTCTTTCGCCGGGTACGGCTTGTTTCTCACGATCATCTGGAATTTTTATCAACGATTTCATCGGATTGACTAGCACAGCTGCGCATAAACAAGCGGATCGCAAGCCACGATAACAACGAAACGAACCGCCGGTGAACAGCAAGCAGACTGTTGTCGAGTAGGAGGAACTTGATTGAAAGGAAAACAAGCGGCTTTTTTGTGCTCCGTCATCATCGCCATTGGTGTCGTTCTAATGGTGAGGACAACAATCGTCGGAGACGCAGCCAAAACAAGAAGGGAAACGGTCATCGTCATCTATTTGGCCGGCGACTCCACTGTCGCCGCCGCCCCCCGCTCCCGCGCTCCGCGAGCTGGATGGGGGGAGATGCTTGACGACTGGTTTGACGATCGCGTGATCGTCAAAAACATGGCCGCTTCCGGGCGAAGCGCGAAAAGTTTTGCCGAGGAAGGATGGCTCGACCACATTTTGCGTGACATCAAAAAAGGTGATTATTTGTTTATTCAGTTTGGCCATAATGACGAAAAAATGAACGATCCAGCTCGTTATACCGAACCGTTCACCTCTTATCAAGCGTACTTAAAACGGTATATTGACGGCGCCCGCGCCAAAGGGGCGATTCCTGTTCTCATTACTCCCGTCGAGCGGCGGCGCTTTTCTGCTGATGGGCGAGCTCTCGATTCCCACGGACTTTACCCTGCTGCCATGAAAGCACTCGGAAAAAATGAACACGTTCCGGTCATTGATTTGACGGCAAAAAGCAAACAGCGGTTTGAACAGCTTGGGCCGGAACGGACGAAGCGGTGGTTTTTATGGCTTAAACCAGGCGAACACCCCAATTACCCGAAAGGCATCAAAGACAATACCCACTTTCATGAACGGGGGGCGAAAGAAATCGCCCGTTTAGTCGTTGAAGGGATCGTTGAGCTTGATCTCCCTCTTCGCCACCACCTCATCCGTTCGCCGAAACAAGAATCTGTACGAAATCGTTAAGCCGAGCCGCCTCCTGCCCTTGGCCGCACGCGTCATGACATCAACAACGCTCCAAGTGCATTTCCTCCGCACTCGCCCGATCCACTAGGACGGGCGCTTTTTTCTCCCTTCGCTCCCGCTAGGCACTGTCGATGACTGGCGTACCACCTGTCCTTTCCGCCTACCGGACGCTTCCGACGTATGGCGCTTTGCTTTTCATAGGTGAATGGTATGTTTTATTCAATAAGCGGTGGTATAGGGACGCGAGCACTTGCTGGAACAGCATGCCGAGCACGACCGGTACGCTTACCGGTGGCGGAAAATAGGTCATAGCAAGCACGGCACCGGCGCTAATGTTGCGCATCCCCCCGGTAAACGTCAACGTAATAATATCCGGTGGGGCAAATTTCAGCCAACGAGCCGCCATCCAAGAAAGAAAATAACCAGAGCTTGCAATCACCAAGACGAGAAATGCCATAAAAAACAGCCGGACGTCAACACGGCCAAAATACGGGGCAACGACCGCGCTGTTCATCATGACGACAAGCGCAAGCGCCAGTTTGGAAAACGGAGACAACACGGCTGCGAGCCGCTCGTTCGCTCGGACGGACAGCCGCTCCCCTACGAGCATGCCGCTTAGAGAGGGCAAAATGATCATGAAAACCAGGCCGAGCATCATCTGTCCAACATCCATCTCCACCGCGCTCCCTGCGAGCAGCAACAACGTCAGCGGCACAGCGAGGGGTGATAAAAACGTATCGATTAAAATGATGGAAAGGGCGAGCGCCAAATTCCCGCGGCCGAGCGATACCCAAATAAAGCTTGTTACCCCAGTTGGAATAGCTGCAGCCAACACAAACCCAATCACTGTTAACCGGTCGCCGCCAAAAAACAGATGGCCCAGCCCAAACGCCCAAAGCGGGATGACGAAGTGAAGAAGGCACAGCGCCGCAACGATCGGGCCAGGATGGATGAGCACTTCTTTCAACTCAGCCAAACGCAAGCGCAAACTGCCGCTAAACGTCATAAACGCAAACAGCCACGGCACAAGCGCGGCATGGCTGCTCAATTCATCCGATAACCAAATGCCGGCCACCACGCTCGCCGGCGTAAGAAACGGCAACGCTTTCTCAAGACGGCGGTTGATCGATTGCCACATTGGTTTCATCTCCAAATCTAATCATGAGCGATGATCATTCACTTACATCTTTTAATTATACATCGTCATCGCCTAATTGAAATGCCCCATTTTCCCATGAAACCGATAGCCGACAATGAGGTGGTGGCCGCACGTGACGTTGCTTACTTCACTACTTTTTCCCCGATCTTTTCAGCCGGCAGCAAAATCTCATTTCGTTTGACGTCGTACAACCCGTATGGAATTAACCGAAGACCCGGCAAAAAGTCGCATGTCAAAAACAACAACGTATACAAAATATCATGGAACGGAAACCCACGTTCTTGAAGAGCGGACAGCAGCTCATCATGGAAACGGACGGCCGTGTCAAACGAATCATCGGTTGTCATCATGCCGGTAAACGGCAACGGAATCTCCACCACCGGCCGGCCACCATCGATAACAACAATTCCACCGCCCATTTCGAGCACCCGTTTCGCTGCTGCGGCCATCGCTTCCGGTTGTTTACCGATAACGAGAAGCTCGGTAGTTGTATTGTAGGTCGACGCCATGCCATCAATATCGAGGGCAAACCGCTCCAAAATAGCTTTAGCGACCCATTGCCCGTTGCGGTCGATGAGCGCAGCATACAACAGCCCCGGATGGTGGGACAGATCTGCATAGCCGTCAACAGACGGAAGAGCTACATCTTTCCGTTCGGTAATGACATTGCTTTTAAAATACATAACCGGCACCGGCTGATCGGATTCCGAGTGCGGATAACGATATAAACGCTCGTCATCAAGCCGTTGTTTCGCAAATAAAAACGGTTTTTTCGATACGTATCGCTTCCAATCGATCTCAGGCAACCGCGCAAGCAGCTTGCCATCACGGGCGACGATACGGCCTTTGGCGATCACAAGCGACGGTTGGAAAGTAACAAGATCCGGAAGCAGAAGAATGTCCGCCAGTTTTCCCGGGGCGATGCCGCCGATTTCATCGTCTAGCTGCAAATACGTCGCCGCATTGATCGTCGCCATTTGCAAGGCTGTCATCGGCGGAACGCCAAGTTCCACAGCCTTCCGTACCAATCCATCGACAAACCCTTCCCGCTCAATAAATCCTGGGTGCGGTCCATCTGTAGTCATCGTAATCCGTTGCGTGCTCACTTTTTTCTCGGTAATTAAGCGGATAATTTCCGGAAAATCCGGGCGGAGCGAGCTATGGCGAAGCGTCGTCCACATGCCGAGTCGGAGCCGATGGAGCGCTTCTTCAGCCGTGATGGCTTCATGACAGGCGCTGACGCCGCTGGCGGCAATGCTGTTTAGTTTTTCATACGAACAGCCGGCTGTATGGCCATCAACGACCTTTCCGGCGCGTTTCGCCGCTTCAATCGTTTCGAGTAAAAATGGGTCACCTTGATACAACAGCGGCCATCTTGTCACTTCGGCCGTCCCAACGACTTCGTCCATTGCCAGCAGTTCTTGGATGTGTCGTGGATCAAACCAGTCGCGCTCGCCAGGGAAATCTGCTTGCGACACGAGGCGGACAAGCCAAAAGAAATGACCGGGCAGAACCCGCAAATCCTCGATCAGCTGTCGAAATCCATCGACGCCAAAATGCAAGTAAAAAAACAAGTTGTCATTTACGGTAGTTGTCGTACCAAGAGGCAGTACTTTGGCGGTCATGCTGACGGGATTGTAAAGCACCCACGGATGGGCATGCGGCTCAATAAACCCGGGAGACACATACATCCCTTCTGCATCAATCACAATCGTATGCTCATCGACCGCGACTTCCTTTTCCCCAACATAGGCGATCGCATCATGATAAATAGCGACGTTTTGGCGCAAAAATTCACCCGAATAGACGTTGACAACCGTTCCGCCTTTGATGACGATATCGGCCGGGCGGCGCCCTTGTGCCACTTCAATCAGTTCGGTTCGCTTCGCTGTTCGAATCAAAGAACCTCCCCCTTTCGCAGCTTATCGCAACGATAAGCCAAGACGCAACGATGCGAACTTGGCTTTCAGCACCCATTAGGCATTGAGCAACGGGTTAATGTAGGCGCACTCCCCTATGCCGTCTTCTTCAAGCAGTTGCCGGACGTCATCCGGAATGGGAACCGCAAACATGCGCCCGTTTTCCTCTTTCACCCAGCCTCTTAGTTCAAAACCGTGGCCGGTTCTTACTTCTTCGCGGAATACCTCATGGCGCAGCTTAATCGTTTTGCGACTCACTTCTTCCACCGTCGTTTTAATCGTAATAATGTCATCGTAATATAGTGGACGTTCAAACGTACAGCCGACATCGAGCAGTGGAAGAATGATGTTTTGTTCTTTCATCAATTTCGCCGGCGACAGTCCGATGCTGCGGAAAAATTGATGACCGGCAATATCAAACCATTTAAAGTAATTCGGATAATAAACGATGCCGGCTGCATCCGTGTCACCAAAATTCACACGAACCTGAAATTCGTTCCGTTTCATGGTCAATCGTTCCTCTCACCTTATTGATTGATGCTCTGTTGCTTCAACAATTGCCGCAATTTAAAACGCTGGATTTTTCCTGTAGCTGTTTTCGGGAGTTCGTCAATAAATTCGATGATGCGCGGGTATTTATAGTGGGCTAGCTGTTGTTTCGTAAACTGTTTCAGTTCTTCTTCCTTCTTTGCGGATGGTGTTACTCCGTCTTTCAGAACGACAAACGCCTTCGGAACGGTCAATCCTTTTTCATTGTCTACCCCGACGACCGCGACTTCCAACACATCTTCATGCTGCAGCAGGCAGTTTTCAATTTCAATCGGGGAAACCCAAATGCCTCCGACTTTCAACATATCATCGGAACGTCCGCAATACCAGTAGTACCCTTCTTCATCACGGTAATACTTATCCCCAATATACAGCCATTCACCGACGAATTTTTGTTTGTTTTGTTCATGAAGATTCCAATATCCATGAGCGACCGAGTCGCCGCGAATAATTAAGTCTCCGACCTCATTCGGCGGCAGCTCATTTCCTTGTCCATCGATGATTTTCACGTCGTAACCTGGCACCGCTTTTCCGGAACTGCCTGGTTTGACATCACCAATGCGGTTGGAAATAAAAATGTGCAACGCTTCGGTCGAACCGATGCCATCTAAAATGTCAACGCCAAATAACTTTTTCCATTTATAATAAAAAGAAGGAGGTAATGCTTCACCGGCAGACACGCAAACGCGCAATGAACGAACATCAAATCGCCGGCCTGTTTTTTCCACATAATCAATCATGGCGCCATACAACGTCGGCACGCCGAAAAAGATCGTGGGCTTGTACGTTTCAATGGCCTGAAACATTGTTTCCGGCAACGGACGTTCTTTGATGAGTACGGTCGAGGCGCCACTGCCGAGCGGAAAATACATCCCCCCGCCAAGACCATAGGCAAAATACAGCTTGGATGCAGAAAGGCAACGGTCATGTTCGTTCATTTCCAGCACTTGTTTGGCGTATGTGTTTAATGCATACTCCATATCGTGCTGCAAATGAATGACCCCTTTTGGCTCTCCGGTGCTTCCTGAACTGAACAGCCAAAACGCGGCGTCATCCTTATTCGTCGGAGCTGCGGTAAGCTCTTTAGCGGCACGTTGAATCAATTGATGGTACGAGAGTGTTCCTTCCAACACTTTGTTGGCGCTTTCATAAATGACAATCACATGCTCCAAAAAAGCAAACCGCTCTCGAGCCGGCTCGAGTTGTTCCCATAAGTCTTCGTGAATGACCAACCCTTTCGCCCGGCTGTTGTTTAAAAAGTATTCATAATCCGACGACTGCATCATCGTATTGACCGGGATCGGCACCGCCCCAATTTTAATGGCGCCGAAAAACGTGTAAATAAACTCCGGCGTATCATGACAAACCATAATCAGCCGGTCTTCAAGCTTATAGCCAAGCTCCCGCAGCATGTTGCCGGCCTGGTTCACTTTTTCTTGCAAAGTTCGGTACGAAATTTGCTCGTCGCGGTAATAAATCGCCGTTTTATCTCCTAATCCGCTGTGAACATGATGATCAATGAACAGCCCTGCCGCGTTGTACAGCCTTCCGAACCCGCGCAATTCCATCGCTCACCATCCCATTTCTATAAAAATTGGACTGCTTGATAAATATGCATGAGGAAGCCCTTGGAAATGGATGAACCGGCTTCCCATTTCAAGGGCTTCATAACAGTGTCGCTTAAACTCCTTTCCAATTCGGTTGGCGTTTTTCCAAAAATGCACTCAATCCTTCTTTGGCGTCTTCCGAACGGAACAACAAGTTTTGCAGCTCGCCTTCATAGCGGATCGCCACGTTCAGCGGCATTTCTTTCCCGTTCATGATCGACAGCTTGATGTTCGAAATCGCATACGTTGCGCTGTTGACAAGCTTGCGCGCGTACTCCCGCGTCCGTTCTCTCGTTTCTGCCTGCGGGAACACCCGGT
>NZ_AYKT01000017.1 GCF_000496575.1 Geobacillus thermodenitrificans subsp. thermodenitrificans DSM 465 | reverse complement strand
AAGTTTGAAATGGAAGGAAGCATTGGATAATCTTGATCATATCAAGGGTGCAGCGTTCAAACGAAGCGCTGCACCCATCATTTTTTTTCAAGTGCCGCTGATCCCACTTCAGTGTCTCATCCTCAATGTTTTGAGTCACATGGAGTGGGTGTCAGCGGTCATTTTTTTCTCCTGAACCGAGAAGTCTCATACCCATGCGTAAGCGGGAGATGAATCGGTGTCTTTTACCAGCCGCGGGATGCATGCAGGCTTGATTGACAACCTCGCATAGGAGAGCCAAGCATCTAGAGCGTTTAAAAATGGGTTTTTCGTAGTCACAAACGAGAAACAGAGAAATGGGGGATTAGGCAGCGGAAGAAGCCTTTCTACGGGGATGCGCCGCAAACGATGTTCTGTTCGTAGAGACAGATTTGACACACGAAAATGAGCAGATGAACATGTTCTTCCGCGTCAGGGTCGAAAATACAACGCCAACTCTTCACATGTCACTCATGTATGATGACGCTCATATATAAATAGAGTAAAGGAGGTGAAATGATATTGTCAAAACATGGGGAACGAAAAAAGGCGCAACGGGTGAGCATAAGATGTGGTTGTAGCAATATGCGAATTGTGAGAGTGCATGGGCCCCTGCCATCCGACATGGCGTTGGCTGCGGTCAATGCTGCCACCACTGTTCCGGAAATGAGGGCGGCCATTGAAAACCCGTTGCTTGGCTTAAACCTTACAGAATATAACAGGTTATCTGAAGCAGTGAAAAACGATGTGGTCCAACAATTGCTAAATAACCGGCCTGCCTCAGGTTATCCTTCTGTTGCCCGTATTCAAGCTGCCCTGAATCAAGCCATCAATCAAGTGATCAGTTTAGCTGTGGTCAATGCCGCCACCACTGTTCCGGAAATGAGGGCGGCCATTGAAAACCCGTTGCTTGGCTTAAACCTTACAGAATATAACAGGCTATCCGAAGCAGTGAAAAACGATGTGGTCCAACAATTGCTAAATAACCGGCCTGCCTCAGGTTATCCTTCTGTTGCCCGTATTCAAGCTGCCCTGAATCAAGCCATCAATCAAGTGATCAGTTTAGCTGTGGTCAATGCCGCCACCACTGTTCCGGAAATGAGGGCGGCCATTGAAAACCCGTTGCTTGGCTTAAACCTTACAGAATATAACAGGCTATCCGAAGCAGTGAAAAACGATGTGGTTCAACAATTGCTAAATAACCGGCCTGCCTCAGGTTATCCTTCCGTTGCCAGTGTCCAAGCCTCCTTGAATCAAGCCGTCAATCAGGTCGTTGATTTCGATCATATTTATGTTCAAGCTGGTGCTGTTGGTGGAAATGGCAGTAGAGCAAATCCTTTTGGAACCATTCCTCAAGGAATTGCCGCAGTAAATCCAGGCGGAACGGTTCATATTTTAAGTGGAACGTATCCCATTACATCACAAATTGTCGTCAATAAAGCTGGAATTACTTTAAAAGGTCAACCAGGCACCCTTCTATTGTTGCAAGCGGATATAATTGCCATGCGAATTACTGCGCCGAATACGACAATCGATGGTTTAACGATGACAAGCGATATTCCTTATCAAAAAGAATTTATCCAAATTGGCGGGAATAACACGACGATCATCAATAATACCATTTACGGACCACCTCAGCCATTGCCCATGAGCGACTGGGTTGTAAACAGAGCCGTTGTATCTCAAGGAGGACTTGCTATTTCGGTCATGAATAATACGTTCTATTCGTTAAGGACAGGAATGTATATTAACCCGAATGTGACAGGCTCCATTAACAATAATGTTGTTTACAACACAAAAGGAGGATTTTTAGTAGATCGTGCATTTACAACCTTCTTAGGAAACTCATGGGGAACCCCGCCGAACGAATTTGATATTGTGTTGCTTGTTGGTACAACAAGTGGCCCTCCATATGATAATCTTGCTCTATTAAGTGCACTTAACAATAATGCAACAATCTCGGATCAACGATGAAAGAAACGGGGAAATCCGTTGGTAAAGCAAGGAACAAATAGCCACTTTGCGGCAGAAAGATGACAGATTGTTTTGTTTTGGACAAGGTTATGATGATGTCGTGGGATATGTTGAAGCAGCGCGTCACCCGATTGGGTGGCGTTTTTATTTCCATTAAGTTTCAAGGAAATGGGAAAGCAATGCTATTCTATGTTCAAACTGTACCACCCAGGAATATCAGCATAAAAAAGAACGCCTTTCTCACAGCGTTCTGGTCAATTTTGTTGTGAATGGTCGGGATTTTGATTGGCGTTTTTGGAAGCGAAAAACCCCACCATACCGCTGATCAAACTTGGCGGCACACTCCAAAGGAAAAACCCCCATTTTCCAGTAAACATGCTGACTAGGAAAAAGAATAGTGGAACCCCAATCATAATCCCGATGGACAGTTTTTGATATTTATTCATGATTGTCTAAGCTCCTCCTTTTTTATCAATTATAGCATTTTATTTAAAATTTTTATAATTTATACATAATTTTGCGCAGTCGATTCCTGGAGGAGAAAAGGTTGGTTGACTGTATCATGTCTTCCCAAACTTCTTGACAGTGCCATCACTGAGCAGTTTTTATACAAAATTCCACTGTTTTTCCAATAATAAAATCAGCTTTTTGAAACCCCCACTTTTCTTTGCATAATTTAGTTCCATCCATCCACACTATCTACGGGAAGGGTGATCCATGAATTTGTTAGGAGGGTTAATTATGGGAATTTTAAGTGGCAATCCAAAAGAAGAACCGATGCATTATGGAGAAGTATTTGGTGTATGGTCGTATTTACTGACCGCTAAAGGATTATTGTCCGGATATCAAACGTTACTCAACCATACAGGTGATGAGGATTTAAAACATTTTATTGAAGATAGCATCGAAAACGTTCTAAAACCGGAAATCCAAGAAACGGAAGCTTTGTTAAAAGAAAATGGAGTAGCACTTCCGCCATCTCCTCCGGAACGGCCAAAAGCATGCTTGGAAGATATTCCGGCAGGAGCGAGATTTACTGACCCGGAAATTGCCGCGATGCTGAGTAAAGATATTGCAGAGGGGTTAGTGGCATGCAGCACGATTATGGGGCAGTGCATCAGGGAAGATATTGCTTTAATGTATGGGCAATTTCACATGAAAAAAGCGCAATATGGTGCGAAACTGCTTAGAATGAACAAAGAAAAAGGTTGGCTCGTTCCGCCGCCGCTCAATGTGAAAAATTCGAACTGTTAAAAAAGGGTGTTCATATGTTTAGCTAAAAGCTTGCGTAACGCAAGCTTTTACTTTTTGTTCATGAAGGCACGCATTTGTGTTTTGAAAAAGTTCCCCTAAATTTGCCTCCTTGTATCTACAGAATGAAATAATTGTTCTTTTGATTGCACATACTAAAGTTAACCATTATGAAAAGGAGGGAAAACCTGTGTTAAAAAAGATTCTTCATTCCCTTTGTGTTCTATCAGTTACATTGATGCTTTGTGGGGTAGCTGTTTATGCTCAAAATAACAACATGGACGTCGATAACAATACAAACAAAATCGTTCACATGGCTCAAAATGAAGACGTTGCTGATGATAATGACGATGACGATACAGATTGGGGTTGGATTGGGTTGCTTGGTTTAGCAGGATTATTAGGGTTAAGAAGAAGAGATGATAGAAGAGATTAACACCGATACAATGGAATGAGAATGATCGAGAGGAAGTGCCTGTCAAGTAAAAGCACATGTAAAAAGTCTGGGGCTCACCGAAAATGCGAGCGCGTTTTGGGGCAGCCCCTTGTCCCTTAGGTTAACATATATATTGGTGAGGGGCTATATGAGCAATCAAGTTTGGCATGGAAGGACGCATTGGATAATCCTGATTATAAGAAGGGTGCAGCGCCCACAATCAAGCGCTGCACCCTTCATTTTTTTTTCGGGGACCGCTGATCCAACTCCAGTGTCTCATCTTTTTGAGTCACATGGAGTTGGTTGTCAGCGGTCATTGTTATGCTGGCATGCTCTATCCGTGCTAAAAGCGTCCATAACGATGATCGTCCATTTCAGATTTGTGAAGGAATGGTTATTTATGAATATTTTGTTATGATCTATAATCGGATTGGTGATGTTTCATTATTTTGAAAATATAACGATGAAAAAGAGAGTGGAACGTGAAAGAGATGATAGGAATGTGGAAATGGATCAGAATGTTGAAGTTGCGAGATCTGGAGTTGTTTCGTTTAGATGACCAAGATGGTGAAACGGTTTGTATGTTATTGATTTTGGATTACAGGAGACCTAGTGTTTTCGATGATTTTCCCATTTTAAAGGGAATCGAGGATGAGGATTCATTTGAAGGCGCGGAGAATTATATCCACACGGTCATCATTTCAGAGAAAACATTAGAACAACATATGGTGGACCGAATCCTTGAGGTCATCGAAGGGTTAGTTGAACATAAGCCCGATTGTGATAATAATCATTCGTTTTATATTACGAAGTTCCCTGATTATTTTGGGGTTGGCACACATTTAATCGAGTACATTCAACCGATCTTAGATAAGATGAATTTTGATATTGATCTCACCTATATCACGGATAAACATTTCAATTACTTGACGCAAGAATAACGTTGCTTGCCGCGTCGCAGGCCATTTCCCCTTAGAGCAACGTGCCAATAGTCGTTTTGATTTCATGGCCGACCTGCTTATGGTATAGTTAAAATATCTGAAAGCTGAATAAACTGGTGATGGCCATGATTTATATTGGACTGACCGGCTGGGGCGATCATGACAGTTTGTATCCGCCGGGCCTTGCTGCGAAGGACAAACTGCCGGAATATGCGGCCCATTTTCCGACGGTCGAGGTCGATTCGTACTTTTACGCCATTCAACCGCGGGCGAATGTGGAAAAATGGATTCGGGAAACGCCGCCGTCGTTTCAATTTATCGTTAAAGCGTATCAAGGGATGACCGGGCATGAGCGGGGGCCGATTCCATATGCGAATAAGGAAGAGATGTTTGCTGCATTTTTGGAGTCGATTGCGCCGTTTCAAGAGGCGGGAAAACTGGCGATGGTGCTGTTTCAGTTTCCGCCGTGGTTTGATTGCCGGCGCGAGCATGTCACCTATTTGCGCTGGGTCAAGGCGAGGATGGGAGCGGTGCCTGTCGCTTTAGAATTTCGGCATCAGTCGTGGTTTTCGCCCCGGTTTTACGATAAAACGCTCCGTTTTATGGAAGAGGAAGGCTGGATTCACAGCATTTGCGATGAGCCGCAAGCGGGGGAAGGATCGGTGCCGACCGTCTTGCATCCGACCGATCGGGAAAAGACGCTCATCCGCCTGCACGGCCGCAACGTGCACGGCTGGAATAAAGCGACGGCCGGAGACAATTGGCGGGCGGTTCGCTATTTGTACCGCTATAATGAGCGCGAGCTAAGCGAATGGGTGAACCATATCCAGGCATTGAAGGAGAAGACGACACATATTTATGTGTTGTTTAACAACAATTCCGGCGGGGATGCCGCCGATAATGCCAAGCAGCTCATTCGCCTGCTCGGCATTGAATATACCGGTCTTGCGCCGCGACAGCTTGATTTGTTTTGAAGAGGGGGAGGCAAGATGGCTTACGCATTGCTTCTGTTGATCGGTTTTGTCGCCGGAACAGTCGGGAGCTTGGCCGGCCTTGGCGGTGGGGTAATCATCGTGCCGGCGCTTCTGTTTTTCGGCTCCCTCGGCTGGCTGTCGGCGGTGACGCCGCAAGTGGCGGTTGGCACGTCGCTCGTCGTCATTATTTTTAATGGCTTATCATCGACATTGTCGTATATGAAGGATAAAATGGTTGATTACCAAAGCGGGCTGCTGTTTTGCCTCGGCAGTATCCCAGGAACGGTGATTGGCGCGTGGGTGAACAATACGTTGAGCGTTGATCGTTTTTCGTTGTATTTTGGGCTGTTTTTAATGGCCATGTCGCTTTTTTTGTCACTAAGCCAAAAGAAAACGAAGGCGCAGGCGTCAGAAGAGGGGGCGGCGGCTAGGGAAAGCGGGTCGGAGTTGACCGTGTCCGCTCCAGAAAACAAGGAAACAGCCCGTCCACCGTGGTGGAGGCGGAAAGTGGTGCGCACGTATACCGGACGGAACGGGGAAACGGCTGTGTACAGCTATGATCCAGCCAAAGCGATTGCCATTGCCGTGGCTGTCGGGTTTTTCGGCGGCTTGTTTGGGATCGGTGGCGGCTCGCTCATGGTGCCAGCGATGATCGTTCTCTTCCGCTTTCCGCCGCATGTGGCGGTGGCGACGTCCATGTTGCTGATTTTTTTGTCATCACTTGTCGGTTCGACAACCCATATGGCGTTGGGCAACGTGCAGTGGGGATTTGCCCTAGCCCTTATTCCGGGAATATGGATCGGCGCCAAGACGGGGGCGTGGATCAATAAGCGAATGCAAAGCCGGACGCTTGTCGTTGTGCTGCGAATGGTGCTCGTGTTACTTGGCCTTCGTCTTGTGATTGAAAGTTTGTCGTAGCTGAGGAGGGGAGCGTATTGAAGCAAACGATCTATATTTACCATACGAACGATGTGCATAGTCATTTCGAGCATTGGCCGCAAATCGCCCGCTTTTTGTCTGAACGGAGGAAGGAGCATCGCGCGCGCAACGAAGCGATGCTTTTATTTGATGTTGGCGATTTTCTCGACCGTGTTCATCCGATCACCGAGGCGACGCGAGGAAAAGCGAACGTCGAGCTGCTCAACGAGCTCGGGTATGACGCAGTGACGATCGGCAACAACGAAGGGATCACGCTTGATTACCACGAGCTCGATACGCTGTACGAACGGGCGCAGTTTCCCGTTGTTGTCGCCAATTTGTTTCGCCGCGACGGTTCACGGCCTCCGTGGGCGCTTCCGTACACGGTGGTGCGGGCAGCGGAAACGTTTCGCATCGGGCTTGTCGGCGTGACCGCTCCATTTACGAACTTTTACGAACAGCTCGGCTGGAACATCGCCTCGCCGTTTGAGATATTGAAGGCGGCGGTAGCTGAAGTGAAACGGCAGGCGGACTGCGTTGTCGTGCTCTCTCATCTTGGCGTGCATGAAGATGAAAGGATGGCGGCCGAGATTCCAGGGATCGATTTGATTTTAGGCTCCCACACCCATCACCTGTTTCCGGAAGGGAAGCGAGTCAACGGCGTGCTTCTTTGCGCGGCGGGAAAATACGGACAATATGTCGGCGTCGTCAAGCTCGAGGTGGAAGGGCAGCGTTTGGCTCAGGCGTCCGCCACGGTGGTCGATGTGGAGACGTTGTCCCGTTCCGAAGAGGCAGAGCGACATCTTCGCCGCCTCGAACAAGAGAGCTTGTCACGGCTTGAGGCCGAACGGGTGACCGAACTTAAAGAAGATTTGCCGCTCAACTGGTTCGCTCCGTCACCGCTCGCTCAACTGCTTGCTTCCGCTTTGCGCGAATGGTGCCAGGCCGAAATCGGGATGGTCAACGCCGGCGTGTTGCTTGAGCCGCTTTCGAAAGGGCCGGTGACGAAAAAGCATTTGCACCGCATCTGCCCGCACCCGCTCAACCCGTGCAAAGTGAAGCTGCGCGGAGCGGAGCTCAAAGAAATCATGCTTGAGGCGAATACAGAGCGGATGAAGCATTTACGGTTTAAAGGATTTGGCTTCCGCGGCGAAGTGATGGGGGAAATGGTGTACGACGGAGTGGACATCGAGACGGAACTTGAAGAAGATGGACAATGGCATATCCGCCGCATCACGATTAACGGCGAACCGCTCGACCCGGAGCGGTGGTATGAAGTGGCGACGACCGATATGTTTGCGATTGGCCATTTTTATCCGCAAATCCAACGGGCGGAGGAAAAAACGTACTACATGCCGGAGTTTTTGCGCGACGTGCTGGCTTGGAAATTAGCGCAGTAGGCAGGCACTTCTTTTTCCATGCTTCATACATTGAAGTATGGAAAGGAGTGTGACTGCGGCAATGGTGGAAGTGACGCCGATCATCATTGACGGATATCCGTTTATTGCCGTATCTGTGAAGCTGCCGAAGACGAATTTGCTGGCGGTGGCGAGCGACAAAGGCTATATTATGTGCGGAGCGCTTGATGTCGCTTTATTGAACGAAAAGTTGCGCGACCGCGGCATTATCGCCGGCCGGGCGGTTGGGGTGCGCACGATTGAGCAGCTGCTTGAAGCACCGCTTGAGTCGGTGACCATTGCTGCTGAACAGCTTGGCATTAAACCGGGAATGAAAGGAAAAGACGCGTTGTTGAAAATGCGGTGAAAAAATCCCTCCTTACAAGCATACATATAGCTTGTAAAGGAGGGATTTCTATTTTGGCGCGCCCCCGATTATTGCGAAAAGGTCCGCTTCCGTTCCGTTACGTGCTTTTATTGACGTTCGTTTTTTTTATGTTTTCGACAGCGGCAAGCCTTTGGATTGTGAATAAAGGCATTAAGCCCGTGCTGATGAAAATAGCAGAAACCGAAACGAAGCGGATTGCCAACTTAGTGATCAATAATGCGCTTGAGCAACAGTTCAGCAAAGAAAATCCCGAATTTCAACAAATTGTCACCCTTCAACAAGATCGTAACGGAAAAATCGTGTCCGTTGATTTCAACACCGAAGTTATCAATCGCATTTTAGAAGAAACAGACGATCATGTGATGAAAAGTTTAAAGGCGGCGACGGAAGGGCAGATTGAACGCATGGTGCTCCCTGAAGTTGAGGCGGTGCAAGGAGACAGCCGCGGTATCATTTACTACATTCCGCTCGGACAAGTGACAAACAATGCGTTATTAGCAAATCTCGGCCCGCGTATTCCTGTCCAGTTTCAAATCGTTGGAAATGTGGATTCCGAAGTGAAGAAACAAATTCATGCGTATGATATTAACAACTTTTTTATTGAAGTAGATATCCATGTTGCTGTCGATATTCAAGTAATCATTCCATTTGCTTCGAAAGTGTCCACCGTGACGACTGATTTGCCGCTTGTGATGCGCTTTATCCCAGGAGAAGTACCGCAGTTTTACAACAAAGGCGGCGGCCCTGTGGGCCCTTCCCTTCAGCTTCCGAAGCGCTAAAACGGGGAATGTTTTTGGGAGAAACATGGAAAAATTATACGAAGAAAGTGTTATTCCCATGAATTATTATTCAGCTGTTTCGCCACTATTTGTTCAGAGCGAAACAGCTTTTTCATTTTCAAAAAGAAAAGAGCTAGACGAGAGAGAATAAATTTTGTAATATTATATTAAATTGAAAATAGTTTTATTATTTATGTAATTAGTAGAGGGGATGTGATAGTCGGGGGGCAAAAGTAATGGTTCAAAAGAAGGGTGGTTTCTCATGCAACCGCTCCTTCACGACCACAAGTGCGCATGCGGAGGGTTTTTCACCGATACCGTTAAACTGCGCACTCCGATGACAGAACATTATGAATAATGGGGGGGGAAACGAGTGAAAAAGAAAAAGTGGCAGGTGTCTTTTTCTCGCTCATGCTGACAGCGGGTCTCATGGCCGGCTGCGGCGGCAACGAACAAAGCAGCGGATCGACCGGCGGCAGCGGCGGTGGAGGTGGGGATGTCATTAAAATCGGCGCCAACCTCGAGCTGTCCGGCGGGGTCGCTTCGTACGGACAGTCGATCGCTGAAGGGGTCGAGCTGGCGTTTGATGAAATCAACAAAGAAGGAATCAATGGCAAAAAGTTAAAACTTGTCAAAGTCGATAACAAATCGGAAGCAGCCGAAGCGACGAACGGCGCGATCAAGTTGATCAGCCAAGATAAAGTCGTTGCGATTGTAGGATCGGCAACGAGTACGAACACACTCGCTCAAGTGCAAATCGCCAATGACAATAAAGTGCCGGTGATTACGCCGTCCGGTACGAATCCGACGATTACTACCAAAGACGGAAAAGTGAATGATTTCATTTTCCGGACATGCTTTATCGACCCGTTCCAAGGAACGGTGGCGGCAAAATTCGCATTGGATGACTTGAAAGTGAAAAGTGCGGCGATTTTGATCGACAGCGCGAGCGATTACTCGAAAGGGCTGGCTGCGTCATTTAAAGAAACGTTTACAGCCGGCGGCGGCAAAATTGTTGCCGAAGAAGCGTATGTGGCGAAAGATACGGACTTCCGCGCCACGCTGACGAACATTAAAGCGGCCAATCCGGAATTTTTGTTCTTGCCGGGCTATTATGAAGAGGTCGGCCTCATCGTGAAACAAGCGCGTGAGCTTGGCTTGAACGTGCCGATCATGGGCGGCGACGGCTGGGATTCGCCGAAGTTGATTGAGATCGCCGGCAAAGATGCGTTGAACAATACGTATATTACCAACCATTATTCGTCCGGTGACCCGGATCCGAAAATTCAAGAGTTCGTCAAAGCGTTTGAAGCGAAATACAATAAAGCGCCGGATGCCTTTAACGCGCTTGGCTACGATACGGCTTACTTCCTGGCGGATGCCATCAAACGGGCTGGCAGCGCCGATCCGGTGAAAATTAAAGACGCGCTGGCACAAACGAAAGATTTGCAGTTGGTGACTGGTATATTCACGATTAATGAAAATCACGATCCGATCAAATCGGCAGTCATTTTGGAATACAAAGATGGGCAGCAACAATTCAAAACAAAAGTGAACCCGTAATGAAAGGCTGGATGGAGTGCATGGGCGGGGGAGGGCGTCCCCCTGGGGGGACGTCTTCCTGTCCAGCATTTCTTTTGGCAAACGACGAGTTTTCGTTAAGGAGCGTGCAATCATGGAACTCATTCAACAGCTAGTGAACGGCATTTCGTTAGGCAGCATTTATGCGCTGATCGCTCTTGGATATACGATGGTGTATGGCATCGTCCGTCTCATTAACTTCGCCCATGGCGACGTCTTTATGATTGGTTCATTCGTTGGTTTTTACGCTGTGACGATGCTTGGTGTCGGCTTTTTTCCAGCGCTGTTGTTGGCGATGGCAGTTTGCGCGGTGCTTGGGATGACGATTGAGCGGATCGCCTACAAGCCGCTGCGGAATGCGACGCGCATTGCTGTGCTCATTACGGCCATCGGTGTCTCGCTTTTGATCGAGTACGTGATGATTTATTTGCGCGGGGCACAGCCGGAAGCGTATCCGGGTACGCTGCTTCCAAAGCAGAACTTGGAGCTGTTTGGCGTCGTCATTAGCAGCCAGTCGCTATTCATCCTCGGCACGTCCCTCGTCTTAATGATCCTTCTTCAATTCATCGTTCACCGAACGAAAATCGGGAAAGCGATGCGCGCCGTCTCGCATGATGCGGAAGCGGCTCGATTGATGGGGATTAACGTCGACAATACGATTTCAGCCACGTTTGCCATCGGCTCGGCGCTCGCCGGGGCAGCCGGCGTCATTTTTGGCATTTATTATACGAAGATCGACCCGCTGATGGGCATTCTCCCAGGCTTGAAGGCGTTTGTTGCCGCCGTGTTGGGAGGGATCGGCATCATTCCGGGCGCGATGGTAGGAGGGCTTTTGCTTGGCGTTATCGAATCGCTCGTCAGCGGGCTTGGCTATTCGCTTTGGCGTGACGGGGTGGCGTTCATCATTTTAATTCTCATCCTCATTTTCCGGCCGGCCGGATTGTTTGGGAAAAATGTACGAGAAAAAGTGTAAAGGATGGTATGGAACATGGCAACTTGGAAGCGGACACGTGGGTTTTGGGTTTCCATCATATTGGCGTTCGCCTTTTTCGCCGTTGTCCAGTGGCTGATTACAAGCGGAACGTTAAACATCTTTTATGTGAACACCCTCTTTTTTATGGCGATTAACGTGATTTTGGCGGCCAGTCTCCATTTAATTATCGGAATTACCGGACAATTTTCGATTGGTCATGCCGGCTTTTTCGCTGTCGGTGCTTACGCCTCCGCGATTATGACGATGAAGCTGCAGCTGCCGTTTGCCGTCGGGGTATTGGTAGCCGGGGTGGCGGCGATGCTCGCTGGTCTTATCATCGGTGTGCCAAGCTTGCGCTTAAAAGGCGATTATTTGGCCATCGCGACGCTCGGGTTTGGCGAAATTGTCCGCATCGTTTTGTTGAACATCGACTATGTGGGCGGAGCGAGCGGCATGACAGTGACCCATATGACGACATGGCCGTGGGTGTTCGCGTGCTTGTTGATCACGATCATTGTCATCGCCAATTTTACGAATTCGACGCATGGGCGGGCGTGCATCTCAATCCGTGAGGATGAAATCGCTGCCGATGCGATGGGGATCAACACGACGTATTACAAAGTCGCAGCGTTTGCGATCGGTTCGTTTTTCGCCGGCATTGCCGGGGCTTTGTACGCCCATCACTTTTACATTATTCAGCCATCGAACTTTGGCTTTTTAAAATCGTTTGATATTTTGATTTTTGTCGTGCTCGGCGGGCTCGGCAGCTTGTCTGGCGCAACCATCTCGGCGGTTTTGTTGACGATCGTTTCGACGTTTTTGCAAAACTATCCGGAAACACGGATGATCATTTACAGCCTTGTCTTGATTTTTGTCATGCTGTACCGTCCAACTGGGCTGATGGGCAAGAAAGAACTGACTTCGCTCTTGAAATGGCGGAAGACGGCGCAAGGAGGAATGAACCATGGCAGCAAGAACACCGTTGCTTAAAGCAGAAGGGATCGGCATCCAGTTTGGCGGGCTCAAAGCGCTCTCTGGTGTGGACATGGAGCTGTATCATGGGGAACTCATCGGGCTTATCGGTCCGAACGGCGCTGGGAAAACGACGCTGTTTAACTTATTGACCGGAGTATATGTGCCAACGGAAGGGCGGATTATACTAGACGGCGAAACGTTGAACGGCTTGCCGCCATATAAAATTACGCGCAAAGGGATCAGCCGGACGTTCCAAAACATTCGTCTATTCGGCGAGCTGTCGGTGCTTGACAACGTGAAAGTTGCTTATCATACGCATGCCCGCCATTCGATGATGAGCTCCATCCTCCGGCTTCCGTCTCATATTCGCGGAGAAAGAGAAATGGAGGAAAAGGCGATCGAGTTTTTGAAAATTTTCAACTTGGACGAGGTTATGCACGAGCAGGCGAAAAACTTGCCATACGGCCAGCAGCGCCGGTTGGAGATCGCTCGGGCGCTCGCAGCGCAACCAAAGCTCTTGTTGCTTGACGAGCCGGCTGCCGGTATGAACCCGCAGGAAACGAAAGAACTGATGAATTTGATCGCCTTTATTCGTGAACAGTTTGCGTTGACGATTTTGTTGATTGAGCATGATATGTCGCTGGTGATGGGCATATGCGAACGCATTTACGTGCTTGATCATGGCCAGTTGATCGCTCACGGCACGCCAGAAGATGTGCGCAACAACCCGAAAGTAATCGAGGCTTACCTTGGCGAGGAGGTGTCGTGACGATGCTGAAAGTTGAGCAAATTGATGTGTTTTACGGCAATATTCATGCGTTAAAAGGCGTATCACTGGAAGTAAACAGCGGGGAAATCGTCACCTTGATTGGTGCAAACGGCGCCGGGAAAACAACGCTCCTGAAAACGATTTCCGGCTTATTGAAGCCAAAGCACGGCGATATTGTCTATGAGGGAGCATCCATTGCCGGCAAAGCGGCGCAGACGATCGTCAAGCAAGGCATTTCCCATGTGCCGGAAGGGCGGCGCGTGTTCGCGAACATGACGGTGGAAGAAAACTTGGAGCTTGGCGCATTTTTGCGCAAAGATAAAGAAGGCATTCAACAAGATTTTGCCAAAGTGTTTGAGCTGTTCCCGCGCCTCGAAGAACGGCGCAAGCAGCTGGCTGGAACGCTCTCGGGCGGCGAGCAGCAAATGCTTGCAATCGGCCGCGCGCTCATGGCACGTCCGAAGCTGCTGCTTTTAGATGAGCCGTCCATGGGGCTTGCACCGTTGCTCGTTAAAACGATTTTCCGCATTATCGAAGAAATTAATCAATCTGGAACGACGATTTTGCTTGTCGAGCAAAACGCCCATATGGCGCTCTCCATTGCGGATCGCGCCTATGTCATCGAATCGGGCCGCGTTGTCCTATCGGGAACGGCGAGCGAGCTGCAGGCGAGCGAACAAGTAAAACAAGCGTATTTAGGCGGACATTGATGGCAAAGGGAGATCAGACGAAAGAGGGTGCCTCAAAAGCAACGAGCCACCCTTTCTTATATGGCGGTCGAAGGCCGTGCGGGGGCGAATGCGACCGGCCGCTATGCGGACATCTTTTTTTATGGCAGTGGAAGGAAGGTTCTCTGTGCATGGCGGGGGATGTCAGCGGCGCTTTTGCCGCTGACGCTCCGCCCGCTCCCATGCTTTTAAATGCGGATACGGGTCAAACGACCACTCCGTGTAGCCGTTGTCTTTATACATGCCGTAGTGGAGGTGGGGCGGAAATTTTCCAGCCGTGCCCGGCGGGCCGTAGCCGGAGCTGCCGACCGAGCCGATGATGGTTCCCGGTTCCACGATTTGCCCTTCGTGAAGCCCGGCGGCGAAGCCGTTTAAATGGGCGAAATAATGGTACGTGTTGTTAATGTCGCGGATGCCGACGCGCCAACCGCCGTATTTGTTCCATCCTTTCAGCTCCACAATGCCGTAGCATGTCGAACGCACCGGCACACCGTAACCGGCGAAAATGTCGGTTCCTTCGTGGATGCGACGCCCTCCCCAGCCGCGTGCATCGCCCCATGTATCGCGATAGCTGTAATTCGCCCGCAACGGCAATGGAAACACATGGTCGTCCAATTTCAGTGTTTGATACTTTTTGTAAATTCTTGCCTTCCCTAAAATCAAATCAACAGCTTTCGCGCGTTGGTAATAATTCCAAAGCGCGATTTTTATATGGCGATGGTCGATGCCGTACGTCTGCAAATAACGGGCTATCGCCATGATCACATCCTCGTCGTCATCCGCCCGCGCCACACCATCGCCGTTCCCGTCGACTCCTAACCCACCGAACTGGGAAATCGTGAATGGGTTTGTATCGAGCGGATTTTTATTGAGTGGACCGGCCCATAGTTCCGGTTTGATATAAATGCCGAGGACACCGGTTGGCTTTGGCAAGTCGCGGCGCACTTGACGGATGTTCCGTTCATATTGGTCGATGGCCGCAAAGTAATACCACGGAATGAGCGAAACGGCTTCCGCCTTTTTATACAACTCCATGCGCCGTTCGTATACGGCGTCCTCATTTTCGGCCGCGGAAGCCGCACCGGCGGCAATGAAAACAATCGTCGCCACCCATATGGCGACAAGCCATCGGTGCACGTGGATCCCCCCTTTTCGCCCGTTTCATATGTTTAGTTTGGGGGAGAAAAGGGAAATTCATAAATGTTAAAAAGTAGAAAAGGGAAAAACGTCTTATTTTTTTTGTGTTTTCCCGCGCTTTTCATTATAATGAGAACTGAACAATCATGCATAACTGGAGTGAGAACAATGGCGACGAAGGAAGAACATGTCCGCAAGCCAGATTGGTTAAAAATCAAGCTGAATACGAACGAACATTATACCGGATTGAAGAAGTTGATGCGGGAAAACCGTTTACATACTGTATGCGAGGAAGCGAAATGCCCGAACATTCATGAATGTTGGGCAGTACGGCGGACCGCGACGTTTATGATTTTAGGCAGCGTCTGTACGCGCGCCTGCCGCTTTTGCGCCGTTAAAACGGGGCTGCCGACCGAGCTGGACTGGCAAGAACCGGAACGCGTCGCCGAATCCGTGCGCATCATGAACTTAAAACATGTCGTTGTCACCGCTGTGGCTCGCGATGATTTGAAAGATGGGGGAGCGGCGGTATTTGCGGAAACGGTGCGTGCCATCCGCCGGAAAAACCCGTTTACGACGATTGAAGTGTTGCCGTCTGATATGGGTGGGGTGTACGAAAACTTAAAAACGTTAATGGACGCCCGTCCTGATATTTTAAACCATAACATCGAAACGGTGCGCCGCCTGACGCCGCGGGTGCGCGCCCGCGCGACGTACGAGCGTTCGCTTGAATTTTTGCGGCGCGCGAAAGAACTGCAGCCGGATATTCCGACGAAATCAAGCATCATGATCGGTCTTGGGGAAACGAAAGAGGAAATTATTCAGGCGATGGACGATTTGCGCGCCAACCATGTCGATATTTTGACGATCGGTCAATATTTGCAGCCGACGAAAAAACATTTGAAAGTCGTCAAATATTACCATCCTGATGAATTCCAAGAGCTAAAAGAAATCGCGTTAAGCAAAGGATTCAGCCATTGCGAGGCCGGCCCGCTCGTTCGTTCATCGTACCATGCTGACGAGCAGGTGAACGAAGCAGCAAAGGCGCGGCAACTGAAGGCATAATAGCAGCTACGCAAATGAAAAACGGTCGTGCCTCTTCGTCAAGAAGGCAGACCGTTTTCTTTGCCCTAGCGTCCTTTCGGCGTCGGCCGCGGTGTGCCGTCGCGGAAGTCGCGATCGAGCTCGTCGTTTGTTTCATTGATCATTTCGCCGTTTTCATTTTCCCCGTCGTTCAGTTTTTTCCCTTGCGGATATTTCAACATTTGCTGGATGGTCGCGTCAAGAAGTTGATCGATGTTGCGCGCATTTGAATCAAGGCGTCCAAAACGCTCAATATCCTTCATCAGCTGAGGATTGTCGGCGACATACACATGGTAGTAACGGGGAACGACAGAAAGCGCCGTCTTTTTCACTTGATCGGCTGTTTGTTCCCGGTTGTTTGTATCAGCGTCATAGACGACAAGCACTTCCTCATCCGTGACTAGCGTAGCGACGTCCTTGATGTTCGGCAGCTGCGTGCACAACTTGCTAATGATATCGGCCGCTTGCTCGCGGTTGAATGACGGCATGTTATTATAGCCGTTCACATCACCGAGGGTCGGGCTTTTTTGATGACGGACGTAGCCAAAGTTGTTTAGCGGCGTGTCATCGCCATTTGGTACTCCTTTTTCATTATACAATTCGTTGCGGTCGGTGACATTGATCGTATTGCCGCTCCGCTTGTAGACGTTGGTATTTTCGTCCTGAGCCGTCTGTGCGCAGCCGGCTAGGGCGACAGCCGTTCCGAATGCAACGGCCAACCATGATCGTTTCATCGTCAGCACCCCCTTCGCTTTTAGAGTGGCACACGGTCTTCTGTTTCATAACCGTCATTGATTGGGTGCGGTGCATCGTTTATGATGAAAGTGGAAAGGCAAGGTGAGAGCGGTGATTTGCATTAACAACCATTGTTACGAACTGGTTGAAAACGTAAAAAATGGCTTTAACGAGGAAGCGTTTCGCGCCCGTTATGCGGATATTTTAGGAAAGTATGACTACATTGTCGGCGACTGGGGATACAATCAGCTTCGCTTGCGCGGCTTTTTCGATGACCATAACCAAAAGGCGACATACGATACAAAAATTAGCACACTGTCGGAGTATTTGTATGAATATTGCAATTTCGGCTGCGCCTATTTTGTGTTGCGCAAAGTGAAGCGGTAATGGTGTGGCCGGATTGCAGCGCAACGGTGCTGGGCAACAAAGATGGTTCCGAACGGAGTGCAGGCTGAGGCCGGAGCGGCGGCTGACGGACAGCAAACATACAAAGCAGCCGCCCACTTGGAGCGGCTGCCTGCTCATTCGCCTTCGTTGTACGGAAATTGTTCGCTTTTGCGCGGATCGTCGTGCGGCGGGTGGGCCGCCGGGTCGCGCCTTGGAATATTTTGGTGGAATGACTTAAACTCATAGTTAAAGGCGCTGTAATACCGTTGCCCTTCTTTCCAAGGCGTGCTTTTATTCTCGACTGGAGCGTCGTCGCGACGCGGTGAGCCATACGGCCCTTCCGGGAATTCTTCAGCTGTTAAAAAATTGCGCTGTTTTTCGACGACGGAAAAATCGGCATAGGTTTCCCGTTCCGCCATTCGTCTCACCTTCCTTGGTGCCGGGTTGTTTCATAAGATGCCCAAAACAGAGGAAGGTTATGAAAGACATTCGGCCAAAAAGGCGCGCAAGTCGTTGGCGTCCTGTTCGTCCAGCTGGTAGGCGTGTTCTAAATAACCAGGCTCCTCTAAATCGTCGCGGCCGAGAATAGCAAAGCGGTTGCTTTGCAAATCGAGCACGACATATTTGCCATAAAAACGATCGGTTTCCATCAAGGCCAAATCGAACCGCTGCCGTTCGCCGACAAAGCTGACAAAACGAACCGCCGCATTGACGGTGTCGTCGTACAAGTAGAACCGTTCGCCCATATTTTGAGCCCCCCTATGGTTTCGTCTCTATCCATCATAACAGACGGACGGCGAAAAGGGGAGGGGATGTGCGTAAGAAAAAAAGGAGGGATCACCCATGTATTTTGTCGATCGAAAAAAAATGGAAGAACGACTTGGTTGCATGGAGCAAATGTTGGCTTATTACAAAATGCGGGATAGTTGGGATGAGCCGTTTGAACGATTGGCGCTTGAACGGATCGCCCATGTCATCATTGAAGCGATTTTGGATGTTGGCAATGCGATGATTGACGGCTTTATTATGCGCGACCCCGGCAGCTATAATGACATTATCGACATTTTAGCCGACGAGCAAGTGATTGCGCCAGCGGACGCCGAACAGTTGAAAGCGTTCATTGCTGAGCGGAAAATGCTCGTTCATGAATATACAAACGTTGATCATGCGAAACTGCGCGCCAGCATCGATGCACACTTGTCGGCGCTTGAAGCGTATCCGAAGGCGGTGCGCGATTATCTCGAAAATGAGCTCGGTCCCGTGTCGGCGTTTCGTAATTGATCGATCGCATCGTCACACAATGGGATGAAGACTCAATACGATCCACCTTGGGGGCGCGTTTCAGCGCCGGATTCGTCGTTGGCTGACATTCGGCCAAGGAACGGTTTCAAGGATGGTGGAAAATGGTTTTTCGAACCGTTGAAGCTCATCGAGAAGCAGAGAACGAACGATTGACATCATGGCAGAAGAAGGGGAGCGAATACATTGAAACGATATAGCGGCTATTTGATCGATTTAGACGGGACGATGTACCGCGGCACGGAATGCATTGCCGAAGCGCGCGAGTTTGTCAATGAACTCCACCGCCGCGGCATTCCGTATTTGTTTGTGACCAACAACTCGTCGCGCACGCCGGCGCAAGTGGCGGAAAAGTTGCGCACATTCGGCGTGCCGGCGGAAGAGAAGCACGTTTTTACGACCAGCCAGGCGACAGCGAACTACATTTTTGAGCGAAACCCGGACGCGTCTGTTTACGTGATCGGCGAGGAAGGCATCCGTACGGCTTTGGCGGAAAAAGGGTTTCGTTTTGCTGGTGAGGACGCGACTGTCGTCGTGATCGGCATCGATCGGCAAATTACATACGAAAAGCTTGCCGTCGCTTGCCTTGCTGTCCGCAACGGCGCGATGTTCATTTCGACAAACGGTGACATCGCCTTGCCGACGGAGCGCGGGCTATTGCCAGGCAATGGAGCCATTACGTCAGTCGTCACCGTTTCGACGCAAGTGAAGCCGACGTTTATTGGCAAGCCGGAAAAAATCATCATGGAACAGGCGCTCAAAGTGCTTGGTGTTCCGAAAGAAGAGGTTCTGATGATCGGCGACTATTACGAAACGGATATTTTAGCCGGCATGAATGCGGGCATCGATACGCTTTTGGTCCATACAGGCGTCACAACGAAGGAGATGCTCGCCCGTTATGAACAACAGCCGACATATACGGCCGATTCGCTTTGTGAGTGGCTTGAACGGTTGTAAAAAAAGCGCCGCCCTCCTAAAGACAGGGGAGCGGTGCTTTTTTATTCAGCATTGGCGGCCCGGTGCGCTAAGCGGCTTGACGCTGCCGCGGCGATCGCGCCGACGATGTCATCCAAAAACGTATGGCATTGACCGTTCGATTTGTCATTTAAGTATTGCAAAATGCCGGGCTTTTGTTTGTCGATATATCCGTAGTTCGTAAACCCGATGGAGCCGTAGACGTTCACGATGGAAAGGGCCAAAATTTCATCGACGCCATACAGCCCTTCATCGCGGCGGATGATCGATTGCAGCGGTTCATCCAGCTGGCCGTTCTCAGCGAGCTTATCAAGCTGAATACCGGTTAAAATGGCGTTTTGCACTTCGCGTTTCGAGATGACGCGATTGACGTTTTCGACGCATTCGTCCATCGTTAAATCCGGATGGTATTTCGATTGCAAATAATAAACAAGTTCAGCTATTTTTTCCACGGTTACCCCCCGCTCCTCCAACCAGCGGCGGGCGATTTGTTCTAAATTGTTCATAATGAATTCACTCATGAAAGTCACCTATTTCTTTTTAAAAGTCGTTTCTTATATATATGTATCATGTCATAAAACAGTCCATCATATAAAGAAAAATGCTCATCGGCCTGCATATATAAACAATAGCCCCTTTCGCCAAAAAAGGAAGGGGAGACGGTTTGTCGCACCATCATCGGAGTTCTCTGCTTGGCCGGCGTGTGACAAAAAGATGCGATGAGAAAGCGTGAGGATGGTTGGAACGGTTGACGAGCGATGGCGTTTGGCCCAAAGACGATCATGAACCCCATCGTGACGGAGGTGCGGCGATGGAAAAATGGGTGTATGAACAGTACGGGATGCGCGTCGAGCGGATAGAACGAAGAGGGACACATACAGCGGTTTGGCATAAACGGGAGCGCTTTCTGATCGTTCCAGCTGACGGGCGGAGCGAAGCAGAGATGGAAGAGCGCCAACAAATGAGCCGTTATTTGCGGACGAAAGGAGTGGGCAGCGTAGGGGAGCTAGTCAAAACGACGTCCGGAACGTATATCGCCACTTGGGATGGAAAGCCGATGGCACTTGTTCGGGCGCCGCTTCCGACCGCTCGCTTTCGTTCGCTCGGCCGCGAGTTGGCGGTGATCCATGAATACGGGCGCTCTTGTCCGCTGCCGATCACCGCTTGCCGGCGCATCGGCCAATGGCGGGAACTATGGGCGAAGCGGATCGACCAAATGGAGGCGTTTTGGGCGAACATGCTGGCAACGGGGCCGGCGTCGCCCTTTGACCGGCTGTTTATCGAATCGTTCCCGTATTATTTAGGCTTGGCGGAAAACGCCATACAATACGTGGCAGATACGGAGCTCGATGAGGAACCGCTCCGCATCGATTATGCGGCGTTTTGTCATGAGCGGCTGCCGCAAGCCGGTTGGGTCGAAGGGGCAGAGGCGAAGCTGCCGATTGATTGGGTGTACGACCATTGCGCCCGCGATTTAGCCGAATGGGTTCGCCATTTGTACCAGCAGCGCGGGCTTGGATGCCAACGGGCGGTGCGCCAGTTTTTCCAAGATTACGGACATTTATCACCGCTGTCGCCGTTTGCTTGGCGATTGATTTACGCCCGTCTGTTGTTTCCGCTTCCGTATTTTGAGTGCGTGGAATCGTATTATACCGCTGTGGATAGGAATGAGCAGGTGCGCTATGAAGGCGAGCTGCATCGTTTGCTTGATGGTTCGCATGAGTATGAACGGTTTTTGGCTTCGTTCGCTGAGATCGCCGGCATCTCAGAACGCGTGCGCTTGCCGGTGATCGAGTGGCTGCCGTCGGCGTAGAAACGGGAAGACATTCCCGTTTTTTTTTTTTGAGCCAAAGCGAACCGCGATGCTTTCCTGCCGGTCGCAGCCGGGACAACTTCTCATTTTTTTTTGGTAGAAGTTGTGATAAGATTTAGAAAAAATCATATGGGGGGCTGCTTGATGACAAAACCGTACGTCTTTATTACGCGAAAACTGCCAGAAGACGTTGTTGCACCGCTTTTGGCCATCGCAGAAGTCGAGATGTGGCCACATGAAGACGTGGCTGTGCCGCGCGACGTGCTCGTGGAAAAAACGAAACGGGCGACGGCCATCTTGCCGATGGTGTCCGATCCGATCGACGAAGGGGTGTTGTCTGCTGGCTCGGCGCTCAAAGTGGTCGCCAATATGGGGGTCGGCTATGACAATATTGACGTGCCAGCGGCCACCCAGCGCGGCATTGTCGTTTGCAATACACCCGATGTGTTAACCGATACCACAGCAGATTTGACGTTTGCGCTGTTATTGGCGACCGCCCGGCGGCTTGTAGAAGCAGCTGATTTTTTGAAAGAAGGAAAATGGAAAAGCTGGAGTCCGTTTTTGCTTGCTGGCGCCGACGTTCATCATAAAACGATCGGCATTGTCGGCATGGGGAACATCGGACAAGCGGTGGCCAAGCGGGCGAAAGGGTTTGATATGAACGTGCTTTATCACAATCGTTCCCGCCGTCCGGAGGCGGAAGAGAAGCTTGGCGCGGTCTACCGCCCGTTTTTCGATTTGTTGGCGGAAAGTGATTTTGTCGTCTGCTTGACGCCGCTCACCCCGGAGACGCGTCATTTGTTTAACCGCGAGGCGTTTCGGCAAATGAAACCGACGGCCATTTTCATTAATGCGGCGCGCGGCGCGGTCGTCGATGAACAAGCGCTGTATGAGGCGCTCGTTCGTGGGGAGATCGCCGCGGCCGGATTGGATGTATTTGAAAAAGAACCGGTTGCGGCCGATCATCCGCTCGTTTCGCTTCCAAACGTCGTCGCTTTGCCGCATATTGGCAGCGCGACGTACGAAACGCGACGCGCTATGATGACGCTGGCGCGCGACAACATCATTGCCGTTCTTGAAGGACGGTCGCCATTGACGCCGGTGAATCAGCCATCGTAAAAATTTTCATTGCCAAATGGCAGAGCGTCTTTTATAATGTCTACTATAAAAATACAGATGTCTACTGTACGTAAACAGAAGGGGCGGTAAGGATGGAAAAGCCAATTTTTGTTGGATTATTAGGATTAGGAACGGTCGGAAGCGGTGTAGTCAAAATTATTGAAAACCACCAAGAAAAATTGATTCACCAAGTCGGTTGTCCGGTGAAGGTGAAAAAAATCCTCGTTCGTGACGTGCAGAAACCGCGCGAGGTTGCCGTCGATTCGGCGTTGTTGACGACGAGCGCTGCGGATGTAATTGATGATCCGGATATTGATGTCATTATTGAAGTAATGGGCGGCATTGAGGAGACAAAGGAACTGTTGTTGCGGGCGCTGCGCCAAGGAAAACATGTGGTGACGGCGAACAAAGATTTAATGGCTGTTTACGGTTCGGAATTGCTTCGGGTGGCAGCTGAACACCATTGCGATTTGTTTTACGAAGCGAGCGTCGCCGGCGGCATTCCGATTTTGCGCAGCTTAGTCGACGGGTTGGCGTCGGACCGAATCACGAAGATGATGGGAATTGTCAACGGAACGACCAACTACATTTTAACGAAAATGTCGCAAAACGGTGCTTCCTATCAGGAAGTGCTGGCGGAAGCGCAGGCGCTCGGGTTCGCCGAAGCCGACCCGACATCGGACGTCGAAGGGCTTGATGCAGCACGGAAAATGGCGATTTTAGGCCGCCTTGGCTTTTCGATGGACATCGACTTGGACGATGTGCAAGTTAAGGGCATTACTCATGTAACGGAAGAAGATTTAAATTATGGGAAGCGGCTCGGTTATACGATGAAGCTCATCGGCATCGCCCAGCGTAATGGCAACAAGGTGGAAGTAAGCGTCCAACCGACGTTTCTTCCTGATTCTCATCCACTCGCTTCCGTCCATAATGAATATAACGCTGTCTATGTGTACGGAGAGGCAGTCGGGGAAACGATGTTTTACGGACCGGGGGCTGGCAGCTTGCCGACGGCGACGGCAGTCGTCTCTGACTTGGTGGCGGTAATGAAAAACATGCGCCTTGGCGTCAACGGCCATTATGCCGTCGCGCCGCAATATGAAAAACAGTTGAAAGCACCGGCGGAAATTTTCTCGAAATACTTCTTGCGCATTCATGTCAAAGACCAAGTCGGCGCGTTTGCCAAAATTACGACGCTGTTTTCCGAGCGCGGGGTGAGCTTCGAGAAAATTTTACAATTGCCGTTGAAAGAAAACGGCTTGGCGGAAATCGTGATTGTGACACACGACGCCTCGCAGCAAGACTATGAAGACATTTTACAGCAGTTAAGCGATTTAGAAATCGTCGAGCGGGTGCAAAGCTCGTATCGGGTGGAAGGAGAGAAACGGTAATGGCATGGAAAGGGCTGCTTGACGCCTACGGTGACTTTTTGCCGCTGACAGAAGCAACGCCAAGACTATCACTTTGCGAAGGGAATACGCCGCTCATCCCGCTGCCGCGTCTGTCGGAAGAGCTGGGCATTACGTTATACGTCAAGGTGGAAGGAGCGAACCCGACCGGTTCGTTTAAAGACCGCGGCATGGTGATGGCGGTGGCGAAGGCGAAAGAGGAAGGAAGCCATACGATCATTTGTGCATCGACCGGCAATACGTCCGCTTCCGCCGCCGCGTATGCCGCACGCGCCGGGATGCGCTGTCTTGTCGTCATCCCGAATGGGAAAATCGCGCTTGGCAAACTAGCACAAGCCGCCATGTACGGAGCGGAGATTTTTGCGATTGAAGGCAACTTTGACGAAGCGCTCAGTATGGTGCGCCGGCTGAGTGAAACAGCGCCGATCACGCTGGTGAACTCGGTCAACCCGTACCGCATTGAAGGGCAAAAAACGGCAGCGTTTGAAGTGTGCGACCAGCTTGGACGCGCGCCGGACGTGCTCGCCATCCCGGTTGGCAATGCGGGCAACATTACGGCCTATTGGAAAGGGTTTAAGGAGTATCATGAAGCAAAAGGAACGGGACTGCCGCAAATGCGCGGTTTTGAAGCGGAAGGAGCAGCGGCAATTGTCCGCAATCAAGTGATTGAACAGCCGGAAACGATTGCGACGGCAATTCGCATCGGCAACCCGGCGAGCTGGCAGAAAGCGGTCCAAGCGGCGAACGAATCGCGTGGAAAAATCGATGAAGTGAGCGATGAGGAAATTTTAGCAGCTTACAAACGGCTCGCGCGGACGGAAGGCATTTTTGCCGAGCCGGCGTCATGCGCCGCCATCGCCGGAGTGATCAAACAGCGCGAGCGGAATGAAATCGAGCGCGGCAGCCTCGTTGTCGCGGTTCTCACCGGCAACGGCTTGAAAGACCCGGCCGTCGCCCTCGATACCGCAGCGATTGAACCGATCGTGCTGCCGAACGATGAACAAGTCGTGCTGGAGCATTTGCAAGGGGTTGTTCATACATGAAAGAAGATGAGATGTTAAAAATCGTCGTTCCGGGAAGTACGGCGAACTTAGGGCCCGGCTTCGATTCGGTTGGGCTCGCCGTCTCCCGTTACTTAACGCTTGACGTCCGCCTGGCGAGAACATGGTCGTTTACGCCAAAAACAGCGGAAGTAAGCGACATTCCGCGCGGGACGGACAATTTAGTATACAAAGTGGCCAATGAGACGGCGAAAGCGCATGGCCGTCAGCTGCCGAGCTGTGAGGTGGATGTATACAGCGATATTCCGTTTACGCGGGGGCTCGGAAGCAGTGCGGCAGCGGTCGTCGCTGGCATTGAGCTTGCTGATGCGCTGCTTGAATTAGGATTGACGCGCGAACAAAAAATGGAACTGGCCACTCGTTATGAAGGCCATCCCGACAATGTCGGTGCCTCGCTCTACGGCGGATTGGTCATCGGTTGCTACCGCGAAGCGGGTGTGGACGTCGTCCATGTTCCGGAATTGGCTATCGAACTTGTCGCCATTATCCCGGCGTATGAATTGGAAACGAAAAAAGCGCGCGGGCAGTTGCCTGAACAATGGATGAGGCAGCAAGCGGTCGAGGCGAGCGCCATCAGCAATGTTCTTGTCGCCGCGTTGTTGACGAAAAACTGGAAACTAGCGGGTCGCATGATGGCAGCCGATTTGTTTCACCAGCCATACCGAAAATCACTTGTCCCGGAATTGGAGCGAGCCCAAGCGCTGGCTGAGGAATACGAGGCGATTGGCGCCGCGTTAAGCGGGGCGGGACCGACGGTGCTTGTGTTCGCTGAACCGGGAAAAGGCGAACAGCTTGAACGGCAGCTGCGCCCGCATTTCCCTGCCTGCGAAGTCACATGGCTCGCTATCGAACCGCACGGTAGCCGCGTGTACAAACTGGCGCTTGAGGCGTAAAAAAATCCGAACAGCGGTGGGCTGTTCGGATTTTTTTGAGATTAAAACACTTGCTCGACCTCAACGACGCCTGGCACTTCTTCAAACAAGGCGCGCTCGATTCCTGCTTTTAATGTGATCGTCGAGCTTGGGCAGCTGCCGCATGCGCCGAGAAGGCGGAGTTTTACAACGCCGTCTTCCACATCGACAAGTTCGCAGTCACCGCCGTCGCGAAGCAGGAACGGGCGGAGTTTATCTAAAACTTCTTGCACTTGTTCTTTAATTTCTTGGTCCGTCATTTCCATCGACTCCTTTCCTTACTTTTTATTATAATCATGGTATCCGAAAAAATCTAATGATAAATTTTACTTTTGTAAAGGGTGACAATGATGGCGTTCAAACCGGTTGAAATTTGTGTGTATGGCGCCGAGGTGATTTGCCCGTCGTGCGTGCAGCTGCCGTCGTCGAAAGAGACGTACGAATGGCTGGAGGCTGCGCTGCGCCGCAAATACCCGGATCAGCCGTTTCACATGGTGTATGTTGATATTTTCCATCCGCCGGCTGACGATGAAGCGAAACGCTCGTTGGCGCAAACGATCGTCGAGGAGGACTGGGTGTACCCGGTCGTTGTTGTTGAGGGAACGGTTGTGGCAGAAGGCAATCCGCGATTGAAAGCCATTTATGCTGAAATGGAGAAGTACGGCTATCGTTCATCATAGCGGCAAGGCCATGCAGCGGGGGATTCCCCGCTGCCTTCCCGGTTAGACGGCCGCCTGGCAGATCAGCAAACAATGATTATTTCCATGAAAGGTGTTTGTGGCAAACATCCAGTTTTCTGAATGTAGAGAAACACTGTTTTTGTGCCGCATTTGCCATTCCATCACTAGCTCTGTAAGATGGCTTAATAGCCGTTATGGTATTTATACATCCAAAGAACGCCTGACTTTAACAGGCGCGGCACCCGGCCGGTAAGCGGGCGGTCAGCGACAAGGCCAAAGCCATGCTTTTTGCCGAGTGAACCGAGAATGCCTTTTAATTTGATCGGCGGGAATTCGCTCGGCGGCTCTTCGTCGTTCCACCGTTTTTGCATCACTTGAACGATTTGCTCCGCTTGTGCTTCAGCGAGTTGGGCGCTTGGCGAATGCGGCAAGCTCGCACAGTCGCCGACGACGTATACGTTTTCATAGCCAGGGATGTAATGCTGTTTTGTCAGTACGACGCGGCCTTGTTTATCTTTTTCCACGTTCAGTTCGCGGACGACGCGGTTTGGCTGAATGCCGGCCGTCCAGACGATGACGTCGCAAGGCACCGGCTCATCATGATTGTACAAGACGCCCGGCTCGACTTTCGTGACATTCGAATGGCGGACGATTTCGACGTGGTGTTCGACAAACCATCGTTCAACGTAATCGCTCAACCGTTTTGGGAACATCGGCAAAATGCGTTCCCCGCGGTCAAACAACTTCACGTGCAAGTCCGGGCGGCTTTCCGCCAGTTCGCTTGCCAACTCAACGCCGCTTAAGCCGGCGCCGACGATGCCGACCGTTGCTTTTGGCGGTAAGTTGTTCAGCGCTTCATAGGCAGCGCGCGCCTTGTCGATGGACTGAATGCTGTACGTGTATGCCTCAGCGCCCGGCACCCCGTGGTATTTATCTTCACAGCCCAACCCGATAACAAGTTCGTCGTAACGGATGGAGTTTCCATCCTTCAGATGGACGAGCTGTTTGTCGAGGTCGATCGAGACGACTTCGCCAAACTGGTATGTAAGTTGTGAATGTTCCGGAAATGGGACGCGAATATGGTGGTCGCTGATGGTCCCTGCGGCTAAAGCGTAATATTCTGTTTTTAAACAATGGTATGGAACGCGATCAATGAGGATAATATGAATGTCGTTTGGCACTCCATCCGGGAGAAGGCGTTGCAAAATGCGCATATTGCCGTATCCCCCGCCAAGCAGTACGAGATGTTTCATGGCTAAAGTCCCCTTTTGTTCAGTTTCTCAAGCCGCCAATGCCATAAAAAAGTATAGCGAAATTGTGACAAAAGAACAACAATTTTTCTGTCCAACCGCCTAGCGAGCATGTTCGTTGACGCCGTGGCGCAAAACCGCTACGATGGGAATCAGGAAGGTGAACACACCCATGATCTTACCAATCATCGAGTTTTGCATCAGCAACTTAGCAAGCGGATCGCAGAAAGCGATGGAAATACTCGAAAAAGATCCGAATTTGGATATTATCGAATACAGCTGCTTAAGCTATTGCACGCGTTGCGCCGATACGTTGTTTGCGCTCGTGAACGGCGAGTTTGTCAGCGGTGAGACGCCAGAGCAGCTTGTGGAAAATATTTATCGGCATCTTGAGGAAAACCCGATGTTTTAACGTAAAAAGGAGGATGCCCACAAGGTGGCATCCTCTTCAATGTATATGAAAAAACGGGGGATATTCCCATTTTGTCCAAGGGGCGGTATTGTTATACATAAGAAAGTGAAAATCATGAGGAGGGGCATACCGTGTACTCGTTTTCGTTTACGAAAATGCATGGGTTGGGGAATAGTTATATATACGTCGATCTGTTCCGTGAAACGCTTCCGGAAGAAGACCTGCCGGCGATCGCCCGCTCTGTGGCCGATGTCCACACCGGCATCGGTTCCGATGGCCTCATTCTCATTTGCCCATCGGAGCAAGCGCCAGTGAAAATGCGCATTTTTAACAGCGATGGCTCGGAAGGAAAGAACTGTGGCAACGGCTTGCGCTGTGTGGCGAAATACGCCTACGAGCATGGCATCGTCCGTGACCGCTCGTTTTTAATCGAAACGCTTTCCGGGCTCGTCGAGGCTGAAGTGACCGTGGAAAACGGCGAGGTGACGAGCGTGACGATCGATATGGGCGAGCCGCGCCTTCGGCGGAGCGCCATTCCAATGACCGGACCGGAAGCGGAGCAAGTCGTTGCCGAGTCGTTTGCGATTGACGGTCGTGAGTATGAAATTACGGCTGTATCGATGGGCAACCCGCACGTCATTTTTTATGTGGATGATATTGAAAAGGCACCAGTGACTACACTCGGCCCAGTCGTCGAAAAGGATGCCCGTTTTCCAGAAGGGGTGAACGTCGAATTTGTCGAAGTAGTCAGTGTGCGAGAGCTTCACTTTCGCGTTTGGGAGCGCGGCTCAGGCGTCACGCAGGCGTGCGGCACCGGGGCATGTGCGGCGGTTGTTGCTTCTGTGTTAAACGGCAAAACGGCGCGTGGGGTGGAAACGGTCGTTCACTTAGCTGGCGGGGATTTGACGATCACCTGGGGACACGACGGAAAAGTGCGCATGACCGGCCCAGCCGAAACGGTGTGCACCGGTGTGTATTATTACCGAGGCGGGCAGAACGGTTGAGCATCCGAAAGACAAAACGATATACTATAAGTAAGGAGGGATCGGTATGACCGAAGCGATCATTACGCTGACGGAAGCGGCAGCGTTTCAAATTAAAGACATGATGAAAGAGCAGGAAGAGGAAAACGCCTATTTGCGCGTCGGCGTCCATGGCGGTGGCTGCAGCGGGCTGTCGTACGGCATGGGGTTTGCGCACGAGCGGAACGATGATGACATCGAATTGGAACAGCACGGGATTAAAATTTTGATCGACCGCGACAGCGCCCCCATTTTGCGCGGCACGGTCATTGACTACAAACAGTCGCTCCTTGGCGGCGGGTTTACGATCAATAACCCGAACGCCATTGCAACATGCGGCTGCGGCTCGTCATTCCGCACGGCCACAAACGCCGGCACGCCGGAGCAATGTTAAACGGTTGACAATATCGAGGCGACAAACCGGTTTCTCATCATTATTGATTTCGTCTGTCGGAAGCAAGCCGATTCACTCAGTTGGCGAAAGCGGTCTATGGGAGAGCTCCAAATGGCATGGAAGGAAAAGGCCGTAAACAAGGAGACAGAGAAGTTGCCCGCTCTTGTGGCCAGAAAGGACGGCGAACAAGAGGCGGCCGCCAACGAAGGCGAACGTGCATGAACGAAAAAGCGTCCCATTCGGGACGCTCTTTGCTTAAAAAAGGGACGACGAGTGTGCCGGCTGCATCCGTGCCGTCGGGTCGATATACGTTTTGGCGCTGCTGATGGCGATCGGTGCTTCGCCGAAGCCGCAGGCGATTAGTTTAATTTTTCCGTCATATGTGCAAATGTCGCCGGCTGCATATACGCCCGGGATGTTCGTCTCCATCCGCGAGTTGACTTTGATCGAATTTTTTTCGATGTCAAGCCCCCAGTTTTTGATCGGACCGAGCGAGGAAATAAAACCGTAGTTGACAATAACGGCGTCAACATCGATTGTTTCTTTCGCTCCTTCTTTCACATGTTCGAGGACGACTTGGCGGATGCCGTGTTCATCGCCGATTAATTCAGCGGGCACGTACGGTGTTTTCACTTGTACGCGCGAATTCATCAGCTGCTCGACGCTGTGTTCATGGGCGCGGAATTTATCGCGGCGATGAACGATCGTGACGCTTGCAGCGATCGGTTCGAGCATGAGCGACCAGTCGACCGCCGAGTCACCCCCGCCGCAGACGAGCACACGCTTCCCAGCAAACTGTTGTAAGTCGCTAATAAAATAATGCAAGTTTTTCCCTTCATATTGGGAAGCGCTATCAATCTCGAGCCGACGCGGCTGAAAAGCTCCGTTTCCAGCGGTGATAATGACGGTTTTCGAATAGTGGATCTCTTTGTCCGTTGTGAGTTTGAACGTTCCGTCTTCTTGTTTTTCCAGCATTTCCACTGACTGGTTCAAGCAAATGGTGGGCGAAAATCTGCTTAGCTGTTCTTTCAGTTGATCAACGAGTTCTTGGGCGCGCACTTTTGGGAATCCAGCGATGTCGTATATGTATTTTTCCGGATATAAAGCGGCCAGTTGCCCACCTAACTGAGGAAGGCTTTCGATGATCTTCACGTTCATTTGGCGTAAGCCGCCGTAAAACGCAGCAAACATCCCAGTCGGCCCGCCGCCGATCACCGTTACATCATACACGTTCCGATCTTCTCTCACCGACATTCCTCCCCGCATAAAATAATGGCACTACAAGTTTATCTTACCATAAATGTAGGCGGTTATAACGTTCAATTTTTTTGTTGATGCAGTCGAAAAAAAGGCTTGAAAAGAGGAGCAAAAAGAACTAATATTGTTGTGGAGAGATTGTTAATTTTTTGTGACAGTCTATCGACATTTTTTTGTAGAATAACGTGAATATTTTCACAAACTTCGCTCAATAAAAACGGGGATAGCAGCAAAAGCTATAAGAAACGCGTGGAAAAAAATTAAAAAGGGTGGAAGTGATTCAGGTGAGAAAACCAAATGTCGTCATTTTAGGGGCCGGTTATGGCGGACTCATGACTACGGTTCGCCTGCAAAAGCTTATCGGGGTGAACGAGGCGAATATTACGTTAGTGAACAAGCATGACTATCATTATGAGACAACTTGGCTTCATGAAGCATCGGCTGGGACGTTGCACCATGACCGCGTCCGCTACCCGATCGCTGATGTCATCGACCGAAACAAAGTAAAGTTTATTAAAGACACTGTCACAAAAATCGCTCCGAATGAAAAGAAAGTGCTGCTCGAAAATGGCGAATTGGAGTACGATTACCTTGTCATCGCCCTTGGGTTTGAATCGGAAACGTTCGGCATTAAAGGATTGAAAGAATACGCATTTTCGATCGCCAATGTCAATGCAGCGCGGCAAATTCGCGAACATATTGAGTATCAATTTGCGACGTACAATGTGGAAGAGGAAAAGAAAGACGAGCGGCTGACGATCGTTGTCGGCGGGGCAGGGTTCACCGGCATCGAGTTTTTAGGCGAACTCGTCAACCGGATTCCGGAGTTGTGCCGCGAGTATGACATTGATCCGAACAAAGTGCGCATCATTTGTGTTGAAGCGGCGCCGACGGTGTTGCCAGGCTTTGATCCGGAGCTTGTTGAATACGCGGTCAGCCAGCTTGAACGCAAAGGGGTCGAATTTAAAATCGGCACGGCGATTAAAGAGTGCACACCGGATGGAATCATTGTCGCCAAAGGTGACGAAGTCGAGGAAATTAAAGCGGGTACCGTCGTTTGGGCCGCTGGCGTCCGCGGCAGCAGCGTTCTTGAACAATCCGGGTTTGAAACGATGCGCTCGCGCATTAAAGTCGACCCGTTCTTGCGCGCTCCTGGTTATGAAGACATTTTCGTCGTTGGTGACTGTGCGCTCATCATTAATGAAGAAACGAACCGTCCGTATCCGCCAACGGCTCAAATCGCAATGCAAGAAGGCCAGCTGTGTGCGAAAAACTTGGCCGTGCTCATCCGCGGTCAAGGGGAACTCGAGTCGTTCAAACCCGATATTAAAGGGACGGTCTGCTCGCTTGGCCATGATGATGCGATCGGTGTTGTATTCGGCAAAAAATTGTGGGGAACGAAGGCTAGCTTCATGAAAAAAGTGATTGACAACCGCGCCTTGTATTTAATCGGCGGTTCGTCGCTTGTCATGAAAAAAGGGAAATTTAAATTTTTCTAATCGGTCACGAAAGCTTCCGCGATGGCGGAAGCTTTTTTGTTATGGCAAAAAACAGGGAACGGCCGCTTCTTTGTCGAAATACAAATCGTGTCAAACGATATGGAAAAAGGATGAGGACAATGAACAACAAACGCGGAAACGTATGGATTGCGGCGGCCGGGCTCGTCATCAATGAAGCAGGGGAGTGGCTTGTCGTTAAGAAAAAATATAGCGGGCTGAAAGGAAAATGGTCGCTGCCGGCCGGGTTTGTCCAGCCGGGGGAAATGATTGATGAAGCAGCTGTCCGGGAAGTGAAGGAAGAAACAGGGATCGACGCCGAACCGGTCGCCTTTCTCGGCTTGCGCACCGGTGTCATCAATGAAGAAATCAGTGACAATATGGCCATTTTTCTTCTTCGTCCGCGCTCGAAAGACATTACCGTGCAGAAAGATGAGCTGCATGCAGCAGCGTTTTTAAGTAAAGAGGCGCTTAGTAACGATCCAGCGACATCAGGGCTGATTCGCTATTTGTTGGCGTTGGAACCGTTGGCCTCTCTTTCCCCCCATGATGGCTTAAACCCAGGTGATCCATTCGGGTACACGAAATACCGCCTTTATTTTAAATCATCAAAATATAAAGAATAATCAAGAAAACAAAAGTAAGATGCAGATGTATTCGCTTACATGAACAAAAATAAGGGAGAATCGTTGTTTGTTTTTACAGAAAATTTTGATATATTAACAGAAAAGAAGTGGAGGGGACATCAATGAGAAGAACGGTTACGATTAACGCTTGCCCGTATTGTGAGGGACACGGGTACGTCCAGCTCTTACTAGGCGGCTCGGAGACGTGCTACGGTTGCCAAGGAACAGGAAGTGAGCCAGAAGAAGACGACAAGCATTGACATTGACTGTCATCCGCCCATCCAGTACACTGAAAAAGAGTGTAAGGGAGGTTTGAGGGCGGATGCAAATGAGTTTGCCGGTTGTGCTGATTTCTATGCTTTTATTTTTCGTCTTATTTTTTGGCATTGGGTTTTTGTTAAATATGTTGCTGCGCATGACATGGATTATGGCCGTTTGTTTTCCGATCGTCGCGATCTTCATTATTGACGATGTGCCTTGGACTCGTTATTTGACCGCACCGTCTGATTCGTTCGCAGCACTCGGCCGGAAAATCACTTCATTGGCAGCCGCCGATTTGTTGATTTTGTCTAGCGGCTTTGCCGGCGCTCTTTGTGCTGGGTGGGCGATTCGGACGTTAAGGGCAAAAGGATATCAAATGTTTTAAAGCGCCTCCGCGCAAGCGGGGGCGTTTTTATTTTTGCTTAACGTATGCGCCCATGGCCGTTTTCGTGCCCAATGGATAGGCGAATGTTTCGGTGAATAAAGCCTTTATGATACGAGGAGAGAAACAAAAATCGAAAACGGATGTTTCTGAAAAAACAGTTTTTCGTTTTTTGTGTTTCTTGCAATGAATATTTCGATTTTGGATGGAGATAAATAGAGGTGTGGGAGGAGTTGAGGACATTGGATTGTTTTAGGCAAATGGCACGCCGAATCGCGATGACGCTGTTGTTCATCATGGCGTTGCTCTCTACATTTCAATCCATTTCCGGGGTTGAAGCAAACACAGTTCTCCGTCCCTTGCTTATTGGTTCACCAGCAGATCATGAACCGGATCGGGGAGTGAAAGGAAGCGCCAAAAGCAACAACGGATCCGCCCCGCGGCTTGAGGAACAGTTTGACTGGTCGAAATATCCGTCGGTTGAAGTCATAGCCACCGGCTATACGGCCGGCGTCGAATCGACCGGGAAAACCCCTGATCATCCTGAGTACGGCATTACGTACTCGGGAGTGCGTGTGAAACGTGACCTTTATTCAACGATTGCGGCGGATTTAAGCATTTTTCCGATTGGCACGATTTTGTTTATCCCTGGTTATGGCTTCGGTGTTGTAGCCGATAAAGGCGGGGCGATCAAAGGCCACCGCATTGACTTATACTATGAAACGGTCGAAGATGTATATAAATATTGGGGAAAAAAGAAAGTGAAAGTTTACATTGTGCAAAAAGGAAACGGCACGTTGTCCGAGGAAGAGTTGACGCGGCTGAATGAGGATGAAACGATGCAAGTGTTCCGCCAGCAATACTTAGAGTCGAAAAGTTAATAGAGGGGCTCCCGCCCGTCAGCGATCGAAGAGCGGGTCGCTGTCGTCAGCGGGAGGGAACAGCGCCGGATGCAACAGCGGCGCTAATTTTTTTAATCCGATAAGCAGGCGTGGCGACGGCCGGCAATAGAGCGCCTCCTCGAGAAGATGGATGCGCCCGGTGCGGACTGCCTCGGTTTGTTCTGCGTTTGGGCGCTTGGTCACGGCATTTGCGTTCATTTTTTTTGTTTGCACGCCGACCCACACAAGCAAAATGTGCGACGGGTTGCGGGCGACGACTTCGTCCCATTCCGTCTGGACGCTCGCTTTGGCGCAGTCGGCGAAAATATTGCGTCCGCCGGCGAGTTCGCTGAGCTCGCTCAGCCAGTTGGCACCGCCTGGGGTGAACAATGGGCGCGGCCACCATTCCCAATACAGGCGGGCCGGTTCGGTGACAGCGGCTGCCCATTCGCGGTACTCGTTCAGACATTCATGGTAGCGGCGAGCCAGTTCAGCCGCTTTTTGTTTTTCACCGAGCGCTTCCCCCAATCGAAGGAGATCAGAGGCAATGTCGTCAAGCGAATGGGGTGCCAGCACGAGATGGGGAAGGCGGCGGCGCGCGAGTTCCTCGACGTTGCGCTCCATCCCAGGCACGCTTAAGGAGGCGACGACGAGATCCGGTTTGAGCGCCTCGACTTCATCCATATCGATGCGCAAATCCGGCCCGACGGTTGGCAGCTGCTTTACTGCGGGCGGCCAGTCGGAAGACTGGTCAACGGCGATGACATCATCGAGCCGGCCAAGGTAGGCGAGCATTTCCGTATTGCTTGGGCAAAGAGAAACGATTCTCATGGGCGCTAGTCCTTTCTTCATCCATCGTTTTTTTACTCATTCGCCTTGTCTCATCATTTTCCCTTCCGTTGTTTCCGACGACTCATCCGTTTTTCTAGTAAAAGAAAAGAGGGAAAATCCATTAGACAATCGAAATAATCGCCATGTTTCGCTATAATGAGAAATGGAATGAATCACCATGAAAGGGATGAAAGAATGTTTACGGTAAAACCATGGTCATCGGCAGAAGTGGTGCACGAGGCGTTGGCTATTGGATTGTTTGAGGGGAAAGATTCGTGGTCTGGGCTTGCCGGCGAGTACGATTCCCGTCTCGGTGGACAGTTGTCCAACCTGCGGAAAGAAGGCGACATTTCCGCCAAACGGGGGCGCATTGCCACCATTCATACGATGTTGCCGACCGGAGTCAAGCGGCTGTATTTTGTTGGTTTTGGCAAAAAAGAAGAACTGACGTTTGAACGGCTTCGTGAAGTGTTCGGCAAGCTGTTTCGCACATGGAAGCAGGCGAAACGGACCGAGGCCGCGATCGCTCTTGACACATTTACGACAGAAACGGTCGATCCGAACGAGGCGGCGCATGCGTTAGCCGAGGCGTACTATTTGGCGACATATGAGTTCCCAGGCTATAAGCAGAAAAAGTCGGAACCAGACTATGCGCTTGAATCGCTCACCGTATATACGGCGGCCGATGCGGCAGAAATCGAGGCAAGCTTATTTGTCGGCTCCGTATACGGGAAGGCGACCAACTCAGCGCGCACGCTCGTCAATACGCCGGGCAATTTGCTGACGGCATCCGATTTGGCTGATTATGCCGTGGAGTTGGCGAAACGGTACGATTTTGACTATGAAATTTTGGAAAAAGAAGAGATGGAGCGGCTCGGTATGGGCGCGCTATTGGCGGTCAATCAAGGGTCAAAGCAGCCGCCCAAGCTGATCGTTCTAAAATACCAAGGAAAAGAGCAATGGGAGAACGTGATCGGCCTCGTCGGCAAAGGGGTGACATTTGATACGGGAGGATATTGCCTGAAGCCGCGCGACAGCATGATCGACATGAAAACAGATATGGGCGGCGCCGCCGCGGTGCTCGGTGCCATGGAAGCGATCGGCGAACTCCGTCCGGAGCAAAACGTGCTCGCCGTCATTCCGGCAACCGACAACATGATTAGTGCTGAGGCGTTTAAGCCGGATGACGTCATTACATCGCTTTCCGGAAAAACGATTGAAGTGAGAAACACGGATGCTGAAGGACGGCTCATTTTGGCCGATGCGATCACCTACGCGAAACAGCATGGCGCTCGTTATTTGATTGATGTTGCTACGTTGACCGGCGGAGTGATCGTTGCGCTTGGCACGGATAAAACCGGTGCGATGACGAACAACGAAGCGCTGTTTGAACAGCTGCTGGAAGCATCCATGGAGACCGGGGAATTCATTTGGCGGCTGCCGATTACGGAAAAAGACCGCGAGCGGGTGCGAAGCAGCAAAATTGCTGATTTAAACAATTCTCCAGGACGTGAAGGGCACGCGATTATGGGCGGGGCGTTCATCGGCGAATTTGCTGAAGACACACCGTGGGTGCATTTAGATATTGCCGGCACGGCGACCACGAAGAAAGACGGTGATCTCGGCCCAGCAGGGGCGACGGGTGTAATGGTGCGAACGCTGACGGCGTTTGTCGAACGATTTGAATAAGCGGTTGAAGAGCTGGAGCGAAGTTGCATAGCTCCAGCTTTCTTTTGGCACGCTACATAGTACAAAGAGGCGAACAAAACGTAAAGGGAATGTAAATTTCGTGTAAAGTTTCTTATTTGCTTATTGTAAATGAAGTTGAAATTGTTAAAATAGGTAGCGGTGATTTTTTTTGATTCCAACAATGGAGGGTGTCCGGTATGATTTTTTCGCCAAAAAAGGACGTTTTCTTCGACATGTTGTTCACGATCTCCGAAAATGTAAAGGAAGCAGCTCAATATTTTGTTGAGTATAAAATTCAAAGTGTGAGCGACTTGAAAGAATTCGCCCGCGTCATGAAGGAGTATGAACGGAAAGGCGATTCATACATCCATGAACTCGTCGTTCATTTAAACAAAACGTTTATTACGCCGATTGAGCGGGAAGACATCCACCAATTAGCAATGAAAATGGACGATGTACTTGATGGCTTTGAGCAATGTTCGGCTCGGTTCGAAATGTTCTCGTTTACGGATATTGACGAACATATGGTGAAGTTTTTCGACTACATTTATCAAAGCACGATCGAAATTGTGCATGCCTTAGAGCTGCTTTCGCATAAAAAATTGCTCGATATGCGTCAACACGCCATTAAGATTAAAGACTATGAAACAAAATGTGACGAAATTTTGCGCGCTTCGATCAAAAACTTGTTTGTGACGCAAAAAGATCCGATTAAGCTCATCCAATATAAAGAGCTTTATGAAATGCTTGAAGAGATTGCCGATAGCTGTGAAGATGTCGCCAATACGCTTGAAACGATCATCATGCGCAACGCATAAAAGGGGACGTTGTTTTCATGGATATGATCCTTGTCTTGACGGTATTAATTGTCGTTTTTGCGCTGGCGTTTGACTTTATTAACGGCTTCCATGACACAGCCAACTCCATCGCCACTTCTGTATCGACAAGAGCGCTCACGCCGCGCCGCGCGATCTTTTTAGCTGCTACGATGAACTTCATTGGTGCCTTGACATTTACGGGCGTGGCCAAAACGATTACGAAAGACATCGTCGATCCATTTGCCTTAGAAAACGGACCGGTCATTATTTTAGCCGCCCTCACGTCAGCGATCGCTTGGAACTTGATTACTTGGTATTACGGCATTCCGAGCAGCTCCTCGCACGCGCTGATCGGTTCGATTGCCGGAGCGGCGATTTCCGCGGCTGGGTTTGGGATTTTAAACTACAGCGGATTTTTGAAAATTTTACAATCGCTCATCTTTTCGCCGTTCTTGGCGTTAGCAGTCGGCTTTGTCGTTATGACGATTTTTCGCATTATCTTTAAAAACGCGAACTTATACAGCACGACGAGAGGTTTTCGGCTGTTTCAAATCGTAACCGCCTCATTGCAGGCGTATACGCATGGGACGAACGACGCCCAAAAAGCGATGGGGATCATTACGATGGCATTGATCGCCGGCGGATATCACGCGACGACCGACATCCCTGAGTGGGTGCGCATTTCCGCTGCTACAGCGATGGGGCTTGGGACAGCCGTCGGTGGATGGAAAATCATTAAAACGGTCGGCGGAAAGATCATGAAAATCCGCCCGATTAACGGGGCAGCAGCCGACTTATCATCCGCACTCATCATTTTTTCAGCAACCACGTTCCATCTGCCGGTTAGTACGACGCACGTCATTTCCTCGGCGATTATGGGGGTTGGTGCCGCTCAGCGGGTGAAAGGAGTCAAATGGGGCGTCGCCCGCCGGATTGTGCTCACATGGATCATCACATTGCCGATTTCGGCGTTAATTGCTGCTTTTCTATACCAAGTGTTCAATTTGTTTTTCTAACGAGAGATGCGCCTGCTATAAACAGGCGCGTTTTTTTATGCGGCGGGCCGGCTTGCGGAAACGGATCGGCCAATCGCCCGACAAAGACGTGGGGCGATCAAACCGGCGACGACTGATAACACAATATCTTTCGGCAGCGGAGCGAGCATCCACCCCCACACCATTTGATACGACAACCCTTCCGGTGCTTCGGCCCATAATTGATACGCCATATACATCCAGTTCGTGCCGATGACATAGTTGATCACCATGCCGATGAGCGCTGCGGTGATAAAGCGGGCGGTTGACGCCGGCTGCGGGCCGCGATTGATGATCCAACCGGTCGCATAAGCGGAGGCGATAAATGAAAGAATAAAGCCAAATGTCGGTTTGAACATCATCGATAATCCGCCGTTGAGGCCGGCGAACACCGGTACGCCCGCAAGGCCGACGAGCATATACACAGTCATTGCGACCGCACCGAGCCGCCGCCCTAATACGGCACCGGCAAGCACGCAAAAGAACGTTTGCAACGTGATCGGCACGCCGCCGACAACAAGAAACGGCACCCATGACGTGATGTTTGCACCGATTGCCATCAAGGCGACGAACATGGCGGCGAGCGTCATATCGAGCGGGCGAAGGGAAGTCTGTTGTCCGTCCATATGTAAACCTCCTTTTGTTTTTAAGTTAACAAAATCATATCGAACAAACGGTTGACTGTCAATCCTCTTTTTTCGACGGATGATGTGATTCGCCGCGGGGCATGCTAAACAAAAGCGCTGTCCTCAAGCTGCCATGTTGCGAGAAGGAGCGACATAAACGGATCAAGGGCGATGAGAGCAAGGAAAACGAAAGGAGGGATCGCGATGGAGCGGTTTATGCCTGATGAGGAGATAAGATGGGCGAGCAAAATGGGGGCAAACGAAGACATCATTCATACAAGCAAAAATGACGACGGCTACGATTTGCGCACCCCGGCGGAAATCGGCAAGCGGCAGCCGTTTGATGAAAACGACAATGCGTGAAGGAGCACGGATGGATCGGACCTCTTTCGTTTACATGTTTGAAGAACAAATGCTGCGCTTTTTAGACTACAAGGCGGTTAAGCTGATGATGTTGATTTCGTTGTCACGATCATTTTCGGTGATATCTTCTATCGACGCACGCAATTGGATGCGCAATGGAAACGGAAGAGGCCGGCGAGTTCGCCAAGACATTGGACGGGGATGGGACGATCGCCGTCTTTTTTTGTTCACGAACGTCATCAGCAAGAACTGTTTTTGTGTGAAAAAGGCTTCTGGAGCGGCAAGACGCCAACGACAGCCCGCTTCCAGCGCCCGGGTGGAAGCGGTGTTGTCGCATCGAGTGTGGCCGCTCATCGTCCAACGGCGGCCAAAGTGATGAAGGCGAAAAGCGACGGCTCGCCAACCATTTCCTCCTATTTCGCTTGCCGCCGCGATGGCGAAGGCTATCGGCGCAAAGGCGGAAACACATTCCAACGCAAGCCGATGACGAGCTGGCAACATCGAGGAGCTCCAGGAGGGGGCGACAGCGTCAGACGGATGCCGTCGGGATTGAAATACACTTCGGTTTGCGAGCGGATGCCGAGTGAACGAATGAGGCGGTTCACTTCTTCGGTTTTCCCTTCTTGGGCGGCGGACATGACCGAGGCGGCAAATGGACGCGATTCGGCCAGCCTTTTTAAAATGACTCCAACATCGTTCATGAGTGTCTGGGCGGTGACGGCCGATTGGGAGAAGATAGAAGGGTCGATTGGCGGATACTGCCTTGCCCATGCCGACGGGTGCGGGAAATAAAACATTCGATGGCTCCTCCTTTCCTACGTGATTACAGACCCGCGAGCGAGAAAGCCCACTCCTTTAGGGGCGGAATGAAAGCGAGCCTAATGCTATCATAAACATCAGGAGGTAAAAAGATGCCTGCGATCACCTTAAAATTGGATGGAGCTTCACAAGCCAACCAAATCGAAACAGGAGATATACGAGCAGATGACTGAGATCAACACCCAATTTACCAATTGGCTGTTGGATCATCCCGAGCTGAATAAAGCAATAAGCAAACGATCCAAGAATCCCGCGTCTTTAGGCGTGTGGAGTGTCAATACTTATATACTCGCTGCGCTGCAAGCCGGTGCCATAGAAACAATGGGATTGGCAGCGAAAGGTGAAACTTTTTGGGGAATTTTTCGTACATACGTAGGCGGCGAGAGTCTGACTTGATTTCCAGCAGACCGTTGTGCCGACAGAGGCGGGAGTTTATGATACAATACGAAGTAGGATAAGCGGGGCGATGCGAGGGGGAAAAGGAAACATGACAGTTGGTTAGTTAGGGAAGGAGGATGGTTTATGTTAAACTTGGCAATTGTTTCACCACTGATTTTCGCTTTATTCATTCCGTTTTTGTATAAATATGTGCGTTCGATTCATACTGGATGGTTTGTGCTCCCTCTTCCGGTCTTATTGTTTGTGTATTTTATTCAACATCTCCCTCTTGAACCCTACGGACAAACGATCCCTTGGATTCCGTCTCTCGGAATGGATTTTCAAGTCTATATGGATGGGTTAGGCTTGCTCTTTTCGCTGTTAATCACAGGGATCGGCTCTCTTGTCGTGTTGTATTCGATTTATTATTTGCCAAAGGAAAAGGAAAAACTTGGTCACTTTTACGTGTATTTGCTTTTGTTTATGGGAGCGATGCTTGGCGTCGTTCTTTCAGACAACGCCATGGCGCTCTATCTGTTTTGGGAATTGACATCGTTTTCATCCTTTTTGCTGATTGGCTACTGGAATGAGCGTGAACGTTCCCGATACGGGGCCCAAAAATCCATGCTCATCACCGTGCTTGGCGGGCTGTCTCTGCTTGGTGGATTTTTATTGCTTTCGGTCATGAGCGGAGGGTCGTACAGCATTCGTGACTGGATCGATATGGCGGATGCGTGGCCGCAACATCCGTTATTCTTGCCAGCGATGCTCTTGATTTTGCTTGGCGCGTTCACCAAATCCGCGCAGTTTCCATTTTACATTTGGCTTCCGGACGCGATGGAAGCGCCCACCCCAGTCAGTGCGTATTTACATTCGGCGACGATGGTGAAAGCCGGCATTTATTTAGTGGCTCGTTTCACCCCGATTTTTGCTGTTTCTTCGCTATGGGTTTGGCTTGTGATGGGCATTGGAATGGCGACGCTTTGTTGGGCGTCATTTCATGCCGCCCGCCAGACAGACTTGAAAGGGTTGCTCGCCTATTCGACGGTGAGCCAGCTCGGGTTGATTATGTCGTTGCTCGGCGCTGGGGCGCTGGCCTTTCATGGTGATCCGAGTGATCGCCGCTTGTATATGGCAGCCGTGGTTGCAGCGGTGTTTCACTTGATCAACCATGCGACGTTCAAAGGAAGTTTGTTTATGACTGCCGGCATTGTCGATCATGAGACCGGGACGCGAGATATCCGGCGTCTTGGCGGCTTGCTTAGCTTCATGCCCATCACATTTACAATTGCGGTCATTGGTTCGTTGTCGATGGCGGGTGTTCCTCCGTTTAACGGATTTTTAAGCAAAGAAATGTTTTTTGCTGCGATGGTGCAAGTGGCGAACGCCCATTGGTTTTCGCTTGATGTCTGGGGGATCTTATTTCCGGTGCTCGCTTGGGTAGGAAGCGTGTTTACCTTTTTATATAGTCTTCTTTTTGTTGGGAAAACGTTTCTTGGCGCCCCGAAGCCTTCCGAATGGCCGAAACAGCCGCATGAAGCTCCGGTGGGGATGCTTGTGGCGCCGGTCGTTTTGGCTGTCCTTGTCATTGGCTTCGGACTGTTTCCGAATGTGTTGTCCAATGCGGTGATTGCTCCGGCGGCCGATGCCATTGTCAACGGTGTGTTCCGCCAGGAAGGGCTTTCTGTGCACATTAGCCATTGGCACGGATGGACGATCGAAGTATGGATGACCATCGGAGTGATTGTCCTTGGCGTGTTGCTGTATCGGACGTTTGATTCATGGAAGCGCGTGTACGGTGCGTTTTCGCAGCGCCTTTCATTGAATCACTTATATGACACGGTTGTGCGGCAGATGGAAGAGCGGTCTCATTCCTTGACAAGCCGTTACATGACCGGGTATGTTCGGACGTATTTCTTGTATATTTTGTCCGCGATGCTCGCGTTGCTTATTGTGACGATCGTTCTGAAAGTGGATGGGGAGTTTTCGTTAAGCCATTTAGCGGACGTGGGCGTCCATGAACTGATGTTGGTGTTGGCAGCTTTGGTCGGAACGGTGACGACTTTAGTGGCCAAATCACGCCTTGTCGCCATTATCGCTTTAGGTTCGGTCGGCTATACGGTCTCGCTTTTCTTTGTGCTCTTCCGGGCGCCTGACTTGGCATTAACCCAACTTGTCATTGAAACGATTTCCGTCGCTCTGTTTTTGCTTTGTTTCTATCACTTGCCGAAGCTTAGCCGCCATGAGAAAGGCGTCCGTTTCCGTCTTGGGAACGCCCTCATTTCGCTTGGCGTCGGCGCATTGGTCAGCGTGATCGCCCTGTTGGCGTACAGCGAGAAAAACTTTGCGTCGATTGCCCAATACCATATCGAAAACGCGTATGAAAAAGCGGCTGGAAAAAATATTGTTAACGTGATCTTAGTCGACTTCCGCGGATTTGATACGCTATTTGAAATTTGTGTGCTGGCGATCGCGGCGCTCGGCATTTACGCCTTAGTGAAGCTGAAAGCTCCGAAAGGGGAGAACGGCAAGTATGAATGAACTCATTTTGCGGACGGTGACGGCCGTTGTCACGTTTATCATCATTTTGTTCGGGATTCAGCTTTTTTTCGCCGGCCACTATTATCCGGGCGGCGGATTCATCGCCGGCCTCGTTACCGCCGGTGCCATCATTTTGTTGCTGTTGGCGTTTGACATCAAAACGGTCCGATCGATGATCCCTATTTCTTATCGGACGCTCATTGGCATCGGACTGCTGTTTGCCTTAGGAACGGGGCTTGGCGGCCTTGTATTCGATGTCCCATTTTTAACGCATGCTCACGGCCATGTCATGCTGCCGTTGCTTGGAGATGTTTCGCTCCATACGGCCGTCTTGTTTGACTTAGGAGTCTATTTCGTCGTTGTCGGGGTCACCATGACGATTATCGAAACGATAGGAGAGGAAGAATAAATGGAAGTCGTCATGATTATCGTCATCGGCTGTTTGTTTGCCGGTGCCACGTACTTAATGTTGAGCAAAAGTTTGCTTCGGATCATTATCGGCACAGGATTGTTAAGCCACGGAGCGCATTTGCTTTTATTGACGATGGGAGGATTGAAAAAAGGAGCACCGCCGTTGCTTGGTGTGCAGGCGGAACAATATGTCGACCCCGTTCCGCAGGCGCTTATTTTGACGGCGATTGTCATTAGCTTTGGTGTCACGGCTTTTTTGCTCGTTTTAGCGTATCGTTCTTATCAGGAGATTGGAACGGACAACATTGAACAAATGAGGGGAAAGGAAGACCATGACTAATGCAGTAATTTTTCCGATTGCCATTCCATTGACGACGGCGGTTATCTTGATTTTTTGTGTGAAATCGTTGAAGGCGCAAAAGGTGATTTCCCTCGTTTCAGCGGGGGCGCTCATCGCTGCGGGCGCTTGGCTTGTGCGCCTTGTCGATCATGAAGGGGTGCAAAAGCTTGACGTCGGAAACTGGCCGGCGCCGTTTGGGATTACGCTCGTCTCCGACATGCTTTCGGCGCTGTTAGTGTTGACGACGAGCGTGATCGCGCTTGCTGGTCTATTGTATTCCTTTTACACGATTGACTCGAAGCAGGCGTCCATGTACTACTATGTTTTTTTTCAGTTCCTCATTGTCGGAGTGAACGGGGCGTTTAGTACAGGGGATATTTTTAACTTATTCGTGTTTTATGAAGTGATGCTCATGTCATCGTATGCACTGCTCGTTCACGGCGGCACCAAAATCCAGCTCCAGGAAACGATGAAATACATGATCATCAATGTGTTTTCTTCCGCGTTGTTTGTCATCGCCGTCGGCTATTTGTACGCTGTGACCGGCACATTGAATATGGCGCACTTAGCCGTACGGATTTCTGGAGCGGAAAACACAGCCGTGTTGACGGTCATTTGTTTGCTTTTTCTCATTGTATTTGGGTTAAAAGGGGCGTTGTTTCCGTTTTATGTTTGGATGCCAGGGGCCTATTCTGCTCCGCCATCGGCTGTGCTTGCGTTGTTCGGCGGCTTGTTGACGAAAGTCGGTGTGTATTCGATTTTGCGTACTTTTTCGCTGATTTTCCGCCAAGATATCGGTTATACTCATACCATCTTAGCGTGGTTGGCGATGGCGACCATTGTGCTTGGCGTCATTGGTGCGGTGGCTTACCGCGATATGCGGCAAATTGCCATTTATAACATTGTCGCGGCTATCGGTGTGATGGCGTTTGGCATTTCTTTAATGACAAAAGAAAGTTTGGAAGGCACGATCTTTTACTTGCTGCAAGACATGGTGATGAAAACTGCGCTCTTTTTTATTGTCGGTGCGATCGCGTATGTCGCAGGAACGAATCAACTCGGACGGTTTAGCGGGCTGCTTGGTTCGTATCCGTTGCTTGGCTGGGCCGTATTCCTTACCGCTCTTGCGCTTAGCGGCATTCCTCCGTTTAGCGGGTTTATCGGAAAAGCGCTGATTATTCGGGCGGCGTTTGAAAAAGGACAGCTTCTGTTCGCACTGATTGTGTTATTGTCCAGTTTACTCGTGCTTTATTCGGTCATGAAAATTTTTATTCAATCTTGTTGGGGAGAAGCGCGCGGATATGAGCAAAAACGAGTCGCCCCGCTGTATGTGCCGATTGTTGCGCTTCTTGCCTTGGCCGTTTTATACGGGATCGGGGCCGAATTTGTTCGTCCATACATCGCCCAAGCGGCGGCGACGTTGGCAGATCCGTCGCTGTATATTGAGTCCGTTCTGAAGGAGTAGAGGCAAATGGCACAGCAATTGCTGCTCAACGTTCTATTGGCGTTCGTTTGGATGTTTCTTGCTGATTCATTTAGCGGGTCATCGTTTGTCATTGGATATCTCCTTGGTTTAGGCATCATTTTTGCGCTGCGAAGATATTTCTCGACGCGGTTTTATGTCGTACCGTTGTTTGTGATCGGGAAGTTGGCGCTCATTTTCATCAAAGAATTGTTGTTGGCCAACTGGGCGGTTTTAAAAATTGTCCTTTCTCCGTCGTTGAACATAAAGCCTTGCATTTTCGCCTTTCCGCTTGAAGTGAAAAAAGACTGGGAAATTACATTGTTATCCAGCTTGATTACATTGACGCCCGGGACATTTGTAGTCGACGTCTCTGATGACAAGAAAGAGATTTATATTCATGCGATTGATGCGCCGGATGTGGACGAAGTCATCCGGCAAATCAAGACATCGTTTGAAAAAACGATTTTGGAGGTGAGTCGATGACCGTGATGTTCTATATCGCGCTCGCTCTTTTGTCGCTCGCCATTGTTTGTTTCCTCTATCGGGTCGTCAAGGGACCGACCGTGGCGGATCGGGTTATTGCGCTTGATGCGATCGGGATTTGTCTTGCAGGCATTGTGGCGGTGCTTTCAATCGTGTTAGAGACGAGTGTGTTTTTAGAAATTATTTTGTTGATCGGAATTTTGGCGTTTCTTGGCACGGCGGCGTTTGCCAAGTTTTTGCAAAAAGGGGTGGTGATTGAACGTGACGGAAATCATTGATGGGTTGATCGTATTGCTCGTCATGGCTGGTGCGCTATTAACGTTGATCTCCGCCATCGGCGCCCTCCGCCTTCCCGACGTTTATATGAGAAGCCATGCCATTGGCAAAAGCACTACCCTTGGAATGATCTTCATCTTAACGGGGACGTTATTTTACTTTTGGTTGAAGCACCACCATTTCAATTCCCGTTTGTTGCTGGCCATTGTCTTTATTTTTTTAACATCCCCGGTGTCGGCTCATTTGATTAGCCGTGCCGCATACTACTCCGGGGTTCGGCCATGGGAAGGGACGGTTCGTGATGATTTGGCAAAACAGAGAGAAAAACTAGCAAAACGTGCAAAGTGAGGAGACAAAATCAAAATAGCGGGATGTCCTTCTTTCTCTTAAAGCAGTCAAGTTTTTTCCGACATCCGCCCCTTTTTCGCCATTTTCTGAAAAAAGAAATAAACAATCGCTTTCCCGTGATATAATAATAGTAAGACGGACTGTGGCTGTGCGGAAAGGAGGGAAGCGATGATGGACGTCCCGCAATATTTGTTTCTCGATTTTGAATTTACGATGCCGGAAACAAAAACGACCCCGAACGGGTTTTCTCCGGAAATTATTGAAGTTGGCCTTGTAGCGGTCGTTGACGAGCAAATCGTGAACCAATTTTCCTCTTATGTGAAACCGCTCCGTTTTCCGCAACTCACCGACCGGTGCAAGTCGTTTCTCAATATCACCCAAGAGCAAATTGACAGCGGAATGAGTTTTTATGAGCTCGTTTCCTTGCTTCGGCAATATGACCGCGAGCGCCCGACGACGGTTGTAACGTGGGGAAACATGGATATGAAAGTGCTCCGGGAAAACTGCCAGTCGGCGCGAGTGGAATTTCCATTTACCGGAGAGCACCGCGATTTGGCGATGGAGTATAAGCGCTTTTTCGGCAACAAAAATCAAACGGCGTTGCGCAAGGCTGTGCAAGAGTACGGAAACGAAGGGATTGGAAAAGCCCATTGTGCGCTCGATGACGCATTTACCGCGTATACGATTTTCCGGCTCATTGAAAACGATAAAAAATATTTGGCGAAGACAAAGCCGCCGACGATTGGGGAGCGGATCGATTTCACCCAGCTGCGGAAAAAATTCGCTTTATAGCTGCTGTATTGGTGGCAGCTTTTTTTGTGCTATAATGAGGATGGACGATTTTGAGTCAGAAAGGTTGTCTAACGATGTGGCCATGGGTGCTGAATCTATTTTTATACTTTCCGGAAGATAAGAGGGAGTATATTCCTGCGGTCATTTCAATGACCGTGTTTTTGCTCATTGCGGTGTTCACGATGCGGCTCATCATTGTCATTTCGCGTCGTCAAGAGAAAGAAGCGGAACGGCTCGAGCAAGAGCTGTATGGCAACAAGGACGAGTCCGGGCCGAGGTCGGATGTATAAAATGGGCTCCCTTCGGCAATACTGGCGGGTAACATCTGCCATGCTGGGGGGAGTTTTGTGTTGCAGGGAAAATATGGGATTCTTTTGGCTGTGGCGCTCGTTTTAGCTGGCTGCGGCCAACAGAGCGGTATGAGTCGGACGGTGGAGATGATCAATGCCGACAGTGATCCGATTGGCACGATTGAACTGACGGAACAAGCGGAGGGAGTCCGGCTGAAGCTTGACTTAGAAGGGCTTCCGCCAGGAGAGCATGCCATTCATATTCATGAAAAAGGAAGTTGCGAGCCGCCCGATTTTCAATCGGCTGGCGGACATTACAACCCTGACGGGAAAAAGCACGGACTTCTCCACCCAGAAGGCGCGCATGCCGGTGATTTGCCAAACATTATTGTCAAAGAGGACGGCACGGTCAACGTCGAACTGACGGCGCCGAACGTGACGTTAAAAGAAGGAGAAAAAGGGTCGTTGTTGACGAAGGACGGAACGTCAATCGTTATTCATGCCAAGAAAGACGACGGCATGACCCAACCGGCGGGAGATGCCGACGAGCGCATCGCCTGCGGGAAAATCAAGTCATCTTGAACGCTCTCTCCTGCACTTCCGGGGGAGGCATCGCGGTTTGAGATCATAAAAAGGTGTCCCAACATAAGCAACGGGACACCTTTTTTATTGAGGAGCGACAAACGACACGTGGCGTTTAAGACTCCCACCTCATGCCGATGGATGGGCATGATCTAGCGCAGCGCGAGAACCAACCGACGCAGTCCTTCTTCTAGCGTCGAGCGCGGGCAGGCGACGTTCAGACGGAGGAAGCCGCTCCCTTCCGCCCCGAATTTGCTGCCGAACTCAACGGCGATTTTTCCTTTTTCGAGAAGCTGTTTTTTGAGTTCGGCTTCGGACAGGCCGAGACCACGGCCGTCGATCCAGACGAGATAGGTCGCCTGCGGGCGGATGGGGCGAAGAATGGGCAGTTCCGCTGCGAGATGGGCGATGGTTGTGTCGATGTTTTGCTGCAAATACGCAAGCAAGGCGTCAAGCCATGCCTCGCCATGGCGGTAAGCCGCTTCCGCTCCGGCAATGGCAAATGCATTGAGCGTGAAAAACCCTTGCCGCTGTTGAACGCGGCGGAACGCCCGACGCCGCGACTCGTCGGGAATGATCGCTTCGGCCGCCTGCAAACCGGCGAGGTTGAACGTTTTCGTCGGCGCACGGAACGTGGCGCTTTGCGCCGCCAACTCCGGATGGAGGGAGGCGAACGGAATATGCCGATAGGGTGGGAACGTCAAATCGGCGTGAATTTCGTCGGAAAGGACGAAGACGCCATGTTTGAAACATAGTTCCCCAAGCCGTTCGAGTTCTCCTTTTGTCCACACCTTGCCACCGGGGTTATGCGGGTGGCAAAGGATGAGCAATTTTGCTCCAGGCAGTTTTCGCTCCAAGTCGTCCCAGTCGATGACATAATTGTCTTCAGTCAAGCGAAGGGGGCTAAGCACGAGCGTGCGATCATGGCGGCGGACGAGATCAAACAGCGGCCGGTAAACGGGGGAAAAGACAACGACGCGGTCTCCAGGCTCTGAAAACGCCTCAATGGCAGCGGCGACCGCCGGCACGACACCGTGGGCAAACACAAGCCAGGTCGGATCGATTTCCCACTCGTGGCGACGTTTGAGCCATTCGCCCACCGCTTCTTTCAACGAATCAGGAATGACGGTGTAGCCAAAAATTCCGTGTTCTATTCGCGCTTGCAGCGCTTCTTGTACGGTTTTGGGAGCCGGAAAATCCATGTCGGCGACCCACATCGGCCACACATCTTTATGGCCGAACAAACGCTCAACATCATCCCATTTCACCGACTGCGTGCCCCGGCGGTCGATGACTTGGTCAAATGAAAACATCGTATCTTCTCCCTTCTTTTTTTCAGGTCGATGGCTTATAATTGGTATATCCCAATCAAGAAAGAAGGTGGATGGCGGCGCATGGACGGACAACAATTGAACCGGCTGCTTCTTGAGACCATTGGCGCCTGGGATCCGTTCGGCTACGGAAATGACGCGTACGAGATAGAAGCGATTGACGTGCTTCAGGCCGTATATCATACGGATGATGCCCACACGCTCGCTGCTTGCATTCAGTCTATATATGAATTCGCGTTTGACAAAACAATTCCTTTTCGCGACTGCCTAAAACTTGCTAATCGGCTGCTCGAGCTGAAACGGATGGCATCTTGTTCATTCCCGGCATGACGACGGTCAGCCGGGCTATCGGTTTAGCGAAACGGTTTAAAGGGAGGGATGTTCCGTGAAACTGAGCGATAAAGAACTGGAAATTATCGAAATATTGGAAAAAGATGCGCGGACTCCGATCGATGTGCTGGCGAAAATGATTGATTTGCCGGTGGAAGAAACAGAGGCGCTCGTCCACAAATTAGAAGAGGCGAACGTGATTGTCCAGTATACGACGCTTGTCGATTGGCGGAAGGTCGATGGCCACGAAGGGGTGACGGCGATGATCGATGTGAAAGTCACCCCGAAGCGCGGCGTCGGCTTTGATGAGGTGGCAGAGCGCATTTACCGTTTCCCGGAAGTCAAATCGGTGTATTTAATGTCCGGCGCCTATGATTTGTCGGTCGTCATTGAAGGTCGGTCGATGGCGGAAGTCGCCCAGTTTGTTTCGGAAAAACTGTCAACGCTTGATTCCGTCATTTCGACGACCACCCATTTCATTTTGAAAAAATATAAACATGACGGCACGATATTCGACAAAGGAGATCAAGATCGCCGCATCGTGGTGGCACCATGAATCCGCAAACGAAAAAAATGTATGTGTCAGAAACGGTTGCCAGCTTAAAGCCATCCGGCATCCGCCGGTTTTTCGATCTCGCTTCGAGCCTTGACGGTGTCATTTCCCTCGGTGTCGGCGAGCCGGACTTTGTCACATCGTGGAGCATCCGCGAGGCAAGCATTTTGTCGCTCGAGCAAGGCTATACGTCCTATACAGCCAACGCCGGTTTGCTCGAGCTGCGCCAAGAAATCGCCGCCTATTTGCGCCGCAAGTTTCATGTGGAATACCGTCCGGAGACAGAAATTTTAGTGACGGTTGGGGCGAGCCAAGCGATTGATTTGGCGCTAAGGGCGATTGTCAATCCAGGTGATGAAGTGATCGTGGTGGAACCGAGTTTTGTCGCTTATGAACCGCTTGTTGTGCTCGCCGGCGGGACGCCAGTGATCGTCCATGCGTCTGGCGCCGACGGGTTTCAGCTCATGCCGGCGCACATCGAACGAGCGATCACTGAGCGGACGAAGGCCGTGATCATTTGTTCGCCGAACAATCCGACCGGAACGGTGCTTAGCCCAGCGGAACTCAAAGCGCTCGCCCGCTTGGCGGAGAAGCATGATTTGCTGGTCATTGCCGACGAAATTTACGCCGAGCTCACGTATGAAGGTGAGCATACAAGCATAGCTGCTGTTCCCGGCATGCGCGAACGGACGATTTTGATTTCGGGCTTCTCCAAAGGATTTGCGATGACCGGTTGGCGGCTCGGTTTTGCGGCAGCGCCGGAAGAGCTTTTGCAGGCGATGTTGAAAATCCACCAATATGCGATGATGTGTGCGCCGACGATGGCGCAATACGGCGCCCTTGAAGCGCTCCGCAACGGGGAGCACGAGGTCGAACAAATGCGCAACAGCTACCGGCGGCGACGCAATTATTTCGTCGCCTCGCTCAATGAAATCGGGTTGCCGTGCCACTTGCCGGGAGGCGCGTTTTACGCGTTTCCATCCATTCGCCATACCGGCTTGACGTCCGAACAGTTTGCCGAGCGGTTGCTTTTGGAAGAAAAAGTGGCCGTTGTCCCTGGCAATGTCTTTGGTACAAGCGGAGAAGGCTATATTCGCTGTTCGTACGCTTCGTCGCTTGAGCAGCTGCAGGAAGCGATTAAGCGGATGAAACGGTTTTTGGAACGCTTGTAATCGACGATGTTCTGCCATGGGCAGGACATCTTTTTTTGGGTTTTCCCTTTCGGTTATGTTATAATACAGAAACGTAGATGAAACTAGCCAATAGGAGTGTTTTGCTTGCCAACGATGAAACGAGGAGCGATTGTGAAAGGGAAGGTGACAGGCATCCAGCCATATGGCGCGTTCGTCCAGCTTGAGGGCGGCATGCAAGGGCTCATTCATATTTCAGAAATTTCGCACCGCTTTGTAAAAAATGTGCGCGATTATGTCCATGTCGGTGACGAAGTGACCGTCAAAGTGCTCGATGTCGACTATAAGGCAGGGCGAGCGAGCCTGTCCTTAAAGGCGCTTGAGCCAGGTAGAGAGAAGCAAAAGCGCCAGACGCGCATGAAAATGTCGTTTGAACCTGGCTTTCGTCCGTTAAAAGAAAAGTTGCGTGAATGGATTGAGCAATCCAAGAAGGAAGATTTACCGAAAAAATAAGACACCCACCGCCAGGCGGTGAGTGTCTCCCGTCATGTGCGTGTCGGGTTTGGTTCGGTGCGCTCAAGCTCTTCAGCCGGCTTGAACAACAACGCTAAGTTGACCAAGCCGGCGAGACCGACAAGGCTGTAAATAATGCGTGACCAAGCCGAATCTTGTCCACCGAAAATGGCGGCAACTAAATCAAATTGAAAAAATCCAATCAGTCCCCAATTGATCGCACCAATGATTGTCAACAACAAGGCAATGCGTTGCCATGTTCCCATCCTGTATACCTCCTTTGAAAAATTTCCTTCAGTCACTTATAGGATGAATCATAGCCGCAGAAAATATGCATGATTTGCCGTCGAAGCGTCCGGCTTTACAACAACGACGTCTGTCCCCATAATAAGAAGCAAAAGGAGGAAGATACATAATGCAAAATTTTACGTTTCGCAATCCGACCAAACTCATTTTTGGGAGAGGACAAATTGAGCAGCTCAAAGAAGAAGTGCCGAAATATGGCAAAAAAGTGCTGCTTGTCTATGGGGGCGGCAGCATTAAACGAAACGGACTATATGATGAAGTCATGAGCCTATTGACGGACATTGGCGCCGAAGTCGTTGAACTGCCAGGCGTCGAACCGAACCCGCGCCTTTCGACCGTCAAAAAAGGGGTAGACATTTGCAGACGGGAAGGAATTGAATTTTTGCTTGCCGTTGGCGGCGGCAGTGTGATCGACTGTACGAAAGCGATTGCAGCCGGCGCGAAATTTGATGGCGATCCGTGGGAGTTCATTACGAAAAAAGCGACTGTCACTGAGGCGTTGCCGTTTGGGACGGTCCTGACGCTGGCGGCGACCGGATCGGAAATGAACGCCGGATCGGTGATCACCAATTGGGAGACGAAAGAAAAATACGGCTGGGGCAGCCCGGTGACATTCCCGCAATTTTCGATTTTGGATCCGACGTACACGATGACGGTGCCGAAAGACCATACCGTTTACGGCATCGTCGATATGATGTCCCATGTGTTTGAGCAATATTTCCATCATACGCCGAACACGCCGCTGCAAGATCGGATGTGCGAGGCAGTGTTAAAAACGGTCATTGAGGCGGCGCCAAAATTGGTAGACGACTTAGAGAACTACGAGCTGCGCGAGACGATCATGTACTCGGGCACGATCGCCTTAAACGGCTTTCTGCAAATGGGCGTGCGCGGTGATTGGGCGACGCATGATATCGAGCATGCGGTCTCTGCTGTATACGATATCCCGCACGCCGGGGGATTGGCCATTTTGTTCCCGAATTGGATGAAACATGTGCTTGATGAAAATGTCAGCCGTTTCGCCCAACTGGCGGTGCGCGTCTTTGACGTCGATCCGACGGGCAAAACGGAGCGCGACGTGGCGCTTGAGGGCATCGAGCGGTTGCGCGCGTTTTGGTCGAGCCTCGGGGCGCCGTCTCGCTTGGCTGATTATGGCATCGGCGAGGAAAATCTCGAGCTGATGGCGGATAAAGCGATGGCGTTTGGTGAGTTTGGCCGTTTCAAAACGTTAAATCGTGATGATGTGCTCGCCATTTTGCGTGCGTCTTTATAAGAAACCTTCAAAGCCGGCCGGCGACTTGAATGCTAGGTCGGCTTTTTTTGATGGCAGCCACATGTCAAATGTAGCGGCCCCGACCATCGCACGTTGGCTGCCGAAGAAAGCCGTATAGATCGGCAAAAAATTGTCGGAATTGAATCCGTTTTCAATTGAGAGCATCGCTTGATTTCCCTTGCCCGTTCCGCTAAAGTGAAAGAAGGCAATGATTATTGAATGGGAGGAAGAATTGAATGACCCATATTCGTTTCGACTATTCCAAAGCGCTCGCTTTTTTTGGTGAACACGAACTTACATACTTGCGCGATGCGGTGAAAGTCGCACACCATTCGCTCCATGAAAAAACTGGAGTCGGCAATGACTTTTTAGGATGGTTAGACTGGCCGGTCAACTATGACAAAGAAGAATTTGCGCGCATCAAGCAAGCGGCGAAAAAAATTCAATCAGACTCCGATGTCCTTCTTGTCATCGGTATCGGTGGCTCGTATCTCGGGGCGCGTGCGGCGATTGAGATGCTGCATCATTCGTTTTACAACGCCTTGCCGAAAGAGAAGCGGTCCACACCGCAAATCATCTTTGTCGGCAACAACATCAGCTCGACGTATATGAAAGATGTCATTGATTTCCTTGAAGGAAAAGACTTCTCGATTAACGTCATTTCCAAATCGGGAACGACGACTGAGCCGGCGATCGCTTTCCGTATTTTCCGCAAGCTGCTTGAAGACAAATACGGCAAAGAAGAAGCACGCCGCCGCATTTACGCAACGACCGACCGTGCACGCGGCGCACTGCGGACGCTCGCTGACGAGGAAGGATACGAAACGTTTGTGATTCCGGATGACATCGGCGGTCGCTATTCAGTGTTGACGGCGGTTGGATTGCTGCCGATCGCTGCCAGCGGCGCTGACATCGACGCCATGATGGAAGGGGCAGCGAAGGCGCGCGAAGACTTCAGCCGCTCGGAGCTCGAAGAAAACGCAGCTTACCAATATGCGGCCATTCGCAACATTTTGTACAACAAAGGAAAAACGATCGAGTTGCTCGTTAACTACGAACCAGCCTTGCACTATTTCGCTGAATGGTGGAAGCAGCTGTTCGGCGAAAGCGAAGGGAAAGACCAAAAAGGCATTTATCCGGCTTCGGCTGACTTCTCGACCGACTTGCATTCGCTCGGCCAATACATTCAAGAAGGTCGCCGTGATTTGTTTGAAACGGTGCTGAAACTTGAAGAGCCGCGCCATGAATTGGTCATCGAAGCGGAAGAAAGCGACTTAGACGGGCTGAACTATTTAGCCGGCCAAACGGTCGATTTCGTCAACACGAAAGCGTTCGAAGGGACGCTTCTCGCCCATACGGACGGCGGCGTGCCGAATTTGGTTGTCACTTTGCCGAAGCTTGATGAATACACGTTTGGCTATCTCGTTTACTTCTTTGAAAAGGCATGCGCCATGAGCGGCTATTTGCTCGGGGTGAACCCGTTTGACCAGCCAGGTGTTGAGGCGTACAAGAAAAACATGTTCGCCCTCTTAGGCAAACCGGGTTACGAAGAGCTGAAAGACGAACTGGAGAAACGGTTGAAATAACAAAAGGATGGTCAAGCCGCTTTTTCTCGGCATGTACGGCCGGTTTCGGCCGCATTTTCCAGAGTGAATCGAAACGAACAACGCCTCTTCTCCTTTAGTCGGGGGAAGAGGCGTTTTTTGTTTATGACTTTGACGCTCGTTGAAGGCGAATGGCAGAAATGGTGAACGATGAATTCCTTCCGCGGCGGCATGTTGCCATTGAAAGACAGTCCATCGTTTCTGCATGGCTTTGTTTGCATCTCATCAGTCCATTTTTCGCCAAGTGCCAGAGTCTGGGATGGGCAAATAATTGCCGCTAAACGGGAAACGATAAAAGGAAAGGAGGGGTTGTGCATGATTGAAATTCCATCACGGTTAGAAGGAAAGCAGTTTCAACTTTATGATTTAGAGCAAAAATTAAAGCCGCTCGGTTATGTGATTGGCGGCGGCTGGGATTACGATCATGGCTATTTTGACTATAAAATCGCTGACCATGTAGGTTACCAATTTTTGCGCGTGCCGTTTCAAGCAGTTGATGGACAGCTCGATTCACATGGCACAACGGTCGAGCTCGGGCGTCCGTTTTTGCTTGCGCATAAATATCAGCGCGGCATTGACGATTTTGCTGATGTCGGCAATGTGGGAGCGGCATTCAACCAGTTTTCCGAACCGCAAGACCCGGATGCGACCGTTCCGGAGCAATATATTTCCGTCGGCAAAGCGCTCGTTCAAGACCTGGAGCGCCTCCTGCTCGATTAAGGAACAAACACGAACAGGCGATCATGTTCTTCGATCGGGCGCTGCGGCAAAATGGAAAGGTTCCCATTGTCCCCGCGGATGACACCAAGCAGCGTGATATTTTGCTCAAGCAGCAGCTGCTGAACGGTGGCGAACGGCTGGCCGATTTGTTGCTCGGTGGGGGGGAGAAGGCGCAAGGTTTGTTCGCCAAATCGACCGAGCATTCTCTCGATGGCGCCGGCGACTCCCGGTGAGCGAAGGCTGGCCGCCATCGCAGTGCTCGCCAGCAAGTTCGTTTGAACCACTTCATCCGCTCCGGCGCGAAAAGCGTTTTGGACATTGCGGGCGGTCAATATTTCCACGATGGCATACACCGACGGGTTGAGGCTCTTGGCAGCGAGCAGCGCGACGATCGTATCTTTATCGGCGTCCTCTTCTGCTTTATGCGGGTCGGCGGTAATGATCACAAACTGAGCATGGCCAATATTGGCCTTTTCAAGTACCGCATCATCGTGTGCCGACCCTTTAATAAAATGAAAAGGAACGTGTGGAAGCGGATGGGATGGTACAGTAGCGTCGATCAGGACAAAGCGGGGCAGCGAATCTTGTCTAGCGAAGCGAAGCAGCATTTCGCGTGCCCGCTCATTCCAACCGACAATAATGACGTGTCCCCGCTCTGTATATGGAAGCTGCCCGTTCGTATGCGCCGTTTCCCGAGAAGCTGCTGCTGCCGATATCGAAGCGAAATAAGCAGCGATGATTCCAGTGCCGAGGGCGATAAGCACCATCGCAGCAAGCTTTCCCGCGAGCGTTTTCGGAACGATATCCCCATAGCCGATCGTCGTTGTCGTCACGCTCGCCCACCAAATGCCATCAAAGATGTTGCGGAATGTCTCCGGCTCAATCACATGCATCAGTGCACCAAACAAGACGATAATGGCGCTCGCGATAGCGAACAGACGGAGAACGGTTGACATCCGCCAATAGGAAACAAGCAAGTTCCTCATTTTCATCATCTATCCCTCTTTTGGTTGATTCCTTCTTTAGTGTGGACGGTTTTTGCATAAACATTCCTGTTCTTTTCCATACTAGGAAACGAAACGTCAGTGAAAGGGGATAGTGGGTTATGGATATGAACCGTGTGAAACAAATCGTTTCATCACCTGCCGATATTCCTGTGTATTACAACGGGGTATCGGTTTGGATTGACGGGTATGACGAAGAAAACCAAATGGCAACTGTCCATTTGCGCGACGGCCGGCTCAATGAGCGTCGGGACGTGCCGGTGGCCGAACTGGAGGAAAAAGGAGAAGCTGCCCACTAACCGAATGAGCCAAGACAGCCTTTGTTTCGATCCAGTGTAGATGCAAGACAGCAATCGTTCCCCCACCGTTTACCGCCTTCTTGTCATAAAAGACGTCGGGGCCTTTGTGTCGATTTCCACCCGAATGAACCGCCCTCTCATTGAACGAGGGCGGATTTTTGTTGGTGTTTTAATGAACAAATGATGTATGGAAGTCATACCGACGGTCAAGGTGTATATTATGTTGAAAAAGACATCTTACAAAAGCTAAGATTAAAAATGAGAATGTAACTAGCACATTATTTTGAACTGTCTTTTTCCAATTATTTCAGTTCAAAATCACAAATCTGACTATGTTTTTCTCATCAGTGTAAAATTCTCGGGAAGGACCTCGTAGATCCTTCCATTTTTTATTCGATGGCCCGAATAACTAGAATCCAAAGGCATTGTATAACTAATCAAGGGGCTCCCATGTATCTTTTTGTTGCACTTCCTGTTGTAATTGCATACGCTTCGTTAACTCTTTTTTCTCATAATAAATGTCCCGTCGAAACCAGAGTTAATATTGAGCAAATATTGTGTTAAAAAAAGACGAAAAAGGTAGGGTTATTCCAACAGGCCATTCAACTAAATAAAGGAGAAACATCAATATAAGGGGAGAATCAATGAATCATCATCAGCTTTTGAGGAATAGCTGACTTTTTAGTTGGAACGTTTCATCAAGACATGGGGTCGTCGGAACAATCGTTAGTTAGTTTTATCCATGAAGCAATGAAAGGATGTCTTAGAACGCTTTGCTTGTTTTTAGGAGTACGAATACATCCGAAAAAGAGAAAGAAGACTTTGTTCAATTACATACGGAATTTGATTTTCTATTGGATTCACATCTTTAGAATGGATAGAACATGTAGTCAAACAATGAAAAGAAGCTATTAAACCAACATAGTTAGGAAATGGTTTGGGGACTTGATGGAGCAGGCGCTCTTTCAAGAACTTTTTATTTCCTGCCGGTGAGTCATCTAATCAAGTGAAAAAGGAGCATGAGCCCGACGCTTTTTCAAGCTCCATACGGTAACTGCACATATCCTCCATCTTGCTTTTCTTATATCCTTTGTTTTGCTTATCTACGTGGCGATTGCCGGATTGTCCCAACCGGATGTATTCGCCGCGCGGCTGTTCACGTAATTTTACGGTCAAAAAACAAAAGCCAACCGCAGAAGCAAGATCATCCATGTCTTTTTTACACAGTTGAATCCAAAATACGTCTTGAGTCGTAATTAAAAATATGTCGCTAGAGCATAACAAAAGATGGGAGGTGTGTGATAAGGTGGAACCTGAATGAAGAAAAGACGGGATGGTTGGCCTAGAAATAGGCTCGAATACATAGCAGCATGTCGGATCGATGTTCAGCAATCAGATGAGGTGGGTTTCCCATTTTGACAAATGACCATTTGGTCAATTAGTATATAACTTGTGACCGTACAGTCATAGTGGAGTGGAACCAATATGATCATGGATTTAAAGGGGAGAAGCGCGTGAGGAAAGTCATTCAGTTTTCGCTCAATAATAAGCTCGCCATTTGGATTTTGACGATTATTGTTGCTGTGGCAGGGTTGTATTCGGGAATGAACATGAAACTCGAAACGATCCCGAACATTAACGTTCCGTTCATTTCCGTCTCGACGGTCTATCCGGGGGCTACGCCGGAAGAAGTGGCCAAGAAGGTGACGGAGCCGATTGAACAGCGGGTCGAACATTTGGACGGTGTCACGGTTGTCCGTTCCTCTTCCTTTCAACATGCATCGTTTGTACAAATTGAATATGAGTTCGACAAAGATATGGAAAAAGCGCAAAATGAAGTGAAAGAGGCGCTTAGTCATTTGAAGCTGCCTGATGGGGCGCAGGAGCCAGACGTTTCCCGGATTAGCTTTTCCGCTTTTCCGGTCATCTCATTAAGCGTGACCAATCCGGACGAATCGTTGGCTGAGCTGACGGAAACGGTTGAGCGTCATGTCGTCCCGGAATTGGAGGGCATCGACGGCGTTGATTCGGTTGAAGTCGCTGGCCAGCAAATGCAAGAAGTGAACATTCGATTCGATGAACAGAAGTTGAAGCAGTACGGGCTGACTGAACAATCGGTCATCAACGTCATTCAGGCTTCCGCTGTTTCACTTCCGCTCGGTCTGTACACGTTTGGAGATACGGAAAAATCGGTCGTCATCGACGGACGCATCGTCACGGTCGATGACTTAAAAGCGCTCCGCATTCCGATCGCCCCTGCTAATGGAGCAGCGCAGTCACCGATGGCAGGCGGCGAAGGAATGGGAGCGGCCGGTCAGATGCAAGGAATCGCGGCAGGTCAAGGAGCAGCGGCCCAAATGCAAGGCGCCGCTTCCGGCCAAGCAGGTACATCTCCTTCGATTCCTTCTGTTTCGTTGAGCGATCTGGCTGAAGTGGAAGTCGTCGCTAAAGCAGAATCGATTTCGCGGACGAACGGTGAACCGTCAATCGGCGTGCAAATCGTGAAAGCGCAAGACGCTAATACGGTCACTGTCGTCAACGCCGTCAAGGAAAAAATCAAAGATCTCGAGAAGCGCTATGACGGGTTGCGCATTATCACCGTGTTTGACCAAGGGCAGCCGATTGAAGATTCGGTGAACACGATGGTGGACAAAGCAGTGTTTGGCGCACTGTTTGCGGTCATTGTCATTTTCCTGTTTTTGCGCAACATCCGCACGACGTTGATTTCCGTCGTGTCGATTCCGCTGTCGCTGTTGATTGCGATTTTGCTGCTGTATGAGATGGATATTACGCTCAATCTCATGACGCTTGGTGCCATGACGGTGGCGATCGGCCGCGTCATTGACGATTCGATCGTTGTTGTGGAAAACATTTACCGGCGCATGACATTGCCGGATGAACCGCTCACTGGAAAAGAACTGATCGTCTCGGCAACGAAAGAAATGTTTATCCCGATCGCGTCGTCGACGATTGTAACGGTGGCCGTCTTTTTGCCGCTCGGATTGGTCAAAGGGATGGTTGGCGAGCTGTTTTTGCCGTTTGCGCTAACGATCGTGTTTGCGTTACTCGCCTCGCTAATTGTTGCGGTTACCGTTGTTCCGGCGTTGGCTCACTGGCTGTTCCGCAATGGCGTGGCAGCGAAACGCGTCCGGGCAAAGGAAAGAAAAAGCCTCTTGGCGTCTTGGTATAAAACGGTGCTCCGTTGGTCGTTGGATCATAAACTCATCGTGAGCGGCGCAGCCGTGCTGCTGCTTGTCGCAAGTTTGTTCCTCGTCCCGTATGTTGGGGTCAGCTTCTTGCCATCTGATGAGCAAAAAATGATCGTTGCTACGTACAGTCCTGCTCCGGGGCAAACGGTGGATCAAGTGGAACGCATTGCCAAAGAAGTGGAGGCGTTTTTCGAGAAGCGCGACGGAGTAAAGAACATTCAACTGTCTGTCGGCGGGGGCAACCCGATGAACCCGGGTCAGGACAATGCAGCGCTGTTTTATGTCGAGTATGACCCCGATGTGAAAAACTTTGCCGAAGAGAAGGAAAAAGTGATGAAGGCGCTTGATGAGCGCGGAGACAAAGGGGAATGGCAAAGCCAGGACGTTTCGGGCACCGGGACATCCAATGTGATTGAGCTTAACGTGTATGGAGATCAAATGGAAGAAATCGAGCCAATTGTTGAGAAAGTAGCGGACATTTTGCGCGATCATGATGGGTTGACCAATGTGAAAACAAGCATGTCCGCCCGGTTTGAAGAATATACGCTTGTCGCCGACCAGAAAAAATTAAGTGAATTCGGGCTGACTGCTGCACAAATCGCCGCAGCGTTGTCCGAGAATGGCGAGCGCCAAGCGATTGCGACGGTTAAGCAAGATGGTGAAGATCTCAACGTCTACATTGCAACGGAAAAAGAGCAATACGACGATATTCGAGATTTGATGAAGAAAACGATCGTGTCGCCGCTCGGTGTTCAAGTGCCGATTGAAGATGTGGCCGAGTTGAAAAAAGGACATACGTACAGTGAGGTTCAGCGCTATGACGGCCGAGTATACGCGAGCGTGTCGGCGGAAGTGAAAACGAAAGACGTCGCCGCTGTGTCGGCAGACGTGCAAAAGGCCATCGACAAGCTGCGCGTTCCGTCCAATGTCGATGTCCACATGGGAGGAGTCACCGAAGATATCGAAGAGGCGTTCACCCAGCTCGGATTGGCGATGCTCGCTGCCGTAGCGATCGTATATTTTGTGCTTGTCGTCACGTTTGGTGGCGGGCTGGCGCCGTTTACGATTTTGTTCTCGCTGCCGTTTACCGTCATCGGTGCGCTGCTGGCTCTGTTTATTGCTGACGAAACCATCAGCATATCGGCGCTGATCGGCATGTTGATGTTGATTGGGATTGTGGTGACGAATGCGATCGTCTTAATCGACCGTGTCATTCATAAAGAACGCGACGGATTGTCGACGCGCGAGGCGCTTTTGGAAGCGGCCGGAACGCGCTTGCGCCCGATTTTAATGACGGCCATTGCGACCGTCGGCGCGTTGCTTCCGCTTGCGTTTGGAATGGAAGGCGGGGCGTTGATTTCGAAAGGACTCGGCGTGACCGTCATCGGTGGATTGACGAGCTCTACACTTTTGACCCTGATCATTGTCCCGATCGTTTATGAGACCTTGATGAAGTGGAAGAAAAAAGGCGCTTCCGCAAGCGAGTGACGAGCACTCGCGTCTTGACTTCTATAGGCGGGGATGCTCGCCGATCGTTGGACGCCGCTTTGTCGCTGCGTTAGAGGAAGAAATGTTCATGCCTTCGTCATTCGACGTTGTCGCTTCATTGGGGTGACGTAAAGATAAGACGGTTGCGTTGTTTTGCAGATGGGCGTTGCCATTCTGGTAAACACAAAACGGCGTGAGTCTGGGATGACCGAACTCACGCCGTTTTTTTGCCTTTGTCGGAGGAAGGCGGGGCCTTCGTGGGAGAGCGGGCTGCGTCTTGGAGAAAGAAACGGGCCGCCGTCCTAAATGGGGGACACGGGTGATTGGGCGGGGGACAGTCGCTTTGCGGTGCGGGCGCGCCGGCAATAACAAGCGAGGCACAGGTGAACATATGAAGAAGGCGCGAACGTCCCCCATTTCTGATAAAATAGGAGTGCGCGTCATTTGGGAACACGGGCTGAGAAACGCCGCAAGCGACACGATACAAAACGAGCTGGCGTTTCGTGTTCTTTCGCTGTACATAGAGATGTTTCTGATTTTTGAAATGAAAGGCTGATGGAAAAAGGGGGATGCCAAATGGAGCGATGGTTGATTCGTGATGCAACGGCGGCGGATTTGCCGCAAATCGTCCGCATTTATAATGAAACGATTCCAAGCCGGATGGTGACGGCGGACTTGGAGCCGGTGTCAGTGGAAAGCCGGAGAGCGTGGTTTGAAGCGCACGATCCGCACCATCGGCCGCTCTGGGTAGTCGAAGATGACGGTGTCATTTGCGCCTGGCTTAGTTTCCAATCGTTTTACGGCCGCCCGGCGTACCGCCATACGGCCGAAGTGAGCATTTATATTGCCGAATCGCACCGCGGTCAAGGGCTTGGGACGAAGCTGCTCAAGCGGGCGATCGACAAGGCGCCGGCGCTTGGAATGAAGACGCTGCTCGGTTTTATTTTTGCCCATAACGAACCGAGTTTGCGGCTGTTCTCTCGCTTCGGGTTTGAACGGTGGGGCTATTTTCCGCGTGTTGCTGAGCTTGACGGCATTGAGCGCGATTTAGTCATCGTCGGCAAACGGCTCGTATAAAATGGTGATGGATCGGGCACTTATAATCATGACGATGTATGGAAAGAGGGAATAACATGAATGTGATGCCCATCCGGCTGTTTACGATTCAAGACGGGGAGGGGTTTGTCGCCGACGCGTTTCAATGCCCGGTGACCGGCAACTTGATTTACAAATCGTCTGGCACCCCGTCGGTCATTGCGTACACAGAATTGACCGATGAGCAAATCATGCGCCTCGAAAAATACGGCTTCCGTCGGCTCGGGATGGAGCCGGGGCGAATGGCCAATGATGCCGGTGTTGAAGAATTGCTTCCGAAGCAATGACAAGAAACAACGGGGAAACATTTGTTTACGGAAATCATTAAGGAAGCTGTTTTCAAAGCCAAGGCGGGAATGAATAACTTTTTTGAAGCAAAACCGGCAACTTGCTTTCGATGAAAAAAGACCTGTCCGACACGGACAGGTCTTTTTGGTGTTGGCGGTCGTTATTTCAGCTGGCGGATGAGCCAATACACCCCTGCAGCCGCCGCTGCACCGAGCAACGTATAAAGGGCGAGACCGCTTGATGGCTCCGAAGTTCGTTCTTCTTGCTCACGGTTACGTTCACGATCGGCTTCGTTCGTCTCCTCTTCGGTCTGCGGATTGGTTTGCGCCGGCTCTGCTTTCGTTTTCGAATCGACTTTCGGCTTCTCCTCGGCAGAGTGCCCACTGTATATGCCGACGCCATTTTGTCTGGCTTCCTCGTATGCTTTGCGGATGCGTTGTTCGTATTTGTAATCGCCATAGTCATAAAAGTCCTCGACTAGCCCGGCTTTAGCGAGCTCTTCTTGCAACAGGCGATCGTCGACCCATACCCAAGCGAGCAGCCGTTGGTATTTGTCAAACAACGTATTTCCATCTGTTTCAAGCACAATGTCCCCTTTTTTCAGTCGGGAACACGTAAACTGGCTCGCTTCTTTTCCGTATGGTTCGACTTCGATGGTGCTTTCTGGGGTGTCGATGAACAAAAAGCGCGTCGTATACACGTGGCCGTTCACACGGAATTTGGCCGTGTCTCCGTCAATGCACTTCACCAATGCCGCTTTGTATGTCCGGCCAAGCCGCAGCGAAGCATTGTCCTCTTTTCCCCCGAGCGTATGGCCGTCTAAGTCAATCCGTTCTGGAGTGAGGTTCCGTTTGCACCGTTCATTGCCGTTATATTTTTGAATGAGCTTGACCAGCTCTTCTTTCGTTTTCGCCTGCTTCGCCAATGCGGTCGGTTCGTGCAACAAGTAGGTGCAGTCACTGTTGCGGAAATGCCCGCCCAATTCATCCAATGTGCCTGGATGGGCGAAAACGGAAGCGGGAAATAGAATCATCAGGCAAAAAAACAAAATCGCAGTTTGTTTCAAAGCTCTCCCTCCGATCGAAAAGGTGTTGCTGTTTCAGCAAAGACGCGATGAAAGCAACGGAACATGTCGATTTGCTCTTTGAACGCATATTCAACCGTTTTTGGCGTATTTTTGGCGTTTTTTAGCGTGAAATCGGGCTAAAATCGCTGCTGTCGCGCCATTAGGTGATTTGATGGCATTCGAAATAAAGTTTATCAAAGAAAGGGAGCAATCATAAAGCCATTTCGCTGCGAACGAGTTCTTCATTCATCGTTTATGAAGGGGGAGAGGGACGATGACCAAATTGCTTTTAGACGACGAGCCGTTAATCATTTTACCACAGCTCGCTGTGGCGATCGGATTGAACGAAAGCATTATCGTACAGCAATTGCACTATTGGCTCGAGAAAAGTGAAAATGTTCGTGACGGCTACAAATGGGTGTACAACACGTATGGAGATTGGCAGAAGCAATTCCCGTTTTGGTCGGAAAGTACGATTCGCCGGATCATCACAAAGCTCGAAAAGCTCGGGATCATCGTTTCGGCGAATTTTAACCGCTCCAAAATCGATAAAACGAAATGGTATCGGATCGATTACAACCAACTGGCCGAATGGACGCAAAAAATAATAGCTAGGCAAAAGGAACAGCCACCGGGGGCGAATGGCGGTCCAGCGGGGGACAGCGGTTCAACCGTTCTCGATCGCCTTGCAACTGTTTCTTATGGTGCGTCGATGTCCCACGATGGCGATTCAACTGTTCCAGATCGCATGCCGATGTTTCAAGGAGGCATGTCAACCGTTCAAGACGGCAAGGGGCTAGGTTCCGATGCCGCTTCCATCGCTCGAGACGACCGTGGGGCGTCTTTTGATGGCATGCCGATCGTTCTGACGATACCAAATCAACGGACAGAGGGAGACATCGCTTGTTCATCTTTCCAAAACGAACAAATGGCAGGTGAAACGGCCGATCCACCTCCTCAACATGGACAACTGAGCGATGAATTGGCTGATCGATCGGTTCAACATGGATGGACGAAAGGGAAATCGGATGATCCGTCGATTCAAAATAGATGGGCGACAGAGCAAATGGCCTGCCCACCCGTTCCCATCGGGCAGCTGGCGGATGAAATTGCCCATTCATCGGTTCAACATGAGCGGCCAGCAGATGAAGTGGCCGATTTGCCGGTTTTCATTGGACGATCCGTCGATGAATGGGTTCGGCCGTCTGTCCAAAATGAGTGGTCGATGGATGAAATCCACCGTCCATCTGCCCAAAACGGGCGGCCGACGGGCGAAATCGCCCGACCATCTGTTCAAACTGAGCCGTCCAGCTGGTCAAATTGGTCAATCGGGGTGCTCAATGTGAACAGCCCGATACCAGAGAATACGACAGAGATCACATCAGAGAGGAACAGAGAAGAGAAAGAAGATGATGAGCGCGTGCGCGCCTACAAGGAGATTGTTCGTTTCTATGAGCAAAACGGATTTGGGGTGATCGGAGGATATTTGCGGGAAAAAATCAATATGTGGGTGGATGACACGTCCGAGGAATTAGTCTTAGAAGCGTTAAAAATTGCGGTGGAAAACGGGGCGAAACGGTGGGTGTACGTCGAGACGATCTTGCGCGACTGGATGGAAAAAGGGTATCGAACGGTCGACGAAGTGCGTGCGGCACGGCTTGCGTTTCGAAAGCAGCGGCTGAACCAACGGTCTACCTCTTCTTCAACGGAGAGCAGTCGAACGATGCGGAAGCCGATTCGCACAGAGATCGTGCCGGATTGGCTGAACATGGACTACAGCCAGCCGGAAGATGACGACTTTGACATCGAACAAGCGCGCCGGGAGCTCGAGGAGCGCTTAAAAAAATATAAAGAACCATCCTGAAAGACGATCTCCATGGGATGAAGGGAACGGCGGGCGTCCCTCGCATGTGACTTTGCCGCCCGCCGTTCGTTAGGAGATTACGGCCGCGGATTCGTCGACGAAGCGTTTCGGTGTGAGACCTTTCCCAGTCAAACAAAAAACCCCTTGCCACGCAAGGGGGGGTGAATGGAGCATACCGGGCTCGAACCGGTGACCTTCGCGCTGCCAGCACGACGCTCTCCCAACTGAGCTAATGCCCCAAAAGAATATGGATGATTTGTCCAGTTCCTATTATATCTAGATGAATGGCTGTTGGCAATCTTTTTTTATCAGCCGCTTTCAATATCGACATGAACGATCGCGTCAATGGAGCGGATGGTGTAATAAATGTCAGCGGTCGAGCGTCGTTGGTCGACGACAGCCCTTAGTTTCAATAAATGCTGGTTTTCTTCCACATCTTTAATGCGCATCGTTTTAATATTGATGTGCTGCTGTTTTAAATGATCAATCACTTTCGTAATATTGTTTTCATCGGCGACTGTAATTTGCAGCATCACTTCTTTTTCACGCAGCTGCTTCGGTCCGAAAAAATTAATTAAAAATGGAATGAGTTCGACACTGACAATGAGCAGCGCCACACCGAACGCTGATTCCCAATAAAAGCCTGCGCCGACGGCCACCCCGATGCCCGCGGCCCCCCAAATGATCGCAGCCGTCGTCAATCCGGTGATGCTGTCGTTACCGCGGCGTAAAATCACGCCAGCTCCTAAAAAACCGACCCCGGATACGATTTGGGCGGCCAGACGGAGCGGATCCATCGTAATATGATCTTTCGATGGGAAGATGTACGCTGATTCAATCGAAACGATCGTCAACAAGCAGCTGGAAATGGAAATGACAAGGCACGTTTTTAAACCGACTGGTTTTCGTTTCAATTCCCGTTCCAGCCCGATAATCAACCCGAGGATGGCTGAAATCCCTAATTTGAGGAACGGATCGAACACCATTTTTCTCACCTCGTTCGTGATATAATGTAAGAAAACAGTTGGCAAGGAGATGGAGAGATGAAACCGCCAAGTTCGGCAAAGGCGTATGTCGCCTTATTGATCGGTGCGCTCGCTGTGTCGACATCGGCCATTTTCGTCAAATGGTCACAAGCGCCATCGGCGGTTATTGCCTTTTATCGGCTCTTTTTCGCCGTCGTGATCATGACGCCGTTTTGTCTCCGTCATATCGATGAACTAAAGCGCATCTCCCGGCGCGACTGGTTGTTTTCCGTTTGTTCCGGCGTGCTACTTGCGTTTCATTTTATTCTTTGGTTTGAATCGCTCGACTATACCTCTGTTGCGAGCTCAGTCGTGCTTGTGACGTTGCAGCCGCTGTTTGCTTTTGCTGGAGGAGCGATCTTTTTCCGTGAACGGCTAACGATCGGTGCGATCGGGAGCGCTCTTTTGGCCATTGTCGGAAGCATCCTCATCAGCTGGGGCGACTTTCGCGCCAGTGGAGAAGCGCTGTATGGGGACGTGTTGGCATTATTGGCGTGCGCGATGGTGACAGCGTACTGGCTATTCGGTCAAGAATTGCGCCAGCGATTGTCGCTTATGACGTATACATATATCGTCTATGGCATCAGCGCTGCGACATTGTATTTGTATACCGTACTATCCCGCTTTTCCCTAACAGCGTACCAACCGACCGACTGGCTTTGTTTTCTTGCTTTAGCCATCATCCCGACACTGTTCGGCCATTCCGTAATGAACTGGGCAGTCAAATGGGTGAGCGCATCGACCGTGTCGATGGCCATTTTATTGGAACCTATTGGCGCTTCAGCCTTGGCGTATTGGCTGTTTGACGAACAGATCCGCCTGTTTCAATGGATCGGCGGTATTTTTATTTTAACAGGAATTGGCTTGTATTTGTGGGAGAAAAACGAAAAAGGGCCGCTAACGATACAAGAAAGTAGCGGACCCTAACGTTCCGATGATAAACGATGGGCGGAGCGGCAAGCGGAATTCGTTCAACGGGCGGGCGAATTGGGACAAATACGTGAAGTTGACTTGCGTAATTTGGGGGAGAAGATAGGCGGATTTCGTCGCTCCCGGTTTTCGCTTCCGATTGAGTGCATCGATAATGACCTCTTTTGGGTGAATGCCGATGCCATGCCCGTAAAACAAGCCGTTGCCCAAGTAAATCGTATTTTCCCCCTGCCATTGCGGCGTCGTCGGATCGAACTCCGGGTTTTTAAAATAAAGACAGTCCCCAGGGAGAAAGTGTTCTCCCTTTTTTGTATGGATGCCAAGATCGCGGTCAGTATGCCAGTCATACAGGAGTAGATCGGCGAACAGGCGATTAAACGCTGATACGTCAATCGTATCGAGCACGGCTTTGTAAAAGACGATGACGATGGCAGTTGCACATTCAAAGGCGTATCGTTCACTGTTAACGAAAATGTCTTTGATGGCCTCTGAAGGAGGGATGCCCGGTCGCAGCTGAAAACCACCTCGCTCGTCCCGCTCCCAAAACTCGCTGTTGCAGCGTGAAAAACGAAAAATGGCAAACCGCGCCCGGCTCTTTGCTAAGTCGACTGCAGCTTGGACGATGTTAGCACGCAGCGCAATTTCAAATCGCAGCTGTTGTTCATTTGGATATGTGTACAGCACGGGCGAAGAAATAAGAGCGTTTAGGATCGCCTGCTCGTTTTTCGAAAGGGAAGACGAGTAAGACGGGCTCAAACCGGACGGTAAAGCTAAAATGCGGATCAAAGTCTAGATGCCTCCTTGAAAACAACATATTATATTGAAATGTATGCGTCCGCCGGTGGGCGTATTCATTCATTTTGAACAAAACTGATCAGTTATGGTGTAAGAAAGATCAGGTACTGTCCTTTATGGTTTTTGGTAACAACAATGAGGCATACACAACCCCGCTTGATGTTTCAGTTATAGAAGGTAGGAAGGAGCCTATCTCTAAACGTTTTTTTATAATACGGGGAAGAAGTGGGACTGTCGATTTTGCTTTCTTGTGTAATGACTATTGATGGTGGGATCAAGAAAAGGGTTCGCAACGAATATCGTTGTGTGGAGGATTAGAGAGGTTGCCAAGGAGAAGGATTACGTATTAAGATAATGGGAAGTGGGGACTTTTGAGAAGAGTACAGTTTAAAAAAACCAAAAAAAATTTTAAAAAAAGGTATTGCATTTTGGAGATTAGGGTGGTATATTAAATAGCGTCGCTGCTGAACAAGATGTTCGGCGGTGATGAGAAAGAAAAAAGTGGTTGACATCGGAAAGATGTTATGCTAATATAAAGAAGCTGCTTGCGAGAGATAAGTTCGATGAACTGGTTCTTGCAAGAGAAAGCAATTTATATCGACTAATCTCGTTCCTTGAAAACTGAACGAAACG
>NZ_AYKT01000016.1 GCF_000496575.1 Geobacillus thermodenitrificans subsp. thermodenitrificans DSM 465 | reverse complement strand
ATTGTCAAGTACATTTTGTGGTGAAGAGCCAATATTTTATTTATTTGCCATACTTCGCTAGTTTACTTGGGGGTAATCATCTTGTTTTTTAGTAAAAACAGAGACTGTTGAAAAAACGGCCGATTTTTTATGTCCTCCATCCCTCCTGTCGGCCAAGCGAAAGTCAGACCAGAAGCAGCGAGCAACGAAGGAAGCATAATGTTTCACTGTTACGGGTAAGCTGGGGGAAAGACAACGGTTGTGTAGTGCCGCAAATTTGGCTCATCCGTCCCGGTTGTCCCTTGCTATACGCTAGCTGGACGTTTACAGGATGGGGGATGCTTCCATCGCTTTTTTTTTCTTGCATTCTTTTTTTATAAAGAGTAGACTTTGATTGTAAAAAGATAATACGTTTACGGGAGCTTGTGGAATCAGGCTGAGAGTACGGCTAATCCGCCGTTGACCGTTTGAACCTGTTGGATAATGCCAGCGCAGGGAAAGAGAGTATGGACAAGCACTTTGCCTGCGCGCAAAGTGCCTTTTTTATGTGGATCGGAATGCGCGATAAGTGGAAAGGGGCGGGGAAGGTGACTCAACAAGAAATCATCGAAAGCTTGCTTCAGTTTATCAATCAAGAAACGTCCACAGAGGAAGAATTCAATGAGCATGCACTCATGCTATTTGCTTATCAATACGAAAATAATCTCCCGTATCGTACATATTGCATGCAAAAAGGAAAAACGGCAAGAACGGTGAAAACGTGGCGGGATATTCCGGCTGTACCGATTAACGCCTTTAAAGAATTAACGTTAAGTTGTGTTTCCCCCGAACAGGCTGAGCGCGTGTTTATGACGAGCGGCACGACGAGAGGCGTGCGCGGGAAACATTATCATCCAACGTTAAGCGTGTACGATCATTCGATGATCGTCAATTTTCGAAAGCGGTTCATGAAAGAGCGTGACAAAATCAAAATGGGAATTCTTTTCCCGACAGAAGAGCATATGCCGAACTCTTCACTCGCTCATTATTTAGCCCTCGCCGTCAACGTGTTTGGCACGGAAGACAGCCACTATCTTGTCGACCGCGACGGCCTTAATATGGATCGGCTTCTTGCTGAGCTCGAACAGGCGGAACAATCAGGTGAGCCGTACGCTCTTTTAGGCGCTTCGTTTAGCTTCGTTCATGTATTTGAGGAGCTCGCAAAGCGCGGCAAAACATTCCGCTTGCCGGAAGGAAGCCGGATTCTTGATACGGGCGGCTTTAAAAACCAGTCCCGGGAAATGGATTTGGACGAATTTTATGATACGCTGTCTGCTTACCTTGGCGTCCCGCGCCGTGAGTGCATCAACATGTACGGAATGACCGAGCTTAGCACGCAATTTTACGATGACGGAAATGAGACCGTTCCATCGGTGAAATCCGGACCGCATTGGATTCGCACAAGGGTGATTCACCCGTTGACCGGAGAAGAGATGTCAAAAGGGGAACGCGGCGTCCTCGTTCATTGCGACCTCGGCAACTTTAACTCGGTAACAACGATTTTGACAGAAGATATGGGCGTGGAAACAGACGGCGGCTTTTTGTTGCTTGGCCGGGTGCAAGGAGCGGAAGCAAAAGGTTGCTCGATGGCGGTCGAAGAATTCATTCGTGCGGCGAAGGGGACATCCGAATGAGAGAATATGCCGGTTATATTCCTCATATCGGGGATGAACCGATCGAAACGCGCGTGTTAACGTTTGAAAAAAATGGCGAAAGAGTCGAAGTGGAAGTTCCTCTTTTAACGGTCGAGCAGTTAAACAAAGTCACCGAAAAAGTGAAACAGGCTAGCGCCCAGTTTCTCAAATCGCTTTCGGTGACGGAGATCATCAACTTGCTTGACCGGGTGATGGAACAGCTGTTGGACCGTCGCCATCCATACCGGCAAAAGGCGGAGCAAGTGCTGCCGATTGTGACTGGCTATGATGAAGAAATGGTTCGTTTAGGGTTGACTTCGTATTTCAAAACGTTCCGTAAGCCGCAGCTGCAGCGCTTTCTTGTTGAGGACTTGGAAAATCCGCTGCTTCTTGATGATTTTCAACCGCGGCCTAAAGGCGGCCTTTCCAAAGCGGTCGGTCCGGACGTCATCGTTCACGTTTGGGCAGGAAACGTGCCGGCGCTGCCGTTATGGAGCCTTATTTCCGGGTTGTTGGTGAAGTCGGGAAACATCGGGAAAGTGTCGAGCGCCGAGCCGTTATTTGCCGGGTGGTTTGCCCGTTTGTTAGTAGAGGTGGAACCGAAGTTGGCGGATTGCCTCGCTGTTGTTTGGTGGAAAGGCGGAGATGTCGAGAGGGAGCGTGCGGTGTTTGGACAAGCTGACGTCGTTGTCGGCTATGGAAGCAACGCGTCGCTCGAAGAGATGCAGCGCCGCCTCCCGGTAACGACCCGCTTTTTGCCGTTTGGGCATAAACTGAGTTTCGGCATTGTTTCCCGTTCCTGCCTTGATGCGCGCAAGGCGTGGCATGTCGCCCATCAGGCGGCGTTCGATATTGTACGCTATGACCAGCAAGGGTGTTATTCGCCGCATCTGTTTTATGTGCAAACAGGGGGGATCGTATCGCCAAAAGAGTTTGCCCGCTATGTCGCCCACGAGCTGAACTGTTTTGCGAAACGGTTTCCGCGGCGTCCTCTTTCCCTTGAGGAAATGGCGGCGCAAGCAAGTTGGCGGCAGCGCGAAGAACTGGACGTGTTGGTGAACAAGGAAAAAGAAGTGCTCGGAAACGAAGCGGGGGATTGGACGGTCGTTTATGAACCGGAACGCCGGGAGTTTGCTGCGAGTTGTCTAAACCGGGTAGTGAAAATCGTCGCTTTTGATGACATTTCACAAATCATTTCAGAAATTGCCCCGTATCGGGCGTTTTTGCAGACGGTGGGAGTGGCCGCCTCGCCAAAAGAGCTGTTCGAGTGGGCGGAGTGGCTAGGAAAAGCAGGCGCCACACGCGTTACGGCGCTTGGGCATATGACTTCTCCTGAAGCGGGCTGGCATCATGATGGGCGCTTTAATTTGCGCGATCTCGTGCAAATGGTCGACATTGAATCGGCGGCTGAAGCGTATGCGGAACAGTTCGCTCCTTATGTGGATTAAGGAGGAAAATGAGGATGAGCTTCTTGCGGCTAGACCGTGTTACGTATCGTTATCAAGGCTCGAAGCCGGTGATCGACGGGGTCAGTTGGACGATCAATGAAGGGGAATTCCATTGCCTTGTCGGGAAGAGCGGCTGCGGCAAGACGACGTTGTTAAAGCTTGCTGCCGGCCTGTTGCAGCCGGATGAAGGGGACATTTATTTGCAAGGTGAAAAAGTGACGAAGCCTTCCCCTTCGATCGGCTATGTCTTTCAAGCGCCGACGTTGCTTGAATGGAAGCGGGTTATTGATAATGTTTTGTTGCCGATCTCACTCAAACGAAAACCGACGAAGGAAGATTATGAGTTGGCGCACGATTTGCTTGAACGGGTCGGATTGTCTGCATATCGCAACCACTACCCGGCTCAACTGTCCGGCGGGCAGCAAAGCCGGGTAGCCATTGCAAGAGCCCTCATTCAACAACCGGCGCTGTTGTTTTTGGACGAGCCGTTTGCCGCATTGGACGCCATTACGCGGGAAGAATTGCAAGATGACTTATTAGCGCTTTGCCGGCTGCAAAACACAAGCGTCTTGTTTATTACTCATGATATTGCCGAAGCCGTATATTTAGCGGACCGCATCGCTGTCATGGCCGACGGGGACATCGTTTATGCGCTTGATGTCCATCTTCCGAAACCGCGAGCGTTGGAAATGCGTTATGAGCCACGGTTTAACGAGCTCTGTTTTCAAGTGCGGCAAGCGATGGAGGGGATGAGGCGATGAACCGGACGTCCGTTTACTCGCTGGCGTTACTTGTGCTGCTTCTTCTCGGCTGGGAGCTGGCTGCTAGGCAAATGTCAGAGCTTGTTTTGCCGGCGCCGTCGGTCGTCGCGGCAACGCTTTTTGAGGGCATCAAGAGTGGTTATTTTTGGCCGCACATCGTCCGGACAAGCTTGGAAGTGTTGCTTGGTCTTAGTTTAGGAAGCGGTCTCGGCCTCATCGTCGGCATTCTCATGGGGGAAATTGAATGTTTGCGCAAATTGTTCTTCCCGTACGTCGTCGCCAGCCAGGCCGTGCCGAAACTCGCCTTGGCGCCGTTATTTATTCTTTGGTTCGGTTTCGGCATGACATCGAAAGTGATCATTACGGCCTTGATTTGTTTTTTCCCTTTGCTTGAAAATACCGTGACGGCGATTCAATATACCGATCGGAACAAACTCGAATTGTTTCGCGTGTTAGGCGCGACGCGCTGGCAAACGCTCATTCATTTGAAACTTCCCGCCGGGCTGCCAAACATTTTTGCCGGATTCCGCGTTGCCGTCGTATTGGCGGTCGTTGGGGCGGTCGTCGGCGAATTTATTGGTGCCAGCGAAGGGTTAGGTGCGATGATTATCGCTTCCCAAGGGATGATGGATACCCCGCTTATGTTTTCTGTTTTGCTTTTATTGACGTTGTTAGGTATGGTACTCTACCAAATCGTTCATTTCTTTGAAAACCGATTAGTCAAACCGTATAAAAAGGAGACAGACAAATGAGGAGAAGCATGTTAGTGGCTGTATGGCTGCTGTCGGTGGCTGTTTTTTTAGCGGCCTGCGGTGCGTCCGGACAGAAAAACGAGGCAAGTGAAACTACGGATACGGCGAAAAAAGAGAAAACAGAACAGCTGCGTGTGGCTCTTTGGAGCCAACCGATTACCGAGCAAACGAACTTGTTGGCAGAAAAAGAAAAAGGCTTTTTTAAAGAAAAAGGCTTGGACGTGACGCTCATTCCTGGCGCCGGCGGCGGCGATGCGATCAAAAACATTCTTTCTGGACAAGCCGATATTGCTTTTACGGATCCGGGCTCGTTGCTCTTTGCGTTAGACAAAGGAGAAAAATTAAAAGTCATTTATAATATTTATCCACAAAACGTCTTCAACGTCGTTTCATTAAAAGAGAAACAAATCACGAAACCGGAAGATTTAAAAGGAAAGAAAATCGGCGTGTACAGCTTATCGAGCGGAACGCGGCAAAACTTATTGGTGCTATTGCATCAAGCCGGGCTTTCCGAAAACGATGTGACGATTGTCGAAACCGGCTTGTTGAACTTTGCACCGCTTATGCAAGGGCAAGTTGACGCGACAGCGGCGACCGATACCGGGCTTGTTATGGCGAAAGAAAAGGGGCTCGGGGACGTCAACGTCATTGAAGTGAAAAACTATTTAAATATCCCAAGTGACGTTTTTGTTGTCACGGAGAAAACGTACAACGAGAAAAAAGAGTTGTTGCAAAAGTTTCTAGAAGCGTATCGGAACAGCGCTCAATGGATGATCGACCATCCAGAAGAAGCGGCGTCGTTAGCTGTCAAGTACGCCATCGATGGCAAGGATGAGAAACGCAACTTACAAATTATTCAGTTGCGAAATGCATCGAGCGTTTCGCCATTGACGGAAGAAAAAGGGCTCGGGACGCTTGATGGAAACGTGCTGCAGCAAGCCGCAGACACGTATAAACAGCTAGGCTTGATTAAAAACGACATCAACATGGCGGAAGTGGTTACCAATGAATTGCTTCCGAAACAATAATGGAGGACGAAAATGGGGATGTTCTCAGGAAAAGTCATCGTGGTAACCGGTGCGAGCCGGGGCATCGGTGCGGCCATTGCCCGCGCGTTTGCCCGGGAACATGGGACGGTCATCGTCAACTATTTGCAAAATCAGCAGGCAGCGGAACAAGTGGCCGCCGCCTGCGCTGAACTTGGCGGCGATGCTTGGGCCGTTCAGGCCGATGTCACCTCGGAATCAGCGGTCAAGCAGTTGATTGAGCAAGTGATGATGGAGACAGGGAAAATCGATGTCATCGTCAACAATGCGTTTGCGCCGTATACATTTGACCCAGATGAGCGCAAACTGGCGTGGGAGCTCGCGTGGGAAGATTATCAGGCGCAAATCGACGGAGCGCTGCGCTCGACCTATTATATGTGTCAGGCGGTGATTCCGATCATGAAAAAGCAGGGCGGGGGGAGCATTGTTAATATCGTGACAGACTTAGTCGCCCGCCCGGTCGTCCCGTACCATGACTACACAACGGCGAAAGCGGCGCTCGTCGGTTACAGCCGCAACTTAGCGGCGGAGCTCGGTCCGTTTGGCATCCGCGTCAATTGTGTCGCTCCTGGCTTGGTTTACCCGACGGACGCCAGCCGGCGGACAAAGGAGGAAGTGAAGGAAATGCTGATCGCCCAAACGCCGCTGCGGCGAATCGCCACTCCTGAAGATGTTGCCGGGCCGGTTCTCTTTTTAGCGTCTGATTGGAGCCGCTTTATGACCGGACAGACGTTGTTTGTCGACGGCGGGCTCATCATGCGCTAGCGCTGCCGGCATCTTGAATATGCCTACGTTTCACCAGCTGCCCTCGAGAACAAAGGGCAGTTTTTTTGTAGAATTTGGTGATTTATTATGGTATGATATTGTTTGAATGTTTCTGATATTTTATGTCTCATAAAAAAACAGGCCTGTTGCATTTCTCTTTGGAAAAGAGGGATGAACGATGAAGGGTTCATTGTTTTTTCTTTTGTTGGCGTTGTTGATGTGCGGGGTGTTGTTGCACCATATCACCATTTTGGCGGTAAGGAATGAACAGAAGAAAAACTCATTCGTTTCCCAATACATATTTTTTTCGCTCATCACATTATGGTTTACCCCTCTTTATATCAGCGTCAAACTGGCGGTTTTCTTCGGTGTCGGCCAATACGGACTTGTGTTGTGGCTCGTTCTTTTCATCATTGGTGTCGTTTACGTCATCAAACGGACGGAAAGAGAAAGAAAGGCGCTGCAGCAATATCATCACCGCGTAGGCTCGGCATGAACTGAGTGCTTGATCGTTTGAAATAAGAGAAGGCTGTTTCCAACCGCGAGTGAAATCGTTTGGAAACAGCCTTCTTTTTTATGTGTATGTGCTGCAAAAGGAGGATTATTCAAGTTCAAACGCCCAGTTACCGCTGCGGAAAATCGGTTCGCGCTTTCCGTCTTTCGTCACGCCGTCGATGTTCAGCTCGGCGGAGCCGATCATAAAATCGACGTGCACAAGGCTGTCGTTGACGCCGCGGCGGCCAAGCTCCTCATTGGACAGCGCCGCGCCGTTTTCGATGTTCGTCGGGTACGCTTTGCCAAGCGCGAAATGGCAGGCGGCGTTTTCATCAAACAGCGTGTTGTAAAAAATGAGATTGGACAGCGATACGGGCGACTGGTGCGGCACGAGGGCGACTTCGCCGAGACGGCGCGCTCCATCATCCGTATCAAGCAAGTGTTTGAGCGTCTCATATCCTTCTTCAGCGCTGAAGTCAACGACTTGGCCGTCTTTAAAGGTCAGCGTAAAGCCGTCGATAATGTTGCCGTCGTAATTGAGTGGCTTCGTGTTGCGGACCGTGCCGTTGACGCCGCCTTTATGCGGCATCGTATACACTTCTTCGGTCGGCATGTTCGGGTTGAAGCGCACCCCGCTTTGGCTTGTCGATGCGCCGCCGTGCCAAACGTGTCCGTCGACGAGCTCGACCGTCAGATTGGTGCCTGGCGCTTCGTAGACAAGCTGTTTATATTGTTTATTGTTCAAGTAGTCGACGATGCGGGCAAGTCGATCGTTGTGCTTGCGCCAAGCCGCGATCGGATCGTCTTGGTCGACGCGGACGATGCGGAAAATCGTTTCCCATAGTTGATTGATCGCCTCCTCTTGGCTGAGGCCGGAAAATACTTTTTGTGCCCATGCCGCCGTCGGGACGGAAATGATTGACCAGCAGTTCTGGTCGGTCATCATGGCGTTTTGGAAGTTGATGAGCGCTTGGGCAGCCGTTTTATTGGCTGTCGCGATCCGCTTTGGATCGACATCTTTTAACAAGTCGGGGTTCGGGGCATAAATCGATAAAAAGGCTGCTCCTTGTTCGACGAGTTCTTCCATCGCTTTTGCCCGCCACATCGGGTATTCGGAAAACGATTCTTCTGGGGCGTGTTGAAATTTAATATATGTAAGAGATTCATCATCCCAATCGACATGCACATGTTTTGCCCCGGTTTCATACGCCGTTTTGGCAATTTTCCGGACGAGCGGCGCCGCATCGAGCGGTGCGCTGACGAACAACGTCTGTCCAGGCTGAACGTTGACGCCGACTTTCACTGCCAATTCGGCGTATTTATTTAACTCGTTTTCCCAACGTTCCATATGGTTCCCTCCTTTTTTAGTGTCAAGTCCACTTTATTACATGTTTGTATATTTCGCAACTTTTAAATAACTGAATATTAAAGAAAACGAACGGGAATAAATCGTTTCTTATCATCATAATGGTAGTAATGAAATAAATAAGTGATGAAGCTGTACCGTTATTGTCTACACCGGCATTGTCGTCTTTGTTCGATGGCAATGCCGGTTTTTTATGGGGAAATGGCGCAACAGTAGAGAGGGAGGCAGTGTGGTGAGGTGAACTATATAGCGAGGGGGAGAAACAATGAATGGCGTGATCTTGGCGGAACTCGTGCTGTATTGTCTTGTGTTGGCCGCTCTTGGTTATTGGTATGGAAAAAAAGAGATGAGTCATAGTGATTTTTTGCTTGGCGGAAAAACGCTTCCGGGTTGGACGCTTGCTTTTTCCGAACGGGCGACAGGGGAATCGGCGTGGCTGTTGCTTGGCTATACGGGTTTTGTGTTTGCGAGCGGACTTTCTGCGATTTGGGTGGCAGTAGGCATTGTCATCGGCATTGTCAGTGCTTGGCTTTTTTTGGCTGACCGGTTTCGCCAAGAGGCGGAGCGGTACGGGGTGTTGACACTGCCAAGCTATTTGGCGCAACGGTTTGGTCAGCAAGGGCGCACGATTTTATGGCTTTCTACTGTTTTGATTCTTAGTTTTATGATGTTCTATTTTAGCGCTCAAATCGCAGGCGCCGGCAAAACGCTGTTTACTGTTTTTCATATCGATCCAGCACTTGGCATGGTCATCAGTGTGGCGATTGTCATCATCTTGTCATACACTGGCGGGTTTGTCAGTGTCGTTTGGACAGATATGATTCAAAGTGTGCTCATGCTGGCAACGCTCGTTATTTTGCCAATTGTGGCGTTAGTGGAAATTTATAGCGGCGGATTGTCGATCAGTGAAGCGCTTCATCATGCGAAACCAGGCCTCGACTCATGGACAGGGGGGGTGACTGGTTTTGCGCTTGGGCTATTGTTGTTTAACAATTTTGCTTGGTTTTTCGGCTACCTTGGTGGACAGCCGCAATTGAGCGCCCGCTTCATGGCATTAAAAGATGCCCGCGAGGCGAAAACGGCCAAAACGGTGGCGGTCGTTTGGACACTATTGGCGTATGGTGGGGCGTTTCTCATCGGTCTGACAGCGATTGCCCTTTACCAAGGACATTCCTTCGCCGATGTCGAGACCGTGTTGCCGCATATGGTGTTGGACTTGTTGCCGCCGTGGTTGGCCGGGTTGCTGTTATCCGGCATTTTGGCCGCCATCGTGACAACGGCCGATTCACAGCTGCTTGTGATCACAGGCGCCATTAGCGAAGACATCGTACGCCGTTCTTTGCGTCTCCGTCTGTCGGAGAAACAGCTTGTCACTTTATCACGTACGGTTGTCGTAGCCGGCGGATTGCTTGGTCTTGTATTGGCGATGACATCGGAGTCGCTCGTGTATCTCGTTGTCAGCTGGGCGTGGGCGGGAATCGGTTGCACGTTGTCACCGGCGATTTTACTCGCCTTTTTCTGGAAGCGGTATTCCGGCATCGGTGTCATCGCCACGATCCTCGCTGGGTTTATCAGCACAATCATCTGGATTTCCTCGCCGCTTGAGGACATCATCAGTTCACGGTTTACGACATTTGCCATTGCGCTAGTGGCCGGGGTGTTGTTCAGCTTGTTGTTTCCTGACCGCCAACAGACGACGTGACCAACAACACTGGTCATCACCAGTATAAGGGTGTCCCGAAAGCAGCGGGACGCCCTTTCCCATGGCGAAGCGTGCCCCCATTGCCTGCTGCCCCACCGTATTGCTCAATTGTCTGTTCTAGCGACTGGGGGCGACGTTATGCAGACGCATCGGTGTCTGGATGTGCCGTTGAACTCACGATCAAATCAGTCTTTCTTCCTAGGATAAAAGGTGTTGTTCCTCTCGTTTTATTGAGCATCTTCGTTTGCTGTTTTGGGAAGGCAGATCAACCGAGGGCGGGTGTTCCTAAGAATCTGTCCCCTTTAGGCGCAGGTGGGGAATGTTCAAGAAAAGGAATCGTAGTCATAATTTAGTCATAACTTTTTGACTATATTGTGAAATGTTGAACAAACTCGTTTCAACGAGCAAAAAGAAGATTAAGATAAAAGTGTAAAGAATTGTTTTAAAAATGAAAGGAGAGAAACAAAATGGTAGTCAAATGGTTGCGCGAACATGCCACAGCGTCGGCGTTGATGGTGTTGTTTCGTCTCTATTTAGGGTATGAATGGATGATGGCGGGATGGGAAAAAATCACGCACGGCTTTGACGCCACCGGATATTTAAAAGGAGCGTTGGCGAAGGCCACAGGTGAACATCCAGCCGTGCAAGGCTGGTGGGCAGCCTTTATCGAAAACGTAGCGCTGCCGAATGTTGGGTTGTTTAACTTCCTCGTGCCATGGGGCGAATTTCTCGTCGGCATCGCACTGATTCTTGGCTTGTTTACCACCTTCGCTGCACTCATGGGAGCGGTCATGAACTTCGCCTTCATGTTCTCGGGCACGACGAGCACGAACCCACAAATGGTGCTGCTCACCGTCTTCATCCTCGTCGCTGGGGCCAATGCGGGACGATACGGTGTCGATCATTGGGTGTTGCCTTATCTCCGCCAATGGTGGCATCGTCCACAACGTCCGGCTGCAACGCATAAATAACGACCTCGCACCGTGCAAACGGCTTCAGTTTTTCTCCTTTTCCGAACGGCCGCTCTTTCTTTCACGTCAAAAGGGGCGGCCGTTCGTATATTGATTCACCTTATTCACTTCCAAAGAAGAAAAATCGCGAAGCGGTTCTCATACGGTGGAAGGGGGCATACCTCTTTTTTTTGCCAACTCGTGAGAATATCGAGGGAGCGGATGATAGAAACGAGGAACAAAGACGCCTGTATTGGCCAAGTGGGCTTCTAAGACAGCTTCGTTATGTGCTCGACGATCAGTCGCTTGACGGGATATAGAAACGTAACAGCCTCGCCGTGCAACCATGTCAACGTGCTGAGAGCGTTTTGCAAAGATGAAGAGAGGAGGGCTTAGTCAGAAAGCATATATAAGTTGACAGTTGAATGGAAATGGAATATTCTATATTTAGAAATGTATCTAAATATCTAATTTCTTGTCCTATAAAACTATGTTTCGAAATAACGAGTGACCGATGCACGAAAAAAGCCTATGAGCCAGTTGTACTCCTCATGTCGGCCTCAAAGGTGCATGTCTTTTCATGAACAAATCCGTGAGCCAGTTTTGCCCTTCACTTAGGTATGAAAATGCCCCGCTTTTACAGACATTTTGCGGTTCACCTGGGCGTGCCATGCTTTACGGCCAACCGTCAACATTGGCAGCATCTGCTCACTGTTTGAGAAGCGGCGATCAACAAACGTTATTTTTCAATATGTATGCAAAAATCATTCGCAAGGTGGGATCACCATTGTCGTTCAACGAGGCATTTAAAGCGATCGCTGATCCGACGCGCCGAAAAATTTTAACGTTGCTGCGAACAGGGGACTTGACGGCAGGGGAAATCGCTTCGCACTTTGATATGCAAAAACCGAGTGTATCGCATCATTTGAAAATTTTAAAGCAGGCTGATTTGGTGCAAGACCGGCGTGAAGGACAGTATATATACTACTCTCTGAACACGACGGTGTTTCAAGATTTGCTCCGTTGGTTTTACGATTTCGTCGAAAAAGGGGGAGAGAAATGATGAAGGTTAGCCGGCTGGCGATCGTGTTGACGGTTCTCGCTTATCTATTGAGTTTGGCTGCTCTTCCGTATTTGCCGGATGAAGTGGCGATCCATTGGAATGCATCAGGGGAAGCCGATGGCTTCAGCAACAAATGGTTTGGCGCGCTTCTCCCACCCGTATTGATGACAGGTTTCATCATTTTGATGGGAGTGATGCCAAGATTTGACCCGAAAAAAGAAAACTATGCTAAATTCTCACACGTATACAACATTTTCAATGTGGCGTTGATCGCTTTTTTTCTCATATTGCATATCGTAACACTCGCGTACAATCTCGGCTTTTCGATCGATATGAGCTTGTTTGCGCCGCTTGGCATCGGCGGGCTGTTTCTTGTCATCGGAAATTATATGCCGAAAATCAAACATAATTATTTTATCGGCATCCGCACGCCATGGACGATTGAGAGTGAGACGGTTTGGCACAAAACGCATCGCCTTGGCGGAAAAGTGTTTATCGCGATGGGGATTTTGCTTATGTTAACGGGATTTTTGCCGGGGGAAGGGGAGATGAAGTTTGTCTTTTTGATGCTCATCATAATTTTGGGTAATTTGTATTTAATCATTCAGTCGTTCATCTATTTTCGTCATGAACAGCGCAAGCGTTCATCATAGATAGGAGGGGACTCATGGGGATTATAGGCGCAGTCACACAGCTTCTTGTGTCGTTGCTCGTTCCGCTCGGACTTGTATGGTACGGGAGAAAAAAAGGGTGGCTTTCGTGGAAAGCGCTCGGCATCGGGGCACTGATCTTTCTCGTTTTTTCACAAGTGTTGGAAAAAGCCCTTCATATCGCTGTCCTTGAACCGGGGCGACCGGCGCTGAAAGGAACGGAAAGTGTCACGCTCTTTGTCTTGTACGCCGCGCTTGCCGCCGGTGTGTTTGAAGAAATCGGCCGTTATGTCGGATTTCGCTGGCTGTTGAAACAAAAACGCTCATATGGCGATGGCTTGTCATTCGGGCTTGGGCACGGCGGGGTGGAAGCGGTGTTGCTTGGCGTGTTGGGCGCTGTGAACGTCATCGTGCTCATGAGCCTCATCCAATCAGGAGTCTTTGATAAAACGATTGCTCCGTCGCTTCCGGCGGACCAAGCGGAGCTAATTAAGGAACAAGTGTTGCACACGCCATTGGCGATGTATGTGTTGGGCGGTTTAGAACGGTTGTTTGCCTTGGCCGTGCATGTGGCGTTATCGCTGCTCGTTTTGCTTGGCGTGCGCAAGCGGCAATTCCGTTATGTCCTGTATGCGATTTTGCTCCATGCCGCGTTGGACGTCTTGCCGGCGTTGTACCAAGCGAAAGTCGTCACAAACATCTGGGTGGTCGAGGCAGTGTTATTGGTGTGGGCGGTTGCTGCCGTTTGGTTCATTCGCCGGATCAAACCAGCCTTTGAACAGGGGGAAGAGAAACGATGATTCGTGTCAAACGACTTGATCATGTGCAAATTTGTATTCCATTTGGCGCTGAAGATGAGGCGCGTGCGTTTTATACGGGCGTGCTCGGTTTCAAGGAAATCGAAAAGCCCGAGTCGCTGAAGGCTAACGGTGGGCTTTGGTACAAAGTCGGTGATATCGAGCTTCATATTGGGACGGAAAACCGTGATGGCTACAACAGCAAAAGCCATCCGGCGTTTGAAGTGGAAGATGTTGAGGCTGCACGTCGCTATTTGGAAGCACGCGGGGTCGTGACACAAGATGAAAAACCGATCCCAGGGGTGAAGCGGTTTTCGTTTCGCGATCCGTTTCACAACCGGATCGAGTTGTTAGAAAAAGGATAAGATCGCTTCATAAGCCGTCCGATCGGGCAGTGCTCTTTTGCTCCTTCGCGATAGTAACCTCTTGCCATTCAGGGAATGCTAGAGACGAAGGAGGGAGCATCGCGATGAAAATGAAAGCGAACAACAAGCGCAGCGAGAAATCTGTCCGCACCGCTGATACTCGGACGGCAGGCCGCGCGGCGATGAGGGAACAATCTGTACAAGAAGCCTACAAAGAGCAGGAAGAGTTGACGGCTGATTAGCAAAAAAGCGGGAGAAAGGATGATTCCTTTTCCCGCTTTTTTGTGGTTACGAATGCTCTTCTAAGCTGGCAACCGGCACACTTTGCTTTTGAGACGGGTTGTCAAGCGGATGGATCGTCGCCACCCCTTTTTGTTGGTCGACATGCTCGATGTAAATGCGCTGTCCGTTGTACGTGACATTCGCCATCACTGGCGATGATGCGATTTCTTGCGCTCGACGAACATCCATTTTCGGCACCTCCTTAGTTCGCAGGATGAACGGAAATAGGGGCGTTTAAGACAGATATAGTATGACTTTTCGAAGGACCGGCTATGCATCGAAGCGAAAAAAAGCGATAAAGCTCTTTTTGGCATCCGTTCCTTTTTTCTCACTTAACAATAAGGAATTTTCAACTAAATATATTAAACATTGTTCTAAATAATCAATAAAGCAAAGCAAACATATAGCACTAGTGAATCGCAAAGTATATTGTGTATAGTTTACATATACAAGAGATGAGGATGAAAACGGAGATTCTTTTCGAGTTGAACAAACTAGGGCAAAAACGCCAGTTGCGTCAAGCGGAGGCGTCAGGGGTTTCGGGCATGTTGGGCGGAAAGCCGATGTAGAATTTCGCATCGCACAATGATGTAGGCTTGGCGGATGACAGGCGAACAATGAATCAGGATGCGAAGATACGGGGCGGGGGCATCGCGGCTCGTCGCCGGTAACCATCCGCTGTACGAGCAGGCAGAAGCTATGTTAAAACAGTGAAAAAAGCAGAATCCGCACTCATTTTCAATAGCGGCTATGCTGCGAATATCGGTGTACTGATTCGCCGCGATGACCTCGTCTTGAACGACGAGCGGAACCATGCAAGCTTAATTGATGGGATTCACTTGAGCAAAGTCACCTGTTTCCGTTACCGTCGTAATGACGTCGATGATGAAAGCAATCTCCGCCAGGAAACCGAAAACGGATGGTCACCGCCACTGTCTTCAATATGGATGGAGCGATTATCGGAGCTTGTCGAGTTGAAACGACGCTATCGCTTTCTGACACCGCCGTGGTGGACGACGACGTTGAGCTAGCTGTTGGCTACATCGCTTTCGCAGGAAAGAAGATGGAGGTCATTTAGTAGGTGGAACAAAGGGGGAAAAACAAAAAACCAACCGGTTGTTTTTCCGGCTGGTTTCATGACGATCGGGATGACAGGATTTGAACCTGCGACCCCACGCACCCCATGCGTGTGCTCTACCAAGCTGAGCTACATCCCGAAGAGATTGGTCAGACATTTCCTATTATATAAGAAAAATAGGGAGAAATCAATGGCCAATTTTGCATTCGTTGGAAAAAGAATGTCGCGATCGTTCTCATCACGGAATCGAACGTTTCTCCATAGGCGATGACCGTTCATAAGGGGAAATTTTTTCATCAAGGCATGTATGTCTACGATCACATGATCCCTGTTCATCTTTTCCATAAGTTTTACTGTAGGCAAGCGGCTGTTGTCCCCTGTCCAACTAGGCATGCTTGTCTTGTGGAAAACATTCCGTTTGGACAAGGCCGAGTGCGCCTGTCGATTCCTAGCTGTTTGCATTGTTCATGCATAAAACAGGAAAAATCAGCCATACTAACCATCGGTGATGCCTGTGTACAACAAAGAAGAGCTTGTCCGCTTTGTCGAAGAAGCAAAACAGTACGCCCGTTACGGAAAAGTGGCTGATTACATTCCCGCCTTAGGTAAGGCGAATCCGAACGAGCTGTCGATTGCCGTGTACACCGCAGATGGAAAAGTCGTTGATGCCGGCGATGTGACAGTCAAGGTGACGCTACAGAGCATTTCCAAAATTCTCGCACTGGCCCTTGTGCTGATCGACCGCGGCGAAGACGAGGTGTTTCGCAAAGTTGGTATGGAGCCGACGGGCGATCCGTTTAACTCCATTGCTAAGCTTGAGGAAGTGCAGCCGTCCAAACCACTCAACCCAATGATTAACGCCGGGGCGTTGGCGGTGACGCACATGATTCGCGGCCGTTCTGTCGAAGAGCGGATCGAGCGGCTTTTGGCATTCATCCGCCGATTGGCAGGCAACGAACAGATCACGTATTCGGAAGAAGTGGCTCAATCCGAGTTTGAAACCGCGTTTTTAAACCGGTCACTTTGCTATTTTTTGAAACAGCACGGCATTATCGATGAAGATGTTGAAGAGTTGATGGACTTGTATACGAAGCAATGTGCCGTTGAGATGACGTGCATTGATTTGGCGCGCATCGGCTTAGTATTCGCACTTGACGGGCGCGACCCGCATTCGGGTGAGCTGCTCATGCCTCTTGATGTGGCTCGTATTTGCAAAACGTTCATGGTCACGTGCGGCATGTACAACGCTTCAGGCGAGTTTGCCATTAAAATTGGCATTCCAGCCAAAAGCGGTGTTTCCGGCGGCATTCTCGCTGCCGTCCCAGGGCGATGCGGCATCGGTATTTTCGGTCCGGCGCTCGATGATAAAGGGAACAGCTTGACCGGGGTGAAGCTGCTCGAGCGGCTATCCAAAACATATTCATTAAGCATTTTTTAAGGAGGAGACGAACATGAAAACGTTTACGGTTCAGTTTCATCGCGAAGATCATGTGGAGGCGATGAACGTCGGCAAATTGAACCAAGACGAATTTGACAAGGCGACTGAAGGCGGGACGCGACATTTGTTTGACCTCGACACGAATATCGGCTATTTCGTCTTTTTCGACGCCGAAGACAACGAAGGGAATGTCTCGTACTTGATGCTCCAGTACGAGGAGGACAGCGAAGACCCGAGCGCGTGCTACAGCTTCGAGCTGAAAGATTTTTATGAGTTTATGGCGCTCTACTTAAACGACCTCGAATTCGCTGATGAGGAAGAAATGAATGAAGACGATGAAGAACCATACGGCCCGATCCACCATTTGGCGCACTTGCTTTACCATATCGTCGAGGAAGGGAAGGCGGTGGAAGTGTGAGGGAAGGGCTGCCTCAAAAGACTGCCTTTCTCAGCAGTAAATGCAATATATGGGTTTTTACTAGTCGGTTAGTTGCATACATCGGAATGAGAAGAGGCGTCCTCCTCCTTTGGGACGTCTTTTCTTTGTTTATATACTAAAAAAAGATTTAAGCCCTTGACGAAGGAAATCAAATCGATGTAAGATGGATTTGTAATCGATTACATAGATGGGTTTGCCTGAAGTCTTAGTCGATTGGAAGGAAGCCTTGGAAGGTAGACAAGCCTCTTCGGTTGAACACCTATTCGGTAGAGATCAACCTTTTCTTTTTCGCAAACTCATCAGGATGAAAAAGAGACAGAAAGCGGGAAATGGTCGATTTATCAACGATTTTTGTGTAATCGATTACAAAATAGTAAGGTAGACAGGCATCGGAAATTGCCTGAATAGTGTGTAATTGGATTGTCATTTCAGCCTAGGAGGTGATCCGGACCGCGCGAGAGATGTGTTGTTCGGTTTCACTCAAGCTTTATCATACAAAAAACAAGTAGGGGGATGGATAAGAAATGAAAAAGAAAAAAGCGTTTCAATCATCAGCTATTTTGTTAGCGCTTACGATGGGACTTACGGCCTGCTCCGGCGGTGAAAATGCTGACGGTGATGGCAATAGCAAAACAGAAGGCAATAAAGAAAGCAAATCCAGCGAAGTGGTTAAGATTGTCTATGCCCGTGGCCAAGACTCGACGAAAGCAACGGAAAAGTTGATCGAAGCATTTGAAAAAGCACATCCGAACATCGATGTTGAACTGCGGGAAATGCCGGCTGACACCGGCAAGCAGCATGATGCTTACGTTACGATGTTAAACGCCCAGTCGTCGGAAATCGATGTTATGGACCTTGATGTGATCTGGCCGGCTGAATTCGCCCAAGCAGGCTATACGTTGCCATTGGACCGTTTCATTGAGAAAGATGGCATCGATTTAAGCAAATACAACCAAGGGGCGTTAGCCGCTGGAAACTTCAACGGTAAGCAATGGGCCATGCCGAAATTTATTGATACGGGCATGTTGTTTTATCGGACGGATTTAGTGCCTGAAGATAAAGTGCCGAAAACATGGGATGAACTGTTAAAAACAGCAAAGGAACTGAAAGGACAAGGCGGTACGAAATTCGGTTATTTAATGCAAGCGAAACAATATGAAGGGCTTGTTTGTAACGCTGTTGAATTTATTGCTTCCTACGGGGGACAAATCGTTGACAAAGACGGAAACGTTGTCGTCAACAGTCCGGAAGCCATTAAAGGTTTGAAAAAAATGGTGGAGATCGTTCAATCGGATGTTGTGCCAAGCAACGTGACGACCTTTATGGAACCTGAGTCTCACACCGCATTCATCGAAGGACAAGCACCGTTTATTCGCAACTGGCCGTATCAATATGCCTTGGCGAACGATCAGGAACAATCAAAAATTGTCGGCAAAGTTAGCGTTGCTCCGCTCCCGGCTGGCGATAAAGGGTCAGCTGCAGCGCTTGGTGGCTGGATGACGGCAATCAACAAATATTCGAAACACCCGAAAGAAGCATGGGAATTCGTCAAATTTATGACCGGGCCGGAAGGGCAAAAAATCTCGGCCGTTTATGGCGGTTTAGCCCCGACATTGCCGGAGTTGTACGAGGATGAAGAGGTGTTGAAAGCCAATCCGTTCTTCGCTGAAGAAGGGTTTGTCAACGCCTTGAATGCAGCAGTGCCGCGTCCAGTGGTGCCAAACTATCCGGAAATTTCCGAAATCATCCAAATTAACGTATCGAAGGCATTGGCCGGAGAGCTTACTGTTGAACAAGCGGTAGCAAACATGGAAAAAGAAATGAAGGCAGCGATGAATAAGTAAAGCGGCTGTGTTGCTCGGCGCGGTGCAGCCCAAATGAGCAAGAAAAAATAACGGAGGAAGCCATTCGCTATGTATTAGCCTTCAGGCCGCTCTCTATCCGGTACTGAAGGCTAATACCCTTTTTAACAAAGAGAAGGGGGAAGGCAGCGATGAGGAATGAAAAGAGAATGGAGCGGATCTTAGGTTATTCGCTCGTCGCGCCGGCGTTGTTATTGATTTTAGCGATTGCTATTTGGCCAGTCATCCAATCGTTTTATTACAGCCTGTTCGACTATCGGCTTAACGACCCGAGGAAATCATCGATTCATTTAAACTACAGCCTTGACCTAGAGGGGTACTTGCAAAACTACCCGTTCTTACAAAGTGCCCTTAAACAAGAATTAGCTACTGCGGAAGGAACAGTAAAAGAAACGCTCGCCGAAGTGGAACAAAAATTAACGGATATGGATGCCGCCATCCGCAAGGACGAACAGGTGGCGAAACAATACGACCAAGTAAACGAAGCGCTTGATAACTTCGAGACGCCGAGTGAAGAAGTGAAAATTGTTGAGTTGGACGAACAAACGGCCAAACAGCTGATCAGCACGGTGGACAGCGCTGTTCAAACGTTGAAGCAAATTCACCAGGATGGGGGGCTCAAGCAGCCTGATAAAGTCGTTGGCCTTGCTGAAGGGCTGACCGGTGTCGTCATTGAACCGAACTTTGTCGGTCTGAAGCATTATAAAGACAATTTTAGCGATCCGCGCTTATGGAAGGCGCTATGGAATACGACGTTCTTTACTGTTGTGTCGGTCGCAGTTGAGCTTGTGCTCGGGTTGGCCATCGCCTTGCTCATTAACAAAGCATTTTTCGGCCGTGGGCTTGTTCGGGCGACGATTTTAGTGCCATGGGCCATTCCGACCGCTGTATCGGCACTGATGTGGAAGTTTTTATATGATGGGCAAAACGGGATTGTTGCTAAATATTTTGAAAATATTGGTCTTGTTGACCGTATGGGAGATTTGCTAACGACAGAAGCAGGGGCGATGTTTGCCGTCATTTTTGCTGATGTGTGGAAAACAACGCCGTATATGGCTTTGTTACTGCTTGCTGGGCTCCAAACAATCCCAAGCTCGCTATATGAAGCCGCTTCGATCGACGGAGCAACGAAATGGCAACAGTTCGTCAAAGTGACGTTGCCACTGCTGAAATCAAGTATTTTGGTGGCTCTTTTGTTCCGGACGCTGGATGCGTTCCGCGTGTTCGATCTGATATTCGTATTAACCGGCGGAGGTCCGGCGAATTCGACGGAAACGATTTCGATTTTAGCGTATAAAGTCATGTTCTCGCAGACGAATTTTGGAAATGGATCGGCGTTGGCAGTCATCGTGTTTATTTGTGTCGCCATCATTTCAATGATTTATATTAAGTGGCTCGGTAAAGATTTATTGTCCGACAGTGCGAGTGCGAAACGATAAGGGAGGTGAGATCATGACGAAAAAAGCAGGACCTCTTTTTTATATCTTTCTCGTCGTATTCGTCTTTTTTGTCATGTTTCCGTTTTTATGGGTGTTGCTCAGCTCGATAAAGCCGCTCAGCGAACTATTCGGCGATAAAGCATTTCAATGGTTTACTAGCCACCCAACATTAAAATCGTATATTTCCGTCTTTGTCAATTATCCATTTTTGCGCTATTTATGGAACAGCACGGTGGTTGCGACGATCACGACGGTTTATACCGTATTTGTCGCGGCATTTGCCGCTTACGCCATCGCGCGTTTAGAGTTCAGAGGCAAAACCGTCATTCTCGGTCTCGTGTTGGCGGTGTCCATGTTTCCACAAATTGCAACCATTTCTCCGATTTACATGTTTGTGAAAAAGTTTGGTTTAACAAATAGTTATTTAGGATTGATTATTCCGTATACAACGTTTGCCCTTCCGTTATCGATTTGGCTGTTGGTCACCTTTTTCCGCAAAATTCCATTTGATTTGGAAGAAGCGGCAAAAATCGATGGAGCAACGCCAATGCAAACGTATTTCAAGGTCATTTTACCGCTGGCGGTGCCGGGGGTGTTTACGACCTCGATTCTCGTTTTTATCGCAGCATGGAATGAATTTTTATTTGCCTTAACGATTAATACGGCGGAAAAATACAAAACAGTACCCGTTGGTATCGCCATGTTCCAGGGACAGTACACGATCCCGTGGGGCGAAATCTCGGCGGCGACGGTTATTGTCACGATTCCGCTTGTCATTATGGTATTGCTGTTCCAACGCCGCATCGTATCCGGTCTCACGTCTGGCTCGGTGAAAGAATAATCGCTAAGGCAAAGGAGAGGGCGTCCCAAATGCAATGGGGCGCCCTCTCATTATATATGCCTCCGACGTTTCCTCAAGGCCATATCTTCTCTCTGGCACCTTGTGTTCAATGCCCATTCGTTTTAAAACATGAAATCATCAATCACTCGTTCTATCTGCTGCTAACCGTTCATATGTTAGTGACAAATATGAGGCCAACCTCTTATGAAGCTTTGAACGGTTTTCTGTATGTAGTTTGCCGTTAATATACAGAAAATTTACAAAATTTAGGTTAAGTAATCGCTTTTTCATTACTTGAAAGGGGGTGGAAATGGTTCGTTCTTTTGTTATATGAAGCGAAGGGGGGATTTCATTGCGTTTTGACCGACCTTTTGAAGGTTATGTCGTAGGTGAACGTCACCGTTCGCGTGGTCGGACGATTACTGAGGCTGATATTGTACAATTTGCCGGTGTTTCCGGTGATTTTTATCCGTTGCATATCGATCGAGAATACGCGAAGCAGACGCAGTTCGGCGAACGGATTGCCCATGGGATGTTGACGTTGTCAGCGGCGACTGGGCTATGGGTGATGGAGCCGGGATGTGTGCTCGCTTTTTACGGCATCGACGCGCTCCGCTTCGTCCGACCAGTGAAAATTGGCGATACGATTTACGTCGAATCGGAAGTGAAGCAGTTGACCGAGCGGAGCGACACGGCAGGACTCGTCACAGTGCATCAACAAATCCTTAACCAGCATGGAGAGACGGTGGTTGATGCACTTGTGCATATGCTCGTGGCGCGGGAAGGAAAGAAGTGAACGGAGGGCGCGATGCTGCTTCGAGCGTTGTGGAGGGAGAAACAAATGTTCATTTGAAAGCGTTAACATTGAAGTGAATAATCAACTGAGGTCGCTTTGGCTATTATTCATTTGTTATTTTTGCGTTTTCATATGATGAAAGGGGTGCTGGCGTCAATGGCAACGACGATGGATGCGTCAGAGTTAAAACGCCAAAAAAGGCGGGCCGCGATTTCGAGCGTGGTCGGAACGACGATTGAATGGTATGATTTCTTCCTTTATGGGACGATGGCTGCGCTAGTGTTTCCACAGCTCTTTTTCCCGCAAAGCGACCCATACGTGGCGCTTATGCAATCGTTCACGACGTTTGCCTTAGGGTTTGTTGCCCGGCCGGTCGGAGCGGCCATTTTTGGTCATTTCGGCGATAAAATTGGCCGGAAGGCAACGCTGGTCGCCACTTTGTTGTTGATGGGGCTGGCGACGGCGTTGATCGGGTTGATGCCGACGTACGAGCAAATTGGCTTATGGGCTCCGCTCTTGGTGACCGTGCTCCGTCTCATTCAAGGAATCGGGGTTGGCGGAGAATGGGGCGGCGCCATTTTGATTGCGATGGAGTGGGAGGAAGGAAAACGGCGTGGATTGATGGCTTCGCTGCCGCAAATGGGCGTGCCGTTTGGGCTGCTCACTTCTTCGCTTGTGACGACGCTCATGCTCGCAGTAGGCGGCGACAGCTTTTATGCATGGGGCTGGCGCGTTCCTTTTCTGCTTAGTTTTCTGTTGATCGCTGTCGGATTATATATCCGACTGAAAGTGCTGGAGTCGCCGCTATTCCAAGAGGCCCTGGCAAAACAAGAAACGAGCAAGATGCCGGTCGGCGAGGTGCTTGTCAAACATCCGCGCGAAATTCTTTGGTCTGCGCTCGCACGGGTGATTGAAAACGGATCGTTCTATATTTTTGTCACATTTATCGTCAGCTATGGGACGACATTTTTGGAGATGGAAAAAAGCATTTTCGTCAATGCGACAATTGTCGCTGCGATCATCAATGCGCTTGCCATTGTGTATTCCGGTCATTTATCTGACCGGTGGGGGCGCCGCCGTGTCTACATGACGGGTACTATTTTGCTTATGCTTTGGGCGTTCCCGTATTATTGGCTCGTCAACACGAAAAGCGTAGGCCTGATTATGTTGGCGACGATCATCGCCATGGTATTCCACGGCATGTTGTATGGCCCGCAGGCGGCGATGATCGCGGAAAACTTCCCGACGCGCCTGCGCTATAGCGGCGCTTCGCTCGGCTACCAGCTGGCCGCGATCATTGCCGGTGGACCAGCGCCGCTCATCAGCACGTGGCTGCTGCACAAATACGGAAGCGCTACCGCGATTTCCTTCTATATCGTGGTCATGGGATTGATTTCGCTTGTCGGTGTCAAAATGCTTAAAGACCGAGCCCGCCAAACGATTGATTAATAATCGATCCGAACCCATAGGCGCCTCTGCATTCGTGCAGAGGCGTTTTTGGTGCTGAATCGGTTGTCTTTTATGTAAAAAACAGAAAAACGTTAGATCCTTTATTGGCGTGTTTTGCTCATTTTTCCCGATTAGAGCGTTTTCTAAATAAACCAAGTAAATAGTATGGATATGAAAAGACTTTGCAACACCGTTTGAAAAATTTTGATGAAGCGGCATTTTTTCGCCAAGTTTTTTTGAATTAAAAAGGTTTTTATCCATCGCTGCCAACGGAAAGATTGTGATACTGGTTGCTCATTCCCGCGTAAGGAAGCAAACATTGAAGATTTTTAATCGTATGAAAAGGGGACTTGACAACGGTACTAAGCTTCATATACGATGGTAATGTAATCGATTACATATTTGAGAGGATTTCATCTATGGCAAGCATAAAAGACGTAGCGAAACGGGCAAACGTATCGACGGCGACCGTGTCGCGCGTATTGCGCAACGCCGGCAACGTCACCGAAGAGACGAAGCAACGAGTGCTCGAGGCGATCGAAGCGCTCAACTACCAGCCGAACGTGCTTGGCCGGTATTTGCGTCGCATGGAAACAGAAACGGTGCTCGTTGTCGTGCCCGATATTACGAACCCGTTTTTTTCGAAGGTGCTGCGCGGCATTGAAGCGGTTGCTCTCGAACACGGGTACCAAGTGCTGCTTGGCGATACGCAAAATGATGCTCAGCTTGAGGAGCAATATTTGAATGTACTGCCGCAAAGGCAAGTAGACGGGATGATTTTTTTAACTGCTCGCATCCGCAAAGAACTGATGGAAGAAATGGCGCGGCAGTTTCCGATTGTCCTCGCGTGCGAATATTTGGAGGGGACCGATATCCCGACCGTATCGATCGACAACATTAGCAGCGCCCGCAAGGCAACGGAACATTTGATTCATCTTGGCCATCGCCGCATCGCCCACCTGTCCGGCCCGATGGATGTCATTTTGGGGCGAGATCGGCTGCGCGGCTATTATCAAGCGTTGGCGCAGCATGGAATCGATGCCGACCCAGCACTCGTGCAAGAAGGTGACTTTTCCTACGAATCGGGATACAACATGACATTGAAGTTGCTCGCCCTTGAAGAACCACCGACAGCGATTTTCGCCGCCAATGACGAGATGGCGATCGGGGCGATCAAAGCGATCCGTCACCGCGGTGGTCGTGTTCCAGATGATGTCGCCGTTGTCGGGTTTGACGATATCCAAATGGCCTCGATTTTTGAACCTGCTGTCACGACGATCGCCCAGCCGACGTTTGAGATCGGCCAAAAAGCGATGGAGCTTTTGCTTCAGCTGATTGAAGGGAACGAGGTCAGCCGCCGTCAGCTTGTTTTGCCTGATCACCTTGTCATTCGTGAGTCATGCGGGGGGAAGTGCTCGGTTTGATGAAAGCGCTCCCCTCGTTGGCGGCGGAGAATAGGCGGATTTTTTTGTAAGGGTGATGTAATCGATTACATCACTCGATGTGTTGCTTCAGATAAGTGGCAATCTAGAAACAAGTTGCTTGAAAACAAGTGGATGCAAGGAGGAAACGATATGGAAAACGCACGTCCAATTCGCCTCGGGTTAATCGGAGCTGGTGGGATTTCAACCGCACATATTCAAGCGGCGCTCAAGCTCCCGGAGCGCGTCGTGCTGCAGGCCATTTGCGATGTCAACGAAAAAGCGGCCGCGGAAAAAGCGGAAACATACGGCATCCGCGACGTGTACCGCGACTATAAAGAGCTGCTCGCCTCACCAGATGTCGATGCCGTCATCATTACCGTGCCGAACTTTTTGCACGCCCAAGTGGCGGTCGACAGCCTGCGGGCTGGGAAACACGTTCTTTGCGAAAAACCGATGGTGATGAAATCGGAAGAGGCGGACGCCATCATTCGCGCCCGCGACGAATCAGGGAAACAGTTTATGGTGTCGCTGAACAACCGGTTCCGCCAAGCGGCGCAATGGCTTCATGCACGCATCGCAGAAGGCGCATTCGGCGACATTTATTACGCCAAAACAGGTTGGGTGCGCCGCCGTGGTATTCCTGCATGGGGGGCGTGGTTTTTTGACCGTGAGCGTTCCGGGGGCGGTCCGCTCATCGACTTAGGCGTTCATATGCTTGATGTCACGCTTTGGATGCTTGGAAACCCGAACCCGGTCGCGGTGACGGGGAAAACATACGCGAAGTTCGGTCCACGTCATCAAGGGGCATGGCCGGGCACGTCGTTTGCGCCAAACGCTTCGTATACGGTGGAAGACTTTGCCTCGGCATTCATCCAACTGGAAAACGACGCGACTGTGCTGCTTGAGACGAGCTGGGCGTCGCACATTGAAGAGGAACGGGCATATGTCGAGTTTCTCGGCACGGAAGGCGGTGTGCGCTGGGAGTGGAATGTGACCGGCAACCGTCAAGAAGTGAAATGGTTCCGCAGTGAACACGGTGTCCCGGCTGACGTCACACTCCATTTTGACGACCAAGGCGAACGGGTGGCGTTGCTTGACCATTTCGTTACAAGCATCACCAATAATACAACACCGCTTTGCACGGCAGAACAAGGACTCATGATCGCCAAAGTGTTAGAAGCGATTTATGCATCGTCCGAACAAGGGAAACAAGTCCGAATCGAATGGTAAGAGATCAACCACTTTGTGTATGCCGCGGCAAACCGAAATCCAATCGAGGGGGGATCACCATATGACAACACCAATCCGCGTTGTCGTCTGGAACGAATTTCGCCATGAAAAGAAAAATGAAAAAGTAAGAGCCATTTATCCGGAAGGGATGCATACCGCCATCGCCAACTACTTAGCCGAAGCCGGGTTTGACACAGCAACCGCTGTATTGGACGAACCGGAACATGGCTTGACTGACGAAGTGCTTGACCGGTGCGACGTTCTCGTTTGGTGGGGGCATATCGCCCATGATGAAGTGAAAGACGAAGTGGTTGAACGCATCCACCGTCGCGTCCTCGAAGGAATGGGGCTCATCGTCCTTCACTCCGGCCATTTCTCGAAAATTTTCAAAAAGCTGATGGGGACGACATGCAATTTAAAATGGCGTGAAGCCGACGAAAAAGAGCGGCTTTGGGTCGTTGCCCCGGGCCACCCGATCGTGGAAGGGATCGGGCCGTACATTGAGCTCGAACAAGAAGAAATGTACGGTGAGTTTTTCGACATTCCGGAGCCAGACGAAACGATTTTCATCAGTTGGTTTGAAGGTGGAGAAGTGTTCCGCAGCGGCTGCACGTTTACGCGTGGGAAAGGGAAAATTTTCTACTTCCGTCCTGGCCATGAAACATACCCAACGTATCATCACCCAGACGTGCTGAAAGTGATCGCCAACGCGGTTCGTTGGGCCGCACCGGTCAACCGCGGGGAAATCATATTCGGCAACGTCAAACCGCTTGAACCGATTAAAGCGAAACAAGGGGGAGCAGCGCGATGAAATCGATCAATGTTGGCATCATCGGCACCGGTTTTTCCGCTTCATCTCATATTGAGGCGCTCCGCCGCCTGCCGTTCGTGAACATTGTCGCCATCGCTTCAAGCAGCCAAGAAAAAGCAGAGGCAGCCGCGCGCCGGTTCGGGATTCCCAAAGCATACGGCGACTATGAGGCGCTGATCGCCGACCCGGACGTCGAAGCGGTTCACAACTGCACGCGCAACGTCTTGCATTTTCCGATCAACAAGGCCGTACTTGAAGCGGGAAAACATTTATTATCAGAAAAGCCGCTCGCGATGAACAGCGAACAGTCGATCGAACTGAAAAAGCTGGCTGAAAAAAGCCCGGGTTTAAGCGCTGTCTGCTTCAACTACCGCCACTACCCGCTCGTCGCCGAAGCGAAAGAGCGGATCGCCCGCGACGCAAAGCGCATCCATTTCGTCTATGGCGGCTATGTGCAAGATTGGTTGCTTTATGACACTGATTACAACTGGCGGCTTGACCCAGCGCAAAACGGTCCGTCACGCGCCATCGCCGACATCGGCTCACACTGGTGCGACACAGTGCAATACGTGCTCGGAAAACGCATCGTCGAAGTGTTCGCCGATTTGCGCACCGTCCATCCAGTCCGCTACAAACCGAAGCAGGAAGGGAGCACGTTTACATCCGGGCATGCTCAAGACGCCGAACCGGTTCAGATTGATACGGAAGACGGCGGCAATGTACTCGTCCATTTTGATGATGGCACTCACGGCGCGTTTACGATTTCCCAAGTGAGCGCCGGCCGGAAAAACCGGCTCTATTTTGAAATCGCTACCGATGCGATGACGCTCGCTTGGGACCAAGAGCACCCGAACCGCCTCTGGATCGGGCGCCGCAACGGCCCGAACGAAGAAGTCGTCCGTGACCCGTCGCTCTTGTCGCCGCAAGCCGCCGCGCTCGCCCATTACCCTGGCGGTCATGAAGAAGGCTGGCCGGATGGGCTGAAAAACTTGTTCCTCGACTTTTACAATGCCATCATCCGGAAACAGCGCGGCGAGGCGCTCGGGGAGCTGCCGTTTGCGACGATCGCCGACGGCCACTATACGATGACGATCGTTGATGCCATTTTGGAAAGCCATCGCACGAAACAGTGGGTGCGGGTGGCGGAATAAACAGCTTTTGTTCGGCCACTGCCAACACGGGCGCTAACAGCGCCGTCAAAATAAAATGGAACGGTGGGGCCGGTTGCTGATTGACCGGCCTTACACCGGCGAGAAGGGGGAGAAAAACAAATGAAAGTAGGCGTATTTACCGTTCTGTATCAACAGTTGCCGTTTGAAGAAATGCTCGATAAGATTGCTGCGATGGGCATTGAAGCCGTCGAGCTTGGTACCGGTAATTACCCGGGCAACGCTCATTGCGATCCGGATGCACTGTTAGATCAGCCGGAAAAAATCAAAGCATTGAAAAAAGCGGTTCACGACCGTGGGCTTATCATCAGTGCGCTCAGCTGCCACGGCAACCCGCTCCATCCGGACAAAACGTTTGCGAAGCAATCGCATGACACATGGCGGAAAACAGTGAAACTCGCCGAGCAGCTCGAAGTCCCGGTAATCAACGCCTTCTCGGGCTGCCCGGGCGACCATCCTGGCGCCAAGTATCCGAACTGGGTCACGTGCTCCTGGCCGCCGGATTACTTGGAAATTTTAAAATGGCAATGGGACGAAGTTGTCATCCCGTACTGGCGTGAAGAAGCAGAGTTCGCCAAAGCGCACGGCATTCATCAAATCGCTTTTGAAATGCATCCGGGCTTTGTCGTCTACAACCCGGAAACGCTCCTCAAACTGCGCGAACACGCCGGCGAAACGATCGGTGCCAACTTCGACCCGAGCCATCTCCTTTGGCAAGGCATCGACCCAGTCGAAGCGATCAAATTGCTTGGCCGTGAAAAAGCGATTTTCCACGTCCATGCGAAAGACACGTACTTGGACAAAGCGAACATCCGCAAAAACGGTGTGCTGGATACGAAACATTACAGCCAAATTCTCGATCGCTCATGGGTATTCCGCACCGTCGGCTACGGTCAAAGCGAAAAATGTTGGCGCGACATCGTCAGCGCTCTGCGCGCGGTCGGCTATGACTATGTGCTCTCGATCGAGCATGAAGACATGCTTGCCTCGATCGATGAAGGGCTGTCCCAAGCCGTGGCGCTCTTGAAAAATGTGTTGTTCAAAGAAGAACTGCCTGAGATGTGGTGGGCATAAGAAAACAAAGGCGGCAAAGAGAGGAGCTCCTCTTTGCCGCCTATATTGTTTCTTTAAAAGTCCAGCACCCACTAGCTGGTCGATTGTTCCCGCTTATGAATTAGTTTCATCAACATGCGAACGGAAAACGACAGAACAAAAATGGTGATAAACGAATACATCCATGTCCATCGATGGTATTCAATCAAATTCGTGTACTTTTCGTAAAGCACCTCAACACCTGTCAAAGCGGCCGCGTACAATAAGCATTGGCCAATAATACCAGGCAGGCGCGAGTGATACGAAGTTTGATAAAAATAAACACAGACGATCGGATAAAGGAAATATTCGAACAGGATGCTTGCTTCAAAATATTGGTCTAAAAACCGGACAGGGTACTCTAAGAGTTTGTTTTCTACAACAATCACGCCGAAAAACGTGGAAAAATACGCTTTTAACAAGAACACGCAAAGTTTGTCCTTGATGGGCGGGGTTCGCAGGCTGAAAAATAATAGAATGGTACCAATAACGAGCAACGACCACAAATGGATTTGATCCATGATTTCGTCATCTCCTATGAGGGCTTTGCTATTAGTTATTATGGACAGATACGGCTTAGTATAAAAGCATCGTCCACGAAGCAGTTTTTGTCCGGGGACTTTGTGGCTGAAGGAAAGGCTGCTCAACGTTCCCAAGAGGCTGGGGATTGAATAGGAAATGGGGATAAAAAATAAGATTTCTCAAATAGAGAAATCTTGGGATCCGTGACCTTACGATACTAACAAACTGTTGTGCGAAGGGGAAATGATTATTTTTCACGACTAAGCATAATGCTTATCCATTGGGGGCGAAGAAAATGCGGACCTAGTGATTCGCTGGCAGCTTTGGTGCCATCATACCCCAATCCACGGTGCTAGCGCCGCATCTTACACCGCGCGCGCCGATTGGTGGCGGATGCGCCCTTTCATGAAGAGAAGACGGTGACCATCGCTGGTCAAATCAATCATCGCTCCATTTAGCACATCCCTTCCCGACTTCTGTTCGTTCGCCTGCAAATACGCCACCCGATACCACTTTCGCCCGTATTCAAAGTACATATACCGTCCGCGATGAAAATCGATCCAAAACTTCACCGGCTCACCGTTTACGGTTTTCCATACATATCCCCACGCCCGGTCTTGGCGAACCGGCGCCATTTTCGGCCGCGCCGAATTGATCGCTTCATAATACAACCGGTGTTCCACGTCAAACAGCACCATCCTGCTCTCCTCCTTTTGGACAACTATACTATATGTATAGCGCCAACTAGGAGAAATAGACATGCCAGTTCACCCGAATGGATATTCCCATTTCCACGTATAGTATTCGATCAAGTCAGCGCACCGTTCAAATAGGATTTCCATCGCTGTCATCGTACTTAATATGGACGGTGCACTGCCCAGTCCGAAGGAAGCGATGTTCCGTAAAACATACACACTAATAACAAGATAAAGCAAATATCCAAAGATCATGCTATCGTTCATATAATGAGGAAATGGCTGCACCGGATATGCAAGCATTTCCACTGATAATTAGGCCAATCAAATTAGACGTATACATATTCAGTAAAAACAAAAATCATCCTTCTCTTGGTCAAAGAAACCGGAAGATAAACAGTAGCAACCAACCTAAGAATCGCCTGTTCTATGATAACCCCAGCAGGATGAAAGAGGAGAGTATGTGACATTTTTGTTTTACAACAGGTAAATAGGTTTTAGAAATGACAGGTTTTTTGTGCGTTCTTTCCTATGAAAAAAAGGTGAAATTTTGTAAAATAGTAATATAGTTTCGGAAATGGAGGAATGGACATGCCGGTATACAACAAACTCGTTCGCGACCGCATCCCAGCTATTATCGAACAAGCAGGAAAAACGTTCACTACTCGCATACTCAACGAGGAAGAATATAAGAAAGAACTGCAGAAGAAAGCGTTTGAAGAGCTTGAGGAGTACGTCCAGGCAATGACCGACGAGGCTGCCATCGAAGAGCTTGCGGATGTGTTGGAAATCGTTCATGCCTTAGCCGCATGTCATGGCGCTTCGATCGAACAAGTCGAACAAATACGGGTGAAAAAAGCAGAAGAACGCGGTGGATTCCGGGAAAAAATTTTTTTAGTTGAGGTTCGTGATGAGTAAAGTCGAGTTGATTTCACGGCGGCTCATTGACAAGCTGCAGGAACAGATGAGCCGCTCGTCAACAATATACATACTGACATCGTTTGTTATGAAATCTGGAGTTCACCTATTAAAGGACAGTTTGTGGATAGCGGCAGAGCGGGGAGCAGACATCAAAATTTGTGCTGGTGATTATTTGTTTGTTACTCAGCCAGAAGCGCTGCGTGAACTGATTTCAATTCATCCCGATATCGAAGTGCGTCTGTTTAGAAGCGACGGGATTTCGTTTCATCCAAAGGCCTACTTGTTTGAGGATAGCGAACAAGGCTACTTTATTATCGGGTCTTCTAATTTATCCCGCTCGGCGCTCACAGACGGCATCGAGTGGAATCTAGGGCTGGATAAAAGGATTGATGAAGATGTATTTGCCGAAGCGATGGAGCGGTTTTTAAAGCTGTTTTATGCTCCAGAAACGGTGCCAGTCAATGCCGAAACGATCGTTGACTATGAAAAACGGTACGAAGACAATCACCGACGCCATCCCAACTTATCTCGTACATGGGGTGAGACTGAGGAAATCGAGTTAATGCTTCCGTCGGAAACGGAAAAGAAGCAAGAAGGAGAGACGACGGACAAGGCCGATGTTGTCCATGAAACGACGGCGCCCTATGGAACGATCCGGCCGCGCTTTGCCCAGGTGGAGGCATTGGAGCGGTTGGAAGCTGCCTATGAAGAAGGATACGATAAAGCGATGGTTGTCATGGCGACCGGACTTGGGAAAACGTATTTGGCCGCCTTCTTCGCGCGCCGTTTTTCGCGAGTGCTGTTTATCGCCCACCGCGAGGAGATTCTTCGTCAGGCAAAACAGTCGTTCGAATGTGTGATCCCGGATCGAACGGCAGGTATATACGACGGCCATCAAAAAGATGGAAATGCGGATATGGTGTTTGCCTCGATCTTTACGCTGAGTATGAAAAAACATTTGTTTTCGTTTCGTCCTGACTCATTTGACTTGATCGTTGTGGATGAGTTCCACCATGCGGCGGCTCGCTCATATGAGCGCGTCCTTCTCTATTTCCGGCCGGAGTTTTTGCTTGGCATCACTGCAACTCCAGACCGGAACGACAATAAAGACGTGTACGCGATTTGCGATGGGAACGTTGCCTACCGTATTGATTTTATTGAAGCGGTGCAACGTGGTTGGCTTGCGCCGTTTCACTATTATGGTGTATACGATGACACGGATTATTCGCAAATCAAATGGCTCGGCAGCCGCTATGATGAGGAAGAATTGCTTCAAGTGCAGCTTCGCGAGGAGATGGCGGAAAACATTTTGCGAGCATGGGAGCAGTATAAGAAAACGAGAACACTCGTCTTTTGCTCCTCCATTCGGCAAGCCGATTTCTTGTGCGAATATTTCCGCCGCCGTGGCTACCGGACCGTCAGCCTTCACTCGAAGCAAACGACCATCCCGCGCCAACAGGCCATTGCCATGTTGGAACAATGTGAACTGGACGCCATTTTCACCGTTGACTTGTTCAACGAAGGGGTCGATATTCCCTCTGTCGATACACTTTTATTCGTACGGCCGACGGAATCGCTGACCGTTTTTACCCAGCAAGTCGGGCGTGGATTGCGGTTGTATGAGGGCAAGGATTATTGTGTCATTATTGATTTAATTGGAAACTATCGCAATGCGGATGTCAAACTGAGCCTGTTTGATACGCAGCGAGGCGAGACGAAGAAAAAGGTGCGGGAATCCGTTATGCCAACGGTTCCGGAAACATGCGAGCTACATCTTGATATACAAACCATTCATCTTCTCGAGGAGATGCGGAAAAAGCGCCAGCCGCGTAAAGAGCGGCTGCTTGCCGATTACAGGCAGCTCAAGCAGGAGTTGGGCAGACGGCCGACGTATTTGGAATTGCATCTCCATGGCCGAAGTGAAGCGGCGGAGTACAGACAAGAGTTCGATTCTTATGTCGGCTTTTTATATTGGACGGGGGAGCTGTCGGACTTAGAGAAGGAAGTGTTCCTCAAGCATGAGCGGTGGCTTATCGAGGTTGAGCGCACAGTAATGTCGAAAAGTTATAAAATGGTTGTCTTAAAAGCCATGCTTGAGCGCGGACCGTCGGGCTGGCATGAACCAATTACTCCACAACAAGCGGCGCCGTTTTTTCATCGGTATCTAACGGAAAAAGAATATCGAAAGCGCATCGATTTCTCCGATGGGGAAACAAAACGTCTTTGGGAGTACGACCAAGAAAAGGTGAGCAAATTGATTGCCCGTATGCCGATGACAAAATGGAGCGGCAGTTCAAGGGGGCTGATCTCCTTTGAAAACAATGTGTTTGCACTCCAATTTTCTATCGCGCACGAGCATGAAGAAATCTTGTACAATTGGACGAAAGAAATTTGCGAGTATCGGTTGCATGTGTATTTTGAGAAAAAGGTGAGATGATTTACTGGAAATGCCACCCTTCCTAATCGAAGATGGGAGTGTTTGGAGAGAATGTTTTAGATACTCACAAGCTTTCATCGAATAGATAATTAAGGAAAATGATAATTCTAAGTAGTTTGCAAAATTACTATAGATTTTGGAGGATACACATGGATACATTTTGGCATTTTCCTGCAACAACGGGCGGATTAATTCATTCCATTAATCATGCCGGTTTGGAAACTTTTAGAGGCAACTCTCTGGAATCATTAACGAGGGAAATCTGTCAAAATTCCTTAGATGCCGTAAAAAATGAAACAAAACCTGTTATTGTGGAGTTCAGTAGTTTTATCATAGATACGAATAAAGTACCTGGCATTGATGAGTTAAAAGACGTGTTTCTAAAATGCCAACAAACATGGAAGGGAAAAAATCAACAGTGCGAGTATTTTTTGGAAAATGCATTACAAATCGTTCAACGACCTACTATACAAATTTTACGAATCAGTGATTTTAATACAAAAGGGCTTGAAGGAGCGAAAGAAGGGGAACTAGGATCTCCTTGGAGTTCATTAGTAAAGGAAGCAGGATCATCAAATAAGGATGAAAGTTCTGGGGGGAGTTTTGGCATTGGAAAATCAGCTCCTTTTTTGAATTCTAAATTGCGGACGTTATTTTATTCTTCTCTTGATATCACGGGCTATGAATCATTTGTCGGCGTAGCCAATATCATGTCTTTCAAAAAGAATCTAAACGAGATCACTTTAGGGAATGGCTATTACACATATAACGAAAATTCCAATGCAATTCCTCAGCAATTATTTTTAGAGCCTGGTTTTATCAGAAAAGATACGGGAACGGATATATATGTAACGGCATTTGAACCTAATGGGGATTGGGAACAAGAAATCATTAAGTCGGTGTTGCATAACTTCTTTATCACAATTTATAAGAAAAAATTGGTGGTTCGAATTAATGATTTTGAAATTAGTGACAAGAATATTGCACAATTAATTGGCGATTTAGAGGATACCGAAGAAAATCGACATTTAAAGCATTACTTCCATCTACTTACTTCCGATCAAACGATTAAAGTCGCCTATCCAGCCCAAAAGTACAAGCAGGGAATTTCTTTTGCTGAAGGGGAAGCCACGTTATATTTGATGAACGGTGAAGATTTAAATAGACGCGTACTGATGACGCGGACGACTGGTATGCGTCTTTTTGAACAAAAAAATATTAGCGGTAGTATTTCTTTTACTGGAATATTGATGATTACAGGAAAAAATATGAATGCGATTTTTAAGCAAATGGAAAATCCCGCTCATAATGAATGGTCACCTGAGCGTTATGAAAAAGATCCTAAATTAGCGAAAAAGGTCTATGGGGATTTAAAGTCTTTTATTAGGAGTGCAGTAAAAGAATATTTTCAAGAAAAAATTACAGACAGCATGGATGCGATCGGCTTAAGCGACTTTCTTCCTAACAAAAAGCTTGTCAACATGCGGGGGGTCAATAAAACCGAATCTCTCCATTCAAGCATTAAACAGATTTTGAAAAAAGAAATCAAGGAAGAGAGTGCAAATAAGAAAGCTACAAGGCAAAAAGGTATCTCTATCGAAGATATTGAGGCTCAATTAGCTGGAGAATACGGAATTACCCCAACCGGAAATGAAGGAGGAAATGGATCAGGAAAGCATAGTGGCGGGGGAAGCAATGGAGGCGGAATTCAACATTTTGGCGGTCAAAATCAATTGGATAAAGGTATGACTGGCAACTTGGATAGACAAAGGAAGCAGAAACCGAATAGTAAACCGGTTCAAATTACACAGAAGTATGTTTGCATTGATAAAGAAGGAGGAAAATATCGTTTTATCATTACGGCGAAAAAAGCGGTTGAAAAAGGCCGACTCATCTTTAAAGTGATTGGAGAACAGAATGATTTTGATTTGCCGATTCAAAACGCCACGACCGACGATCCAAATGTGACAGTGGAAAAATACGATGACAATAAAATTGACCTTCACTCAATTCCGGCTAAAAAGCCTTTTATTATTAATGTGGAAATCGAATATCCAAATTATTGTGTCATGGAGGTGGAACTATATGAAAATTAGTACCTCCTATCCATATCCGGTATTATATATGAATAACGATGATTACCAAAAGACGAGTTTCTCCACAAAAATAGATGTCAAAGAAGAATTCGGTGAAGTAAAAATTGAGGCGCAGTTTTATTTGGATAATCCAGAAATGAAAAGGCTGATAGAGAACCATTCTTGTGCATACTTGATTCACGTTGAATGTTCGCAAACATGCTATCGGCAGATGTTCGAAACGTATCAGGAACATCTGGAAATCTCAATTGCGACCCATCAATTAAGGGGAAAGATTGTACTGCATTCGTTTGTTGTTGCCAAAGAAACGATTCACAGTTATAAGAATGAATATTTAAGTGATTGGTATAAAGGCATTCCGCTGACATTTGAAAAAGGAAATATACTTGCGATCGGAGAGGCTATCGAAACAACACTCATTGATGATTATACTGAATTTTTGAATTTGCCTTCTATTGTGACGGTCACCAAATCTCTTAAAAATGATTATATGGATGTTGATATTTATTCGAATAATATTACGATTTATTTACCGGAGTACGAGTACCACCAATATGCCATGAGTGCCCATTCTCCTCTGAAAAATACGATATTAGCGGCCGTAATTGTTCCGGCTCTAGTCTATGTTTTTTCTAAAATTAGCGAAGCGAATGCTGATTTAGAGGAATATACGTGGTATCAGGTGCTGGATAAAATTTTTCAAGAAAATAATTATCGATTAGAAGACGTAGGGACCGACGTGTTATCCCCGCTAAAAGCGGCACAGCTCATTTTGCGAAAGCCCCTCAAAGCAAGTTTTGAAGAAATAGAAAAGGTTCATAGAATGGAGGATTAACTTGAGGTTAAAATTCATCTCAGATGAGGCATTAATGGATTTAAGGGGTAATTACGATTCATATAAGGAACATTACTACAATGAAGATCATGAATGGTTTGACAACTACTTCAAAGAAGAGGGAAAGGTACTCGAATCCAACATCCAGTTTGAAGTGCCTGTGTTAAATATGGAAACGGACTATGCCATTAGCGATAAGGAAAACGTCAAGGTGATTTATGAAGCGCTAAAACACTTGACGGTAAATCAGGCGACGCAAGAGAAGCTCTGGGCTGGACTCGCCCATTTGCAACTGAGGGAATTTGCTTTTTATCGGTTAAAGAAAGATCTGGAAAGCAAAAACGACAAACGCATAAATACCGCCCTGTTTTTTAAAAATGGAAATAAGCGATCATTATTTGTGCACATTTTGGCTCGGCTTTGGTGGGTTGGCTATATGACATATGATGAATCGAACAAACAAGATCCTTATTGGTTAACGAACTTCTTTTGCAGCAAAGATTTTTCGGCAAGAAGCGTTATATTCTTTTCCAGCAACTTTACTTCCAACCGTACGATTACAAAAGGGATTCTGAAATGCCTCGTCGGATTTGAGGAAAATGGTATTGAAATTAAGCGAGATCATTTTGTTCAGGCGAATAAATACCTAAATATCGTTGGCGGGGCAATGATTTTAGATATGCTCACGGAGGAAGAAGTCAAGGAAATGGTAGAGAAGTATTTGTTGAAATACTTTGGGTATAAGCTAGATAGCGATAAAGTGCATTTTGTGAATTACTAATAACAGATGTGTCGATTGAATTATTTTGTCACAGAATCTAGTGAACATATGGCGGAATATACCCCATATTTTATCGAACGGGACGACCTGATTAAACGCTTTGATATACCGATTGGCGAGTATATTCGACGTAGTGAATGTAATATTTAATATGGAGAGGTATGAGGAAACGAAGAAAAAATTGAAAAAAGGGAAATGATTGTTGGAGAGCAAATTCACGAATATGGGGCTCCTATTATCCATTCCATTGAAGTTGGGACTAATTGTGTTATATGGGGCAATGTTCTCAACATACATTTAATTACTAACTTACCGTATAACTCATGCGTTGAAGTATTCCGGCACTTGAAAGCGCCCATGCGGTTGCGTATGCGATGAAGCTTGCGCCGACGTTAGGCAAAGATCAAATCATCATCGTCAACCTTTCTGGACGCGGCGATAAAGATGTTGAGCAAGTGTTCCATATGCTAAATAAGGAATAAGAAGAGGGATTGGCAGGATGCATGGGGAAATGCATCCTGCTTTTTACTTATGTTATGGCATTTCAATGCATAAGCGAACAAATTCACCAGGGGGTAACGAGTGATTTCTAATCAAAACGATCGTTCATTGAAAAGCAAAACGCACGATATCGTGCGTTTTATTTTTTATATAAGTGGAGTTTTCGATAATTTTGTTATGTAAACAAACGCAGGGCGTAAAAATCGTTTCGATTTCCTATTGATTATTAGAAATAATATATATTATTATGCCTATTGTCTTAAGAAAATATATACATATTTAAATCTTTTTCTAAAAAAACACCTATTATAAAAGGTCTTTGTGCCTTGGAAGTTTGTTTTTATTATAGGACTTTTAGGTGATTTTGAACTTCAGGAGGGGGATTTTTTTATGGCTAATGAAATTCTTTTTAAGAGAGTAACGACAAAAGAAGAAGCGGAAGCATTTCATCGAGTGAAACAATTGGTTTGGGAAGAGTCTGGATATGACATGGAATATGGGCGAGAAGGTTCAGACCTCTATATCGCTTATATAAATGGTGTGCCTGGAGGAACCGTTGAATTCACACCATATCTAGAGTTTTCTAGACCTTTGATAAGGAATTTGTTTGACGATGTGGTCAGGGATGATATGAAAGTGATGGAATTAGATAGTTTCGCAGTGTTACCAGAGTACAGACGTAAGCTTGTTGGTCATGAAATTGTCAGGTTCATGATTTACTATGCGCAAACCCATGGGTACACACATGGAGTAGCAATCACTGCGCCTAAAGTGTTCAAATCGCTGAATGATACATATCGCATTAGATGTGAGAAAGTCAAAGATCCATTCTGGTACAAAGGGGATGAAGTCATTCCAGCTCTTATGCATTTGAAAGAAGTTTATGACCATCTGGATGATAAAAAATATTCTTGGTACAAGGAACCGCTGGAATTAAAAGAGGGGGCAATGGCGCGATGAATTACGAACTTTTGAGAAAGAGAAATAATTGGGTAGCCTTTGTTTTTGGGGGAACCGTTCTCATCCTTCAGGTGCTCAACCTTATTTTAGGGATTCCTTGGAATTTTGTTTTGACGATCGTGGGAATCGTAGGAGGGGTGCTTGGGGCTGCAACGTTTATTGCTAATAAAACGAAATGGAAAGAACAATTAGCTGTTCCTATGAAGTATTTTAACCTTGTGACTATTGGAGGGTTCTGGTTTCTTGTTTTAACTTTAGACCCTCACATCATTAACATAATGGCCATGTTTTTCTTTGTTACAGTTATGGGAATCTATCAAGACAAGATCATTAATACGCTAACCATTGTGATTGTACTGATCATTCTGACTTATTTCTTTTTCACAAATGGAGAAGTCATTTTTCACTCGACAAGCTATACCGACTTGCTTTACTACATGCTTATGTTTATCTTTGTTTCTATTGCTTGTTTTATGCAATCTGCGTTTAATAGCAACTTGCAAAAAGAAGTGGAGATCCAAAAAGAAGAAGCCATTCGTGCCAAAGAATCTATGGAGGATATATTGAAGCGGGTAAGGGATTCGCTTGCATCTGTAAAAGAATATCAAGAGAATTTCAAAAGAACGACAGATCGAATAAATATCCAGTCAACGGAAATTATCGACTCCATTAAAAATATTGCCTCATCTTTTGACATCCAAACTTTGCAATCCAATGAATTGGTTGCAGGAATGACGGAAACGAATGAGCAAGTAGACGACATGACAAAATTCATGGACGAAATCAACGAATATCTTGAATCTACACAGGGGGCAATCAAGGAAAGCGGAAAACGAGTCGATGTTTTGGAAAAAGATTTAGAGTTTTTTAATAAAAATATTCAAAAAACGATTGATTATATGCAACAACTTCATGCTGAAACAGAAAATATTAAAAAAATTATCGAGACCATTTCTGATATTTCTGCGCAAACGAATCTGTTAGCACTTAACGCCTCCATAGAAGCCGCTCGGGCGGGAGAACATGGGAAGGGATTTGCGGTGGTAGCCGATGAAGTGAGGAAGCTCGCAGAATCCTCTAAAGAATCGTCGGAATCGATTGCTAAACTTCTTACGGCGTTCAAAGAACGAATTTCTTTAGCTTCTCATACGATTTCTGAATCGCAATCATCGATTGAGAAAAACAGAACAAGCATGCAGGAAGTGAAAGACATCTTTAAAGATGTCGAATCGAATATTCATCAATTCTCGGACAAAACAACCAATCTTCAAGAGTTTATCCTATCAGTGCAAGCCATGATGCAAGAAGTAGAAGCCAAAGCAGAAAATAGTGTATCAATGACAAATAATAATAAGCAAAGCCTTCAAGACGTATTAGAGCGTGTATCTTCTCAGCATGAGGAGATTGTTTCGTTATCGGACGGATTGAAAAACATAGAGGAAAAGCTCCAAATCAGTTGATTGAACGCTCTGTTGGGGATTCCAACAGAGCGTCTTTATGAAAAAGATATAAACATCCCCGTGGCGCTAGTAGAGTTTTAAGTCATTCGAACGACTGATCCGACGAAATGAGAGGCTCGTACACGCTATTAATCTTTTTTTTGTAGATATAATTGGATGTCATAGCATGCAATAAAGCTTTATAACTCATTTGAAAGGATAGTATACTCCCCACTTGTATTTGATCATGATGCTCTGTAACGTCTAAAATGGCATGGTCGCTGCTCCCTCCAATAATTTCAATTCCGTTTTTGACAGGAGTAAGCTCCGAAAGGGGGACATCCTGTTCACCTAGTGCTAAAATGGCGCGACGTCGAATTCCTTTATCTGTAAAATGAGGTGTTTCACCGAAAGCATTTTTTACAATAATTCCTTGAGGATAAGAAGGCTTGTCTTTAATTTCAATTACCTCAGCTTCTAGCAAAAAGATATCATGATGCATGCCTGGGATCTGTTTAGAAAAGGCAGTTTCTCGACCAAAGAAAAGAGATTCACCTAGGCGCAGATGATTGATTTCTCTTGGCATTTCACCGCTCATAAGTAAATGCAATGAACTAGAATTTCCTCCAGATATAACGGATAGATGATACCCAAGCTTTTTTTCTACAGATTCTTTAAGTTGAACAAGTTGGGCAAGTTTATCAGATGTAGGGAGAACACCACCAAAGCATGTAAGGTTTGTGCCTATACCTAGCCAATGAATAGCAGGAAACTTTAAAATATGTTTACCAATATCCATCAGTTCCTCAGGCATGATTCCTTCTCGGAGATCTCCTAACTCTATCATTAAAATAATATGGTGTATTTTTCCTTGACTCAACGCCTCTTGGTTTAATGCCTCAATTACCTTATATTCTGAAACTAGACTACAATCCGCCCATGTGATCACATCTTTGATTTCATGTATACCAGGAATTCTCAATAAGCAGGTGTTTATTGAGCTGTCATATTCCTTTATGGCTTTTAAATTTTGTAGACGAGAATCTGCAAATTTTCTATATCCTTGTTTGTAAAGACTGTCTACAATTTCGATATTCGCTCCTACTGATTTTGTTACAGGAATCCATTCTACATGATGTTTACAGATAGCGTTTAGTACTCGCGCATTATGTATTAATTTTTTTTCGTCCCAAGTAACTCTCGGATATCTATCCATACTTATTGACCCCTTTATCCAAAGATTTATCTAATCATTCATTTTTACTCATATAGACCAACTTTTTTTGGAAGGTGGTGGTAATGGCCTTAAGAGAAAAAGATTATTTTTTATGCAAAAATTTTTTGCGTGCGCTTTATTTTTTACTATCCTTAATTATCAAATATAACAAATTTTTCTCACTTTTTGCAATTGATTGTTGAAAAATAGTTAGAATAATGTTAATATTCAATTGAAATTGTGTATATAGTGCATAAAAAATATGCACATTTTACTTGTATGCAGAAATAAAGTGGTTTTGCTTTAGGAAAGGAGATATAGGGCATTGAGGATAGCCATTGGTGGAATTAGTCATGAAACGAACACATTTTCTTGTGTTAAAACTACATTAGATCACTTTAGACAATCAGAATGGGAATTTGGCGAAGAAATTATTAAAAATCACACGGGAGTAAGGGACTTTTTGGGAGGGATTATTTCCGAAGCGAAAAAACATTCTATTGAACTATTGCCTACTTTTTGGGCAAAAGCTGACCCGTCTGGAATTATTACGCGTGATGCATACAATCAGCTTGTTGAGAATTTGGTTGTGCGTATCAAACAAGCGGGCCCCTTGGATGGCGTATGTTTGGTCCTTCACGGTGGAGGGATTGCTGAAGGAGTAGACGATATTGAAGGAGATATTCTATCAAATGTTAGGCAGGTTGTAGGACCTAAAATCCCTATCGTTGCTACGTTAGATTTACATGCCAATCTAACGAAAACGATGATCAAGGAAGCTGATGCATTATTCGGTGTGAATTTTTATCCGCATATCGACTGCTATGAGAGAGGGAAAGAAGCGATTTCGAATTTGCTAAGAATAATAAAAGGTGACATTCACCCAGTTATGCACATGGAAAAATTGCCGATGATGCTTTCATCATCGACAACAGATTTATCCCCCGCAAAAGATATTAATGAAATATGTTGGAAATGGGAAAAAGAGAAAAAAGTGATTGATTGTACATTTTTTCATGGATTTAGCCAAACGGATATACCTGATATGCGGGTTAGTGTACTAACAATTACAGACAATGATAAGGAACTGGCTGAAAAAGCGGCAAAGAATGTTGCTGAGGAGGTATGGAAAAGGCGTTATGAGTTTTATGTGCGACATCCTAGCCCTATGGAAGCATTAAAATTAGCTTTAGAGGAACCAGAAGGCCCTATTGTCATTAATGAAACTTCAGATAATCCTGGTGCAGGGACGCCAGGTGACGGTACACATTTGCTAAAAGCGATGATCGAAATAAATGCTCCACTTTCTTGTTTTGGTTTTATTTGTGATCCTGAAGTGGTAGAAAAAGCACATACAGCTGGAGTAGGTCGTTTTATTGATATTCGATTGGGAGGAAAGACTGATTCGTATCATGGTGATCCTATAGAAACAACAGCTTATGTTAAGTCGTTGACAGATGGCCGATTTATTCAAAGTTCACAAATGAATAAAGGGAAAAAGGTGAACTTAGGGAAATCAGCCCGCCTCTGTATTGGAAATGTAGATGTGATTGTTTGTACGAAAAAAGGGCAAACACTAGATGGACAAGTTTTCTTGTTGCATGGAATTGATGTGACTCAATACAAAATAGTCGCTTTAAAATCTGAAAACCACTTTCGCGCTTCTTTTGCTCCTATAGCAAAAAAGATTATAACGGCGGATTCTCCAGGATTAAGCAGCTACGATCTTTGTCATTTTAATTATAAAAGAGTGATGAGACCTGTACTCCCATTAGATCATTTATGATGTTTTTAAAGATCATTTAATTAGTAATCATTTTTTCGCTCCCCATATGGAATATGAAAATAGCAACTGAGGATGCGCTTGTTTTCGCTCAGAAAAGTTTATGAAGCGAGTTTTACTTCCTTCACGCAGGCATGAAAATCGCGGCTTAAAACAAGGGGGTTTTTATAGAGAGGCATCTCTGATTCACCAGAAAGGGGGGTGAGAAGTGTTATCGTGAGCTCTGCCTTGCCATACCTGAGAGTCGTTGCGGTTTTTAAAAGACATTCGCTTAATCAAGAGAATAAGGGGGTTATGATTTGTGAGACGAATGAGAGGAGTATATTCATTTCTCTTTATTCTCCTGATCATTATTGGTTTAATGGGATGTTCAAATAGCTCGTCCACAGGAAAAACAAGTCAATCTAATTCTTCAGGGAACTCCCAATCTGGTCAGTCTGGAGGAAAGCTTGATATTGCTTATGAAGCTCAACCGGATACGTTAGACCCAACGGTCACTACGTCTGGAGCGACGAAAGATACTGCACGATTAATGTATGAATCTTTGTTGACCCTTGATGAAAACTGGACAGTAGCTCCTCAGCTAGCAGAAAGTTATAACGTTAGTGATGACGGAAAAGTCTATACGTTTAAACTGAGACAAGGGATTAAATTTCATAACGGGAAGGAAATGACAGCTGACGATGTAGTGGCCTCGATGGAAAGGTGGACTACCAATTCCTCACTTACGAAATCGATTTTAGAAGGGGCAGAATGGAAAAAAGTTGATGATTATACAGTTGAGCTTCATCTGACCAAATCATCGGCGCTAGTGCCCTTTGCTCTAGCCGATCAAAATCAGCTTGCTGCTATAATGCCTAAAGAGGTTGCAGAAAAGGCTGGACCAACAGGAGCAACAGAATATGTAGGAACAGGCCCATTTAAATTTGTGGAATGGAAGACTAACCAGTATATTCATTTTACGAAATTTGAAGATTATCAACCTCGTTCCGAACAAACAAGTGGTCTCGCAGGGAAAAAAGAGGCTTTAGTCAATGATATCTATTGGCACTTCGTTCCAGATGAATCAACTCGAAATGCAGGTTTAATTAGTGGTCAATATGATATTGCTACAGGTGTATCGTACGACACCGTTGAACAACTGGAAAATACTCCAGGGACAGGTGTAAATATCCACACTTATGGAATTCAAATGCTCGTTTTTAATAAAAAGCAGGGTCTGTTCAGTGATGTAAAAGCTCGGCAGGCTGTAAATTATGCATTAGATAAAGAATTGGTTTTACGTTCTTCTTTTGGAGATGAGCGATTTTATAAATTGGAGCCGAGTTTATTCAGGCCTGAACAGACAGATTGGTATTCAGATGCTGGAAAAGACGTATACAATAAGAAAGATCTTGAATTAGCCAAGAAATTATTAAAAGAAGCTAATTATAACGGAGAAGAGATTGTTATTTTGACGAGCCGTGATTACGCTTATCAGTATAATGCTGCAGTAGCTACTCAACAGCTTTTGGAAAAGATAGGGATAAAAGCAAAGCTTGAAGTTTATGATTGGGGAACATTGCTAGAGCGTCGCGGTGATCCTGCACTTTGGGATATCTTCTTTACAGGATGGGATACATCCGTTATTCCTCATCAATATGGATTTTTAGATTCGAAAGCACAATGGCCAGGTTGGACGAATAGTCCTGAGATCGATAAATTATTATCTGAGATTCAAGCGGCTAAAACACAAGACGAGGCCAAAGAGCTATATAGCCAGTTACAGCAAAAAATGTGGGAATATCTACCGATTATCAATATAGGAACTTACAGCAAAGTCACTGGTGTATCTGATAAAGTCAAGGGATTTAGAGATTTTATTGGACCAGTGTTATGGAATGTTAGTGTAGAAGAGTAATTCAGAATGATCAAAAAGTTATGATCAAGATTACAAGAGTTAAAAAATGGAATTGTTGCATCTTCCGGTAATTTCCACAAATGTTCGATCGGGTTAAGATGCGGCAAATAGGGAGGAAGGAAAATGAAGTGAAAAAAACATTGTCCTTCCTCCCGTCCCAATTCCTTGACCATGTTTTCATGATGAATGGGGATGTTATCCAACACCAAGATGATGAGGCAGTGCATTAAGCACTTTCAAGAAATCTATCATCTGATAAAGTATGGTTTTGTCACTAAGGATGTTGACAGCTGGACGTGGGCGTGATGGACGAATGTGGCATTTGCTTTTGGCGGTTCGCCTCTAGCCAATGTCGTACACAGTGCATGATATGACCCGATATGTATGACATCAATGAATAACAGAATAAAATTCGAAGAGATTCCGTTTTTTATCAAGGGCATTTGATTTTTAAAATGTTTTTGCCTCTCCGGATTTCCTTTCGCCAACGTGTAGGTCGGTTGGGCCAAGAAAGGCCCTTTTTGATGCAAGAACTTTCGCAAGGCTTATCGGGAAATGGATACGCTGTAATGGCGGTATACATAGGATTGAAGGAGGTTCGCCGAGGTGATGTCCCAGTCTAATTCAGCGGCTATCGTGGCCAATACGAGGTGCTGGATCTCTTCCCGTTGTTCTTTAGTGAGAAGCGGTTCTCGCCTAGAAGGACGGTGATGTAAGAGAAATACTGTTCTTCAACAGCATGTTTTAAATTAAAAAGCCTTACAACGTCATAACTTGATTCCTTTCAGCTTCTCACAAATCGAGCGAATCCGTTGTTTTTTACAAACCTTTAGAGGCAACATCCCGATGAAGCAGGAGTTCAAGACTGCCTTCATTAAAACGTGACACATAATGGAAAAAGGGTTGGCGGCGCACATTGATCATAGTAGCCGTTTCTTTGCCCACCTAGCCTTTCCATCACCAGTCGGACTGCTATTACACGCCGGCGAAGATCAGTGTTCTTGATTTTCTGTTCTTGTTTCCGAAGTGTTTGTGTTGTCCATCCGTGATCATTGATCATTTTGAGGCATTTCATGCCCAGTTCCGCTTTTTCTTCCATGAGTTTCCTTAGGAGCATAATAACCGGAGTGGCATGATTGATGTGGGATTTTGATCATCATAAACGTCTTTCTTTTTAAGTACGTGTTGTGGTGAAGATCCACTCAAAATATCCCACCCCAAATTATGAAAGATGGAGTACCAATGATTGTACAGAGGGAGTGTTAATCTTTGAAAGCATATATAGTAACTAGGATTCTATCTCTAATCCCTGTGTTACTAGTTGTTGCCATTGTTGCTTTTTTTCTTATTCATCTGACACCGGGAGATCCAGCTGCTGTCATGCTTGGATCACAGGCCACTCCTGAAGAAGTGGAACAATTGCGTGAGCAATTAGGTCTGAATCTTCCGCTTTATGAACAGTTTGCAAATTGGTTTTTCGGACTTTTACAAGGAGATTTTGGATGGTCCATTTATTATAATAGACCAGTTTTAACCGTATTTTTAGAGCATTTGGGTCCGACCCTTTCCTTAGCTGTTTTGGCTCAAGCGATTTCTATGGTATTAGCTATTCCTATGGGGATTTCTGCCGCAAGAAAAAGAGGGACGAAAATCGACCAAATATTTATGGCTCTAGTGATGTTAGGTATGGCTATACCTAGCTTTTTAATGGGGTTATTCTTAATGCAGTTATTTGCATTAAAACTCAAATTATTTCCAGTGGCGGGTTATGAACCACTAAGTTCCGGTTTATGGAATCATTTGAAATTTATGATTTTACCTGCTACGGCACTAGGCATTATTCAAACCGCCATCATCGCTCGAATGACTCGATCGTCTATGCTGGATGTACTCAGTGCCAACTTTATTAAAACAGCCTATGCGAAAGGGGTTAAAGAAAAAATCATTGTTTATAAACATGCCCTTCGTAATGCGGCCATTCCAATCCTAACCGTTCTTGGACAAGAATTCGGCACGTTAATTGCTGGTGCCGTAGTAACGGAAACGGTATTTAACTTACCTGGGATCGGTCAGTTAGTCATTCACGCCATTGAAAAACGGGATTATGCCGTCATTCAAGGAACAATTTTGCTTGCAGCATTGTCATATTTATTGGTGAATCTCATTGTTGACTTATTGTACGGTATTGTCGATCCAAGAGTTCGTTTTGGCCGTAAGTAAGGGAAGGGAGAATCACAGAAAGATTACTTGACTTTTTATTTTACCTCGATCGAACAAAATGGAAAAAAGGACCTATTATAAAGGGTGTTTTTGTCAAATAGCTTTTATGGTTATCGTCTATATAAAGAGGTGAAGGACAATTGGAATCTAAAATGGAAATAAATACTAAAGGAGTAGAACATATTGGAAGTGAATTGAAAAGCGAGAAGTTCAAGTTGCTTTTTAGGCGCTTCTTATTTAATAAATTAGCAGTGGTAGGAACGGTCATTGTCATCTTACTGTGTTTGTTTTCTATCGTCGGGCCATTCATGACGAAATATGGCCCGCTCGATATAGATCCGATGAATCGCTTGCAACCGCCTAGTGCTGATCACTGGTTTGGTACAGATAATTTCGGTCGGGATCTATTCAGTCGAGTGGTTCATGGAGGACGAGTATCTCTAGTAGTTGGTTTTTCAGCTGCACTATTAACCGCCATTATTGGGATGATCATAGGGCTGTATTCAAGCTATTATCGTATTTTAGATCATGTGTTAATGAGGATTTGTGACGGATTGATCGCTTTCCCGGATATTCTTTTAGCTATAGCGATTACCGCTATACTTGGCCCTAATCCATTTAATGTAGTTATCGCCATTACCATTGTAAAAGTGCCGGCAATGGCCCGGATTGTCCGTTCTGCGGCTTTAGTGGTAAAAGAACAAACTTACATAGAGGCCTTAAAAGCTCAAGGGGCAAGTTCTTGGAGAATTATTTGGGTTCATATGGCTCCAAATACGATATCGCCTTTCTTAGTACAGATGACATATGTTTTTGCTCTCTCGATTATTCTTGAGGCAGGATTAAGTTTTCTTGGTGCTGGAGTCCCGGCTCCGAATCCTAGTTGGGGAAATATTCTTTACGATGGAAAAGCAGTGATTTTTCGTGCTTGGTGGATGACACTGTTCCCGAGTATTTTTATTACCTTAGCGGTTTTAGGATTAAATTTGTTGGGGGATGGATTAAGAGATTTATTAGATCCTCATACAAGTAAAGCGAATAAAAAATTAAAGTAAAACAAGGAAAGGTGCCGGATAACATGGCGAACAGCAACTTATTGGAAATAAAAGATTTAAAAACTTCTTTTTTAACAGAGCGTGGTTTAGTTACGGCTGTGGATGGAGTCAGTTTTTCCATCAAACCTGGTGAAACATTAGGTGTGGTCGGTGAGTCAGGATGCGGTAAAAGTGTGACAGCAGCATCCATTATGAGGCTGTTAAATAAAGATTCTACTATTTACGAAGGAGAAATTATATACAAAGGGAAAAATTTACTCAAGTTATCTGAGAAAGAAATGAGAGAGATTCGTGGGAATGAAATTTCTATTATATTCCAAGATGCGATGACCTCACTGAATCCGGTCTATACGATCGGTGATCAGATTGCTGAATCGCTTATGATTCATCGAAAATTAAACAAAAGGCAAGCTTATGAAGAAGCCATAGAGATGCTAAGAATGACAGGCATTCCGGCCCCTGAGAAGAGAGTTCATGAGTATCCTCATGAATTATCAGGAGGAATGAGACAGAGGGCGATGATCGCTATGGCTCTTTCATGCAGGCCAAGCCTTTTAATTGCCGATGAGCCGACTACTGCACTGGATGTCACAATACAGGCGCAGATATTAGATTTGATTAATGATTTAAAAGAAGAGCTAAATATGAGTGTCATGATGATTACGCATGACCTGGGAGTTGTTGCTGAGGTTTGTACACGCGTTGTCGTGATGTATTTAGGGCAAGTCATCGAGGAAACGGATGTAGAATCTTTGTTTGATCAGCCGCTCCATCCTTATACAAAGGGATTGTTGGAGTGTATCCCTCAGCTTGAAGATGACCGTTCAAAGCGACTTTTTACAATAAAAGGGATTGTCCCTTCGTTAGATAACGTTCCGAAAGGATGTCGATTTGCTCAAAGATGTCCTTATGTAGATGAACAATGCATGAGTGAATCACCTGACTTAAAAGAAGTCAGCCAAGGTCATAAAGTGCGATGTTGGAATTATGATAAAATATCATCGTGAGGGGAAGAAGGATTTTATGTTGGAAACACGCATGGAACAAGAACAACTTCAGTCAACAACTCCTATTTTGAGGGTCAAGAATTTAAAAAAGCATTATCCAATCACGGGTTTATTTGGCCGTGCGGTAGGACATCTGAAAGCAGTTGATGGAGTAGAGTTCGATTTATATGAAAAAAAGACAATGGGACTTGTTGGAGAGTCAGGGTGTGGAAAAAGTACGACGGGTAGAACGATTCTGCGTCTAGTGGAACCAACGGAAGGAGAAGCCATTTATAAAGGGAAAGACATCTTTAAGTTAAAAGGAAAAGATTTGCAAGCAATAAGAAAAGATATACAAATGATCTTTCAGGACCCCCATTCGTCTCTTAATCCAAAACAGCGAATTGGTCATGCTATTGTGGAGACGATGAAAATTCATCGTATAGGAAGCCATAAAGAGCGAATTGAACGAGCAAAGGAGTTGCTGTTAAAAGTAGGTATAAGAGAAGACCAATTTGATCGATATCCTCATGAATTTTCTGGTGGACAAAGACAGAGAATTGGCATTGCTAGGGCATTAGCGGCGAATCCGAAAATTGTTATATGTGATGAGCCGGTTTCTGCTCTCGATGTATCCATACAATCACAAGTGATTAATTTATTAAAGGATATTCAGGAAAATTTCAACTTAACCTATTTATTTATTTCTCATGATTTAAGCGTTGTTCGTTATATGTCAGACTATATTGGGGTTATGTATCTAGGACAGCTTGTAGAAAAAGCGCCGACCGATGAACTATTTAGTCATCCGTTACATCCTTATACACAAGCATTATTGTCAGCGATTCCATTGCCTAATCCTAAACGTAAGAGGGAAAGAATCATTATTAAAGGTGATATTCCTTCACCAATTAACCCTCCTTCTGGTTGTGTTTTTCATACCCGTTGTCCATATTCTACTAAAAGATGTGAACAGGAACGTCCTGTTATGAAAAAACAAACCACCGATCACTTTGTTGCCTGTCATTTGCATGATTAAAGCTCACATTTCGCGCAGGGTCGATCCAAGTGCTTGATTTTTAGCAAGGTTTTTGGGATCGACCTCTTTTTGCGGGTTTGACCAATCGCTAGGTGTACCGGAGTTTGATAGTTTTAAGGGAATTTTAGGAAAATGAAAATGACCAAAATGTTATTATATCAAGGATTTTGCGATGTGGATCCTAGAAAAGAACTGAATTTCATCGGCACACGATTTCAACACTAGACCACAGGAACATTGATACACGCGTTCAGATAACGGCATTTCGTGTTCTTTGTCGCAACAAGCACACGTTTTCATTGATGGAAACCACCTATCTATTTTGATTAGGTGTTTTCCTTGCTCTTTTAGTTTGTATTCTAAGAATCTTGTGACCCCCCAACTGTTATCATGAACGCTTTGGCCAAAATGAAGGGCTTGAGACATACCTTTCATGTGTAAGTTTTCGATGATGACAGCGTCATAAGTGATGCCTAATTCTTTTGACTGATGATGGAGAAAGTTCTTACGTTGATTGGCTGCTTTTTCGTGTAGTTTGGCCACTTTCAAGCGTTTCTTTTCCTAGCGTACAGAACCTTTTTTTCTACAGGAAAGGATCTTTTGTGCCTTTGCTAGCTTGTCTAAGGCTTGTCGATAGTGACGTGGGTAATTGGCTTTCTCATCTGTTTCCTCTCCATGTGGAAGAAATCCGTGCCGGATGAGCCATTTCACACGGTTTTCCATTGTATCCATCTCCTTTCGTTTTCGGTACAATACAACTATAGCAGCCGATCTGTGACAGCCTGTCACAAAGGAGAGAAGAGAGGGGAGAATGCTAGAGCGGGTCATTTTTCCACATGAACAGGAGCGGCGTCTGCTTGAAGAACGGAGAAAAGAAAAAGATCGGGAAAAAAGAAGAGAGATTGAAAAGAAGCTCATCTCGCTGTACGTGTATGTTGGTGAATATTTCAAAATGTCCCGCCCCGATCCAAAGCAGGCGAAACTATACTTGCAAAAGGCACTAAGGTACAATCCGTCCCATGCGATCGCCAATTACCGGGTGGCGCATATTTATTACGGGGAAAAAGAATATGCCAAAGCGGTGTACCATTTTGAGCGCGCGCTTTCGGAACAAGCGGATGGCGAATTAAATGATACGCAACGCATGCTTAGTCATATGATTCTTGTCAATTGCAGCCTTTTGCTGGCTTCAAAGTCGCTGCAAACAATCAAAGAACTCGAAGACAGCTTGTATGACGAAGAGCTGGTTGAACGCTACCGTGGTGAGATTTTGCTGCAGCGGGTGGAAGATTTTGAGTGGGCGTTATATTGCATCGTGACGCCAACCGGCAGAGACATCGTGGCAGAAGAACGGTATTTTGCCGAGCAGGAGAAATGCCTTCCGCACTGTTAATTGAAAACGACCGTGACGGGCTGTTCGTTCGGTACGGGGGCGGCGAGTGGATCAGCTTAGACTGCACCTCGTTTTATTTGGTGGCTTTGCTGCTGCATAGCGAGCGGCCGCTGACAGGAGATGAAATACATAAAACATTGGTTTTTTCCTTTTTGGAGCGCGAAGTGACGGAAGCGGCGATCCGAAAAATGGTTGAACGACTTCGCAATCGGCTCCTGTTCTGGGAAAGCATCATTGAAACGACGCGCATCGGCAACAGGGTGGCGCGCCGTCGGCGGCCGGATGTTACATACCGTATTTTTTGCCGCGCCAGCGATGTGTTTCCATGGGAGCAGTGATATTTTTAAAACAAAACTATGTTCTAAATCATCAATGATAAAACCCCTTTTCTCATAGGTGGAAAACGTGTTTTACTTTCGCAAAGATACGGTAATTTTTTAAAATCAGGCATATCCATTTGGAACAAATTCTTGGCTATACGCCAAAAGGCGTCAACCAGCACGATTTAACCATCAATCGATGTTTCATATTAATAAGGGCGCCCAGCTGGTTGCGACGAAAGCGGTAGACCACGTCGTTTGTGCATAAGACGCGCTCGATCCATAGCATTCCTTTCGTTGAGGAAGGCGGCGTTGACTGCCTTCCTTATTTTTTGGGCGGATGGCGGTGTATGTTTTACAATCTTCATTTGTCTCCGCCTTCTAATAATTTAAAAAAACGATGTTCTAAATAACCAATAAACTTGATACCGAATCATACACCGAAAGAACATGGATTCCCGTCACTCCTATTGTCCTTAGTGTTGGAGGGGAAACGAGGTGGCGATAGTTTTGGAAAGGATACTCTACTCGCCTATTTACAACGTAACATTGTTATGTTACAATGACAAAGCGAGGAGGTGCACAGCTCGTGGATCAAGAACTGATCTCGAAAAAAGAACTGCTTGAGCTGACTGGCATTTCGTATGGCCAGCTGTACCGTTGGAAACGAAAAAAGCTGATTCCCGAAGACTGGTTTATTCGCAAATCGACCTTTACTGGGCAGGAGACATTTTTTCCGAAAGAGAAAATTTTGGCGCGCATTGAACGCATCAAGGAGTTGAAAGATGAACGGTCTTTGGATGAGTTGGCGGCTATGTTTGCGCCGGATCCAGCGGCGGTTGTACTGACGAAAGAGGAGGTTGTAAAACGTCACATTGTTTCGGATGTCGTGTGGCAATGGTTGAACGAACAGTTAGGGGATGAGGAAGGCGTTTCCTTTACGCAGCTTCTTTCCCTGTACATCGTCGACCGACTCCTTCGTTCCGGAGAGATTAGCGTCGAAGAAGGAAAACACATTTGGAAGATGTTCGAACATCATTATCCCGCTTTGCAAGGGAAGATATGTGAATTGATTGTCCTTCGCAAGATAGGAGTCGCGGTCTGCTTTCTTTTAGAGGGAACGGCGGACTTGTATGTTGAAGAAGGAGTGAAGCTTGTGGCACGGTTGCACGTGCCAACGTATATCGAAGAGTTGAAATGGCACATTTCGGAGGGGTGAGAACTGATGGAACGTCGTGATTTGGTCATCGCCGGGACCGGTCATGCGTCCGGCGGTCTGTATCATACCGTAAAACTTTCTGGGAATGGAAAACTATATGGCGACATAGACTGCATGGAGATGCGAGTGCAAGGAAATGCGACCGTTGAAGGTAACGTGAAAGCGAACGTTGTCCACATTGCAGGAAAAGGCTATGTGAAGGGGGGAGTGGATTGTGAGTGGATAAAAGTGAGCGGGAGTGTCAACGTTGAAGGCAATATGCAATGCCAAGAGGCAACGGTGCGCGGCCGCGGAACGGTGAAGGGGGCATGGACGGCGGAGGAGATTCGCGCTTATGGGGAGCTCGATGTCGGCGGCGATTGTTCGGCCGAACGGTTTGAGATCGATGGCCATTTTACGATTGGCGGCTTGTTGAATGCCGGATATGTGGCCGTGAAGCTGCTCGGACCATGCCGTGTTCAAGAAATCGGTGGGGAAACGATCGTGGTCAAAAAACAAAGTGCATCGCTTTGGAAAAAGCTGTTTTTCCCACCTAGCTTAACCGCCGATGTCATTGAAGGGGATGAGATTCATCTTGAACATACGACTGCGAAAACGGTGCGCGGCAACCGCGTGACGATCGGTCCGGGGTGCGAGATTGAGCGGGTCGAGTATCGGGATATGTTGGAATGTGATGAAGAGGCGAAAATCGGAACGGTAGAGAAAGGGTGAGAACGATGGCAGCAAGAAACTTAACGATTAACGGTTCGGCATTTTCCGCAGGCGGCGTGTTTGATCATGTGTCGATTCGCGGTGAAGCGACGATTCACGGCGATATCGAATGCGACCGTTGTAAAGTATTTGGTTCAGCGGATGTGAAAGGAGCAGTCACTGCGCGTACGATTCGCCTGTTTGGCGAAGCGGACATCAACGGTCTTGTTCGCGCGGAGACAATGGGGGTGTTTGGAGAAGCTGATATTCGTGGTGATGCCCATGTCCAGCACCTTCAATTGCGCGGGAAGGCGGAGATGAAGGGAAATGTCGAAGCGACTGCGATTCGCGGCTATGGTGAGCTGTCGGTATCGGGAAGCTGTGAGGCGGAAACCGTTTCGTTGGCGGGAGTGGTGCACATCGGGCAGACATTGAACGCGGAACAAGTGGAGCTGTCATTGTATTTTGCCACCAGCACCATCAAGGAAATTGGCGGTCAGACGATCCACATCCGCCGAGGCAGCAAGTGGAAGGCGTTTCATTGGCTGACACGCTTTTCGCCGTTGACTGCTACGTTGACGGCGGAGGTGATTGAAGGTGATGAGATTTATTTGGAATATACGAAGGCTGCGGTCGTCAGAGGAGAAAAGGTGACGATCGGTCCGGGTTGTGAGATCGGGCTCGTTGAATATCGAACCGCCCTTGTCCAAGATGAAAAAGCGGTTGTGAACGAAAAAAGACAAAGATAGAGGAGAGAAAGTCAATGGGAAATAAAGAAACGAAAACTGGGTTCGTTGTGATCGCGCTGTTGCTCGGCATTTTTGTTGCTTCGATGGATAATACGATTGTGGCAACAGCGATGGCGACGATTGTGGCCGATTTGGGCGGACTCAAGCAGTTCGTTTGGGTGACGTCCGCCTATATGGTCGCTGAGATGGCGGGCATGCCGATTTTCGGAAAATTGTCTGATATGTACGGACGGAAGCGATTTTTCTTATTTGGTATTGTCGTGTTCTTGCTTGGATCGGTGCTTTGCGGCATGGCACAAACGATCGTGCAGCTCAGCATCTTCCGCGCCATTCAAGGGATCGGCGGCGGGGCGCTCGTGCCGATCGCGTTTACGATTATGTTTGACATTTTTCCACCGGAGAAGCGCGGGAAGATGGGCGGTTTGTTTGGCGCGGTGTTTGGCTTGTCCAGCATCTTTGGCCCGTTGTTTGGCGCCTATATTACCGATTATTTAAACTGGCGCTGGGTGTTTTATATTAATATTCCACTTGGAATGATCGCATTTCTGTTGCTTTGGATCTACTATCGCGAGTCGCCGAAGCATTCGCAACAAAGTATTGACTGGCTTGGCGTCATGACGCTTGTTCCGGCGGTCGTCTGTCTGATGTTTGCGTTGGAGCTTGGCGGCCAGAAGTATGCCTGGGATTCGGCAGTCATTATTGGGCTGTTTTCCGCGTTTGCGGTGTTGTTTCTTGTATTTTTGTATGTCGAAACAAAAGCACAAGAGCCGATTGTATCTTACCAAATGTTTCGGCAACGTCTGTTTGCGTCAACAATGTTGGTCGCCTTTTTCTCTGGTGCGACGTTTGTCGTTGCCACCATATACATCCCGCTGTTTATTCAAGGGGTGACAGGCGGTTCGGCGACGAATTCTGGATTGATCTTGTTGCCGATGATGTTTTCAACCATGGTATCAGCCCAACTCGGCGGCTTTTTGTGCGGGAAGACGAGTTACCGCAATGTGATGCTCGGATTTATGTTATTGTTTGTGCTGGGGATCGGGCTGCTTGGCACGATCGATGAGCATACGACACGGTCGACGGTGACGTTGTACATGATCATTGTTGGACTTGGGGTTGGCGCGTCGTTTTCTGTTTTGGGCATGGCGGCAATTCATCATTTTTCCGAAGCGGAGCGGGGGGCGGCCAGCTCGACGAGTTCGTTTGTCCGGTCGCTGGGCATGACGGTCGGCATTACCGTGTTTGGCATCATTCAGCGCAACTTATTTACGAATCAATTGGTGGAACAGTTCAGTGGCATGGCGCAAGCAGGATTCGGCGGGGCCGCTCATGATCCGCGTGCGATCTTGTCGCCAGAAGCGCGGGCGTACATCCCTGCCCCGGTGCTCGATCGTTTGACCGAAGCTCTCGCCTCGTCGATTGCTGATACATTTTTATGGGCGCTCATTCCTGCGGCGCTGACGGTCGTTTGTGTGTTGTTGATGTCCAACGAGCGGCTTGCCATCCCAAGTAAAGATGAAAGAGTAGAAGTGATAGAAAACGCCTCTTCCCCACGGTAGGGAAGGGGTTTTTTCATCAGTGCCTTGCTTATTTCAGTGATCAACGTTTTCAAGACCCCACTTGATGTCCAATCCGGTCATGGCTGTAGCGGTGATGCCTTCACCAACATATACTTGACAAGCGGTAGACCGTTCTTGAGAAGGCAATGCAAAACCATTGATGAACGTCTCTTTGTAACCAGCGAGTAAGAATATGGAGCGCCAGACAATGCAATGGCGGGTGAAGAGTCATTTTTTTAGAAATACATTCTTGTTGGATATATACTGTAAAGGGTATATAATCGTCTTACATAGGTTAAGCAGAGGGGGTGAGCCGTTGATAGGGAGCGGTTTGTTACTGTTTTTCCTCGTTCTTTTCACCGTGGCGTTGTATCGTCGCTATTATCCTGTGAAAGGCGTTCCATGTCTTCCGATCGATCAGGTGTCGAGTCGCTTGCTTATTGTCGATTTGCGTGATTATAATGAAGTCAATGACCATGTTTTTCGTCACGCCCTGCATATTCCGGTCGCCTATATTAAACGGCAGGTACCGTCCATTCCTCGGCAGCCGTTGCATGTCGTGGCCCGAGATGCGGTCGAAAAAAATGTTGGCATTCGGCTGCTGTGCAACTACGGTTATGAGGTGAAAAGCTACTCGATCGCAGCTTGTGATTGCCGGAAAAGGAGGCGAACAAATCGATGGAATACAATAAAGAAATCAAAAACCGCTTAAAGCGGATTGAAGGACAAATTAAAGGCGTTCTCGGCATGATGGAACAAGGTAAAGACTGCAAGAGCGTCGTTTCCCAGCTGTCGGCGGCGCGCAATGCCATTGATCGTGCCATTGCCGTCATTGTCAGCACCAATTTGGAACATTGCCTTCGTGAAAGCATGGAAAAAGGGGAAACGACGGACCATCTTGTGAAAGAAGCGGTTGAACTGCTTGTTAAAAGTCGTTAATACGTTGGTCAACAAAAAATGTTGACAACGTTCTTTTTTTCTTAGTAATATACCTATAGGGGTAATGGTAATGAACTTTTCTGGATCAAGGAGGTCATCAATGATGAATGTAGCAAAAGTATTGGACGCCAAAGGATTGGCCTGCCCGATGCCGGTGGTGAGAGCGAAAAAAGCGATGGATGAATTGCAATCGGGTCAAGTGCTTGAGGTGCATACGACCGATAAAGGTGCGAAAAACGATTTGCCGGCATGGGCGAAAGCAAGTGGCCATACAGTTATTGATATGAAAGAAGAAAATGGCGTGTTGATGTTCTGGATTCAAAAAGGATAATTTTTATTGGTTTATATACCCGTATAGGTATATGAAGGAGGCAACGAGATGACACAGCCGAAGAAAAAGACGACGATCATCTTGTTCAGCGGCGACTATGACAAAGCGATGGCCGCTTACATCATCGCCAACGGCGCCGCGGCTTACGATCATGACGTGACGATTTTCCATACGTTTTGGGGGCTGAACGCCTTGCGGAAAGAGGCACCCGTTCCGGTGCAAAAAGGGTTTCTTGAAAAGATGTTCGCCAAAATGATGCCGCGCGGCGCCGACCGCATGGGATTGTCGCGTATGAATTTTGCCGGCATCGGCCCGAAGCTGATCAAAAAGGTAATCAAAAAGCATAACGCCATGCCGCTTCCGCAGCTGATCGGGATGGCAAAAGAGCAGGGTGTGAAGCTTGTCGCCTGTCAAATGACGGTCGATTTGCTTGGGCTGAAACCGGAAGAATTGATCGACGGCATTGAGTTTGCGGGGGTGGCTGCGTATTTGGCTGATGCTTCCGAAGGAAATGTGAACCTATTCATTTAATCATCTTAACTCGCGAGGGAATCGTATGGTACAAACAGTGATCAACATTATCCTGTTCGCTTTGCTTGCTTGGTTTCTCGCTAGTCGTTTCATTCCCCCGAAAGGAGTGCAGATGATCACAACGGCGGAGTTAAAGCGGCGATTGAAACAATCTGGTGTGCAATATATTGACGTGCGCACTCCGATGGAGTTTCGTTCTTTCCACTTGCCGGGCTTTCGCAACATCCCGCTGCACGAATTGGCTGCACGCGCTCGCGAACTATCGAAAGAAAAAGAAGTGGTGGTCATTTGCCAAAGCGGGATGCGAAGCCAAAAAGCAAGCAAATGGTTAAAGAAAATGGGATTTCAGCATGTGACGAACGTCAAAGGCGGCTTAAACGCCTGGCAGTAGAGGAGGATGACGATGAAAACCATTACGCCGAAAGAGGTGGAAGAACGGCTTCGTGCCGGAGAGTCACTTCGGATCATTGACGTGCGCGAGCCGGATGAAGTGGCCGCAGGAAAAATTCCGGGAGCGGTCAACATTCCGCTCGGTTTGATTGAGTTCCGCATGCATGAATTGGATAAAAAGAAAGAATACATTCTTGTCTGTCGTTCCGGCGGCCGAAGCGGTCGTGCGGGAGAGTTTCTTGACAGCCGTGGTTACCGCGTCGTCAACATGACAGGAGGCATGCTGGCCTGGGAAGGGCCTGTCGAATAAACCATAGGGAGGAAATCAGTCAAATGATCAAAGTGGATATGATTGTCGATGCGAAAGGACTGTCCTGTCCGATGCCGATTGTCCGCACGAAAAAGGCCATCGGTGAGCTGCAGTCAGGCCAAGTACTGGAAGTGCAGGCGACGGATAAGGGGTCCAAGGCCGATATGAAAGCGTGGGCGGAAAGCACAGGACATCAATATTTAGGGACGATTGAAGAAGATGGGGTGTTGAAACATTATATTCGCAAGTCAGCGGAACATGAAACACGTAACGAAGTGACATTCCCTCATGTCGTATCGAATGAACAACTGCAAGAAAAATTTCACGATCCGGATTCGTTCGTCTTGGATGTCCGTGAACCGGCGGAGTATGCGTTCGGCCATATTCCGGGGGCGGTTTCGATTCCGCTCGGGGATCTTGACAGCCGAATGGCAGAGCTTCCGAAAGACAAAACGATTTATGTCGTATGCCGCACAGGGACACGGAGCGATTTGGCCGCGCAAAAGCTGGCTGAAAACGGATTTGACCGTGTGCGGAACGTCATTCCAGGCATGTCGCAGTGGAATGGGCCGCTTGATTCCGCTCAATCATAATTGAGCGGCCTTTTTTAACAAACTAATATACACTAGGGGGTATATAAACATGATGAAAGAAATGACTGTGCAACAAATGACGGAAAAGGTGTTAAACAAAGAATCGTTGTTTATCTTGGATGTTCGCAATGAAAGTGATTTTCGCGATTGGAAAATCGAAGGGGAAAACTTCGCGTATTTGAACGTACCGTATTTTGAGTTGGTTGACGGAGTTGACTCCATTGTCGACCGTCTTCCGAAAGACCAAGACATCGTCGTCGTGTGCGCGAAGGGTGGATCGGCGGCATTTGTCGCTGAGCAGCTGGCAGAAGCCGGGTTTGACAACGTGTATACGCTCGCCGGCGGGATGCAGGCGTGGAGCGAGCATCTCCATCAAGCCAAGGTATACGAAGATGATCAATTAAAAATTTACCAATTCATTCGTGTCGGCAAAGGATGTCTGTCGTACATGGTCCTCTCCGGCGACGAAGCACTGGTTGTCGATCCACTCCGGTTCATTGATGTGTACGAACAAGTTGCCCAACAAGAAGGAGTAAAGATCACGCATATCGTGGACTCGCACTTGCATGCCGATCACTTATCCGGAGGCAAAGCGCTGGCCGAACGAACGGGAGCAGCATATTACTTGATGAAAAGCGAAGGGGCGGTGTTCGATTTTGAGCCGCTTGAGCAACATGAAACGATCGACTTTGAAAACGTCCATCTTGAAGTGCTGGCGGTGAAAACGCCGGGTCATACGCCAGGCAGCGTCTCGTTCTTCGTCAATGGCAAATGGTTGTTCTCAGGTGACACCATCTTTGTCGGTGGTCTCGGACGCCCGGACCTTGGCGGCAAAGTGGCCGAATGGGCGGAAGATTTGTATCACACCGTATATGAAAAAGTGGCGGCCATGGCTGATGATGTCATCGTCTTGCCGGCGCACTACGCGAACTTAGATGAAGAAATCAACGCGGAGGGGTATGTCGGTGATACGCTGGGCCGCATCCGTGCCCGCAATGAGATGATGCAAAACAAAGCGAAAGACGAATTCATCGATCTCGTCATCCAAGGCGCCAAGACGGAAACCCCGCCGAACTTTGAAGACATTGTTGCCATCAACCGCGGTCTCAAAACGGTGGATATCGAAACACAACGGGAGCTTGAGATCGGTCCGAACCGCTGCGCGCTGCATCATACTCATGCCTAATGGGCGGTTGCTTAGGTAGAGGGGGATGTGCTGAACAGATCCCCCTCGTTTTTCAATGAAGATTAGGAGAGGGGGCACGAAGGATGGACTTATCGCTCCAGTTGATCATTGTCATCTTTTTGATCGGCTTTATCGGCTCCTTTATTTCCGGTATGGTCGGTATTGGTGGATCCATTATTAAATATCCGATGCTTTTATACCTGCCGCCGTTGTTTGGGCTCGCAGCATTCAGCGCCCATGAAGTATCCGGTATTAGCGCCGTGCAAGTGTTTTTCGCGACGATCGGCGGCGTATGGGCGTACCGGAAGGGCGGCTACTTGAATAAATCGCTCATTTTGTATATGGGGGCAAGCATTTTAATTGGCAGTTTCGTCGGCGGCTATGGCTCGAAGCTAATGAGTGAAGGAGCGATGAACGTTGTCTACGGCGTGCTGGCGGCGTTGGCAGCGATCATGATGTTTGTGCCGAAAAAAGGGATCGATGACATTCCGCTCGACCAAGTGACATTCAACAAATGGCTGGCGGCCGTCTTGGCGTTCCTCATTGGCGTTGGATCCGGCATCGTCGGGGCGGCGGGGGCATTTTTGCTTGTGCCGATTATGCTCGTCGTCTTGAAAATCCCGACTCGAATGACGATCGCTACTTCTTTGGCGGTGACGTTCATTTCCTCGATCGGCTCGACGTTTGGGAAAATCACCACGGGCCAAGTCGATTACATTCCAGCGCTCGTTATGGTTGCCGCAAGTTTGCTTGCCTCACCGCTCGGGGCGAAAACCGGACAAAAGATGAATACGAAAGTGTTACAAGTGATCTTGGCGGTATTGGTTTTGGCGACAGCGGTGAACATATGGGTGGATATTTTGTGATCGAAGTTGCTGATGCCACCGGGGATGTAGAATTGCGAGAGGGGCGATGGCAATGGAAAGGACAGAAAGGAAAGCCGACGATGTTCCATTATACCATCGGGCATGGCAGAAACGATTCAATGTTTGAAACAAGAAGGTATAGCCGTTCAACATCACCGAGACGCGGCAAGAAAAAGGACTTGATTTTTCTACGCCGATGGTCATTTTAGAAGTGTGCAATCCGCAAGAAGCGGCGCGGGTGTTAAGTGAAAATCTCTTAGTCGGTTATTTTTTGCCGTGTAAAATCGTCGTCTATGTGGAAAACGGAGTGACAAAGATCGGCATGCCGAAACCGACGATGCTTGTCGGCATGGTCAGTGAACCGACGCTTGAAAAGTTGGCGGCTGATATCGAAAAGCGGTTGATCGCTTGCATCGACCGGTGCCGTTGATGAAGCGAGAAAGGGAAAACGATGGCTTCCCTCGGCAAATGAACGCCGTAATGGTGATATTGAACGAAGAGAAGGTGTCCCGTCTTTTGGGGGACACCTTCTTCTGTACAGATAGGCTTGAGCTTGCTGCCGATTTCTTTTGCAGCGAGACTCCTTGCAAGGGGAATTGAACCAAGGATGGCAGGGTGTGTTTACACTTTCCCCACTCCGGACGCTTTTTTCCATTCTTCCTGCCGCGTCGTTAGCAGTGCTTGAGCGTCTTGTTTCAACTCGCGGTGCACAATCTCGTTTGGGTCGAGTCCGTTGCCGAGGGTGCCGTACACATGACCTTGCTTCGGCTCGATGAGCTCGCTATGCTCGTAGTAGACGCGCGGCGTTTTCCAAAGCGCGGCCAACGCTTTTTTCATCGGCATTTCATGGTAGCGGTCCGGCCACATTTGTTTGATATGTTTTTTCACGAGTGGATAATACTTCGAGCTCATCGCCGGAAAAAGATGATGCTCGGTATGATACGAGAAATTGAAGTGGAGAACGTCCACCCACTTCGGTACGGTGACGGATAAGCTGTTCGCCAACGGATCGTTGACCGGCACTAACGGATTGAGACGGTGATTGGTCGAGATGTAGCCCATGACGATCATGTTGGCGATCAGCAGCGGAAGTAAAAACGCGAACCACCACTTTTCCCAGCCGATCAGCCATAGCAACCCAAGCCAAGTCATCCACGGCAAGAAAAATTGAAGCAGGACAACGGCGCGGTTTTTCCAACGAAAATCTCGGAAAAAGGAAAACAACATCCGAATCGAGTGAACGGTAAACATTACCGACAAGGAGCTGAACGCGAAAAAGGCGCGGATCGGGAATGGAATGCGGTATACCCAGCGCAACAGACGGCTTTTCGCCAATTGTTCCATACTTGGCCAAGCGTCGGGGTCTTTTTCTTCATGTTGGGTATGCACATGGTGGGTGGCGTTATGCCATTTTCGCCATAGCTTCGGCCCGGTGCAGAGCGGCCAAAAGGCGATCGCCCCGAGCAGATCGCGCAACCACGGCGTTTTGACGACCGTGCCGTGCAATATTTCATGGCCTAAAAATCCTAATGCGGCAAAACTGAAACCGAGCACAACAGAAATGAGGAGGTTCCATATTGGATGAAGAGACAGAAGTGACACAGCGAGGATGCCGCCAGTAACCAATAAGAAATAAGCCAAACCTCCAAACAAACGGGACTTCACAGGTTGAAACGCTTTTTTCGGCAAATGCGGGGCCATTTTCGCCGCATACCAACCGAACGGGTGAAAATCATTCATTTATGAGTCTCCTTCCAAACTACTCTTCACGTGACACGCTGTGGTGAAAATCTGCCCGCGTTTTCGCCACGCGAAGATTGAATGAGGTGATCAAAAAAGCGGCTTTCGATCCCTCAATAAAATGGAAGGATCCAGGAAGCTTTTCGTCGTTATAAATTTAATTATACCACTTTTTGGTTTGTTTTGTCTATAAGGGAATAAAAAATGTAGTTGGGGAATCGGGCTAGCTACAACATCATAAACAACGTCCCCGCGGTGATGAGCAGCCCCCCGATCACGACTTTTGCTGACATCGCTTTGCCGAGAAACATGGCAAACAAAATCGTCAACACTAAGCTTGACTTGTCGATGGCCGAGACACGGGACACATCACTGATTTGGATCGCTTTGTAAAAACAAAGCCATGATAATCCCATTGCTACTCCAGACAATCATAAAAACCACCAGCTCTTGGTGGAAATGGCTTTGATGCCGTGATGAGCGCCTGTCATCCAAATGATGCCCCAGCAAGCACAAGTACGACCGCGGTGCGAATGGCAGTTGCCAAGTTCGAATTGGCGTTTTCGATACCGATTTTCGCCAGCACCGATGTCAGCGTAGCAAATACCGCCGCTAGCAAGGCATAAACGATCCACATACACATCCCTTCGCTCTCATTGAGAATCTTTCTCATCTGTTATACTATGAAAAGCCGAAAGATTTCACGTTTTTTCCATCGTTTTGTTATAATAGGGGAGCGGTCAAGAGGACGGTTGGAGCGGAAAGCAAGCTGCTATGGTTTGCGGGCAGCGACAGAGAATAGCGAAAGAGAGAGGGATGAATGGATGCTGATTGCTTTAGATATGGACGGAACGCTATTAAACGGGGAAGGAAAAATTAGCGAGCAAAACCGCAAGGCGATCATGGCTGCGCAAGCACAAGGTCATCTCGTCGCTGTCGTCACCGGACGGGCGCGCAAAGATGCGCTCGCCCCGCTTCGCGAGGCGGGGCTCGTCTGTCCGATTGCCAGCTTAAACGGAGCGATCGTGACGCTTGAAGACGGTACCGTCATCAGCCAAGCGCCGCTTGAGCGAACGGTGATCCGTCATGCGCTGGATTGGGTGCGTGAACAGTCTGATTTGTATTGCGAGACGTACGTAGGTGATGAGGTGTACGTCGGCTTGCACAACCGCGCCCAATGGGAGGCGCTCGCTTTGGAGAAGACCGAGGTGGCGCCAGAGGTGAAATGGATTGTGATGAAACAGTTTCAACAGGCGCGGGTGACGTACGTCGATGACATCCGCACGGTGTGGGACGACCCGAAGCGGGTGATCTATAAGCTGCTGATTTTCTCCCTTGACCGCGAACGTCTGCGCGATGCGGCGTCCCACTTTGACCCGCTGCCGGGCGTGACGGTCACGTCATCGCATCCGCACAACATTGAGGTGAACAACGAACGGGCGACGAAAGGGGAAGCGCTCAAGCAGCTTGCCTCCCATTACGGCATCGATTTGCGCGATACGGTCGTCTTTGGCGACAGCCATAACGACTTGTCAATGTTTGAGGTCGCGGGATGTCGTGTCGCCATGGCCAACGCCGCCCCGGAACTGAAATCCACATGCGACTTCGTCACCCTCTCCCATGAGGAAGACGGCGTAGCGGCAGGGCTCGAGCAAGTGCTTGTGCGGCGGTGAATGGTCATCGGCTGCCCGGTTTGCACACCCCAAAATGGCCGGAAAAACGGCAGGGGTGTGCAAGCCTCTTTTTCTTTCGTTTATCGAAATATTTCGTTGATTGATCAATGGTTTGGACGATTGACGATTTTGGTCAGTCGCGCAAGTTAACATAACCACATTTTATTTTTTGAGGGGGTGAAAGGGGTGTGCAAAATGGCCCCTTGCCGCCTTAGAAAATCAATGGTAAAATGAAGGAGCTGTTGAAAGAGATAGGCCTCGTTTAGAGGATTGAAACACATCCAATCCACAAGGCTGTATAATTCGGACGCCAGTTGAAAGAGAAAGGCCTCGCTAGGGGATTGGAACATCGTCTTCTTGACAGAGAACGAACAAAGTCCTTAGCATGCTCTGAAAGAAGCGGGCCTCGCTCAGAAGACTTGCAGCTCCTTCCTTCTTCTTTGGGGAAGGGTGTTTTTATGGTGAAAAACGATATGCTGCGTTGGGAGAAAATGAATGAGTTCGTCTGGACGATGGCGTTTGTAATTTTTGGACAATCAAAGTGTGACAAGCATCGTTCAGGCGTGTGTTTCTTACTTTCCTGCCAGCCAATGCTGGCGGAATTTTTTATGGAAAGGCTTAAATAGGATTGTTGATATTTAATTTTTGGGAACGTACATTCTGTGATGCGGTGATCATTATAGAATTTAAAATGCGTTGATTGGACAAACATCACATTTGCCAAATGGTTTATATTGGGGCGTCTGTACAAACCAGTTTGATGAGCAATGGAAAATTGCTACTTGGACAATCAGTTCAAGAGAAGTTATGGAAAAATAATGTGAGTTCGAAGCATTAAGAAGGCAACTGGATGATAATAAATAGAAAGAACATATTCGTGTTAAAAAATCTTTTGCATCGCCATTCTACATATCGCAAAGTTTTCTGTAGTGTAGATATTTACCGAACTGGTGCTTGAGGAAAATTATATTGTTACAAAAAAAGAACTTCCAGTAATCGGAAGTTTTTTTATTCATGATCAACATTGGACTGTAACAGACCCTAAAATCACTTTATTGGGTAATTTTGGGAAAGACACAAGATCTTTTTGACCGGCTTATTTCATTATTTGGATACGGTTAAAAGGCCAACAAATGATGTTTGCCTCGCCAACAACATCATCCATTGGAATGGCCCCAATATGACGACTGTCCTTGCTGTTTCTTCTATTATCCCCCATGACAAATAAATAGCCTTCAGGAACAGTGCTTCTACCGATTGGAGTGTCCTTTAGAGTAAACGACTCCGTAAGGGGGAGACCAGATTTGTTTTGCTTTTTGTATTCATCTAGATAAGGTTCTTTATAAGCTTTCCCATTTATATATAAAGTATCATTTTTATACTCAATGCGATCCCCGGGTAACCCAATGATGCGTTTTATGTAATCCTTTTTGTCTTTTGTATGGAATACAATAATATCAAACCTTTCCGGTTTTACAAAAGAATATTTGATTTTGTTTACAATCATACGATCTTGGTCGTGTAGTGTAGGCATCATGGATTGTCCTTCTACCACAAACGGTGCAAATAGGAAGTACCGAACAGAAGAAGCTAATAAAATGGCAATAATGATTGTCTTCATCCATCCCCAAAACTCACTTTTCTTTTTCCCCATTATGTTCACCCTTAACTCTTGGATCAAAAAAACACCCACAATCCTTGAGTTGACTAGGCTTATGGGTGCTTAGTTTGCCTAGTGACTGTCAAACTGGGGGATAATAACTTATAGCTAACTTGTTGTTTCTTAATTATTTTGTAAACTCTGGTACGATGACTGTCGAAGAAGAACTAGCAGAAATATGTAATCCTGAAGGCGGCGTGACGGACTTTTCAACTGATGCTCCAAACGTTTGAGGAGCCAATTCTTGAATGGGGCTGCTTTGGTCATACGATTCCGTTGGGCTCGAAATTGATACCGATACCTGACCTTGTATGACTGGTGGTTCCATATGATCCGTATATCCGAAGAAAGAGGATAAAAATGGGAAGATCAAAAGTGCTCCCGTTCCCTTCATCAATATCCCTCCTCAGTTCATATCCATCATATTCCAAACACGATTATGATTATTGCAAAAAGAGCAGAGATCAATCTTTGACCTCATTGTCCATGTTTCATGCAAAACAAAACTGTCCATTTTCTCACGGCATCTGACTTCAGAAACTCTGCTTTTCATGGAGTGGCTTGCATGGTAGGCTGGTTGCCTACCATGCAAGCAGAGGCTCTATGCCCCCTGATCAGGGAAAGGGGACATGTTATTTCAGGAGTCCGCCAAGCAGACCGCCTAATCCATTCGTCAGAGATTGAACGGACGAAGCCAAGCCATAGCTGCCGCTAGTGGACGCGGAGGCAGACAGACCGTTCGGACCGCTGAGGCTCGCATTGGTGTTGTATGTACCACCAAGAACGCCTCCAACAAGACCGGTTACGCCATTTTGATTATTCGTATACGTGGAACCAGCTTGAATCTCAAAGTTCGGGCCAGTGGCACTCACGACACTGCCGCTCGATACATTGGTCTCTCCGACTAAACTATTCACGGCTCCCAGTACGTCGCCAAGACCTGCTGCGGAAGCTGGCGCTGCATTTCCCGCTACGAAACTACCCGCCAGTAACATCGCCGAAATGCCAACCGTTTTGACCAACTTTTTCATGATCATTCCCCTTCCTTTTCAGAATGTTATTTTAATGATTGACCTAGACTGTTCAATAACCCGCCAATCGATTGAACGGAAGAGGCAAGCCCCCAGCTGCCGCTTGCCGATGTGCTGGCGGAATACCCGGCATACGATACCGAAGCGGAAGTTCCGCTCGTTCCCCCTAACACTCCACCGCTGAGCAATCCGGTTAATCCCGATTGTTCAGTCGAGTTCACTGCTTGTGCTGTGACCGTGACTCCATCCACCTTCAAACTAGCGCCACTTTGCACCTCCACTTTCGTGCTGCCTATTAATTGGTTGACCGCTCCAAGAACGCTGCCGAGTCCACCATCCGGAGCATTCGATGGTTGCTCTGCAGCAAAAGCGGAGCCCATCCCTCCCATGAGGATGGCTGTGGATAAGCCAGCGGATAAAATGAGTTTCTTCATGTTTCCTACCACCTTTCTGATAGATTGGTTGAAGAAGCACCGAAAACATCATATCACCATACGTCAAAATTTTCCATAGGAAAAAGGATATTTTACTATTTAACCAAAATATTTACATAAATAGGATAATAATGTAAACAAGTTAATATTATTGCAAATATGTTTTTTGTCGATCAAACCTTTTAGCAAAGCCTAGGAAGAGCCGATATTTCTTCACTCAGTAAGCGGTGTACCGGTGCTTTCGTCTCTTTTTAGTTCGGGTCCCTGCGGCGATGGAATAGCCAGCTGACAGTCGGAAAGGCTCAGTGACGGTAAAACCAGCTGCCAAATCTTTTGTCTTTCGGCTCGATCCAGCCTGTCAAATAGCTGAAAGGATTCAGTCAAAGGGAGATCCATTTCGTCCGTTTGGCATGGAGAAACACAAAAAACGTATAGCTAAATAATCAAGGGTTTCAGCAAAAACGTTCTTTGCCCCTTGACGGCTTGGCCGGTCTGCTTACTTTCTGGTCGGAAAGGTTCAGGGATTCTGCCGACCAAAAAGGGGAATCGGCTTGCGCTGTTTTACGACTCGGAAGGCAAAAGGGCGAAAAAATAAAAAGCCCTGGGGTTCATCCTAGAGCTTCTGACTGATCTGTTCTCTTGAGCCATTTGCAAAATGGGCTTATTTTTAAATAAATTAAAATTAGGGAAAATATTGAAATAAATACAAAATAAGTATATATTGATATTGAATCATCATCATATCGTCGAGGAGGGTTTCATATGCTCAAAAAGCTGGTGGCATTCCTTGCAGTCTTTGTGATGGCATTTGGTGTTTTCTTCACTTCGCAGGCGTATGCCTACACTCAATTTGGTCCGGCTTCTTGGAGGACAGAGGATGGCAAATATGAACTGACACTGAAGACCACCAGTACGGATAATGATGTGACCGTGGTAATCTGGGATCTCTATCGGGTGAGCTACAGTACAGGCAAGGCCGTCCCTTATTGGACTGAAGAATTGAAAGTACGGCTTTGCAATGCAAGCACGGGGAACTGCACGTCATTCAAGAATCTGACGGATCCTTTGGGGCATTCCGCATTTGGGGCCGATTTTACGAATATGAAACCGGGCACTTTCTATGTTGACATCCGTGACCCTGATCCCGGTTACTATTACAAAGGTCTAATCAGAGCGACTGTACAGAATGTTTACTGATGGATTACAAAAATAGATGGCTGATGAGGGCATTTGGCCCTCTTTTTTATAGTTTTGTAGTGAACCTGTGAGCGATACTTCACAAAAGGAGAAAGGGGGGAGGTCTCCTAAATTTTTCGGTCCCCCTTTAAAAAACAGCTTCTCAGATTGGCGTATAACACGTCTTCAACCACAAAGTATTTTATATTCGGGAGAGGAAAGCGTCTCTGTAGGACATTTATAGCTTTTTACAACGTATACCCCGTTGTTCAATCAAAATGTTGCTATCGTTTTTCCTCGATCATTGCTTCTGTCACTCTAATGTTAGACAAAAATAAAAAGACCAGATTGCTCTGGTCTTTACAGCTTATTGACTTTGATGAGAATATGAAATCATCCTTTTTGAAATAAGTCAGAAATAGTTGTTTACTATAGAAAAAAAGATGGCTTTTAGTCGGTTTATCTACGTACCTCTAAAAAATGAATATACATGTTTTTAGTTGCAGTCGAGCCAGCAATCATCAGGGTTCCAACTATACGTCTTTGCAGCGACCTTACCTTTAAAATAGTAATTTGCCCAACTATCACGTATATCCACGTAAAATGTTCCAGCTTTCATATTCGTGAAGATGGCACTACTATTACCTTCCCAAAATGATTTAAAGGCTGTACAGTTTCCGGTAGAAGCATTACAAAGTCGGACAGATAAAGGACTAGTATCACCATTCATAGAAGTAACGGCACCCGAGTTACGATTTACTCGATAAAGATCATAGACCCAGATGGTTACATTCTTTTCTACCGAAGTGGTTCGGATGGTCAATTCGTATTTCCCATCCTCAGTCGCAAACGAAGCTGGTCCAAAGTCAGTATAGGAAGCAGCATAGGTATTGGGATTTCCCAAAACGAAGACAAGGGCTCCTGCTGTGATGAGAGCGACAATTCCCTTCTTCAATCTCTTAATCAACTAAATCCCTCCAATCAATCATTTTATTACCATGTTAAATTTTATTCAAAATTAACTGAAATGTAAATAAATTATTTTGTATTTATATTTTGTTAAATAGTTGAGTTTGAGTTTTTGTTCATTTAAATGAAACAGCCTACAAATGCACCAAGACAACCTTCTACTTAATGAAACCGATCTGGAAAATAATTAAAAAAAATGGTAGTAAAGTCTGTTTCCATTTTTGTGAACATCATTATATTTAAGGGTAGAAAATAACTTGGAGAAAGGGGATATGTTTTATGAAAAAGATACTCCTCTTTTCCTTGATCGTTTTGTTTTCCTTGATGAGTTTCCATCCGGATGTTTATGCTGCAACTCTTAAAGATAAAAGTACCATTATTTTTGATGGTGCTCCTGATGGTAAAGTCTATACAACTAGAAAAGTAAAAGTTCCTAAAGGTGGGTATCTAGGGGTATATGGCTATAATAACAATTCTGATCTAGGACATACTTGGTTATATTTTAGAGTTTATAGAGATGACGGAAAAGACGTTACTAATCAATTTTGGCGAAAAGACCCTGTTTGGGGGTATTTTCTCAATGAAGAAGAAATAGTAAATAAACGAGTTGGCCCAATTAACGAAGAACATAGTTATTACCCGTGGTGCTAGTTGAGTCTTAACGCTCA
>NZ_AYKT01000015.1 GCF_000496575.1 Geobacillus thermodenitrificans subsp. thermodenitrificans DSM 465 | reverse complement strand
ATAGTTTGGATAAACTTTTGAAAAACTCATTTTATAAATTTTATGTGTGGTCATCATACATCCCCCATCATTTTAATATTCGCAATAACTTATCATTTAATTATACCATTGCTTGTCATGTAATCGCCTGATTTTACAGAATGCGGTTTTCTTGTGCTCTATGCTTGAAAATGATAATCTGCCTTATCTTTTGCTGAAAGGGGATGGTCATTTCTTCGTTACACATTGCGAGCGTTGGTAGGAGATAAAGCAAGCGCGCTGATCATCAAGGGGGTGAAATGAAACAGGCCCGGAAATCGGAAAATGATGTTTTCCCGAGCTCCGGACCTGAATCGGACATTTATTTTTGATTGAGGCGGAATCACATCCGTAATTTTCGCTTGGCCACACATTCTCCGTGGCTTAAATGGTCATCGCGGACATATTTGATGGAGCAGTGTTTGTCTTTTTGTACTCAATTGGATGGTACAGAATCCATTTTTCCTCTTACTTTTTCAGGCAATTCTTCAGGCTGAACTTCTTCCCACTTTTCTACAAAAGATCCTTTGGCATTCACTTTTAAAATGGCCTTTTCTTTTAACACTTTTCCTGCAGTAAATGTAATTTCCTTTTCTTCCCCATCTTCTGTATAGCCAGTAAGAGTGTATTTATATCTTTGACCATGCGGGGCAGGGTCTTCATAAATTTGGACATAAATGACTTCTTTCGGAATAAAAGGATTGATGTGATCTCTATCTTCTTCCGGAACAATCGTAAAAAATCCAACGAATACGACAACAAGAGCAATGATCATCCCTATGATTTTTTTCATGTTCTACCTCTCCTTATTTGTCCATTATCGAAATACGTATTCTTTTAAATGTTTATTGTAACTATGACGCATAACGATAAAATATATGATTTGCAAGCCCAAAAACCCTAAAATGGTGATAACGCCTGATTGGAATACATGAAAATATCCACCTTCCCTCTGTAACACATGTAGAGCGAAACCTGTTTCAATAATCGCTAACAAGAAGGGAAGGAAGAAAAGAATGGCCATCTGAATCGTCGAGATTTTCACCATTTCTTTTTCGCTTAACCCAATCTTTGCAAGTGATTTGTATTTTTTTCTTTCCTCGTATAGATCAGCAAATAATCTAAAATACAAGAAGCTCCCAGCCGCCAAGAAGAAAATGATAGCGATAAACAAGCCGATAAATAAGCTTAAACTTGGCAATTGGACCGTCTCAAAATATCGAACAGCTTTTGAAAAGTACTGGGCATTAGGATTGAATGTTTCACCTACGATTTGGCTTTGAATCTCTTGACTGATTTCCAAACTTTCTTTCCAATTTTCGAATTGAAAACCGTACATCGTACTTAACTCATGATTCTGTTCCAGCTGTCTAAACGTGTTATGATCTACAACCAATATATCGCTAAGGTAAAATACCGGCTCTTCAATGGACTGTAACGTAATCGACATTTGCTGGTCGTCTGTTAGCAATTTCGTCTTATTACCATTTACAATGGTATAACCTCCCCGTTTTGCCTCCCCATAATATATCCCTTCTCCATCATGAATATTCGGAGCTTGTAACTCAGGGAATTGTTTTACCCAATCTTGATGTGAAACGACTAAAACCGGATAGCTCATTGGTCCTTGCCGGGCTTCAATCGCTTTGAATATGGTTTGTTGGTAATCAATATTTTCTTGTTCTAGTTTTTCCTTAATAAATTCCAACTGCTTCTTTTCATCCTGATTCGTTGCATAAGACAGAAATTCCATTGCATATGATGTTTCTGCTGTGGAAAACATCAATTTGTATGTTGCTAATGTACCGGTTGCAGTAAAAGCTACAGCCGAAACAATACTTACGATAAAAAATAGACGAGCGTTATCTTTGATGCGGTACGTTAAATCTGAAATCCATAGCAGATTGATCCCTTTTCTATACATTTTCTTATTTCTTTTCAATAGTTGTATCATCCAGACGCTTAACTGACTATAAAACAAGTACGTTCCGATCACCGTACACAAAGTAATAACCACGGCACTTCCCATATCGATGCCCGCAAATAAAGACATGCCAAATCCTGTTCCTAAAAATAAGATGCCGAGAACAGAGAAAAGGATAGATGGCTTCGGTTCTTTTTTAGGCTTTTCTGACCCCTTTAGTAAAGAAATGACCTCCTCAGAGTGAATAGTAAATAACATAAATTGTGAAATAAGGATAAACAGAAGAAGAAATACGCCGACTGTTATCCCCAGTGCTTCTAAAGGAAAATAGAGTTGCAGCGGCTCCATTTTGACCATATATGCTCCTGCGATAAAAAAGAATTTAGCAAGCACCGTTCCACCTAATATACCTGTGATGATGGAAGCAAGACCAATGAATACATTCTCCAATGTAATGAGCCATCGAAGTTGTTTAGGAGATGCTCCATGAATGGTGAGAATTCCAAATTCCTTTTTCCGTGTCTTTAAAAAAGTACTTAAAGAATAAAGAATAAAGAAAATGGAAAAGCCAAAAATAATCCACTCCGCAAATTTCATGCCTTTTTTGGCAATGTTGTTCATATAACCTGTTTCGAGCGCAGGGTGGAAGATAAACATGGCAAACATAAAGAAAATCATTACTGCAAACGAGCTGCTTAAATAAAAAGCCATGTACGCCCTTAAATTACGTGTAATATTTTTATAAGCGAACTGTGGAAAAGTCATCTCTATCCCCACCTAACATTGATAAAACATCCATAATCTGTTGGAAAAATGCCTTTTGATCCGTTCCTCTATAAATTTCGTTGTACAATTTACCATCTTTAATAAAAATGACTCGATGACAATAACTTGCAGCATATGGGTCGTGAGTGACCATCAACATCGTTGTTTGATCGTTTTCGTTAATCATTTGCAAGGTCTGCATCACGTCTTTTGATGCTTTCGAGTCTAAATTTCCAGTCGGCTCATCCGCTAATAGTAACTTAGGTTGATGAATGATTGCTCTGGCAATCGCCGTACGTTGTTTCTGTCCGCCAGATACCTCATATGTCCGTTTCGTTAAGATGGCATCAATCCCTAATTTTTTTGATATGGTTTTTACTTTCTCCTCAATCAACTCCGGGTCAACATTTTCCAATGTTAGAGGCAGCATAATATTTTCCTCTAATGTTAATGTGTCTAACAAATTAAAGTCTTGAAATACAAATCCTAATTCTTTCCGCCTGAATTCGGCTAACCTTTCTTTTTTTAACTGATGCGGATCCTGCCCGTTAATCAGGACTTTTCCTGATGTGGGTTTATCAATTGTAGAAATGAGATTTAATAATGTTGTTTTTCCTGACCCCGACGGCCCCATAATTCCAATAAATTCTCCTTTTTCTACACTGAACGATACATTGGTTAAAGCTTGGAATGCTACCTTTCCTTGATAAATTTTGTTTATTTCTTTTACTTGTAACACTTCTTCCATTTGAATTCCCTCCAGCAACTGACTTTGCATGTTCATTGTACAAGGGATATAAACTGAGAAACATAGATCTTTCCTTACACCTGTCTTACACTTTTGTAAGAAAACATATTAAAAACCTCACCTCAAAATGGGTGAGGTAAGATTTTGATTCTCATTACGGTCTGTTCGAAGAACTCATTTTCTGGAAAAGTTGTTTTCGAAAAAACTTTCCCCTCAATAAACAAGTGGTTTATTTTCCAAGATTATCTTAATAAACTCTTTCATACAATAAATAAAGCTTACTTGACATATCGGTTTTTAATCATTATAGTAATTTTACGTGTCAGGAGGGATTGACGATGAATATTTACCTAATTATTTTCAACATTGCTATATTGCTGTTATTGATTGGTGTTTTGGTCTACATGCAAAAGAAACATGTTTCCTTCTCCAAACGGGTGTTTACTGCTCTTGGACTAGGAATCGTCTTTGGGTTTGCATTGCAGGGAGTGTATGGGGCTGGTTCCGCTATCGTCCAGCAGTCCACCCAATGGTTTGACATTGTCGGCACAGGATATGTCAAGCTATTGCAAATGATTGTTATGCCATTAGTTTTCATTTCTATCGTTATGGCGTTTACTAAACTTTCTGTCTCTAATCATTTAGGGAAAATTGCCACGCTCATTATTGGTTTATTATTGGGCACTACGGCGATCGCCGCTTCGATCGGCATCATGTCCTCATTAGGATTTCAATTAGAGGCGATGGAAATTCCTTCAGGAGAAGCGGAACAAACGCGCGGACAGGAGTTAGAACAAAAATATGAACAAATTCAAAACCTGTCTTTCCCGCAAAAAATTATCGAACTGCTTCCGGCCAATCCATTTTTAGATTTCACGGGACAACGCAGCACATCCACTATAGCGGTTGTTATTTTTGCGGCCTTTGTCGGCATTGCTTATTTAGGGGTTGCCAGAAAACAGCCTGAACAAGCGGAAATGTTCAAAAAAATAGTGGATGCCTTGTACGCTATTGTCATGCGTATCGTCACGTTGGTGCTCCGCTTAACGCCTTACGGAATTTTAGCCATTATGTCCCGGGTCACTGCGACAAGCGATATAAACACAATCGCAAAACTAGGAAAATTTGTTGTCGCTTCTTATATTGCACTTTTCGTTATGTTTGCCATTCATTTGATCATTTTAGCGTTGGCCGGACTCAACCCTATTACTTACGTGAAAAAAGTGCTTCCGGTACTGTCGTTTGCATTCACTTCCCGTTCAAGCGCAGCCACTCTTCCATTGAATGTGAAGGCACAAACAACCGCGCTTGGCGTTCCGGAAGGCATTGCCAACTTTGCCGGCTCATTTGGGCTGTCAATTGGGCAAAATGGCTGTGCTGGCATTTATCCTGCCATGCTTGCCGTGATGATCGCGCCAACCGTCAACATCGATCCAACTTCCCCTTCCTTTATTTTGACGCTGATTCTAGTCGTCACCATCAGTTCATTTGGGGTTGCAGGCGTTGGCGGTGGGGCTACGTTTGCGGCGATTTTAGTGCTATCAACGATGAATCTGCCAGTAGCATTAGCAGGATTGCTCATTTCCATAGAGCCGTTGATTGACATGGGAAGAACTGCCTTGAACGTCAGCGGAAGCATGACCGCTGGTGTAGTCACCAGCCGCATCACTAAAGAATTGGATGTAAGTGTCTATAACGAAGAAACGCAAAAACTAGAAGCATAAGGTATAGGTTTCTCACTTTCACGCACGCCAAAACACCTAGTTGCACTTGCACGCGGTAAATGAAAGAAAAAATAAATATGGCAAACAGGTATCGGCTAAATAGATACGTGTAAACGAAATACGGCATGGGTTCAGTATTCACGAGAACCCATGCCGTATTCGTTTGTGCTTCTTCAACCATTTGCAGCGAAACGGAAACATGTCCTGGCACCACAGATTATAGAAAAAAATTCTGTTCTTCGACGGGAGTAAGCAATCGCTCCCATTTTTCAATTCCATCCTGTATAAACACCCGCTAAAAATGAGCAATTATTTAGTGAATAGCATACTAGAAGAGAGAGGAGGAAGACGCCTTCCTCCCCCACTTACTCATCGGGCTCCGCCTTTCTCATTCGTGGAAGTAGGGGGATCCTGTGCTAAAACGATGAAACTGCTCAGCGTTGAACATTCAACGTGAACCAGTCTACCTTATTCGAGTGAATGCTTCTTCCCCTGCGCCTTTACTCCCTAACAAAAAAGAGAAACAGGAACCTGTCCCGTTTCTCTGGAAAAATGGTTGCTTTTTCATCCTAACCCGTTCAGTCAACTGGATAGAGAAGGATGTTCTTGTTATATGAGCAAAACTTTCCTTCGGTTTTTGGCAAGAAGAGTTTTTAACAAGAGTTTATTTACGCTCTTATCTTTAACGCTAATCGAGCTACACTTTCTACATGAGCCGTATGAGGAAACATATCAACAGGCTGGACTTCGATCGTTTCGTAACCCCCATCCTCTAAGATGCGCAAGTCGCGGGCCAAGGTGGCTGGGTTGCACGAGACATAGACGACGCGCGGCGGTTTCATGGCCATGATCGTCTCGAGCAGCGCCGCGTCACAGCCTTTACGCGGAGGGTCAACGACGAGACAGTCGGCACGAATGCCTTCTTCGTACCAACGCGGGATGACGTCTTCAGCAGCGCCGACAGCGAACGTGACGTTTGTGATGCCGTTGAGCGCCGCGTTGCGTTTGGCGTCTTCGATCGCTTCGGGGACGATTTCAACGCCGTAGACGTGTTTAGCCTTTTTGGCTAAAAAGAGCGAGATCGTGCCGATGCCGCAGTAGGCGTCAATGACTGTCTCCGTTCCGGTTAGCTCAGCGTATTCAAGCGCTTTGTCGTACAGCACTTTCGTCTGTTCCGGGTTGACCTGGTAAAATGAACGAGCCGAGATGGCGAATTGGATGTCGCCAATTCGGTCGGTGATGAACTCACTTCCCCATAATACCCGCGTTTTCGCTCCGAAAATGACGTTCGTCCGCTCAGGGTTGATATTTTGCACGATCGATTTGACGTCAGGGATGTCGCGGATGATGTCGCGGACAATCTCTTGTTCGTACGGCAAACGTTCGGTGCGGGTGACGAGCACGACCATCACCTCACCTGTTGCCGCGCCGTAGCGGGCGACAATATGACGGAGCACGCCGCGGTGGGTGAGTTCATCGTACGGTCGGACACCATAGCGCTCGGCGATCCGTTTCACTGCTTGGACGACGACATCATTTTTCTCCTGTTGGATGAAACAAGCGTCCATGTCGATGATCTCGTGACTTCGCTCTTTGTAAAATCCGGCGATCAGTCCCCCTTCGCGCTCACCGACTGGCACTTGTGCCTTATTTCGGTAGCGCCATGGGTTCTTCATCCCGATGACCGGATGGACGGTGACGTGTTCTAGCTTGCCGATGCGGGCGAGCACTTCTTTCACTTGTTTTTCTTTCGCCTTCAGCTGTCCTTCGTAGCTTAGATGTTGCAGCTGACAGCCACCGCATTGGCGATAAACGGGACAGGGCGGCTCGACGCGGTCCGGGCTCGGTTCGTACAGCTCGATGAGGCGGCCGTACCCGTACCCTTTTTTCACCTTGATCACTTTCACTTTCGCCCGCTCGCCTGGAAGCGCGTTTTTCACAAACAACGGAAAGCCATCCACTTTCGCGACGCCAAGACCGTCGTGAGTCAAATCTGTGAATGTCACGTCATAGTAGTCGTTTTTGGCGACCGGTGCTTGTTGTTTCGCCATGTCGTTCCCCTTTCTGACCATCGTGTATGTTTAGCGTGCCCCTTCTAGCGTGAGGACATAAGAAAAGAACAGGCTTATGGCCCTGTTCTCACTTGTGCTGCTTTTTCTTTTGGCATGAATACTTCGAGATGGCGGTATAAGTTGACAAACTCGCCCGGAAGCATGCCGCCGAATTCGCCGTCTAAGTTCAGCTGCATCGAAGAGCGTACTTTCACCCGATTGGCTTTCGTGTAAATGACATGCGGGTCGTTAATGTGCTCCCCGCGCGCCGCTAGCGTGACGAGACGGATAAACTCAGCCAAATTCGTTTTCTTGACAATGATGAAGTCAAACAGGCCGTCATTGAGTGACGAATCAGGCGCTAATTTTTCAAAGCCGCCGACCGAGTTGGTCAGCGAGACTAAAAACATCATGATTTCACCTTCAAATAGTTTGCCGTCATACTCAATTTGCGCCTCCGTTGCCTTAATCGACGGAAGCATTTCAATCCCTTTTAAGTAATAGGCCAGCTGGCCGAGCATCGTTTTCAACTTACTTGGCACTTCATAGGTGAGCTCGGTCAGGCGCCCGCCGCCCGCGATATTGATGAAATAACGTGTCTGGTCTTCATTGGTGACAGAGCCGATGTCAATCGCGACAGGTTCACCCGTGGCGATCACCTCGCACGCCCCTTCGATCGAACGCGGCACACCGATAGCACGGGCGAAATCGTTCGTCGTCCCAACAGGGATCACGCCGAGCTTCGGGCGGTATGGCTGATTCGCAATGCCATTGACCACCTCGTTAATCGTTCCATCGCCGCCTGCCGCCACAACGAGGTCAAATTCCCTCTCGGCTGCTTGCCTCGCTGCTTTCGTCGCATCCCCCGGCCCTTCAGTGGCGTGGCACGACGTTTCATATCCAGCCTTTTCTAATCGGACGAGCACATCGGGCAAATGGCGCTTAAACAGCTCCCGTCCCGATGTCGGATTATAAATCACTCGAGCTCGTTTCATTCATCATCAACCTACTTCCTCTTTTTCCATCCTTGAAAAGGAACCTTCCACTATTCCACATCATAGCGAAACGGCGCTCCCTGCGCAACTATGAAGCAGAAAAAGCGCCCTTGGATCGACCAAAGGCGCTAGAGACAGCTGAATTATTCGTTCGTGTTCGTTTGTTGCCCCGAAGCAGTAGGTGGGTTCACGGGTGAGGCTGGTGTCCCGCCTTGGGCGATATTTTCAAGCAGCTGCTTGACATCGATGCCAGTTGACGCTTTTAACGTCTCCTGCAAGCTCGCCATTAAGTTCGTCGCATAACCGGTGACGCGGTTGGCACCGCCTCCCGCTCCTGAGCCAGTGTCGACAATCGTCAACTTCTCGATATTGGACAGCGGGCTCGCCACTTGTTTCGCATATTCCGGAAGCATCTTGATGATCATGTCGAGCACGGCTGCTTGGCCATAGCGTTCGAACGCTTCGGCGATTTTTTGTTTCGCTTCCGCTTCGGCGAGACCTTTCAGGCGGATAATTTCCGCTTCTGCTTCCCCTTTTGCTTTCTCAGCCTCAGCTTTCGCCAACCCGTCGAGGCGGATGCGCTCGGCTTCCGCTTTGGCGAGCGTTTCGACGCGGTATTTTTGCGCATCGGCTTCGGCGATTTGTTTCGCTTTTTCCGCTGCCGCTTTTTGCTCGATCGCATAGCGCTCGGCATCGGCTTTTTTCTTCACTTCTGAATCGTATTGCCGTTCGCGGCGTAAAATTTCTTTTTCTTCGAGCTCGATTTGTTTTTGCCGCTCGATGATTTTAATTTGCATTTGTTGAGCCATAACTTCTTGTTTTGCTTTCGCTTCTTCGAGATGGTACGCTTGGTCGGCACGCGCTTTGGCGATATCTTGCTCTTGGCGGAATTCGGCGAGTTTGAGCTGATTGATTTTTTCCGCCTCGGCGATTTCCGTCATCCGCTCTAACTCTGCTTTGCGCGCTTCCTTGTCAGCTTCGGCCCGCTTGATGCGCGTCTCTTTTTCTGCCTCTGCTGTCGCGATATCGGCGTCACGTTTCACCTGAGCGATGCGCGGCTTCCCGAGCGCGTCAAGGTAGCCGTTTTTGTCGCGCACATCTTTGATCGTGAACGAGACGATGACAAGCCCCATTTTTGCGAGATCTTGTGAGGCGACACGCTGTACTTCTTGAGAAAATTTGTCGCGGTTTTTATAAATTTCTTCAACCGTCATCGACCCGAGGATGGAGCGAAGATGGCCTTCAAGCACTTCACGCGCTTCGTTTTCCATGTCTTGGCGCGTTTTGCCTAAAAACTGCTCGGCTGCGGTCGCAATTTCGCCGATCGAACTGCCGACTTTAATGAGCGCCACCCCGTCCGCCATCACGGGCACCCCTTGCTCCGTATACACTTCCGGCGTTTGCACGTCCAGCTTAATCGACAATAAACTGAGCGGCTCAGCCTGTTGGAAAATCGGCACAACAAACGTACCGCCGCCGCGGACGATTTTAATTTTGTTTCCTGACTCATCAACATGGACGTTTTTGTTTCCTAAGTAGCTGCCTGTGACAATAAGCGCCTCATCCGGACCGACTGTACGGTAGCGAGCAATAAAAATAGCAATGAGTCCGATAAGAAGCAAGACAACGACACCAACTACAATCAACCATGGTGCAACAGTCATGACATTTCCCCTTTCGTTATGTTAGATGGAAAGCTGATACGGATCGTGCCTCGCCACCACAGCGATGCCGTTTTCCATTCGCACGATGATGACCTCTTCCCCTGACGGAATGGCTTCATTGTTCATGCTCTTCGCCGCTTTGGCCACTGCACCGCTTTTACGGGAGATGAGAATTTCACCAAACCCATCCGGCGGCACGGACACGATCACCTTCGCTAGCGACCCTTCCAATTCGGCGTCCGTATACCCAAGCGAAGCCTCAGCCGACCGAAGCGGCAAAAAGACGAAAAAGTGCAAAAGCAGTACAACAATAAGTGCCACTCCAACGCTCAGCCAAATGATCCAATGAGACGCCCAATCCGTATACCATTCCGCCAACAGTCCAACCGCACTTGCGACGATGAAAAACGATAAAACCAGCTGCGGGCTAAACAGCGGATGAGCGGCCACATCGAACAAACCGTCAAGCACATCGCTGAAGAAAAAATACAAAACCGTCAATAGTGCGCTGACCACCAGCACCGCTCCGTATACGACTTCAGGCGGATAGCCAAACAACTTCTCCCTCCCTCCTTTCCCCTCACCTATTCATACGACCGAAGCCGTTAGAGGTTTCATGATTTTTCCACCTCCATCAATATTCGACAACATTCCTCATGTTTCCTGTCTCCAGAGAAAAAACATACATTCTATTCACAAACGATTGTTCCTAGGTTCAGAAAATCAAGTCCAAAAAAATTGGCTGACCCATCCATTGAGTTGTTCAGAACAAATACTGGAACCAAGAGTACAACAACGAACAAATACGAACGACAGAATGTGTTTGTAATGATGCCAGCAATGAGCGTGGCGATGCCGATGCCCTTCCGTCATGACATGCTCGCCCCACCTTTACTACAATGAATGGCCAAAACATCAGCAACAATCTGCTGATCCACCCATGCAAAGAACATATCAGGGCACTGACCGCTCGCTTTCGTAAGCGTGAATCCCGAATCATGAGGAAGGCAACAACATGAGTCATACAAAAACGGTTCTCTTAATCATACGGTTCCTCTCCTACATGAATGATCGTTATCCGTTACATGTGATGAAAATATTGTAGGTCACATTCAGGTTCCCCAACAAGCGCAGTGGAGTGAAAAAAAAGATATACAAAAAGGACCTATCCCTGCTATAATGCTAATTAGAAAAAAAAACCAAGATTAGAAGAAAACGTTCATGAACGTTCAACAACATGTCATTGTCAACCTACCTACATGTAGAAAGGAGGAGTTTCGTTACCAATGGGTGTTAGTGGATTTACTTAAGTGATAAATAATGACTGGGGGTTTTCTTGCACTTTTTTCAACTAGACAGGGGGAGCAACTGATGCCAGATGTGACTATATCGATTTGGACTGCTGTGGTCGGCTTTTTTCTCAGTTTCTTGGCATACTTTTTAAAAAAATGGTGTCCTTCTTTATATGTATATATCCTCACTGCTATACTCGGAATCGGATGGATCGTCTATGTGTTCTTAGATCAAGGGTTTATAAAAACGGTGTCTATTTTTTTTATATTTGTATTTAGCTTTTTTAGCTCTCCGGTACCAGAAAGAAGCAAGGTCCAATTGCAAGAGATCATCGATCAACTAAAAGAACAAGGCGCGAGAGAAATTGTCTTGTCTAAAAATAAAGAGCGCCTTTTAGTGGATTTCTTATTTTCCGGATTGTTTATAGTCATCGCTGTTCTTTACTTCCTTTTCGGACCGGATTCCCTGATCACGCTCATACTTTTATATAGCTTCGTCTCTCTTGTCGTTGGACTGACAAAAAGAGTGGAGTTGTTTCGCTCTCTCCGCCTTTTTTACGCAGAACACGAAGAAGTACTATATGCTGTATCTTTGTTTGAAACAAAAAAGTATCCATTGGAGGAACTTTCAGAAGTCAGCATTCAAACCCGGCCGGATGTGTTGCAACTATTCCAGCTTTTTTCTTTATTCTCTCCTAACATGGACTATACGACCAGCATGGGGAAAACGTGGAAGCTATCTTTTTCCGGTGAAAAAGTCTATTTCACTCCGGATCCATCGGAATCAATGGCATTTCTCCTCAAAGAAGAAATACATAAAATGGAAGAGGTCGAAGTAAAGCCTTTCTATCATCAAAACAATTGGAAACGTCTTTTAGGAAAATGGTATTTTGCAGCCACGGTGAAAGGGGTGGGAGCTTATGCAGCTCTCATCACACTGTTTACTTTGATGGGGATCGGACCGATCGTAACAACCATTGTTATGGTACTATTTTGGATATTCAATCTATGGATTTCTGATCGCGTATTAAAAATCGCTTTAGATATGAAGAAAATAGACGATCCCGATTTGCTGCCAATCATCGAGAAAGTCTTTTCACGTGCCGGCCTTTCCCATGTCGATATTTATGTCACGGAATCGGCCGAATATAACGGTTTTGCGATAGGCGCGAATATTGGTCGATCATTGGTAGCGTTGACTTCAGAAACGCTGAAACTTCCCCATGAAGCCATTGAAGGCATTTTGGCTCATGAGGCGATTCATGTGAAAAAGCGAGATGTCTTGATGGGACAGTTATTGCGATTTTTGTTGATTGGGTTGGTTTTGGCTGGTGTTTTCCTTTTCTATAAAGCTTTCCAAAATTGGCTGGAACATGCTCAAATCTTTGTTTTTCTCAGCCTTTGGCTCTTGATTTTTCTGCTTCCTGCTTTCCAATCTCTATTCACACAGTGGATGGAAGTACGGGCAGATCATTTAGGAGCAACGCTGTTGGACGGTGGGAATGCTCAAATGGCTAACAGCTTGACGATCCTGTGTGAATATCAAGATCGAGCATTGGAAAAGTCTGCAGGATACTACGTTACTTTTGAAAAAGAGCAAGAAGCGAATAAAAAGGCCAAAAAAATCTCTTCCTTAGAAAGAGATTCTTGGTTTTTCAGATTTTTGGAATTCCAGTTTATGTCCCATCCACCCATGTATTGGCGTGTTCATTCACTTCAAACAACAGAAACCGGATGGAGCATCGGAAAAATTAAATTATGGTGGTGCAGCCGCTTCCGGGAGTCGTTGCCCAATTGAAACTGTAGGTGAGCAGACTTACTCATCTCAATGGTCAACTGAGCTCTCCTCGTGAGATCTCGTCGTTATACACATGAGACACGAACCTCCTTGTGACTCGTGATGGGCATACGCCTATTGTAATCAAGGAGTTCGGTTCGTGTCTCTTTTTTGGTCGTCAATCAATTAGATAATTGGCTTATTTATTGTTATAGAAACTTTCCTAAATTGCACGAATTTGAGGACACCCTCTTTTCAATCCATTCAAACGCCACGTTAAATAATGAAGACTTTATCATCGCCACAAATACAAAACTAGTAACGATTAAGCCTAGTCAGAGTATTTCAAAGCTATATTTTTTAATTGTGTGTAATTTCTCAATGCTTCTAGTCCTTTTTCTCTCCCGAACCCACTTCGTTTATATCCGCCGAAAGGCATTTGAATACCTCCGCCTGCCCCATAATTATTGATAAAGACCTGTCCAGATTGAACCCTTTCTGCAACACGATGAGCTCTCTTTACATCTGATGTCCAAATGCCTGTCACAAGCCCAAATTTAGTCCCGTTAGCCATTTGAATGGCTTCCTCTTCCGATTCAAACGTAAGTACCGTTAACACAGGTCCAAAAATTTCTTCCTGAGCTAATGGACTATTTGCATCCACTTCATCAACAATAGTGGGCTGTACATAATATCCTTTCTCATTTCCTGGAATCATTACTCGCCGTCCACCTACAAGTATCTTCCCTTCTCTCTCTGCAATCGAAAGGAAATTCTGTATGATGTCAAACTGCTTTTTTGAAATAATAGGTCCAATATCAACATCCTCTATACCCGGACCAATTGTCATGTTTTTAAATCTTTCTACTAAAGCTTCTACAAACGAATCTTTGATCGATTTTTCAATAATGAGCCTAGAACCAGCCGAACAGGTTTGACCAGCGTTTTGTATAATTGACTTTACTATCCAATGTAAAGCTTTCTCTTTATCACAATCTGAAAATACAATATTTGGAGATTTCCCTCCTAGTTCTAACGTAACAGGAACGACGTTCTTAGCTGCAGCCTGCATAACAGATATTCCTGTTTCTACCGATCCAGTAAATGTCACATGGTCAATATCTGGATGCGATGCCAAAGCTGCTCCTGCTTCATGTCCAAATCCTGTCACTACGTTGAATATTCCGTTTGGAAGGTTTAGTTCGTCGAAAAACTCTGCCAACTTTAACGTAGTTAAAGGAGCATCTTCAGCTGGTTTCATGACAACAGCATTTCCTGCCGCGATTGCTGCTGCGGCACTTCTTGAAGAAATTTGAATAGGATAATTCCATGGAATAATATGTGCTGTGACACCGAGCGGTTCACGAATAGTATAATCTAATATTCCCGGCTCAACTGGAATGGTTTCCCCCATTATTTTATCGGCAACCCCTCCGTAAAACTCAAAATATCGTGCCGCTGCCTCCACATCTGCATATGACTGAGACAAAGGCTTTCCGACATCTAATGTTTCTAATCGTGCCAACTCATCTTTACACTCTCGTATTCTTTTAGCCATCTCAAGCAAAATATAACCTCGTTCATGCGGTTTCACGTTCCTCCATTGCTGTGACTCAAATGTTCTTCGTGCAGCTTCAACTGCATCATTTACATCTTCGCTATTACCACGAGGAACTTGAGCAATCGGCTCATAGTTTGCAGGGTTGAAAACGGTGATTGCCTCTCCTGATTTACTATCGATCCATTTTCCATCTACATACATTTTTCGTTTTTTCATGCCCATCCCCTTACTTTAAATAATGATCATCGCAAAACCCCTTATATGCATCGCACTGCTATATACATATGCAAGATGAAGAGTTAACCTCCCGCATCATCCTGCAATCCAAATAGCAATTGCTCCAAAGATCCCGTAGATGCCATCTGCAAACTAGGTTGCAGGGCAAGAAGTTCTGTGCAGGCGAGGACAAATGTTGATTTTTCAATGCGCCTGTATATAATGAGTGATTATCTCAACCCATCATAAGAAAGGGCGATGATAATACTTTCGCCCCTATTAAAATTTTTTCTTGGAGTATCTACTCCCTATCTGCAACAGTTTTATATCTTGTTATGACCCTGCTGGATATAAATCAACAAAACATGGATTCCTCATATACCGCGTCCACCGTCGACATGAATAACACTCCCTGTAATCATATGTGCCTCGTCTGAGCAAAGATATAAAGCGGTACTCGCTACATCCTCTGGTTGGATTAATTCCCCTAACGGAATGCTTTTTTTGAATATTTCCTCCTTCACCACATTCACATCAGATCCGAGAGCTGCAAATTCTCCTAACATATCAGTATCACACGGTCCTGGATGAATCACATTGACTCTAATTTGGTAAGGGGCCAGTTCAAGAGCTAGAGCTTGAGAAAAGGACACAACTGCACCTTTAGAAGCGATATAGGATTGCAATCCCGGTCTTGGTCGGACGACAGAAATGGAAGCAACATTAACAATTGCCCCTTTGTTTCGTGTATCTTTCATAATCTGAACCGCTTCTTTACAAAGCAAAAATAAAGAAGTAACATTTGTATTTAAAATCTTCATCCATTTATTTAAAGACACTTGTTCAATCGGTTCAGCTTGTTGTGCTATCCCTACAAAGTTGACAAGTGCATCTATTTTGCCAAACTGATTTCGAATCTCCTGAAATACTTGCTTTACTTTTTCTTCATTTGTTACGTCTACAGCCAATGGATAAAAGTGATCGGCTGTCTCCGGTATCCCTTTAGGATAAAGGTCGAGGGCCACAACATGTGCCCCCTCATCTAAAAAACGCTTTACGGCTGCTTTCCCCATACCTCCTGCTGCTCCTGTTACGATAACGACTTTGTCTAGAAAGCGCATACACAATTGATCTCACCTCTCTACCTTTAGCCCATTATTTTGACTATTTGTCGAACGATTTCTTCTCCCATTTCAGCGGTTGTTGAATTGCCACCAAGATCCTCTGTCAATTTTTCTCCGTGCTCGGTTACCTTTTCAATTGCTTTTAAGATAATACTAGCTAAATCCTCTCTACCTAAAGATTGAAGCATTAGCGCTGCTGACCAAATTTGGGCAATCGGATTCGCTTTTCCCTTTCCCGCAATGTCTGGGGCTGACCCATGTACCGGCTCAAACATCGATGGAAATACCCCTTCCGGGTTGATGTTAGCGGAAGGCGATATACCTAGTCCCCCTACTAAAGCAGAGCCTAAATCTGAAAGGATATCACCGAATAAATTAGAGGCGACAATAACTTGAAGTGTATCAGGTCTTTGAACAAAGTATGCAGCTAAAGCATCAATATAGTACTTTTCTAATTGAATATCTGGATATTCGCTGGCAACATGCTCAATCACCTCGTCCCACAATTTCATCGAGTGGACTACCGCATTTGACTTTGTTGCATTTATAACTTTTTGATAACCATGTTTTTTAGCATATTGAAATGCATATCTTGCTATTCTCTCTGTTCCCTTCCTTGTGATGATTGTATTTTGAACAGCTATTTCTTGATCAGTTCCCTGATATATTCTTCCTCCACTATTAGAATATTCACCCTCTGCATTTTCTCTTACTATTACAAAATTGATAGGGCGTTCTTGATGGATAAATTGTTCAGGAATTCCCTTCAGTTTTTTCACAGGTCGAAGATTCACATATTGACAAAACCTTTTCCGTATTGGCATAATCAATTCCCACACAGATATATCATCAGGCACACGTGGGTCTCCGATAGCACCGAACAAGATGGCATCGTAATTCTTTAATATATCTAGACCGTTTTCTGGCATCATTCTCCCATGCTGCAAGTAATACTCTGAATTCCACAAAAACATATCTGCATGAAATTGAAATGTGTAATCTTTATCTTTGAGTATCCGTAAAACTTTTAACGCCTCATTCATTACTTCAGGACCTATTCCATCACCTGGAAGAACTGCTATCCGAAACTCCCTCATTCTCTAAACCTCTTCATTTAAGAACAGCAAAGCTGCTGTTCTATAGATTTCAGTCGTTTCAGCGAGTTCATCAATCTCTACGTACTCATCAACTTGATGAGGAATTTCACGATCTCCTGCTCCAATAGTTACAATAGGTATGCCTTCCAGGTGTAAAAAGGTACCATCCGTCGCTCCGGGTACACCATTGTAATAAGGTTCTTTTTTCGTTACTCTCCTCACTGCTTCTGCCACTGCCTTTACAATTGGCTCATCTTTACTCGTTTTCGTCCATGGTCTGTTTTCAATGACTTCAAATTCCCCTTTAAAATCTGGATCTTCCTTGGCTAACCGTTCAAAGATGCGCTGAATTTCTTCACAGAGCTCTTCGTGATCCTGTCCCGGAATCGTTCGTATATCCAGCGTCGTCATACATTGATCAGGAATTACATTTATTTGGGCATCCCCATGCACAGGTGCTTTCAAAATGGTTGGAGTAATACTTGGCCAGCCAAGCAACGGATGTTTCCCTAATCTTTCTTTTTCTCGTTTCTCTAGTTGTTCTAACTCACATATTAATTTCGCCATTCTTGTGTTTGGATTTATACCACTTAAAGGAATCGCCCCATGTGCCATCTTTCCATATACACGAATAACAATCCTCATCGCTCCTTTTTGCGCAATACATACTTGATTTTCTTCCGGCTCACAAATAATCGCACCATCAACCCCCTTCGCCCAACCTCTTTGGATAAAGTGTTTAATCCCGATCATCATTCCTTCTTCATCACAAGGAATACAAAGTATAATTTTTCCTTTCCATTGTTCTTTCTCCCTCAATAAAGAATGAACAGCGGTGATCATACAAGCTAAATTTCCTTTTGTGTCATTTGTGCCCCTCCCATAAATTCTCCCATTAACAATTTCCGCTCCGAAAGGGTCATAAGTCCATGCACTTCTATCCCCTTCTGTTACTACATCTGTATGTCCCTCAAAAAGAATGGTTTTCCCCGGCTTTCCAGAGTCGATAATACCGATAACATTAGGGCGTCCCGGTTCTACTTCTTCTATATGCACCTCTACTCCCATCTGTTTTAAATAATTCGCTACATATTGAGCCACTTTTTGTTCATTCCCCTCAGGATCTCCTGGCCGATACACACTTGGAATTCGCACAAGTGCCTGTGTAAGCTTAACTACTTCCTCCCTATCTCGAAGAAGGCGAAGGGTAGAATCCGTAACATAATTATTCATGAATTAAACCTCCTTTGTTTGATGACTTAACCCATAGTCTACTTTCATTCCCATCGTTTTATTTGTAATTAGACTAGTAAGCACATAAACAATGCATGATAAAAGAACAGGCACTACTACGGTGTGTAAACCGAATAAATTGCCAAAGTATGTGTGAATGACAATATACGAGCCAACACCAACAATCATGGAAGCAATGGCTCCGTATTTATTCCCCTTTTTCCAATACAGTCCTAGAATAACTGGCCAAATAAACGCAGCCTCTAAACCGCCAAAAGAGAAAAGATTTAGCCAAATCAACAAATCTGGAGGACTTAATGCCATCAGAAAAACTAGTATTCCAATAATCGTTGTTACTCCAAAACTTGCTGTTTTAATTTGTTTCTCCGTTGCTTCCGGTTTGATGTAGTTTAGATAAACATCCTTCACTATAGAAGAACTAACCAATATTAACAAAGAGTCTACTGTAGACATAATAGCAGCCAATGGAGCAGTCAATATAATCCCTGCTAACCAAGCAGGCAGAACATGAAGGGTAAGCAATGGCATTACCTTATCGCCTATCTCTACACCTGGTATAATTACTCGTGCAAAAACTCCAATTAGATGCATAGCAAGCATAATAAAACCAACAAATACGGTACTAATAATAATTGCTCGATGCATCGCCTTAGCGTTTTTATAAGACATGGCTCGAACTGTGATCTGTGGCAATCCGACAACTCCAACACCTACTAAAATCCAAAATGAAGATACATATAATGGAGTAAGTTCTCCTTCCGCACCAAATGGCGTTATTAAATTTGGATTTTCTGTCGCTAGCTCTGAGATAATGTTTGATACTCCTCCACCGGCAACGATGGTGGCAATGAGTAGAATGAAAGTACCAATAAACATAACGGTTCCCTGAATAGCATCCGTCATAGCCACAGCCCGAAAACCACCAATTATAACATAGACCAACACAGAAACAGCAAAAATAAATAGTGCTGTTGTATAGGACAAACCTGTTAACGATTCAATTAATCTAGCTCCCCCTACCCATTGAGCAGCCATTGCTGAAAATAAGAAGATAATGATGCTTAAAGCGGAGAGTAGCACAACCCATTTACTTTCATATCTTGATTTCAAAAAATCGATTAAGGTAATTGCTTGATACTTTCTTGCTGCAATAGCAAACTTCTTTCCAAGAATCATTAACACAAAGTATCCTGCTGGTAGTTGTGCCATTGACAACAAAACCCAACCTAATCCCGTCGTATAAGCAACACCCGGTCCTCCAATAAAACTACTGGCACTACCATATGTAGCCATCATAGTCATGGCTAAAATAAACCCACCTAATTCCCTGCTCCCTAAAAAATATTCCTGAAGGAAGGAATTAGTTTTACTGACATATTTATTCGCCCAGACCCCAACGCTAAAAGTGATCAAAAGGAATATGATTAATGGTATAATTACTTCCCAATTCATTTTACCCCCCTCCCTTCTCCATCGATTTCGTCCTCGTCAAACGGAACTTCTTTAAAAAAGAATTTAACAACAGTGAAAACAAGCAAGGACATAACAATTAAACCAAGGATACAGCTGTAAAAAAACCAAGCAGGAAATCCAAAGATATAGCTGTATTGGTTAGCAGGTACAGATCCTAATCCATAAGCAAAACCATACCACCAAATAAAATTGAAAATCACCAAACCTATCCCAATCCAAACTTCCTTGCGAGCTATTTTATAGCGTGGGTCTTTTGAAAAAATGTCATGCTTCACTCATAGAACCCCCATCCATTCATAGAATATTTAATAAAGACAAAATTCAAAAAATATTCTATATTATCAGATCGTTAATTTCATTATACATTCTGTTAAATAAACAGACAGATTTGTTTTTCATTATGTAAAAATATGCTGTTCGAACACTGTTGTTATGTTGAAACTCATGAAAACCTTACACGGATAGCTTCCTAGTCACAGACATCAAACGTCCCCAATTCTCCTTTGATACTCAGAGAAATATTTTTTGGCTATAAGGGTATGATATTCCCTCCTTCTCTACTTGATAGGATAATCTTGTTATAGAATGCAAGTTCGTTTTTGTGAATAAGACACCTCCTGATTCATCCCCCCTTGTCTTCGCTTCAAAGAGAAACTATTTGAAACAACGTTAAACTACCTACCAAGTCTACCACACACTCCTTTTCAGATCAGCAATATAACCGGACGCCGACCGAGGATTTGAGCATCTCACCACATTGGATGGAATCTCAGCTTCCTTCATCTGCTTCCCATTCTCCTTCTCACCTCGTTGCTGTATGTACCAGAAGGGAATCGAAGCCGTCATCCTACACATCCTAAGTGCTGTAGTGGTTCCTCCGCGCTATTCAGAGTCTTTTCGTCGATCCTGCAGTAAAGATGCGTGATCACCACCGTCAAGTCGATTGTATTCGCAGGGGGGCTTTTCAAATAAAAAACCGCCCCTTCCCAGCTGATACAGCCGAAAAGAGGCGTTATTTTCTTATGATTGATTGTTTTGTTTGGTTTTGAGCGTCACCGAAACGGTTGTCTCGAATCCATCGCGATAAATGGTCAGTTTGATGCGTTCATCTACCGATGTTTTTGTATACAAATATTTGCGCAAGGCGCTGACGCTGTCGATTTTATCCCCATTGATTGCCACGATGACATCTTTCGACTTCAACCCGGCCTCGGCCGCAGGCGAGAACGGTTCGACCGCGGTGACAGCAGCGCCTTGTGTCACGCTTGATGGAAGTTTCAGTTCGTCGTTGCGTACGTCGGCAGACAAATCAGCGACATCGACGAGTTGGACACCAAGGTACGGGCGCTTGACTGTTCCATCTTTCATGAGCTGCTCGACGATCGGTTGGGCGTTTTCGCTCGGGATGGCAAAGCCGAGTCCTTCAACACCCGTTTGGGCAATTTTCATGCTGTTGATGCCAATGACTTGCCCGGCGCTGTTAATGAGCGCACCGCCGCTGTTGCCCGGATTGATCGCCGCGTCGGTTTGGATGACATCGATTTCCCAATTACCCGCTGAGGTGGATACGGGCATCGTCCGTTTGCCGCTGACGATCCCTTCCGTCACCGTCCGCGACAAGTCAAGGCCAAGCGGATTGCCGATTGCCGCGACTGGTTCGCCGATTGGTACATTTGACGAGTCGCCGAAACTCGCTACTTTCGTTACGCCATTGGCCGGAATTTTCAAGACGGCCAAATCGGTTAACGCATCGGCGCCAACGATGTCCGCTTTCACTTTTTTTCCGTTCGCAAGTGCCACTTCGACTTCGTTCGCTCCTTCAATGACATGGTTGTTCGTCACAATGTATGCCGTATTGCCATCTTTTTTGAAAATCACGCCCGAACCTGTTCCCGCTTCTGTATTTTGCACTTGGTTAGAGAAAAAATCCGCTTGCTTCTGGATGTTGATGACCCCAACGACAGCATCAGCCACTTCGTTGATCGCCGCGATCATATTCGTGTTTGTGCTCGCAGTCGGCTGCAACGGCAATGTTTCACTTTTTTTCCCATTCGTTTGGGTCAATTGGGTTTGGGCGACGTTTCCTTGATTCAGCCATTTGGGCGCCACATACCATGTCGCCACGCTGCCGATCACCGCTCCCGCGACAGAAGCCGCCAGCCATGACACGAAACGACCGCGTCGTTTCAGTTGTGGGGGTGGTGTTGGTTCGAATGTCATCATGTCCATAGCTCTTCTCCTCCTTGATGATGAATCGTCATCGATAACCAAGCATTAGACAGATTGGCTCGCATTCTGGCGAAACAGCGAAAAGGCGGATGAAACACCATCCTATCGCCGACATCTATCGGTCGCACGCATAGCGAAGACCACCCAGTCCGACACTTAGCTGTCGGCGTCATACTAGAGCTCAATCGCATCTTCTGTTCCTCCCATTTCCTCTTCCCCCATCATCATAGTCAAGAAAAGTGAAAAAATAGTGAAAGAAACCATCTCTTCGGAGTGACTCCTCCCTTCCCTTCTGATTTTCACCTTTTTTTCACGCATCTTTGTTATGATAAAAGAAATGATGGGAAACGGGAGGAACGGCCATGAAAGTATTGCTCGCCGAAGATGATCTCCACTTAGGGGAACTAATCGTCCATTTGTTAAAGAAAAAAGGGATTGACCATATCGACTGGGTACAAGAAGGAGAAGACGCGTACGACTACGCGATGGCGGAGTTTTACGATGTCGTCGTGCTCGATTGGATGCTCCCAAACGGCGATGGAGTCGATATTTGCCGACGATTGAGGCAAAATGGTTATACGGGCGCCATTTTGATACTGACGGCAAAAGACGCAGTGCAAGACCGCGTCACCGGGCTTGAAGCTGGGGCGGATGATTATTTGGTTAAGCCGTTTGAAATTGATGAACTTGTTGCCCGCTTAAAAGCGCTCGCTCGGCGCACGTTCGTCCCGCTTCAAGAGGAAACAGTAACTTTTCACGGCTTCACCTTGAATCGAACAAGCCATACGCTGCATCGCAATAATGAGGAAATTTCCCTTACCCCGCGCGAGTTTCAGCTTCTCGATCTTCTCGTCCAAAACCAAGGCCAAGTTGTGCCGCGCGAGACGATCCTAGACCGCGTCTGGGGATGGGACGCTGATGTATCCATGAAAACGATTGACGCGACGATTAAATTGCTTCGTAAAAAGTTGAAAGACGATGTCATCCAAACGGTGCGGGGAGTGGGATATAAAATTGATAAATAACTGGAACGAGTGGCGCCAATGGCTGCGCCGTTTAGGTAACGCGGACTTGTTCCGCCGCACTCATTGGCGGCTGACCGCGCTTTATAGCGGCATTTTCACCTTATTTCTCGCTTTGTTTGTCGTTATTGCCGCCGCCTTGTTTTATTGGATCACGACATCCGAGCAAGAGCAGCGCATCACTCGCCTCGCCGAACAGGAGGCCAATACCATTGAACAGTTTTTGTTAAAACAAAGCAATTTTGACTTGTTCGATGACCAAAGTCTCGTGCTGTTCAGCGAAGATCAACTCTTTTTTTACGTCATCAGCCCAACCGGCCGTCTGCTCGCCGGGGATGAAGTCCACCGGCGCCTGCGCCCGTATTTTTTAAGCGCCTTGTCTCATCTGGACACGAACGAACAGACCCCAGTCTATCTGACCGTATCATTGCCTAAACATATGCCGGGCCTAGCCCGCGACGCTGCGCGTGATTGGCGAGTGCTCACCGCCGCCCACCCGCTCGTCATTCGGGGAGATGTCGTCGGCATGCTTTATATCGGGATGGACGTGACATCGTTTTTTGGAGTGTTTCATTGGCTGCTGATCGTGCTCATCGGTCTTGCCATTCTGTTTCTCGCCGTCGGGGTGGCGCTTAGTTTCTTTATGTCCAAGCGAGCTCTCGTGCCGATTGAAGAAGCGTACGAGCGGCAGCGCCAGTTTGTCGCCGACGCCTCGCATGAGTTGCGCACGCCGCTTAGTGTCGTCTTTTCATCCGTTGAGGCGCTCACACTGGAAGAAGATGTGATGAAAAACGAATTGGCCCACCGTCTGCTCGATCGCCTTCGTGAAGAGTTGAAGCGGATCACGAAGTTGATGAACGACCTCTTGACGCTCGCCCGCGCGGATGCAAAACATGCCGCGTTGGAGCTGGCGAAACAAACGTTTGACTTCCGCCCGCACGCTGAGCGAACATTCCAGCTCATCTCGGAGCTGGCAGCGAAAAAACAGATCACAATGAATTTTCACGCCCCGGAGCAGGCGATGGTGACAGCCGATCCGGACAAGTTGACGCAACTGCTATACATTTTGCTTGATAACGCCATCAAATACACCCCAGAAGGCGGGAATGTGACGCTGTCGATCCGCACCGAACCGAAACAATTCGTCCTTTCTGTCAAAGACACCGGCATCGGCATTCCGCCGGAAGATATGGGCCGGATTTTCGACCGCTTCTACCGTGTCGACAAAGCGCGCTCCCGCCAACAAGGTGGCCACGGTCTGGGACTATCGATCGCCAAATGGATCGTCGACGCCCATGGTGGTACGATCCACGTTCAAAGCCAACTCGGCCAAGGGACAGAATTTCTTGTCCTCCTGCCCGCTTAACCCACAGCTTTTTTTATCACAACGAAAGGTGTCCCCTATAGAACGGGACACCTTTCATTCTCTATCCACAATCAGTTTAAAAAGATTTCGCTTTTCACCTAATTTTCTCCTTCGCCTACTACAATGCAAACTGTAAGCTAGTCCACCACCGAAAAAGGAGGTGTCGATATTGAAGAAACTTCGAGCGCTCGCTCTGCTCGCCCTTATTGTGCTCGCCGGGGTCAGCCTATTTCATGTGCTCACGCCACATGAAGTGATCGTGTACAGGCGCCTAAGTGTTCTGTTTGACGGCATGCACGGCGGCTTTGGGCATCACCACCTGATCTTTCGTGTAGAGCCGCGCGCAGGCTGGTTGATTCCCGGCTTGCTCATGTGGTTCATCCCACTGCTGCTTGTCGGCGTTGGCGCGATATGGCTTGTGGCGAAGCGATCGAAGCGCTGGATTGGCTGGGCGCTTATCACCTTAGGGATCGCCGCCCTGTTGCCGAAATGGGTGTTACTCGGATTGGCGCTGGCCGCCGTATATGCCTTCGGACGCCATCAAACGCGAAAATCAGTAGCCGCGGAAACATGGAAACCAACAACCGCACCCATTTCCACCGACTGGCTCGATGAATGGGAAAAAATTGTACAAAAGGAGGGCAAAACAAATGGGTGTGTTCCGCCGGATCAAAACAATCGTTCTCGCTGAAGTGAACGAACAAATCGATCAATGGGAAGATCCGATCGCCATGACGAAACAATATTTACGCGAACTCGAACAACAACTCGAACAAGGGCGCCAAGCGCTCGCCCAACAATGGGTCACCGAACAGCGTTATGCAACGCTCATCGCGCAAGCGGAAGAAACGGTGGAAAAGCGGAATCGTCAAGCCAAGTTGGCGCTCGAACGCAACGAAGAAGCCGTCGCCAAGTTGGCATTGGGCGACAAACTGCTGTATGAGAAGAAACTAGAAACCTACAAGCAACAATATGAAACGATCAAAGCAAAAACAGCCGAAATCGTCCGCCGCCTCAATCAGCTGCGCGAACGATATGACGAGCTTGCCGCCAAACAGCTAGAGCTCACCGCACGCGTCAATGCTGCCAAAGCGTTAAAACAAATCGACACGACACTCGCTTCGTTTTCTGCCGATGAGGCGCTGCGCGGCTTCGCCCGCATGGAAGAACGCGTCATCGCGTTAGAAGCCGAAGCGTCCGCTGCTCGATTCGGAACGAACGCTGTGTTGTCCCCTGTGCCGTTTGAGGAAGAAGTGGAACGTGAATTAGCGAAATGGAAGGAAGCCCAATCGACGAACGCCTAATCTCCCCCTCCCCCCCTTTTCACATAGATGACCCCCTTGCCCCACCTGGCAAGGGGGATTGGTTTGTTCCGCTCTAGTTGATTTCCCGCCATGGATGAGCAAAATCATTTCCTCTATTTTTCCATTGTAGTAGAATGATTAGAGAAACGAAATAATTCAGGAGATGACCTCCCATGGACTGGAAGCGAAGCGTCCGCATTTTATGGCTGTGCAATTTTATGGTTTCGGCTGGAATGACCATGGTCATTCCCTTTTTATCGCTCTTCCTATGGCAAATGGGTGTCACTGAACATCATGCCTTAAGCATGTGGACAGGGCTCGTCTTTTCCGCCACCTTTTTATCGGCTGCGATTATGGCACCGATTTGGGGCATGTTTGCCGATAAATACGGCCAGCGCGCCAATTTGATTCGCGCTGGAATCGGCATGGGCCTCCTCACCGCCTGCATGGCGTTTGCCGCATCGCCGATGGTACTGCTTGTGCTCCGATTTCTTGTTGGCTTTTTCTCGGGATTCATCACCGTCTCGTTTTCCTATTTGGCCCGCATCGTTCCAAAAGACCATAGCGGCGAGGCACTCGGAACACTGCAAACCGGAAGTATCGCCGGCAACATTATCGGACCGCTCATCGGCGGCGCTTTATCCGACCTATTTGGCTTCCGTCCGGTGTTTTTGGTGACCGGGCTTTGCATCTTGCTTACGCTCTTGCCTGTAATGTTTTGGCTCGAAAAAGATCCGGTCGTGCCGCAGACGAAAAAGAACAAAGCGAGCTTCAAGGAAGTGTTCGAACATCGGCCGCTCATCATCTTGTTTATCGCTACGTTTCTTGTACAAATCGCCGTTCTTGGCGTCAATTCGATGATGACCATTTTTGTCCAATCGTTAGTCGGCAACACAAGCAATCTTGCATTTCTGTCCGGCCTCGCCTCATCCATCACCGGCATTGCGACGATCATCGGCGCGCCGTACTTAGGAAAACTCGGCGACCGGATCGGGCAGGAGAAAACATTACCGATACTGCTTGTGCTGTCCGGTTTGTTCGCCTTGCCGCAAGTATGGACAGACAATATTTACGCCCTGTACGTGTGGCGCTTCTTGCAAGGGCTGGTAGTCGGCGGCGTATGGCCAGCCATTCAGGCACTCATCAATGTGCAAAGCCCAAGCCGCATTCAAGGGCGGGTGTTCGGCGTCACCGCCAGCAGCCGTTTTCTCGGCAACTTGACCGGTCCTACCGCTGCAGGTGCCATCGCCAGTCTATTTTCCATCGCCTACATTTTTGCCTTCTCCAGCCTCTTGCTCATTGTCACCGGCGCCTTAGTCGGCTATGCCCATCGTCGTTCATCAAGCGTGTGGCGCAAAGAGATGAAAGAAAAACTCACCACTTGGACACATCGCCTTCATAGTCGGCACTAAGCGTCTTGTCGGAATCGAACGCAAAGAAGGTGTCCGTAAAGAAATGAGATGATCCCCTTATAGTAGACAGAAAAAGAAAGCCCGCGGATCTGTTTACTATGGAGGGGATTTTTCTATGAAAAAATAAAAAAACCCATGAGCAAGGTTTGCTCCTTACCTAGGCATGGAAATGAGGAACTAAGGGGCACACACTTTCACAGAAAACACATGGTGCAGAGTTTAAAAAGTTTGCAAAAAGCGAAACAACCTGAGTCCTTATGAATACAGAACCCAGGCTGTTTACATCCGCTTTTTTATTCCTGACTCCTTGACAGGGGTCACCTCATTATTCAGATGCTCTAAATCATTTCTTTAAATTAACCGCCTTATTTCGGATATACTTTTTTAAATCGTTCACATACAACTAACATATCTGGTGAAAATTCCATGTCGTATTCTTTTAATGATTCGGTAAAAAATTTTTCGTGTGCATCCCACCAAGAACGATAATCTCCTTCGCCTTCCGCTAAAGCAAATTCCTCTGTCACCTCATTCATCGGAACAATTTCAACGGATTGAATTTGAATGACTGCGACTGGCTCTCCCTGACCATCCAAAACAATATAATATTCACCAGCTTTAGGGATAGGTTCTTTTTCTAACTCATAAAACACGTAGCCTGAAGTTGTCGCTGTTTTCTTTCCTTTAACAACTAAATCAGCCAACCGATCAGGAAAAGCTCCAAACTGAAAGGCATCTTTATATTCAATCCCCTCCTGACCAGTTGCCTTACAAAAATCATTCCAGAATTGTTGTATTCTATTATTCATACATCATCATCCTTTAACATAAAATTCTTTCTTTCATTCCACTCTCCACGAAAGTTTCATTTGATGTTTTCGCAAAATAAAAAACCACAACAAGAGTGTTTTATAAATTGATGATGACATGATATGCTCCATCTCCAAAATCGATAAAGTTTCCATTCCTCATAGGTACGATACAAACGGGGTTTAGGAGAAAAAATGCGCGGACTCGGTGAGGGGTTTCCATTCCTCATAGGTACGATACAAACCCCCGGCGTTCGGGTCATATGTGTACTCGTCGTAAGTTTCAATCCCTCATAGGTACGATACAAACTCTGCTAACCGCTTCGTTCTTCCAGTTAATAAATTTTGTTTCAATCCCTCATAGGTACGATACAAACGACAATGAAGAGAAAAAAGCATGGTTTGTTTGGTAGTTTCAATCCCTCATAGGTACGATACAAACCCTAGCTCCATCAAGTGGTTTCGCAATTCCTCGAAATCCAGTTTCAATCCCTCATAGGTACGATACAAACTTTTGTTCTGTTCAACGAATATGCAAGATAGCTGAGTTTCAATCCCTCATAGGTACGATACAAACCCAAAAAGTACTGTTATATCAAGCTTTTTCATCCCATGTTACCTTCAGAATAACACGGTCAAAAAATTCTGTCAATCACACTCACCCGTGATAGCTGTAGGAGCCAAGTGACAAAAACAAATGTCGTCGACCCCCTGGGGTTTTTGCACGATTGGAGGTCGACGACAATAGAGGAATCGAATTATTTACCCGTTAGGCAGAACATGCCGAACCCTTGGGAATTTCGGCTGCCCAGGCCAACGTGGTATAAAAACGTCAACTGCTCGGGAGAAGAGGAGAGACGGTAATGCCCCAACCACCCTGTAATATACATATCTTTGAATAGTGTCACAACGCGATGGCGTTGGTGGACATGAACGGGTTGAATTGACAATCTCTCCACCGGCGGGACACCATAGTACGCTTGATATTTATGGCGAAAATTCAGCTCAATGAGATGGGGAAATACCTCATCATCCGGCCCGAAAAAATGAGTTTTCTTTCTTCTATCGATCGTCTCATATGTGCTGTATACAGTTAGCGGAGAAAGCATAGCCACCTCGATTGTGCTTTGACGGATCTCAACCTTGTCCATTTTCACACTTTTGACTTCAACCGGCTGATCGTAAAGCCAAATCTCCCGCCGCAGCAACAACTGCTGCCCGAGTTGCTCGGTCAACTCTGGAAGGATCGTATCGATATGCCATTGGAATTCGTCCAAAAACCGTATCGTTTTCTTCACCCGGTCCACTTCATGTCGTCCAAAAAGGCGGCTAAACGTAAACAGTTTGAAAGACCGCTTCTCATGGCGGAATCCAATCTCATGTAAAAACGTCGCGAGTTGTTTACTTTCTAGTGATCGATACAATAGCCCTTGCAACAAATGCTGATAATGAAGCGGCAGCGACACAGGACCCTGCCGCCCATTCATGGTAATGGTCAGTCTCATGAGAATACCCTGCTTTCTATAATTCCTTCTTTCTTTATTTATAAGCAGAGGCGTTTCGATCCCTCATAGGTACGATAAAAACCGCAGGCGAAATAAAAATTCAGTTCATCGACAGAGTTTCAATCCCTCATAGGTACGATACAAACCCAAAAAGTGCTGTTATATCAAGTTTTTTCATCCCTTGTTGCCTTCAGAATAACACAGTAAAAAAATTCCGTCAATAACGCTCGCCTGCGATAGCTGTAGGAACCCAGTGACAAACACAAATGTCGTCGACCCCCTGGGGTTTTTGCACGATTGGAGGTCGACGACAAACGAATCTTGCTTCTTAGTGTCCTCACATGGATCTTCTACTTTTTCAGTTTTCCCACCACTGCCACCGACAATCGGGTCAGTTCACTAATCGCCTTCACGTTATATCTCTTGCGTCAGCATTCGCTTCGCAATATGTATCTTTTCTTTCACGATTCCCCACTGTTCGTACGAGGCCATCCATTCTATTCATTATTTCGCTCACCTCATTTCGCAATTGGAGCTCCTCTTCTTCACACAATCGCAAACTATGTCTCGAAACATCCGAACAACAGCCGCCCGAGGGCCACCTCTTGGCCGCCTGCTGTTTGGCGCTGCTTCATCTTCTTGGCCATGGGCTGCAAGCTTTCGGCGATGACGAAGGCGAGCTTGGCGAGCCCGCTCGGGAGACCGGTAAACTGACGGGGCGGCGGTAACATTGGGGTCAACCAGAATATCTTGAGTTCGGAGTATTCGAGAGGATCTGAGAGCATTCCCGAGCATTTATAAGCATCAAGGAGGAGAGAACACTGATCACTACAAGAGCAAGCGACAGACGGACAGATCGGCCGATACCAAATTTGCCAGCTACCCCCATATTACGTTACCCTTTTATTATGACGCTTTTCACCCCTCCGCGTCATTTTGCCGCTTTTTTTATTCTCTTCTCCCCTATGATACTAGCAGAAAAAGGAGGAATTATGTTGCGAAAATGGTTCATGTCTTTGCTCGCTGTCGGGCTTGTTTTAGGATTGGCCGCCTGCAGCGGAAAAAGTGATGCGAAAGGGAAAATCGTGATTACCGGAAAGAAGTTTACCGAACAGATGATTTTGACGCATGTACTAGCTGAATATGTGAAAGCCAACACCGATTTGGATGTCGAGGTGAAGGAAAGTTTAGGCGGTGCCTTTATGTTGCAGCAAGCCATTGAAAACGGGGACATCGACATGTATGTTGAATATACAGGGACAGGGTATTTAAACATTTTAAAACAGCCGTACGATCCAACGAAAACGCCCGAACAAATCTACAATGAAACGAAGAAATTATATAAGGAAAAATACAACATCGCTTGGCTCAAATCACTCGGATTTAACAATACGTATGCATTAGCGATGCGGAGAGACCTTGCTGAAAAGCTCGGAGTTAAAACGTACTCCGATTTAGTGAACCATTCATCTTCCCTCACATTTGGGTCAGACGCCGAGTTTTTTGAGCGAAGCGACGGCTATGATGGGCTTGTCGATACGTACGGATTCCACTTCAAGAAAACGGTCAACATCGATCCAGACTTGCAATACGAAGCAGCGAAAAATGGAAAGATTGATGTCATCACGGCCTACACGACGGATGCCCGTATTAAGAAATATGACCTCGTTGTGCTCAAAGACGATAAACAGTACTTCCCGCCATACTACGCCGTACCGATCATCCGCCAAGAAGTGTTGGATGCCAACCCGGGATTGGAAGAAAAACTCAATCAACTAGCGAATATTTTAACTGACGAAAAAATGATGGAACTCAACGGCGAAGTGAACTTAGAAGGGAAACAGCCGCGCAAGGTGGCGATTGACTTCTTGAAATCGGAAGGACTGATCGACTAGAAAGTGAGGAATGTGGATGATTCGGTTTGAAAACGTAACAAAACAGTATGAAGATGGGTTCGTTGCCTTAAAAAATATCAATCTTGAAATCCGTAAAGGAGAGCTGGTTGCCCTCATCGGGCCGAGCGGCTGCGGGAAAACGACAACGATGCGGATGATCAACCGCTTAATCGAGCCGACATCGGGAAAAGTGTATATCGATGGACAAGACATTTCTGAGCTTGATCCGGTCGAACTGCGGCGTAACATCGGCTATGTCATCCAGCAAATCGGCTTGTTTCCACATATGACGATCGCGGAAAACATCGCGCTCGTGCCGAAGCTGAAAAAATGGGAAAAACACGCCTATGAAAAGCGGGTCGATGAGTTGCTTGAGCTCGTCGGCTTAGATCCAGCGACGTTCAAGCATCGCTATCCGTCGGAGCTCAGCGGCGGCCAACAGCAACGCGTCGGTGTCGTCCGCGCCTTGGCTGCTGAACCGGACATCATTTTGATGGACGAGCCATTTAGCGCTCTCGACCCGATCAGCCGTGAACAGCTGCAAGATGACATCATCCGTTTGCAAGAGGAGATTCACAAAACGATTGTCTTTGTCACCCATGATATGGACGAAGCGATTAAAATTGCCGATCGGATTGCGCTGATGAAAGACGGTGAAATCGTCCAGTTTGCGACGCCAGACCAAATGCTTCGGCGACCAGCGAACTCGTTTGTCCGCGAATTTATTGGTGAAGACCGGCTGCAAATGCGAACTCGCCAAACAGCCGTGCCAACAGCGGAAGATTTAATGTCCGATGACGTCGCAACGATTTCGCCACGGCGTGGCTTAGCTGAAGCGTTCCGGCTAATGAAAGCGAGAAAAGTAGACAGTTTGGTTGTCGTCGATAAAAAGCGCTCGTTTCTCGGCATCGTGACACTCAAACAAATCGAACAACGATACAATGAGGAACATTTGCTTGTTGCGGATATCGCTGATTACGATGTGACGACATTACAAAAAGAAGCGGGTGTCACCGACGTCGCTGCTTTGTTCCAAGACTCGGATGTGCGCATCATTCCGGTGCTCGACGGCGACCGTCTTGTCGGCGGTATTACGCGCTCAAGCATGATGCGCGCGCTTGCTGAGTGGACATTTCAACAACATGCATAAAAAAATGAATGAGATATAGGTGGAGAGGAATGTCCCGTTTCTGTCCATCTTGTTGGCAAACCGCTTGAAACGATGGCTCGATTAAAATAAGGGTTGAACTGCTGATAAGTGGTTTATGGACAAGGGGATGCGACTGCTTGTTTGAAAAGTAGCCGCTGAAATCACTCATCCGGTTGGCGGCCGGTTTCAGCCGAGAACGAAGTGGCGGCTGACCCGCCGCCTTTCTGCCGAATGGCATACCATGATGAAGTCGCGGCTCATTTCCCGTCGCTTTTCCCCAAAGGGGGAAAACTAGTCCATCTGCCAACGATTGTTTCACCAAGGAAGGAATAACACGATGACCAAGCGGCTATCCATCTGCCGCTGTTTTTCCACCAAGGAGGGGTACAATGGAATTATTGCAAACGTTTATCGAACGACAAGAAGAGATTTGGATCGCTTTTCAAGAGCACGTACTGTTATCTGCTATTGCCATGGGCATCGCCATTGCGGTTGCCGTGCCGCTCGGTGTGGTGTTGACGCGGTATCGCAAACTCGCTGAGCCGATTATCGGCATTGCCGCCATCATCCAAACGATTCCAAGCTTAGCATTGCTTGGGTTTATGTTGCCGATTTTCGGCATTGGCAAACTGCCGGCGATCATCGCCTTGACGCTTTATGCCCTATTGCCGATTTTGCGTAACACGTACACGGGCATTCTCGGCGTTGACCCGGCGCTCGTTGATGCCGGACGAGGGATGGGGATGACATCGCGACAAATTTTATGGATGGTCGAGCTTCCTCTCTCTCTTCCGGTCATTATGGCCGGCGTGCGCACAGCAACGGTGTTGACGATCGGTGTCGCCGCCTTAGCGACGTTTATCGGCGCTGGCGGGCTTGGTGACTTGATCGACCGCGGTTTGCGTATCGCCGATAAAAACTTGATTTTAGCCGGCGCCATCCCAGCTGCCATTTTGGCGATTGTGTTTGACTGGTTGCTGCGCAAAGTGGAAAAGAAAGTGACGCCAAAAGGGCTGTAGCTGTAATCAGCCCTTTGACGCCACCCCAACAAGAATTCGAACACCACTCTCCCCTGCTTACTCGCCCCGAAGCGGGCGAGAATATTTATATAGATATAACCCCTGACGTTCGTACTAATCAAAATGAATGCTTGTCAATGATTATTTGAGTAAGGATACAAAACGGAGGAAGTTCGATCCAGTTTTTGCTGCCATAAATAAGATTTGAAAATCATTGTGGGGTGGGTGATTCCCCCCCCACAAATGATATGTTTTGTTCATTAGTCAACCACCTCACCATGAAAATGGACACTACCCCTTATGATGATTCATCCGCCTCCCACTCCCTATGTATGAACCACAACAGCCCCGTTGACCATTTTGTTTCCTCACCACATGTGACATCAACTTAATCGCTCAAATCCATCGATACTTCCAATCATTTTCATTCACTGGTCAGTGAAGAGCGCTGATCACGGCAACAGCAAACGATAAACCAAGGTACGAAGCCCAATCTATAAAAAACATCATCCATGTGCTCATTTTCTTATAAAAACATTACATTGAGCCATTAATATGAAACACAGCACGGATATCGCCATCGCTCCTTTCACTAATGCCAGCTAAAAACAACATCACCACCCAATTTTCTATATATAGGAGGAGAATGAACATGGGAGAGTATATGTTAGAGACCCATCATGTAAGCAAAGCGTTTGGGAAACAACTCGTCGTAGATGATGTATCCATTAAAGTCAAGAAACAGACGGTTTATGGATTGCTCGGACCAAATGGAGCCGGAAAGTCAACCCTTTTAAAAATGCTGACAGGGCTTTTGCGTCCTACGAAAGGGGAAATCATGATCAACGGCCATCCTTGGAGCAGAAAAGACTTAAAAGATATCGGTGTGCTGATCGAATCCCCTGCTCTTTACGGCAATCTAACGGCTCATGAAAACTTGCTTGTTCACGCTAAATTGCTTCATTTGCCTGAGTCGCGGATCCAAGAAGTTTTGAACATCGTCGGCTTAGAAAATACAGGGAAAAAGAAAGCATCTCAATTTTCCCTCGGAATGAAACAGCGATTAGGAATTGCCAAAGCGCTTTTAAACCATCCAAAGCTGATCATTCTCGACGAACCAACAAACGGCTTGGACCCATTAGGCATACAGGACTTGCGAAAACTCATTCAATCGTTTACCGAAAACGGGATCACCGTCATTCTATCGAGCCATATTTTGTCCGAAGTTAAGCAATTAGCCGATTATATTGGCATTATCCAAAACGGAAAACTCAGGTACGAAGGGAAAATAGACGAAAGTCAAGATCTCGAAAAACTCTTTGTCGATGTAGTGAACGAGTAATGAAGGAGGATGGAAATCATGCTCAATATGTTCGAGTCAGAACGTTTAAAATATAAGCGGACGTTTGCGAAAAAACTTGTATTCATCGCTCCGCTTTTCTTTGTCCTGTACGCCATCATCACCATGCCAACTGTAAATTCCACACACAATTATTTCGAATATGCCGTATTTAATTGGTGGCCATTGATTTTTGTTCCGATTGGAACAGCCTTGATCGCTTCCTTGTCAACGGTAAGGGAGAAAAAGTCAGGAAACGATAAAGTATTGCGTTGTCACGACATTAGCATCGTGCGTCTATGGTGGAGCAAAATCACCGTCATCGCCTATTACATGTTGCTCTCAACAATAGAGCTGATCATCTTGCTTGTTTTATTGAAATGGCTTTTTCCCAACAGCCTCTCATCAGCTACGGTCGCCGTATTCGCCAGCTTGGTCATTTGGTTGACCTCTTTAGCCTATATCCCGATCGGATTATTTGTGGCCGAGCGGTTCGGGATGGTAGTCTCGATCATTGTCAGTGTCATCGGCCTCGCCTTAGGGGTAGTCATGGCCGCACAACCGTATTGGCTGTTCATCCCATGGAGCTGGGGAATGAGGATGATGTGCCCGATCGTCGGGGTTCATCCGAACGGTGTTCCTTTGGAAAAAGGGAGTCCGCTATTGGATCCTTCTGTCATTCCAATAGGCCTGGCGATTGCCCTTGTCATGTTTCTATTGTTATCTTTTTTAACCGCCGTTTGGTTTGCGCGAAAGGAAGTGTATTAACATGTGGTTTCTTCGCCTTCTGTCATCCGAATGGATAAAAACAAAACGCACAGCGATTCGGATGATGGTCATCATCACGCCAATCATTTATTCGCTCTTTATGGTATGGTATTTTTCGCACTACCGTACCTCTACGTTTTGGCAGATGAAAATCTATCAAGGATTTTTTGAAGTAATGGCCGTTTCCTTACCGATCATTATCTCCCTACTGACTGGGCTGATGTCCTATCAAGAAGAAAAAGCAGGAAGTTTCATGAACATCTTGACCGGTCCTGTATCCAAAGTTCAATGGTATGTTGGCAAACTCACGCTGCTCATCTTTATTGCATGCGCGGACATCTTGCTAGCGACGATTCTCATGCTCGTTGGAATGAAATACGTACTCAAAGTGGCGCACATTCATTATCAGTTATTTTTGCAAGGAGCCATGCTCTCCATCGTGGGCTCACTCATCCTTTTTTCCTTGCATCTGTTCATCAGCTTTGCCTTTGGAATGGGAGCCTCGATCGCAGTAGGAAGCGGCGGATTTCTCATTTCCGCCCTGATTGGCGCAACTTCCTTAGGCGATCACGTATGGAGCTATATTCCTTGGGCTTGGGCTGTTCGTCTCTCACAATTTCCGATTCTTATGATGCCCGAAGTAAAGCAAGCCTTGGGGGCGCAGTTGTTAAATTCCTTTTCGCTATCATTATGGGAAGGAATAGCCTACGCCCTTCTAAGCTTCATCATCGTCACCATCATCGGTTCGATCTGGTTTCATCGTTGGGAAGGAAATCAACCACATGAATGAAAGTTCACTGCTCCCTCTCAATGGGATGGTAAAAAAGGAGGTTTCAGAGTAACGATGAAAAACTCCATCTTACTCCTCATGTTGATTGGAATCCTCTTTATAGGAGGTTGTTCACTTGTCAGTGACTTAAAAAAGACAGCCACACAAAATATGGAGATCGATCGGAAATTACCAAAATACGAGTTGAACAAAGAAAATTTGCAAGAAATTCACTATCAAGGCCGAACGTACATGATTCAAGCAGCAAAAGTCGATCGGAATCAATTGAACAAACCGATCGGGAAAGTAGCGGAGACGATTACCATCAATGAGCATCATCAAATCTTGAGTAAAAAAGAGCTGCGAAAGATCGAAGTCATTCCCGATCAAACGGATGAAAAACGAACTCACTTGAACTTTGGTTGGGTATACAGCATCAAAGGCGTAAACCCAGATGAAGAAGTGGCTGTTACGGTGAACCACCAATTTTTGATTGCTAAAAGAAAATAAAGGCTTAGAGACTGTCAGCTAGGGAAAGAGAAATTCCTCCCTAGCTGCATTCTCCACTCTCTATAACGGCGGAAAGCCCATAAGATTGGATGATTAATCAGATAGCTCCTTAATATAAAATTCAACCGTCGCTCCGCCTTTTTCATTGTTGTAGGCCCAAATTTCACCGCCATGATGATTCACAATTCGTTTGGCAATATACAGTCCTAATCCAACATGATTTTTATACTGCTTATCCTGGTAAAAAGGCTGGAACAACAAAGACGTATCGTTTTCTTTAAACCCCGTTCCTGTATCTGAACAGCGAAAATAGATTTTACACTCATTCCCCTCTTTTTCATCATAGACTTCCAACTTAATTTCTCCGCTTTTTGTAAACCTCAGGCTGTTGTATAAAATATTGTCCAACACTCTCATTAACATCGCTTCATCAAGTATGTAACGTGATTTTTGCAAATTCACATCAAAGCAAATGTTTATCGATTTTTGATGGTAAACCATTGTTGAGATCTCTAGTTTTTTCTCCTCAAGGATTTGCCTTACATCCACTTCTTTTCCATTCAATGAGAAGTGGTCATTCTCCACTTTATAGAGCAACGACAAATTATCTGTCAACATGGTCATCTTCCCACAGTTTTTGCGAATAATCTCTAAATGGGGAGTGACATCAAAGTGGTCCAACTTTCTCAAATCTTGAATCAAATCAATTTGTCCTTGGATGACCGTTAACGGGGTTCTGATATCATGTGCGATCGATGATACCATCATTTTTCGTTCGTCATCGGTCTTTGCTAAACGTTCCACCATTTCTTTCAGTGCACTGATCATGGTATTAAAGGAATCCTGGATCTTGATAAACTCTTTTCTTTTCAACCCCGAGACTTGAAAATCAAAATTCCCGCTTGCAATGTGATCAGAAGCCTGGAGCAACAGTTTGACATTATGAAACAATGATTTGTACAGCCTAGATGTAAAGAAAATCAAATAGACAATAAAAAAGATCAACGGAGAAATAAACATCACAGCATAAATCAACACGGCTTCGAAGCGATTTTGATTGTTAATGATGAACCCAAAAGGCGCTTTCAACACATATACCGCCTGAATGGCGTTATCATGCTTCAAGGGAATGAACCGATACACATAGCTTCCTTTTACAATCTCACGGTTGATCGATTGACTAATATCCACTTGATCGTCTATAATTTCTCGATCACCATACAGATGCTTACCGCTGATGTCTACAACTTCTCCCTGTATCTTTTCACTGTAACGATGGATGGGAATTAATCTCCCCTTGAAAATCGCCTCTTCGTTTTCTTTCACCTTTTTTTCAATCAAATCCAAATCCTTCACGAAATAATTTGTCGGTTTCACCACATCGTTCGTGGCTAATGTAATAATCAAATAGATTAAGCATAAATAAGTAACGGCCGAAGAGATTGCCGTTGCCAACACGACTTTCACAACTAACAAATAAAAATCTCGTTTAATCGTTTTATTCTTTTTCATCGGTCACATCCCATTTATAACCGAGCCCATATAATGTTTGAATATAAGAGGTTTCTGGATCGACGGCCTTGATTTTCTTTCGAATATTTTTAATGCTTTCTGTAACAGTGTCTAACTGGCTGTCGGAGTCAATCCCCCATACTCGTTCAAAGATTCTTTCTTTGGAGAAAACGACCTTTTTATTGAGCATCAACAACTTAACAATCTCATATTCTTTTTTTGTTAACGGTAATTTCTTTCCTTTACAAAAGACTTCGTTAGCCAAAAGATCAATCGTAATATTTTTAGAACTCAAAAGATATCTCTCGTTTGAACGAATCCGTTCTTCCCTTCTTAAATGAGAATCAATTCTCGCCTTTAACTCCTTTAAGCTGAACGGTTTGGTGATGTAATCATCCCCACCGATCGCCAGAGCTTGAACCTTATCTTCCTCCAGCGTTTTAGCACTAACAAATACAATAGGGTAATCAACCCGATCACGAATGATTGTACACAGCTCCATTCCGTCAATTCCTTCCATCATGATATCCAACACAATCAAATCAAAATCGTCGTTTATCATCTTCAACGCTTCTACGCCGCTGTGGACCGTTTCTACCTGATAATGATGAAGCTCCAAATATTGTTTAATGGTGCAGCAAATATCTTCATCATCATCAACGACCAAAATTTTCTTGTTATTCATCTTTTGATCCCCCATACAGTTGAATCGCATTTTAACCTATTCCATCCCCATATCATGGGGTAATCTCATAACACCGTTGCGTTGTTCATAGGTGCAATGTGAAGCTTTACTCTTTGTTGCTTTTTACTAAAAAATGCGCACGTCTTGAGTGACGCCCGGGTGAAAGACACCTCTTGTCTATGAACCTTTTCCAACATATTTGATCGATGACCGGTCGATCGAACAACCCCCTTTTTAGGGAGTTGTTCGACCGATCGGTACGCCAAGGTATGATGGAGCCCCCTCTGCGGCTTGCCTCCAACCATCGATCAGTCGGCTTTTCCATTGTATATAAACAACATTTAAACTTCAGATAATAAAAATGCACAATCCCAAGGCGTTTTTTTCGAGTTTTGTATAGCTAATATCGTCAATAAAATTCCCGCTGTTCCATCGATTAGTCCCACATAATCATAATATTTCGTGCTTCCTTCGCTCTCCTCAATATTTTTAAAGCCAAAAGGGAATTCCTCATTATAAAATTTTATTATATCATCGACTAATTTGCAGGCGGCTTCCTTAAAATCGCTGATATTCGTTTCTTCATAAAATCTGTTGCATATATACGCAACTCCCGATAAACCATGACAGAAGGAAGGAGAAAAAATGTTGTAAAGCCGTTTGCTTGCCAGTTTCATTCCGCTGACAGCACAATCAATGTATGATTGATTATTTAGAGTTTTACCTGCTATAAGTAACGAATAAGCAACACCAGGCGTGCCATAACACCAGGCATCCCTTGTATCTTTGTTTAGGACAGAGCCATTTTTGTATTCCTCTAGAGAAACATGAGTCCCCCAATAAGAGCCATTTTCATCTTTAATTTGAAACTTCATAAGAAAATCAGCTATTCTTTGAATGCATTCATCTTGCCCATGTACGTAAATATTCAGTTTTTTGGCATTGCACAAGACAATGAGTAAAGCAGGTATACCGTGAGACAACCCAATGTTAAAGAAACCCGATGGCCATTTTCTCCTTTCGGTGTCTGAAAAAGCATTCATTGGAGGAATATACCAGCCAGGAACGTTGATATCCTCCATTTGTTTATCTTGAGATAAATCTATAATGTATTTTAAGATTAACGTAATACTTTTTTTCATCTCTTGCGGAAATAATAGGCAGTAGCTCGCTATACCCGCTACTCCCGAAATAGCATCGTAATCGTCCATATTCGGATACGGTTTCTGTTTCAAATACTCGATCATTTCTCCGATTCTTTCTTCGATGACTTGATTAATCGTTGAGATAAAGTTTTGATACCTTTTTCCTCCCTTGGATAAACATACTGCAGCAAGGCCGATCCCTGCCAATCCGGTAAACATAGATAAAGAAGGGAAACCGTGTTGATTCATTTGTTCACCGATTTTTTTCATGTATTGATGCCCTAATAAATCCCAACCTTCATCCGGATATTGTTCGCTCAATTCGCCGTACAGCGCACATAAGGCTGGTAACCCATGGCTTAAACTTAACTCATTAAACGGATTTATCGTCTTGTTTCCAATTTTAATATAATTACTTGGGTGATTGACGATTCGCTTCATATTCTCATAATCCGACAATTTTTTCGCAAGATTACAAACCAGCGCTTTCATTGAGATGCTCATACTCCTCCTCGTTTTTCAAAGCTTCCAATTCATACATTCTTCTGTATAACTCATTCGTAGCTAACAATTCCCAATGCGTACCTATACCGACAATTTCACCATCATTCATTACTACGATTTTATCGGCAAGTTTAGCTGTTGATAGACGATGTGAGATAAAGATACCAATTTTATCTTTTGTCATATTGATAAACATATCAATGACTTCTTTCTCGGAAATGGGATCCAGTGCCGAGCTAGGTTCATCCAATATATATACGGATGCATCCCGAAATAACGCCCTAGCAATCGCTACTTTTTGCCACTGTCCTCCCGAAAGCTGAACACCGTCGACAAACCATAAACCAAGCTGAGTATCTAAATCCTCGATAAAATTTACTCTCGCCCTCTCCATGGCTTGTTTTAATTCTCCGTCACGATCAATGCGCGTAATATCGCCAAACCCCACGTTTTCCCTTAATTTCAATTCATACTTCACAAAATCTTGGAACAACACGGCAATGTTTTTTCTCAATTGTTCCGTATCCAAATCATTGATGGACACACCATTATAAAAAATGCTATCCTCATCGTGCTCATACAATTTCAATAAAAGTTTTATAAGGGTGCTTTTTCCTGATCCATTTGCACCGACGATGGCTATTCTTTCCCCTTTGTTGATGTCGAGGTTAATATTTTTCAATACTACTTTTGGATTCGTTGGATAACGAAACGTTAAATTTCTTATCTTAATATTTTCGATTTTGTCTATCCCTGATACGAATCGATCTCCTTTGTCCAATACTTCTTCGTCTAACCCCAAAAATTCAAACAGTTGGTTGATATATAAATTGTTTTTATACAAGGAATGGATGATATTCAATATTTTCTTAGAGTTGCTAGAAATTAAGTTCAAGGCCTGAATAAGCCCCACGACGTGACCTATAAGGATTTCACCTGCCAACGCCGAAATGATGATGATAACAAGTACGGTATTGATACATATTTGTTCAACGAGCTCAAAAATAAATGTAAAAACCGTTCTTCTTTTAAAAAGATGGATATCCTGCCCGACGAACGTTTTGTTGATTTCTTTAAATTTGTTCAAAATATAGCCTGCCAAGTTATATATTTTGACTTCTTTGAACGTGTTGTCTCTTGTCATTAGGTAAGACAAATACCATGATTTCCTTTTTTCCGGTGCACGCAACCAACTAACATTAAACTCTCTTTGGCCAATCTTGAAAAAATAAAAAGAAAAAACGAGTGGTATGAAGATTAATATAATCAACACCCACGGTTTCCAATGGATCAGAATCATCATCGATGAAAAAAAGGTTACAATCGCCGATATTGCACCTAATATGGATAAAAACACTTCAAATGGCTTATACGGCGTTTCATTCTGTACTCTTTGCAACATATCATAAACTTCGGCATCCTCAAAATGCCGTAAAGACAATCTTGTACACTTGTCCATGATTTGCAAATTAAGTTTGTAGTTGATGAGAGTTTGAAACTTATTTTGGTAATATTCCATGAAACTGCTGATGATCTCGCTGAGTAAAACAGCAGAAATATAAAAGATCAATGCCGATATAATAATATGAATATTTTGGGACCCGATTGCATTCAACAAGTTTTGCGAACCGAGCAATGTAACAATCGGTGCGCCTCCCATTAATAAGCTTAAGAAAATAATGATAAAAAAACTTTGTTTGTCGACGTTCTTTATAAGAACAAGCGTCTTGGGAACTATCCTTATTGATTTCACAATATCTTTGATAGTAACGTGATCATCATACTCTTTTATATTCATAACATTTTCAATCCCCGCATGCTAAAATGAGATCTTCTTCCCGTCATAAAAGTTTTTTCACCTGAATACACAGAAGAGAGCTTGTCGAGCTTTTGTTGAAAAAAGTCCAAGTCGTGGGTCCATTTATATATCGTCTCCCCAATGCTTGGACAAATGGATAACATCTTTAATTTTTTAACACTAATCCATGAGCTTTAATATACTTTAATGCATATAACGTATGGGCAACTAATGTACGGATTTTCTTTTCAAATTCTCGATCAATGCCGAATAGCCTGTTACAGTGTAAATGAACCACACTGTCTAAAATAGATAATTCAGAAGAAGCTTCGAGACCGTCCTGGATCTTGCTTGCATACTCTTTTATGCTTCTGTTTCTTTGGTTCAAAACGTTTAATAATAACATCCCCTCATCAGTGTCTCTTAACCCTTGCCAATCATTATCCGTATTACAAACTTTCATGTAAACAGATCGATTCTTTTGAAAATCTTCACGATAGTCTTGTTTGTTGACTTGCTGTTGCAAGAAATCCAATTGACTTTCATAATTTAGGCCGAACTGTTCCATATAATGAATGATGGAAACCATTCCGATCACTTCATCGCTAAATTGAATATGTTTCAAACGTTTTAACTTTAATATGTCCTCTACTACTATGCTATCGAAGAAAAATAAGTTTTCTGCAAGATCGATCAATTCTGTTCCACCATAACGCTCAATTTCTCTTTCATAGCAGTCGATGGAAAAACGACTCACCACTCTTTTTTCGATTAACGTTCGCAGCCATTGTTTCATATCCGGATAAATCTGTAGAAGTTTCTCTTCACTGGCATTCAGCCTTAATCTTATATGTTGCTCCGGGTCGGCATACCGTATAAAGAAATATTTTTCAATTTCTCCTTTAGCCAATTTTTCGCGACAATATTCTGAAAGATAAAAGGCGATGAAATCATCCGCTCTAGAATGGACACCGTACAATTTTAAATAAAGCCAATTTTCAAAAGGCAACTTGACTCTTATATCTGAAAAACTTGGGATATGATTTGATTTTTTCGCTTTGGCATACCATTGACGATTTTCTTGTTTCACTTTCACTAACGGAATGACCAATTCACAAACATACTCTTTTTCGTCATCATCTTTAACTAAATGAAGATCAGCCTCTTCATAAGAACTTAGAATAATGTTTCCGTATCTATTGTTAAATTCGTGATGAAGAATTCTTAAACAATTTTCATCCTCTGTATTCAACAAAATCCGATTATCTGCAAAAGTCAAATAAACATATTTCGGCACATCATAATCAGAACAAAATTTTTTAAAGCGTTTTTCAAATTCCGTAAAACTAATTTTGTCGTTTGTTTTAATAATCTTATTGATCACCCATTTTCGCGGTGCTATGACGAAATTTTTGTATTCAATTGCCGGTATGTAAGCATAGTCTTGAAAGATTGTATCCCAAGGGAAATTACACCAAATTTTTTTGCCATCTAAGCTTATATCATACAAAAAACGAATCGCATTCGGGGCATTTTGTGTATTCAACATATTATTCATAGTAATAATCAACTTTTTATTTAGTGTTTTGCTTTTGGCATAAAACATATCGTTCTCTATGCCGATCAAAATATCATTTAAGCTCAATCGATGATATTCATCTTTGCTGTTGTTAGTAAACAACGCAAGTTCGTATTCGCTGTTATGAATATTTCTTGTCACATTGGCATGTCTCGTTTCATTTGGCAAATAAACAAGCTCACAAGTTACATACTCGCCACTATCATTATTCAAGTTCAACATTTCTTTATTTAACGTTTCGAAGAGTTTCTCTTCCCCTTCCATCATATAAGAAAACCTTCCAAAACTTTTCCCCGCATGGGTCGATCCTAAATTAGGGCCAATATAGTATTTGAAATGATTGTTCTCAAGATCTTGTTCCGAGTCACATTTTACAATGACGTTAATGTCTAATGAATCCGGGATGCTTTGGTAATCATAATCATCTAGACCCAATTCTTTTATCTCGTCTTCTGTTATTGTTATACTTTTTTTGTCTTTAACCGCCTCGATATATTTATGAAGAAAATATTCTCTTAACTGCTCATCAATCAATTGATGGGGCACACCTACAGCGAGTCTTGCGTTTTTCGGGTTTGTATAATCCATAGGTGCTCCTATACCAAGATCATTATCAAGCATTTCTAGTAAAGGAACTTCTCTGTCCACCCCATATTTTTCGATAAATTCTTGCTTGTACCTCGAAAGTGGAGAATCTGTTTGTTGATAGGTCATCGAAAAAGGTAGAAGTATGTGCATTAGTTCATTTACATCTTTTATCACTTGCTTGTTCAGTTTCTTTTCTTGTAAGTTTAACTTCATATCAACTTGTAACACATTTTTGGTATCGGCTAACTTTTTCATTTTTTTATGTAACTCTTTATATATTTGCTCCCCTTCTCCTAACGGGGTCATGGTATATGTGCGAATCTTTTGTTGAATATCAATTAATTCGTTACTCCACTCTTCTATATGGCTTTCTTTCAATCGCTTTATCAGATAATCAAGCTGATCCATTACTGTTAATGGTGGGCGGAGATTGGAAATTAAAAATTCGTTTTCTATTAGTTGCTTGAGAAAACGTTCAATTTTTTCCTCACTCGTATTTGGAAATTGTTTTATTAATTCTTTTTTTAATGTTTGGTAATGGATCAAGTGACGAGCTAATTCACACGTGATTTTAAAAGGAAGGGTGACTCTGACGCTGATTTCATTGACTCGCTTGTCATCGTCTTTTCGTGTCGAATGTAGTAAATATGCCCGTTCTCCTTTTAAAAATATACTGTCATTCACCGTGAACCATAATTGCTCATATTGTTCTTGTTCCAATTTCTTTACAATCTTCATCAGCCATTCTAAATCTGGCCTAGCAAATTTCTTATATTTATTCGTTCCATATCTTATTGATGTATTTTCATCCGTGTATTCACCAAAGTCTACTCCTGCAAAAAGACCAAATGGCGTTGGTCTCGTGCTAATTCTTATCAAATACTTATAAATGGCTTTGATAAAATAATCGTATTTTTTTATTTCCTTGCCGTTGCAAAAATCAATCATTTTATTATATAAACTTTTACTCGCTACTAAGATACTCTCTCTAAATACAGGGTTATGACAAATTTCCAACAGACGCTCTTTCATTTCTCCCTCAGTCAATTTTTGATCAAAAAATCTTAAATAGTTGTCTACTGATAAAACCGGTGTTCGAATCATAAACGTATCGATGTTTTTAAAGACAAGATCGTTCATAATAAAGCCTCCTACTCAATCATTCACCATCTCCATAAGTTAAAAGGGGATTCTATACGGAACTATACATACATTCCATACTAAAGCAGCTGACACCTTCTGCCTCGTACGAAGCAGAAAGCTGGCGGCCCAATCTTGTGTTGCTTTCGAAACGACATTTGGTTTTTGCGGGGTGTTTCAAAAATTGTTGTGATACTTCATGTTTGAGCAGTTTGCCCTTCCTTCAAACTTATCGACTTTGTTTTTGAAACAACAGACTGAGGAATAATGACACCTGTCTGTGGGTTCACAACATTCTGATGGGGTAGGGCCGCAAATCAGTCGTGCCTAACGCAACTACATGTAGCAAACGTTATCACTCCAATCCCTTTTATCGCCCAGTTTTTTCTTTCATAAAATAATCCGGTCTGTTTCATTCTGAGCGGGCGAGATGTATATGCAAGTCAAAAGATATTAGCATTGCTTGTTTTTTATGCTTGATGTCATCAAAAACATCGGGTGGCCCTATCATGTCTGTCTCACCCGAGATATAATGAGTCATGGACCATTCCAAGATGATCTAAGGAAAAATCAAGAATGGACAAGGGCTTCTTATCCTCTTTATTTCTGCCCTTGTCCTTACTAATCCTTCTCCTCCTTGACGATTGTCGATCAAGGGTGAATGTAAGTGCCAAATTCCCTTTTTCTTTTTTGTCGGAAGTTAGCCTATGATCGACCTTGTTAGCGTGATTTAACGCTCACATGGTTCAATGAATGTGTGATCAATCGAAACCATTAGCATCGAATGCAAGAGTTACAAGATACACAAGAATTTTGCGTGAGACACATTAACACACCTGTGATACAACCTGGCGTACAAAGAGATTTACTCGTCACGTTCGGTTGTACCACGTCGTCCTGTTTTTTCACCACAATGTCCAAATCAAAATCATCAAACTTCGCCATTCTTTCATTTCCTCCTTTTTATTGTTGATATTTATCATTAACTACTTGATGAAAGATGTACAAAACGATTATGAATTCCTGCCTTTTTCATCAAATAGTTAATGCCAAAACAAAAAACCTTTTTTCGACATTTAGCATAAATGGAAATTCTAATATTTTTCTAATGTATTTGTATATATTTTTTATAATGTTCTTAAATTTATTGTGTATACGAGACTATCTCAAAAGGTTATTGGCAAAATACACAACATCTTCTACATGACGACTTGCTTGTTCAAGATCAGGATGGTGCAGTTGACGTAACGAGGAAGACCGCTACACGAAAGCGCTCCGCATTCTTTTCAAATACAGGGCACTATTCGGTTCGCTCAATCACTTCCATTTGATTATTCAATGAACATTAGATCTGCACTTCGTACAGTTGCACGTTTAAAATGAGCACACCCCTCACGAATTTCTACACCACAAGTGTGTCAATGATCTATCCTCTTTCCATATAAAAAAGGCATCTTTCTTTTGATGGCAGTCGCTATCCGACTAGAATGAGCTCAATTCTTCTTTGGGAGTAAAAAAGCAGGGCTGATCCAAAACGCGCGTGCGTTTTAGTTCAGCCCTCACTTCTCAATCCCTAAATTTCATGGTAGTGTTGTATACGCATCTGTTGATGCCCACTACTTCACCGCCACGGTTTGGCTTTGGCGAATGGCTTGGCGTAAGTCTTCTAAAATGTCGTCGATCGACTCCGTGCCGACAGACAGGCGAACAAGACCTGGGGTGACACCGGCGGACAGCTGTTCTTCCGGGGTCAGCTGCTCGTGCGTCGTGCTGGCTGGGTGGATGATGAGCGATTTCGAATCACCGATGTTGGCCAAATGCGAGAACAGCTTCACCGAGTCGATCAATTTTTTCCCGGCTTCGACGCCACCTTTGATTTCAAACGTAACGATCGCACCTTGCCCGTTTGGCAAATACTTTTTCGCGAGTTCATGTGACGGATGGCTTGGAAGCCCTGGATAGCTGACGGATTCGACGGCTTCTTCCTCTTCCAAAAACTTAGCAACAGCGAGCGCATTTTCGCTATGACGCTGCATCCGTAAATGAAGCGTCTCTAATCCTTGCAAAAGCAAAAACGCATTAAACGGCGACAGCGCTGCCCCTAAGTCGCGCAACAGCTGAATACGCGCTTTCGTGATATACGCTGCTTCCCCAACAGCATCGACATACACCAAACCATGATAACTCGGATCAGGTTCGGTGAACTCCGGAAACTTGCCGCTTCCTTTCCAGTCAAACTTGCCGCTGTCGACAATGACACCGCCGATCGAATTGCCGTGCCCGCCGATAAACTTTGTCGCCGAATGGACAACGATATCAGCGCCAAACTCAATCGGCCGCAGCAGGTACGGGCTGGCAACCGTGTTATCAACGATGAGCGGAATGCCGTGGCGATGAGCGATATCAGCTACCGCTTCAATGTCGAGCACATCGTTTTTCGGGTTGCCGATCGTTTCAGCAAACACTGCTTTCGTTTTGCCAGTAATGGCCTTCTCAAAGTTTTCCGGATCAGACGAGTCAACAAACTTCACCGTAATGCCAAATTTGCGCAGCGTATGGGCGAACAAGTTGTATGTGCCGCCGTAAATGGACGAAGACGATACAATTTCATCACCCGCCGAGGCGATGTTGATGAGCGAATAAAACACTGCCGCCTGCCCCGATGACAGCGCCAGCGCTCCAACGCCGCCTTCTAACGCCGCGATTCGCTTTTCAAGCACATCGTTCGTCGGGTTCATAATACGCGTATAAATGTATCCTTCCTCTTTCAATCCAAACAAATTGGCCGCGTGCTCACTGTCACGGAATACATACGAACTCGTTTGATAAATCGGTACCGCTCGCGAACCTGTTTCTGCATCCGGTTGTTGCCCCGCATGGATGGCGAGCGTCTCTGGGCGGAATGCACGTTCTTCACTCATCGTTCTCATCCCTCTCTGTTTTGATTCTTCCTCTCTCGCTCCTCTTGATGTCTATATCCAACTAATTCAGTTGGTTTTGTCTAAAAATCTATCATTTCCATTGAGGGATGTCAATTGTATTTTTTTAAAAGTCTAAAAAATAAAATGAAAAGACAAGGCTGCCGGTCAGCAGCCTTGTCTTTTGATTTATCGCTTATTGATTTCTTCAACAAGCAGCTTGTTGACAAGCGGCGGGTTCGCTTGCCCTTTCGTTGCTTTCATCACTTGGCCAACGAGGAAGCCGAGCGCACGGTCTTTACCGTTTTTATAGTCTTCCACCGACTGCGGGTTGGCATCTAGCACTTCTAGCACGATTTTGCGCAGCGCTCCTTCGTCGGAAATTTGCACAAGCCCTTTTTCTTTGACGATTTTCTCTGGATCGCCGCCGTGTTCAACGAGCTCTTTAAACACTTTTTTCGCGATTTTCGACGAAATCGTGCCGTTTTGGATGAGCTTGATCATCCCAGCTAGACTTTCCGGCGTCAAGGCGATGTCATGAAGCTCTTTTTGTTCGGAGTTTAAGTAACCGGATACTTCTACCATGAGCCAGTTCGACGCCAGTTTCGGATCAGCGCCGTTCGCAACGGTCGCTTCAAAGAAGTCGGCCATTTCTTTTGTCAGTGTGAGCACTTTGGCGTCATATTCTGGCAAGCCCCACTCTTCGACATACCGCTTCCGGCGGGCGTCCGGCAGCTCCGGAATCGAGGCGCGGACGCGCTCTTTCCATTCGTCGTCAATGTAAAGCATGACCAAATCCGGCTCTGGGAAGTAACGGTAGTCTTCCGAACCTTCTTTGACGCGCATCAAAACGGTCGTTTTCGTCGCTTCGTCAAACCGCCGCGTTTCTTGACGGATGACGCCACCGGAGAGCAAAATTTTCTCTTGCCGTTTCGCCTCGTACTCGAGCCCCATGCGGACGAAGTTGAATGAGTTGAGGTTTTTCAATTCCGTTTTTGTACCGAACTTGTCCGAACCGAGCGGGCGAAGCGAAATATTGGCGTCGCAGCGAAGCGACCCTTCTTCCATTTTGCAGTCGGAAACGCCGGTATATTGGATGATCGCTTTTAATTTTTCCAAGTAGGCGTACGCTTCTTCCGGCGAGCGGATGTCCGGCTCGGAGACGATCTCAATAAGTGGCGTCCCTTGACGGTTAAAGTCAACAAGCGAATAGCCGTCGCCTGTATGCATCAATTTACCGGCATCTTCCTCGAGATGGATGCGGGTGATGCCGATTTTTTTCTTTTTCCCGTTCACTTCAATTTCAATCCAACCGTTTTTGCCAAGCGGTTGGTCGTATTGCGAAATTTGGTACGCCTTCGGGTTGTCCGGATAAAAATAGTTTTTGCGGTCAAATTTTGTCTCGGTCGCGATTTCGCAGTTTAACGCCATCGCCGCCTTCATCGCAAACTCGACCGCTTGCCGGTTCAAGACCGGCAGCACACCCGGATACCCTAAATCGATGACGTTCGTTTGCGTATTCGGGGGCGCACCGAATGCGTTCGGGCTGCTTGAGAAAATTTTCGATTTTGTTTTCAGCTCGACGTGCACCTCAAGTCCGATGACCGTTTCAAAATTCATCGTCTATCCCCCCTTATAACACCGGTTTTTGCTTATGGTAATCGGTCGCTTGTTCAAAGGCGTGAGCGACACGGTAGACCGTGCTTTCATCAAAATGCTTGCCGATAATTTGCAAGCCGACCGGCAAGCCATCAACAAAGCCGCACGGCACAGAAATCGCCGGTACACCCGCAAGGTTGACCGGAATCGTTAAAATATCGTTCATATACATGGTCAGCGGATCGCTCGTTTTCTCGCCGATTTTAAACGCTGGCGTCGGCGTCGTCGGACCGATGATGACATCGTATTGTTCAAAGACATTTTCAAAGTCGCGTTTAATTAACGTCCGCACTTTTTGTGCCTTTTTGTAATACGCATCGTAATAGCCCGAGCTTAAGGCAAACGTCCCAAGCATAATACGGCGTTTGACTTCGCTGCCGAACCCTTCGCTCCGCGTTTGTTTGTACATATCGATCAAGTTTTTCGCATTGTCCGTCCGGTAGCCGTAGCGGACACCGTCAAAGCGGGCAAGGTTGGCAGATGCTTCCGACGAAGCAAGCAAATAGTACGTCGCCAAGGCATATTTCGAATGTGGCAGCGACACTTCTTCCCATGTCGCTCCAAGCTTCTCCAGCACACTGAGTGCCGCAAGCACCGACTGGCGTACTTCTTCGGCGACGCCTTCGCCTAAATATTCTTTTGGCACAGCGATTTTCAGCCCTTTGATATCGCCTGTTAACGCCTCAACGTAGTTTGGCACGTCAATATTCGCCGACGTCGAATCCATCGGGTCAACGCCAGCGATCACTTGCAACAAATATGCATTATCTTCTACCGTGCGCGTAATCGGACCAATTTGGTCAAGCGACGACGCAAACGCGACGAGCCCGAAACGCGAAACGCGACCGTACGTCGGCTTCAATCCGACAACTCCGCAAAACGCTGCTGGCTGGCGGATCGAACCACCCGTATCTGATCCTAGCGAAAACGGCACTTCGCCTGCCGCCACTGCCGCGGCCGAACCGCCGCTTGAACCGCCTGGAACGCGCTCCAAATCCCATGGGTTGCGCGTCAGCTGGAACCCGGAGTTTTCCGTCGACGAACCCATGGCAAACTCGTCCATGTTCAGCTTCCCGATCGTAATCGCGCCCGCAGCATTCAGCCGTTCCATAACGGTCGCATCGTAAATCGGATCAAAGTTATATAAAATTTTGCTGGCACATGTCGTGCGCAGTCCTTTGGTGACAATGTTGTCTTTAATGCCGATCGGCAAGCCAAACAGCGGGTTTGTTTCCTCGCCTTTCGCCAGCTTGTCGTCAAGCTCTTTCGCTTTCGCCCGCGCTTGTTCTTCGTTTAACGTTAAAAACGCTTGTACTTTTTCTTCCACTTCGCCGATGCGGCGGTATGATTCATCAACTAAATCCGAAATGGACACTTCTTTTTTCTGCAATAACGTATGTAATTCGGACACCGTATGGTCAAAGAGCGACATAAATCCCCCTCCTTACTCTAAAATGGCTGGTACACGGAATTGGCCGTCTTGCTGATCCGGCGCGTTTTTCAACACTTCTTCACGCGGCAGTCCAGGCTCCGGCTCATCTTCGCGCATCACGTTTCTCATATCGAGCACGTGCGATGTCGGCGGTACATTTTCCGTATCCAGCTCATTCAACTGCTCGGCAAATGTAATGATGGCGTCAAGCTGTTTCGTAAACAGTTCCGCCTCCTCATCCGTCATCGCTAACCGCGCTAAATCCGCGACATGTTTTACTTGTTCAATCGAAATTCGCGACATCGTATTCACCTCCGACATGGTCGACCTTCCACAATACTATGATGATACCAAAATTTAAGGAAATAAAGCAACATTCCGGACCAATTTGAGTGGTTGTCAATGGACATACACGAACATATACGCCATAACTGATAAAAAGGAACTTGTAACGATGAACGAAACATCGCTTGCCTAAGCGCTCGACAGCCCGAACACGATGGATGTCCCATTGCGTCAGTTTATCAACAAAAACAACTCGAGCGGTAATAAATCACCATTCAGCCGGAACAGTCAGAAATGCGTAAGAAACAACCAGAGATCCGCATGGAATAATAACGGCGTCAACACCAAGGCTTGCTTCACGCTGGGAAAAAGAAAGGCACAGCATCGTTTCCGCCCTTTCTTCACCGCCAAGAGGGAACCGATGCTCTTGCAGCTGATGCACATCACCTTGCGAGAAAGCGCTTCATTAGAATTGAACACTCCCCCCACCTACGTTTACACTTAAAGATGGGAGATGCTTGAGAATGCTCGCCACAGCAGGCTGTCAACCAAGACATCCTTATACGTTCCACGCTTGGTGAAAGACTCCGATTCATCTCCCACTTGTGCTCATGCGTGAAGGTGGGAACCTTCTCGGTTTAGAAACCACCTCGAACAAAACATAGATTCCCGTGCCGAATCATTGACCTCAAATCGAAGACATCCAGTTGGACTTAGATTTCATCGCCCACCGTACGGTCGATAACGAATGCATCATCTGTCAAACGAAAAGAAGTGCTGTCCTACTGATCCATTCTCATATAGGAAAGGAGCCCAACGTCATGAATATCGCGTTTGACCATCTCGTTCATTTAACCGAGCGCCCCGAACAAGCGAAAGCAGCGTTTGAGCAATTAGGGTTTACGGCCTCCCATGGCGGCCGCCATTTGTCATGGGGAACGTATAACGCATTGTGCTATTTCAAGCCGCTCTGCTACATTGAATGGATCGGCATCGCTGACATGCAGACGGCGAACACATGCGGAAATCCGCTCATCACCCAGCTTGTCGCCGACAGCCAAGAGGGAAGTGGCTTTTCTCAATTAGCGTTCCGGACGAACGATATCGAATCATTGGCAAAGCAGCTACGGAACAAAGGATTCACCCCAATCGGGCCGTTCCCTGGCAGTCGCCAGCGCGATGACGGCAAGTTGCTCACGTGGTCAATGCTGTTTCTTGAAGACGACACAGGCGGCGCGTTCCGTTACCCGTTTTTCATCGAATGGGGCGACAGCGACGACATGCGGATGAATGAATTGGCGCCGCTGATGCGCCACCCGATCGGTTCCCCTTCTTTGTCATCGATTAGCCTCTATACGCTCGATCTCGATCGCGCCATCGACGGCTACCGCCGGCTGTTTGGCTTGCCGGTACCCGAGGTTAGGCACGATGAAGAGGGAACATATGCGGAGCTAACCGTTGACGGCATCGCTCTCCGCTTTTACAAAGCCGACGATCGCCCGTCAACAAGGCCATTTTTATGTCGGATCGCCGGCATTCAGCCAAGGCGCCGCTTCGAGCTAGCTGGAGGGACGTATATCGTTTCTGAATCGTGACAGATGCTTTTCACATATCCCCCTTTGCTGCTGAATAGGATGGAATAACCGTAGTTTCATCCAAATGTAGTGAAAATGGCAAAGGGGGATTGACACGTGGCACATCCCTATATTTCTCCGAGACTGCCCATGGAGACGATGATCTCGATTATTCGAAACGGGTTAAAGAAAACATCCATACCGAAAAAGATCGTCATTATCGGTGCTGGCATGGCCGGGCTTGTGGCGGCATCACTGCTGAAACAGGCGGGCCATCGCGTCACCATTCTTGAGGCATCTGAGCGGGTCGGCGGCCGAATCTACACGATCCGATCCGACTTTCGCGATGACCAGTATTTCGAAGCGGGCGCGATGCGCATTCCACACACCCACCGCTTGACGTTGGAATACATCCAAAAGTTCAACTTGCCGATCCACCCTTTTGTCAACAGCACTCCGCGCGACATTTTGTATTTTCGCGGTATCAAAGCGCGCCTTAGCGAATACGAACGGCATCCCGACCTCTTTGGCTTTCCCATCGCTTCCTATGAACGAGGCAAAACGGCTTCCGAACTATTGCAAATGGCGGTTCGCCCAGTCATTCAATTCATTGAACAAAACCCAGAGAAACATTGGCCGATTGTCATCGAACAGCTCGACCACTACTCGTTTGACACCTATTTGCGTTACAACCCGTTCGGCCTAAGGCTATCGGTAGGTGCTATCGATATGATCAAAGCGGTCCTCTCGCTCGAAGGATTCCCGGAATTGTCGTTTCTTGGGCTGTTGCGCGAACTGATGACATTGTTTACACCGAACATGCGCTTTTATAAAATTGTTGGCGGCAACGATCGGCTTCCAAAGGCCTTTTTGCCGCAACTGAAGGATGAGCTGCTCTTTAGCCATAAAGTGCAAAAAATTGTCCAAAACAAAAACAGTGTCACCATTCATGCGATCCATACAAAAATTCTTCAGCCATTTCAAATCACAGCCGATCGAGTGATCGTCACCATCCCGTTTTCGATTTTGCAATTTGTCGACATTGAACCACGCCATTCGTTTTCCGAGAATAAACGAAAAGCCATTCGCGAACTTCATTATGTCGGTTCAACGAAAACCGGCATCCAGTTTAAAACACGTTTTTGGGAAAAAGAAGGCTTGTTCGGGGGACGAACAGTGTCCGATTTGCCAATTCGCTACACCCAATATCCAAGCCAAGGCATCGGCACGACTGGACCAGGCGTCGTATTGGCCAGCTATACGTGGGAAGACGACACGATCCCGTGGGACAGCCTAAGCGCTGAAGAGCGGCTCGAATACACGTTAAAAAACTTAGCCGTCCTCCATGGTGAACAAGTGTACCGCGAATTTGAAACCGGAACAAGTCATAGCTGGGTACGCTATCCATACTCGGGCGGCGCCTTTACACTGATGAAGCCGAATCAAATAACAGAGATTTCCCCCTATATTGCTACCCCCGAAGGAAGGGTTCATTTTGCTGGGGAACATACTTCCACGCACCATGGCTGGATTCAAGGAGCCATTGAATCCGGCATCTGCGCCGCATATGAAGTAAACAATTCGCCGGCTTAAAGACTTAGCGGCAAACCACCCCGCCATCATCGCTGCCCGCGACGATGGCGGAACATGCTCATCTGCTCATATAGCGTCGGAACATCCCCGGCACTCACGATCAGCTCGAGATCTTGTGGGGCGGCAAATCCTTGTTGAACCGTGTGCCGAAGCAAGTCGAGGAGCGGGTCAAAAAAGCCGTCCACATTGAGCAGGCCGATCGGTTTTTGGTGAAGGCCGACACGCGACCACGACAGCACTTCAAACAGCTCTTCGTACGTTCCATATCCTCCAGGCAGGGCGATAAACCCGTCGGCTGCTTCGTTCATTTTCGCCTTGCGCGTATGCATTGTATCGACGACGACCAACTCGCTCAACCGATCATGAGCTACTTCTCGATCTTTCAAAAACTGTGGAATGATCCCGACGACATGCCCTTGATGGCCTAGCACTGCCTCGGCCACCTCTCCCATCAGCCCAGCCTTTCCTCCGCCGTAAATCAGCGTAATGCCGCGGCGAGCTAAAAACATCCCAAGCTCCTGCGCTGCTTCTTTATATTTGCTGTTCTGTCCATAGCTTGATCCACAAAATACACAAATTGCTTTCATCTTGTATCCACACCTTTACCCGCGTATTTTCGGGACAAGCGATCGCCCCTTTTTAATACAAGCATGACAAAGGCAGCTGTTGCCTTCCAATGCCAAAAACCGTCTTCTAACCATCATTTTACCAACCGGTCATCCATCCAACCAAGTGCCAATTCCACTAATTTCTCCCATATTCGTCGCAATCGGTAAGCGACGGGATTGGATCACACCGTGATGGAACAGAACTATTGCATGATACCGCTCAGCCATTCCCACATACCTAAAGCCCCTTAGCCGTTTCGAATCGTTTATCGGCTAAATAAGCCACACCCTGTTCCTGAGCAATCATCCGAAAACTTCACATGAACAAAACATCCTCCCCAGCTGATCTGGAGAGGATGTCGTGCCATGGTTGGTTCGTCATCGATAAATATGCACAAACGGCTCGTTTACTTTCGCTTGACGTACAATAAGACTTTCTGGCTGGCCGGTTGAAGAGATGTAAACGTTGACAGTGATGTAATCCGGGAACTTCTCCATTACTAAGCCGGTGACATATTGCGTAAAACCGATCACTTCCATTTTACCATAAAACGGAATCGTTATGTTGATCGTCAGCTTCTGGAGCTGATCGTTGACATACAGCCCTTTGCCGACGATGCCGGTGTAATTCGGGAAAAAGTCCTCAACGTCTGATTTAAAATTATTGAATTTCAGCCAGTCGTCGCGGTGATTTTTTTCCGCTTCATCGGACGGGAATAAGTAATATTCCTCGTTCACCGCTTCCCACTTGTCAATCGTGTTGCTCCCTTCATCCACATGAGTGACAGCGAAAAAATGTCCTGGAGTAACGGACGAGCGCGGTGCTTGCTTGTATAAGGCAATCGTGATCGGTACACTGCCAAGCCCTTTTATATTTCGCAGCCGTTTTAGCACCTCGGCGGCAATCTGTTTTCCTTCCCGTTCAATGACATCATCTTTGATTTTCACCTCGCGCGGGTAGCCTTGCTCAGTCGAGTAATAGTGAACGGAGTTGAGCGCCAATCCAATGGCAACACCGCCGAGTTTCACCTTATCGTTGTCCACTTTCACCAAATAGTCGTGCTCCAAAATGCTCGCCAAATAAATCGGACTTTGTTTATTTTTTTGCTCGTTCGTTCCGGTATCGCTAATCGGCGGGTTTAAGCCGATGTTGTCTTCCGGTTTCATTTTTTCTTCTTTTAGCTGGTTGCTCGTCCGCTTACGTTCGAGCCACTTGTTCACCGTCTTACCGTCCAAATATTGCCCCTCTTGGAACAAGTAATCGTCCGTGGGGAATTGTTCAGAGGCCAAGCGCATGAGTCCCGTTTCAAATTCATCGACATCCAGTCGCGTATTTAAATCGCCGACGACCTGTCCACGCGCCCCGGACGGTTTAAACGGCAAGACAACACGGTAATACGAGTCAGAAATGTTGTATTTCGGAATGACGGCTTCTTGCTCTTTGCTTCCTTTGTTTTGCACAACTTCTTCGCCTTGGTCAAATTTTGGCGCACACGCAGACAACAAACAGAAGGAGGCGAGCCCGAGGACGGCGAGCCGCTTTCGGGCCCGCTTTGTCCAACGGCAGGCAACCAAGCTGCTAATGATCGAGATTCGTTTCATTGTTCCTCCCTGCTTATCTCTTGCAAAAATCGTGTTTCATCCCAAATCTCAATGCCAAGCTGCTGAGCTTTATCGAGCTTTGAACCGGCATCTTCACCGGCGATGACGATGTCGGTGCTGCGGCTGACGCTGCCGGTGACACGACCGCCGAGCCGCTCGATTTGTTCTTTCGCTTCATTTCGTGACATCGACGCAAGTTTGCCGGTCAGGACGACCGTTTTGCCGGCCAGCACCGATGAGGCTGGCGTTTCAGCCGTCCGTTTCCGTCCTTTGTATGCCATATTGACACCATAGGTGCGCAGCTCATTCAACAACTCAACCGCTTCCGGCTGGGAAAAATAAGTGGTAATCGAGTCAGCCATTTTTTCCCCGATCTCCGGCACGGCCATCAATTCGTCTTTTGTCGCTGCCTCGAGACGCTCCATCGTTTCGAAATGTTCGGCCAACAGCTGGGCTGCCTTCGCCCCGACATAACGGATACCAAGGCCGAATAACAGCCGCTCAAGCGAGTTTTGCTTTGACGCTTCAATCGCTGCAAGCAAATTCGCTGCCGACTTTTCACCCATCCGTTCTAGCCCGACAAGCTGTTCTTTCGTCAGCCGGTACAAATCGGCGACATCATGGACAAGGCCAGCGTTAAACAGTTGGGTAACAACTTTTTCTCCTAACCCTTCTATGTTCATTGCCGACCTTGACGCAAAGTGAATGAGCCGTTCACGCAGCTGAGCCGGGCATTTCGGGTTTAAGCAACGGAGCGCCACTTCCCCGTCAAGACGAACGAGTTCGCTTTCACATTCCGGACAATGCGTCGGCATTGTAAACGGCACTTCGTCCCCGTCGCGCCGATCGACGACGACACCGACGACTTCCGGGATGATATCGCCCGCCTTTTTAATAATGACGGCATCGCCGATGCGAATATCTTTCTCACGAATAAAATCTTCGTTATGAAGAGTGGCGCGCTGCACAGTCGTGCCGGCGACACGAACCGGCTCTAAGATTGCCGTCGGAGTGACAGCGCCGGTGCGACCCACATTCACCTCGATGCCGATGAGCGTGGTGACCACTTCTTCGGCTGGGAATTTGTAGGCGATCGCCCAACGTGGGCTTTTCGCTGTCGCCCCGAGCTGCCGCTGTTGGGCAAACGAATCGACTTTAATGACGATGCCGTCGATCTCATACGGCAGTTGCGGCCGCTTCTCTTTCCACTCGTTGACAAATGCGATCACTTCATCAATCGTGGCACAGCGCCGCCGCTCCGGGTTCACTTTGAACCCGAGCGACTGCAAATAGCTGAGCGCCGCGCTATGTGACTCAATGCCCAGCTCCTCAGCATTGGCTAAGCCGTAGACAAACAGATCAAGCTGGCGCGAAGCTGCCACTTTCGGATCGAGCTGGCGGAGCGAACCGGCCGCGGCGTTGCGCGGATTGGCAAACAGTTCTTCACCACGCGCTTGGCGCTCTTCATTCAAGCGTAAAAATGACGCTTTCGGCATGAACGCCTCGCCGCGCGCCTCCAGCGACACCGGCTCGTTGAGGCGCAGCGGCAGCGAGCGGATCGTCTTCAAATTTTCTGTAATGTCCTCCCCTGTCGTTCCGTCACCACGCGTCGCTCCTTGGACGAAATAGCCGTCTTCATAACGAACTGAGACGGCAAGACCGTCGATTTTCAATTCACACACATACGCCGCCTCTCCCACTTCTTGACGAACGCGGCGGTCAAAATCACGCAAATCGCCTTCGTTAAACGCGTTTGCTAAGCTCATCATCGGGACGCGATGCGTCACCTTGCGAAACGCCTCAAGCGGCGGGCCGCCGATTCGCTGAGTCGGCGAATCGCTCGTTTTTAGCTCCGGATACTGTTTTTCAATAGCGATGAGCTCTTGCATAAGCCGGTCATACTCCGCATCCGGGACGGACGGCCGGTCGAGCACATAATATTCATACCCGTAGCGGTTTAACAGCTCGCGCAGCTCGGCCGCGCGCCGTTCGGCTTGTTGGCGGTCCATACGTTCACTCGTTCTCCTTTCTTACACTTTCTCAATCGGCGCAAATTTAGCGAGCAGCCGCTTAATTCCGATCGGACTCGGAAAAGCGATATCGAGTTCTTGGTCGTCGCCTTCACCGCGGACACTGACGACCGTGCCGATTCCCCATTTCCGGTGATTCGCCCGGTCACCAACTTTCCACACCCCAACAGCACCGTTTACCTGTGGGCGTGAAACGACCGGACGTGAAGCGGTCATTTGACGGCGCGAAACCGTCTCGAGCAAATGCGCCGGAATTTCATTTAAAAAGCGCGACGGCGGGTTCATTTGAATGTTGCCAAACAACGTCCGCATTTGTGCGCTTGTTAACACAAGTTCTTCTTCCGCGCGGGTGATGCCGACGTACGCCAGCCGCCGCTCTTCTTCCATCTCATCTTCGTCATCGAGCGAACGGTTGTGTGGAAAGATGCCTTCCTCCATACCAATCAAAAAGACGACCGGAAACTCGAGCCCTTTGGCGGCGTGAAGCGTCATTAAAACGACCGCATCCCCCTCTTCCGTTTGGTCGTTGCCGTTTAGCTCGTCCAAATCAGAGATAAGCGCCAAGTCAGTTAAAAAGGCGATGAGCGATTTATCATCACTTGCGTTTTCAAAATGCTTTGTCACCGATAGAAACTCATCAAGGTTCTCGAGGCGGCTTTGTGCCTCAATCGTCCGCTCCGCCTTCAGCATGTCGCGATAGCCGGATTTGTCGAGCACTTCTTCAACAAGTTCGGTAACGGAGACGTATTCTTGCAGCTGTGTCCATTGCTCGAGCTGGCCGCGGAACGCCGCGAGCGCCCCGGTCGCCTTAGCGCTCAGGCCGATCATCTCGAGCTCCCCAAGCGCTTCAAACAGCGACAGCTCATGCTCAGCCGCATAGCGGACGAGTTTGTCGATCGTCGAGGCCCCAATGCCGCGCTTCGGCACGTTAATGATACGAAGCAAACTTAAATCGTCATCCGGATTGGCAATGACACGCAAATACGCAAGGATATCTTTAATTTCTTTCCGGTCATAGAACTTTAAGCCACCGACGATTTGGTACGGAATGTTCGCTTTTAACAACATTTCCTCAATGACACGCGACTGGGCGTTCGTGCGGTATAACACCGCAAAATCACTGTAGCAGCGAGCCCCGCTCTCAATCGCCTCTTGAATGCGACCAGCGACAAACTGCGCTTCATCTGCTTCGTTCATCGCTTCGTAATAGGTGATTGGCTTCCCTTCCGGATTTTCTGTCCAAAGCCGTTTCGGCTTCCGGTTGACGTTATGCTCGATCACTTCGTTCGCCGCTTGTAAAATCCGCTTTGTCGAACGGTAGTTTTGTTCGAGTAAAATCACTTTCGCGTTCGGGTAATCGCGCTCAAACGATAAAATGTTTTGGATATCTGCCCCGCGCCACCGATAAATCGACTGGTCAGCGTCTCCGACGGCACAAATGTTTTGGAACCGTTCGGCAAGTTTTTTCACGAGTGTGTATTGAGCACGGTTCGTATCTTGATACTCATCAATGTGAATGTACTGGAATTTATATTGGTAATATTGAAGCACATCCGGCACGCGGTCAAACAGCTGAAGCGTCGTCATGATCAAATCATCAAAGTCAAGCGAATGATTGCGGAGAAGACGTTGCTGGTATTCTTGATACACATCGCTGACGATTTTTTCGTAATACGTCGACGCCCGTTTCGCAAATTGCTCCGGCGTGAGCAAATCGTTTTTTGCCCCGCTAATCGTGCCCAAAATCGTCCGCGGCTCAAATTTTTTCGGATCGATGTTCTTTTCTTTTAAAATTGCTTTGATCACCGAAAGCTGGTCGGTTGGATCGAGGATCGAAAAATTGCGGTTAATGCCGATGCGATCAATGTCGCGGCGTAAAATGCGGACACACATCGAATGGAATGTTGAAATCCAAACGTCTTCCGCCGCTCCACCTAAGAGCGCCTGCACACGCTCTCGCATTTCGCGCGCCGCCTTGTTCGTAAACGTAATAGCTAAAATGTTCCACGGCGCAACATGCTTTTCCGCCATTAAATAGGCGATTCGGTGTGTCAACACACGCGTTTTCCCGCTGCCGGCCCCAGCCATAATGAGCAGCGGACCTTCCGTCGTTTTGACCGCCTCCTGCTGCTCCTTGTTTAAATGAGCGAGCAACTTTTCAGATAAAAAATTCATCGTTTCCACCACCAATAAAACATATGTTCTATTTTACACCACTGATCTCATTTTCGCCATCGATCCGCTTAACCGCCTCCACCGTTGCCAACGCGCTTTCAAACGAATCGTAAACGGCGTTGCCGACGACGACCGTATCGGCATAGCGAGCCATTTCGGCCGCTTGTTCTGGCGTCATGATGCCGCCGCCGTACACGAGCTGTGTTCGGCTGAGCGCCCGTTTCACTTTTTCCACTAACGACGGATTGCCGTACGTACCGCTATATTCAAGATAAAAGATCGGCAGCTTATACAGATGCTCAGCGAGGCGAGCATACGCCACGACATCATCGTCATCGAGCGCTGTATTAGCCTCTGTCAGCTTTGCCGCTTTGCATTCTCCATTTAAAATGCAATAGCCCTCAGCGAAAATCTCATCCCAGTTCATGACATCGCCATACTGTTTCACCGCCTCATGATGACGGCTGATCACCCAATCGACACGGCAACTGTTTAACACCATCGGGATGAGATACGCATCAAATCCCGGCGTCAACGCTTCTATATTGGTCACTTCGAGCGCGCATGGCACCGAGAAGCGACGGATGCGAGCCAATAAATCGAGCACACCATCGAGCGTCACCCCATCCGTTCCACCAACGATGACAGCATCCGTTCCAGACTCACAAAGGCGCTCAAGGCGCTCATCATCGATCGGCTTGTTCGGGTCTAGTTTAAACACATGGCGCCAAGCGCGAATCTCTTCCATGACAATATCCCTCCACTCATTACTCCATTGTTCCATTATAACAAATCCGCAAAAAGAAAAGGAGTTCCTTTTCCGATGGAAGGAATCTCCTTGCAGCACCAAGCGTTATGCTTCGTTAGCCGCCTGGCGTTCTTCTTCTTTAATGCGGTCAAGTGCCATCGCGTACGCGTCATTGCCGTAATTGAGGCATCGCTTAACGCGCGAAATCGTCGCTGTGCTCGCCCCGGTTTCCGTTTCGATTTTATGGTACGTATACCCTTCGCGCAACATGCGCGCCACCTCAAGGCGCTGAGCGAGTGCTTGGATTTCATTCACCGTGCATAAATCATCGAAAAATCGGTAGCACTCCTCTATATCGCGCAGCGACAAAATGGCTTTAAACAGTTGATCGAGCTCTTTGCCGCGCAGTTTATCGATTTGCATGCTTGTTTCCGTTACAGAAAACGTATAACCCTTCTATTCCTTCCTTGTTCATGGCCCCGATGTTGCCGAAACGACTCTCGTGGGTGCGACGCTCCGAAGGCTTCAACTCCTCACTCAATGAATCAACCCACGTTCGGTGCTCAGTGATCGATTCCACTCATTTTTTCAGTTTCTATTTGCGTTGAATCCTTGTCGATTTCGTATCCGCAATCATCGCACCGAAAGACTCTTTCAGACAGAAACTACTTCACTTTGACACCCCTGCAGTGACTGCATGTTCTCGATGACGGATCAAAGCAGCCGACAAGCAGAAAAGGGATACTGTTCCATTCGTACTTGTATCCATTTGGTCGTTTGAACTAATGGAATGCCTGTCCAAATGGATACCGACAACTTCTTGTTTTCCAGCATCCGCTTATGTTCCATTCTTCCATGACCACATGCGCTAGCCTAGCTTTCGCTAACGTGGATGGCATTGTGTCGGATCTGTTTCCGCCTTCTTCGCTCTTTCTGAACAAGGAAGTCAGGTTTTTATGTGTTTCGGTTTTCTGTAACGGATTGCACCTCCTTCTTGTTGAATTTTATCTTTCATATTTCCGCGACAGCTTCCTTTGCTATCGCTTCATTCGTTTTTCACTCTTTGTGGCCTTTGTGGATTGATGGATCTTTGGAAACACCATCCCATTGCTACCTGCAGTGAAATCCATTTCGATTCCATCGCTACATGGTTGGTGTGTTTTATTAGGTTTCTTCCACGCTAATCGTAAAAATCTCTTCAATCTATCAAACACTGTTCGCGGATTCGTATTGCGAAATTCTTTCTCGTTTCGCCAACCGAATCTAAGCGAACTTTTTGTTCGTTCACTTCTTCGGAGACATTTGTTCCTCTCATTTGACGTGGTTGTTTGTGATTATGTCTGTGTCTTGATCAGCCGCTGCTTTGTTTGTTTTTCTTCTTGAATTTGGGATGTTTCGCTCCCCTACCAAAGAAGTGTTTGTAGGCGGTCGCCGCATCTTTGCTGCCCTGCTTCCTCATGTTGCTTGAATATTGACGGAGCCATGCACATTCCTTCGCTTGTTTGAGTCGGGTCATTCGTTTTCAAATGTCCTCATCACCAAGAAACGTTCTACCTTGTTGGTAATGTTTTTGTTCCTCCGATAAAGCAAAAGTTGTATGCCCATCTGGCGACATCTGCGCATTCCAATTGTTTTGTTTAGCAGAAACATGACTTTATACGTTCGAATCATCTTCCTATTGACAGAAAATGATAAACATACAGGAGATATTATTACATTTCCCTTGCATTGGGACGAGGACGTCCCCTCCGTCGGGCGGCCGTGTCTCTTTCACCGAAAGCCGACTCAGGACGTGTTCCTCGCCCATTGTTTTCAGTCTGATCCAACTTTTTGTTATTTTGATTCCACAATCGTCAGTTCGGGAACGATGTTAATCCATGTCTTTCCTGGCACGAATCCGACCGGAACCCCGTCGCGGTACGGCAACAGCCGACCATCGACGTTTTTCCATTCGATCGGCTGCATAACGCCGTTTTGTAACAAGTAGCCCTGACCACCGGAAGTGAAATCAATGTCACGTCGTCCGTAGCTGTCGATCACTTGATGGCGAGCGGCGATGATCATAACGTTTTGCACCACGACGGGTTCATGTGTATCGTAATCCACCGTTTGCTCACCACCGCTGTATCGGTAATACCCTTTTTGTTCCGGTGCATATCGGTATTCCACTTGGGCATACGCACGATGTGAATAGGTAATACGAACCGTCTCGACCTGCTCTCCGCTCGGCTCATCGTCGCGAAACAGCAACGGGTCAATATCATCTGTCCATACGTATCCGTTTTGTTCGGCCCCTTTTTCAATGTTGGCAAATGTAATGTATGAGTTGTGCGGCGCCTTGCGGAATGAGACGCGCTGAAACAGTGTTCCGTCGTAAAACAGCCCGTTCAAATAATCGGTGTTCCCCTGCTCGAGCCGCGTTTTTGCCTCCGGGCTCCAGCCGTGGCAGACGTAAAGCGCATGGTAGCCGTCGCTCAAGTCAATATAATACTCACGTGCACTCCGCACCGGCCCAACCCGTTCAGGCAACTCGCTTTGATACAGCGCTAAAAAGCGGGTGATGTCCCCCTCGGCAAGTACCTCATATACGATATCGGCCTGATGGAGGCCTGACTGCGGACGCGCCTTCGGATGGTTGTTGATCATCACGCTGACGACCCGCTGATCGATATCTCCTTCCGTTGGCAATCCGGTCAGCGGAAACATTTGTTTCTCCTCTGCCGGAGACTCGGATGGCTGCTCCGGACTCGGCTTGGCCGGTTCAGTTGGTTTCGGCTCGCTTTTGGCGGTGCAGCCGCCTAGTAACAGCACTGCGCAACTGATGACAAACAGCCAATGTTTCAATGGACACACAACCTTTTCCTTTTTTATTTTACCGCATTATCGAAGGAAAGAGTACCGTTTTGTGCATGACATCATAAATGCCGCGCTGGGTGATGCGCACGTATGGCAAATGGGTCGACTGTAAAAAGAACAACGAGTATACCGGATCCTCAAAATAATACCCGCGCTCCCGCAAAAGGCGGACAAATGTCTTTTCCTCATTGATTAATGTTTCCATCTCCAAGGTAGACGTCATGCCGCTAAGCGGAAGCGGAAGCTCAAATAAAACGTTTCCGTCCTCCACGAGTACGATGCCGCCGCCGATATCCTTCATCCGTCGGAAGGCAAGCATCATATCTTCTTTATGTTTGCCAATTAAGATGAAATCGCCAGTGTTCGAATACGAACTCGCCAGCCCGCCGAGCGCTGATGAAAATCCTTTGAGCATTGTGTTGACGCGCCAGCAGCCGTTTCGGTCAAGCAGCATTAAAAAGCATTCGTCATGATCATGCCCTAAACGGTCGCGCGACGTATCAATCGACACGGAGTACGGCTTTACAATCACCGCATTTTCCAGTCGCAACCCCATCGGCATCGAAAATTGCAAATCGTCCCATTCAAGCTCCCATGACACTGAAAGCGGACGAATGCCAAACTGTTCCCACTTCAGCGCCGGCCATGAGCCTGACGAATCCCCTTCCCGCTTCACCCATTCGCCCTTGGCGAGCACCTGTACTGGCGTTGGATCATGGGCCGAACGCAAGAAGTTGATGTGCGCGATCCGGCCGGTAGCGATGCTGCCGTGAAGATGCTCAATGCCGTAATGACGGGCGGCATTAATCGTCGCCATGGCGTATGCATCGATAACTGGCACACCATGCTCGATGACGATGCGAAGCAGCTGATCCATTACCCCGTTTTCATAAAAGGCCGGTGGCGAGCCGTCGGTCGTCAATAAGCACTTGTCATAATACCGAATGCCAAGCGCTTTCATTTCCTCAAGCAGCACCGGCAAATCCGGACGGATCGATGAATGGCGAAGCGTGACTGTATAGCCGTGCCAAAGGCGAAGACGCACTTCTTTTCCTGTCATCGCCTCATGATCTCCGTCTACACCAAACAGCGCCATTTTCACCAGCGTTTTCTCTGAAGCACCGGGAAAGTGCCCCTCGATTTTACGGCGCCGCCGTTTCGCCTCTTGCATCCAGTAAAGGACGATATCGTCGCCACTTGCGAGCTTAGGCCATGACGTCAGCTCACCGCCTTGAAGGACCGTTTCTTGATCCAACCACCGTTTGATCCGGGCGTTCGATATCTGCTCATCTTCGCGCTCTAGCTCCGTTTGCCCGTCAAATCGGCACCACCAATACATGGATGTTGGAAGCGCATTCATTTCTTGCAAAAATAAAAGCGCCTCTTCATCGTCAAGCTGCAAAAGGAAAAATAAATTATCGTTGAGCAGCGTCGTCGTCCCGTACGTTGCTGCATAACGTGCAAATGAATGGGGATTATATAATTGAAATGGATGAACATGCGGCTCAATGTAGCCGGGGACGAGCACATACCCACGGCAGTCGATGATTTCGCATGACTCATCGATGCGATCAGGAAGCCGCTCTCCGGCGTACACAATACGGTCGCCATGTATCCATATATTCCCTTTTACCCATTCACGGAAATAAGAATGCAAATACGTTGCGTTCACCAATACTTTTGTCGGCGATCGTTTGCCATCAATCACCGCTGCTTGTTCGCGCAATTCACTGCTCTTCCATCGGTAGCGTTGTTCGCCCATTGACACCCCGTCCCTTGTTTCCTAATCGTTCCATATAATCATTTTAACGCACGAAAGCGATTTTCACAATAAAAATATGAGGAGGGACATGCCAATGGCGAATATCGGCATTGTGAACGCGCTGATCCGCATTACGTTTGGCTTAACTGTCGTTGCATGGGCGACAGCTCGGTTCGCCCGGCGGCCGTGGTGCACATCGTATTTGCTTGCCATCTTGCTTGGAGCCATGAAAGTCGGCGAAGGGATTACCCGGTTTTGTCCGGTAACAGCCTTGTTCGAGAATATGCAGCGCGAGCGGCTGCTTAATGAACAAAAAGAAACCGTCGTCAATCCGACATAACCATAAATCGGCGTCCAGCTCTGTCGGGACATAAAGAACTCCCTTCGAACAACGCTGAACGAATCGTTATGTTCCCGCTCGGCTGAGTCGCTTCGTTTCATCAAAAAAGGTGTCCCACGTTTGGTTGGGACACCTTCGATACAAAGGAGTGAATGATGATGTTGCTTGAATATATGACCGATATGTCGTTTGTATTAGCAACATTGATCGGCGGTATTATCGCCCTTTCATACGTGTATCTACGGCGGAGGCGCGTTCGATAGCGCGCCGGCCAATGTCACGGCGGTAAAACAGGCCATCACATTCGATCGCCGCAAGCTGCTGGTACGCTTTTTCCTTTGCTTCAGCAAGCGTTCCTCCTTTGGCTGCTAACAAAAGGACACGGCCGCCGTTTGTATAGAGCGTTCCGCCTTCCCGCTTCGTACCAGCATGGAACAGCAACGCATCCGGAGCGAGCCGGTCAAGTCCGCGGATGGCCACTCCGCGCTCGTAAGCACCCGGATAACCTTTAGCTGCCAGCACGACGCCAAGCACTGCTTCATTCGTCCACTCCAACTCCAGCTCTTTTCCTTCCATCACCGCCAATATCGCTTCAAGCAAATCGGTTTTTAGGCGCGGCAACACGACTTGCGCCTCTGGGTCACCGAATCGGGCGTTAAATTCGATCACTTTCGGTCCTTCCGCAGTGGCAATCAACCCGGCATACAGCACACCGGTAAACGGCCGGCCTTCGGAAGCTAACGCTTTGGCGGTCGGACGCAAAATCGTCTCCAACGCCCGTTGAACCATATCAGCGGAAATTTGCGGCACTGGCGAATAGGCTCCCATTCCACCAGTGTTTGGCCCTTCGTCCCCGTCATAGGCTCGTTTATGGTCTTGGGCAATAGCAAGAGGATACACCTTCTCACCGTTCACGAACGCCATAAATGAAAATTCTTCGCCTTCCAAATACTCCTCGATCACGACTTGGCTGCCGGCTGTGCCGAATTGCCCGTCCACCAGTGCTGCTTTTGCTGCGGCAAGCGCCTCTTCCACCGTTTGGGCGACAGTGACTCCTTTTCCAGCGGCCAACCCGTCCGCTTTAATGACGATCGGCGCTCCTTTTTCCTCAATATACGCTTTGGCTTCTTCGTACGAAGAAAAGGTAGCATGTTCCGCCGTCGGAATGCCGTATGTTTTCATGAGCTCTTTCGCGAACGCTTTGCTCCCTTCAATGAGTGCCGCTGCTTGGTTCGGTCCAAAAATGCGCAGCCCCTCAGCCATAAAACGGTCGGCAATGCCGGCGGCAAGCGGCGCCTCCGGCCCGACAATCGTCAAATCAATCGCGTTTTGTTTCGCAAACTGCACGAGCGCATCAATATCGAGTTCATCGATGTTTACCAACTCCGCCACTTCCCCGATGCCCGGGTTGCCTGGCGCCGCATACAGCTTGCCAGCAAGCGGGCTTTGCGCCACCTTCCAGGTGATCGCATGCTCACGCCCGCCGCGTCCGACTACGAGAATGTTCATCATCTTCCTCCCCTTTTTGCCGCCGTTTAATGTTTGAAATGGCGAACACCAGTAAACACCATGGCAATGCCGTACTCATCTGCTTTGCGGATCGAATCAGCGTCACGAATCGAGCCGCCCGGCTGGATGATGGCCGTAATGCCGGCTTTCGCTGCCGCTTCAACAGTGTCGTCCATCGGGAAAAAGGCGTCTGATGCAAGCACCGCGCCTGCCGCCTGCTCTCCCGCTTGTTCAATCGCAATCTTCGCTGCGCCAACCCGGTTCATTTGCCCGGCGCCAACGCCAACGGTCATGCCGTTTTTCGCCAGCACGATGGCGTTGGATTTCACATGTTTCACAACGTTCCAAGCAAAGCGAAGCTGTTCGCATTCCGCTTCGGTCGGTTGGCGCTTCGTGACAACATTCCACTCAGCGTCCTCAAGCGTGTACGTATCCGCATCTTGAACGAGCAAGCCACCGCTTACCGAAACAAGCGTTTTTTCCTTGACGTCTGCCGCCGCAAAATCAAGTGTCAACAGACGGATATTTTTCTTTTTCGTCAAAATGGCGAGCGCCTCGTCACTAAATGATGGAGCGATGACGATTTCCAAAAAGATGTCATGCATTCGCTCGGCCGTTTCTTTGTCCACTTCACGGTTCACCGCAATAATTCCACCGAAAATGGACACCGGATCGGCCTCGTACGCTTTTGTAAACGCCTCAAGAAGCGTCGCACCGACACCAACGCCGCACGGATTCATATGTTTGATCGCCGCTACGGCTGGCTCCTGAAACTCACGAACAAGGTTGATGGCCGCATTGGCATCGTTAATGTTGTTATACGATAGCTCTTTTCCGTGCAACTGTTTCGCTTGCGCAATCGAGAAAGCCGCACCGAGCGGTTTGGCATAAAACGACGCTGATTGATGCGGATTTTCGCCATAGCGCAACGATTGCTTTTTCGTGTAGGTGACGGTGAACGTTTCCGGGTACTCCTCTCCGGTGAGATTGGTCAAATACTCGGCAATCATCGCATCATACGCTGCCGTATGGCGGAACGCTTTCGCCGCCAATTTTTGCCGCGTTTCCGCTTGGATCGATCCGTTTGTTTTCAGCTCCTCAATTATCGTCGGGTAATCAGCCGGATCGACAACGATGGCGACATCGGCATAGTTTTTCGCTGCCGCGCGCACCATAGTCGGACCGCCAATATCGATATTCTCAATCGCCTCAGCAAGCGTTACGTCCGGTTTCGCGATCGTTTGCTGGAACGGGTACAAGTTGACGACGACCAAATCGATCGGGCGGATGCCATGCTCCGCTAGCGCTGCTTGATGGCGCTCATCGCTACGAATCGCCAAAATACCGCCATGAATGGCCGGATGCAACGTTTTCACACGCCCGTCTAAAATTTCCGGAAACCCGGTGACATTGGAAATCGAGATCACCGAAATCCCAGCGTCCTCGAGTGCCCGTTTCGTCCCGCCAGTCGAAATGATTTCGATGCCGAGTTCGGTTAGTTGTTTTGCAAACGGAATGATCCCTTCTTTATTAGACACGCTGATTAATGCTCGTTTGACTGCCATTCTTCTCGATCCTTTCTTCTTGTTGTTCCGTTTCCCCTAACAGCATGCGCAACACCGCCGGGTATAACTCATGTTCAACCGCATGGATGCGTGCCTCAAGCGCTTCGATCGGTTCGCCGGGTACAACCGGGACAGCGCGCTGGGCGATGACCGGCCCGGTGTCCATCCCTTCATCAACATAATGGATGGTGACGCCTGTTTCCAAAACGCCATCCCGATACGCTTGGCCAATGGCGTCTTTACCCGGAAACGCCGGCAATAGCGACGGATGAATGTTGACGATTTTCCCTTCATAAGCGGAAAGCAATGTCGGTCCAATTAAGCGCATATAGCCAGCTAACGCGATCCACTCAATTTGACGTTCGCTTAATTCACGCAAAATCCTGCTCTCAAACGCCGCTTTGGACGGATAGTCTTTTGGAGAAAACACGAACGTCGGCACATTTTCGCGTGCTGCTCGTTCGATCACCTTCGCACCTGGACGGTCGCACACAAGAAGGGCAAGATCGGCCGGCAACTCACCGCGCTTCACAGCATCGACGATCGCCTGAAAATTCGTTCCGCTTCCAGAAGCAAACACGGCCAACCGCTTCATGCTTCGTTCCCTCCGGTAAACGACACGCCTGCTCCTTCCACCACTTCTCCAATGATGTAGGCCGGCTCGTCTTGTTCGTCCAACCATTGCACAAGCGGCGCCGCTGTTTCTGGGCTGACAGCGAGCACGAGGCCAATGCCCATATTAAATACCGAAAACATCTCTTCTTCCTCAAGGTTGCCTTTGGCGCGCAGGAAGTCAAAAATCGGCAGCACCGGCCACGAACCGCGCTGAATGCGGACGCCAAGCCCTTGTGGCAACATGCGTGGAATGTTTTCGATAAACCCGCCACCGGTAATATGCGCCATCCCTTTGATCGTAAATCGTCCAAGCACCGAACGCAACAGTTTCGCATAAATGCGTGTCGGCTTTAGTAGCTCCTCGCCAAGCGGAACATCAAGCGGCTCATAAATCTCATCAAGCGACAGCTTTGCTTGTTCGAAAATGATACGGCGTACCAGCGAGTAGCCGTTGCTATGCAGACCGCTTGACGGAAGTCCAATCAACACATCCCCCGCTTGGATCGTTTGTCCCGTCACCAACCGTTCTTTTTCAGCAATGCCGACAACAAACCCGGCTAAATCGTACTCGTCTTCCGCATACATTCCCGGCATTTCCGCCGTTTCTCCGCCAATCAAGGCACAGCCAGCTTCGACGCAGCCGTCAGCCACCCCTTTGACGATAGCAGCGATTTTTTCCGGCACCGCCTTGCCGCAAGCGATATAATCAAGGAAAAAGAGCGGTTCCGCCCCTTGTACAACGATGTCATTCACGCACATCGCCACACAGTCAATGCCGATCGTATCGTGTCGGTCAAGCAAAAATGCCAATTTCAGCTTCGTCCCGACGCCATCCGTACCGGAAACAAGCACCGGCTGGCGGTAGTCAAGCGACGATAAATCAAACAAGCCGCCAAACCCACCGATCCCGCCCAACACTTCCGGACGCATCGTCTTCTGCACATGCTGTTTCATCAGGGCGACCGCCTGATAGCCGGCCTCAATGTCAACCCCTGCTTGTTTGTATGCTTTTGCCACGCTAAATCCCCCTTTTCTTCGCCCGCTGCACCCAAGCATGCGACAAGCACCTTGCTGTCCGTTGTCCCCTTCCAACTTGAAGCGCGCTGATCATTTGACTGTCATGCAAGGCCGAGTAGTTTGGTTGACCCGGGTTGGGTATTGGCCGGTAAAGCAAGCCAAACATTGTCCGCGATGCGGAATGCCTTCAGGGCGACCGATCGCTGACAGCAGCCCTTCCTGGCTAATAAACGCCAACGAATCGGCGCCGATTAAGCGGCAGATGTCTTCAACCGTATGTTTCGCCGCAATCAGTTCTTCCTTTGACGACGTATCAATGCCGTAAAAGCAAGGATGGGTGATCGGCGGCGCACTGATACGCACATGCACTTCCAAAGCTCCCGCTTCGCGAAGCATTGTGACAATGCGGCGGCTCGTCGTCCCGCGCACGATCGAATCGTCGACCATGACAACCCGCTTGCCAGCGACAACACCGCGCACCGGCGACAGCTTCATTTTTACCCCTTGTTCACGCAACGCTTGTGACGGCTGAATAAACGTCCGACCTACATAACGGTTTTTAATGAGCCCCAATTCGTACGGAATGCCACTCGCTTCGGCATAGCCGATAGCGACGGAAATGCTTGAGTCCGGCACCCCAGTGACAATATCGGCTTCAGCTGGCGCCTCAAGTGCCAACTGTTTCCCTAAATTTTTCCGGGCTGTATGGATGTTGATGCCATCAACATGGCTGTCCGGACGAGCAAAATAAATGTATTCCATGCTGCAAATGGATCGCGGCTGCTCCGGGGCAAATCGTTCCGAACGCACCCCTTCGCCGCTGATGATAAGCAGTTCCCCCGGAGCCACTTCGCGCTCGTACGTCGCCCCGATGACATCAAACGCGCACGTTTCCGAGGCGACGACATACGCTGATCCGAGCCGGCCGAGTGACAATGGCCGGAATCCGTGCGGATCGAGCGCCACATAAAGCGCCGTTTCCGTCAGCAATAAAAACGCAAACGCTCCTTCAATCTGGCTGAGCGCCTCTTTCATTTGTCCGACAAACGTTGGCGCTTGGCTGCGACGGATAAGATGGGCGAACACTTCCGTATCCGATGTCGTCTGAAAAATGCTTCCTTGCGCTTCGAGCGAGAGCTTCAGATCGATAGCGTTCGTCAAGTTGCCGTTATGGGCGAGCGCCATCGAGCCAGTCTGTGAGCGGAACAGGAGCGGCTGGACGTTCTCATAGCCGCCCCCGCCTGCCGTCGAATAGCGGACATGGCCGATCGCCGCCGACCCGTGAAGCGCATCAAACGTGTCGCTTTGAAACACCTCTGTCACCAAACCGAGTCCTTTATGACCGAATAAGTTTCCGCCGCTCGCCACCACGATGCCCGCTCCTTCTTGGCCGCGGTGCTGCAAGCTGTGGAGCCCGTAATAGGTAAGCCTAGCGGCGTCCTCATGCCCCCAAATGCCGAAAATGCCGCACTCCTCGTTCAATCCTTTGATTTCAGCAAGCATGGAATAGCCCCTTTCCAGACGTTTCGCATTTCGTCGACCGAAAGGCGAATAACCGTTCCCCCATGTTCCCCGTTTACTGTCAGTATGCTGTCATTGGTCACTTCACCGATTAATTTCGCTTCTACGAGCTGCTCAAATGCTTCCTGATGTTCTTTTTTCACCGAAACCACAAAGCGAGACTGCGTTTCGCTGAATAGTTCACTCACAAGATCGCCGCTGACCGTCACGTTCGCACCTAACCCAGAAGCGCCGATGACACATTCAGCGAGCGCAACCGCCAATCCGCCTTCAGCGACATCATGTGCTGACGCCACGACCCCAGCGCGAATCGCGGTTAGCAACTGACGCTGGCGGCTTGCTTCGACCGCCAAATCGAGTTCTGGCGCTTTTCCAAAAATGCGACCTTCCAGCCATTTTTGCAACTCACTGCCGCCAAACTCCGGCTTCGCCTCACCGATCACATAAATCAAATCGCCCGCTTGCTTAAACGGCTGGGTCGTTACATGAGAAAGGTCATCAACGAGCCCAACCATACCGACGACCGGTGTCGGATATACGGCTTCGCCGTTCGTTTCGTTGTAAAGCGAGACGTTGCCGCTCACAACCGGTGTTCCGAGCGTTCGGCACGCTTCGCTCATTCCGTCAACCGCCTTTTCGAGCTGCCAAAAGATGTCCGGCTTTTCCGGATTGCCGAAGTTGAGGCAATCTGTAATGGCGAGCGGTTTCGCCCCGGAGCAAACGACGTTGCGCGCCGCCTCGGCGACGGCAATTTTCCCGCCCATTTCCGGATCCAAGTACAAATAGCGCGAGTTGCAGTCCGTGGTGAGCGCAAGCGCCTTGTTCGTGCCGCGAATGCGCACGACTGCCGCGTCCGACCCTGGTGCAACGACTGTGTTCGTCCGCACCATGTAGTCATACTGGTCATACACCCATTCCTTGCTAGCGATGGTCGGTTGCGCCAACAGCCCAAGCAACGTCCGGTTGTAATCCTCAATTTGCGGAATATATGTCGGCATCGCTTGAAATTCGCGATAATAATCCGGCTCTGCCGACGGCTTATGATATACCGGTGCGTCTTTTGCCAACGCATCAACCGGAATTTCTGCCACCACTTCACCGTGGAAAAACAGGCGGAGCATTTTATCATCAGTCACTTTACCGATCGCTTTTGCTTCCAAACCGTATTTCGCAAAAATCGCTGCGATCTCCTCTTCCCGTCCTTGCTCGACAACAAGCAGCATCCGTTCCTGTGATTCGGACAACATCATTTCGTATGGCGTCATGCCCGTCTCGCGCTGCGGAACGAGATCTAAATTCATTTCAATGCCGAAGCCGCCTTTGCTTGCCATCTCAGCGGACGAGCTCGTCAATCCAGCGGCGCCCATATCTTGAATGCCGACTAGCGCGTCGGACTTAACCGCTTCTAGACACGCTTCAAGCAGCAGTTTCTCCATAAACGGATCGCCAACTTGCACGGCCGGGCGTTTTGCTTCCGATTGCTCACTTAATTCTTCGGATGCAAACGTCGCCCCGTGGATGCCATCGCGACCCGTTTTCGCCCCGACGTACATAACTGTATTGCCAACACCTGTCGCGACACCACGTTGAATGTCTTCATGGCGGATGATGCCGACACACATGGCGTTAACCAACGGGTTGCCTTCATACGCCGGATCAAACTGCACTTCACCGCCGACGGTCGGAATACCGATGCAGTTGCCGTATCCGGCAATACCAGCAACGACATGCTCAAACAAATATTTGACGCGCGGCGACGTCAACTCGCCAAATCGAAGCGAGTTAAGGAGCGCAATCGGCCGAGCCCCCATCGAAAAGACGTCGCGGATGATGCCACCGACCCCAGTCGCCGCCCCCTGATACGGCTCGATCGCTGACGGATGGTTGTGGCTTTCGATTTTAAACGCCACCGCCAACCCATCGCCGATATCTACAATCCCCGCACCTTCACCTGGTCCTTGCAGCACATGCGGACCATCGGTCGGGAATTTTTTTAACACTGGTTTGGAGTTTTTATAGCTGCAATGCTCTGACCACATAACGGAAAAAATACCCGTTTCCGTATAGTTCGGCAGTCTTCCCAAAATCGCTTCAATGCGCGCAAACTCCTCATCCGTTAATCCCATTTCACGATACAATTTTTGTTCTTTAATCATTGCCGCATTCGGCTCAAGCAGTAACGACATGCGTCTCCCTCCAATAGTTGACGATCGATCGGAATAGTTTCAGTCCGTCCGCGCTGCCGAGCAAGGCGTCGACGGCCCGCTCCGGATGCGGCATCATACCAAGTACATTACCGCGCTCATTGACGATGCCAGCAATATCCGCCAAGCTACCGTTCGGGTTTTCCCCATGATAGCGGAAGACGATTTGCCGGTTTTCGACGAGGCGATTGAGCGTTTGCTCGTCGCAATAATAGTTCCCTTCGCCATGGGCGATCGGAATGGTGATCACTTCGTCTTTTCCGTAGGCAGAGGTAAACATCGTTTCATTGTTTTCCACCACAAGCTGCACCGGCCGGCAAATGAATTTCAGTCCTTGGTTGCGGCGCATCGCCCCAGGAAGCAAGCCGGCTTCAAGCAAAATTTGAAATCCGTTGCACACCCCAAGCACGGGTTTCCCGGCTTCCGCGGCTTGTTTCACGGCGGCCATCACCTTGGAAAAACGGGCGATCGCCCCCGAACGCAAGTAATCTCCATACGAAAAACCGCCTGGAAGCAAAATGGCGTCAAAACGATCGAGATTCTCTTCATCATGCCAAACGTATTCCACTTCTTCACCGAGTTCATCGGCGATCGCATGGTACATATCGACATCACAATTCGATCCAGGAAACACAATGACGGCAAACTTCATCGGGCGACGGCCTCCTCAATTTCATAGCGATAGTCTTCAATGACCGGGTTAGACAACAATTTTTCACACATCTCACGAACAAGCTTATCGATATCGCGACTGGTATCTTCAATGACAAGCTCCATAAACTTGCCGATCCTTACGTCTTTCACCTCCGTATACGACAAGCTGTGCAGCGCCCCTTTCACCGCTGTCCCTTGCGGATCTAACACACTCTCACGCAACGTCACATACACTTTTACTTTATACATGCCGATTCTCCCCCTAACCGTTGTAAAATGACTTCGTACGCCTCTGTTAAACTACCAAGGTCGCGACGGAACACGTCTTTATCCAGTTTCTCATTCGTCTCGGCGTCCCAAAGCCGGCACGTATCCGGCGAAACCTCATCCGCTAAGAGGATGGCACCGTCCGTCGTGCGGCCGAACTCAAGCTTAAAATCAATTAATCTCACTTTTCGCTCGGCAAAATGGGCGCGCAATACGTCGTTCACTTTCAGCGCTTCACTTTTCAGTTGGGCGATCTCCTCGCGGCTGGCAAGCTTCAAAATCGTGATATGGTCTTCTAACAGTAATGGGTCGCCAAGGTCATCGTTTTTGTAGTAAAACTCGACAAGCGGCACTTCGAGAGGCGTCCCTTCCGCCAAGCCAATCCGCTTCGCCAAACTCCCGGCCACGACGTTACGGACGACGACTTCAAGAGGAATAATCGTCACGCTTTTGACAAGCTGCTCGGTGGGCGACAGCTTTTGAATAAAATGGTTGGCAACGCCTGCTTCTTGCAATTTCATAAACAATAAACTAGAAATCTCGTTATTGAGCCGCCCTTTGCCGGTGATCGTCGCCTTTTTCTCTCCGTTAAATGCGGTGGCGCTGTCTTTGTACTCAACCCAAAGTACATCTGCCTCGTCAGTCGCGTAAATTTTTTTCGCTTTCCCTTCATACAGCAGCTGTTGTTTTGTCGGCATCATCCAAGCCTCCGTGGTACAGAATATTGAAAATTTTTTGTGTAACCGGCCGGCATTAGAACCAGCCGGTTGTCACTTACTCTAATCCTAAGCGGGCAAAAATCGTATCAACATGTTTCAAATGGTGGCGGTAATCAAAGCAATCGTCGAGTTCTTCTTTCGTCAACTGGCTTGTAATCCGCTCATCCGCTTCGAGAAGAGAGCGGAACGGAACTTGCTTTTCCCACGCTTCCATCGCCTTCGGCTGCACTAAATCGTACGCTGCTTCACGCGTCATCCCTTTGTCGATCAAAGCGAGCAAGACGCGTTGTGAGTAAATGAGGCCGAATGTGCGCTCCATATTTTTCTTCATATTTTCCGGATACACAAGCAAGTTTTTCACAATGTTAGCGAATCGGTTCAACATATAGTTCAGTGCGATCGTCGCATCCGGTAAAATGATGCGCTCAGCTGACGAGTGGGAAATGTCACGTTCATGCCAAAGCGGCACATTTTCATAAGCCGTCACCATATACCCACGAATGACGCGTGCCATGCCGGTCATGTTTTCCGAGCCGATCGGGTTGCGCTTATGCGGCATCGCTGATGAGCCTTTTTGCCCCTTGGCGAAAAACTCCTCGACTTCGCGCACTTCGCTTTTTTGCAAACCGCGAATCTCAACGGCGAATTTTTCAATCGATGTCGCAATGAGTGCGAGCGTAGCCATGTAGTAAGCGTGGCGGTCGCGCTGGAGCGTTTGCGTCGAAATTGGCGCTGGCGTTAACCCGAGCTTCTCGCACACATATTGTTCGACAAATGGATCAATGTTGGCATACGTTCCAACAGCGCCGGAAATTTTCCCGACTTCGACCATCTTCGCTGCTTGCTCGAACCGCTCCAAATTCCGTTTCATTTCCGCATACCAGAGCGCCAGTTTTAATCCGAACGTCGTCGGTTCCGCATGAACGCCATGCGTGCGCCCCATCATGACCGTATATTTATGTTCAAGCGCTTTTTCTTTCAGCACTTGGATAAAGTTTTCTAAATCGCGCCTCAAAATCGTGTTCGCCTGCTTTAATAAATAGCCGAGCGCCGTGTCGACGACGTCTGTCGATGTAAGCCCGTAGTGTACCCACTTGCGCTCTTCGCCAAGCGTCTCAGAAACAGCGCGGGTGAACGCGACAACATCATGGCGCGTTTCTTCCTCGATTTCTTTAATGCGATGAATGTCAAATGACGCGTTTTCCCGTAGGCGGCGGACATCTTCTTTCGGAATGACACCAAGCTCGGCCCACGCCTCGCACGCAAGCAATTCCACCTCAAGCCACGCCTTAAAGCGGTTTTCCTCTGTCCAAATGGCTCCCATTTCGGGTCTTGTGTAGCGTTCAATCATACTCGTTCTAGCCTCCGATCATGCCAAATTTGCCACGACTCCAATCTCGCCAGCGCCTCATCCACATTGTCCGCCAACACGGTCACATGGCCCATCTTTCGCTTCGGCTTCGCTTCGTGTTTGCCGTAAAGATGGACATAGGTCGCGCCAGCAAACGCATCAATTTGTCGAATAATCGACTCGACGTGCTCGCCTAAAATATTGACCATTACGGCCGGCTTCAACAATTCGGTCGACCCAAGCGGCCAGTTGCAGACAGCACGGATGTGCTGAGCGAATTGAGACGTGGCACATGCATTGATTGTATAATGACCCGAGTTGTGCGGTCTAGGGGCTAGCTCATTAATATAAATTTCCCCATCTTCTGTCAAAAACATTTCCACCGCCAACGTCCCGACGAGTGAAAACGATGTTGCCAATGTCTTTGCGTAACGGATCGCCCGTTCCTCGACATGTTCCGGGATGCGAGCTGGAACGATCGTTTGATGCAAAATGTTCTCGACATGAATGTTTTCTGCCACCGGAAAAACGGCCGTCTCCCCATCGCCATTGCGGGCGACAATGACTGACATTTCCTTCACAAACGACACCCAACCTTCTAAAATACACGGACCAAAGTCAAATAGCTCTGCTGCTTTGGCTAAATCCCTTTCTCCCCGCAGCACATATTGCCCTTTGCCGTCATAACCACCGCGTCGCGTTTTTAACACGCACGGAAAACCGATCGTCCTAACGGCCTGTTCCAACTCATCCCATCCATTCACTTCGGCATACGGTGCCACCGGCAAGCCAGCTTCTACAATCGCCGCCTTCTCGAGCGCCCGATCTTGCGTCACTGCAAGCAATCGGCTTCCTTGCGGGACATAGGCGTTTTCCTCAAGCCACTCAAGCGCCCGTGCATCGATGTTTTCAAACTCGTACGTAATGATATGGCTAACGCGCGCCAGTTCGGCAATAGCATTCAAATCGTGGTACGGTGCGGTGATTTCCACATCAGCCACCTGTCCGCACGGGGAGCCGGGCGTTGGATCGAGAACCGCAATGCGAAACCCCATCTCGCGCGCCGCGAGAGCCATCATCCGTCCCAGTTGTCCACCGCCAATAATGCCGATCGTCTGCCCCGGAACAATCCGTCGCTTAGTCAAGTTGATCACTGCTTTCCACTACTTGTTTTCGAATCGCTTCTCTCCGCGCCTTGAGCGCTTCCATATAGCGCGGCTCAAACAGCCCAACGATCGACACCGCGAGCAAACCTGCGTTGGTCGCTCCTGCTTTGCCAATCGCCACTGTTGCCACCGGCACCCCGCCAGGCATTTGCACGATCGACAGTAACGAATCCAACCCGTTCAATGCTTTTGACTGCACCGGCACTCCGATTACCGGCAGCGTCGTTTTCGCTGCAATCATCCCCGGCAAATGAGCCGCTCCACCGGCTCCGGCAATAATCACTTTTATGCCCCGCTCCTCTGCCGTTTCCGCATAACGAAACATCTCATCCGGTGTCCGATGCGCCGACACAACTTTTTTTTCAAACGGAACGCCCAATTCTTCAAGAATGTCACAAGCGTGCTTCATCGTCTCCCAATCTGAACGGCTTCCCATGACCACCCCAACTAGTGGGTTCATTACGTTCCACTCCTTAACTTTAATAAACACAATAAAACCCAGAACATACATTCCCAATCTTAAGCGAGGGAAAGCATCGTTCTGGGCTTTCACAATTTGTCGATGAGAAAAAAGCCAAAACAGATCCTTTCCCTCATAGTCCAATAATTTACGGTTATTGGGTAGAGACTTTTGGGCCATATTCCCAAAATTATATGAGGGATTTTTTTGTACGCTATGAAGTTAATTTTATATTAGCAGGATTTTTGACAAAATGTCAAGGTAAAATCGAACATTCTATATTATAAAAACAGGAATGTTCGTGTTTTCCGAATCACCAAACGAATGGGAAGGCATATGATGAATGAGCGGAGGAGGGAGACGCTATGGCCAATGAAAACCCGTTCACACCGTTTTCCGATTGGACAAAACATTGGCAGCAATTTTTCCAAAACGACTTTTGGGGAAACATCCAACCGTTTTTGTCATCATCCAATAAATCGTCTTCGGGTATGAACATTTACAAAAAAGACAACGAACTGCTCATTGTCATCAGCCTCCCGGGGCTAGAAAAAATCGAAGATGCCGAAGTGTATGTATCGTACAAAACACTGGAAGTAAAAGCGATGATCAACTTGAATTTTCAAGGATTTGATTTAGTGGAAGAAGGCATTTTTCAAGGTCAATTCGAAAAAATGATCCCCTTGCCATTCCCTGTCAAGGCAGACCGCATTGAAGCAACATACCATAACGGCCTCTTGTTCATCCACCTGCATCGGCTCATCCCAGAAGAGCAGAAAAAGAAAATTATCATTAAAAAAAGCAAGTAACGCCCCTCCCAATCAAAATAGAGCAGTCGTCGCTTTGTTCTTATTACCGTGAGATAAAAAAAGAGGGTGTCCCATGCCGTGCAGGACACCCTTTAGCGAGTTTCCGTTTCCTATCGTTTTATGAAAAAGGGGGTCTAGGAAACGATGATCACGCTTTACATTTTGGGGGAGAGGATTTAAAATGGCGTCATTAGAAATGACTCATTGAGAAATAGGCAAAAAAATGAGAGAACTATATAGCTCCCTCATTTTTGCCTGCCTAGCAGCGACCTACTCTTGCAGGGGCG
>NZ_AYKT01000014.1 GCF_000496575.1 Geobacillus thermodenitrificans subsp. thermodenitrificans DSM 465 | reverse complement strand
AGACAGTACGAAAAGCGGAGGCTTCTTCCCCAAAAACGGTTATCTAGTTTTGAAGGAATGAATTTCCTGTTGACAAAACCAATGACATGAATATAATAATTAGTGTCTAAGTAAATAAATCATTGCCTAGTGATGATAGCGGAGAGGAAACACCCGTTCCCATCCCGAACACGGAAGTTAAGCTCTCCAGCGCCGATGGTAGTTGGGGCCAGCGCCCCTGCAAGAGTAGGTCGTCGCTAGGCAATGTTGTATCGTTCCGCAATAGCTCAGCGGTAGAGCAACCGGCTGTTAACCGGTAGGTCGTAGGTTCGAATCCTACTTGCGGAGCCATTTTTACGCTTCCATAGCTCAGTAGGTAGAGCACTTCCATGGTAAGGAAGAGGTCACCGGTTCGAGCCCGGTTGGAAGCTCCATTGATTTTTTGGCCCGTTGGTCAAGTGGTTAAGACACCGCCCTTTCACGGCGGTAACACGGGTTCGAATCCCGTACGGGTCACTCTTTTAAATCAACCGTCCTTTTAAGGACGGTTGATTTAAAAACGTATAATTGCTCTCAAAATTGGCATACTGATTATCGAATACAATATCCCTTATGACGTTGGGCTATAGCCAAGCGGTAAGGCAACGGACTTTGACTCCGTGATGCGCTGGTTCGAATCCAGCTAGCCCAGCCATTATTTTTTTGTGCATAAAATGGTACAAGACGTAGGTCAGCATTCTCCCGACGCATCTAAGATCCTTGAATTAGCTAGTAGAGTAAGGGACGGGTAGAGCTAATCGGTACTTTAGAGTGTTATCTTAACCGTGAGCCATTAGCTCAGTAGGTAGAGCATCTGACTTTTAATCAGAGGGTCGGAGGTTCGAGTCCTCCATGGCTCATCATGATGCGGAAGTAGTTCAGTGGTAGAACACCACCTTGCCAAGGTGGGGGTCGCGGGTTCGAGTCCCGTCTTCCGCTTTGAACGGGGCCTTAGCTCAGCTGGGAGAGCGCCTGCTTTGCACGCAGGAGGTCATCGGTTCGATCCCGATAGGCTCCATCAAGAGCAGTCTACTTCGGAATGCGAAGTAGACTGCTCTTTTTTTGCCTCTAGTCTCAGCTAAATGAAAGTAGACGAGGAAGTCCCAAAGGTATAAATATTCGAAAAAGTGTCGAGTTGAGTCATCGCCCCCGTTTCCCCTACAATAAGGGCATAAGGGGAAACGGGAAAGGAGAGAAGACAACATGAAACCAATCTCTATTATCGGTGTACCAATGGATTTAGGACAAACGCGACGCGGCGTCGATATGGGGCCGAGCGCAATCCGCTATGCAGGGGTGATTGAACGGCTGGAACGTCTGCATTACGATATTGAAGATTTGGGCGATATTCCGATTGGAAAGGTGGAGCGGTTGCACGAACAGAGTGCTTCACAATTGCGTAATTTGAAAGCGGTTGCGGAAGCAAATGAAAAGCTGGCGATGGCTGTTGATGAAGTGGTCAAACGAGGGCGCTTTCCGCTGGTGTTAGGTGGTGACCATAGCATTGCGATCGGCACGCTCGCTGGAGTGGCTAAACACTATGAACGGTTGGGCGTCATTTGGTATGATGCGCACGGCGATGTTAATACTGAGGAGACTTCGCCATCTGGAAACATTCATGGTATGCCGCTGGCGGCAAGCCTTGGATTCGGTCATCCAGCGCTGACGGGGATCGGCGGATACAGTCCGAAAGTTAAGCCGGAACATGTCGTATTGATCGGGGTTCGGTCACTTGATGACGGGGAGAAGAAATTTATCCGAGAAAAAGGGATTAAAATTTATACGATGCATGAGGTTGACCGGCTTGGGATGACGAAGGTGATGGAAGAAACAATTGCCTATTTAAAAGAGCGGACGGATGGTGTCCACTTGTCGCTTGATTTGGATGGGCTTGACCCGAGCGATGCGCCAGGAGTTGGTACACCGGTTATTGGCGGGTTGACGTATCGGGAGAGCCACTTGGCCATGGAGATGCTGGCTGAAGCGCAAATCATCACCTCCGCTGAATTTGTTGAGGTGAACCCGATTTTAGATGAGCGCAATAAAACTGCCTCTGTCGCCGTAGCATTGATGGGATCACTATTTGGAGAGAAACTCGTTTGACGGGCTGCTCGGAGAGCAATGTAAAATCGCTTTTTCCTCGCTGTGATTGAGGGGAGGTCATTCGTTTGACCTCCCCTCTTTTTTCAGTTCTATGATACAATAAACATGTTGCATGAAACTTTTCTTCATCAAGCGCCGTAATATAAGATGAGCCGTAAGGGCGGGGGTATTGTATTTTATGGATCTATTTATTAAAAAAAGAATTAGGGCGATCCGAAAAGGCGACCAAAACGCATATGCCGATCTTGTCGATTTGTATAAAGATAAGATTTACCGCCTTTGTTACCGAATGCTCGGAAATCGCCATGAGGCGGAAGATGCGGCACAGGAAGCGTTCATCCGTGCTTACGTCCATATTGACACATACAATCCAAATATGAAGTTTTCGACGTGGCTATACCGCATTGCCACGAACTTAACGATCGATAAGTTAAGAAAGCGAAAACCAGATGTGTATTTGGATGAGGAATTAAACGGTACGGATGGATTGACGATGCAGGCTCAGCTTCCTTCTCGCGAGGCGTCGCCTGAAGAGGCAGTGGAAAGCTTGGAACTACAGGAGACAGTCCAGCGGGCAATTGAGCAGCTGCCGGAGAAATACCGAAGCGTGATCGTACTAAAATACATCGAAGATTTGTCATTGCAGGAGATTAGTGAGATTTTAGGCTTGCCGGTTGGTACAGTGAAAACGAGGCTGCATCGCGGCCGTGAAGCGTTGCGCAGGCAACTGGGCCATTTATAAAAGGGTGGGAGACTATGGAATGTCCGAAAGAAATAGTATCACTTATGCACAGCTATCTTGACGGCGATCTTCAGCCGGATGAGGAGCTACGGCTAAAAGAGCATTTACGTTCGTGCGCCGCTTGTGCTGCCCATTTTCATGAATTAAAAAAGACGGTCGCCTTTCTACAATATGCCTCCCACGTGACCGCACCGTCATCATTTACAGCAACGGTGATGGGGGCCATGCCGAAAGAGAGAAAGACAGTGCGGCTGCGTCGTTGGTTGCACGGGCATCCACTGTTGACTGCCGCTTCTCTGTTTCTTCTTCTCACTGTAGGAAGCGTTGCTTCCTCATGGGGGGGAAAAGGCTCATTTTCCGTTTCGGCTGATGAACCTGTCATCATCCGTGACCATACGGTCATCGTGCCAAAAGGTGAAACTGTCAAAGGGGATATTGTCGTTCGCAATGGATCGATCCGGATTGAAGGAACGGTGGATGGGAATGTGACGGTGATCCGTGGGGAGAAATATATGGCATCGGCCGGGCAGGTGACAGGCGAAGTAGAGGAAATTAATCAAGTGTTTGAATGGATTTGGTATAATATTAAAGAGAAGGCCAGCCGTGCGCTCCAATCACTTGAATGATGGCAGCCATCGTCCGATGGCTTTTTCCATGACCATCAGAAGGTTGGAATTAGAGATAAAGGAAGTGTGAAGATGTCCTTCGAAGAGCTCCCCATCGTGTCGTATTTATTGAAAGTCGTCGACATCCTTGTTGTTTGGTATGTCATTTATAAATTGATTATGATGATTCGCGGGACGAAGGCCATTCAGCTATTGAAAGGTATTTTTTTAATTATTTTAGTTCGTTTTGTGAGTAATTATCTCGGACTTACTACGCTGCAATGGCTGATGGATCAGGCGATCATTTGGGGGTTTCTCGCGATCATTATCATTTTTCAACCGGAACTGCGCCGTGCCCTCGAGCAGCTTGGCCGTGGGCGACTGTTTACCCGCAGTACTGTCAATGAAGATGAAGAGAGGCTGCGGATGGTCGATGCAATTGTGAAAGCGACCGAGTATATGGCAAAACGGCGCATCGGGGCGCTCATTTCCATCGAGCGGGAGACCGGGATGGGCGATTATGTTGAAACCGGAATTATGCTAAATGCACACGTATCGTCCGAGCTGCTTATTAATATTTTCATTCCGAACACACCGCTTCATGACGGGGCGGTGATCATTCAAAAGAATCAAATCGCTGCCGCCGCTTGTTATTTGCCGTTGTCGGAGAGTCCGTTCATTTCAAAGGAGCTCGGGACGCGCCATCGCGCGGCTCTTGGTATTAGCGAAGTGACCGACAGCGTCACCGTCATTGTGTCCGAGGAGACGGGGGCGGTGTCAGTGGCGAAAAACGGCGAGCTGTACCGCGATTTAACGATCGATGAATTCCGGGAACTGTTAACAGGCGAGCTGGCTCCAGCTGCGAAGACCGCCACTTCTTCCCGTTGGCAATGGAGGGGGAAGAAACATGGATAAATTAATGGACCACCCTTGGTTTATTCGCGTTGTTTCTTTATTATTGGCCATCATGCTGTATATGTCGGCCAATGTCGGGGCGAAAACCGGGGAGCAGACGCGCAATACATTTGGCCAGGAAGATACGGAAACATTGATCGATGTCCCGGTTGTTGCTTATTATGATGAGGAGAACTTGATCGTATCTGGTGTGCCGCAATATGTAAATGTCACGCTTCAAGGTCCGGCAAGCATTGTCAAACCAACGGCGCTGCAACGGAATTTCGAAGTGTACGTCGATTTAACGGATTTGCCGTTAGGTACGTATACGGTACCGATCAAATACAAGGACGTTTCCGAGAAATTGAAAGTGAACATTCAGCCCGCTTCGGTGAAAGTGACGATCCGCGAAAAAGTATCGAAACGCTTCCCTGTCAGCGTCGAGTTTTTTAACCGAAACAAAATGCCTGATGGCTATTCTGTCGGCGAACCGACCGTTGAGCCGGGCACTGTGACGATTACTGGATCGAAAGAGCTGATCGATGATATTTCGTTTGTAAAAGCGATCGTCGACCTGGAAGGGGCGACGGAAACGTTGGCGAAAAAAGTGCGAGTTCGGGTATACGATCGCCAAGGCAATGAAATCGATGTTGAGCCGCAGCCATCAGTTGTAGAAGTGACTGTGCCGGTCAAAAGTGCTAGCAAGACTGTGCCACTTCAAGTACAAACAACTGGGGAGCTGCCGGATGGGGTGCGTCTTGTTAGCATCCATCCAGAACCGGAGCAGGTGACGATTTACGGATCAAAAGGCGCATTGGACCGGATTAAACAACTCGATGGGCTGACGGTTGATTTAGATAATGTGAAGGATGATACGACAGTAGAGCTTGATGTTCCACTTCCTGACGGGGTGAAAAGAATTGACCCGTCCAAAATCAAGGTCCACATCGATGTTGAAAAGGTGGAGAAGGCTGAGAACGAAGAGAATAAGGTTGAGAAAGATGAGGTACGTACATGGGAAAACATTCCAATTAATGTTGTCGGCCTATCGGATTCGTACCAGGCCGACTTTTTGGAGCCTGTAGGCGGAAAGATTAACGTCCGTCTCATCGGCCCGCCTGATATCGTCCGTGGTCTGACGAAAGACGACGTTCGTCTCTATGTCGATGTCAGCGGGCTTGATGCGGGTGAGCACCGAGTCACCATTCGATGGGACAAACCGGAACAAGTCCGATGGGAGCCATCGGCAGAAACAGCGATGGTCAATATTAGTGAAAAAGCAGCTGCACAATAAATTGTACAGTAAGGAGAGATTGACCGAATGGGTAAATATTTTGGCACTGACGGTGTACGTGGAGTAGCGAATCGTGAGCTGACGCCGGAATTGGCGTTTAAAATCGGCCGCTGCGGCGGATACGTGCTGACGAAAAGTGCTGAACGTCCGAAAGTGTTGATCGGACGCGATACGCGCATTTCCGGCCATATGTTGGAAGGTGCTCTTGTTGCCGGACTGCTCTCGATCGGAGCGGAAGTGATGCGTCTTGGCGTCATCTCCACGCCAGGTGTTGCCTATTTGACGAAAGCGCTCGGGGCACAGGCTGGTATTATGATTTCTGCCTCCCACAATCCTGTGCAAGATAATGGCATTAAATTTTTTGGTCCGGACGGGTTTAAACTGTCAGATGAGCAGGAGCAAGAAATTGAAACGCTGATCGACAGCCCGGAAGATATGTTGCCGCGGCCGATTGGCTCATCGCTTGGTCAAGTCAACGATTACTTTGAAGGTGGACAAAAGTACTTGCAATATTTAAAACAGACGATTGATGAGGATTTTTCTGGAATGAAAATTGCCCTCGATTGCGCGCACGGGGCGACCTCATCGCTTGCCACCTATTTGTTTGCTGATTTGGAAGCTGATGTCATCACAATGGGCGCTTCACCAAACGGCCTCAACATCAACGAAGGAGTTGGCTCGACCCATCCAGAGGCGCTGGCGGCGTTTGTCAAAGAAAAAGGAGCCGATGTGGGGCTTGCGTTTGACGGAGATGGCGATCGTCTTATCGCCGTCGACGAACATGGCAACGTCGTAGACGGCGACCAAATTATGTATATTTGTGCTAAATATTTAAAAGAAACAGGCCGCCTCAAGCAACAAACTGTCGTCTCGACCGTCATGAGCAATCTTGGTTTTTACAAGGCGCTTGAGGCGCAAGGAATCAGCAGTGTGCAAACGGCAGTCGGTGACCGATACGTCGTCGAGGAAATGAAGAAGAACGGCTATAATCTCGGCGGTGAGCAGTCTGGACACATTATTTTCCTTGACTATAATACGACAGGGGACGGGATGCTGACGGCGCTCCAACTCGTGAATATTATGAAAGTCAAAGGCAAACCGCTCTCCGAACTGGCAGGGGAAATGAAAAAGTATCCGCAGCTGCTTGTGAACGTTCGGGTGACGGATAAAGAAAAAGCGATGGAACATGAACAAGTCAAAAAGGTCATCGCAGAAGTGGAAGCGGAAATGAACGGCAACGGACGCGTTCTTGTCCGTCCATCAGGAACTGAGCCGCTTGTGCGCGTTATGGCCGAGGCCCCGACCGAGGAAGCTTGCCGTACCTACGTCGAGCGGATTGCTGATGTTATTCGTCGCGAGATGGGTGTGGAATAACCGCATGTACTGATGATTAGCCTATGCATAACCGGAACATTATGTTCTGTTTATGCATAGGTTGTTTTATATAAAAAGAAAATGAGAGTTGACGACGATGGGAATGTGCTGTAACATTAACGTTGTTGCCTTTTACTTGAAAGGAGGCGATGGCGGGGCGAAGAGCGGAAATGGATGAACAAATGGCGTGCCGCAACCGTTGGCATGCTCGAAAAAGTGGAATGGTTGCACTGGTTTTGACGACAAAAAAGCGCCTGGACTAAGCGCGGGAACGGACGCGCGCTTAGTTGACGAGGAGGAGGTTTATCGAGGTTTTCGGCGGATGCCTCCCGGCTGGAGCGATGACAGCCGCAAGTCCTCTCTTAAAACAAAGGGGTGACCCTTTGGACAAAGGGGAGGATGTCATCGCACAAAACGAAAGGGGAGTCTGCCGCATTGACGGCGAGGCCCCGTTGTTCTTTGACAACTGAACATGGAAGGATCTCGTTAGCGGCAGCCTCCGACGTTAAAGGAGGAAATATTACCATGTGCGGTATTGTTGGTTATATCGGTTACCAAGATGTGAAAGAGATTTTGTTGCGCGGATTGGAAAAACTCGAGTACCGCGGCTACGATTCGGCGGGGATTGCCGTATTAAATGAGAACGGCGTTCATGTGTTTAAAGAAAAAGGACGGATTGCCGATTTGCGCCGCATCGTCGACTCGGACGTCAAAGCGACGATCGGTATCGGTCATACACGCTGGGCGACGCACGGGGCCCCAAGCCGGGTGAATGCCCACCCGCACCAAAGCGCCTCCGGCCGCTTTACGCTCGTGCATAACGGTGTCATCGAAAACTACGAAATGCTGAAACGCGACTACTTGGCTGGTGTCACGTTCCAGAGCGATACGGATACGGAAGTGATCGTCCAGCTCATCGAAAAGTTTGTGCAAGAAGGGCTGACGACGGAGGAAGCGTTCCGCAAAGCGCTCTCGCTGTTAAAAGGCTCGTATGCGATCGCGATGATTGATGCAGAAAACGAGGAAACGTTGTATGCGGCGAAAAACAAAAGCCCGCTCCTCGCCGGTCTCGGTGATGGGTTCAACGTCGTGGCCAGCGATGCGATGGCGATGCTTCAAGTGACGAACCAGTTTGTCGAACTCATGGACGGCGAAATGTTGATCGTCACAAGCGAGAACGTATCAATTCAAACGTTAAATGGTGAGAAAGTCGAACGGAAGCCATATACGGCAGAGCTCGATGCCAGCGACATTGAAAAAGGGACGTACCCGCATTACATGTTGAAAGAAATTGACGAGCAGCCGTTTGTTATCCGTCGCATCATTCAAAAATACCAAGATGACAACGGAGAATTGGCTATTGACCAAGCAATTGTCAATGAGGTATTGAATGCGGACCGTCTATACATTGTCGCATGTGGAACGAGCTATCACGCAGGCCTTGTCGGCAAACAATTGATTGAATCGTGGGCGAAAATTCCGGTCGAAGTGCACATTGCTAGCGAATTTTCGTACAATATGCCGCTCCTGTCGGAAAAGCCGCTCTTCATCTTTATTTCGCAAAGCGGTGAAACGGCCGACAGCCGTGCTGTGCTTGTGCAAACGAGAAAACTCGGCCATAAAGCCATTACGATTACCAACGTCCCAGGCTCGACGCTGTCGCGTGAAGCGGACTATACGCTGTTGTTGCACGCTGGTCCAGAAATCGCCGTCGCCTCGACAAAAGCATACACGGCACAAATCGCAGTATTGGCGATTTTAGCGGCGAGTGCAGCGAAAGCGAAAGGTCTCGAATTGGACTTTAACTTGATGAAAGAGCTCGCTATCGTCGCCAATGTGATGGAAATGTTGTGCGATGCGAAAGAGGAAATGGAGAAAATCGCGAGCGACTACTTAACGCTGACGCGCAACTGCTTCTTTATTGGCCGTGCGGTTGACTACTATGTCTGCTTAGAAGGCGCGCTCAAGCTGAAAGAAATCTCCTATATCCAAGCGGAAGGGTTTGCTGGTGGTGAGTTGAAACACGGTACGATCGCCCTCATCGAAGATGGCACGCCGGTCATCGCTCTCGCTACCCAAGAGCACGTCAACTTAAGCATTCGCGGCAATGTAAAAGAAGTCGTTGCCCGTGGCGCGAATCCATGCGTTATCTCGATGCGCGGCTTAGAAGGAGAAGGAGATCGCTTCATCATCCCAGCCGTCCATCCGGCTCTCACGTCGCTTGTTTCCGTCGTACCGCTGCAGTTGATCGCGTACTATGCGGCCTTGCATCGCGGTTGCGACGTCGACAAACCACGCAACTTGGCGAAAAGCGTGACGGTAGAGTGAGCGGTTCGTTGGTCGGAAAAGCTGTTGTTAAGTGACAAAAAAGTTGTATACTGGACTCTTTAAAATGAGGGTGTCCCATTTTCTACTTTGGGGATACCCACTTTTTTTAAGGGGGATTCTTCCATCCACTTTTCCAATAAAGGATTATGCCATCTTTCGTTTTCTTGAAAACTTGTGTTCGTCCGCTGTATTGTAAGTTGTGAAATCTCCCTATGTTTCTTAAAAATGAAAAGCTAGACAGATATAATTAGCTTGGATAAAATGGAAAATAAGAACATCTACACAACTGAAAAACACGATTTTTACGGAAGGAGGAGTTCCATACATGGATGCCAAGGCGAAAAAAACGGCTTTACGTGGAATTACATACGGTTTATACATTGTCGGCACAAAAGATGAAAACGGTACTGCCAATGCTTTTGCGGGAAACTGGCTGACACAAACGTCTTTTAATCCTCCATTGGTAGCGGTTGCAGTGAAAGTAGGCACCCGTTCCCAAGAGCAAATTGCCAAAAGTGGCGTATTTAGCGTCAATATTTTGGAAACAGGCCAGAAGGATATGGTCACCGCTTTCTTTAAATCTTTAGAACCGGAAGGAAATAAGCTGGCAGGGTACGAATTCTATACCGAAGAAACAGGATGTCCGATTTTTAAAGATGCGCTCAGCTTCTTTGAGTGCAAAGTTGTCGAAAAAGTAGAAAAAGGCGATCACTATATTTATGTAGGCGAAGTCATCAATGCCGGTGTGCATCGGGAAGGAGATCCGCTGACACTGAAGGAAACCGGATTTTATTACGGAGGGTGATTGGGGTACTCCTAACGTACAAGCCTGTTATAAGCGGTTGCGAAAGGAACGGATATAGAAACCACTGTATGGATGAGATGAAGCAGGCGGAAAAAGCCTGCTTCATCTTTAGCAATCGAACTAACGTTTAAAATTATGTTAATAAACAACGATAAAAGGAATAATGATCAGCTTGTTTTAGAAAACATCAATGAATCAATAATATATATCAAAGTTGCATACCTCTTTCATACATCTAAAGTTCATAGTACACCTTATTTATATGTGATAAATCAGTCAGAAGAAATCGAGATTAGTACAGGGATGAAACATCCTAAAGAACTAAGTCTTATGTTAATTGATGGAAGATTTCAGAGCAACCACCTAAAAAGACACGAAGGTAACCAATTAGTGATGCAGATCCCCCATTGTCTCCAAGAGTGAATGGAAAAACTAGTTTTTCAACAACAATCCTTTGACATCATACTTCTAAAAGAGAGGCCATTTCGCCAGACACTGTACATTTCATCACAAAACCGAGAATCATAATGATTTACCATTGTTAGAAATATACCAAAGCTGGTCATATCATGGTTGAACTTAAGAAACAACAAAAAAGCAATAGTGATGGTTGGGCGTAAATATTAAAGAATTTTCCGAATCATTTTTGGAAGCCTTGTTTATCGTCGGATAAAGATTATCAGATTCATTTGAACGAAATGGTTAACCTAATATTTCACATCGTATACTATTTTTCTTTTTAAAAGATGCTTATACATACATATAAGGAGGGTTTTTATGAAGGATATCCGAATGACGGTGGTCCTTACGTTGTTGTTGCTATTGGTGCTAGTTGGCTGTGCCAAACCGAAAGTGGAGCAAACGGTAAAATTAGGTGGTGCGGTCAAAACAATCGGTGACCTAGTGGTGCTAAGCGGAAACAGCAATCTGCCAAAAGGCGCCGTCGTGCAAATTGTGATGAAAGAAATCGAGGGGGGCAAACAGGTACTCGAGGAAAAAGTAAACGTTGGGGAAGACGGAAGTTATTCATGGAGCGCGAAAAGACCGGAGCGAGCTAAGGAATATGAGCTGGATGTGATGTTTTTGCCAGAACTGCAGCCGAAGCACGTAAAAGAGAAGTATGGTGAAAAGGGAGAGCTTATCAAAAAAGACTCGTCGGGCAGAGTAGAATATCAAACAGACGGACAAACCTATGTAGGAATTAAAATGTATGACCGCATCTTGAAAATAGGCGATGGAATGGGAGGACAGCAATCCATGTTAGCAGAAACATTGCCTCCCCCGGCACCATCTTATTAAAATGCAAGCACTGGCAGCTTACAGCCGAAAGGAACATCAAGCAATCGGTTGCCCATGCTCCGAAGGAGGGGGATCAGCCTTATGAAGAAATGGAAACTCGCCTTGACGGTGCTGGCGGATTTGTTGCTTACCATTTTCACGATTATGGCGATTATCGCGTTTGCGCAAAGCTATTCCTTGTTTCCGAGCCCGCAAATGGTCACGGTATTTTGGCAGCAATTTCAGCAGCTGTTTTGGAGCTTTTTTTCTATTCGTGATATAACGGTTTCGCTCTCGCAATGGCACAATGCTCCCCTGCTCTCAACGATGATGGAGCCGTATGCCTATTCCCTTATTATTTTATGGGGGGCGCTGGCTGTTTCCTTCCTTATAGCCGTTACGGGAGCCTACATCTGCTTTTTGCTTCCGCGTCCGCTGCAAAAAATGGTGAAAGGAATCGCGTTTTTTCTTGAGTCGATCCCCGATGTTATTTTTATTTTTTCTACGCAACTGTTTGTCATCTGGGTGTTTAAAAAGACAGATTTGCTTATGGTCAATCCTGTTGCCGGTTTTGACAATGTATACGTGCTGCCGATTGTCATGATTTCCATTTTGCCTTCCATTCTGCTGTTCCAAATGACATTTCTTGCGTTTACGGAGGAAAAAGACAAGCCATACGTCGAATATGCGCTAGCGAAAGGATTGTCAAAAACGGCAGTGCTATGGCGCCATATGTTCCGCAACGCGCTGATCACCGTGTTTTCTAACGTCCAATATTTGTTTTGGTTTATGCTGTCGAACTTGTTAGTGGCGGAATATTTGTTTAATATGCATGGATTTTTCCGGTTTTTGTATGAGCAGCGCCATACGCCGGAAGTAGTGGCTATCGGTCTTGCCATGCTGTTTTTGCCGTTTTACATCATTGATGTGGCCGGGAAACGAGTGATTGCTTATTTGACGGGAATCGAGAGGGGGGTAGCGTGATGCGCGCATTCCGCAACGTTTATTTTACGACAGGGTTTATCATCGCGGCCGGTCTATTGCTGGCCAGTTTTTTATATTCTTATTGGCTGAAAGACATCATTCCACAGCCGCCGGAGCGGATCTACAATGAGGCTGGGCGGCTCGTTGACGTTCCTCCGTACCCGCCGAGCTGGGTCCATCCATTTGGCGTCGATCGCCAAGGCGAAGATGTGTTTTGGAAGGTCATCGATGGGGCGAAATATACGATTTTCACCGCATTGGCGGTCAGTTTGCTGCGGCTGGCGTTCGGGACGGTCGGCGGAATCATGTATGCTTTTTATTTACAGAAATTTCGTTTTATTGCCGAGTCCATCGTCCGCGCCTTTCGGTTTGTGCCGGCGATATTTTTAACGATGCTCTTTTTTGCTTTCATTCCATTGGAGGAGCAAGGAGCTGGAATGGGAGTGTTGATAAAACAACTATTGGTGCTTGCGGCTGTTGCGCTTCCGCCGTTAATGCTGGTCATCGGCAATGATATCGCTGTCTTTTTGCAAAATGAATTTGTCGTTTCTTCCCGGCTGATGGGAGCTGATAACGTTTGGCTCATCCGCAAGCACGTTCTCCCGTATATGCGGCCGCGGCTGTTTTTGCTGTTTACCCAGCAGACTGTGCAGTCGCTCTTGCTGCTTGTGCATCTCGGGGCGTTTCAAATATTGCTAGGAGGCGTAAAAGTTATATACGATTCCGATGGGTTGGGCCCTCCCGAGAAGGTGGCGTTCTCCCTTTCGAATGAATGGTCCGGCTTGATCGGTCTTTCCTATCGGGAAATGATGCTTGACCAATGGATTGTTGTCGGGCCGTGTGTGGCCTTTATCGTTGCGATTTTTGCCTTCAAATTAATGGGGAAAGGGTTAGAGCAAGTAATTGCTGGAAAAGGAAAACGGAAGCAGCGGAAAAAGCAATGGAGTTCATCGGGAAAACCTGCTTCTTTTCCGCCGCAGCAGAGCGACTTTGAATTTGTACTTTATAAATAAGCTATCCTGAAAATAAGTGATATGCAAAGGATATAAACTTGATAGTATGGGCAATACAGTTGATTTTAACAGAATATCCGAAAGAAGCCTTCCACCTCAAGGAATGTGAAGGGCGACAGCCCAGTAAGTAGTGGGAGATGAATTTCGGTTGGCGATAGCCAACGAATATGATAGTCTGGTTCGAACGGATACCTTCGAAGCGAAGGAAGCATAAAGGGTTCTTGTGTGTGGCTTACTGTTCAGCGAGCACGCATAAGTCGCTTGAAGCCTCCACCTCTAAACGAAGCGTAGGAGGTGGGTAGTTTACTACCATTCGGTATATTTTTAGACATAGGTAGGGATATTCCTTTCTCTGGAATGTGTTTTGGTCCAAATCAGAGAATGCCCTGCCTTTTTTCTTTTGTTCTAGCATATTCTTTATCCATCATCTTTCTTGTATTGGGGAAATTGTCTATTTATAAATCTGGAATGTATCCATGTGCAGCAAACAGAAAATCACATATAATTCAATTGATAATAATTATCATTTTTATTACTTTTGTTTTATAAGGGTATTAGATGAATAAAAGGTAATATAATCCTATTAGGCTGATTGACATAATGAAATTACCGATTCATGCTAACACCATTATCTATAGAATAGGGCCAATGTAGCGTTTGTTTGAAATGTATTGACAGGAAGATTCTGTCTATGTAGCATAGTTAGTGAATTGTTTTTTGATAATGATAATCATTATCGAAAATGATGGTGGCCACTCCTATTTGTTTGGTTTCAAGTAACAATGTTCAATGCGGTTAGCTGAAATCAGCAAAGATAATCGGAAGGCTTGCTTCGTTGGTTGTCATCCATTGACCCATGAGTAAGAAAGGAGTGAAAAGAATGGATCAATGGGGAATAGCGGGAAAAGTGGCTCTTGTTACCGGCGCTGCCCAAGGAATTGGGGAGGCGGTAGTAAGGGCTTTTGTTAAGCATGGAGCACTAGTTGCGGCTGTTGACCGAAACGGTGGGCGGTTAGATGCTCTTGTTTCTGAATTACAAGGACAAGGGTATCGGGTGCAATCGTTTTTAGCTGATGTAGCGAATCGCACGCAAGTGGATGAAGTAGTGGAGAAAGTGGAGCATAGTTTAGGTCCAATCGAGATTTTAGTTAATGTTGCCGGCATTTTGCGGACAGGGCCTGTCAGCAGCTTGGCGGATCAAGATTGGGAAGAGGTATTCAAGGTTAATGCGACCGGTGTTTTTTATGTGTCTCGTGCAGTGAGCCAGCGTATGATTCCTCGGCGCTCAGGCGCGATTGTCACAGTAAGCTCAAACGCAGCGACGACACCACGGATGTCAATGGCTGCTTATGCAGCATCAAAAGCGGCCGCAACGATGTTTACGAAATGTCTTGGTTTAGAGTTAGCTCCTTATCACATTCGCTGCAACGTCGTTTCTCCTGGTTCGACTGAAACGGATATGCAGCGAGCGATGTGGACAGATGACAATGGGGCCAATAAAGTGATCGCTGGCTCATTAGAGGAATACCGCCTTGGCATTCCTTTGAAAAAGCTGGCACAGCCTTCAGATATTGCTGATGCGGTTCTATTCCTTGCTTCTGAGCAATCACGCCATATTACACTGCATGATCTCAGAGTAGATGGAGGCGCTACGTTGGATTCATAACATTCCATGGAGGGAACGACGGATGCAAACCAAAACAATGAATCGTGCTACCGCTGAACAGCTGCTCGCTGAATATAAAGCGGGGACATCGTTTTTTCTAGCTTCGCCGCGTCACACTCTGTTAGCCCAAGGAATGGCTGCGGTGGTGCCAACGACTGGCTATGAGAATGAAAAAGCACAAATAATTGATCATATCAAACAAGTGTTAAAAAGGGTAAAACAGCAGGGAATTAGCAATCATCCTATAGCTGTGGGCGCCATTCCTTTTGACCATTTGTATCCCGCTCAATTGGTGGTTCCTTCAGAAGTGGAATGGGCCGGTCCTCTGTCCTTTGGTCAATGGAAGGTGCCGATTGAACAACAGGTAGATCAAGAATATGAGGTAACCCCCATTCCGTCACCAGAGGGTTATAAGGATGCGGTGGAACAAGGATTGCAGCGCATCAAAGCAGGGGATCTTCGCAAAATTGTTTTATCAAGATCCCTTCAGCTGACTTCAGCCCAAAAGGTTGATATTCCGCGGCTTTTGCGGCAGCTGGCTGTACATAATCCAACAGGCTATACATTTGCCATGGCCTTGCCAGATCGAGTTGGACGTACTGATGAAGTAACCCACGAAATCACAGGGAATCGCACGCTTGTTGGAGCAAGCCCGGAGCTGCTTGTTGCCAAATCTGGTATGCAGGTGATCGCGAATCCATTAGCAGGTTCAGCGCCTCGCAGCAACGATCCAGAGGAAGATCGGCGACGCGCTCAGGAGCTTCTGTCTTCAGAGAAAAATCGCCATGAGCACGCAGTTGTCATCGAAGCAGTAGCAAATGCGCTCAGACCGTTTTGCAAGACATTGGATGTGCCGGAAGAGCCTTCGCTCATTCATACAGAAACGATGTGGCATTTATCCACGGTTATTCGTGGCGAACTGTCTTCATCGTCGATTACTTCGCTTGATTTGGCGTTTGCGCTTCATCCGACCCCAGCGGTTTGCGGGACACCGACACCCGTAGCGAAGCAGGCCATTCAAGAGATTGAACCGTTTGAACGCGGCTTTTTTACCGGAATGGTAGGATGGTGCAACGAAGAGGGAGATGGAGAATGGATCGTGACAATTCGTTGTGCCGAAATTGAAGATCGTACCCTTCGTTTGTTTGCCGGTGCTGGTGTTGTAGAAGGATCGAAGCCGGAGGAAGAATTGGCGGAAACATCGGCTAAGTTTCGCACCATGTTGTTAGCGATGGGATTACATGACGACATTCTGAAGTAAAGTATGGAGGAGAAAGCCATGTTAAGCGGATGCGTTGCGTGGCCAAAAGAATTGGCAGATTTTTATCGTAAGGAAGGATGCTGGGCTGGTGAAACGTTCGGCGGTATGTTGCGGCAACGAGCCATGAAACATGGTGAACGGATTGCCGCCACCTCTCGAAAAAGAAAGCTTACATATCAAGAGCTTGATCAGCGAGCCGATCAGCTTGCGGCGGGATTTTATCAGATGGGGATTCGCCCGAAGGATCGCGTGGTTCTTCAATTGCCTAATCAAGTAGAATTTTTTGAAGTATGTTTTGCCTTATTCCGATTGGGTGCACTCCCTGTCTTTGCCTTGCCTTCCCATCGATTCAGTGAAATTCGCTATTTTTGTGAGTTTAGTGAAGCGGTTGCCTATATTATTGCTGATCAGCATGCGGGATTTGATTTTCGAGCACTTGCCCGGCAGGTAAAGAAAGCTGTTCCAACGTTGAAGCATGTCATTGTCGCAGGAGAAGCAGAAGAGTTTCGATCATTAGAAGACTTGTTTATCGAGCCAATGGAGCTCCCTATTGTCCGTTCTAGCGATGTTGCGTTCTTTCAATTGTCGGGCGGCAGTACAGGGTTATCAAAAATGATTCCGCGCACTCATGATGATTATATTTACAGTTTGCGCATGAGTGCGGAAATTTGCCGGTTAAATCAAGACAGCATCTACCTTGCTGTTCTGCCAATGGCTCATAACTTCCCGCTTAGCTCACCAGGAGTGCTAGGAACGTTGTATGCTGGCGGAAAAGTGGTGTTATCGGAAAGCCCTAGCCCAGATGAAGCGTTTCCTCTGATTCAACAGGAGGAGGTCACCATTACGGCGCTTGTGCCGCCACTCGTTTGGATTTGGCTTGATGCCGCGTCTTCGCGGCAATATGATTTATCAAGCTTACAAGTATTGCAGGTCGGCGGCGCTAAATTTAGTGCAGAGGTGGCCAAAAGAGTCCAGCCTGTGTTGGGTTGCAAACTGCAGCAAGTATACGGCATGGCTGAAGGGCTCGTGAATTATACGAGATTAGACGATCCAGAGGAAATTGTGATTCATACGCAAGGAAAGCCGATGTCACCATACGATGAAATCCGAATTGTTGATGAGGAAGACCGCGAAGTGGAGCCGAGAGAGGTGGGGGAACTGCTAACAAGGGGACCTTATACGATCCGCGGCTATTACAAAGCGGAGGAGTATAATGCAAAAGCGTTTACTTCTGATGGATTTTACCGAACAGGTGATTTAGTGCGAATGACTCCGTCCGGTTACTTGGTGGTAGAAGGACGCGTAAAAGATCAGATTAACCGGGGCGGTGAAAAAATCGCTGCTGAGGAAATGGAACATCACCTTCTTGCTCATCCTGCGGTGCGTGATGCGGCGATTGTCTCTATGCCTGATGAATTTCTTGGTGAACGGTCATGCGCGTTTATTATTCCGCGTGATGCGTCCTTGAAAGCGACCGAATTGAGAGCATTTTTGCGCGAACGTGGGGTAGCTGCCTTTAAAATACCGGATCGAATTGAGTTTGTTGATTCATTTCCAAAGACACCTGTTGGAAAAATTAACAAAAGAGAATTGCGCAAAATGATTGCCGAAAAGCTGCAAGCATCTCAAAACACAACGGTATAACGCTGAGAAAGGAAGTGGTCATATGGGCATTCCAGCTATTCCAGCTTATCCAATGCCTTCGTTGTCAGAATTACCAAAAAATAAAGTGTTATGGAAACTTGACCCTAAGCGGGCTGTTTTATTGATCCATGATATGCAAAATTATTTTCTTGACGCTTTTACTCCCAATGCGTCTCCTTTAGTAGAGCTTGTAAGCCATATTCAACAGATTAAACGGGAATGCAAAAAGTTAGGAATACCTGTCGTTTACTCGGCACAGCCAGGAGGGCAAACTCCGGAAGAGCGCGGATTGCTTCAAGATTTTTGGGGAAAGGGCATTGCCGACGATTCTTATCAAAAAGGCATTATTGATGATCTAGCGCCAGATGACGACGATATCGTTCTGACCAAATGGCGGTATAGCGCATTCAAAAAGACGCCCCTTTCTGAAATCTTAAAAGAACAAGGGAGAGATCAGTTAATTATTTGCGGAGTTTACGCTCATATTGGCTGCTTATTAACAGCTAGTGATGCTTTTATGCAAGATATCCAAGTCTTTTTTATCGCCGATGCAGTGGCTGATTTTTCGCGTGAACATCACCAAATGGCGATCCAGTATGCGGCCAGTCGTTGCGCATTTACCATGTCTACGCAGCAGCTTCTTGATGTGTTAAAAAGAACGCAAAATCCGTTGCCACTCAGCTTAGAAGATGTACGGCGCCAAGTAGCCGAGCTTCTGCAAGCAGAAGCAGCTGATCTTTCCGATCAAGAGAATTTAATCGACAGAGGATTGGACTCCATTCGCATAATGAGTTTGGTAGAAAAATGGAGAAGAGCAGGAGCAAAAGTGACCTTTGCGGATCTTGCTGCGCGGCCAACTCTTTCCGATTGGTGGAATTTATTATATTTTCCACGAGAAAAGGTGCTATCGAATCAAGATGCGTAGTATAAGGAGGCCGAATCCATGAATCAGCGTCTGCGTTTGCCTCTATCTGGGGCGCAAGCGGGTATTTGGTTTGCTCAACAGCTGGATCCAACCAATCCCATCTATAATACAGGAGAATACATCGAAATTCACGGGCCGGTTGATCCGGCTCGCTTTGAACAAGCATTGCGTCACGTGTTGGTTAAAGCAGAATCATTGCACGCTCAATTTGGTGAAGATGAAAATGGGCCATGGCAGATCATCGATCCTTCGTCGGATTTCCCATTTTATTTCATTGATATGAGTACAGCCACAAATCCGGAGTCTGAAGCGTTGCTTTGGATGAAAAAAGATCTATTGAAACCGGTCGATTTAACATGCGATCCGCTTTTTACGGAAGCGTTATTTAAGATTTCTGATCAGCGCTTTTTCTGGTATCAGCGCATTCATCATATTGCCATCGATGGCTTTGGCTTTTCGCTGATTGCCCAAAAAGTAGCGGAGACTTATACGGCGCTCATGAATGAGCGCGTGATAGATGATGACGTCTTTGCTTCATTTCGCGAAGTGATTGAAGAAGAGGAGGTTTATCATGCTTCTGAGCAATATGGACGTGACCGTCAATTTTGGCTAGAGCGTTTTCGAGATCAGCCTGAAGCCGTAAGCCTTTCTGATCGAGCGGCGCGCGCTTCGCATACGTTTATTCGAAAAACCGTTCATTTATCTGTTGCTCAAACGGAACGGTTGAAACAGTCGGCTCAATATTGGAAAGCAGGATGGCATGAGCTTTTCCTTGCAGCAACTGCTCTTTATCTTCATCGGTTGACAGGCGCTACAGATGTGATTCTTGGCTTGCCGATGATGAATCGCTTAGGCTCCGTGGCATTGTATGTACCGGCTATGGTGATGAATCTTGTGCCGCTTCGTCTGCATCTGCATGCAGATATGAAAATGTCACAGCTATTAACCGTTGTTCGTCAAGAAATCAAAGAAATCAAGAAACATCATAAATATCGCCATGAGCAGCTGCGCCGCGATCTGAAACTATTAGGAGAAAATCAACGACTCTTTGGTGTGCAAGTCAATATTATGCCGTTTGACTATGGATTGCGATTTGACGGATATCAAGGGACTACACATAACCTTGCAGCCGGGCCTGTGGATGATTTGGCGATTAATGTCTACGATCGAACAGATGGAAATGGCCTAAGAATTGATTTTGATGCGAATCCGGAAATGTATCAAACTGATGACCTTGCCATTCATCAATCTAGGTTTTTACAGCTTTTGGAGACGCTCACATCGCTGCAAGAGGACGTGACCATTGGAAGTGTAGATGTGCTGCTTGAGCAAGAACGCCGCCAAGTAATTGAAATATGGAACGAGACGGCACAGCGTCATTCAGAAGAAAGCTTTTTACAGCTGTTTGAAAAACAAGCACAGCAGTATCCGGAAGCGATTGCGATCATTTGCGAAAGTCAGATGCTTTGTTATAAAGAGCTGAATGAACAAGCCAATCGTTTGGCCCGTTTACTTGTAGAAAAGGGAGCAGGCCCCGAACAGTATATAGCATTGGCTTTGCCACGTTCCATTGATATGGTGATCGCGATGCTAGCGGTGCTAAAAGCGGGTGCAGCTTATCTGCCGATTGATCCTGAATATCCAAAAGAGCGTTTAGCTTTTATGCTTGATGATGCTGAACCGCTTTGCATCATTACAAATTCAGCGACAAACCAGAAGTTATCGGCGATTTCTTCGTTGTCCATGATTGTGCTTGATCATCCAGAAACCGAAGAGGCAATCAAACGCTATCCTAGCACGAATGTTGGAAGTGAGCGCTCTGCTCTTCATCCGGCTTATGTGATTTATACGTCAGGCTCAACAGGAAAGCCAAAAGGAGTGGTTGTGCCATTCCAAAATCTAAATAACTTTTTATTTGCCATGCAAGACAAATTTAGGCTCAATGAGCGTGACCGCTGGCTGGCAGTGACAACGATTGCCTTTGATATTGCTGCTTTGGAAATCTTTCTCCCATTAATGAGCGGAGCAAGATTAATTGTAGCGAAAAAAGAAGCCGTTCAAGATCCGCAAACACTCGCTGCGCTGCTTTCTAAGGAAGAGATTACAATCATGCAGGCGACACCGACACTTTGGCATATGCTTGTGACGTATCATCCTGACAGCATCGCCAGGTTGAGGGTGCTTGTTGGGGGAGAGGCATTGCTAAGCAGCCTTGCATCAGCTTTGGATCAGCTCGGATGCGAGATCACGAATTTATACGGACCAACAGAGACAACGATATGGTCCACGATGGCGACTTTGCAGCAGGATGACATTCATGCTCCTGTGATCGGTAAACCTATTTGGAATACACAAGTGTATGTTTTGGATCGCCATCTGCAGCCTGTTCCTCCTGGAGTAGTTGGTGAATTATATATTGCTGGTGAGGGGGTAGCGAGAGGATATTTGAAACGGCCGGATTTGACTGCCGAACGTTTTGTCGCTAATCCATACGGTCCACCAGGCAGTCGAATGTACCGGACAGGGGATCTTGTGCGCTGGCGCAAGGATGGCTCTTTAGATTATATCGGGCGTGTTGATTATCAAGTGAAGCTGCGTGGCTTCCGCATTGAGATCGGTGAAATTGAAGCCGTATTAACCAAATACGATGAGGTAGAACGGGCGATAGTCGTGGCTCGTGAAGATCATCCAGGCGATCCAAGATTGGTGGCTTATCTCATTCCTTGCGACCCAAAAGGATCGCTTGATCTGGCTGAACTGCGGCATTATGTCAGTGAAAAGCTGCCAGACTATATGGTCCCATCGTCCTTTATGATTTTAGAAGAATTTCCACTTACTCCAAACGGAAAAATTGATCGCAAGGCGCTGCCGGTTCCCGATTGGACGATGACAATGAAGGGACGCAAGCCTCGAACACCGCAAGAAGAAATTTTATGTGAGCTTTTTGCTGAAGTGCTTGATTTGTCAGCAGTGGGTATTGACGATAACTTCTTTGAACTGGGAGGCCATTCGTTGCTCGCTGCGCGTTTAATCAGCCGCATCCGCGATGTGTTGGGCGTGGAGTTGGCCATCGGCAAGCTGTTTGAATCACCGACAGTGGCGAGCCTTGTTCATCATCTAAAAGAAGCAGCATACGGGAAACCACCAGTGAAAGCATATGCTCATAAAGACAAAATTCCTCTATCATTTGCTCAGCGACGTTTATGGTTTTTACATCATTTAGAAGGTCCAAGCCCTACGTATAATATACCGGTCGTTGTGCATTTAACAGGTGAGCTTCAGATTGCTGCTTTGCAACAAGCTTTATATGATGTGGTGGAACGGCATGAAACGTTACGTACGATTTTTCCAGATCGTTCGGGTACTTCAAGGCAAATCGTTTTGGAACCGCATCATGCACGTCCAGAGCTGATCGTTCAAGAAGTTAGCGAAAATGAGTTATCTCGTGTGCTAGATGAAGCAGTGCGTTATAGCTTTGATTTAGCAAAAGAACCACCAATTCGAGCACAGCTATTTGTAATTGGAGAGTATCGATATGTGCTGTTGCTTTTAATGCACCATATTGCAGCAGACGGATGGTCGTTAACTCCTCTGACTCGTGACTTAGCTAGTGCTTATCACGCACATTGCCAGCAGCAAAAAGTAGATTGGCCACCTTTGCCGGTCACGTATGCTGACTATGCTCTTTGGCAGCAAGAATTTTTAGGAAACGAAAACCGTCCGGATCATCTCGTTGCGAAACAGTTGGATTACTGGAAGCAGACGCTTGCCGATTTACCTGAAGAACTGGAGTGGTCGACTGACTATCCGCGTCCTGCGGAGTCCAGTTATGAAGGCGGCGTTGTCGAATTCGAGCTCGATGCGGAGCTCCATCAACGGCTATTAGCTTTGGCACGTGAGAATAAAACAAGCTTATTTATGGTGCTTCAAGCGGGATTTGCTACTCTTCTCACCCGGTTGGGAGCGGGAACAGATATTCCAATTGGCAGTCCAATTGCAGGAAGAAATGACGATGCCTTGGAAGACCTTGTGGGAATGTTTGTTAATACGCTTGTGCTGCGTATGGATACATCGGGAAATCCGAGTTTTCGAGAACTGCTTGCTAGAGTGAAGCAAGTGAATCTATCCGCTTATGAAAATCAAGACGTGCCGTTTGAACGATTAGTAGAGATTTTAAATCCAGTTCGTTCTCGGGCCAAGCACCCACTATTTCAAGTCATGTTTGTATTTCACAATACACCGGAGCCAAAGCTGGAGTTGCAAGGGGTGGAAAGTCGATTAGAAGTTCGCAGTGTCGGCTCTGCCAAATTTGATTTGACGCTCGAGCTTCGCGAAAACCGGATGGAAGATGGCTCGCCGGCTGGATTAATAGGTTTATTTGAGTATAGCCGAGATTTATTCCAGCAGGAGACCGTTGAACGATTTGCCAAGCGGTTACGTCAGCTCCTTAAAGAAGTAGTGGAGAATCCTGAATTGCCGATTGGGCAAATTCATATGCTGCTGCCAGAAGAACATCAACTCCTTCTGAATCAATCAGAGCATCGTCAACCGCATATGTCTATGGAAACACTGCCAGCTTTATTTGAAAAACAAGTCGAACGAGTTCCAGATGCGACGGCTGTTGTTTTTGAAGATCAAAAACTTAGCTATACTGAGCTAAATAAAAAAGCAAATCGGTTGGCTCATTTTCTCATCAGTAAAGGAGTAGGTCCAGAAAGAGTAGTTGCTCTTGCGTTGCCGCGTTCATTGGAAATGGTGGTCAGCATTTTATCGGTATTGAAGGCAGGAGGCACTTACTTGCCTTTAGATCCGAATTATCCTGAAGAGCGCATTGCCTATATGATGGAAGATGCACAGCCGATGTATGTGATTACCAATCAGCAAATGGCAGTGAAGCTTCCGCATACGCCGAATGTGGAGCATATCGTAGTCGATGCGGAGCCTGTTATGAGACAAATTAGCCACTATCCAGAAACGAATCCGAATGATACGGATCGAATCGAAGCTTTGTCGCCATATCATATGGCTTATATCATCTATACCTCTGGTTCAACAGGAAAACCAAAAGGCGTAATGATTCCACATCAAAATGTAGTCCGGCTGTTCCATTCGACCGAGCATTGGTTCCAATTTTCGGAAAAGGATGTTTGGACATTATTCCATTCTTATGCGTTTGACTTCTCTGTTTGGGAGATTTGGGGACCGTTCTTATATGGCGGACGTCTTGTAGTTGTTCCACACCATGTAAGCCGTTCACCGAAGGAGTTTCTTCAATTGTTGGTCGAGCAAAACGTCACAGTTCTTAATCAAACGCCATCCGCTTTTTATCAGCTGATGCAGGCTGATCGGGAAAACAGCGAATTATCGAAGCAGCTTTCCTTGCGCTTTGTGATTTTTGGTGGAGAAGCATTGGAGTTGAGCCGTTTAGAAGATTGGTATGAGCGGCATCCTGAGGATCAGCCGAAACTGATTAATATGTACGGGATTACGGAGACGACGGTGCATGTCAGCTATATTGAATTGGATCGCACGGTTCTTTCTCTGAAAGGGAATAGCTTAATCGGTGGCAATATTCCTGATTTAGAGGTGTATTTATTAGATGATCATCTGCAGCCGGTTCCGCCTGGAGTGATTGGCGAGATGTATGTGGCTGGAGCTGGACTAGCAAGAGGATACTTAGGACGTCCTGATTTAACCGCTGAACGCTTTATTGCTAATCCATTTGGACCGCCGGGTTCAAGAATGTATCGGACGGGCGATTTAGCAAAATGGCGCATAGATGGGACGTTGGATTATATTGGCCGAATCGATCATCAAGTCAAAATTAGAGGCTATCGAATTGAGTTGGGAGAGATTGAGGCCGTTTTAGCAAAACATCCTCAAATTGCCCAAGTCGCCGTCATTGTTCGGGAAGATCAGTCGGGGGATAAACGGCTTGTGGCCTACATTGTGCCGGCAAAGGATGCCGAGTTTAAATCGTCCGAGTTGCGGAAATATGTTGCGGCTAGCCTGCCTGATTATATGATTCCATCCGCTTTTGTCATGATCGAAGCTTTGCCGTTAACTCCAAATGGTAAATTGGATCGCAAAGCGTTACCAATGCCTGATTTATCGATCGAAGTAAGTGGGCGCGGGCCACGAACACCTCAAGAGGAGATGTTATGTGATCTCTTTACGGAGATACTCCGCTTACCGCGTGTCGGCATTGACGATGGATTCTTTGAACTTGGGGGCCATTCACTTTTGGCCGTTCAGTTAATGAGTCGTATTCGTGAGACGTTTGGAGTTGAGTTGAGCATTGGTGATTTATTTGAAGCTCCTACCGTTGCGGGCCTTGCTGAGAAGTTAGAAATGGGAAGCAGTCATCATGCTTTAGATATATTGTTGCCATTGCGAGCTTCCGGTACAAAGCCTCCACTATTTTGCGTACACCCAGCGGGAGGTCTTAGCTGGTGCTATGCAGGATTGATGACATCGATCGGAACGGAATATCCAATATACGGATTACAGGCTCGAGGGATTGCGAAAGCTGAGCGATTGCCAGAGACATTAGATGAGATGGCTGCGGATTATATTGAGCAAATAAAGACAGTCCAGCCGAAAGGACCATATTACTTATTAGGATGGTCGCTAGGTGGAAATGTCGTACATGCAATGGCGACACAGCTGCAGCAGCAAGGAGACGAGATTGCCCTTCTAGTGATGTTAGACGCATACCCTAGCCACTTTTTACCGATTGCTAAGGCCCCGGATGAGCAAGAGGCTTTGATTGCATTGCTCGCTTTAGGGGGATATGATCCGGATAACATGGATGGGAAGCCGTTGAATTTGGAAAATACGATTGAGATGCTTCGGAGTGACGGTAGTGCGCTAGCTAGCTTAGAAGAGTCAACCATCTTCAATCTTAAAAATACGTATGTCAATTCTGTCCGGATTTTAAGTGAATATATGCCGCGGCGCTATAAGGGAGATCTCCTATTCTTTCGTTCAACCGTTATTCCAGAATGGTTTGACCCAATTGAGCCGGAGGCATGGCTGCCATATATCGATGGTCGAATCATTCAATATGATATCGAATGCCGTCATAAGGATATGTGCCAGCCTGGTCCATTGGCTGAAATTGGCCGCATTCTTGCTGATCAATTAAGAAAGAAAGTGATTTCAGTCCGATGAATGAAGGGAGAGGTAGAACATGACCAACCCTTTTGAAAATCAAGATGGGACCTATGTTGTCTTAATCAATGAGGAAGGCCAGTACTCGCTCTGGCCGTCCTCCATTGCAGTTCCGTCCGGTTGGAAAGTTGTGTTTTCCGAAAATACACGTTCTGCTTGCCAAGATTATATTCGCACACACTGGACGGATATGAGGCCTAACAGCTTGCGAGAAATCAAAAAATAGAGCGTAGAACGTGGATCAAGTGAAGTATAGAAGAGAGACTTCTTTGGACCCTTTCACTATATGCTTAATAAAAATTGAACAATTTTCACTTCGCAATGAGCTGTACCAAATCGGAGTTGAGCAGGAAATGATCCAACCGTTAGAACACCTGCTTAACTCTTCTTTTATTTGCTTTACGATCAAGCAAAACGGAAATGAGAGAGGGGAATGCTTGCTGTGATGGAATGGGAAATGGCGGATTCTGTTCCTCATTTGACGAAGCATGCATGCCAGGTTTGGCTCGCTGACATCCGTGATCTACAACCGTGGCATATTCAATTGCTGAACCCGGAGGAAAAGGAAAGAGTACAATCATTTCGGAAAGAACAAGATCGAGCTCATTTTATCATCGGGTGTGTATTAAGTCGCTTTGTATTAGCAGCACAGCTCAATATGGCTCCACATGAAGTGCCGATTGATCGCACTTGCCCGGCTTGTCGCAAGGCTCATGGCCGTCCGCAGTTGCCTGACCGTTCATTCCAATGGTCGATTTCTCATTCCGGCGAGAGAGTTCTTGTGGCTTTTACAGCCGGCACCCCCGTTGGTGTCGACGTTGAGTGGCTCGATGACTCTTACGCTTTAGATATCAGGCAAATGGCGAATGAAGTACTGGCAGAGGAAGAAAAATATCATTTGTTTCAAGCATCACCTCAGGAGCAAAGGAGAGTTTTTTATACATATTGGACAAGGAAAGAAGCGATATTGAAAGCAACGGGTAAAGGGTTGCAAATTTCCCCATTGCATGTGATCGTATCTGCGCCTCATCAAACTCCACGGTTACTTTATTTGAAAGGCGATCCTGGTTGTCTCAACCGTGCAGCGATGTATCCATTAGAGATGGATAATGGTTATGTGGCCTCATTAGCTTTGTTGGGTGAAGCAGGAAAACAAATAGAGCGATATGATGCTCGAATGTTGCTGAGGAAAGGATTTGGCTGGAAAGATGATTATAGAAAGATGGAACAATGAATGATTGGGCAGGGATGGATATGGTTGTTCTCAACCGGAGACCAGCCTTGTTTTTTGGCTGTGTGCCTGCGGACGCCTGTGCTTCGGTTGTTATCGATAATCAACGAATGGAACTTGAATGGGAGGATATTGTGAAACAAGGAATGGTTTGATATACTGTTATAATAATGATAATCATTATCAAAAAACAAAATAACAATGAATAGTCAAAGATCGAATTAACTCGTTCTTTTCATGTATAGATAAAGAAGCAAGAAGGAGGGAGAGCATGGCTCAATCTGAAATGATCAGGCAAGAGACCACGGAGTTTGCTTGGGATCGGTCGTTTTTTAGAATGCGGGAGATGCAGTTCATCAAAGAAGAAAACGGCTGGCAGATCGAACCGCAGCTTACAACTTCTCATGTACTGATGATCGTTAAAGATGGACAAGGACATTTTATGTTAAATAGTCACAGGTATCGGCTGCGGCCGAATACCGCTTATATATGCTCGCCTGATGATACATATGGAATTGAAATAGAAGCAAGAAGTAAAATGTTCTTGTTTAAGTTTGACGTGTTTCAAAGGAAAGGTTCAAGATATGAATGCCTCTCTCATCACGGGGAATGTCTTTTCCCGTTACAGGGGGAAATCCCTGTGTTTCCTGCGGATCGGCTGATCTTATTATGTGACGAAATTTATGATCATTGGCGAAGCGAGGACGAGCTCGAACGGTTTCGCTGTCAGCTTGCTTTCCAACAGTTGCTTTATTATATCATGAAGCATCGTTCCCCTTTGCCTAAAGAATCGCGAACATCGCTAGAGGCTGCTAAGAACTATATGGAACGCTATTTTTATGAGAATTTGACGATTGAGCAATTAGCAAGGATATCCAATGTTAGTCCTAAATATTTTGTTGATTTGTTCAAAAAAACGTATGGAATGAGCGCAATGGATTATTTAACAGAGCTTCGACTGAATAAGGCGAAGCGTCTGATGGCTCAATCCGACGCGAAACTGCGTGATATCGCCCATCAGGTTGGCTATCATGATGAATTTTACTTTAGCCGTAAATTTAAAAAGAAGGTAGGAGTTACACCGACCGCTTATATGAAAAGCCGCCGGAGGAAAATTGCTGCCTATACCTCTCCGATTACTGGCCAATTGCTTGCCTTAAAGATTATTCCTTATGCGGCGCCGCTTCATCCGAAATGGACCGCTTATTACTATAAAATGTATCGTGACGATATTTCTGTCCCTCTTAGTGCTTATCGCAAAAATCAGCATTGGGAATCAAAAATCGAGACACTGTCTCATGAGCAGCTGGATGTGATTATTAGCACAGACGATCTCAAAACGATGGAGAAGGAGAGACTTGAACAGATTGCTCCTATGTTTTATGTTCCATGGATTGAGAAAAATTGGCGGGAACAGCTGATGCTGACGGCTGAATTTTTGGGGGAAGAGAAGGAAGCAGAAAGTTGGCTTCAAATGTATGAACGAAAAGTGAAGTTTGCTAGACAACAGCTAAAGCAGGAAGTCGGAGAGGACACATTTTTAGTCGTGCGCATCTCGAATCAGCATTTATATGCTCATTGCAATCGTAGCATATCAGAGGTGTTTTATCAGGATTTGCAAATGAATGCTGCGTATCCTAAGCGCGGTACTTACAATGAACCGATTACGCTTGATCAGCTTGCTCAAATCGATATGGATCGTTTGTTGCTATTAATTAGGCAGGAAGAAGAAACGTTAGCTTTTTGGAATCAATTGCAATACTCCCTTCCATGGCAAGAGCTGAAAGCGGTTCGCCATCAGCAAGTCTATGTGCTTTCTTCCGATCCGTGGATGGAGTACTCGGCATATGCCCATGATCGAATGATTGATGAATCGTTAAAGCTTTTTTCTGGAATTTGTCCAAAATGAATTTCGGATACTGTCCATGTTCAGAGTGGGAGATCCAAATTATAATCATAAATGATAATCATTATCAAAAGGAGGATAAGGGGAGGACTTAAGAGAGACATGAAGAGAAACTATCTTTATCTAGGCCTCATCGCTCTACTGATTTTTGTATTAAGCGCTTGTAGTGCGAAAGAATCATCAGCTCCTGAAAAATCAGGAGGGGGCTCGAATACAAAACAAGAAACACAAGCGAATTCGAATGAAAAACATACGATTCAGTATCTTGGAAAGGATTATACAGTTCCGGTCAAAACGGATAAAATCGTTATCACGGGAAGCATGGAAACGATGGAAGATGCGCTTGTGTTAGGAGTAAAGCCGCTTGGAGGCATTACGGTTGGTGGCAAATTCCCAGAAATGTTTAAGGACATTACAGGCTCTACTGTCTCTATCGGTGAAAAAGCGCAGCCTAATATTGAGGAAATTTTAAAATTAAAACCAGACGTTATTTTCTCAACGACAAAATTCCCGCCAGATGTTGCGCAAAAACTGGAGAAAATAGCAACGACGATTCCGATTTCTCACATCTCAACAGATTGGGAAGCCAATTTGCGTGTGTTGGCAGAAGTGACTGGAACACAAGATAAAGCTGAAGAAGTATTAAACCAATATAAAAAAGACTTAGAAGAAGCGAACGCGAAGCTGGGAGACAAGCTAAAAGATAAGAAAGTCGTGGCTGTTCGCATTCGAAGCGGTAATATTATGATCTATCCGCCAAATGTATTTTTCAACCCTTCGCTATATACGGATTTAGGATTCACAGTACCTCAAGAAATTCAAAATGCGAAAGCTCAGGAAGTCATTTCTTTAGAAAAATTTAGCGAAATGAATCCGGACTATATCTTTGTGCAATTCTCAGAAGATGAAAATAAAAACAATCCTAAAGCACTTGAAGAGCTACAAAACAATCCAATTTGGAAAAGCATCAATGCTGTAAAAAATGATAAAGTGTTCGTCAACGTTGTCGACCCGCTTGCACAAGGCGGCACAGCGTGGAGCAAAATCAATTTCTTAAAAGCAGTTGTGGAGAAACTCGGCAACGAATAATACAAGGCAGGGTAGCGTCAATATGCAATTAAGGATTTCTCCGTCAGCCCTGATTTTATGGCTTTCACCGGTTGCGATGGTGTTGATCATCATCGCATCTATTTTATATGGGGTCAAAAATATAGATGAGGTGACAGTTTGGAAAGCGATATTTGATTTTGACCCGAATGATGTGAATCATCAAATTGTCAGGCATTCGAGACTGCCAAGAGTGATCGGTGCTCTTTTGATTGGTGCATTCCTTGCGATTTCAGGAGCGATTATGCAAGGGATGACAAGGAACTATTTAGCGTCTCCCTCCATTATGGGGGTTTCAGATGGTTCGGTTTTTACGATTACACTTTGTATGATTATTCAGCCGGGCGCCTCTTCGCTTGAGATGATCATGTACTCATTGGTTGGTTCAGCGGTTGCGGTAGGCTTTGTGTTCTGGATGGCCTCCATCCTGCCCAATGGAATGTCGCCTGTTCGAATGGCGATTATTGGAATGATTATTGGAACATTTTTGAGCAGCATATCAGCCGCTCTCTCTTCTTATTTTCAAGTTTCGCAGAATGTAAGTTTTTGGTACAATGCTCGGTTGCATCAAATGGACCCTAATTTCATTAAATTGGCAGTGCCTTTTGCCATTGTTGGTCTTACTATTGCCCTTATGGTTTCTAAATCGATTACGATTTTGTCGTTAGGAGAGGAAATATCGGTCAGCTTAGGTCAGAAAACGATGGTGATCAAGGCCTTGGCGATCGCCAGCGTGGTTATCTTAACAGGCATTTCTGTTGCCTTGGCTGGAAATATCGGCTTCGTTGGTTTAATTATTCCTCATATGACGAGGTTTTTAGTAGGGGTTGATTATCGCCGAATCATTCCTTGTGCCGGTGTTCTTGGAGCGATCTTTTTGGCGCTTTCCGATATTTTAAGCCGATTTTTGAATTATCCGTTTGAAACACCGATCGGGGTCGTTACAGCTTTGATTGGTGTGCCTTTCTTCCTCTATTTAATTTATACGAGAGGGGGAGGAAAGGGTGCTTAGTCATCCAGCTAAGCGCTATTGGTTAGTACTATTTAGCAATATTGTCATGATATTAGTGGCGATTTATATTAGTCTAACAAATGGAGTATTTGATCTAAGTGTTCAAGATGTCTTAAAAACGCTGCTGCGAATGGATCCGGTTCCGGAACATGATTTGGTGATTTTGGATTTCCGACTGCCGCGTATTGTCATTGCCGCGTTGGTTGGTTTTGGATTAGGAGTAGCTGGGGCGACTATCCAAGGAATTAGCCGAAACGGTTTGGCTGATCCAGGAATTTTGGGCATTAATGCTGGGGCTGGAGCCATGATCGTCATTTTTATGCTTTTCTTTGGAGGTCGCAGGACAGCGGAAAGTGATTGGCTATCGATTTTAGCGATGCCACTGTTTGGATGGGCTGGTGGATTGGGTGCTGCTTTGCTGATTTATCTGTTTGCGCGACAAAACGGTCGTTTGGATACGCAGCGGCTCATTCTTGTAGGAATTGCCGCGGGGGCTGGTTTTGGGGCGGTATCTTTATATTTATCGTTAAAGATGAATCCACAGGATTTTGAAATGGCGACAGTATGGCTTGCGGGAAGCATTTGGAACGCCAATTGGCAATATGTTGTTGCCATGTTGCCATGGATGATTTTGCTTGTTCCCATTATTATCAGCAAAGCTTATATTCTCGATTTGTTCCAATTAGGGGAAGAGCGTGCAAAAGGGTTAGGGGTTTCTACTGAAAAGGAAAAAAATCTATTGCTATTGGCGAGTATTGGGATTGTCAGTGCGTGTGTGTCTGTGTCTGGAAACATCGGTTTTGTTGGTTTGATTGCTCCCCATATTGCCAAGCGTCTCGTCGGGGTTCATCATCAGCGTGTCATTCCCATTAGCGGAACGATTGGCATGTTGTTGGTAGTGGTTTCAGACTTTATTGCTAAAACAGTTTTTGCGCCTGTCGAACTGTCTGTTGGAATTGTCATTGCCATCATTGGTATTCCTTACTTCGTGTACTTGCTATTTAAAACAAAAGTGTAAGAGACAAGAGACATCTCGAAAACTGAAAAATGGAGGGTGACTTATGGAGCTGAGCCAATTATTGCGGGAGCGTCGTTCTGTTCATCTATTTGAAGATCGTCCTGTATCACCTGAGCTTGTCATGGAGATGCTTGATACAGCTGTTTGGGTTCCTAATCACCGTCTGACTCAGCCCTGGCGGTTCATTTTAACATATGGAGAAGGCCTTAAAAAAATTGCTGATGCCGTGCGGAAAATCAAAGAAAACAAAGAAGAGGATCCATTAAAAAAGCAGGAAATCGGTCAAAAATTTTACGATAAAATCATGTCTGTTCCGATGATTTTAACGGTAGTGATGAGAGAGAACCCTAATGAGGTAGTTAGAGAAGAAGATTATGCATCAACAAGTTGTGTGATCCATAATTTTGGTCTGCTTGCATGGGAAAAAGGGATCGGCATGGTGTGGAAGACACCTGGATGGTTGCATGATCCTATTTTTCGAGAAGCGATGGAGATTCAGCCCAAAGAGAAAGTGGTTGGCAATCTCCATATCGGCTATCCTGCCCAAATTCCACCTGCTCGGTCGCGTATTCCAGCTTCGCAATTAACGATGATTTTTGACCAAGCATGAGGCCGAGGTTTGTCATATGTTAAAGGAAGGCCATATTCGGGGAACATTGGCGACGGAGAGTTGGAGGGGGAGAAAGCTGTTGATTTATCTTCCTCCCTCTTATGTCAAAGGCGCTAGTCGATATCCAGTTGTCTATGTTCAGGATGGAGGATATTTGTTTGATCCCTCTCAAAGCGATGCTCTAGTTCAGATTGAGCTTATGTTTGCTCGCGGGGAGCTTCCCGAGCTTTTATTTGTGGGGATTGAGACAAAGAACCGATTGGATGAATATACACCGTGGCATGCGAAGGCGCTATCTGAACGGTTTGCCGATTTTGGCGGAAAGGGCTCACATTATCTTGCCTTTCTCGTCGAAGAACTGAAACCATATATCGATGCTTCCTACCAACCAGATGGACATCAGCAGCAAACGGGATTGATAGGGGCTTCGCTTGGAGGCCTTATCTCAATGTATGCGGCTTATTTATATCCGCATGTATTTGGCAAAATTGGCTGTCTTTCAGGTTCATTTTGGTATGAAGGGTTTCTTCATTTCATGGAGTCGCATATCGTTGCCCCTGAGGTAAAGATTTATATGGATGTAGGAAGCATAGAGGGCATTGAAAAGCAAAATGTGCAACGAGAAATGGTTTCGAGAACAAAAGCAGCCTATGCGATATTAATGAATCAACAGCGAAACAATAAAAGACTCAAATTGGTTATAGAGGAGGGGACTCCTCATGCTCGCCCTTTTTTTATTAGACGATTTCCGAACGCAGTGAAGTGGTTATATTCAGACACATCAAGGAAGTCGTAGAAGGTGACTGATGATTTGATGAGAAAGGAAGGAGGGAGTCGGGGTGGGTTCTAAAAAAGAGGAGTTATGTTCTTCAGCTGTTCATACAGCAGGCGTTAGTGAATTCACGATTCCGCGAACGAAGCAGCGAGTGATGTATTCTAGCTATCGGAATCGTGAATATCGGATTTTTGTCGCACAACCTGATGCGGATCCACCTCCTTTGGGATTTCCAGTGATTTATGTACTTGATGCCAATTCGGTATTTGGGACGATGGTGGAAGCGATGCGTGTGCAGGCAGGACGTCCTGATCGCACAGGAGTTGTTCCTGCGGTGATTGTTGGTATTGGTTATCCAACTGAAAAGCCATTTTCTCCTGCTCGTTTTTACGATTTTACTATGTCTGTTCCGGAAAGCGGATTACTTGTTCGTCCAGATGGAACCGCATGGCCGGAAATGGGAGGAGCAGAGGCTTTTTTGGAGTTTATTGAAACAGAACTGAAGCCTGAAATAGAGCGAGAATTGCCAATCGATCGGACGAAGCAGGCCATTTTTGGCCATTCCCTCGGTGGCCTCTTTGTTTTGCAGGTGCTTTTTACGAAGCCGACGGCTTTCAGAACGTATATTGCCGGAAGTCCTTCGATTCACTGGAGTAAACAGCTGTTGCTTGAAGCAGAACAACGTTTTGTTGCTCGTATCAAACAAGAAACGCTCAACGTTGACGTACTTTTGGCGGCTGGAGAGTTGGAAAGAAGCCACAAAAGCCGAATTAACGCTCATGCTGAAGAACTGGCAGAACGCCTTTCCGCCTTCGCTGATTTTGGGGTATATGTGGAGTTTCAGGAATTTGCCGGGGAAGGGCATGTCACGGTATTGCCAGCCCTCATCAGCCGAGCTCTACGATTTGTATCGAGAAACAGCGTATAACGAATTGTTTCGTCCTTAGGTTGCATCAAATGTTTATCTCAATTTCACACATTAGACAGTAAAAAGATTCATGTCATTCGAGGTGGCAAACAAAAAGGGCTCGGATAGGAAGGGCTGAGCCCTTATTATTATTTTTTCAATCGGATATCAGTTGCTTCTCCATGAGATCCATTCTCTTTCTGTGCAAGCCCCATTGCAATTCACATAACGTTGTACCCAAACCACAAACGCCCAGTCAATGCTTTTGTCATCTTTTTTGGTTAAGCGCCCGAAACCTTTTTGATATAGAAAGCGACCATAAGAAGCAATTCCTCGACCGTTAAGCCCCCGTACTTGATGGAAGAAGGGCTGTTTTTTTGCGAGAATCATCAACGTTTGTAACGGAGCGTTCTTCTGCAAGGGGAATGCTCTTTGTTTTTATCATGTTTCACAGCAAAAATATAATTAAATTCGATAATTATTTATTGAAAAACGATAAATGAATGATTAAAATAAAATCAAAAACAAATCAGTGAGGTGCTCGTGGTGAAACGAGAAACAATTTTTTTGAAAGTGGCTGTTGTGTTGATTGGTCTTCCCGTTCTTGCGTTGTGCATATTTTTGGTGCCTGTGCTTGGGGATGTGGCGGTCAAGTTGTTGCCGAAGTTTCCTTGGATCAAGTATTTCGTTTATCTTGTGTTTGATACGTCCGCGTTGCCGTTTTATTTTGCGCTCTATCAGGCGTTTCAGCTATTAACGTATATTGATCAAAATAGCGCGTTCTCTGAACGGTCGGTGAAGGCGTTGAAGGCAATCAAATATTGCGCTGTTGTCATCTGTGGGCTGCACATGCTTGCCTTGCCGCTGTTTTATCTTTTTGCCGAAAAGGATGACGCCCCGGGTGTCATTTTCGTTGGGTTGTTGGTGCCGTTTGCTTCGCTGGTGATCGCCGTCTTTGCCGCGGTGTTACAAAAGCTGCTTCAACAAGCGATTGAAATCAAACAGGAAAATGAGTTGACCATTTGAGGTGGATGACATGCCGATTATTGTGAATCTTGATGTCATGTTGGCCAAGCGGAAGATGAGCGTCACGGAGTTGTCAGAGAAAGTAGGGATCACGATGGCAAATCTGTCGATCTTGAAAAACGGAAAAGCGAAGGCCATCCGCTTTTCGACGTTAGAAGCCATTTGCAAGGCGCTTGACTGTCAGCCCGGGGACATTTTGGAGTATCGAAGCGAGGAAGGGGAGTCAAATCCGTGAGTAGGGAGGAGACGGCTTGAAAGGGGAGAAACACGAGGTAGCGGTGAACGAATGCCCACCGTTTTGCCTGATGATAGTCCGGGTGCGCCAGTTTTGCAGAAAATCGTGGCTGATCAAAGCGTTTGTGCAGCTCATTCGCTTCGGTTGGGCGCAGGCGTTGTCTTGCGTGTTTCCGGTTGTTATTTTTGCCTCATTGGCGCTGACGAAACTCGCGCCGCTCCCTTTGTTGCCGAGGTATGACTGGCTGCTCATCATTTGCCTGCTCATGCAATGGTGGATGGTGCGATCAGGGCTGGAAACGCGGGATGAGCTCAAAGTCATTACTGTCTTTCACTTGATTGGGCTTGCATTAGAGCTGTTTAAGGTGCGTATGGGTTCATGGGCATATCCGGAAGAAGGGTATACGAAACTGTTTGGCGTGCCGTTGTACAGCGGATTCATGTATGCAAGTGTGGCGAGCTATCTTTGCCAGGCGTGGAGAAGAATGAAAGTGGAGCTTGTGCGATGGCCGCCGTTTTGGTTGGTCGTTCCGCTGGCTGCGGCGATCTACTTGAACTTTTTTACCCATCATTATTGGGTGGACGTTCGATGGTGGTTAGCAGGCCTTGTGATCCTCGTTTTTTGGCGGTCATGGGTCGTGTATGAAGTGGGGGGAATTTGCTATCGGATGCCGCTCGTCCTTTCGTTTTTACTGATCGGATTTTTCATCTGGATCGCTGAAAACATTGCCACCTTTTTTGGTGCTTGGCAATATCCAAACCAAGCAAAGGCGTGGAGTCTCGTTCATATAGGGAAAGTAAGCTCGTGGGTGTTGTTGGTCATTGTCAGTTTTCTTATTGTGGCAACGTTAAAGCAAGTGAAAGGAAGAGCTTCTGCCGGCACCGTCGTCAATGATGAACAAAAGGCGCTGCAGACGGGACAATGAAAATGCGTTTCTCAACATATAAAGCCGAGTGGGGCTAAAGGTTGCGCCCTCGGCTTTTTGGTTCGATATAGATTTCGCTGGATCATCCAATAGCCTGTTAGGTGTATCGGGTGTACGGTAAAATCGTTTTGTGTTCGCAGTGACGGCTGTTTTGACTTGTTCAATCTCTTGCTCGTAGTGCGCCGCAACAGTGCGACGGAGTCAAACAGCAATAACGGCGTCATCGGTTTTTTTTAGAACGAACCGGCAAACGGCCATGGGCCGTCCATTTCGAGAAGTAGTTGTTCCTTTTTGTCACGCTCGCGGTAGCACACGTTTTCTCCAATCACTCTTTCTGTTCTTTGTTTGGATACAAACGAAATTTGAATGCTTTGTTTTGCTTGGTCAGATCCAATCCCCTCACTTCTGACCTTGATTTTCAATGTATTTTCTTATGACCTCGATTGGAGCGCCGTCTGTTGTAAGCAGACAAAAACTTCTTGACCAAAAAACATCTCTTTCCATAGTTTTTTCGGATATGAGGAAGATGTTTCTTTATTAGTCGAGAACTTGCACTCTTATAAGCATTGATGAACGTTGATCATTCAGAATTAGGATGTGCTTTGAATAAGATGTGAACATGATTTTTATCGTGATTCCATTCTGTCAAAGTAATGTGATATTGGCTTCCAATCTCAATAAACATATTTTGGAAAATCGAGTGTTTCATCGGTGAATACTTCTCTGCGATCCTTCACGACGAATACAAGATAGTAATGTAAAGAGAACATTGAATGGTTATTACTATCCAATTTCATTGATATATCAGTCCTTTTTTATACCTAAGACTGATTACATCAAAACCTTTGGCTAAAGCCAACCGACATTCATCTCCCGTCTACTCATTGGGCTATCGCCCTTCCCATTCCTTGAGGTGGGAGACTTCTGTCGGAAATTACGTTAAAAATGCGCTTGATTGGGCTCGTGAAGCTTGGAACAACAAGGCAGCAGGAATTGTCAGTGACGGTTCGACTGGCGTAGCCCACGCTGCTGAGCATTTGCGTGGAATTTGCGGTGAGCTAAAAATCGTTGATGTCCGTACACATCCAACATTGTCGTTGTTTACCGATTTCAAGAATGGAACCGTGTTTAAGCCACAGGCGTTCCAAGTGGAACAAGTCAACGTGATGCTTGATGAGCTTTTATTATGGAGCGTTAAAAACTGTACGATAAAATGAAGGCGAACGAATAATGGCGCAAAAATACAAATGGGCGTTATTGATTTTGCGGGTCACTTTAGGGTTGATGTTCTTTATTCACGGCGTTGCCAAATTCCAAATGGGTCTTGGCAATGTAGCCGGTTGGTTTGAAAGCATCGGTGTTGCCGGATTCCTCGGTTACGTTGTCGCCTTCATTGAATTGACCGGGGAAGTGGCCTTAATCGTAGGATTAGGAACAAGAGTTATTTCGGCGCTGCTTGCATTCGTGATGTCTGGCGCGACCTTCACTGTCAAGCTGCCGGCCGGTTTCATGGGCAATAGCCAAACCGCAGGGTATGAATTGGATGTTGTCTTATTGTCTGTAGCTATTGCCCTTTGCCTCAGCGGCAGCCAGCTATTCGCCTTGGATAATAAATGGTTTGGATCGTCAAAGAACTAATAAGACAAGATTTCCCTGTTTCTTCACTAGAAATTTACTTTGGAGCACACGTTACGGAAAAGATGGGAATCACTCCGAACGTGTGCTTTTTGTTGGACGTCCGTTTCTTTTTCCGTTGTCCTACTGTTCATCCCCATTCCTTATCAATCCGATACTTGCGAATGCGGTATTGCAAGTTTTGCCGGCTTAAGCCAAGCGCTTTAGCGGTTTTCGTGATGTTGAAGCCGTGGTGTTGCAGCGCTTTGCGGATGTAGTAAATTTCGACTTCCTCCATATATTTTTCGAGTGGCAGAATGTCTTCTGTATTAAACAAAAAGTCTGTTTTCGGTGCATCGGGTGCAAGTTTCATGCGGAACGAAGCTGGAAGATGATCGAATGTGATCGTTTCTCCCTCGTCCATCATCTCCAACGTTTCATCGATCACCGTTTCTAGCTCGCGCACGTTGCCAGGCCAGTCGTAAGCGAGAAACGCCTCTTGCACGTCATCCGCAAGTCCTTCCACGTTTAAGCCATAGCGTTCATTGCCTTGGCGGATGAAATGGTCGGCCAATGGCAAAATGTCCTCTCTTCTCTCGCGCAATGGAGGCAAAACGATACAGTGCACCGCGAGCTGGTAGTAAAGCGATTTTAGCAACTCTCCTGTCTGGACGGCGTCAATCGGGTCACCGCTTGTCGAGGTGATAAGGCGGACGTCTGCACGAACGGGCTTATGGCCATGGACGCGGGTAAACTGTTTTTCCTGAAGGAAATGCACGAGCTTTTGTTGGAGCGGCAGGCTTAACGAATCGACATCATCGAGTAGCACAGTGCCCCCATCCGCTTGTTCGAACAAACCAGGCTGGATCTCGCCGTTTTCTTCGCTGCCAAACAGCATCGTTTCCATCCAATCGTCCGGGAGCGACAAACACGTTTGCGCCAAAAATGGTTTCAAGCGCCGTTCACTTTCGTAATGAATGCAAGAAGCAAGCAAATCTTTTCCTGTCCCTTTTTCACCCATAAGCAGTACCGGGGCTTCCGAGCGGGCGGCATGGCGGGCTAGGCGAATCGCAGCTTGCATCGCTTCGCTTTGGACGATGATGCCTGCCAGTGAGCGGCTTAGTTCTCCGCGTTGGTGCTGCTCGGCAATCAGCTTGCGGAATTTCGTGACGTCTTTGGCGATTTCCACCGCTCCGATGATGCATCCGTCTTTCCATAATGGATGTGTTTGATTGATCGTTGTCACTGCTTGCCCTTTGTTGTTGAAGTATGTTTGTTGCTTGTTCAATATGCTTTCACCGGTGCGCAGCGCTTCAAGCAATGTGCTCGGCTGTTCCGGATGGAAGCGGAAGACGTCTAAAATGTTCTTATCAAGTACATCCTCGACGTCCATTCCCTCAATGTCCCGCATTTTTCGGTTGTAAATGACTGTTTTTCCTTGTTGGTCGACCGCATGAACACCAAGGTCGATCATTTCGAGAATTTGCTCATACATGGATAAAAGCGTTTCCATCTCCCGGTTCACGATCAGCACCTCTCCTTTCCTTGTATTATAACACAAGTAGCTAGCGAAGAGAGGAATGACAAGGGAGGGGAAGAAGGAGATCGAAAAAATTTTTTGCCAAATATATTGAAAATAGAAAAAATAAGCACCATAATAGAGATGCGGCTGTGAAATATGCGAAAAAAAATTTTGCCGGAGAAAAAACGCCGTTTACTTGATAGAAATGTAAGCGGTTGCGAAATCTATAAGTAGTGGAAGGGAGAGATTTGGATGCCACCAGCGCAGGAATTGAAACGAGAGCTAAAAAGTAGACATTTGTTTATGATTGCGCTTGGCGGGGTGATTGGAACCGGTTTGTTTTTAGGATCCGGATACACCATTCATGAAGCGGGACCTGGAGGAGCGATTGCCGCCTACTTATTCGGCGGATTCGTCATGTATTTGACGATGCTTTCGTTAGGGGAATTGGCTGTGAGGATCCCTGACGCTGGGTCATATCAAACGTATGCGACGAAATTCATCTCGCCGGCCGCAGGGTTTTGCATCGGCTGGCTGTCATGGCTCAACTGGTCAGTGACGGTCGGCATTGAGCTGCTTACAGTCAGCATCCTCATGAAACGCTGGTTCCCTGATGTGCCAACATGGGTGTTTTGCGCTGTCTTCGCCTTGTTGTTGTTTTTGGTGAACGCCTTGTCTGTCAAAGGTTTCGCTGAGGTGGAGTTTTGGTTTTCGAGCGTGAAGGTGTTGACGGTCATCGCCTTTATTGTTCTTGGTTTGGCGGCGATGTTCGGCATCGTCCATATGAAAAGCGGACAACCCGCCCCGTTTTTCTCGAACTTTACAGACCATGGCGGCTTGTTTCCTAATGGGTTTTGGGCGATCTTTACAACGATGATTCTTGTGAATTTTTCCTTTCAAGGAACGGAATTGGTGGGGGTCGCAGCCGGAGAAAGCCGTGAGCCGGAGAAAACAGTACCGATTGCGTTGCGCAACACGGTGTGGCGGATTTTGATTTTCTTCGTTTTGGCCATTTTTGTACTTGCTGGTTTGTTTCCATGGGAGAAAGCTGGTGTTGTGGAAAGCCCGTTTGTCGTGGTATTTGACAATATCGGCATTCCGTATGCGGCCGATATCATGAACTTTGTCATTATTACCGCGGTGCTGTCGGTAGCTAACTCAGGATTGTATGCGACGTCACGCGTGCTATGGTCGATGTCGCGCCAAGGCATGGTTACGCCGTTTTTCAGCAAACTCTCGAAGCGGGGCGTGCCGATCAATGCGCTAATCGCCAGCATTGCCATCGGATGCTTGTCGTTGCTGTGCAGCGTGTACGCAGAAGATACCGTGTATGTTTGGTTGACGGCGATCGCTGGGTTTGGCGCGGTGACTGTTTGGGCCTCCATCGCGCTGTCGAGCTATTTGGGACGGAAAGCGTTTTTGCGTGAAGGCGGCGATGTGCGCGATTTGAAATACCGGACGCCGCTCTATCCGTTCGTACCGCTGGCCGCGTTCATACTGAATATGGCGATAATTGTCGGATTGGCTTTTATCCCTGATCAACGGATCGCGCTTTACTGCGGCATTCCATTCTTGCTCGTGTGCTATGCGTATTATCACCTCGTGGCGAAAAAGCGAATCCATCTTCAACGCACAGAAGAAGAGGTAGAGCTGAAAGCCGCCAAGTAAGTAAAAATCATTGAAAAAAGCCATAATAATTTGCATAATATAACTATGAAACCGTTTTATTGCGAAAAATTTTTTTGCTCGTGAAAAGGAGGACGACGAAATGGTGCAGCCGTATAAACATGAACCGTTTACTGATTTTACCGTGGATGCGAACCGACAAGCATTTTTGGCAGCGCTCGAAAAAGTCGAAGCAGAGCTTGGCCGTGAATATCCGCTTATCATCGGCGGCGAGCGGGTGATGACTGAAGATAAGATCACCTCGGTCAACCCGGCGAACAAAGCGGAAGTAATCGGCCGGGTGGCAAAAGCGAACAAAGAGCTCGCCGAACGGGCGATGAAAACCGCTGATGAAGCGTTCCGCACATGGAGTCGGACGAGTCCGGAAGCGCGGGCGGATATTTTGTTCCGCGCAGCGGCCATCGTACGTCGACGCAAGCATGAATTTTCCGCTTGGTTGGTGAAAGAAGCTGGGAAGCCGTGGCGCGAGGCGGATGCTGATACGGCCGAAGCGATCGATTTTATGGAATATTACGGACGGCAAATGTTGAAGTTGAAAGACGGCATTCCGGTTGAAAGCCGTCCAGGGGAAACGAACCGGTTTTTCTACATTCCACTTGGGGTCGGAGTCGTCATTTCGCCGTGGAACTTCCCGTTCGCCATTATGGCGGGGACGACAGTCGCTGCGCTGGTTACGGGCAATACGGTACTCCTGAAACCGGCAAGTGCAACACCGGTCGTGGCGTATAAGTTCGCGGAAGTGCTCGAGGAAGCTGGTCTTCCGGCTGGTGTGCTGAATTACATCCCGGGCAGCGGTGCGGAGGTTGGCGACTATTTGGTTGAGCATCCGCGCACACGATTTATCAGTTTCACCGGATCGCGGGATGTCGGCATCCGCATTTACGAGCGCGCAGCGAAAGTACAGCCAGGACAAATTTGGCTGAAACGCGTCATCGCAGAAATGGGCGGCAAAGACGCCATCGTCGTTGATAAAGAAGCTGATCTGGAATTGGCAGCGCAATCGATCGTCGCATCGGCGTTTGGCTTCTCGGGTCAAAAATGTTCGGCATGCTCGCGTGCGATCATCGTCGAGGACGTCTACGACCAAGTGCTCAATCGCGTCGTCGAGCTGACAAAACAACTCAATGTCGGCGATCCAGCAGAGCAAGCAACGTTTATGGGACCGGTTATCGACCAAGGAGCATACAACAAAATTATGGAATATATTGAAATCGGCAAACAAGAAGGCCGTCTCATGACCGGTGGGGAAGGAGACGACTCGAAAGGATTCTTCATCCAACCAACGGTATTTGCGGATGTCGATCCAAATGCGCGCATTATGCAGGAGGAAATTTTCGGGCCAGTCGTGGCGTTTGCGAAAGCGCGCGACTTTGACCATGCGCTTGAGATCGCGAACAACACGCAATATGGCCTGACGGGCGCTGTTATTTCGCGCAACCGTGCGAATCTTGAAAAAGCACGTCATGAGTTCCATGTCGGCAACTTGTACTTCAACCGCGGCTGCACAGGGGCGATTGTCGGTTATCAGCCGTTTGGCGGTTTCAACATGTCGGGGACGGACTCCAAAGCCGGCGGCCCGGACTATTTAATTCTCCACATGCAAGCGAAAACCGTATCGGAAATGTTTTAATGCCGGGGTGGCCACGGCCACCCTTTTTCGATGAGGGAGAAATAAAAAGGGGGATTGTGATGGCGACGAAATCTGAACAGCTTATTGAACAGACGGAGCGGTATGGGGCGCACAACTATCATCCGCTACCGATCGTCGTTTCCGAAGCAGAAGGGGTATGGGTCAAAGATCCGGAAGGCAATCGTTATATGGATATGTTAAGCGCGTATTCAGCAGTGAACCAAGGTCATCGTCATCCGAAGATCATTGAGGCATTGAAAAAGCAAGCTGATCGGGTGACCTTGACGTCGCGCGCTTTTCATAACGACCAGCTCGGCCCGTGGTACGAAAAAGTGTGCCGTCTGACGGGTAAAGAGATGGTGTTGCCGATGAACACTGGTGCAGAAGCGGTGGAAACGGCACTGAAGGCAGCGCGCCGATGGGCATACGATGTGAAAGGTGTTGCAGACAATCAGGCGGAAATCATCGTTTGCGAAGGCAACTTCCACGGACGGACGCTCGCTGCGGTATCGTTGTCGTCCGAAGCGGCTTACAAACGCGGGTTTGGCCCGTTACTGCCAGGGATTAAAATCATTCCTTACGGCGATATCGAAGCACTAAAGGCAGCGATTACACCAAATACAGCGGCATTTCTCGTCGAGCCGATCCAAGGTGAAGCGGGCATCCGCATCCCGCCGCAAGGGTTTTTAAAGGCCGCATATGACGTGTGCAAGGCGAACAATGTCTTATTCATCGCTGATGAAATTCAAACCGGGCTCGGCCGAACTGGGAAGCTGTTTGCCTGCGATTGGGAAGCGGTTGTGCCTGATATGTATATTTTAGGAAAAGCATTAGGTGGCGGTGTGTTCCCGATTTCATGCGTTGTTGCCAATCGCGATATTTTGTCGGTGTTTGAACCGGGCTCGCACGGCTCGACGTTTGGCGGTAATCCACTCGCTTGTGCGGTATCGATCGCAGCGCTTGACGTCATTGAAGAAGAAAACTTACCGGCTCGTTCGCTTGAGTTGGGCGAGTATTTCTTAGCGAAATTGCAACAAATCCAAAATAAAGACATTAAGGAAATTCGAGGTCGCGGCTTGTTTATCGGCGTCGAACTGCACGGCCCGGCGCGTCCGTATTGCGAAATGTTGAAAGAACAAGGGCTGCTTTGCAAGGAGACGCATGAAACAGTCATTCGTTTCGCGCCGCCGCTTATCATTACAAAAGAAGAGCTTGATTGGGCGCTTGAGCGAATCGAGAAGGTATTGTCTCAACCGGCCGCCAGCCAGAAGCAATGAGGATCAGAAAATAGAGTAACGGTTGATACGTATATACTGTGAATTCAAAAAGGTGTCCTATTTTTCGATGGGACACCTTTTCTTGTTGCAAACATCCCGTTGCTCCGGCTGTGTAGATGGTTAGACAAGGGACAGTTGCCTTCATTTCCTGTTCGGAAAGAAATCGGTATTAGCCGTGTTTTTTGCTTTGCGGTAATTGCCCATTTTCTGTTAAGATAAGGAAAGGACTGTGCTCATGAGGCATACAAATCATACAGAAACGAAGGACGAGTGACTGGAGGAAGGAAACGTGCAGGCGTGGATTACTGAGTTTATGGAACAGTTCGGCTATATCGGCATCTTTTTCATGATCGCACTTGAAAATATATTTCCGCCCATTCCATCGGAAGTCATTTTGCCGTTTGGCGGATTTATGACGACATACACAACATTGACCATCCCTGGCGTCATCGCAGCAGCCACTGCCGGGTCGGTCGTCGGGGCGATCGTGCTGTATGGTATCGGTCGGTTGTTGTCGGTCGAGCGGCTCGAGCGGATCGTCGACCGCTGGGGCGGATGGCTGAGAGTGAAGCCAGAAGATATCGCCAAGGCGAACCGGACATTTCAGCGCTACGGAGTGTGGGCGGTATTCCTTGGTCGTATGATTCCATTGGTGCGCAGTTTGATTTCGATTCCCGCTGGCATGTCGAAAATGAATATATGGCTGTTTGTCTGGCTGTCGGTGTTGGGAACACTCATTTGGAATACGCTTTTAATCTCGATCGGGGCGGCGCTCGGCCAATCGTGGGAAAAAGTATCTGAAGTGATTGGGATGTACGCCGAAGTGGTGTATGTCATTATTGCTATAATTATTTTGGTTGCAGCTGTCCGCTTTTGGAAACGGCGTCGGGCTTCTTAGTTCCGATATCTTAAGGGGTTTCTTTCCAGAAAGGGCTACCCTCAAGGTTGCTTTTTTAGCCTTGGAGGTAGCCTTTTTGTTCTTCCAGTTTCGTTTGCTTTGTTCATGAGCGGTCTGAGCAGTAGAACACACGAGGGTGGTTTAGTTGGTATCCTGGATCTCTAAGCGTGAGCGTTCAACAATATAGAAAAGGAAGCTCCTGCTTCAAAGGAAACAGGAGTCGAGACAAAGATGAAGGCAATTAAACGAGCTTCGCCGCAATCTTTGGTTCACCATGTCCGTCAAAAGGATTAACGTTTCAATAATAAATAAATGAAGTACGGTGCACCGATTAATGACACAACGACTCCTGCTGGGAGCGGTTCGGCAAGGGCATTGCGCCCAATCGTGTCAGCCGTGAGCAACAGCCAGCCACCGATGAGCATCGAGGTCGGAATGGATCGCTCATGACGAGGCCCGACGATCATTTTGGCGATATGCGGCGCCATCAATCCGATAAAGGAGATGCCTCCAGTTACAGCGACGGCAGCTGCGGCGACAGCGACTGCTGTTGCCATCAGTACGAGCCGCTCGCGGCGAACATGGACGCCGACACCAATGGCCACCGGATCACCTAAATGCAAAAGGTTTAACCGTTTCGACCGGTAAAGGCCGATGAATGCACCGATGACAAGCCACGGCAGCATGGCGAAAATGAACGGCCAATCATCGCCCCAAATGTTTCCGGAAAGCCATCTAGCAATAAAATCAACTTTTGTCCGATCAGCGGCGGAAATGAGAACGATCATGAGCCCGGAGAGCGCCATGGAAAACCCGACCCCAGTGAGCACGAACGATACCGGTTGCAGCCCGGTTGTTTTATTGTAGGAAACGGCGTAAATGGCCGCTGCCGTCAACAGCGCTCCGACTAAGGCGACGAGCGGCAAGGCGTAAAGAAATGTTCCTGCTTCAATCGGGAAAAATAAAAAGAATAAAGCGACGCCGGCGCCAGCTCCGGCGTTGATGCCTAATATACCTGGATCGGCCAGCTCATTTCGTGTGATGCCTTGCAACATCGCTCCTGATAAGGCGAGCGCCATCCCGGCGAGCAACGTAATCACGATGCGCGGCAGACGGAGAGAAAATAAAATAAACTCTTCTTGCATCGAACCGTAGCCAAATAACGTTGGAATAATGCGGCCATATGAGAGTGGCGCTTCTCCAGTACCTAACGCGATGGCAACTGTTGCAGTAATGAGCAGGAAAAGCAGCACCAATACGATCGTGATGCGCATTCTCATTCAAAGCCCCTCCCTTTTTTCCGCACGACAAACAGGAAAAACGGCAAACCGATCACAGCAACGATGGCTGCCACAGGTGTTTCAAACGGGGCGTGAATCGTGCGGGCCGCAGTATCGGCGAGCACCATGGCTATCGCGCCGACTGTGGCCGACAACGGGATGACAAACCGATAATCTGCGCCGGCGATCCTCCGTACGAGATGAGGAATCATCAAACCGATAAAGGTGATGTTGCCGGCAATGGCAACGGACGCTCCTGTTAAGAAAAATACGGCCACAAACAGCCACACTTTGACGGCGGTTGTTTTTTGTCCGACGCCAACGGCGACGTCTTCACTTAAACTAAGGATCGTCAGTTGCCGCGAATACAACACGGCAATGGTGAGCCCGATCACAATGAGCGGAATGATGATCGACAATTGTTTCCATGAAGTTCCGGCCACCCCGCCTGACGTCCACATGGAGACATCTTTCGAGATATGAAAATAAAGGCTGATTCCTTCAGCTGCCGCGAATAAAAGTGCTGAGACAGCTGAGCCAGCTAAGACGATGCGCAACGGTGAGAAACCGCCTTTGCGGGCAGCGCCGATGCCAAAGACCATCCCCGCTCCGGCGGCCGCCCCAAGCAAACAGGCGACCGTGATGATGAGATAATGAGCAGAAGGAAAAAAGGCCATCGTCATCGCCAATGCCGTGTTCGCTCCAGCAGTGAGACCAAGCAGCCCTGGATCGGCAAGCGGATTGCGCGTCATTCCTTGCATGATCGCTCCGGCCACCGCGAGTCCCGCACCAACGATCGCAGCCGCCGTTTCACGCGGCAGACGGAGCTCGCGAATCAAGTCAAGTTGTTTGCCTTGTTCATCGGAAAAGAGTGCGCGCCATACGTCACTCCATGTTGTATCAGCGACGCCGATGGCCATGGATCCGAACCAGATGGCCATCAGCAGGACAAGAGAGAAGAGAAACGTATAACGAAACGGCCATAGCCGGCGGTTTGCTTCCATCGGCGGTTTCCCCCTTTTTCACAAGAAAGGACGGGACATTCACTATTTGTGAACGCCCCGTCTCATCATTATTATTGGCCTAAAAAATGCTTTTTAAAGAAATCGAGCTGGTAGTCTAACGTAATTGGGTCGTTGAAATAAAACGCTTTAGCATCAGCGACAAACATATGACCGTTTTTCACAGCAGGGATGTTTTTAAACGTATTCGTTTCCATAAACGATGTGTCGTTGTCGCCGTTTTTACTTAAGATGAGATAATCGCCGACAAACTGCGGCAATGCTTCAAGGGAAACAGCGTAATAGCCCGGTTTGAGCGCTTGTTCTTCCACGGCTTTTGGCATTTTCAGCTTCATTTCTTGATACAAAATTTCCGTGCCGCGCGCCCAGTTATTGCCGAACACATACAGCTGCTTATCAAAGTTTTCGGCTACGGTGACGGTTGCGTTTTCACCAATTTTTGCCCGGATTTCTTCCCCAGCTTGTTGTGCCCGTTGTTTGAAGTCGTCAATCCACGCTTTCGCTTCTTTTTCTTTATTTAACAGTTTACCAATTTCTAAAAACTGTGTTAAATAATCGACCTTTCCGTATGTAAAGGTGACGGTCGGAGCGATTTTGCTTAATTTGTCGACGTTTTTCGTATTGGATAATCCGATAATTAAGTCCGGTTTTAACGCCATAATTTTTTCAATGTCTTCGTCTGTCACGACTTCCGCGTCTTTCAGTTTTTCTTCAAAGAGCGGATTCATTTTCGACCATGAATCGACACCGACGATCGGAACGTCTAAGGCAAGTACATGCCCGGCAAACGTTGATAAGACGACGACCCGTTTCGGATCAGCCGGTACTTCTACTTCCCCGTTTTCCGACTGATACGTAATCGTTTCTGGCTTTTTCTCCTCCGGTGAAGCGTTATTTTTCTTGTTGTCGTCCGCCGCATTGCCGCAGGCGCTTAACAGGAGCGTAAAAAGAAGCAACAATGACAGCCATGCTTTCCTCATGATGAATAAACTCCTTTCAGCAAATGATACGTAAAACAAACCGGCTTGTTCGTCCGAGGGTCGAGGCCGATGTCAGCATCAATGCCAAACACATCGCGAAGCACATCACGGCAAATGACGTCTTCGCTCGGACCGGCTTTGACGATCGTGCCCGACTTCATGGCGATCACATAATCAGCAAACCGCGCCGCTTGGTTAATGTCATGGAGCACCATGACGATCGTCCGCCCTTCTTCTTTGTTCAGTCGTTCAAGCAACTCGAGCACTTCGAGCTGATGGGCAATATCCAAATACGTCGTCGGTTCATCCAAAAAGATAATGTCCGTCTCTTGAGCGAGCGCCATAGCGATCCAGACGCGCTGCCGCTGTCCGCCGGAGAGAGCGTCAACCGGCCGATGTCTCAAATCGGCTGTTTTCGTCACATGAAGCGCCCAATCGATCGCTTCATAATCTTTTTTTGTTAGGCGGCCAAATCCTCTTTGATAAGGAAAGCGGCCGTACGATACGAGCTCAGCGACCGTTAACCCGCTTATCGCTTCCGGTGTCTGTGGCAAAATGGCCATTTTTTTCGCCAGTTCTTTCGTATGTTGTTGTGAAATATGTTTGCCATCCAAAATGATTGTGCCAGACTGCGGAGAAATGATACGCGTTAGCGTCTTGAGCAGTGTCGATTTGCCACATCCGTTCGGTCCGATAATGGCGGTGATTTGCCGGTCGGGAATGCGAACAGATAAGTGTTCAAAAATTGTCCGGTCATCGTAGCGGACGGTCAACTCCTCGGCGTACAGGCGAACCATACGGACACCTCCTTTTGGACTAGGAAAATGAGAATCAATATCAATATTATTCCCAAACTTCATTATAACGGATTCCTTAAAAAAGACAATAGATTTTTGTGAATAAACCGTGAATTTTCATAAAAACAGTGGCTTACGTCGTTTGAAGAAGGGGGAATTTACATAGGTATAGAGCGAAATAGACGGAGAAAGCAGGGAACCATTGGAGGAAGAGCATATTTTACCATCTTTTCCGATGCTGTACGAAGTACAAAAGGCTTTTTGGCTTCCCCTCGAGCAGCGATCGGACGGAACGGCACTTATACATGGTAAACCGTCTACTTATACGCTCTGTTGCGAAAATGCAACAGATGAACGAAGGGGGATGGAGGAATCGCAACACGCTTTGCCTGTTTGTTGTATTTTTGCAACGAGTTGTTGTTGTTTTGCAACAAAACAGCGAGTAAGATGAATGGTAGAGGTTTGTCTTTTTTGAATATTCATAACAAATTGTTTTGGCATAGAAATTGCTTAAATAGAAAATAAGAAGGGCGGGGATGGCGATGAGAGTGAAAGACATAATGACGAGAACGACAACGGTTATTTTTGAAAACGATTTCCTTGAACAAACAGCTCGCATGTTGGCTGAGCGTAGGATTGAGGGAACGGTCGTATTTCGCCGCGAAGGGGAAATCTCCGGAGTGTTGACGGCCAACGACGTGTTGTTTGGCCTCATGCAAGGGAAAACGACCGTACGTGAAGTGATGCATCCGTCGTTGCCGCCTCTTTCCATCCATGACTGTATCGAAAACATCAAGTTTGGCGATGGTTCGCTCCGTCCGGTTGTTGATGAAAACGGCCGCCTTGTTGGCGTGTTGACGAAAGGACAATATTTGGAGGCGTATGCAAAAGCGGTGCAGCTCCGCTTAAAACATATGGATGCTATTTTCAACGCTGCCCATAACGGTATTATATCGATCGATGCCGAAGGGCGGATTACATCGATCAACCCGCCAGCCGAAAAAATGGCACGAACGACGAAGGAAGAGGCCATTGGCCGGTTTTTAACCGATGTCGTCATCCCGTCCGGCTTACTTGACGTCGTGCGCACGGGGGAGGGACATACGGAAAAATATCGCGTCGGCAAGCGCATCTATATTACGAACCGTTCCCCTATTATTGATGAAGGTCAGGTGGTTGGAGCGGTCGGCGTGTTCCAAGATATTTCCGAGATCGAGTTTATCTCCCATGAACTTGAGACGGTTAAACAAATCGTCAATGAGTTGCAAACGGTGATGGATGCAGCTAGCGATGGCATCGCCATTATCGATCGCCACGGGGGGATCGTCCGGCAAAACGAAAAATGGGCTGCTTTATTCCCGAGTATGGAACATCAACGTGTTCCTGCCCCACTTGAGCGGGTCGTGCGCCAGGCGTTTGACAGCTGCCAATCGTGTTCGATGCTTCATCAAGGGGCGGAAACCGGTAACACGTTGATCGTTTCCGCGGTGCCGATCATCGAGAAGGAAGGCCAGGCGGAGCGGCTCGTCCTCTATGTTAAAGATATGACTGAAATGGAACAGCTGCGTGTTGAACTTGAGGAGACGAAGCGGTTGCTCCATACGCTAAGCCAGAAGGAGGATGGCCTCATTTACCGCGCCCCAGCGATGGCGCATATGGTCAACATTGCCAAGCAGGCAGCAGCGGTCGATGTAACGGTGCTTCTGACCGGGGAGTCGGGTACCGGAAAGGAAGAGCTGGCGAACTTCATCTGGAGGCAAAGTGCTCGCAGCAACCGTCCGTTTGTGAAAGTGAACTGCGGGGCGATCCCAGAAACGTTGATGGAGTCCGAACTGTTCGGCTATGAAGCGGGGGCGTTTACCGGTGCAGCGAAAAAAGGGAAAAAGGGCTACTTTGAACAGGCGGACGGCGGGACAATCTTTCTTGATGAAATTAGCGAAATCCCGCTTCACTTACAAGTAAAGCTCCTTCGTGTGTTGCAGTCGATGGAAATCGTTCGTCTCGGGGCAGAGGCGCCGAAACAAATTGATGTGCGCGTCATCGCTGCCACGAACAAGCCGCTTGAGGAACTTGTCACCGCTGGGCGGTTTCGCGCCGACTTGTTTTACCGGTTGAACGTCATGCCGATTGTCATTCCACCGTTGCGCGACCGGAAGGAAGACATCCCGCTCTTGGTCGACCATTATCGAAAACGGTTTGCTGAAAAATATCAGAAACCACTTGTATTCACAGACGGTGCGCTCGAGGCGATGATGGATTACCACTGGCCCGGCAACGTCCGCGAACTTGTCAATGCTGTGGAGCGCATGTTTGTGACTGCCACCTCATCTATCGTTGATGAGGATCAAGTAGCGAAATGGCTCCACCTTGAGCCGTCGCCGACCATAAGCCCGGTGGCGATAGGGGAAATCATCCCGCTCAAACAGGCGGTGGCCGAAGTCGAGCGACAGCTCATGATCAAGGCGCTCAACAAAGCAAGAACGTATCGACAAGCAGCAAAGCTTTTAGGTGTTGATGCGTCCACGCTCGTGCGCAAGGCACAAAAGTACAAAATCAAATCATTGGGAGGAGAAGACGATGGAGTTTACGTTACCAGCCGAGATTGAATTTTTGAAAGAAAACGTGCGCAAGTTTGTCAGAGAAGTTGTTGAACCGGTGGCGATGGATATTGAGGAAAACGACCACATTCCAGAAGATATTATCGAAAAATCGAAAGAAATGGGCTTGTTCGGTTTAAGTATTCCGGAAGAGTACGGCGGCCTCGGCTTGTCGATGGTCGGCAAATGCGCCATTTACGAAGAGCTCGGCAAAACGCATAATGGCTATACGACGTTAATTGGCGCCCATACTGGCATCGGCACCGTCGGTATCGTCGAGCTTGGCACGGAGGAACAAAAGCAGCGCTACTTGCCGAAAATGGCGACAGGGGAATGGATTGGTGCTTTTGCTCTCACTGAACCGAGCGCCGGCTCAAACGCTGCTGCCTTGAAAACGACCGCCGTCCGCAAAGGCGACCGCTACATTATTAATGGCTCGAAACATTATATTACAAACGCCGTTGACGCCCACGTGTTCACGGTGATGGCCGTCACTGATCCGTCGAAAGGTCCGAAAGGCATCACTTCGTTTATCGTGGAAAAGGATTTTCCAGGGTTTACGATCGGCAATGTTGAACGCAAAATGGGGCTGCGTGGGTCACATTCGGCTGAGTTGTTTTTTGACAACTTGGAAGTGCCGGTCGAAAACGTGCTTGGAAAAGAAGGAGAGGGCTATATCAACGCTTTGAAAATTTTAGCGAACGGTCGCGCCGGTCTTGCCGCCCGCAACCTCGGTTCATGCATCCGCCTGCTCGAATATTGCATGGAATACGCCGAGCAGCGTGAACAGTTCGGCAAGCCGATCATCGAGCAACAGGCGATTCAACATATGCTGGCGGAAATGAGCATGTTAATTGAAGTGCTGCGCTCGACGGTCTATCGCGTTGCCTGGATGGTTGACCAAAAGATGCGTGTCGTCAAAGAAGCAGCCATCGCAAAACTATTCGGTTCAGAAGTGTACAACAAAATCGCCGATATGGCCGTGCAAATTCACGGTGGCCTCGGCTATATGAAAGACTATCCAATCGAACGCTACTTCCGTGATGCCCGCATTACAAAAATTTATGAAGGCACCTCGGAAATTCAACGCAACATTATTGCGAACGAACTGCGGAAAGAATACGGAAAAGTGCGGGTGTAAATGAAAACACTGTGTGCATTTGTATTTGCCAAAGGTGAAGGTATTGGATGAAATCGTTGCATTCGTGATTACGGTCCAGGTATAAATGTGTTGCTTGTCAAAGCCATCAATCGCATTCACCGATTGTCCAATGACATCGGGCGGCCGGCTGATTTTGCCGACTACCCGATCACGGAAGAACAGGTTGCGGGAACTGTTCCGGTGGTTGCTTCCGCCCTGGTTAGCTCCTCATGCCAACTGAAGGGATTCGGGTGAGCGGATGAGGTGTTGTCCGCCATGTAAAGAAAGGGATGTTGCCGAAAATCGTTTTTGTTGCCCTTGGGATGGAGAGAAGTCGTGACAGAACAATAGTTCTAGAGGAGACATACATGGTGCCTGAACCTTCCTTTGCAACGGGCACACGGGCTGTTGCTACATAGCCTGCTAGGGGCCGGTGATCATTCGCGCAAACGGCGCACGAGTGAATCGAGTGACCAAAGCCGGCTGCCGCTTAGCCATAAATGGATAGACATGGCGAGCAAGGCGAGATTGAATTCATAGCCCGTCTCCTGTCCGTTGCCAAGCAAGCCGGCGTCTGCTTTGACGGTGATGATCGCCCCGATCATGATGACGGCAAACGCTGCTGCCATCAGGCGCGTACCAAGTCCAAGCATCATCGCCCAGCCGCCGGCGAGCTCCACAATGGTCACGATGTAGGCAAGGGAGGCGGGAAGGCCCATCGCGAGAAATGATGCTGCTGTTTCCTCAAGCCCTTGATGCCATTTCATCCACCCGTGAACGAAAAAATAAAGCCGGTGACAATCCGCAATAGGAAAACCCCCAGTTCGTGAAGGCGAGACATTGCCGAGCCCTCCTCGTCCAATTGTCATGGTAGTACATGATATGTCTTGTTTCTTATACGAATTCCTCTCATTCGCGATTTGGAAGCCAATCGGCTACAATGGAATGGAACACGGCTCCTTGTGTGAACATAGGCCGGAACGAGGAGGATGGATATGAACATCGAAATTTGGTCTGACTTTGTCTGTCCGTTTTGCTATATCGGCAAGCGCCGTTTGGAACAGGCGCTTGAACAGTTTCCGCATCGAAAAGACGTTACGGTCGTATTCCGTAGCTTTGAGCTTGACCCGAATGCGCCAAAAGAGACGCCGTTAACCATCCATGAAATCATTGCGCAAAAATACGGGATTACGGTGGAGGAAGCGAAGCGGGCGAACGCCGATATTGGCAGACAAGCGGAAGCAGTTGGTTTGACGTTTCGCTTCGAGACGATGAAGCCGACGAATACGTTTGACGCCCACCGTCTGGCGCAATACGCCAAGGAAAAAGGGAAGCTCCAGGACGTTGTCGAACGGCTGTTTTTTGCGTATTTCACCGAATCGAAGCACATTAGCGACCGAGATGTGCTCCTTGATATCGCCGAAGCGGCTGGGCTTGATCGAAGCGAGACGGAAGCGGTGCTTGATGGCGACCGCTACACGGAGCAAGTGCGGGAAGACGAGGCAGAAGCGGCCCAGCTCGGTGTCCGCGGTGTTCCATTTTTCGTCCTTAACCGTAAATATGCGATTTCCGGCGCTCAACCGATCGAAGTGTTTCGTCAAGCGCTAGAGAAAGTATGGGAAGAGGAACAACAAGCTTCATCTTTGCAGCCGCTCGCTGACGAAGGCGGGGCATGCACGGACGGAAACTGCTCGCTCGACTAACCCGTTTGTCAAGCAAACGAAAAACCGGCTAGACTCTGCTAGCCGGTTTTTTTCGTAAGAGGAGGTGGAGAAGGTTAGCTGCGCTTTACAAAAAGCGGCAAATCCGTATGTCCCATCTCGCGCACGTAGACGAACAGCTGCCCTTTATGATGGATTTCATGGTCCATCGCCATCTGCAAAAGCTGCTTTGCTGACATTTGAACTCCGAAGATGGCAGTTAAATCGATTGTGCGATTGAATTCCTCATCACTCATTGATTCTAGCAACTGTTTCGTTTTTTCTGTATACGTTTCCGCCAGCTTGGCCAAATTCGTCTCTGGATCCTCCATTTTTGGCTGGAACAGCGCTGGATCCCCGTGTTTGGCGACGTTGGCAAAGTTGTAAAAGCTGAACACCATATGAGTCGCCAGCTGCTTCGCTGTCATCGACGTCGGTGTCGGTTTGAAGTCGTAATGTGCCTCATCGATTTTGTTGATCAGTTCCATCGTGACATGACGGTGGGAAAGGAAATATTGCACCCATTGTTGTGCGCGGGGCATAGCGATTCCTCCTTTTGGTTATGGATTCCTGTTTTCCATTCTACCATAAACGTCCTCTTTATCGTCAGCGAGGAAGCTTGACTAGAAAGGTAGTCCCTTGGCCAGGAGTGCTATGGACGTCGATGGTTCCGCCGTGAGCTGATACGAATTCGTTAGCGATAGCCAGCCCCAGTCCCGTTCCTCCGCGGTTCCGTGTTCTGGCTTCATCCGTGCGATAAAATCGATGGAACAGAAAAGGCAAATGCTCCGGTGCAATGCCGATGCCCGTATCTGTAACGGCAATTTGCAGCATGGAAGGTTCTTCGTCAATCACCACGTTCACCGTGCCGCCTTCAGGAGTATAGCGGATTGCATTGACCAACAAGTTCAGGAATACTTGGGTAATGCGATGCGGATCGACGGAGATCGTTGTGTAGTTTGTCGAACAAGTTAGATGGATGCGGATGTTTTTTTCTTCCGCGCTGGGAGCTACCCGCTCGATGAGTTGTTGCAAAAGACTTTCCATATCTGTTGGTTTCCGTTCAAGCGGCAATTTGCCAGCTTCGGCGAGTGACAGTTGATGCAAATCTTCTACGAGACGAGTCAACCGAATGAGCTCATCTTGTAGCGGCAGCAATTTCTCCGGCTCGATGGGGCGGCGTTGTTGCTGAAACCAATCAAGCTTTCCGCGCAAGATCGTTAGGGGGGTTCGCAGTTCATGGGCGACATCGGCCATCAAGCGTCGGCGAACTTCCTCCGCTTGCTGCAACTGTTTGGACATCTCGTTGAACGTTTGGGCGACTTTGCCGTATTCATCTTTCGTGATCACCGGTACCTGAATGCCGAATTCCCCTTTTCCGAGACGGTCAATCGCAGGCAGGAGAAGCTCGAGCGGTGCTGTGAACCGTTTCGACAGCCAATGGGCGACGAAGAGGGAAATAAGCACTAACGCGGCAGCGCTGAGCAAGGATAAAGTGGCGACTGAACTTGTGATTCCCTTCCGCACTTTGGCCATATTGCCGACTTCATGGTCGTAGTAGTGCAAAAACGCTACAGTTTTTCCATCTGCTTGCACCTTGGTAGAGATACCTAGACCAATCATCCATGACACTGGAACTTCCCCCGTTGTATATAGCTGCTTGCCCTCGGGAGATAGAAGAACCACCCCAGCTTGTTCATGTTTTTTCATGATATCCGTGTTGAGGCGGATGTGTTGGATGCCGTTCCAAGAGCGATGGTGCGTTTCGTAATAATGAGCAAAAGCAGTTGCCAGTTCGTTCGTTTCGTGACTTCGATCAACCTTTAGCATCACGTCCAGTATATTGATGACGACCACCTTGGTGATGAGGGAAAACATGATTCCCATGCCGATAATAAAGACGGCCATTGTAAAAAACAGCTTACGCCTAATGCTCATATCTGCTCACCGAACCGATAACCGAATCCATAGACAGTTTGGATATAGACTGGACGGGACGGATCATCTTCAATCTTTTTACGAAGTCGGCTGATATGAGCATCGACAGTTCGTTCATCGTTGAAAAGGTCATCTTCAAAAATGCTTTGCAACAGCTGCAGCCGGCTATATACGACACCTGGCTTTGCCGCTAGAGTGAGCAGCAGCTTAAATTCGGTCGGCGTTAAGGAGATTTCGCTTCCTCGTTTCCATACGCGGCATTGCGCTTCAGAAATGGTCAAGTCGCCGCGTTTCATCAGTTCCTCCTGATTGTCTTGCCCTTCGATTCGCCGCAATACGGAGCGAATGCGGGCTGCCAGTTCCCTCAGGGAAAAAGGTTTGGTGATGTAATCATCAGCTCCCACCTCTAGGCCAATGATTTTGTCAGTTTCCTCTGTCTTTGCTGTGACCATGATGATTCCAACATGGCTCGTCTTACGAAGTTCGCGGCACACATCAATCCCGCTCATTTCAGGAAGCATCCAATCAAGCACCACAAGGGATGGATTGGTTTCTTTTGCTTTTTGCAGCGCTTCCTTTCCCGTTTTGGCTGTGACAATTTCAAATCCTTCCTGTCGCAAAAAGGGCTCCATAAATTCAAGGACTCTTTCTTCATCATCCACTAATAATAACGTGTGAGGCATATCTTGTTCCCCCTTGTTTGTTCTGTTCTCTTTTCATTATAGCCCCATATGGACAGATTTAGGAAAATGTCACTAAACCTGCAAAAGTTCGTCATTAGTTTGCAACATTGTCTAGGTAAAATGTGACCGTAGCATGAAGATGTAACGACAGGGACCAAATTAGGTCATTGGACAGACCAATGTTTCGGGCTGCTTAGGACGATGAACATGAAAAATCCTTTTGATGAAGAAAGGAGGATGAACATGAAACAAATCCTTTTGAACCTGTTGGTTTTGCTTGGGGGATTGGTTGGGGGATTGATCGTATCGATTGTGGTCATCGATGTTAGCTACCAATGGTTTGGTGTATCATTCGGCTCTCTCATTCTCTTGTTGCCGGTAGTTTGTGCAGTCATCGCGCTTATGATGTTTCGGCGTAAATGGAAAGAATAGCGAAGCGGAGGGAAGACCATGAGCAAGGAAAGACATCGCAATAAAATGATGTACCTTTCACGATGGATGTTTGCCATCCTTGCGTGGGGGTTGGTTGTCAGTGTGGTGGTTCAGACGTTTTGGGCGGGGATGGCCATCTTCAACAATCCTATATATTGGAAGAATCATATTGTTTTTGTGCATTTCTTTGAAATGGTGCCCATTCTGATGCTGATCGTTGCGTTTGCGGGGCGGCTTCCAAAGAAGTTGTGCTGGCAGAGCGCAGGATTAATAGGACTAATTTTTATCCAATATTTCACCGCTAATTTGAAAATCGTCGGTATGCTTCATCCTGTGATTGCCTTGGGGCTGTTTTTCATGTCTTGGAATGTGGCTCGACAGTCAGGAACATGGCATTTGTCTACGGAACAAGGAGGAAAAGAGAAATGAAGAAGCTGCTTTTGGCTCCCTTCACTGCTTTGTTTGCTGGATTGCTTGGCGGAATCGTTCTATCGGAAATGATCGCCGTAGCAACGTGGTTCTTCCTTGGTCCGTCCCCTTGGCTGAAATGGCTGAAATATATGCCGATTTATCTGGCTGTTTTTGTAGCGGTTACTACATGGATCGCGTTACACTACAAATCAAACAGAAGGAGCGATAACATTTAGCTGAAAAATGTGGTAGCTGTATTTGTGGAGTCTTTTCTTTCTTATTTTCCTCTTTACAAATGGATTTGCAACCAAATATGAAGTTTTCAGGGGGATTGATTGAAAGCTTTACCTGGGAGCATCACCTGAAGATATAAATCAACAGGTCGCTTGGAAGTAGGATAGGAGAAAATAGTTAAGTCGCTTGAAGGAATGAAATCAAACTTTCTGAGTCACCAGTTCGGTACGGAGCATAAGGCGCAACCGCAGAAAACGGTTGCGCCTTATTTTGTTGCCCTGGGGAAGTATCTATGGCATTTTGGAATGACATGCTTATTCTAATAGTAACAAACTCCCAAATGACGGAAAGGGGAAGGGAGATGCCGAAGATTTTTCTTGATCCAGGGCATGGGGGCAATGATACGGGCGCGGTCGGCAACGGATTGCGTGAGAAGGATATCACGCTGTCCATCGCCTTGGAGATAAGCCGCATTTTGCAAAACGAGTACGAAGGAGTCTCGGTGCAGCTGAGCCGAACGAAAGATGAAACGGTATCGCTTGCTGAACGGACGAGGCGGGCCAATAGTTGGGGAGCCGATCTATATGTGTCAATTCACGTGAATGCGGGCGGTGGCACAGGATTTGAAGACTACATTTACCATGGGCTGTCGGAAAGCTCCCAAACGGCCCGCATTCGCGATGTGCTGCATGAAGAAATTGTCCGAGCGACTCAATTCCGCGACCGCGGCAAAAAGAAAGCCAATTTTCATGTGCTAAGGGAAACGAAAATGTCGGCGGTGTTGACGGAAAACGGGTTTATCGACCATAAGGAAGACGCAAAACAATTGACCGACCCTAATTTTTTGCGGATGATTGCCCGCGGTCATGTCAACGGGTTGGAACGGGCACTTGGATTGAAGAAGAAAGCAAGTAACCCGAACAATCCTCCTAGAGATCCAGACAAAGGCATGCCGAGCACTGGCCGTTTGACGCGTGTCATCGTGGATGGGAAGCAAGTCGGTGCTTTTGTTGAACCAGACAACGTGTTGCGCCAAGTGGAGCATTATTTAGGAAGAGCGAAACGGATTGTGCTTGAGCAAGTAGAGGAATGATGGGAACGCTTGCCTAGTTTTAATGAGGCAAGCGTTTTTTCGTCGGTTCTAGTGGAAATGCCGCTTCCTTCTTTGTCCATTCATCATATGAGTATAGCAATCAACGAAGGAAGGGGGAAGGGCAGTGTTTGGCTATTCGATTGTGCAGTTAGCCCGCCGTCATGCGGGGCGGCTTGATCACCCTCTCCGCCATACGCTTGTCAACATGTACAAACCGATGACACGCATGCCATGCATTTTCCACCGTTGGATCGAGCGCTGGCTGCGGAAGTGGCGGACTGTTTCTGTTCTGATCGAGGTTGATGACGATGAAGGGATTGAAGCGCTCACCGAGGCGGAACGGAATCATTTTCGCATGAAAACGCATCACCATTTCCGTCATGTCCCGATATGGAGCGCGACAGTGACACCGGCAGCACTTGAGCAGTTGCTGGAGAATCCAAAAGTGAAAAAAGTGTATCTCAACCGCACGATCAAGGCGGTATTAAACAACGCGGTGCCATCGGCCAATGCGAAACACGTCACTGTCAATGAAACAGAGCTGAGCGGCAAAGGAGTGACGATTGCGATTGTCGACACAGGCATTGACCCTCATCCGGATTTAGAGGGGCGGATTACGGCGTTTGTCGACTTGGTGAATGGAAAAACGGCACCGTATGATGATAACGGACATGGAACTCACTGCGCTGGCGATGCGGCCGGAAACGGACGCATGTCGGACGGGCTATACGCCGGGCCAGCGTATGAGGCGAACCTCGTTGGCGTCAAAGTGCTCAATCGCTCAGGGATGGGGACGCTAGAAACCATTATGCGCGGTATTGAATGGTGCATCGACTACAACAAGAAAAACCCGGCCAATCCAATTCATATTATTTCTTTATCGCTTGGTGGGGAACCACAGCCGTTCCCGGCTGAAAATGACGATCCACTTGTACAAGTCGCTGAGCGGGCATGGGAAAATGGCATTGTTGTCTGTGCGGCAGCGGGAAATGAGGGGCCGAATTATGGGACGATTGCCAGCCCAGGCATTAGCGACCGCATCATTACTGTCGGTGCCCTTGATGACCGTGATACAGCGTCAACACGCACCGATGATGCTGTAGCGCCTTTTTCGAGCCGGGGGCCGACAAGATATGGTGTGACAAAACCGGATCTGGTCGTTCCCGGGGTCAACATTATATCGCTTCGTGCCCCACGTTCGTTTCTTGACAAGATGAATAAGCAAAGCCGGGTTGGTGACTATTATATGTCGATGTCCGGCACATCGATGGCGACGCCGATTTGTGCTGGCATTGTTGCTTTAATGCTTCAGGCCAAACCAGATGCAACGCCGGACGAGATCAAGAAGGCGTTAAGGGACAGTGCCGATTTATGGAAAGACCGCGACCCGAACGTATATGGGGCGGGTTACGTGAATGCGAAGCGGGCCATCGAACAGTTACTGAAGCGTTAGAAAAAAAGAGGGAGGCGCTTATTGAGCGCTTCCCTCTTTGCTTTCGCGGTTGTTGTAGCCTCCGCGGTTGTTATAGTCGTATTTCGACGGGTCGACCGGCTCGAAGCCTTTCGGGGTATAGAACCGGAGTAAATCGCCGTAAACGACTTTATCCGATAAATCGAGCTTCGTACGGGCGATTTGTTCGAGACGTTGAATTTCTGGCGTCTCTTCAAGCGGTTCACCCGTTTTTGTATCATAGTATTTACCGTTGACTGATGTGACTGTCGGCGTGACAAAGTCGCCGTTGCGGAACGGAACCATTTCTTGATGGTCTGGCGACAACAAATCCGTTCCGAAGTGGACATAGTTTTTCGTATCGATGCCGAGCAAGTGCAACAGCGTCGGCAACAAGTCGATTTGCCCACCGAACTCGTGAATCGTGCCACCTTTGACGCCTGGCACATGAATGAACAGTGGGACTCGTTGTAACTGAGCGTGCTCATACGGCGTAATTTCCTTGCCTAGAATTTGCGACATCGCTTTGTTATGGTTTTCCGAAATGCCGTAATGGTCGCCGTATAAAATGATGACCGAACGGTCGTACAGACCGGATTCTTTCAAGTAATCAAAGAACTCTTTGAGCGACTCATCCAAGTAACGAGCCGTTTGGAAATAACGGTCGACCGAGCCATCTCCCGTCGTCGCTGGCGCAATCGTTGCTTCTTCCTCGCCAATCGGATATGGGAAGTGGTTCGACAGTGTAATAAATTTCGCGTAGAACGGCTCTTTCAACGTTTCTAACAGCGGAATCGACTCCCGGAAGAATGGTTTGTCTTTCAATCCATAGTTCAAGACGTCTTCGTCTTTCATGCTGTAGTAGCTGGCGTCAAAGAAATGATCAAACCCGAACGATTTGTAAATTTCATCACGGTTCCAGAATGATTTGTAGTTGCCGTGAAAAACAGCGCTTGTATAGCCGTATTGGCGCAAAATGGCCGGAGCCGCATGATACGTATTTTGTCCTTTTGTCGTAAAGACAGCGCCCTGCGGCAGGCCGTACAGCGAGTTTTCTAACATAAACTCCGCGTCCGATGTTTTCCCTTGTCCTGTTTGGTGGAAAAAGTTATCAAAATAGAACGTATTCGGATCGCGGGTGAGCGAGTTTAGGAACGGGGTGACCTCTTCCCCGTGCAGTTTGTAGTTAATGACAAAGTTTTGCAGTGATTCCAGATGGATGTAAATGACGTTTTTCCCTTTTGCCACACCGAAATATTTCGGATTCGGCTCAGCGTACGTCGCTTGCACATGGTTCAGCACCGTCGTAATGTCACTTTTGTTCGCAAACGCCCGCTGTGTCGATGATTTCATGCTTTGGATCGCATCGTAAATCAAGTAGTTGTATACACCTAAATATTTGACGATATAATTGCGGTCAAACGTTCTTGTCAGCAGTTGCGGACGATCGGCCTCAGCAAGCGCCAAGTTGACGCTGAACATTAAAATGGCTGAGGAAAAAATGACACCTTTTTTGAGACGACCGGCCCGCACTTGCGGGAGCGAGAACCGTTTCGAAAAAATGATGACCGCTAAAATGGCCGTGTCCAAGAAATAAAACACATCATACCATCTGAGCAACTCCAAAATACTTCCGCCCAGATCACCGAAGTTTTTCGTTTGTGTCAACGTCGGTAATGTAATAAAATCGCTGAAAAAGCGATAATAGACGATATTGGCGTATAAGATGAACGATAGAATGAAATTAATAATAATAAGCCATCGATAAAAGCGTGTTTCTTTGGCTAAGAATGCTAAACCAAGGAAAAACACCGCTGAGCTGAGCGGATTGATAAATAGCAAAAACTCCTGCATGGAGTTACTAATGCCAAGGTTAAACTCCGCTAAATAAGTGACATACGTCTTCAGCCAAAATAAGAGCACCGCAAAAATAAAAAAACCTATACCTTGGTTAGGGAGAGAACGGTACTTATTTAGCAACTTTTCCCCAATCGTTTTCACGTTCTCTTCTCCTCCTTTGTCTCATATCCATTGTCTCATATTCTTAAACAATTTATTTCTACAATTTTATATAAACAGCTACTGCACCGTGCAACGCAATTTGCGCTATTACATCATTTTACATCGGAACGTCTCCATGTCAAGTAGCATAATACTTCCATTGCCAAAAGTCAATGGAATGTTTTTTTAGGACTGCCGTATGCCTCCTTTCCTGTTGTCTGCTCCCCGTATAGTGTTGGACTTCCATTTATATACCATACATATAGACGAATGGAAGACGAAAAGGTTTCAATGTTTGTTCAAAAATATTCCGATGTCAGTGTCCATGCCCTTTACCCATTTTATTAGACAAAGAGGATGTTATGATAAAAATTGTTGTGGTTTTAATCAGTTTAAGCGGGATCAGATTGATCATCCTGAACCGATACCCCCACCCATTGTCATAGGTAAGTAGGGGGATCAATCGGTGTTTTTCCACATCGACTGTAGATGGGGGAGTGTTCAACAGCTAGCGGAAGGAAGTTGCAGGTGACACAATGCGCGGCGCTTATTACAAAAATGTGTCGAGAAGACAAGAAATATTTCCCCGGAAATCGATGTATGTCGAATGGTGAAAAAGTACCCTTTCTGTCCGGGAAAGCATATAGTGCGGCAGGGGGGATAAAAATGTGGTTATGGATATCGATGATTTTATTGGCTTTTAGTGTAAGCATAGACAGTTTGAGCGTAGGAATGTCCTACGGAATGAGAAAAGTACGTTTCCCTCTGCCTTCGTTGACACTCATTGCGTGTATGTCGGTAGTTATGATATTGATATCGATGAATATCGGTCGGCTGCTGGCGATCTTTTTGCCATGGGGAGTAGAACGGGGGCTTGCATCCTTTATTCTCATCATCCTCGGGGGATGGGCCATCTACAATGTATATAAAACAAGACAGAAGGAGGCGGTGGCGACAGAATGGGAAGATATGGGGCAAGGAAACGCGGCCCATAGCGCCCTCCAAGTATTAACAAAACCTGAATTTGGCGATCTTGACCGTTCCGGTTCAATTAGTCGAAAAGAGGCTGTATGGCTTGGTCTTGCGTTGTCAATGGATGCTCTTGGTGCTGGGATTAGCGCGTCTCTCTTGAATTTTCCATCTTTACCATTTGCTTTGTTAGTCGGATTGTTTAATCCATTGTTCATTCGGCTTGGGCTTATGTTAGGTTGCATGATGGCGGAAACGAAAATGATGAAAAAAGCGACGATATTACCCGGCATCATGCTGATTGTACTTGGATTAATCAAATTGTTTCGTTGACACCTTTGGTGCGGCTCATTCGTAATGGTGAATGAAGCATACATCATCAAAAAGGAGAGAGGTCCGTTGTGGAAAAAATTATTATCTAAATTCGGCATTGGTGCTGCAAAAGTCGATCTCGTCCTGCACCATTCCCATGTTCGGCTTGGGAAGATATTGGAAGGAGAATTTTGGTTAGAAGGGGGAACAGTGGCACAGCAAATCCGCAAACTTGAAGTGGCGCTTGAATTGGAAGTACATGTCCAAGGCAAGTCATACCGCCGCACGGTAGCGATTATTCCGGTCGCTTCTTCGTTCACGATTCAGCCTGGGGAGCGGAAGACGCTGCCATTTTCGTATCAATTGCCGCTGCACTTACCGATCAGTCGCTCGATGGTTCGTTATACGTTCGTCACCCGGCTCGATATTGCAGGTGGCGCGGATGCGTATGACCGGGATACTATCGAGATCTTGCCTCCTACAGTGCTCGAACAAATCTTTGCCGCTTTTGCAGAGCTTGGTTTCCGTGAAAAGCCGACGTCTGGACGCATTACACCGTATGGGCAAGAATTTTCGTTCTTCCCGACAGGTGAATTTCATGGGCTCGTCCAAGAAGTCGAATTTTTTGCCCTTGTCGAGGAAGAAGGCGTGCGTTTACATATGGAAGTGGACGTCCGTCACGGCTTTGGCAAGGAGCGCGAGTTGAAACGAGAACTGTTCATCCCGATCGAACAGCTCCGCGATTCTAGTGCGGCAGCGCGTCTGATTCGAGAGACCGTGGAGGAAACGGTACAGGCAGCTGGAGCGTTCAGTACGTTTGGCGGACAACCGTTGGCCACACCGTCTTCACCGATGTATCGTCATTCCGCTAGTCATTATCCATCTGCGCATCATTCGCACCATGGTCGACACGGATGGACGGGAGCCGTTGGCGGGTTTGCGGCTGGAATGTTGGCGGGAATGATCGCGGAAGAGCTGCTTGATGATGTGGTGGAGGATGTGATGGATGATGTCGCTGACGGATTAGACGTGGGTGACTGGTTTGATGGCGGCGACGGATTTGACGGTGGGGATTGGTTGTAACATTATCCCAAAAGGTAGAAATTATACGGTCTATCAGTGATGTGAAAGATCGGATTTGTTGTAGCCTTGTCGCCAAAAGGTGTCTCGCTTTGAAGTGGCCCCCTTGTAAACAGGAATAAAAACATATTTAAACAGCTTGAGTTCTGTATTCATAAGGACTCAGGCTGTTTCATTTTTGGAAAACGTTGTTGGTTATAAAAATAAATATTGTTGTGTGTGGTATTCTTCATCTCTCGCCTGGTTAAAAGCTGTTGACACACATGAAAAAGTGTTCCACTACAATGAGGAAAGCAGTTGCCTCTGGCGTGTGATCTCGTTCAGCTTTTTCATAAAGAATGTCTGCAACGAGCAAACAGCGCTGTCAATGTAACGGAAGGGAGATGTTCTCTCCAAACGAGGTAGCTTCTTCCTTGCGGCAGAGAGGAGCAGATGACTCGACGGCGAATACATAGAATACATAAAAGAAGGAAAACAGCTAAGCCGCATGGCGCTCGAGAAGAGGAAAGATAAAAATGAAGGAGGCGTCATCGATGCGTTACTATATCGTTTTTGATATCGGTGGTACGTATGTGAAGCATGCCGTCATGAACGAGCATGGCGATTTTTTACAGAAAGGGCGTTATCGGTCGGAGCGTCATAACTTTCATCAATTTCGCGATGACTTACTTCATATTGTTCGTCAAGCTCGAGCGAATTATGAGCTTTCCGGCATCGCGATCAGTTCCGCGGGCAGCGTTGATAGCGACAGCGGCATCATCGGCGGAAGCAGCGCCTTACCGTGCATTCACGGCCCAAACTTTAAAGAAGTATTTGGCGGGGCGACGGGCCTGCCGGTAGAACTGGAAAACGACGCAAACTGCGCAGCGCTCGGTGAGTTATGGAAAGGAGCGGGGCGGGGCTGCCGTGATATTGCGTTTGTCATTGTCGGCACCGGTATCGGCGGGGCGATTGTGAAAGACGGGCACATTCATAAAGGAGTGCACCTGCACGGTGGGGAATTTGGCTATATGTTGATGGATGTTCGCTATAAAAACGGAACGGTTGAATGCAAAACATGGAGTGAACTGGCGGCGACAAGTGCGCTGATCCGGATGACTGCTGAGGAAAAGGGAATACCACAGAGTGAACTGGACGGAGAAAAAGTATTTGCGTTGGCCGAGAGCGGTGATGAGGCCGCGCAAAGTGCGATCGACCGGTTTTACTTCTCGTTAGCCCACGGCATTTTTAACTTGCAGTATGCATACGACCCGGAAAAAATCATTTTAGGCGGAGCCATTAGCAACCGTCCGGATTTTGTTGACGAAATTAACAAGCGGCTTTCGGTGCTGTTGTCGCTCGTGCCGATCGCGAAAGTTCAACCGGTTGTGGCGACGTGCCAGTTTAAAAACGATGCAAACTTGCTCGGCGCCTTGTATCATTACTTAGAGCGTCGTGGAGAGTTAGGGGAAGCATCCGGCTGATCGGCATCCCACTGATGGGGCAGCCCCGTTGGATTCATCCGATCTGCGCCGTTATTTGTACAAGCAAAGCGTCCATCCGAACAATGCGTGGGTAGTAGAAATGAATGATTTATAGTACAATAGAGCAGGCGCGGCCGAAAGCGGGGTGCTATTTTGCCGCTTGGCCCATATGTATAGAAAAGGACGATCCCGCGCAGAAAGGATGGACACGGATGGATTGGATGGAGTTATTGAAGGCCGTCATTTTAGGAATGGTGGAGGGATTAACGGAATTTGCTCCTGTTTCCTCGACCGGCCATATGATTATTGTCGATGATCTTTGGCTGAAATCAACCGAGTTTTTAGGCAAATACGCTGCCAATACGTTTAAAGTCGTTATCCAGCTCGGCTCGATTTTAGCTGCTGTGGTTGTGTTCAAAGATCGATTTTTAGACTTGCTTGGTATTCGCGGCCGCCATCCGGGCGGGAAGCCGCGGCTGACGCTTCTTCATGTTATCATCGGCCTTCTCCCAGCTGGGGTGCTTGGCGTGTTGTTTGAAGACTATATCGATGAACATTTATTTTCAACGAAGACGGTGCTCATCGGCCTTGTGCTTGGTGCGCTATTGATGATCGTTGCCGACCGATTCGCGAAAAAAGCAGCACGGGCGCAGACGGTCGACCAAATTACATATAAGCAGGCGTTTCTTGTCGGCTTAGTGCAATGTTTATCGTTATGGCCAGGATTTTCCCGCTCCGGATCGACAATCGCTGGTGGTGTGCTTGTCGGCATGAGCCATCGCGCTGCGGCTGATTTCACGTTCATTATGGCTGTTCCGATTATGGCTGGAGCGAGCGGACTGTCGCTCTTGAAAAACTGGCAATACGTCACCGTGGCCGATATCCCGTTTTTTATCGCTGGTTTTTTGAGCGCCTTTGTCTTTGCTTTGCTCGCGATCCGCTTTTTCCTGCATCTGATTAACCGCATCCGCCTCGTGCCGTTTGCGGTGTATCGGATCGCGCTTGCTTTTATCATCTACTTCTTATACTTTTAAGTCATGCCGCCCGGTGGAATGGTTCCACCCGGCGGTTTGGATTTGTGGGAAAATGCGTTGTACATGGGGAAAAGGAGCGAAGAGAAGAAAGGAGAGTTTTCTTCTTAGTTGAAAAACGAGTAAACAACGAGGCGATGCCCTAAACGTGTGCTGGGCATCGCCTCTTTTAGCTAGCGGGCGGTATTTTGAATGAGAGCAAGAAGCGTTTGCAGCGGATCACTGCTGCCGGACTTCTCCATGTTTTTCTTATAGCGGTCCTTGTTTTCATACAGGCGGTGAATAGCGGCCGGCAGTGATTCGTTTGTCACTTCTTCTTCCATCAGCACCTCGGCGTAGCCTGCTTTTTCAAATGAACGTGCGTTTAGGATTTGGTCGCCGCGGCTCGCTGCTTTTGAGAGCGGAATGAGCAGCATCGGCTTACGCAAGGCGAGTAGTTCGAAAATGGCGTTCGCACCAGCGCGGGAGACGACGATATCGGACAACGCCAATAGGTCTGGCAGCTCTTCGTTGACATATTCGAACTGTTTGTATCCTTTTTGGCCTACAAGGCTTGTATCGACGTTGCCTTTGCCGCAAATGTGAACGATATCAAACTCGGAAAGAAGCACCGGCAAACTGGCACGCAAGGCGTCGTTAATTTTTTTCGAGCCTAAGCTGCCGCCCATGGCGAGCAAGACCGGTTTTTGGCCGTCGAACTGGCACAACTTCCGTCCTTGTTCTGCGCTTCCGTGCTTCAGCTCCTCGCGGACGACGGCGCCAACGTAAACGGCTTTATCGGTGTTGACGTGCTGTTTTGTTTCCGGAAAGGTGAGGCAAATTTTTGTCGCAAATGGCATGGCAATTTTATTGGCCAGCCCGGGCGTCAAGTCCGATTCGTGGATGACCGATGGCACACCGTTCAACCAGGCACCGAGAATGACGGGAACGGAGACGAACCCGCCTTTTGAAAACACGATATCCGGTTTTTCTTTTTGGATGAGGCGGTAAGCTTGCCAAACACCTTTTAGCACATTAAACGGATCTTTGAAGTTTTTCCAGTCGAAATAGCGGCGCAGTTTTCCGGTCGAAACCGAATAGTACGGCACACCGTCGATGCGCCCGATAATCTCCCGTTCAATTCCTTCATGGGAGCCGATATAGACGATGTCCCATCCTTGCTCTTTCAGTTTCGGGATGAGAGCGACGTTAACCATCACATGTCCGGCCGTACCGCCGCCGGTTAAGACGATTTTTTTTCGCAACGTAGATCACCTGTCTTCTTTACAATATGAGAACGTTCAATGACCATCTTTTCTGGCTAAGCCGCCTTTCACGATGCGGTCAATGCGGTGTTTGCCAATAGGGGTGAACCCATTGGCAAGCCGCTTTTTTACGGTCTAGAGGCCCTATATCGATATGTATTATAGCAAATTCAACATCATTTATGGAGGAAACTGAACGACTGTAATTTTCGTATAAACCAAGGAAGCGAAAAAGGTCGCGAGTCGCATGAAATTACCATAATTTTAATTTTGATTTTTCATCGAATTTATATATCATCATCATTAATCTAGCAATTTGTTTAAAAAGAAGATATCCAGTTTCTTAGTTTTTAAAGGAAGGAAATATTGATAAAGTGCTGTTGAGAGGTGAAGGCGATGTTGGCATGGCTTGTTGGAGGTTTGATGGTTGGAATCATTGGTTATGGGGTTGTGCCGACAATCGTCATTCGCAAAAAAAGGTTGCGTCTGTTTTGTGAAGGAACAGCGCCTGACTGCCTTGCTTTGACGTTTGATGACGGTCCCGACCCGTATTATACGCCAAAACTGCTCGATTTATTAAAGAAATATGGAGTGAAAGCGACCTTTTTTGTGGTCGGTCGAAAAGTGGAACGCCATCCGGAGATCGTGCGGCGGATGGTGGAAGAAGGGCATGAAGTCGGTATTCATAATTACCGTCATATCAGCAACTGGCTGCTTCCGCCGCTGTGGCTCGATTGGGGAGTGCGTCGGGCGGCTGTGGCGATTGAGCAGGCGACGGGTCAACGCCCGATGTATTACCGGCCACCATGGGGCCATTTTAATGCTTGGACGCCGGTCGTGCAAAAACGGTATACAACAGTGTTATGGTCGCATATTCTTGGTGATTGGAATGAAAAAATCGGTGCGATGGAGCTGTTCCGTCGCTTGCGCGCTGCCGTGCGCGGCGGGGCGGTCATCGTGCTTCATGATAACGGGGATGCGCTAGGCGCTAGCAAACGTGCGCCGGAACAAATGTTGTCTGCTCTTGAGCTGCTGCTCAAAGACGAAGTAGCGAAAAAGATGCGTTGGGTGACGATTACGGAACTGAGAAACGCGCAAACTAACAAACAAATCTCGTCGATGTGATGGGGGAGCTATGGATACGGGCGCATGGTTGCCTTATGTTCAGTCATATGGATATGTAATGCTGTTTTTGTTTTTATTTTGCGGCATTGTCGGCATCCCGGCACCGGAGGAAAGTTTGCTTTTCTTCGTCGGTGTGGTGATTGCGAAAAATCAATTGCTGCTTTGGCCGACGCTTGTCTCGTGCTGGGGTGGAACGATGGCCGGCATGGTGGCGGCGTATGGCGTCGGCAGACGGTGGGGGTCGCCGCTTGTGCAAAAGTATGGCAAGTATGTCGGAATTACAGACGAACGGTGGGAGCGATCCCGCGATTGGTTTTGCCGCTACGGGAAATGGGGCATTTTGTTTGGTTGCTATGTCCCGGGGGTGCGGCAAATATGTCCGTATATGGCAGGGGTGAGCCGATTCCCGTTTCGGACGTTTCTTTTGCTGGCTATGCTGGGGACAGCTGGCTGGGTCGTTCCGCTGACATTGGCTGGTCTATTGCTTGGCCAACATATCCATATCCCCCTGATTTCTTTTCCGCTTGCCGGTTTGGGATTGTTTTTGCTCTTTTTGTTGGCGACATGGGTTGGACAGCGGAGACGCAAAAAATCTGTTGAAAGCTAAAGGGTGCGATCAATGATGAAAGTGTTGTTTTTGCCGCTGTTTCAAATGAATACGGGACACCATAAAGTGGCCGATACGTTGATCGATTTTTTGCATCGCCAGTTTCCATGGGTCGAAAGCAAAAAAATCGATTTTTTAAGTTATTGCAATGAGCTGATGGAAAAAATGGTGTCGGAAGCTTATTTGCGTTGGATTCGTTCGCATCCTGCTTCATACCATCGCGTGTACAAGACGTTTATGTATGAGGAGTCTTTGCGGCTCGAGTTTGTTTCATTTGAGCCATGGCTGCCGTATTTCGAAGGCAAAATGAAAAAGATGCTCGAGCAGGAACGACCGGATTTAATCGTTTGCACCCATTCGTTCCCGTCGCGCATTTTGCAGCAGCTGAAGCGGAAAAAAGTGCTTGCCATCCCAGTAGTCAATGTCTATACAGATTTTTTTATGAACAGCATTTGGGGCAAGCGGTTTATTGATTACCATTTCGTCCCCCATCAGGAAGCAAAGCGGGAGTTGATAGTAAAACACGGGATTGACGAAAGGCGGATCGTTGTGACTGGCATCCCAGTCCATGATACATTTATGAAAATGCCAGAAGTGAGACGGAGAAGGCAGCCGCCCCATGTGCTCGTTGCTGGCGGAAACCAAGGGCTTGGCAATATGACGGCGTTTTTGCGGGCGGCTCGAACGTCGACATTGTTTCGTTATTCAGTGTTATGCGGCGCTAATAAGCAGCTGTATCATGAAATTGCTAGCTGGCAGCTTCCTCACATCCGCCCGCTTCCGTACATCAACAGTCCGGAGGAGATGAATCAGCTGTACGATGAGGCGGACGCTGTCATTACAAAACCGGGTGGAGTGACCATAAGCGAGCTGCTTCATAAGCGCATCCCAATTTTCACCATTGACTGCTTGCCCGGACAGGAGCGGATCAATTGGCAATATTTGCGGCGCAACGGTCTTATTTATCACTTGGCTGAGCCGGGCAACGGCGAACGGAAAATGATCCGCCTGTTGACCGATGATGTAGAAAAAAATCGGTTTTTTCGCCGCGTGTCTGACTATTTTGCCGGGGTGGAAAAAACGGGGCAAGAAGCGCTCGCGGAAGTGGTAACAGCAATGCCGCAGCAGCGCATGGCTTGGCGCGTTCTTCGCCCATAGACGAGCCATCTAACGGATGTTAGATGGCATTTTTTATACTGGATTGTTCCGTCACGGGTGGCGAAACAACCTGCATCGTACATATAAAATATCAGACCGTTGGGCGTGAAACGTGTTACAATAGGAACGATGGCCAAGGAAAGAGGAGGAACGATAATGAAAACGAGAGTTGGAGTGTTATACGGCGGTAAATCGCCGGAACACCAAGTGTCTTTGTCGACAGCGAGGGCGGTCATGAACGCCATTGATCCTCATAAATTTGACGTTATTCCGATTTATATTACACCAGAAGGACAATGGATTAAAGGAAAACGATTGACTGGAACGGTTGAAGAAGTGAAGCAGCTGCAGTTCACTTCGACAGCGACCGCGATGATCCCTGTGTCTTTAAACCAGGTTCCTGCATCGGGTTCTGCAACTGAGAGCGACGAGGAAACCATTGATGTGATTTTCCCGCTTTTGCATGGGCCAAACGGCGAAGATGGAACGGTACAAGGGCTGCTTGAAATGCTCAACCTCCCATATGTTGGAAATGGGGTGCTCGCTTCTGCTGTTGGCATGGATAAAGTGGTGATGAAAAACTTGTTTGCCCAAGCTGGGCTGCGCCAAGCGAAGTATGTGTCAGTGACGAAATATGAATGGAAAAAAGGCGGAGAAGCAGTGTATGACCGAATCGAACAAGAGCTTGGCTACCCGTGCTTCGTCAAACCGGCCAACGCTGGATCGAGCGTCGGTATTTCCAAATGCAAACAGCGTGACGATTTAAAAACAGCGTTTGCTGAGGCATTTAAATACGATCGGAAAATTATTATTGAGGAATCTATTGTCGGTCGGGAAATTGAGATTGGCGTTATCGGCAATGACGAGCCGATTTGTTCGGTTGCTGGAGAAATTGTACCGAAAAAAGAATTTTACGACTATGAAGCGAAATATGAAGACGGGCAAACGGAATTAATTATTCCTGCCAATGTGACAGAAGAGCAGTATGAGACGATCAAATCGATGGCCATTGCTGCGTTTAAAGCGCTCGACTTGTCTGGACTGGCACGCGTCGACTTTTTCCTTGCCGAAGACGGTACTGTTTATATTAACGAAGTCAATACGATGCCGGGGTTTACGCCGTACAGCATGTTTCCGCTCCTTTGGCAACATAGCGGCGTGCCGTACTCGGAATTGATCGAACGCCTTATTGCATTGGCATTGGAACGACATCAAGAAAAGCAGATGATTACGTACACATTTGAAAAGTAAAAGAGGGTGAGAGCGGATGATGAAACGGACGGTGCAGCAAATTGCTGAGATGACCGGCGGCCGGTACGCGAATCCGGAGTGGGGGAATATTGCTGTCAGCGGCGTATCAACTGACACGAGGACGATCCAAGCTGGCAACTTGTACGTTCCGCTGCTTGGCGAGACGTTTAACGGTCACGCTTTCGTGGAGGAAGCGGCGCAAAAAGGAGCAGCAGCTGTGCTGTGGGCCGAAGCGGAAGGGACACCGCCAGAAAGTGTTCCGGCGATTGTCGTCGATGATACGCTTTCGGCACTGCAGCGTCTCGCCGCCCGCTACCGTGAACAGCTCGGGCTGAAGGTTGTTGGTGTGACTGGCAGCAATGGCAAAACGACGACGAAAGATATGATCGCTGCGCTTCTTTCATCCCAATATCGCGTGCAAAAAACAGAAGGAAACTTAAACAACCATATCGGCGTTCCGCTCACGCTCCTTGCGCTCGAGGAGGGGACAGACATCGCCGTTGTGGAAATGGGGATGAGTGGGTTTGGTGAAATTGAGCAGCTCACGACGATCGCACGGCCGAATGCTGCCGTCATCACCAACATCGGTGAAGCACATTTGCAAGAGCTCGGGTCACGGGAAGGCATCGCCAAGGCAAAGCTAGAAATTTTATCTGGATTGCAAGGCGACGGTTTGTTCGTCTATCACGGCGATGAGCCACTTTTGGCTGAGCTCGTGCCAAGCTTGCCGCTTCCTCAGCACGTTGTGACGTTTGGGGAAGGTGAGGACAACGATTATTATCCGACAACTGTGCGCATTGAAGCAGCGGGCACGTCGTTTGTCATCAACGAGCTCCCTCGCCAGACGCTATTTATTCCAGTTTTAGGGAAACACCATGTATACAACGCGCTGGCCGCCATCGCTGTCGCCCGCTTTTTCGGCGTCAGCTGGGAGAACATTGCTGCCGCTCTCTCCCGCTTGCAAGTGACGCGCATGCGTACGGAAGTCGTTAAAACGAAGCGCGGCTTTACAGTGATTAATGATGCCTACAACGCCAGCCCGACATCGATGCGCGCTGCTTTAATGCTGCTCACGGAATTGGACGGCTATCGGAAGAAAATCGCTGTATTGGGCGATATGTTGGAGCTTGGTGACAAAGAGGTCGAGTTCCACCAAGCGATTGGGGAGATGCTGCGGCCAGAGATGGTAGATTACGTGTTTACTTACGGACCACTGGCGCGTCATATCGCTACGGCCGCCACGCCGTTTTTTGATCAAGGCCAAGTGAAGGCGTTTGACGATAAAGCGGCATTGGCCGAGGCGGTGCTTTCCGTCGCAACCCCAGACGATATCGTTTTATTGAAGGCCTCGCGTGGTATGAGGTTGGAAGAGTTACTCGGTTATTGGGGGGAAAATTAGCAAAAGCGAGAAAAACGAAAAGCGGCGCTATGGGCGCCGCTTTTCGATCAGGCCGGGGGGTGGGATCATGATCGGCTGTTTATGCATTCACGGATTTACCGGGAGTCCGGAAGAGGTGGCACCGCTAGCTAATTATTTGCGCGAGCGGACCAGTTGGATCGTAGAAACGCCGACATTGCCGGGACACGGGGACAAGTTGCAGCTCAAAGGGGTTACATATAACCAATGGATTACAGCGTCTGAGCAAGCGTTTCAGGCACTGGCTCAGCGTTGCAATACGGTGTATGTTATCGGTTTTTCAATGGGTGGGGTGATCGCCGTCTATTTAGCGGAAAAATATCCGGTCGCTAGGCTCGTGCTGTTAAGCGCAGCGTTTTATTACGTCAACCCGCGTCAGTTGTGGCGTGACATCCGTGAGATGTTTGCCAACGGTTGGCGCGGAGCGCAGGAGCATCCGCTGTTTCTCCGCTATCGAAACAAAATGATGGCGACCCCATTTTCGGCTGTTAGGGAATTTCGCAAGCTTGTTCGTCATGTGCGCCCTCTCCTTCCTTGCGTTCAAGCTCCCGTACTGATCGTACAAGGGGAGAAAGATGGGATCGTGCCGCTCAAAAGTGCTTATTATTTATATGAAAAAATCGGTTCCGCAGAAAAAACGCTGCTCCTTTTGCCGGATTCGTATCACCATGTTTGTCATAGCGCTAACCGGCATGTGTTGTTTGCTGAGACGGAGAAATTTTTGTGCGCCTCCTATCATTGCAAATGACGGTATAACATGGTATGATAACTGTCAAACCTTTCTCACGAATAAAGGGACGATTTTTTATAAGGAGTTTGGATAACATTGACGACATTTCAAGAATTAGGATTAAGTAAAGAGGTAATGAAAGCTATCGAGCGGATGGGGTTTGAAGAAACGACCCCAATTCAAGCAAAAACGATCCCGCTCAGCCTACAAAATAAAGATGTGATCGGCCAAGCGCAGACCGGAACGGGGAAAACCGCTGCATTTGGCATCCCGATCGTAGAAAAAGTGGATGTGAAAAACGGTGCCATTCAGGCGCTCGTCGTCGCACCGACACGTGAGCTCGCCATTCAAGTGTCGGAAGAACTGTATAAAATCGGTGCGGTCAAGCGGGTGCGTGTTTTACCGATTTACGGCGGTCAAGATATTGAGCGGCAAATTCGCGCCTTGAAAAAACATCCGCACGTCATCGTCGGCACACCAGGCCGCATCATCGACCATATTAACCGCGGGACACTCCGCCTCGAACATGTGCGTACGGTCGTTCTCGATGAGGCCGATGAAATGTTGAATATGGGCTTTATTGAAGATATTGAGGCGATTTTACGTCATGTGCCGACTGAGCGGCAGACGCTGTTGTTCTCTGCGACGATGCCGGATCCGATCCGCCGCATTGCCGAGCGGTTTATGAATGATCCGGAACTCGTCAAAGTGAAGGCGAAGGAAATGACCGTGCCGAATATTCAGCAATATTATTTGGAAGTGCACGAGAAAAAGAAATTTGACATTTTGACACGGCTTCTTGATATCCAGGCGCCGGAGCTGGCGATTGTGTTTGGCCGCACGAAGCGGCGTGTCGACGAGCTCGCTGAAGCGCTCAACTTGCGTGGCTATGCAGCGGAAGGCATCCATGGCGATTTGAGCCAGGCGAAGCGGCTGTCGGTGTTGCGCAAGTTTAAAGAAGGATCGATCGAAATTTTAGTCGCCACCGACGTCGCAGCGCGCGGATTAGATATTTCCGGTGTGACGCACGTATATAATTTTGACATTCCGCAAGACCCAGAAAGCTACGTCCATCGAATCGGCCGCACGGGGCGCGCCGGTAAGACAGGGGTGGCGATGACGTTTGTGACACCGCGGGAAATTGGCCAGCTTCATCATATTGAGCGGACGACGAAGCGGAAGATGGAGCGGATGAAGCCGCCGACACTCAATGAGGCGCTTGAAGGCCAGCAGCGCATCGCCATTGAAAAGCTCCTCAATGTTGCGGAAGCGGAAAACTTATCATTTTACAAGCGAGCGGCCGAGGAGTTGCTTGAAGAGCATGACTCAGTGACGATCGTCGCCGCCTGCCTGAAAATGTTGACGCGCGAGCCAGACACGACACCGGTGAAGTTGACGGAAGAACCGCCTCTAGCAGTCAAACGGGAGAAAAAGCGGGGCAGCCGCCCGGACAGTTCGGCGCGTGGTCGGACGAAAAAACGGCGGATTACGGCGCATTAAGCGCCGTTTTTTCATGACCGGATCACATGAAACATCGGTAACTGGGGACGGATGGCTAAAAAAGGAGCCAACAAGCCGCCGGTGGCGAAGCCAAATAGATGAGCCATGAGATTTCCATCTGGTTCCATCAAACTAAGCAACAAATGAATCACGACAATGACTAATAACAGTTGGGTGTGCTTTGGGGCGATTAAATCGCGGCGAAACAAGGCGAGATAGCTGTACATGCCAAACAAAGCGAAAATGGCGCCTGACGCCCCGACATGGCTGTACATCGGCGGAAGAAGCAATACGGTGGCGATATTGGCGCCGACGCCGCCCCCGATATAAAGAAGTAAAAACTTCCCTTTTCCAAGCGCACGTTCCAGCCACGGGCCGAACAGCCATAGAGAAAGGCTGTTGGCCGCCATATGGTTGAAATCGTAGTGCAGAACGAGCGGGCTAATCAGCCGCCAATATTCCCCATTCCGAATGGCGCCATTCGTCCCGATGATGTATTGCCAAACAGGTTCTAGCGCTGTAAGGGGAAGAACGAACAAAATCCATAAAACGATATGGGCGGACAACACGATCGATACAACCGGATAGAGACGGACGAGTGAGCGGACATTCCCGGCATCGTGAAACATAGCTTTGTCTCCCTTCTTTATCAAAAATCGTATATCCCCCGCGAGTGGGGAAGGTCATGTCCGTTTTTTATAAGCCATCTTATGCAAAAAGAGTGTAAAAAATTTGTCGGATCACATAGCACGGATAGGTGGAGAAAGTGATGATCGTTGGTATCGGCATTGATATTGTAGAGCTGGAGCGGATTCAATCACTCCTTGAGCGCAACCGCAAATTCCTTGACCGGATTTTAACGCCGCGAGAGAGGGAGCAGTTTGATCAGCTAGCGCCTGCTAGACAAGTGGAATTTCTCGCTGGACGGTTTGCGGCGAAGGAAGCGTACGCCAAAGCGCTTGGGACGGGGATCGGGCGACACGTATCGTTTCAGGACATTGAGATTGTTTCCGATGAGTATGGAAAACCGAGCATTGCTGCCCGTCGCGACGGAGAAGTTATTCATCTATCCATTTCCCATAGCCGTGACTATGCGATCGCCCAAGTCATCATTGAGCGCTTCGGGCCGGCCAAGCCATCAGATGCTTGCCACGGCTAGTCTGCATATTCTAGACAGTTGTCTCATATATTGTAGTGCATAGACAGAAATCGATATATGAGGCAAAGGGGTTGAAGCGATGGGTAGAAAGGTGCTTTGGGCATTGGTCGGCATCATCTTTTTGTTTGCTTTAGCTGGGTGCGGGTCGAAATCGCAGGAGGAAGTGCTTCGAGCGCTCAATGAAAAGATGGACGAGATGACAGGCTACCAAGCCGAGGCAAAAATGACGTTCCGCACCGGGGAGAAGCCACAAGTATATCATGTCGAAGTGTGGCATAAGCAGCCGTCGTACTACCGCGTCAGCTTGAAAAACGCCGACAAAGGGCAAAGCCAAATGATTTTGCGTAACGATGAGGGAGTATTCGTCTTTACGCCTGCCCTCAACAAAAGCTTCAAGTTTGTCAGCGACTGGCCGAAAAACAGCAGCCAAGCGTATTTGTATGAATCGCTCGTCAAAGATATTTCGAGTGACTCCAAGGCGAAGTTTAAGGCGACGAAAAAGCACTATGTATTTGAGACAAAAACGAACTATCCAAATAGCGAAATTGTTCCGATCCAAGAAATTACGCTGCGCAAAAAAGATTTAGCCCCCGTATCGGTCAAAGTGATGGATACAGACCGCAAAGCACTGTTGACAGTGGAATTTTCCAACGTTGAATTTAACAAAAAATTCGATGATGATGCATTCGATACGTCGAAAAACATGACCGGAGCGCGCCTCGAGGTACCAGCGATGGCGGAAGGGAAAGAACAAGTGATGGAAGTCATGTATCCGAGCCAGCTCCCAGAAGGCGTTCAAGCGCTTGAGGAAAAAGAAGTAAAAAGCGCAGACGGCACACGGGTCATTATGACATTTGGCGGCAAAAAATCGTTTACGCTCGTTCAAGAAAAAGCGGAAGTGCTCCCGGCAACGAGCATGCCAGTGCCTGTCAACGGGGATCCGGTCGATTTAGGATTTACGGTCGGTGCCCTCACTGGTCAAACGTTAACATGGTCGTACAACGGAGTGGAGTTTACGCTTGCCTCCGATGATCTAACGCCAGAAGAAATGGTGATGGTCGCCAGCTCGGTTCAAGAAAAAGCTGCGAAATAACCATGAAATGTGTGAACAAGGCGTGCCTTTCCGCTTTGAAAGCGGAGAGCCGCCTTGTTTTTTGTTGTGGGGAATGGAAATCAGAGCTGTCATCTGCCAATAAGGGTTAACAGCAAGCATAGGCTGCCTCATGCAGAGAGAACAAAGCGGCATGCCCACTTTTCCACTGCGTTCAGTCACTTTTCTGATGTCTAACCTATTCCGTCTTCACTACAGACGTGGTAAACTAAGAAAGAATGAAAACAAATTTAAACGCTTTCAAAACTTACGTGATTAGAAAGGCAGCGAGAGAGGATGGACAACTTTCACCGCGATACGTGGGCAGAAATCGACTTGGATGCTATTTACGACAACGTCGCGAATTTGCGACGCTTTTTACCGGATGGAACACAGGTTATGGCCGTTGTAAAAGCGAATGCCTACGGGCATGGTGACGCCCAAGTGGCGACAACGGCGCTAGAAGCCGGTGCTTCCTACTTAGCCGTCGCCATTTTGGACGAGGCGCTCGCTTTAAGACAAAAAGGCATCAATGCGCCCATTTTAGTGCTTGGGGCGTCCCGCCCGGCCGATGTGGAGCTAGCCGCTCGACATCGCATTACTTTAACCGTGTTTCGCGCCGATTGGTTAGAGGAGGCGGCATCGATTTATAACGGCTCGACTCCCGTTCATCTGCATTTAAAAATGGATACTGGAATGGGACGGCTCGGGGTAAAAGACGAGGAGGAGACGAAGCGTATTACGACGCTGATTGACCGCCACCCATCCTTTATCCTTGAAGGGGTATATACGCATTTTGCGACGGCTGATGAAGTGAATACAGACTATCTTTCTTATCAATATCGCCGCTTTTTGCATATGCTCGAATGGCTGCCATCACGGCCGCCGATCGTTCATTGTGCCAACAGTGCGACGGTACTCCGCTTTCCCGAGCGAGCGTTCAATATGGCCCGCTTCGGCATTTCCATGTACGGACTCGCTCCATCGCCAAGCATCAAGCCGTTGCTTCCATACGAACTAAAGGAGGCGTTTTCGCTTCATAGCCGCCTCGTGCATGTGAAAAGATTGCAACCGGGTGAAAAGGTGAGTTACGGAGCGACGTATACCGCACAAGAGGAAGAGTGGATCGGCACTCTCCCGATCGGCTATGCGGACGGATGGCTCCGTCGCCTGCAACATTTTCATGTGCTCGTGAACGGGCAAAAGGCGCCAATTGTCGGCCGGATTTGCATGGATCAATGCATGATTCGCCTGCCTGAACCGTTGCCAATCGGTACGAAGGTAACATTGATCGGTCGCCAAGGAGATGAGTTCATTTCTGTCGATGATGTCGCCCGCTATTTGGAAACGATTAATTACGAAGTGCCTTGTACAATCAGTTATCGGGTGCCCCGTATTTTTTTCCGAAATAAGCGTATAATGGAAGTGAGAAATGCTGTTTGCCACGGGTGAAGCGATGCATACTTTGCTTCAGAAGGCAAAGGATAGAAAAGGGAGAAATGACTTTGCAGCGCCGTTGTTTAATGGTATCATGAAATGGAAGCAATGAATGGTTGCAGTTCGTGGAGGTGTATGATTCGTGTCGGAATCTGGCGCAACAACGGAAATCGTCGTTCGTTTGCCGCAGTCGCTGCTGACGGAACTGGACGGGCTTGTCAAACAGGAGAACGGCAATCGAAATGAACTCATTTATCAAGCGACGAAAATGTATATTCGTGAACGGAAAAAACGGCAAATTCGCGAGGCGATGAGACGAGGCTACATGGAAATGGCCAAAATCAATTTATCTATTGCTTCTGAAGCGTTTCATGCCGAATATGAGGCCGACCACACCGTTGAACGCTTAGTTAGCGGGGGGTAATGCTTTGATTGTTAAACGTGGCGACGTTTATTTTGCGGACCTTTCCCCGGTCGTTGGCTCAGAGCAGGGCGGCGTACGCCCCGTGTTGGTGATCCAAAACGATATCGGTAATCGCTTTAGTCCGACGGTGATTGTGGCGGCGATTACGGCGCAAATCCAGAAGGCGAAACTGCCGACGCATGTTGAAATCGATGCAAAACGCTACGGGTTTGAGCGCGATTCCGTCATTTTGCTTGAGCAAATTCGTACGATTGATAAGCAACGGTTGACCGATAAAATTACCCACTTGGACGATGAAATGATGGATAAAGTTGATGAGGCGCTGCAAATCAGCTTAGGATTGATCGACTTTTGATGCGGTGCGAAGAAAGCCCCCTGCCTTAGCGAGTCAAAAAGCGGGAGAGAGCGATGTTTTGTTTGCCAAGAGCGAACGGGCGGATAGGCGAAGCGGTGTTGAACGTGCGACGCTGGACTTTATTATGGCATTTTTGCATCAATGGCAAAGACGGGCAGATCGGCTCTCACAACGGTCTGTCCTTTCATTTTTATTTCGTTCCGTAAAGGAGACTCCTAGCTTCAAGCGCACAAAAGGTGGAGCCCAGCGATTAGCGGGAGAGGAATGTCGGTTGATGTTAGGCCAAACGCATAGTAGTAGAGATGTGTGTGCTGTTCTTTGCGGACGGGATATATAGGATTGTCTGGAGAACATCCAATGCGAAACGAAGCCAAACATTTTATGCGTAAAATATTCAAGGTGCGAAAGAGCTCTCCATCGTCGGATGCCGAGGGTTGGGACGATTCGAAGTGATGCTCAGAGAGACGAAGCGTTGCTTTCGTCGTGGAACTGAGGAGCTCACTTTAAGCAAAGCGAAGTCGAAGTAGTTCACGTATATGGATCACAAAGCAGCTGCGGACAAGTAGCTCTTTTTTTTGTCATCTCGAACCGAAAAGCGCCCATTCTCAGTATGACCGTAGGTAGGAGAGCGTTCAAGCATATATTAAGGGAGGGAAACGATTGACGAACGAACAGCGGCTCATTTCAATCATTGCCACCGAGCAACAGTTGACAGTGAAACAAGTTGAAAACGTCATCTCGCTTCATCAAGAAGGCAACACGATCCCGTTTATTGCTCGCTACCGGAAAGAAATGACGGGGGCGCTCGATGAAGTGCAAATCCGTGATGTGCTCGAACGATGGGAATATTTGCAACATTTAGAGCGACGGAAAGAAGAAGTTATTCGGCTGGTTGAGGAACAAGGAAAATTGACCGAAGAATTGAAAAACGCGATTATAAGCGCTACGAAACTGCAGCAAGTCGAAGATCTCTACCGCCCATATCGGCAAAAACGGCGTACAAAAGCGACGATCGCGAAAGAAAAAGGGCTTGAGCCGCTTGCGGATTGGCTCCTTTCTTGTCCCACCGCCCCATCCCCTAATGAACAGGCTAAGGCATTCATCGATGACGAAAAAGGAGTGGCCACTGTTGACGAGGCGTTGCAAGGGGCGAAAGACATCATCGCCGAACGAGTGGCCGACGATGCCACCCTTCGCCAATGGGTGCGCGAACAAACGTGGCGAAAAGGAACGATCGCTTCGACCGCCAAAGCACCAGAAAAAGACGAAAAGAATGTGTACGAAATGTATTATGACTATGAAGAACCGATCGCCAAAATCGTTCCTCATCGCGTCTTGGCCTTAAACCGCGGTGAAAAGGAAGAGGTGCTACGTGTTTCCGTCAAGGCGCCAGTGGAAGACATCGTTCGCTATTTGCAGCGAAAAACAGTCACGAATGAATTATCCCCTGCCGCCACGCTTGTGGCCGAAGCGGTTGAAGACGGGTACAAGCGGTTGATGGAGCCTGCCATTGAACGCGAGATTCGCAACGAGTTGACGGAAAAAGCAGAAGAACGAGCGATTCATATTTTTGCTGAAAACTTGCGCAAACTGCTTCTTCAGCCACCGCTAAAAGGAAAAACGGTACTCGGCATCGACCCAGCTTATCGAACCGGATGCAAACTCGCTGTTGTGGATGAAACGGGGAAGCTGCTCCGCATTGACGTCATTTACCCGCACCCGCCCCAAGAACGGAAAGAAGAAGCACGAGCAAAGCTTCTACGCTTGCTCGATGACTATCACGTCGACATGATCGCCATCGGCAACGGAACGGCATCAAGGGAAACGGAGCAGTTTGTCGCCGATACGTTAAAGCAAGTGGAACGCGACATTTTTTATGTCATTGTTAATGAAGCTGGAGCGAGTGTCTACTCAGCATCCGACCTGGCGCGCGCCGAGTTTCCGGATTTGCAAGTCGAAGAGCGGAGCGCTGTTTCCATCGCCCGTCGTGTTCAAGACCCGCTCGCTGAGCTCGTCAAAATCGATCCGAAATCGGTGGGTGTCGGTCAGTACCAACACGATGTATCGCAAAAGAAACTGGCTGAATCGCTCCGTTTTGTCGTCGAGACGGTCGTTAACCAAGTTGGTGTCAACGTGAACACTGCCTCTGTCTCTTTATTGCAGTACGTGTCAGGGTTGACGAAAACGGTATCGGAAAACATCGTCAAGCGCCGTGAAGAGCAAGGAAAATTCCGCAGCCGCGACGAGCTGAAAACGATCCCGCGCCTTGGGGCAAAAACGTACGAGCAATGTATCGGATTTTTGCGCATTCTTGACGGGGAAGAGCCGCTTGACCGAACGCCGATTCACCCTGAGCGATACGCGGAAGTGAAGCGTCTATTGCAGACATTAGGATTTACAACCGACGCCATTGGCAGCGATGAACTGCGCCAAGCGCTGCAAGCCCTCGATATCGAAGCAACGGCAGCTGAGCTCGGCATTGGTGAGCTCACATTGCGCGACATCATCGATGCTTTATGCCGTCCGGAGCGCGATCCGCGCGACGAGCTGCCCAAACCTTTGCTTCGTAAAGATGTCTTGAAAATGGAAGACTTAAAACCAGGCATGGAGCTTGAAGGCACGGTACGCAATGTCGTCGATTTCGGCGCTTTTGTTGACATCGGTGTCAAACAGGATGGGCTTGTGCACATTTCGAAACTAAGCAAACAATACGTGCGTCATCCGCTCGATATTGTTTCCGTCGGTGATGTCGTCAAAGTATGGGTCGAGCACGTCGACGTGGCGAAAGGAAGAATTTCGTTATCAATGGTTTCCCCCGAAGAGTGAAGGAAAAAGCACTGCCTTACGAGCAGTGCTTTTTTCGATAAAAAAACCAACATTGGTTTAACAGCTTGATTTGATCGCGGTTTTTCTCATAATAGGCTCGTCTCATTTGATTTTTCAGCCACGTAGGCAAGGCAGTCACCTCCCTGACAACGGAAAGGTAGTATATAATGTATGTAGTTGCACATTGTCCTGTGCCAAAAACATAAGGGGGACGCCCGCTATGGATCAAAAACGGTTGCAAGCACTCGTTGAACAAATTTCCATAAGCATATTTGGCAAACCGTTTCGCCACACTGCCTCTTTCAACCCAAGACTTCGCACTGTCGGTGGGCGCTACGTGCTGCAAACCCACAACATTGAACTGAACAAAAAATATTACGACATGTTCGGTGAAGAAGAACTCATCGCCATTATCAAACATGAACTATGCCATTACCATTTGCATCTTGAAGGGAAAGGCTACCGTCATCGCGACCGTGACTTTCGTGAGCTGTTGAAAAAAGTAGGGGCGCCTCGCTATTGCCGCCCGCTCAAACAAGAAACAAAAGCAACTAAAGCGATCCATACATACATCTGCACATCGTGCGGATTAGTATATAACCGTAAAAGACGAATCAACACCGACCGTTACGTCTGCGGCCGTTGCCACGGTCGGCTCAAGTTGGCTGAAGATGAAACAAAGCAAAACATTTTACAAAAAAGAGGTTGACAATCAAGATTATCATATGCTAAATTATAAAAGCCGTCGCCAAACGGCGAAACAAATAACAACAAACAAAAAAACATATTGACAAACAACAAGTTGCTCAATATAATAAACAATGTCAGTTGTGACAAACGTCAGTATCGACGGAGTTGTCACGAGCAGTCCTGATGTGTTAGATTTCCTTGGATTAAAGGGTAAATGAAGGTACAGGAGATTATTTGAAGGATGCTTCTTGATTGTTCCGCAATAGCTCAGCGGTAGAGCAACCGGCTGTTAACCGGTAGGTCGTAGGTTCGAATCCTACTTGCGGAGCCACTTTATGGAGAAGTACCCAAGTGGCTGAAGGGGACGGTTTGCTAAACCGTTAGGTCGTGTCTTTACGGCGCGCGGGTTCAAATCCCGCCTTCTCCGCCACTTTTAATATACACGTGGCCCGTTGGTCAAGTGGTTAAGACACCGCCCTTTCACGGCGGTAACACGGGTTCGAATCCCGTACGGGTCACTTATAACGCGGGGGTCCCCCGCGAATTCACGGTCCCGTAGTGTAGTGGTTAACATGCCTGCCTGTCACGCAGGAGATCGCGGGTTCGAGTCCCGTCGGGACCGCCATTACACCAATCGCTGGGCCATAGCCAAGCGGTAAGGCAACGGACTTTGACTCCGTGATGCGCTGGTTCGAATCCAGCTGGCCCAGCCATTCTTATTTCATAAAAAAGTGTTATGAGCCATTAGCTCAGTAGGTAGAGCATCTGACTTTTAATCAGAGGGTCGGAGGTTCGAGTCCTCCATGGCTCACCATATTTGCGGGTGTGGCGGAATTGGCAGACGCACCAGACTTAGGATCTGGCGCCTCACGGCGTGGGGGTTCAAGTCCCTCCACCCGCACTGATAAACACGCGGTCGTGGCGGAATGGCAGACGCGCTAGGTTGAGGGCCTAGTGGGGGCAACCCCGTGGAGGTTCAAGTCCTCTCGACCGCATTTTATTAAAATAAAAAACTGTTGACAACGATGAACTGAGTTGTTAAAATAAAGTTTGTCGCTCTCAAAAGATGCGCTCGTAGCTCAATTGGATAGAGCATCTGACTACGGATCAGAAGGTTAGGGGTTCGAATCCTCTCGAGCGCGCCATGATCGGGAAGTAGCTCAGCTTGGTAGAGCACATGGTTTGGGACCATGGGGTCGCAGGTTCAAATCCTGTCTTCCCGATTCGAAAAATCATATGCGGGTGTAGTTTAGTGGTAAAACCTCAGCCTTCCAAGCTGATGTCGTGGGTTCGATTCCCATCACCCGCTCCATGAAAAAGTTGAAATGAGAAACGGTATAATCTCGTTCCTTGAAAACTGAACGAAACG
>NZ_AYKT01000013.1 GCF_000496575.1 Geobacillus thermodenitrificans subsp. thermodenitrificans DSM 465 | reverse complement strand
ATCAAGTACATCTTTTGGTGATGAACCAAAAATATGCGATATTTCAAGTTTTTTCCGTTTAAAGGAATTAATAAAAATTAAAAAAGTTCATCCAAAAGAATGTAATACCGAATCTTGTCCCAATCGGGTTCTAATCCTAACTTCTCAAACAGCATATCTGCATAAAATCTCTGATATTGCTTTCCAGTATACTTCCCATTAAGATTATGTAGCAAGCTGCGATAACACAAAGCGATATCCTGCCATTTATCTGCGATCCCTGCCCTTCCTAAATCAATGTATCCGGAAACTTTTCCATTTGCTAAAAATATATTGGGAAGACAAAAGTCTCCATGGGATAGGACAAGATCTTCCTCTGGCTTATGATTATTAAGCCATTCAAGAAGATGATTTGGATTTTTGAATCCATTTTCACCAAATGTACCTGGCTCCGCATCATCTACATCCACAAGGTTATTTTCCACTCTATATTTCGCCATCTGCAATTTTTTCTCCAGATTCCAAATGCATGGACAGTGATTGATATCGACATTCCATAACATTTGCAATCCTTCTGCCAGCATAGTCGTTAATTGCTCCGGATCTTTCAAATATTTATCTGCGCAAGCCATTTCCCCAGGTACTTTTGTCATTAAGAGATAGGCCTTCTTTTCATCTCTTTCATATCCCAAAACCTTAGGGACTGGTAGTTTGCCCTGCAACCATTCCATAACATGATATTCATTTTCTGCTTCTTCACTTATTGTTTGGATTTTAAGCACTTTATCCTTAAACAGAACGACTGTAGAATCGGACATTCCTACATCGTCAATAGAATACTCCTCTTCATGAATTAGACTCTTGATTTTATCAGGTAAATCAAGCATTTGTAACCATCCTCTTCAACATCACTATTTACAATCTGGTTTAATTGTAAAACCACAGTATTAAGAAGCAAAATAAAAAGGCGCACTTCATCGTGCGCCTTTCCTACCCCATATCGTTTCTATACCCATTCACTTATTCAATCTTTTACATTCCATCATCGTTTATATCATACAACAACACCTCGAACCCAAGCGAGTTCGAGGTGCTTGATGATTCCGACTGGGCTCGAACCAGCGACCTCCACCCTGTCAAGGTGGCGCTCTCCCAGCTGAGCTACGGAATCATATTTTGTTGTTCGCTATCGAACACATTTTTAATTATATAGACGAGCATACAGGTTGTCAACAACTTTTTTTAAAAAAATCGATGTTCATGATGAAAAAAGGTAATGAAAAGGGGAAGGCGCCTTCCCCTAAACAAATAATCCGTGTTGGAACGGTTCGAGCAAGAGCGGAGTGTATTGGCGGCGGGCGGCTTCGTATTGCTCAATGATGCGGCTGCGCTGTTCTTCGGCGAGGGCCACTGTTTTGACCAATTCCGTGTCAAGCTGCGGGCTAGCGGTGGAAATGACATACTGTTCGAAGCCGAGCGAGGCGGCGAAATCGAAGACTTTGAACCGGTAGCCGAGCATGACGGCCGGAACGTGGGCAGCAAGGGACAACAAGTTGGCATGGAGCTTAAAGTTGACGGTGGCCGTCAATGGGCGGAGCCGCTCGATGAGCTGTTGTTCGTTGTATAACGTGCGGTCGAAGGTGACGCGCTCCGGGCAATTGATTTTCTTGTACAGCCGCTCGCAGGCGGAGCGATCGCTCGGCCAGACGATGTACAAGTAAATCCGGTAACCAGCGTCAATCCACGTTTTGGCGGCGCGGACGAGTGCGTCTTCGACGAGCGCTTCGTTTTGCCCGAACAAGCGGTTATACGTCGTCCCCCAGTTAATGCCGATTATTTTTTCTGTCTTTGGCTGCTCAGCGGGCATAGCGGGTGATAGAAGCAGTCCGGGATCGCCGATGACACGGACGTTTGGAGGACAGGCGTCTAACGTGTCCAAGGCCGCTTTGCTGAGCGGGCCACGGATGCCCGCGAAGGCGGCCGAGGCAAGGACCGTGCGAAAGAGTTCGGCGTCTTTGGCGGAAAAATGATGGTTGAGTGCTGGCTTGGCACCCGCGCGCAAGGCGTCCGTTTCCATCGGGCCGATCCAGTCGATGCCGGTTCCCCATATCCAGATTGGTTTTCCTGCTTCGTGCGCTTGACGCAAAACGGCCATATAGCCCGGAAGCAAGAGCGAACCGCCGCCGAGGACGATGGCGTCATAAGGGCTCGTGTCTTTCCAATTGACCTTAGGCGTTGACGGAACGATCTGAACGCCTGGGGCGTACTGGCGAGCCGAGGCGGCGAAGACGTTCCATAACAGTTCATCACCGATGTTTTGAAATCCAAGCCAACCGATATACAGCACTTTTTTCATTGTTTCGCTTCCCCTTTCAGCAATGATTCATAGACGTTAAGCACTTGATCCACACACGTTTGAATATTGAACTGGCGCATGACCCACTCCCGCCCGGCCTGGCCGAGCTGTTCGAGATATAAGGGGGATCGAAGAAGGTGTTTCATGTCTTGGGAAAGGATGTAGCGGCTGCAATCTTGACGTGAGCCATGATCGCCGAAGTAGCATTCCCATGCGTCCTTATAGGAGTTTGGTTCGACGAGGCCGAAGTAGCCGTGGTTGCCGGCGGCAAGCACCGGTTTGCCGCATGCCATTGCTTCTAAGGCGACTCTCCCAGTGCCGACGACAAGATCGGCAAGCGAATAGTATGGCGCCATGTCCCCTTGTTCACCAACAAGATGAATAAACGTCGCGCGACACGTTTGGTGGATGAGACGGGTAAGGTTCTCGGCGTCGGAAAAGCGCGGACCGTCTCCGACAACAACGACGTACAAGTTCGGAAACAGCGGTTTGAGATCTTTGCACGCTTTTAACACCATAAAGCAAATGCGCGCTTTTGCCCAGGCGAGCCGGCTACTGTAGACGATGACAAGGGCATCGTCTGGGATGCCGAGCGCCTGCCGTCCCTGACGGCCAAGCGGTGCGAACTCGTTCGTGTCAATGCCGTTCGGAATGAGAAACCGCTTCGCGATCATCGGGCGGATATGGCGCTCGACAGGTGGGCTGACAGCGATAGCAGCTGACGCTAAGCGGAGCATCGTTTCCAATTCGGAAAGTGGATAGTATGTGCCATGAGCGGTAAAGACAACCGGGACGCCGCAACGGTTCGCTGCAAGGGCAGTGAGGATGCCGGATGGGGTTTGATGGGTGTGAACGATCGAGATGTTTTCCTTCTTTATCACCGCCTCAAGCTGCTCAATGATCTGTTCTTTTCGCTGCTCGTCAATGTTGATCACCGTTGGAAAATCAATGAAGTAAAGCGGACAGCCAACTGCCTCGAAGCGGGAAGCGAGCGCCCCATTTCGGGCGGCGACAGCGATGTGAATACCGCGGGCTGCCATTTCTTTTGCCAAACTTAAGGCGTGTGTTTCTGTTCCTCCGAAATCAAGGCCGTCTAGCACCATCAATACACGCATCATCCTCAACCTCTTTTCCCGTAAAATTGACGCGAGCGTTGCTTCGGATGGCTGCGGTAATAATAAAGGATATCAGGCAAGTTATCGATTTCGAGCTTCGCGTTTAAAAACTTGACGATAAACTCATAGTCTTCCGCACCTCGAATGCGTCTTGTCGGCCCGCCGAGCCGGTCGAATACTTCACCGCGGAACATAATCGTTCCGTGGCAAACGCAATGTTTGCCTTGGGCGTATACACGGCGGATGTTGTCGCTTCCGTACGCCAGCCAGTTAGCGGGGGTTTGGCGCTCAAAATGGCCGTCGGGAAAGAAAGCGTATTTGGTGCCGACTAAGGCGATGTTTGGGTGCTCGCGCAAAAAGGAAAGCTGTTTTTCCAACCGCTCAGGGTGGGAAATATCGTCGGCATCATGAACAGCAATGTACTCTCCGATGCTTGAAAAATAGCCGACCGTTACCGCCCCGGCAAAGCCAATGTTGCGGGGTAGCTTAATATACATGATCGAAAAAAATGGCGAATGTTGTTCCATCCATTGTTTTACCGTTTCTTCGCTTTGATCCGTGGAACCATCATCGACAATAATGACCTCAAACTGTTGGTATGTTTGCCTAGCAAGCCCGTCAAGACAATCTTGAATGTAACGGGAAGCATTATAGCATGGAATGACGACGCTAATAAAATCGCTTTTTCGCTTTGATTCCATCATCAATCCCCTCTTCTACTATCCAGTTTTCTTCTTATACTATATATCCAGTTTTCTTCTTAGCGGTGAGAGGCGATCGTTGATTTGTAAAAAAATAGGATAATATTACTTTCCCCTCTACCATCTTTCCTAACAAAATTCGACCTTTCCCCCATACCTGCCACTAAAAAAAATCGTTCTTTTTTCCGTGGATACGTACCCGTGTCGAATAAGAGCACGGTGCATATACGTAGTTAACGTATCGAAATCACAGGAAGGAGGAAAACACATTGAGCTCTAAACATTTACACCATGCGTCAAAAGAGATGAAAAAAATCCGTACATGGCTTGAAAAACTAGATTTGGACGATTCGACATTGGAACAGATCCATTCTTTGTTACAAGAGCGCAAAGGTGATGTGGAACAAATTTTGAAAAGAATGCGTGGTGAGGGACAAGAACAGCGTGCTCTTTTAGCAGATGAAAGGGAGTTGTTGCAGAAGATTTGTGACGCGCTGCATACCGGTACATCGTTAATAGGCGATATTCGCGATGAACTTAACGACTTGATCGGTGAAACGGTAGAAATTACGGTCAATTTCGGGCTCGTGACCGGCACCGTCAGGGCAGTCCGAATCGATTATGTTGTGCTTGAAGATGCGCTCGGCCGTTTCGTCTACCTTCCGTTTACCAACATTCAAGCCGTCGCCCTATTAGACTGAAAGGAGGGAGGAAACGATGAACTTTTCGCTCCTATTGATACTGCAGCTCCGCCGCTTGATCGGCGAGACGCTCCAAGTCGCAACCGATAACAACTTGTTTGAAGGAAAATTGACTGCTGTTGGGAATGGAATTATTCAACTGCAAGCCGAAGCAGGTGAATATGAGCAGGAAACACGAACGGTCTTGATTCAACTTTCGGCCATTAACTTTGTTCGCGAGCTGTAACAACAAAGAGTATAAGGTATGCATCCGCCGAAACCTCACATACCTTATCAAACAATGAAAAACGGCTATGCTGTTACAGCATAGCCATTTTTTTACTTTCTTTCATCGCGCCGGAATCGACGAGCGCTCGTTGACAAATGATAGCGCCTGCTCAAAATCGGCGATCAAATCGTTGAGATCCTCAAGCCCGACGCTCAACCGCAACAGTCCGTCGGTAATGCCGCGTCGCAGCCGCTCGTCTTTCGGCATGGCGGCATGTGACATTTTCGCTGGATACGATAAAATCGATTCAACAGCGCCAAGACTGACGGCGAACACCGGTAAGCGAACGTTTCGGACGAACGTCCGGGCCGCTTCTTCATCTGCTAGGCGGAACGACAGCACAGCGCCGAACCCAGCCGCTTGATTGCGCTGGATCGCATGGCCCGGGTGGTGGGACAATCCTGGATAGTACACTTCCTCTACTTTGGGATGGCGCGTCAAATAGGCAGCAAGGGCGGCCGCTGATTCAGACGACTGTTTCAGCCGGACATGGAGTGTTTTTACACCGCGCAGCACAAGCCAAGCATCTTGGACGCCAAGGACGGCGCCAAAGGCGTTTTGCAATTTGTACAGCTGTTTACCGAGCTCCTCGTCTTTTACGACCGCCAACCCGGCAACGACGTCGCTATGGCCGGCTAAAAACTTCGTCGCACTATGAAGCACAACATCGACGCCGAGATCCAACGGCCGCTGCAACGCTGGGGTCATGAACGTATTGTCCAGAAAAGTTAAACAGCCATGCGCTTTCGCCAGCTTGACGACACCGCGAATGTCGGTCACTTTTAAGAGCGGATTGGACGGCGTTTCCATATAAATGACCTTTGTGTTCGGCCGGATGTTTTCCGCCACTGCTTCAAGGTCCGTCATGTCAACGAACGTATATTCGATACCAAAGCGATTAAGCACCTCGGTAATCATCCGGTATGTGCCGCCATAGACGTCTTCCGTCACGAGCACATGGTCGCCCTTTGACAGGAGCAAAAATGCTGTGGAAATGGCAGCCATGCCAGAAGCAAATGCAAACCCGCGCACACCGCCTTCCAATGCGGCAATCGTTTCTTCAAGCGCCTCGCGCGTCGGATTGCCGGAGCGGCTGTAGTCGTATTTACCGAATGAGTCGAAATCGAACTGATGGAACGTGGATGCATGCTGGATCGGCACGCTCACCGCCCCTGTATGTCGATCGACTTTCCATTTGTTATGGAGCAATTTCGTCGAAAACGACCATTCCCGTTCCATCGCTCACACCTCTTTCATGTTTTTCAATGCCTGCGCTAAATCAGCGATCAAATCGTCGGCATGCTCGATACCGACCGAGAAACGGAGCAGACGGTTGCAAACACCGTTTTGGATGCGGATTTCTTCCGGAATATCAGCGTGCGTCTGCGTCGCCGGATACGTGATAAAGCTTTCGACCCCGCCTAGGCTTTCCGCGAACGTAATGAGACGCAAACATCGCAAAAAACCGTTCACCCATTTTTCATCGGCAATCCGGAACGACAACATTCCCCCTCTTCCCGGGTATAGCACATCAGTGACCTCTTCGTGTTCACGCAAAAAGGAGCAGATGCGCTTGGCGTTTTCTTCATGCTGGCGCATCCGCAGCGCCAACGTTTTCATCCCGCGAATCAACAGCCATGAATCAAACGGCGACAAAACGGCGCCGATGGCGTTATGGTACTCCGCCAAGCGCTGACAGAGCTCTTCGCCCTTAGCAACAACTAGACCAGCTAAGACGTCGTTATGGCCGCCTAAATATTTCGTGGCGCTATGGATGACAATATCAGCCCCTTGTTCGATCGGGCGTTGAAGCACTGGCGTATAAAACGTGTTGTCAACGATCAGTAAAAGCCCATACCGCCTAGCGAGCTCTGAGACGGCGCGGATATCGGTCTCATGCATAAGCGGGTTTGTTGGAGTTTCCAAAAAGATTGCTTTCGTCCGTTCCGTGATTTTTTCTTCCACGGCATCCAAATCAGCAAAATCAACGTAATGAAATCCGAGGCCGTATTTACGCCAGCCGCGCTCAAACAGTCGGTACGTGCCGCCGTAAAGGTCGGCCGATACGAGAAACTCGTCTCCGCTCTCAAACAAGGCGAGCACTGTCTGAATGGCGGCCATGCCGGAACTGAACGCATAGCCTTGGTCACCACCTTCAAGCCTCGCGATCGCCTCTTCGACGATTTTGCGCGTCGGATTGCCGGTGCGGATGTAGTCAAACCCGGTGGACTCTCCAATGCCGGCATGGCGGTAGGCGGTGGAAAAATAAACCGGCGGGTTGACCGTCCCCGTCACCGTTTCGCTCCGATTGCCAATTTGCGCCAACAATGTCTCCAGTTTCTTCATCTCATCTCTCTCCTTCTGCCGAAAAATTCCCTTCCGACGGATAGGGTGTCTGAAGCGTACCGCTGCTTGTCTCGGCAGCCAAGCACTTCGTTTTTGGATCGACTCACAAGTCAGCGGATCAACCACCCAAAAAAAGGAAAATAAAAAAAGTCTTCTAAGAAGAAGACTTTTCCATATCCATGGTCACGCTTCTTCTTATCTGCCGAATTGAATACTCAATTCGCTGGATTTAGCACCTGGCCGATTTCCGGCTGGTTGCTGAAGCTTCACAGGGCCAGTTCCCTCCGCTTCTCTTGATAAGAATAGGACGTATATTCAATTTTGTTAATTTATAAAAAAATGTAACGCATTCCGGCCGTTTTTGCAAGTCATTTTTTTGACATTGGCAATGTTCGGCAAATTGATGAAAAATTCGAGCCCTTCATTAACATCTTTTCGCCCAAATATGTTACAATAACAGGTGAACTTACCGTTTTCATGGAGGATGGTCATGGCAATCGCAGCAGGAATAATGCGTGATTATGCGCTTTACAGCGGAGAACTTCAAGAGAAAATCGAACTACTTGTTTATTTGCCAAGCAATTTTTCTCCGCTTCACAAATATTCTTTACTAATCGCTCAAGACGGCAAAGATTATTTTATGTATGGAAAAGTGAAACGCGTCATCGAAACGCTCATGGAGGAAGGAACGATCGACCGGACGATCGTCGTCGGCATCCCATATCGGAATGTGAACGACCGCTACGAGAAATATCACCCAGCGGGGCAAAAACACGAAGCGTACATTCGTTTTTTAGCTCATGAACTCGTTCCGTTTTTGGACCATGAGCTACCGACCTATCAAATGGGCAAAGGCCGGGCGCTGATCGGCGATTCGCTCGGTGGAACGATCTCGTTGCTAGCTGGATTGTTGTATCCGCATACATTTGGAAACATCGCCATGCAGTCCCCTTATATCGATGACTCAGTGCTGGCGCGTATCCGCGCGTTCCGTGATCCGTCACTTCTTTCGATTTACCATTCCGTCGGCACGGAAGAAACAGCCGTGAAAACAACGGACGGCCATGTGCGCGACTTTATTACACCAAATCGGGTGGCGCGAGACTTGTTTATGGAAAAACAATTCGCCTATACGTACCATGAGTTTGCCGGCGGTCATGCGTGGACGTATTGGCAGCCTGACTTACCGAGAGCTGTATCCGCTATTTTGTCGCTGTAAACACATAGAAAAACAACCATCTAAGGAGGGAAATCGGGATGAAGTACGGCATTGTATTATTTCCATCAAAATGTATTCAAGATTTTGCCAACTCTTACCGAAAACGGTATGACAGCCATTACGCTCTTATTCCGCCGCACATCACGTTAAAATATCCGTTTGAAGCGAATGAGGGGCAATTGAAAGAGATGACGAAAGAATTGCACCGTATCGCAGCGGAAACTCCTCCAATCCCCATCAAAGTGACAAAATTCAGCTCGTTTTACCCGACGAGCAACATCATTTATTTGAAAGTGGAGCCAAACGACGTGCTTAAGCACCTCCATGAACAGCTGCACAGCGGCCTGTTCGCCGGCAAGCCAGAATTTGCATTCGTGCCGCACATTACGATCGGCCGTGATTTACCGGGGGCGGAATACGCCGATGTCTACAGCCAAGTGAAGCTGCAACACGTACATTTTGAAGAGACGATCGACCGCTTCCATCTCCTTTACCAGCTCGAAAACGGATCGTGGACCGTGTATGACACATTTGTCGTTGGAGGAAAGGAAACGGTATAATGAACATCGCCATTGGAACAACAAAAGATCGCTCCTTGTACGAGGACGCTTTGCACGTCCGCCGGCTCGTGTTTATCGAGGAACAAGACGTGCCGGAAGAGGACGAAATCGATGCGTTCGAGCAAGAATCGTCCCATCTTGTTTTATATGATGGCGAAAAACCGGTCGCGGCCGGCCGACTGCGCTTCATCGACGAAGGGGTTGGCAAAATTGAGCGCATTTGCGTTTTGCCGTCCTACCGCGGCTGCGGCGTTGGACAAATGGTGATGGCGGCCATTGAACAGCTCGCGAAAACAAAAGGGGCGAAAAAAGTGAAGCTGAACGCCCAAACTCACGCCGAACCGTTTTACAAAAAACTCGGCTATGAGGTGATATCCGACGTGTTTATGGACGCCGGTATTCCGCACGTCACAATGGTGAAATCGCTTGAATAATAAGGGAGCTTGCATCTGCACAGCTCCCTTTTGCTTATTTTTTATTGTTCAGCATATTGGCGATCGTATTAAAGTCAATTTGTTTGCCGCTATGGACGATCGTTTTGACGATTTGGTCTTCAAGTTCTTTCGGCACTCTCCGATTGGCGATTTGAGCGACCCGCTTCACTACTTGGCGCACTGTTTTTTCATCGCTGAAATTGGCGTTTTGCAGCGAGTTGGCAAGCTCAAAAATATCTTTCATATTCACGCCTGTTTTCTTTTCAATGTTTTTAAAAAATTGCTGATCCATCTTCCCGCCTCCTTCTCCCTGTATATCGTATGATGCCTCTACAAGAAGGTGCATCAAATGAGGAAAGAAAAATACGAGCCGCTCCGCAGCACCGAAACGACCCGTATCGGATTCGTTTTTTCCATTAGCCGACAAATGCAGCGCCGACAATGATCAACAAGATGAACAAGACGACAATCAACACAAAGCCACCGCCATAGCCATAGCCGCCATAGCCGTAGCCACCATAACCGTAGCCTCCATAGCCGCAGAAGCCCATCCTCGTGCACCTCCTTCTTCGTTTACTGTATTGTATTCATCGGCTCGAGGTAGCGTATGGGCGCACGCGCCATTTTGTCATCCAAATAAGCGGAACAGCATAGCAAACTCCTTTTCCTTTTTCGCAAACCATTGTTCAATGTAATTTAGGTTGCCTTGTACGCTTTGTAAAAACCCATTGTTTAGTTTTTCGATTTCTTGCAGCTGTTTATTGAAATCGTTCCCCCACTGTTCAAACAGACGGATGAATTGTTCGTGTCCTTCTTTCCTTGATGCCACCCATGCTTCCAGCGCCTTTTCCAGCTCTTTGCTCACACCTTTCCCCCCTTTCTTTCTGTTGTATGCAAGACGGGGGGCCGAATGTGAAGGCGTTCCTGTTCTTTTTTACCGCACCATATGGTAAAGTAAAGGATGACAACATGAAATGGAGGGAACACGCATGAAAGCCATTGAAACGAACGATCAGTTCACAGCGGCTATTTCTGGCAGCAAACCAGCTGTCATCAAATTTTACACCACTTGGTGCCCTGATTGTGTACGCTTGAACATGTTCATCGATGACATCATTCGTGATTACGATCAATATGATTGGTTTGAGATTAACCGCGACCAATTCCCGGAGCTTGGCGAGAAATATCAAGTGCTCGGCATCCCGAGCTTGCTTGTGTTCCAAAACGGGGAAAAAATCGCCCATCTGCATAGCGCCAACGCAAAAACCCCCGAAGAGGTGCGCGCCTTTTTGCAATCATTGCCCGCTTGATCGCCCTTTCCTGCATCATGAAAAACAAGGCGCTGCAACCATTTTCGGGCCATTGTTTTGGCGTATACGCAGCAATGAGAAAGGTGTCCCGTACATTTGGGACACCTTTCTCGATCACAAAACACTTAATATTCGATCTCTTCGTAATCTTTCGGTTGGTGGGTCAGCCTGCCACCATCGAACATAAATTGAATCGAAATTTCTTCGTCGGTCGTTCGCGCTCGTTCAGGGCGGCCATCTGCTTTAAGCTGAATTTGAATTTCCTCATCCGTTGTTTTTGTCCGTTTATTCTCCATGATCTGATCCTCCTCAATATTAATTTCGCAACAGTGGCTCGACTTTTTGGATGAGCTCCGTCATTTTCACCGCATTTGTTTCGTACAGCGCTTTTGCCTCTTTCGAATCGGTTTGCAACGCATATAACTCAAAATCAGCTTGTACTTTTTTCATTGCAGCCAACAACAACTTTTTCTCCTGCGGTTCGGCCACTTGGATTTTGTCATCGTACAAATCAATCGTTAACTGTCCATATGAATCGACTTGAGCGAGGAAGACATTTTCGACTGCTACTCCTTGCTTATCAAGTTGCTCCTTCAGCCAACCACGGCCAAGTCCCAACGTAGAGAGTGGCTCGTCCAAAATCACTCCATCCATAATGACGGTTTGTGGCTCTTTTTCCTGCGGCGGGTTCGGAAATACATCACCAACCGTAAGCGGCTGCTTTTCCCGCTTCAACAAGACGTTCAAATCACCGTTCGGCTCCAGTATTGCAAACTCAACATCGGCGACACGGAACACATCTTTTTTACGCAACTGCTCAAGCAACTCGTCAGCTGTGTATTTCTCCCGCTTTAAGTTTTCCTCTAAAATTTTGCCGTTTTTGATCAAAACCGTCGAGTTGCCCTCGACAAAATCGCGGAACTTTTTGTTGCGCAACGAAATGCGGGCGGCCAACACCGGAATGAGCGACCAAATTAAAATACTTGTAATTCCTTCCTGAAGAGAAATTCCCAAATCGACAGACATTGTTCCGGCAATATCCCCGACGGTAATGCCGACAATATATTCGAAAAATGACAGCTTTGCCAACGGCTTTTTGCCAAGAATGCGAGTAATGATAAACAGTCCGATCAAAATACAAAAGGAACGAATGGCGACTTCTAACCATACAGGCATGGATCATGCTCCTTACTTTCCATGATATTGCGGCTCCTCGAACTCAAGTCGGCTGATCCGTTTTTTCAGCTCGGCGATGATCTCCTCGGTGGTGAGCATCGCCTCATGAAACGTGCGTTGCGCTGTTTCATCCTGCGATGTGAGCGCCAATTGCTGCAGTCCGGCATGAATGCCTTTTAAGCTCGCTAACGTTTGTTTCACTTGCGAAGCAACCGTCATGAACGCTCCTCCTATCCTTTCGGGCGGAACAAAAGCGCCCCGATAAATCCGAAGACGATGGCGGCAGAGATGCCGACACTTGTCACTTCAAACATGCCAGTCAACACGCCAACAATTCCATGCTTTTCTGCTTCTTGCATCGCCCCGTGGACGAGCGAGTTTCCAAAGCTCGTGATCGGAATCGTTGCCCCGGCACCGGCGAAATCGATAAGCGGTTCGTACAAACCAAGTCCGTCTAAAATCGCCCCGGTGACAACAAGAATCGTTAATGTATGAGCGGGGGTTAATTTAAAAACATCCATCAAAATTTGGCCAATAACGCAAATCAACCCACCGACGACAAACGCCCAAAAAAACATGGTCAACACGCTACGCCTCACCTCCATACTCAATCGCTACCGCATGGGCGATGCAAGGAATCGTTTCATTTTGTTGGAACGACAATGGCGACAATAACGCCCCTGTCGCTACAGCTAAAATGCGCTTCAGCTCGCCGCGTCGCATCCGCTTGAGCAAGTGGCCGTAAATGACGACAGCGGAACAAGCTGCCCCACTTGCCCCGGACAGCACCGGCTGCCCGTCGCGGTAAATGAGCAGCCCACAATCTTGATAGCGTTCCTCATCGATATCGATGCCGTGCTGACGCAGCAAATCAAGAGAAACTTGACGCCCAATTCTCCCTAAGTCGCCAGTGACAATCAAGTCATAGTGGGATGCGTCAATTTGCATATCGCGCAAATGTGCCTCAATCGTATCGACCGCTGCTGGTGCCATCGCACCGCCCATATTAAACGGATCCGTCATTCCCATATCGACGACACGGCCGATCGTCGCCGCCGTTACACGCGGTCCATCCCCTTTTGGACTGACGATGGCCACCCCCGCGCCAGTGACAGTCCACTGCGCCGTCGGTGGTTTTTGTCCGCCGTATTCCGTCGGATAGCGGAACTGTTTTTCGACGGCGGTGTTGTGGCTTGATGCCCCGGTCAATATATAATCTGCCCCACCATAATTTGTAATAAAAGCGCTGAGCGCCAGCCCTTCCATTGACGTGGAACAAGCGCCGAAAACGCCGAGATATGGTGCACCGAGCGTCCGAGCGGCAAAACTTGTCGGCGTCATTTGGTTAATTAAGTCGCCAGCGATGAGAAATTGCACCTTTTCCTTCTCCAAACCGGCTTTTTCCATCGCTTGAAATGCCGCTTCCTCGAACAAGACGCGGTGCGCTTTTTCATACGAGTCCTCGCCAAGCCATAAATCTTCATGAAGAAAGTCGAAATCGTCAGCGAGACGGCCGTTTGCTTCAAACGGTCCACCAACTACAGCAGTCGCAACAATGACTGGCTTGTTCGCAAATACCCATGTGCGATGCCCTTTCAGCATTACAATCCCCCCCATTGTATGGCAATCGTTTTGATGAGGGCGATGACAAACGCGGCAAACGTGCCGAACAAAATGACCGAACCGGCGAGTTTGAACATGTTAGAACCGACGCCGAGCACAAATCCTTCTGTTCGATGTTCAATCGCCGCGGAAATAACGGCGTTGCCAAACCCCGTTACGGGCACAGCACTCCCCGCTCCCGCGAATTGAGCGATCCGGTCATAAACGCCAAGCCCGGTTAAAATCATTGACAAAAAAACCATTGTCGCTACGGTCGGGTTCCCTGCCGTCTGCTCAGTGAAGTCAAAGAAATACATATAAAAATAAGAGATCGCCTGTCCGATCGTACAAATGATCCCGCCAACGAGAAAAGCACGGGCACAGTTGCGGACGATCGGGCGCTTTGTTTCCCGTTCCTTTTCAAATAAGTGATACTCTTGTTGAACTGGAGTTAAGTTTTTCCTCTTTTCATTCGCCATAATGACACCTCTTATGTCTGCTCTTTGCTCAGCTTTTCAATGCGTCCGATTTCCCGGTTGACCTCTCGTTGATCCAAGCGCTTGTTGTCCATCTTTGTTTTTAATTGCTGCGTTTTCCAAAAGATTTTCAAATCACTCGAGGAAATCACCTTGTAACCGGGAAACATATCGCGCAATCGACCTTCAACGTCTTTTTCAATCTTCTTTCGGTTCCATCGCTGCATATGGGGAATTTGGTATGCGACAAGCAGCCGGTCTCCGCTGTTGACCACCACGACATCCCGGATATCCTCACGTCTACGTAAATAGTCGGCGGCCCGCTCGGCCGGCCCTTGGTCAAGCTTAGTTCCTTTTGCTGTCCCGGATGTTTGAGACCGCATCAAATTCGTCCCTTGCAACGATTGTTTTTGTTCTGTTTCCTCTTTCGCACAGCCGCTGGCTACCATGAGAGCGGCCATCACGACCAACCACCATTGTTTCATCGCCATCAACCCATTCTTTTTATGTATTTCCGTCAATTTGGGGAAAGGTTGGCGTACTGCCAACCTTTCCGCCCGAACCACAACATCTGCCCCGACAAAAAGTTACTGTTGTTTATATTGTGGCTCTTCGTTTTGAATTTCTTGCACGCGCGTGTTAACTAAATCGATGACCGCTTGCGTTTGCTGAGCAGCTTGCTGGTAAAGCTGTTTTGCATTTTGGTTTTCCGTTTGCAACGCGAACGTCTCGAAGCTCGCTTGGGCGGCTTTTAATCCAGCTAATGTTTGTTTTACTTGTGTAGCAACCGTCATGATTTATGTCCTCCTTACCATGTATAGAAGTTGGGGTTGACAATGTTTATAGTGGGTTTTCGGTGTCAAATTATAATTGTAATTTGCTGTAAAACATTCCGCCTCACGTTCCACCTTTTCGGACACAAAAAGGGCGCCGTTGACTGCAGGCGCCCCCTACCGTTTATGACTTTTTGTCGATTTTGTCAGAATAGCCGCGGCCGAGCGATGGATTGTTTAAAATGCCGGCCATCACTAAAATGCTTAACAGTGCTTGATACAGCTGCTCGTATTTACCAAGGTCGATATCAATGCCAAACGTCTCAAGCATCAGCACAGCAAACGACCCGATCGCAATCCAAAGACCGTAATTTTTAAAACGCTCCACCGTTCATATCCCCCATTTATCTCATCACTAAATCCATGAGAACGGTCTCCGTTCCCCTTCGTCCCGACCATGTTTCTCTTCATCGCGCCCTTTTTCATCCCGCACATCTTCGATGGCTTCGATTTCATCATCAACACGATGCGGGAACAACCATGGATCACGAATGCGTCGACGTGGCACAATCACCACATCATCGGCGTGAATGATCAACTTATCAACCTGGATGACTTTTGCTTTTTTTCGATCCGACATGCCCATCCCCCCTTCCTTTCGCCTAGTTGCACTGTTAGACTATGCAATGAAGGGAAGCAGGGTATAGGCGTCTCTCACGGCCGTTTGCTATTTCTTTGCGATCGGCCGGCCGCAGCCGCAGCCCCGTGGACGACGCACAGGCTGGGTTGCCGAGGAAAGTACCACTGCCTTCCGTTTCGGAGAAGTTGGTTTCCTCATGGCTTCATCCCCCCGTATAGAAAAAAATGTATAACTACTGTTATTGTATGGCCCTATAAGTCAAGGGTGCTTCTCATTTTTCATTTTTCTTTGTCTCGCTCTGGATGGGGACGATCGCGTTTTCGTGCCTTAGTGTATGGAAAAACCAACTGTCCGGCTGCTCTTCCTCGTAGACATCGCTCGTCTCTTCCGACTGTGGCAGTTGTTGCAGTTGACGGCGCAGCTCGTTGTTTTCTTTCATGAGCTGTTTGATTTGTTCGTAACGCTGCTCACTTTGGTAGGCCAATTCCCGCAAGACAATATTTTCTGCTTCCACCTCTTTCAATCGACGCTCCAGTTCGGCGATCTGTTCAACCAGCCGTTCATCCATTCCTTTTTTCTCTGTATTTATTGCCCTTTGTTTCTCTTTCATTCGTCATCTCCCCTTCATTTCGTTCTCTAGTGTGCGTCAGCAAAAAATCCGCATCTGTCCCAACACATTTACCCATATCGTTCATAGTATACAGTAGTCCCAAACCATCAGGAGTTGGGGAACAAATGAACGATAGGAGGAACGAAGAAAATGGGCCATTATCACCGTCGCGATAAAGAAAAAGTATGCATCAGAACCCGTAAAATTTACGACTGGGTGACGCGCCAAGTTGATGTACCGTTACGAAGCTTCAGCGGCGACGATTTGGAAACAATTTTTCCATCGGCCAATTGCCCTCGGCAGGGAACGATTTGCGAATTCTTGGCATCGCAATCGGCAGACCCGCAATCTTTTACGATCCGGTGCTTCTTATCCGATGCTGAAGGAAATCCGATCGACCCAACCGTTGATCACGACGCCTTGATTTGCCAGGAAATTACGCAATCAAACGGCCGGCAGCCTGTAAACGTCACTCTTCCTTCTGGTGAGACTGTCACGTTGCAAAAAGTCAAAGCGCTCGTCAAAGGACACGTCGTCGTGCAAATCGTCAGCCCGACCGGCACGGTCATTTGCGAATCGGCGCCGATTCCGTTTGCGACAGCGCAAACATTCATTTTATGCGCTCCAGAAGGCACGCAACTCAACTGCCATATTTCTTTCTTCGAATGCGACACGAGCCTAGTTTGCACAGACAACTTTAACCAGCTCGACGTTTCCATCACCTTGTGCCTCGAAGTCCAAATGGAAGCTGATGTCAAAATCGAAGTCGAAGCCCGTTTCTGCCAGCCGCGGGAAGAACTTGCTGAAGGCGTCACGCTTTGCCCGACGAAGAAATTCCCGCCGCAATGCCCAGACGTATTCCCGGCAATGTAACGTCCTGCACCGTTCAGGCTGTTGTTCCCAACAACAGCCTTTTTTATATGGCATTTGCCGGCCGTGCGTACATAAGATAAAAATGGAAGGGGTGGAAAGCAAGTGAAAAACACGAACGATGACCAACACCTCCGTCTGCAGCAGCAAATCATCCACTACCGCTCGGAAGCCGCCTCATGCAAGGAACAGTTGCAGCAACTTGAAGCCGAGCTGGCCAAGGAAAAAATGCGTAGCGCCTACTGGAAAGAAAAGTTCCGTGAAGCAGAAACGACCAATGTTGAAACGTATAAGAAGAAAATCGCCGCCTTGGAACGCCAGCTGTTGATGTACGAAATCGCTTTGGAAGAGACAGAACATCAGCGCTCTGAATGGCAACAAACAATGGCTGAACCGGTTGCCTCGGTCTCGGCGCTGTTTCACTATTCTATTGTCATTCCGCCACATCTTGACGAAGAAGAAATGACCGTGATCGGTGATTTCATCATTCGCAACAGCGGGACAACACCACTTCACCATCTCATTGTTTGCCTCCGTCTCTCGCCGCCGAAAATAGCAGTACTGAGCGGAAAAATTGTGCTGCCCCAAAGCTCCCGTGCGGAACAGGAACTGCTTGCCGGAAACAGCGGGGAAAGCTGGACGTTCATCCAAGAAAACTGGCGAGAGAAAGTGCGGCAAAACGGCGAATATTGGATCGCCCCGCTCCATGGTTCTCCGCTCGAACCCGGAGAAGAACGGCGTTTTTCCCAATTTGAGATCGCCGTCCGCCCGTCCGGCAGCGCTCGATCGTTGACAGTCGATGGTTTTGTGTATTGCTCTGAATTGCCAAAAGGCGTACCCGCAGCCAACCATATCGCCATCCAATGGTAAACGGTTCTTTCCTTCGCTTCACATCGCTCGGCGGCGCGTCTTCTTTTCTTAGCCGGCCTGCTCTTAGGCCGGTTTTCTCATTCCTGAGGTGAACGGTGTCCCCTTCTCGTCAAACAGCTATTGACAATCGGTCGCATCAATGGTCAATCCTCATTGGCCGATCGCGGCCTAAGTCGGCAATGTCTCTCTATGAGAGCCATTTGCCGACAACCGTCTCAATGATCGCTGCCCCGCCGGCAATGGCAAGCAACACGATGAGCGGTTGAAAAACGCCCGGCCACAGCGTAATACCAGCGTAACAAAACGCTGCACACCATATCCCAGTGCACCAGTAGCAGCTCAACAATTCGCCGAACCAGCGGCGCACCCCGTTTCCCTTCAAAACGAGAAATACTTCCTTTCTTCCATCCGGAAGCTCCTCTTCCACCCATTCATGGAAAGGCTGACGCAGCCAGTTGGTGATCGTATCATACACGATGAGCCTCGTCAGGCGGAAGCTAGCCAAACAAAGAAGAACAAACGAAAACGGACTATCCACATTCCTCCCCCTCTCCACTCCCCATGACCGCAAAAGGAAGTCTCTTTTCCCCTTCTCTTTCATGTAGCGGCGGGCGAATTCGTCTTCGTACGGACGTTTACCCAAACGCTCTCCTACGCCAATCATATGATGAAGTATAGGTTTTTAACACAAGAAAGGAGGCGACACAATGTATCATGTATTTTTCGAGCGGCGACCGACCCGACGACCAACCCAGCAGCCGGTTCGCCCCCAACTGCCCCAACTGCCTGGCGCTCTTTACGAACAGTTAACTGCGCTCCTGCCCGACACTGAAGTGAACGTGCACACTGCGAATGAGACGTATTACAATGCGCTTTTTCTCGGTTTCGAGCCGCAGACAAACACCGTTTCGCTGTTGGTTGACCGTTTTTACGAAGATGGAGGGCACACGCTTACCCTCGATGCAACCACGATCACTGCAATCGATCTCCCTGCTTCCATGCAGTCATCCTCATCAACGAATTTGGATGACGAGGTGGAATAACGAGAGAAAACAACATCGCCGGCTGGCGTCCAAACAGCGCAGCCGGCGCTTCATTTTAGGCAGTGCCGTCTTCTCGCTGACTAGTGCGCTTGTCTACACCATTTCTTTTTCTCTTACATAAACTGTTACTAATCGACCATTGCGCTAAGAGGAACTGACGATCTCGCCTGTTATTTGATGTTTTCAACAATTACAGCCTGTTGGAAATCGAAACTGACGTCATCGGCGAACGGAAGAACGAAAAGATATGGCTTATACAAAAAAGAAAAACAGGCCAGCGGTACGTGCTCAAGCAGCTAAATGAGGAGCAAACCGATTTTCCCCTCTTGCTTCATTCCAAACGATACGAGACAGGATTTCATGCCCCTAAATTTTCTAAACTAAAACAAAGCAATATTATGTTCATCGAAAAAACCGCTATTACTATTGCATGGACTTATGGCTCCGGCAAGCCTCTTGTCCCATAACCGACCGCGGGGATGATCACCTTTTTGACCACCACTCCCCCTCCTTGTCCTCTATATCCTTGTCGTATTCGTTTCCGAATGACATGGGAGATTGTCTTCCCAAAATAGGCTGCTTTATTTCCGGCGTTTTAGGCGCTTGCCATAGCAAACAAAACTTGTCCGTTAATACGCTATAAAAGAAGATTTCGTGAAGGAGGCCTATTAGCATGAATATCTGCATCATCGGCGCTGGCTACGTCGGACTGACCACTGCAGCCGTCCTCGCTGAACTTGGGCATGAGGTGCATTGCATCGACCATGATGAACGGAAAATTCACCTGCTCAACAACGGAGAAGTTCCGTTTTATGAGCCGGGGTTAGAAGAGTTAATCACTAAAAATTGTAACTATTTAACATTTAGCGGCCGCTGGGATTATATTAAACGGGCGGCCGTCATTGTCATTTGCGTCGGCACTCCGCCGCGGCCGGACGGCAGCGCCGACTTACGCTATATCGAAGCGGTGCTCGACCGTTTAGCCGCCACGATCGAATCGTACAAAACGATCGTCACAAAAAGCACTGTCCCTCCGGGGACGAATGAATGGATGCGCGCTGAACTCATCCGAAAAGGAGTAGCCCCACATTTATTCCGCATCGTATCCAATCCGGAGTTTTTGCGCGAAGGGTCGGCTGTTTACGATATGTTTCATCCGGACAAAATCGTTGTCGGCCTCGAGCCGGATGACGATCGGTCGCTTGCTGTCGTGCAGACCATGTATGCCGGCATCAACGCTCCTTACGTCACGACAAGCCTCACCGGGGCGGAACTGATCAAATATGCCGCCAACGCCTTTTTAGCAACCAAAATATCCTTTATCAACGAAATGGCGCGCATTTGCGACGCATTTGCCGTCGATATCAACGACGTCGCCCGCGGGATTGGCTTCGACCCGCGCATAGGACCGCATTTTTTGCAAGCTGGTCTCGGCTATGGAGGCTCCTGCTTCCCCAAAGATGTGAAAGCACTCGAACATGCGGCGCGCTCGCGTGATGTCGAGCCCCGCTTGCTACAGGCAGTCCAATCTGTCAACGCCACTCAAATTGACGTTTGTCTCAACAAACTGAATAAAGAGCTTGCTCCGTTGAACGGTAAAAAAATAGCCGTGCTTGGCATCGCCTTTAAGCCGAACACAGACGATACCCGCTTTTCCCCCGCCGAAGCGCTCATCCGTCAGTTAAGTGGATCGGGCTGCACGGTCGCTGCCTACGACCCGAAGGCGACGCTAACGGCACCGCTTGCCAATGTCATACAAGTACAATCGGTGCACGAAGCGATCCAAGACGCAGATGCCCTGATCATCGCCACCGACTGGGACGAATTTCGCACACTTGACTGGTCAGAAGTGAAAGCGGCAATGAACGGGACACTCGTCTTTGACGGACGAAATTGCTTAGATCGCCGCGCTGTCGAACAAAGCGGCTTGCGCTACGTGGGGGTGGGACGTCCATGAACATTCTCGTCACTGGAGCGGCCGGATTTATCGGCTCTCATTTATGTGAAAAACTGCTCGAAAACGATCAACACCAAGTCATCGGCGTCGACGGCTTTATCGGGCCAACACCGGCGCCGCTGAAGATGAAAAACATCGCCCATTTGCAATCCCATCCGCGGTTTACGTTGGTTGAGACGGATTTGCTGACAGCCGACTTGCCAGCATTGTTAAAAGATGTGGAAGCCGTATACCATTTAGCCGGTATGCCCGGCGTGCGAACAAGCTGGGGAACGGACTTTGCCGACTATGCAGTGCACAACATTTCCGTTACACAACGGCTGTTGGAAGCGTGCAAAGACTTGCCCCTCAAACGGTTCATCTATGCTTCAACCTCGTCCGTTTACGGTGAACGGAGTGGTCCGCTGTCGGAAACGCTCGAACCAGTTCCGCTCTCTCCATACGGCATTACAAAGCTCACAGGCGAGCATTTATGCCGCGTCTATTTCCGCGAGTTTGCCGTACCAGTTGTCATTTTGCGCTATTTTACCGTTTACGGGCCACGCCAACGCCCCGATATGTCGTTCCACCGCTTTATTCGCCAACTGCTCGCTGGTCAGCCGCTCACCGTATTCGGCGACGGAACGCAATCGCGCGATTTCACCTATATTTCCGATTGCATCGACGGGACGGCAGCCGCGCTCGAACGAGATCATGTAATCGGGGAAACGATCAACATCGGCGGGAAAGAACGTGCATCCGTGAATGATGTGATTCACTTGCTTGAAGTGTTGACCGGAAGAAAGGCGACGATCCACTATACGTCCGCCGCCCGCGGGGAGCCGAAACAGACATGGGCCGACTTGACAAAAGCAGAACAGCTGCTCGCATACGAACCGACTATCACGCTCATAGATGGATTGCAAAAAGAAATCGAATACATCCGTTCGTTATACAAGGGTGAGCAGCCATGAACATCGCCTACGTTTGCACGGAAAAACTGCCTTCACCAGCAATAAAGGGCGGTGCGATTCAAGTCATGATTGACGGAATCGCACCGTTCATTGCCCGCTCCCACAAACTAACCATTTTTTCTGTAGCCGATCCGCTCTTGCCATCTGAAGAGACGGTCGAAAACATCCACTATATCCGTTTTCCGAAGATGACATACGAAGCCGATGTAGCGCGCGCGCTAGCTGCAAACCGTTTCGACGTCGTCCACGTGTTCAATCGCCCTGCGCCTCTCGCTAGTTACCAAACCGCAGCACCGCACAGCGCCTTTGTGCTGAGTCTCCATAACGACATGTTTTCGCCGCTGAAAATCACGCCGACGGAAGCTGAACGGGCACTGATGGCTTGTACGCGGCTTACCGCCGTTAGCGAATATATTAAACGGACAGTGACAGGCCGCTATCCGGTTGATCCTCAAAAAATTAACGTGATTTATTCCGGAGTGGACTTAGATCAATACGTTCCGGTTTGGACGGAAGAAGGGGCGCGCATCCGCCAATCTTTGCGTGAGGAACATGGACTCGTCGACAAAAAAGTCATTTTATTTATCGGTCGTCTTAGCAAAACAAAAGGCCCACATGTCCTGATTCACTCCTTGCCGTCCCTGCTGACACGCCATCCCGAGGCAGTGCTTGTCATCACTGGTGGGAAGTGGTTTAGCGACAACAGCCGAAACGAATATATTGATTGGTTGCATCAACTCGCTGCGCCGTTAGGTGACCACGTCATCTTCACGAATTACATTCCGCACTTTCATATTCCAAAACTGCTGTTAATGGCCGATGTATTTGTATGCAGCTCCCAATGGCACGAGCCGCTCGCCCGCGTCCATTACGAAGCGATGGCCGCTGGCATTCCAGTCGTGACGACCAACCGCGGTGGCAACGCCGAAATCGTCCGACACGGACAAACGGGCATCGTCATTGATGATTACACGAACAAGCAAGCCTTTGCCGAGGCCATCAGCTACATGCTTGAACAAAAAGAACATGCCGAACGCATGGCCAAAACAGCACGAAAACTTGTGGAAACACATTTTCAGTTCAAACATGTCGCCAGCCGTCTTGAGGCTGTTTATGCGGAAGCGCTCGCCAGCCATAAGAGCCAAACTTCTTCCCTCTAGCAGCAATGCCTTCTGGGTATACAGAACAGACAAAAACAAAGGATGCCCGCCCTATGAGGCAGCATCCTTTTGTCTTATCCAATCGCAAACATATTGCTTCTTTTGTTTGTCCCGGCTGCTTTTGGACGGTTGGCATAGGTGGAAGAAAGAACAAATGGAACGGCCACCTGCCGCTGAACTGCCTGTTGCAAAGCCTTTTTGCTCTCTTGCTCTGCTAGCTGACGCTGTTTTTGTCCACTGTCTGCTACCGATTGCTTCACTAGCTCCAGTATTTCGCTTTGAACCTCGTTCGTCTTCCATTTCTCCTGCTGGCTCTGTTTTTGAAGGGTATCGTCTGCTGCTTGTTTCACTGACACCAGCTCTTCGTTTTGAACCGTCTTTTTCAGCCGTGTTTCCCGACGGCTTTCTTTTTTCCGCTTAACGGTTCGCTTTTCTTTTTTGCTCTTCTCCAGTTGCCTTAGTGGCAGCGGGATAACAGCTTCTTGTCCTTCCCCTTCCGTGCCCAACTCAACAAGGACAGGCGGCAAGTCAACGTCTGTTTCCTCTTCTTCCTCGTCTTCCCCTTCTTCCTCTAATCCAAGCAATAGCTGATCGAAAAACTCATCATCTTCTATCCATCCCCATCCCATCGGCCCAGGCGGGGAAAAACGAAACGGCTGCAAATCGAGTTTCGGAATGTGGTCCAACCTCATGCACCTCCTTTACAAAAGCGATGGCAGCGGCGTGCGGTGGAGCGCGTCTTGTTTTGACCGCTCAACCGTAATAGCCGTCTGTATCTCCCACATATATTTTTCATCTGACCAATTGTCTTTCGCCTTTAAATAATACTTGCGGGCGACAGAAGCAAACAAGTGTGGAAACAACAGCTCCGCTTCGAGCAGCCTGTATTGATCGTCGGTAAGCGGATGGACGCGATGGTACGCTTGCAGAAGCCGTGCAGCCAGTTCTTCATCCCACACCGCCATCTTTTTCATGATTTTATGGAGCAGCACTTGAATGTCGCGCACCGGCAAGTCGATGACGACTGCGGGAAGATAACTCATCATCATCGTCTCCTCCGTTTCGATAAGGTGTGACAAGGAAATATCTTTATGGATAAATCCTGTCCACCGGTTCGGTCCGGCTGTCCATTCAGCGTAGGCGTCGCTCTCTAGTTGCTTGGTCGCCTCTTCAGCTGCGGCGATCATTGCGTCAGCGGCTTCAAAAAACAGGACAGAAAACGGATCATCGGCAAATGCGGCTGCCATTTTCTTGTAGCCAGACAGCTCTTGCAATTTCCAAGTATACGCCTTTGGCCACTTTCCAAGCCGGTTTCGTTTTTTCGCCTTCGAGCTTGGAGAAAACTGTTGCGAGGCGGCGTGGAACAAACCAAGAAATTCGAACGCATTTTCAAGCTGTTCGACATTGTAATAGCCCACTTCCTTGCCACTGACGGCATCGTATAGCGCGTATGCCTGCTCCCCTCCTGCGACGCATAGACCGCCGTTTTTCGTCCGGCATAACGGGGCAATCGGAAACTGCCGCTGCTGCAAATGCCAATGCGCCTCGGCATAAAACAGCATCCGCTCCGGCAGCGTCGCCCGTTGCCGCAACACTTTCTCTCCCTCATCTGTAGCAACCGTCCAGACCGTTTCCTTCGGCCGCATCACCTGAAGCTCAATCTGCTCAACTTCGTACGGATACAGTTCGAGTACTTTGTCAGCAATCCATTGTGACTGCAACCGCTTTACCCCCTTTCTTCCCCGTAAGCGCGCAACAACTTTGCGGCTACCACTTCCCAGTTGAATTCCCGTTCGACCTTCTGCCGCCCGTATTTGCCCATTTGGATGGAAGATGATGGTTCGTCAAACAGCTTATTAATGAGTGCTGCGTACGCTTCAGGGTTGCTGAAATCTTTGACGATATAACCATTTTTGCCGTTCTCAATCACCTCGGGGTTTCCCCCGCGATTGCTCGTAATGATCGGCAGCCCGGCCGCCATCGCCTCATAATGAACGCGTGCCAATGGCTCTTGCCACTGGGACGGGCAAACGAACAAATCAGCCATCGTGTACAGCTGTGGAATTTGCTCCGGCTTGACAAATTGAATGAACATCGCATTGTTTTCGTACATCGCCCCAAGGGTATACAAGTAACGGACGTAGCTGTTCACCTCGTTGTCGCCAAACCATTTCGAGCCGACAAACACGATCACCGCTTCTGGGTGCTTTTTGATGATTGACGGCAACGCCTCAAGAAGCAAATGGGCGCCTTTCACTTTGCTTAATCGCCCGACAAACAGCACAACTTTTCTTCCCTCGAGCCCGAGCTCACGGCGGATAGCCGCATAGATTTTCTCCCCTTGCGCTGTCCATTTCGGTTGGAACGTCTCGACATCGACCCCTGAATAAACGGTCGCTACTTTTCCAATCGCCTGTGGAAAGCGATCGCAAATGGTCATCTTGATATAGTCACTCACAGTTACAATTTGTTTGACTGCGTTGATACAATCGACTCCTTCGGCATAGGAAATTTTATCGTCGCGGAACATTTCATTATGGATGCTTAACACAAGAGCACTGTCTGGTGAAGCTTCACGGATGTGGCGAATCCAGCGCGGCCGATTGCATACGTGAATGACGTCATACGTTTCCGTGCGCAAATGGTTGGCCACTTCTTGTATATATGTTTCTTGGGAGAAACGTCGATAGGATACCCCATTTTTGTTTTTCTCCACGTCCGGCAGATCACGGTCGCGAATCGACAACACAGTGACGTCGTGTTTTCGCGCCATGATCGCCGCTGTCGCATCGAGATAAATTTGTGTCGCCCCTCCCCGGATGGGCGGCACTGGCAGTTTTTCCGTCGCAATCATGGCGATTTTCATGAAATTTCCCCCGTCTTCTAAAAAAGTTCAGGCAAAAGTTTGTTTTTATATCATACGTGTGCTCCTTTCCCACTGTGCATGCCTATGCAGCAAACGGGCATCCGTCAAACGCCCTTCTAGGTGATGAACCGGCTGGACGTTCACCCATTTTTTTTAACTCGGGATAAATGGCTATAGACAGCAGCCGTCATCGACCATACAGTAGAAAAAAAAGGAAAGCAGGGACTGATGATGGCTGATCAAACCGTTTATTCAACCACGTCGCCAGTCACCAACGAACGGCTCGTCCACATGGCGCGGTTACTGTTAAAGCAGTGGGACGTCGAAGCCAAAGCGATTGAAGTCATACAAAGCGGGCAAATGGCACTCGTCTGGAAAGTGTATACCGATGACGGGCCGAAATGCCTAAAACGCATTCACCGTCCGAAAAAAAAGGCCCTCTTCTCGATTTACGCACAAGACACTTTGGCAAAAAAGGGGCTTTATGTTCCGCGCATCATTGAGACACGCAACCACCGCCTGTTTAAACAATACGGCCCGTTTTTATTTGTGCTGTACGACTGGATTGAAGGAACACCGTTTGATTTGAACGTCCACGACGATTTAATTGCTATGATCGAAGCCCTTGCTCATTTTCATGAGCAGTCAGTCGGCTACGAACCACCGCCCGGTGTTCCGGTATTCAGTAAACTCGGCAAATGGCCGAAGCATTATATGAAGCGATGCCGGCAACTCGAGGCATGGAAGCAGCTCGCCAAATTGGATCGCGACGATCCGTTTTCCCGCCTGTATTTGGCCGAAATCGACCGCTTTATTGAAAAAGGGGAGGAAGTGTTGCAACAACTACTAGAATCGTATTACGAGACATGGGTTGAGCAAATGAAGAAACGACCTTCACTTTGTCACCAAGACTATGGGACAGGGAACTCGCTGCGTGGAGAAGACGGAAACGTCTGGATCATCGATCTCGATACAACTGCCTTCGACTTGCCAATTCGCGATGTCCGTAAAATGATGGCACCGTTTCTTTTTGAAACAGACGAGAAAGGAAAAACAAAAGCCGATATCGTGCTTGAAGCGTATGAGGACGTGCGCCCGCTGACGAAAAAGGAAAAAAAGGTGCTGTTTATCGATCTACTGTTTCCGTATGATTTGCATGAGCTGGCGGTGGAAAAATATATCCGGAACGTGCCTATCACCGAAGCGGAACTGGCGGAAGCAATGGCTTATGAACAGGCAAAATGGGAGGAAATCGAGAGACGGCTCGATTCGTTGTAAAAAACGAGCGTTCCCAGAACGGCAGATGCCCCTAGGAACGCAGCTCACCACCGTAAGTCGGCGGACAATGCACAGCAACCAACATTTGTGCCCGCCGACTTCTTAACGTCTTAAACAACGGCATCGAGACAAAAAGATCTCCTGATTTCGAGGGGCATTGATCATCGATTATTGCACAAACCCGATCATCGTCACAGAAAGAAGCTGCGTGCGCTCGATGGCCGTTTCGTCTCCTTGTTCATCGACGACCGTCAATTCGGTCGCCGTGCACCGTTTCAGCACCCCTTCATAGCTTTGCTCTTTCGTGGCAAATTCACATTTGAGCGGCGGCAAATGGGCAGGCAGATCCGTTAAAAAAGCAAGTTTCTCATCAAGCGTCATCGCTTGAAACTCCCTTTTTTTGACGAAAAACGTTCTCTGCTCCTCCCCAACCTGTTGAGCGACACCGTCCGTTTTCTTCTGGCGAGAGCGATTCGCCCATGTAAACGTTTCTTGCATATGCGCCACGGCCCGCATGTCCTTTGGCTGCACAATGTAAAGCAGCGGCTTTGTTTCTACAACTTTTTCTTTCCGCACGCCAATCCCCCTTTCACGCTTGCCTTACCTTTATATATGTATGCCTTCCATTCCGATAATTGCCCTCAGACGGACAAAAAACAGCCGCCCCACGTACTAGGGCGGCTGCCTCTTTTTTTAGTATCCTAAAATATGGTATCCAGAGTCGACATGAATGATTTCCCCGGTGATGCCACGCGATAAATCGCTGAACAAAAACAGTGCTGCATCACCGACTTCCTCTTGCGTCGTCGTCCGACGGAGCGGTGCGCGCTCCTCGATCTCTTTTAAAATCGAGTTGAAATCGCTCACTCCTTTGGCCGACAGCGTGCGAATAGGGCCTGCGGAAATGGCGTTGACGCGGATGCCGTATTTGCCTAGATCGTTTGCCAAGTATTTGACACTCGCATCCAACGACGCTTTCGCCACTCCCATGATATTGTAGTTTTGCACAACGCGCTCACCGCCTAAGTACGTGAGAGTGACGATGCTGCCGCCTTCGGTCATGAGCTCTTTCGCCTCGCGTGCCACCGCAGTGAGGGAATAGGCGCTAATATTATGAGCAAGCAAAAAGCCGTCGCGGCTCACCTTCATGTACTCGCCGCTTAAATCATCCTTATTGGCATAGGCGATGCAGTGGGCGACACCATGAATAACGCCGACTTGTTCTTTAATTTGCGCAAAACATTGAACGATGTCCTCGTCATTTGCCACATCGCACGGCAACAGAAGCGAACGTTCATCTTCCAACGTATCGACAAGCGCCCGTACTTCCTTTTCAAACCGCTCTCCGGCGTATGTAAATACGAGTCGGGCACCGGCAGCGTGGAGCGAACGGGCGATTCCCCAGGCGATGCTCCGCTTGTTCGCCACCCCCATGACGACATATGTACGTCCTTCCAATGATAATGTCATTCGTTCATCCTCCTAATTATTATTTAATATTAGCACCAGGTGTTAATTCTATTATAGGATATGCCGCGGACAATGTAAATGAGCTGCCGCTCTTTTGCTTCCCGCTTTCTTGGCGCCGACGACGATTTTTCCCACTTTGCAAAACAAGCCGAATTCGTTAATATGGTATATGGTACATTTAAATGGAGAGGATCGTTCCATGGATCATGATCGTTTTTCCCAATCGAAACTCGATTACCACTTGTTGTTTGTTTTATTCTTAATGGCCGTCGTCAGCGCCATCGCCATCCATAGCGCGGAGGTGCTGTTGCCAGAGAAACTGCAAAATGTCAACTTCGCCGCCAAGCAGCTGCAATGGTACGCCATTGGTGCAGTCGTCATTGCCTTGACGATGATTATCGACTATGACCGTCTGTTTCAAATCGCTTGGTATTTGTATGGATTCGGGATGCTGCTATTGCTTGGCCTTGAGCTGAACGTCCCGGGGACTGTGACGGTCAAAGGGGCAACGAGCTGGTACAGCCTGCCGGGCGGGAACTTCCAGCCGTCTGAGCTGATGAAAATCTTTATGATCATCGTTCTCAGCCGTATCATTGTCAATCATCGGGAAAAATATCCCGATCCGACGGTTGGCGATGACTTCAAATTGCTCGGCAAAATCGCCGCTACTGTTTTGCCGCCACTCTTTTTGCTTGCTAAACAGCCGGATATGGGAATGTCGATGGTGTTTGTCGCCATCACCGCCACATTGGTGCTTATTTCCGGCATCCGTTGGCGCATTATTTTCGGCATCGTCTTTTCCGGAGTGGCAGCTGTGGCGACGATAGTCTTTATTTACTTTTATTTTCCTGATTTCTTTCATCAATATATCATTAAAGAAGACTATCAGTTAAACCGATTTTACGGCTGGCTTGCCCCGTATGAGTATTCAAACGAACAAGGGTTCCAACTCGTCCGTTCGCTTATGGCCATCGGGTCAGGGGAATTATATGGGAAAGGACTTGGCAATTTGCAAGTATACTTGCCTGAAGCACATACGGACTTTATTTTCGGCGTCATCGCCGAACAGTTCGGGTTTGTCGGCTCAAGCATCGTCGTCTCACTCTTCTTCCTGCTTGTCTATCGCCTTGTTCATACCGCGCTAGAGAGCAACGATTTGTACGGCAGCTGTTTATGCGCCGGTGTAGCGGGCATGATTACGTTTCAAGTGTTTCAAAACATCGGCATGACGATCGGACTCTTGCCAATTACGGGGCTGCCGCTGCCATTTATCAGTTACGGGGGAAGCTCGCTCGCCACTTATATGCTGGCCATTGGACTCGTCTTAAACGTCCATTCGCGGACAAGAAAATTTATGTTCGCTAGCGACGACGAATAGCCGCTTACTGCTTGCCGGTAAGCGGCTTTGCTTTTTTGCCTAACTCAAAATGTCTGTTCCTTCCGTCGGACGGGCACGCTGTTAGTAACTACACCCAACAGGAAAGGAGCACACAACATGCACATCGACATCATCGGTGACATTCATGGTTGTTATCGCGAATTTACCGCATTAACGGAAAAACTCGGTTATGTATGGGACGAAGGGATACCGATTCATCCAGACGGGCGGAAGCTCGGTTTTGTCGGTGATTTGACGGACCGCGGTCCTGAGTCGCTGAAAATGATTGACATCGTCTGCGCCCTTGTCGACCGCAAGCTTGCCCACTATGTGCCCGGCAACCATTGCAATAAATTATACCGCTTTTTTTTAGGGCGAAATGTGCAAGTCACCCACGGGCTCGAGACGACGGTCGCTGAGTACCATGCTTTGCCTCCGAGCGAACAAGAGATGATCCGCCGCAAGTTCATTCGTCTATATGAAGGAGCACCGCTCTATGCTGTTTTAGATGAGGGACGCCTCGTCATCGCCCACGCCGGCATTCGCCACGATTATATCGGCCGGATGGATAAAAAAGTGAAGACGTTTGTCCTTTACGGCGACATCACGGGCGAAACGAACCCAGACGGTACACCTGTGCGCCGCGACTGGGCAAAACGGTATCGCGGCGATGCGTGGATCGTGTACGGCCACACTCCGGTGGAAAAACCGCGCTTTGTCGGTCGAACCGTCAACATCGACACAGGCTGTGTATTTGGCGGTGCGCTGACTGCGTTGCGTTATCCGGAGATGACGACGGTCTCTGTCCCATCGTCGATGCCGCACGTACCCGAAAAGTTCCGTACATTTTCTTGACCTGATTTTCACTTGCGCGCCGCCTCAATGAGACGCGCCATATCATCAGGAAGCGGAGCGGTAAACGTATACAGCTGTCTGGCAAACGGGTGAAAAAAAGACAGCTGTCGGCTATGCAGCGCTTGGCGGCCGATTATCTCCCGGCTTCCTCCGTACAGCTCATCGCCGGCAAGCGGATGGCCAAGATAAGCCAAATGGACGCGGATCTGATGCGTACGCCCTGTCTCAAGCCGAAGCGAAACGTATGTATAGCCAGAAAGCCGCTCAAGCACACGGAAATGGGTGATGGCCCGCTTTCCATCCTCGCGCACTTCACGGGCGATGATGCTGTCGTTTTGCCGGCCGATCGGCGCGTCAATCGTCCCCTCCTCCTCGTCGATCACACCATGGCACACGGCCTCATACGTGCGCGTAACTTGTCCTTTTTGCTGCAATGTCGACAGCAAATGATGAACATGGCGATGCTTCGCGACGAGTACAAGCCCGGACGTGTCGCGGTCAAGCCGAGTGATGATATGGACGGTCGAATCAAGCTGCTGCTGCCGATAATGATGCAATAAGCCATTGGCAAGCGTTCCGCCTGGGTGGTGGCGCGACGGAATCGTCGCCAACCCCGCCGGTTTGTTGACAACAAGGACGTACTCGTCTTCATACACGATATCTAGCGGCATCGCTTCAGGGCCCATCCAGTCGCTTGTCCTCTCCGGTGGAAAGACGACCGAGAGCGTCTCACCAGCGCGCAACACGTGGCGGACCGTGACTGGACGGCTATTAACGTAGAGCGCCCCACCGTGAAATTTAATATCGGTGAGTGCAGTCCGCGAAATGCCGTTCTCTTGCAAAAATTGACGCAGCAGTTTTCCATCATGCTGTTCATTGATTGAAAATGTCAACGTAAATGGCGGCAATGGTCGTCTACCTCTCTGTCTATAGTTGCAAATTTTCGCCGTTGGGCGGCGGGCTAATCCAACTCCAGCACGCCAGCTGAACGCTGATCAGGCAACAACAATCGGACATTTGTTGTCAGTCAGCGATAAACGAATCACGCACCCGCCGCCAAAACGGAAACGGTCGGAAGCGGGCGAAACGCACTTTTTCATCGGCGACCCGGCACTGAATCGATTTGACCTCTTTGTGCAATAGTGACAAATGGTCGATCGTAATTTGAAAATCGACATTGTTGACAGGCTTTAGCAGACACGTATGATGCGCCGGCAGCACGAGTGGCGAACCGATCGTCCGGAAGACGCGGTTGTTGATCGACGCCATCTCCGTCACTTGAATCGCTTCAAGCGATGGATGCAAAATCGCCCCGCCGAGCGCTTTATTATATGCCGTGCTGCCGGTCGGCGTCGAAATGCACAGCCCGTCACCACGAAACCGTTCAAACAAGTCGCCGCGGATCTCAACGTCCATGACGAGCGTGCCGCTGACACATTTCACCGTACATTCATTGAGCGCCAAATACTTCGCCTCGCTCCCGCCGTTAAGATAGCGGATCGTCACCTCAAGCAACGGATACTCAACGACCTGGTACGGCGTTTTGGCGATAGCGATGACGAGCTTTTCAATTTCTTCCGGCACCCAGTCAGCATAAAAACCGAGATGACCGGTATGGATGCCGACGAACGCCGTCTTGTCCAACCGGTGGCAATAGCGATGGAACGCGTATAAAAGCGTTCCATCCCCACCTACGGAAATGATTAAGTCAGGGGCCTCTTCATCGTAACGCAAGTCGAAATCAAGCAAATACGTTTTCATCTTCTGCGCGAGGGCGTTCGAAGTATCATCCCCTTTTGAGGTAATGGCAAACGCCAGCGGTGCGTCCGTTCGTTTCATTGCCCTTCCCCTTTTGCTTCTTGTTTTCGTGAAAAAGCAGCTTGCGCTTCTTGAATCTCGAAGCGTATTTTCGACATTTCCTCATCAAGGCGGTAGGCTGCTTCTGCCGCACGCTGCAGCCGGGCTTTAATATCTTCCGGAAAACGGCCGCTATATTTATAATTGAGCGAATGTTCGATCGTCGCCCAAAAATTCATCGCCAACGTGCGAATTTGAATTTCGGCCAAAATGTTTTTCTCGCCGTGAATCGTCTGCACCGGGTAGCGGATTACAATGTGATATGAGCGATAGCCGCTTTCTTTTTTTTGCGTGACATAATCACGCTCCTCAACGATCGTAAAATCGTTGCGTTGGCGCAGTAACTTGACAACCGTTTTAATATCATCAACAAACTGACACATAATACGCAGCCCTGCAATATCTTGCATCTCTTCCTCGAGGCGGTCGAGCGGGATGTTTTTCTTTTGTGCTTTATCTAAAATGCTGGCAATGGGCTTCACCCGCCCAGTGACAAATTCAATCGGCGAATGCGTCTCACTCATCTCAAACTGAGCACGAATCCCCCTTAATTTTACTTTCAACTCTTCGACCGCCTGTTTATACGGGGCTAAAAACAAATCCCAATGTTTTACCATTGTATCACCTGCCCACATGTTTTTCATCTGCTTCGGCCTCTGCCGCTCTTTTTGGAGCATTCAACGGCCTACTTGGAGACCTGCGCTCCAACCCCGTCCCCCCTTAAAGGCAGGCACCCGGCTTGCTTACTCGGCAAAAAACACTTCTTGCACCGCTTGTTCAAACGTCTCGCCATAATTGGCGTTGTCGCGAATATTTTCAAGCAAGTAAGCTAATTCTTCGCCAAACTGTTCGAGTTCGAGCGCCATCCCTTCGCTCTCAAGCCAGATCGGTTCACCCTCGGCAAATGCCGCTTTCAACTCTGGCCACCACTGTTTCGGAATGATGACATAAAGAAAACGGTCATCGGTTTCCAAAATGTACACAAACGCCAATGCATCCGAATCGACGAGCATATGGCGTTTTGGCGTTACATGGGCAAGCGGAACCGGGACATTGTCAGCATACAGCCAAAGCCGACCGTCTTTCCGCTCCGCCCGTTCAACAGTCACTTTGTTGCTCATACTTTCTCTCCTTCCGCATCAACCATCCGCCCATTATTTTACCATATTCACCCTATGCAGACGAAATAATTGATATTCACCGCAAAACAACTGATAATAGAAAGAGACGATGTCTTGCTCGAAGGAGATCAATCATGTATCAAGAAGTGGAAATCGAATTAAAAAATTTGTTGACCGCAGCGGAATTCGACGCGGTTCGTGCTGCTTTCCGCCTCGATGATGGCGCTTTCCGTCGCCAAGAAAATCATTACTTTGACACCCCTTTGTTCGCCTTAAAAGAACAGGCGGCTGCATTGCGCATCCGGGTGAAAGACGGGCGCTTTACCTTGACGTTAAAACAAACGCAAACCGACGGAACGATCTTAGAAACGCACGAACCGCTCACGCCGTCCGAAGCAGAGGCATTGCTCGCCGGCGCAGCTCCACAGGGAGCGATCGCAGTACTGCTTAGGGAAATGAACGTCGACCCGCATGATGTCCGTTGCTTCGGCTCCCTCGTCACTGACCGTGCCGAATGGCCGCATGAAGGTGGCACGTTATGCCTTGACCATAACCGCTATTTGCAAAGCGAAGATTACGAACTTGAATATGAGACGGACAACGCTGAAGCGGGCGAAGAGCGATTTTTGCGCTTGCTCGGGACGCTCGGCATTCCACGCCGCCCGGCACCAAATAAAATCGCCCGCTTTTATGCACGCAAGTACGAAATGGAGGAAAGATGATGACCGTTTCACCGTTAAAACTGCTTGTCGAATGGCAATCACTCCAAACGCTCTCATCCAGGAGCTCAAGCTTATTGTCATCACCTGTTCCATCATTGTTTTCCAACTTGCTTGCCGAGTACCTCGAAAGCCAAGCGGAATCGTCAGCTCATGGGTTGCAGAATTCCACGCCTGCTAGCAGCAGCGATTCCACTAAACGGGACAGTCAGGCGACATCATCCTCGGTCGCGCCGTCTTCGATTGATGCGCTCATTGACGCTGCGGCCAAAAAATATGATGTCGACCCGCAGCTCGTCCGTGCTGTCATTCGCCACGAATCCAACTTCCGCCCGGACGCAAAAAGCCGAGCCGGGGCGCTTGGGTTAATGCAGCTCATGCCGAGCACGGCGAAAATGCTTGGGGTTGACAATCCGCTTGATCCTGCGCAAAACATCGACGGCGGGGTAAAATATTTGCGTCAGCTTCTTGACCGATACGACGGGAATACCACCCTTGCCTTGGCTGCTTATAACGCTGGGCCAGGCCGCGTCGACCGTTACGGCGGGGTCCCACCGTTTGCCGAAACGAAGGCGTACGTTGAGCGCGTACTGCGAAGCTATCGTGCGTAAATCGCCGTGTTCAAGTCACTTTGTTTGAGATAAACGTCTGCTGTTGATAAAATAGCAATCAAACGACGACGAATGACTTTCAAACAAAAGGAGCATCCGCAATGGGAGAACAATGGCAGACCCTTTATGAGGCGATCGGCGGAGAGGAAACGATTACGAAACTTGTCGAAGCGTTTTACCGACGCGTAGCCGCACATCCGGACTTGCGCCCGATTTTTCCGGACGATTTCACGGAAATCGCCCGTAAGCAGAAACAGTTTTTAACGCAATATTTGGGTGGGCCTCCGCTTTATACCGCCGAGCATGGCCACCCGATGATGCGGGCGCGTCATCTTCGGTTTGAAATTACACCGAAACGGGCGGAAGCATGGCTTGCCTGTATGCGAGCGGCGATGGATGAAATCGGCTTGTCCGGGCCGGCGCGCGAACAGTTTTATCACCGGCTTGTTCTCACCGCCCACCATATGGTCAATACCCCGGATCATTTGGACAGAAAGGAGCATTCCCTTGAATAAGAAGTTCGCTGGGAAAGCGGCGTCGTCTTATGCCCCTTCCCAGCCGCTAGGCAACACGAACAAACCGCTGGAGCTTTACTTATTTATTGATCCTTTATGCCCGGAATGCTGGGGGCTTGAACCGATCATCAAAAAGCTGAAGATTGAATACGGCCGTTTTTTTACCATAAGGTACGTATTGATCGGAAAGTGGGCGACATGGAACGCGCGCAAAGGAGCAAAATTGGAAGCGATGGCCAAGGCGTGGGAATGGACAGCTAGTCGCTCCGGCATGCCATGCGACGGAAGCGTCTGGCTGGAGAACCCGATCTCGAGTCCGTTTGCCCCATCACTCGCCATTAAAGCGGCGGAAATGCAAGGAAAACGGGCCGGCATTCGCTTTTTGCGCAAACTGCAGGAACAGCTGTTTCTCGAAAAACAAAACGTTGCTGACTTGAATGTACTGGCGGAATGTGCCGCCGAAGCCGGACTTGATGTGGATGAATTCCTGCGCGACATTCATTCACCAGGGGCAGCGAAAGCGCTCCAGTGTGATGTAAAAATCACCTCGGAAATGGATGTCGACGAAACGCCGACACTTGTGTTGTTTAATGAGAACATTGAAGACGAAGGCATAAAAATTTCCGGATGCTATCCGTACGACATTTACGTCGAATTAATCGCCGAAATGCTCGGCTTCCATCCCGAGCCGTCCTCTCCCCCTCCGCTCGAGTCATTTTTAAGCCATTTTAAATTTGTCGCCACGAAAGAAGTTGCCGTTGTGTACAACTGGACTATCCAAGAAGCGGAAACAGAAATGAAAAAGCTGCAGCTGAAGCAAAAAGTGGAGCGGGTGCCTGTCAAACACGGAACGTTTTGGCGCTATATCGAAGATGCGCGGTCTTAAACAAGAAGAAAGCCCGGCTGACGCCGGGCTTTCTTCTTGTTGTCAAGACAACAAAGGGGATGGGAGAAATTGTTCACGGTCAAACAAAGGGGTATCAGTTTTGTCTTCCGTTCACGCTTTTATCTTAACAAATGGCCACACAAATTGACAACCGCTTTGCTCGTTTGTTCACATTATTGTCATAATTGGCCTCGCCTTTGACACTTGTCATGATTACATAGCCAATGCACATATGATTCAATTAGAAGCAAACGAAAAGGGGCAGGCGTTTATGAAAAGACGAATCGTTTTATTCCTTTGGATCGTGGCTGTTGTGACTGCGTTTTTCCTCAATCTTTTAGGACTTATGCAACTGCTCCCTCTTTGGGCGACGATGCTTTTCTTGTTTCTCACATTGCTCGGGTTATTGACAGCTTGGAACCGCCGCCATCAGTTTAAAGGGTTTTCATCCAAACGGATGTGGCCATAACGCCACATCCTCTTTATTTTCCAAGCAAGCGCTCCATTTCTTCCAACTTCTCTGCAAACACTTGACACGCTTGACGAATCGGTTCAGCGCTCGTCATATCGACGCCAGCTTTTTTCAGCACCTCAATCGGATAATCAGAGCTGCCGGCTTTTAAAAACTCGATGTACCGTTTCACCGCCGGCTCGCCTTCCTCTAAAATCTGCTTGCTAAGCGCCGTTGCTGCGCTGAAGCCGGTCGCGTATTGATATACGTAATAGTTGTAATAAAAATGCGGGATGCGCGCCCATTCAAGACCAATTTCCTCATCAACCACCATATCATCACCGAAATATTTTTTGTTCAGGTCATAATAGAGCGATGTGAGCGTCTGTGCTGTCAGCGCCTCTCCTTCTTGCGCCTTCAGATGGATCAAATGCTCGAACTCGGCAAACATCGTTTGTCGAAAGACAGTACCGCGGAATCCTTCAAGATAATGGTTCAGCAAGTATAGCCGTTTTTTCTCATCATCGATCGTTTTCAACAAATAATCGTTCAGCAATGCCTCATTGCATGTCGACGCCACTTCAGCGACAAAAATCGAATAATGAGCATACGGATACGGCTGCGTTTTGCGCGTATAGTAACTATGGACTGAGTGGCCGAACTCATGTACGAGCGTAAACAAGTTGTTCACATTATCTTGCCAGTTCAGCAAAATATACGGGTGGGTGCCATACGCTCCTGACGAATAGGCTCCACTTCGTTTTCCTTTATTTTCGCGCACATCGACCCATCGGTTCTCAAGCCCTTCTTTGATGATCGACACATATTCCTCGCCAAGCGGCGCCAACCCGTCAAGCATATATTGCTTCGCTTCGTCGTATGTCACTTCCATTTTCACATCTTGCACGAGCGGAGTATATAAGTCATACATATGCAGCTCGTCAAGCCCTAGTACGCTTTTGCGCAGCCGCACATACCGGTGCAAAAGCGGTAAATGCTCATGAATTGTGGCAATTAAATTATCATAGACGCTTTCCGGTATATTGTTCGCATCTAACGCCGCTTCTCGTGCTGATTTGTAGCGACGGACGCGAGCAAAAAAGTTGTCTTTTTTCACCGTGCCCGCAAGTGTGTTGGCAAACGTGTTCTGGAACTTCTCGTACGTATGGTATACTGCATGAAACGCATCGCGACGAACGCGGCGGTCGGTACTTTCTAAAAATCGGATAAACCGGCCGTGCGTCACTTCCACTTCATCCCCATTTTCGTCGCGAATCGTCGGGAACGTTAAGTCAGCGTTGTTTAACGCACTGAACGTCGACGATGTCGCCTGCATCACCTCAGCAGCCTGTGCCAACAGCGCTTCTTCTTCAGCGGACAAGACGTGCGGGCGCTGGCGCGTGATTTCGTCTAACGCGTGCTCATACAGCCGAAGCGGTTCGTATTGCTCTAAAAACGAACGCAGCACCGCTTCATCGATGGCCAAAATTTCCGGCACGATAAACGCCATCGCGCTCGATGCTTCGCTGTACAACCCTTTCGCCCTGTCGTCGAGCCCTTGGTAAAACGAGTTCGTCGTGTCTTGGTCATAGCGCATATGGGCGTATGTATACAGCTTGCCGAGACGCATCGATACTTCATCTTGGTATTGCAGCGCTTCATACATCACTTCCGGCGATTCGCCAAGCCGCCCTTTGTATTCGCTGATTTTTGGAATCATCGCCTTTACTTGCTGAAACTCCTGTTCCCACACATCATCGGTTGGGAAAATGTCCTCGAGCCGCCACGTTTCCTCGACAGGGATTTCGCTCCGGGACGGGAGCGATTTCTTTGCCTTATTCTCTTCCACCGTCATAGTCCCTCCTTAAACAATCGATACACGAATTATTATTCACCATTTTCGCTCCCTTTTCCTGTTTTTTGCTCATTTTTCACGTCAGCTCCAAACTCAAGCATCGTCCGATATGATGCAAGCGTCGGTGTCTGGCAAATTTGCTCAAAAAAAACTGCATCTTGGCGGATGACGTCTTCGAATGTTGCTGGAAGCAACAGCGGCTTAGTCAAACAAATCCTTCTTCTCCCCTCATAGCGAAGATAACCGAGCAAACTTAACCAATGCAAATATTCATGGACTGCCTGCCGGTAATTGTCCTGACCGACAAGAGGCAGTCGACGTGGAGCGAGCAGCCCGGTGCGGATTTTCTCGTCAATCCACCGGAAGAGTGCCGTCAGCGCCATTGGCTTCCCTTGCTGACGAAGAAGCGGCAGAAGGACGTATGTTTGCCAAATGAACGGAGCTGTTTCCCATAAATAACCATGCGGCAATGGCCAGCCGGCTTCAATCGGAAACAGCGACGGAACGATGCCAGCATGGTAAAAATCAGCACAAATGCGGCGTGTCACCTTATTCGGATAAAGCGGGAACGTTTGGCGCCATTGTTTCTTGCCTTCAAGCCATTGCTTCCAAAATGTCGGCGGAAGCGGCTGCGCATAGGCAGTCAAAGTGGCGAAAGACAGTGAAGAAAGAGGAAGCGAATCGACGGTGACCAACGTGCGGCGCACCGACAGCGGCACAAGACGGGAAAGAAAGAGGAAACGTTTCGTTTCCGGACTATAGTACCGTATGTGAGGGACAGCAGAAAACGAAAAGCGGTGAGCAAACAGCCATTGAAAGCGGGAGAGCGACACTTCATTCGGGCGTTTCGGCGAGCGTCGTAAGTGATGAGCCCCTAACACCCAAAGCGGATGGATGCCGAGGCGGCGGTAGCCGTCATTGCGTTCGTAAAACAGCGACTCATCAATCGTGGAACATTGATATTCGAGGGCATACAGACGGGGACCATAACGGAATAACACATCAGGACGCTGCCCGATAGCGGTCAAATATGGCTCAAGCTTCGCTTCAATCCCTTGACGAACGAGCCATGTGAACAAATCACGCTTTCCGGTTAAATGCCGCTCCGATTCCGGTTCATGCTCGAACGGGCAGACCGTGCCTTTCCGGTGGGCGAAATGCGGCAGGCGACGGCGGCCGGATCGCAACACAACTTCTTTCCGACAGGCGGGACAAAAAAACGGTTCACCGTTTCTCAGCTGCATAAGCCGCTCCCGGTTCCACCGTTCCACCCCAGCAAGCGAAATCGTCCGGCCATCGGCTGAGATGGCGACAAACAAGAAACCCCCTCCCTTTCTCTTATTGTCGGCCTTCGTCCGTTTATTGTTTCGGCAAACGTCCACGTTTTTCCTGCCGATGGGGAACAGGCCAATAAAAAAAGCCCGCCAAGCCGGCGGACTTGCATCTCAAGCACTCAAAACATATCGTTACAATAGCGGCGACAGCAGGCGCGAAACCGATTCAACAATCCGCACCCGGAATGGGCGCTGCTGGAACTGTACATAATCAATTGGGGAAGCATGACGGAAATCTTCCAAAAAATCGTTCACAAGTTTGTTTGTGCTGTCCGTATAATACAAAAACGCGTTCACTTCAAAGTTTAAATGAAAGCTGCGCATATCCATGTTTGCCGTGCCAATCGAGGCAAGCTCTCCATCGACGACGATCACCTTGCTGTGCAAAAACCCTTTTTCGTACTCGTAAATTTTCACTCCGGCTTCCAACAGTTCTGGGAAGTACGAGCGCGAGGCGTAAAAGACGATTTTTTTGTCCGGGCGCTTCGGTGCCAGCAGGCGGACGTCGATGCCACTTAGTGCCGCCACTTTCAGCGCCGTTAAAATGTCTTCATCCGGAACAAAGTACGGCGAGGCGACCCAAATCGACCGTTTCGCTGACGTAATCATGGCAAAATACAACTGTTTAATCACTTCCCACTTTTGATCCGGCCCGCCGGCAATGAGCTGCACCCCGCCCTGGCCTTCCTCGACAATGAGCGGTGGTGATAAATATTCCGGCGTCAACAATCGCTCTCCCGTCATATAATACCAGTCTTGCAAGAAAATAAGTTGCAGCGTCCGAACAGCCTCGCCTCGAATCAACAAATGGGTATCACGCCAAAACCCAAAATATTCGTCTTTTCCCAAATATTCATCACCGATGTTCAGCCCGCCGACAAAGCCGACGCCTCCGTCGATGACAATAATTTTTCGGTGGTTGCGGAAGTTGATTTGGTTGCTCAAAAAGGGCAGACGCACCGGTGAAAACGGAATCATCTCCACCCCAGCTGCACGCAGCTCTTCAATGTATGCGTTCGACAGCTTCCAGCTTCCGACAGCGTCATACAAAAAGCGAACATGCACACCTTGGCACGCCTTTTCCATCAGGACATGTTTCAGTTTTTGACCGATTTCGTCATGACGGACGATATAGTATTCCAAATGAATATGGTGCTGTGCTTTTTCCAACTCGTCAAAAATCGCGGCAAACGTCTCTTCGCCGTTCGTCAACACCGCCGTTTGTGACGCCAATGAAACTGGATGTTGGCCGATGCGATAGGCAAGATGCAACAACGGGCGCTGATGGGGTGCCATCGGCAGCCGCTCTATGGCGATCGGCGACGGCTCTTGAAACTTCAGCAACACTGCTTCATCAGATTCAGCTTTCTTTTTAAAGCGCCGCTGTTGCCAATAGTTACGCCCAAACAATAAATAAAATAAAAATCCAAGAAACGGAAAGCTGCCTAACACTGCCAGCCAAGCGATCGTTTGCGCTGGTTTTCGATTCTCGAGTGAAATGACAAATGCGATAAATACCACTGAACAAGAGATGAGCACACTAAAAATGCCAAGCAGCTTTCCTCCCCAATAATCGTGCGTCAATGTCAGCAGTACACCGACAATGACGATGAGAATCGCCACTCTAGATGTGTTTCTCAACGAAACCCCTCCACCTGCTTTTCATGATGGCTACCCTTCCCTTCATTAACGAAGAAAACGCCGATTTCTGGCAGCGAAATCGGCGGCATGGAGACGTTATGGGGCCGGAAAATATCTTTTTACTGTTTCAAGCGCATTATCGCTCATAATCTCGGTCCCGTATTCTTCTAGACGATAAATCGTCAGCTGCGAATCGTTCCCGTATTCCAACAGAAGGCTGAGCATATTGTCTATGTCATGCTCAGTATATTGTTCACCAAATTCGACAAACAAATAGTAACGCCCTTCAAACTGGAACAGGCGGTTCGACAGGCCGGAAAAATCAGCGCGATGTGCCAAGGAGATCACGTCTTCGATGTCTTTAAACGAAATAACAAATTGAAGAACGTCTTGCTCCTGGCCGTCTTCGGCGTCATTGTTTCGTCCAAAATGGAAATGATGGCTGAGCAACGACTCAAGCTTCTCATCGGCTGACAGTGAAAACTCACGCCATCTTTCTTCCGGAAGCGGCAACTCAAGCTTACTCCCGTCTTTGGACAACTGCGCTTTCGTCACGACAACTTCAAGCCCTTTTTCCAATGCTTGCACTTGAATCCAAAGCGGACCGTCGAGCGAAAAATCACTTTCGCTATGGACCTCATCCATCATTTCCCAAAATAGTTCTTCGCTTCGTTCCCGATTATACCAAATTTCTTCACGGTCAAAACCGCGCTCCTCTATATCAACATACGAAATGTAAAATTTCACCGTATGATCATTGATACGTTCGATTTCCATCTTCTCAACTCTCCCTTCTAAACAAAGAAATAAAAAAGGGAAGGGATCGTGCCCTCAAACATTTTATTTATTAATGAAAACTCATATCTTGTAATTTATATTTTATGATAAAAAGCGAAAGAAGGGAAATAAAAAAACGCGTTTTTAAAAATTGGTTATGAAACCGGCCATGCCCTACTATAATGGTGATGAACACGGACGGAATGAGGGACGCCTATGGTGGATGAATATATCGTATCGATCTTATTAATCATCGGCATCGATGTCATTCTAGGTGGGGACAATGCGGTTGTCATTGCGTTAGCGAGCCGCAACTTGCCGGAACAAAAGCGGAATATCGCCATCGTCCTTGGCACGGCGTTGGCGATCGCCGTCCGTATTTTATTGACGGCAGCCGTTGTTTGGCTATTGACGATTCCGTTTTTACAGCTTGTTGGCGGCCTTATCCTCTTTTGGATCTCCTTAAAGCTCATCAGGCAAAAAGACGAAAAACAGGCTACGATTAAAGCTGAACCATCGCTTTGGAAAGCTGTCCGGACAATCGTTGTCGCCGATGTCGTCATGGGCATGGACAACGTCATCGCCATTGCCGGAGCGGCCCAAGGGCATCTCGAGCTTGTCGTCTTCGGCTTTCTTTGCTCCGTTCCTATCATCATTTTAGGCAGCAAAATCATCCTTTATGCCATGGAGCGATTCCCGCCTCTCATTTATATCGGCGGCGCCTTATTGGCCTATACTGCTGGAAAAATGATCGCCGCCGAAGAACAGCTGCGCCCGTTTTACGATCCGCGTTGGGAACTCTTCTTCCCGCTCTCAGGGGCCATTCTTGCCGTTCTGCTCGGCTTTGCGGCCAACCGTCGAACACGCACGGTCAAATGGCGATGATTAGACATTGATAAAAAACTTCTACATGGCAAGCCATGTAGAAGTTTTTATCATCCATTCACTAACCGCTGCGCTTCGCGGAGCTGATACGCACGCACTTTGCGCGGTAGGAAGCGGCGGATTTCATCTTCGTTATAACCGACTTGAAGTCGTTTTTCATCGATGATGATCGGCCGGCGCAAAATGCCCGGGTTTTTTTGAATAAGCTCGTACAAATCTTGCAACGGTAAGGATTCGAGGTTAATGTTCAGCTTTTGGAACACTTTCGAACGGGTCGAGATGATTTCATCTGTCCCCGTTTCCGTCATCCGTAAAATTTCCTTAATCTCCTCGACCGTGAGCGGCTCGGAGAAAATATTGCGTTCAACATAAGGAATATCATGCTTCTCGAGCCACGCCTTCGCCTTCCGGCACGACGTGCAACTCGGTGATGTGTATAGCTTGACCATTTTGATCACTCCTTTTTACAAGGAATCCCTTGCTTCCCCCGCCCGTCAGCTGACGGGCGCATACAACTATGCCACTTTCATACGCTTGACGGCATAGTGATACGGCCTATACCACCTGCCTAGTGGCCGGCCGTCTTGTTAATCATTTACAAATTGAAATGACTTTAACATGATATATTATACAATAAATCCACGGAAAAAGATATAGTTTTTCAACGATTAATGCAATTTTCTTTGCCCCCCTTCCAATAGGGAGGAAAATCCTCTACAATCAAAATAGAAGAGAAAAAGGGAGGAAGAACATATGGCCGACTATTTTGTTGACTTTGTCATTGCTTCAGCACTGATCGTCGGCATCACTGCCTTGATGGGGAGCATGAGCAACACGATTGGAGAACGGTTATTCGGCCGAAACAAGAGAGAGAAACATGTTGAGGCTTCACGCCGCATCCAGCAAGGGTGGAATTTCGTCGGAGGAAAAAAATAACGCCAGAAACAAGTGTATAATATTGCGCCGCCTGCTTCTCCGTTCGCATCAAGCGTCGGTGAAGAGACGGCGCTTTTTCGTGCTCATAGGAACAGTCCCTTTCAGTCAATCGCGCTGTTTAGGCATACATCGCCCGATACCGCTTATACTCTTCTTCTGAGCAAAGCACGAAATGCCCTGGCGTAATTTCGCGAAATTCGAGTTCTTCCCCGTCTTTATAACCATGCTGCGCGGGGTCGTAGACGATCCGTTTGCGCGTTCGCTCCGTTTCCGGATCCGGAAGCGGAATCGCGGAGAGCAACGCTTTTGTATACGGATGGATCGGGTTGCGGTACAACTCTTCCGACTCGGCGAGCTCGACCATTTTCCCGAAATACATGACTCCGATCCGGTCGCTGATGTACTTCACCATCGATAGATCATGGGCAATAAATAAATACGTCAACCCTTTTTCGCGTTGCAGTCGCTTCAACAAGTTTACGACTTGCGCTTGGATCGATACATCAAGGGCGGAAATCGGCTCGTCGGCGATGATGAATTCCGGTTCGACCGCGAGCGCTCGGGCGATACCAATCCGCTGGCGCTGACCGCCGGAAAACTCGTGCGGATAACGACTGGCATGCTCACGGTTTAAGCCGACCGTCTCGAGCAACTCATAGACGCGCTGCATCCGCTCTTCTTTTGTTTTTGCCAGCCCATGGATATCAATGCCCTCGGCAATAATATCAGCAACCGTCATTCGCGGGTTGAGGGAGGCATACGGGTCTTGGAAAATCATTTGCATTTTCCGGTTTAACTCTTTTAGCTCTTTTTTTGATTTTTTTCCGTGCACACTGACGCCGTTAAACAGCACTTCCCCGTCTGTCGCATCATATAACCGAATGATCGTCCGCCCTGTTGTCGACTTGCCGCAGCCCGACTCTCCGACAAGGCCGAACGTTTCTCCTTTATAAATGTCAAAGGTCACCCCGTCGACTGCTTTGACGACTTCACCGCGGCCGGCTGGGAAGTATTGTTTTAAGTTTTTCACTTCAAGCAGTTTTTGTTTAGCCACGCGGTTTGCCTCCTTTCCGGGCAACGATGTCAGCAAACTGTTTCATCCGTTCGCGCACAATGGCCGGCGGTTCAACTTTCGGCGCCAGCTCGTGCAACAGCCATGTCGCCGCATAATGCGTGTCCGACACTTGAAACATCGGCGGCTCAAGCTCATAGTCGATTTTTAACGCGTACGGGTTGCGCGGCGCGAAGGCATCACCTTTTGGCGGGTTTAACAAATCTGGCGGCGAACCCGGGATCGAATACAGCTCGGTATCTTTATGGTCAAGGCTCGGCATCGACGCAAGCAGACCCCATGTGTACGGATGCTTCGGATTGTAAAAAATTTCATCAACCGTGCCCATTTCGACGATTTTACCAGCGTACATGACCGCCACACGATCGGCCATGTTAGCAACGACTCCTAAATCATGGGTAATAAAAATGATCGACATGCCAAGCTTTTTCTGAAGGTCTTTCATGAGTTCCAAAATTTGTGCTTGAATCGTTACATCAAGCGCGGTCGTCGGCTCATCAGCAATTAAAATTTTCGGGTTGCACGCTAACGCTATAGCGATCACAACGCGCTGACGCATTCCGCCGGAAAATTGATGCGGATATTGTTTCATGCGCAATTCGGCGTTTTTAATGCCGACAAGTTGCAACAGCTCAATCGCCCGTTTGCGTGCCTCATCTTTTGATAAATTTTGATGTTTTAAAATGGCTTCCATAATTTGTTTTCCGATCGTCATCGTTGGATTGAGCGATGTCATCGGGTCTTGGAAAATCATCGAGATTTTTTTCCCGCGAATCTCCTGCATTTCCTTGTCCGTCAGCTTCGTCAAGTCTTTTCCTTCAAATAAAATTTCCCCTTGTTTAATGCGGCTTGGCGGCGTCGGCAACAAGCGCATGAGCGCTTTCGATGTCACCGATTTTCCAGATCCCGACTCACCGACGATCGCCAACGTTTCCCCTTTATACAAATCAAACGTCACACCGCGGACCGCTTGCACCTCGCCGGCATGGATATCGAAGGAAATGTGTAAATCGTTCACTTGTAAAATTTTCTCCATCGTTTTCACCCCTTCCATCCATTATTTGCGCATTTTCGGGTCAAGCGCATCGCGCAGCCCGTCAGCGACAAGGTTGAAGCTCAGAATAAGCAAGCTAATGACGATCGACGGGATAATAATTAAATGCGGGTACGTTTGAATGGACTTATACCCTTCGTTAACGAGTGAACCGAGCGATGCTTCCGGCGGACGGATACCAAGGCCGATAAAGCTCAAAAACGCCTCCGTAAAAATGGCCGATGGAATCGTAAACATTGTCGTAATAATAATCGGGCCCATGACGTTCGGAATCAAATGTTTAAAAATGAGCCGTGAGTTAGACGCTCCTAGCGTCCGTGCAGCGAGCACATATTCCATGTTTTTTAGCTTCAAAATTTGCCCGCGCACAATACGCGCCATCGTCGTCCAACCGGTGATAACCATCGCCAGTGTAATCGAAATAATCCCCGGCTCAAAAATTAAGATAAATAAAATAACGACGATCAAATACGGAATACCGTTTAAAATCTCAATGACCCGCTGCATTGCGTTATCGACACGGCCGCCGTAATAACCGGAAATACCGCCGTAGGCAATGCCGATAAACAAATCAATCACAGCAGCGAGTAATCCTATGTAAAGCGAAATGCGGGTGCCATACCACGTTCTCACCCATAAGTCGCGGCCTAAATCATCGGTACCAAACCAGTAGTACTCTTTGACGCCGCGCTCTTTATAGACGTCGACGCCATTAGGGTCTTTTCCATCTAAATTAAGCCAGCTAATATTCTCCAAAACCGGGACTTTCGGCGGCAGTTTCGCATGGCTTAAGTTTTGTGCTTTATATGAACGTTCACTGGCCATCGGCGCAAAAATCGCCAGTAAAGCCAAAATGACAATCATGATCATCCCGGCGATCGCCGCTTTGTTTTCACGCAGGCGAAGCCATACGTCATGCCAAAACGTCAAGCTTGGACGATTGATTTTTTCTTGTTCGCCGACGTTCGGCGGGGCGGGCTGAAACCATTCCGGTGAAAGCTGATCGTATTGTTGTTTCGCCATTATTTCTTCCCTCCCGCTAACCGGATGCGTGGATCAACAATTCCATAGAGGATGTCCACGATAAAAATGACAAAGATTAATAATGCCGAGTAAAACAACGTCGTTCCCATAATGACCGGATAGTCGTTCAACTCGATGGAACGAACAAACTGCTCACCAAGCCCTGGAACCGCAAAAATTTTCTCAATAACGAGCGTCCCTGTCATCAAGTTCACGGCCATCGGACCGAGAATGGTGATCACGGGGATAAGCGAATTGCGGATGGCGTGCTTAACCACAACCCCGGCATTGCTAATCCCTTTTGCCCGAGCCGTTAAAATGTAATCAGAACTTAACACTTCAAGCATTTCAGTCCGCATAAAACGGGCGATGTTGGCAATAACACCGACGGATAGCGCCAATGTCGGCATGATCGTATATTTAAACCCTTCCCAAAAAGCGACCGGCAGCCACTGTAGCTTCACGCCGATAAAATATTGCAAAAATCCAGCCAACACAAACGACGGAACGGAAATTCCGATGACAGCAATGACCGTGGCCGTATAGTCTTCCCAACTGTTATGACGAATAGCTGCAAAAATACCAAGCACTAATCCGACAATCGTGCCAAACACAATCGCTTGAAACCCTAGCTGGGCCGATGGGCCGATCCGGTCACCGATCAATTCTGTCACTGGACGGTTGTCGTACTGGAACGAAACCCCTAAATCCCCTTGCAACAAATTGCCTAAATATTGCACGTACTGCACAGGCACTGGCTTATCCAACCCATATTCTTTTAAAATGAGCGCCCGCTGTTCTGGCGTCAATTTTTCCTGGTTTTGCAGCGGCGAACCAGGCAACAGCTTCATTAAAAAGAACGTCAGGGTGGCAATAATGAACAACGTAATCACCATATACACGATCCGTTGAATCGTATACCGCGCCATGGCTGCACCTCCCCTATTGATTTCCTAAACTTTACTGTTAATAATCTCTTAACATTTTGCTTTTTTCGACATTTTTCGCCTTGACAGCCAAAAAGAGAGTATATGCCCTCGCATATACTCTCCTTGGCATTCTTTAGAAAACGAATTACTCGATATAGGCCCATTTGTAGCTGTAGTCGCCGCCAAACGGGTGAGTAATGATATCTTTTACATACTCGCGTTCTAGGTAAGCGAGGCCACGCTGATAGAGCGGAGCAATCGGCATTTCTTCAAAGACGATCTTTTCTGCTTTCAGCATCGCATCCCAACGAGCTTGCAAATCGCCAAGCAACGTTGTTTTTGCATCTTTAATCAACTTGTCGTATTCAGCATTCGACCAACCCGTTTGGTTGTGCGGGTTATTTGTCGTCCACAAATCAAGGAACGTCATCGGGTCTTGATAGTCCGGACCCCAACCAGAGAATGACAAGTCAAATTGCATTTTGCTTTCGAGGTCAAGTTTTTGTTGGAACGGTTGCTGTTTAATGTTGACCGTCAAGCCCTCCAAGTTTTTCTCCAATTCTTCTTTGATGTACTCGCCAATTTTCTTCGAGCTGTCGCTGTCATAGTTTAACAGCTCAATCGTGAAATTGTCTTTGCCAAGCTCTTTTTTCGCTTGCTCCCACAGTTTTTTCGCTTCGTCCACATTGTACGACACTAAGTCACCGTTTGCATCGCGGAAGTCTTTGCCATCCGGGCCTGTAACGAAATCTTTCGGGACAGTAAAGTTCGCTACAATCGAACCGTTGTTAAGCAGCGTATCCACCATTGCTTGGCGGTCGATGGCCATCGCAATTGCTTTGCGCGCATTCACATTGTTTAACGGCTCATTTTTCGTGTTCATGCGCAGCCAGAAGAGAGATGGCTCCAATTCCGTTTTGAAGTTTTTGTCGTTTTTATACTTATCAACAAATTCAGCCGACAAACCGACACGGTCAACTTGTTTCGTTTCATACAAGTTGACAGCCGTTGCGGTGTCTTTTACGACTTTCACATTGATTTTTTCGAGCTTAACTGTATCTTTATCCCAGTAATTCGGGTTTTTCTCATATGTCCAGCCTTGCTCGTGTTTCCATTCGCTTAAGACGAACGGACCGTTGTAGAGCGTCGTGTTCGCTTCCAAACCGTACTTGTCGCCTTGAGCTGTCACGAATTTTTCGTTTTGCGGCATGAACGAACCGAATACCGTCAAGCTGACGAAATACGGAACCGGGTTTTTCAGCTCCACTTGGAGCGTGTAGTCGTCAAGCGCTTTGACACCGAGCTGGTCAACTGGCAATTTGCCGGTGTTGACTTCTTCCGCATTTTTAATGTCGTACATGATGTACGCATATTCAGACTTCGTTTTCGGATCAAGCACCCGTTTCCAAGCGAACACAAAGTCATGCGCCGTCACCGGGTCACCGTTCGACCATTTAGCATCTTTGCGAAGCTTGAACGTATACGTTTTGCCGTCTTCGCTCACCTCATGGCTTTCCGCCACCCCAGGAACCGGCTTGTTGTCTTTTCCTAAACGGTACAGACCTTCCATGACGTTGTTCAACACGATAAACGATACTTGGTCGGTAGCGAGCGCTGAGTCAAGCGACGGAATTTCTGAAGAATCAAGCAAGTTCAGCACTTGCTCCTTCTTCTCCGCCGGCTTTTCGCCGCTTTCACCGCCTTGGGCTTTGTCGTCCCCGCCCCCGCCACACGCTGCTAAGAACGTAGACAGCGCGAGAAGCAGAACGAGGAATAAAGAAAATCGCTTCTTCACTAAAAACCCCCCTTAAAACTTATGTATTTTATTACAAATCTTCTGAACTATTAGGTTTCAGAAGATTGTACCTACAAGCCTATTATACCGACTATTAATATATTTGAAAAGAATTTTTTTGTTTTATTCAATAAAAAGTTTTCTAATTACTTATAAAATATAGGAATATCGACTTAATTGCATTGTACAAACTTTTGCCAACCTTGTAAATAATAAATTTCTATAGATGCTTTAGAAAACGCTTACAATATAGTTTTTTTCCTTTTTTTATCATCGCCAGAACAAATTACTCCTTTGTTTCCAAGATAGAGGTGTATTTTTTGATATAACTTTTTTAACAATCTTTTCACCTGATCGTTTTATGGTACAATAAAATCGGCAAGCAGAAAGGCGGGAGAAACGACGTGAAACAGATTGCTGTTCGAACCGGATGGCTCATTGCCGCGATGTTGCTAGCGAGCGGGCTGATCATTTCTTGGCAAGGGACGTGGACAGCAGTTGCCTTCATTAACGTGGCTTTTTTACTCTCTCTTGTTCCGCTGTCGCTCGGCGGGCTTTTGTTCGTCTACGAGCGCGGATTTTTCAGCGGATTTGCTTACGGATTTCGCCGATGGCGCAAAAGTGGAACAAAGGCGGAACAGTATCTCGAAGAGGCGGCTTCGGAACAGGAAACAGAGGAATCGCGTGGCCCGCGGCACTTTGTGGCCACCTACCCGCTGCTGTTTTCCGGTCTCTTTCTATTTCTCATCATGATCGCCGCCGGGTATGCAATCCAATAAGGTTGCAACAGCTGGTTGTTTTTCATATAATAAAGAGCAAATAGCGAGATGGGCGATGAGAAAGAAGAGTACATATGGCGATGCCTTCAGAGAGCTTGTGGGTGGTGCGAACAAGCGGCTAGCCATATGGAATGGGCTTTCGAGCTTCCCGCTGAACCAGCGATGCAGTAGGTGAGGACGTTTCCCCGCGTTACAGGGGGCCATGCGCAAAGCATGGGCTGAGCGATTGCGCATCAGGCGCAATAAGTAGGGTGGCACCACGGTCCTACCGTCCCTATTAAAGGGGGCGGTAGGCTTTTTTATTTTCTTGGTGGAGGAGTGATCGCAGATGAAAACCATTTTTTCTGGCATTCAGCCAAGCGGCGTCATTACCCTTGGCAACTACATTGGTGCGATGCGACAATTTGTCGAACTGCAGCATGAGTACAACTGCTATTTTTGCATTGTCGACCAACATGCCATTACTGTTCCGCAAAATCCGAACGAACTGCAACAAAACATTCGCCGTCTCGCTGCCTTATATTTGGCAGTCGGCATCGATCCTAAACAGGCGACGCTGTTCGTTCAATCGGAGGTGCCGGCGCACGCCCAAGCGGCTTGGATGCTGCAATGCATCGTCTATATCGGCGAACTGGAGCGGATGACGCAGTTTAAAGACAAATCAGCCGGTAAAGAGGCGGTCAGTGCCGGGTTGCTCACGTATCCACCGCTTATGGCAGCCGACATTTTGCTTTACAACACGGACATTGTCCCAGTCGGCGAAGACCAAAAGCAGCACATCGAGCTGACGCGCGATTTAGCTGAGCGCTTCAACAAACGGTACGGCGAGCTGTTCACTATCCCGGAAGCGCGCATCCCGAAAATCGGCGCCCGCATTATGTCGCTTACCGATCCGACGAAAAAAATGAGCAAATCTGACCCAAACCCGAAATCGTTTATTACGCTGCTTGACGACGCCAAAACGATTGAAAAGAAAATTAAAAGTGCTGTGACCGATTCAGAAGGAACGATTCGCTATGACAAGGAAGCGAAACCGGGCATTTCGAACTTGCTCAACATTTATTCGATTTTATCGGGTCAGCCGATTGACGAACTTGAGCGGCAATACGAAGGAAAAGGATACGGGGTCTTTAAATCCGATTTGGCCCAAGTGGTCATTGAAACGCTCCAACCGATCCAAGAGCGGTATTATCATTGGCTCGAAAGTGAAGAGCTCGACCGCGTCCTAGACGAAGGGGCGGAAAAAGCGAACCGTGTCGCCTCGGAAATGGTGCGCAAAATGGAACAAGCCATGGGGCTTGGGCGGCGTCGGTAAAAAATCAGCATAATGCGGCCATACAAAAACGGGCAGGCACGAGGTGCCTGCCCGTTTTTTAATTCACTTTCGGTTCTTGCTGTGTTTCCCAAAGCTTCTCAAAAAATGGCTGACCTTTAATCAAGTTTTCGCACAACTGCTCGTGGCGTTCCGACCAACCGTATTTTGTTTCTTCATACAACCGTTCCCATGCTTCTTCAAACGACATTTTTTGAATGTCCGAATACTTTTCCGGTGCCCACTCTGTATACCAATAGCGCACTTCCGCGCTGTTTTTCGTTGAATACAGCTGATCGAGCGCCATAAACAGCAATTGTTTCAGCTGCCGCTCCTTCCGCGTTAGCCCGCACATCAGTTCCGGGGCCGGTGATAAAATATGATATTCTTTTTCATACTTTGGCAACGGATATTTTTGTTCCTCTGCCTCGGCTGCCATTTCGTAAACAAGTTGCTCTTGCCGCGGAATGAGCCGACTTTTACGGATCGGAATGTGGTATCCGATCGTATCGACGGCCAAAATGCCGACCCCATCCGTCACGATGAAACAATAGTCCAGCTGGATGCGTTCATGGTTTTTGCGGATATACGCTTTTTGATAAACATCGTCTAAAAGCGGTTTCGGAAGGTCGGACAAGCTGTTTTCAATATAATGGAACAAAGCCGGGGACACTTTTAAAAGCGGTACCTGGTCAAGCAGCTCGATTTGATCGTCTTTGCGCCATTCATGGAAATGGCAGACGTTGTATCCATTCTCCTCGCCTTCAAACCAGTTCACCCAAATGTCATGCAAGTAAAGCATGTAATACCCCTCACTTCCAGACGTGTTTGTCCATCAGTATAGGCAGAGGGGCAGAATTTTATTCCATTTCGCCCTCTTTTCCCCTCTATGAGCTACGGCCTGGAAACGACAAACTTCCCCACATCAAAAGCAAACCAAGCGGCAATAAATAACATTCTGCTCTTGTCGCGATATAAACCATATAGTCACTGAAGCCTCGTTCCGGGGTAATAATGTTTAAATACGCGATAATAACCATACCGCCCACGACTGAAAAACCGAAACCGACCAAATAAAAAAACAGGCGGACCATCGGGCTTCCCTTCCTTCTTGTCCACTTCCTTGCTCTACATATATGTCGGCCTGGTGGACAACATGACTGTTCGTTTGCCGCCCCGATGGACAACCTGTTTATTTGATGATGTCAAAACCAGCTAAAGCAACGATTTGTTTCGCTTCCATCGCCATCAGTTTCGTCAATGAATGCCCCCGCCCAAGGCAGCGCTGAACGATGGCGTGTCCCACCGCATAGCCGCCCATTTTCGGATACCAACCAATCCCGTACAAAATCCGGGTGCTAAGTGGATGCGAAACGGCCACGTCTTGGTTTGGAGCGATGTAGCGGCGCCAAAATCGCTCTAACTCCCAATCTGTATAGTACGCCGTCCAGCTTGCGCACTTCTCGGCACCGACCGTCTCAGCAACCGCATGTTCTGCCAGCCCTTCCATAATCACGGCATCCAACAGCGTCGCTTCTTTGCCGCCATCCGGCAGTTTTTGCAGTCGGCAGACATGATTGTATTCGTGCGCTACGAGCGCAGCAATCTCGTCGTCACGATGATCGGACAGCAAAAAGAAAAACAGCTTATCGGCAAATGCCACGCCGCCTTTTCCGTGAAACTCACGCGCAAGTTTCGGGTTCTCATCATCCGCCGGCAGCAAAAACACCGGAACGTCCGGTCCGTCCCATGCCGCGCGCTGCCGGTCATATTGGCGGCCGACCCGCTCCCATAGACGCTGTGCCTTCATGTCCGGCAAAAGCCGAACGGCTTGCCGAGCACTTCGATACATGCCATACAGACGCAAATATTGATGAATATCACGCGCTGACGCATCCCCAAAAAACGGAACCAACCGTGCGCATAGCCGAAGCGGATCCCCCTGGTCTTGTTCGAGCCACCGGTCAGTTGGGAACAGTCCCATCGTCTCTCCTCCCCTCCCTCTTACATTATGTTGGAGAAGAAAAGACGGTGAACAAAGGCGGAAACAGAGCGGGATGCGCCAATCAAAAAAGAGCCTCGCTTTGAACGAACTGCCGCTCGTTAGTTATGCCTAACGGGGGCAGCTTCGTTCAACCGAAGGCTCTCATTTCCGTTCGTCACACATATTTTTTGAAAATCAATGTCGCGTTATGGCCGCCAAATCCAAATGAGTTGCTTAAGACTGCGCGCACTTCTTGCTTGCGTGCTTCATTCGGCACATAGTCAAGATCGCATTCCGGATCTGGCGTTTCGTAGTTGATCGTCGGCGGAATGATACCATCGCGAATCGTCAACACCGAGAAAATAGCTTCCACCGCACCGGTCGCCCCAAGCAAGTGGCCGGTCATCGACTTCGTTGAGCTGACGGCGAGCTTATACGCATGATCACCGAACACTTCTTTAATGGCAAACGTCTCATACTTATCATTGTACTCTGTGCTTGTGCCGTGGGCATTAATATAGTCGATCTCCTCCGGCTGCAAGCCAGCGTCATGGAGCGCTTGGCGCATCGCCCGCACGCCCCCTTCACCGCCCGGCGCCGGCGCCGTAATATGGTAAGCATCTCCGGTGGCGCCGTAGCCAACAATTTCGGCATAAATCGGCGCTCCGCGACGCAACGCGTGCTCCAACTCTTCAAGAACGATGATGCCTGCTCCTTCGCCCATGACAAATCCGTCACGGTTTTTATCAAACGGGCGGCTTGCCGTTTTCGGATCTGGATTCGTCGAGAGCGCTGTGTTCGCACAAAAGCCGGCAAACGACATTGTCGTAATCGGCGCTTCGGCTCCGCCAGTGATCATCACGTCGGCATCACCGCGCTGAATGACTTTAAACGCGTCGCCGATCGAATTGGCTCCAGTCGCGCAAGCAGTGACTGTGCACGAATTGATTCCCTTTGCCCCGAGAATGATCGACACTTGTCCAGCCGCCATATCCGGAATCATCATCGGCACGAAAAACGGGCTCACCCGACGGTAGCCGCGTTTCTGGAAAGTTTCAAACTGTTGCTCAAACGTCTCCATCCCGCCGATACCAGATCCGATCCAGACACCGACTCGTTCAGCGTTTTGTTCATTGATTTCCAGATTGGCGTCTTTCACCGCCATAAGCGCTGCGGCCACGGCGTATTGTGTAAAACGATCCATCTTCCGTGCCTCGCGGCGATCCATAAACACCGTCGGGTCAAAATCTTTGACTTCCGCCGCCACTTTCGCTGGAAAATCGTCGGGATTGACACGAGTGACAATATCGATGCCAGACTGACCGGCAATGATGTTTTTCCATGTTGTTTCGACGTCATTGCCGAGTGGGGTGACAGCCCCCATCCCGGTCACGACAACTCGTCTTTTTTCCATCGCTTCGTCTCTCCTTTTTCCGATAATCTAAAAGTTGTTAGCGGCCCCAGCGCAAGGCGATCGCACCCCACGTCAGCCCGCCGCCGAATCCAACCATGACGATGACATCATCATCTTTAATTTTCCCCGCTTCAAATTCCTCAGCGAGTGAAATTGGAATGGACGCGGCTGACGTATTGCCGTATCGGCGAATCGTTGTTGACATTTTCTCTTCCGGCAGCTCGAGCCTCTGTCTGGCTGCCTCCATAATGCGAATGTTCGCCTGGTGGGGAATCAGAAAGTCAACATCATTTTTCGATAGGCCAGCTTTTTCGAGCACATTCAAGCTTGACTCTCCCATTTGCCGGACAGCGAACTTAAACACTTCACGGCCGTTCATGATGATATATTCGTCTTGATATAAATGTTTTCCTCCCGTTCCGTCAGCGCCTAATTCAAAGGATAAAATGCCGCGTCCGGGTGACACCGGCCCCATGACGACCGCCCCGGCGCCATCGCCAAACAGCACTGCCGTATTCCGGTCGGTCCAGTCAATAATTTTTGATAGTTTTTCCGCGCCTACTACCAATATATACTTGTATGCACCATTGTCAATGAATTGGCTCGCCGTCACGACCCCATACATAAACCCGGCGCAGGCAGCGCTAATGTCCAACGCTGCAGCGTTGACAGCACCGAGGCGCTCTTGCAACATGCACGCAACAGACGGGAACGGGCGGTCTGGAGTAACGGTAGCTACCAAAATCAAATCAATGTCTTTCGCGGAAATGCCCGCGTGAGCGAGCGCCTTCTCAGCAGCAAAATACGCCATGTCAGATGTATCCATCTCATCTGGAGCGATGCGCCGTTCTTCAATCCCCGTGCGCGTTCGAATCCATTCATCTGATGTGTCCATCATTTTTTCCAAGTCAGCGTTTGTCAACACCTTTTCCGGTGCATAGTAACCAACGCCGATAATTCCTGCTCCCATGCTACTCATCTCCTTTTTCCTTGCAAAATAACCGAAAATCCTTTTGAATACAGCGTAATTCCCAATATACAATCAATCCACATAACCAATTATTATTACTTGGTACTAATTTTATCGGAAAGAGCGCATGTGCGCAATAGAAAAGCGGAGATCCCCTTGAAAGAAAAGCAAAGAGAATTCAGGCGCTTCTCTGTACTTAAAGGCATTTGTCCAAACCGTTTTTCATTTCCGCTCATACAATACAATGACAAGTAAAGATGGTACGAAAGGGAGGACGCTACATGGCGAACAATCCAACACCAGAACAGCATCGCGAGCCGCATGATCGCTTCTCTCGCCTCATGTTCGGCCCGTTCCCCCCACGCCAAACCGACCGGCGGGAAGAGCGGGAGGAGACAGATCCGCTCCCGCTGCCAAACATTGATTTTATGAAACTGTTTGAAAATGTCAGCGTGCTGACGGACTCTTTGCAACAGTTAAAACCGCTTGTCAAAAAGATCTCTTCACTCGTCGATTTCATAAAAAAATAGCAGACGCAACCAAACGATGCGTCTGCCTTCGTTGTTTACGGGAGCTCATTGTACTGGCGAAAAAATTGTCCGATTTGCGCTGCCAGCTGGCGCCGCCTTTCCAGTAAATGATAAACGACGCGCACTCGATCGTTCATCGTTTTCATCCATTGTTCGTATTTGCGGCTGTGCAGTGCGGACGGATATTCGCTCACACCGGCGAGCTGCCAAATCGTCACCGGAACATCATGAGGGCTGAGAAAAAGGGACGGAACAGCCTCCGGCACCTCTTCTTCCTTCATGCCATAGGCAAGCGCGATTTCTTTCACCATCCGTCGATACATCAACGAATGTTCCTGCGCATAGCTGAGCTGCGCACGTACATCAAGGCAAGGGTTGATCATGGCGACGGCGCGGATTTGCCTTGGCATGGCGCCAAGCAGCTGCGAGGCGACAAGTGCGCCCATTCCTTCGGCAACGATATAAATGCGCTTGTTGACAATTTCGCTTTTCAGTACTGAGTAGATAAGCTGACGCGCCAGCCGGACTGCTTTTGGGCTTCCCCAATGCCGGCCGTACAAATGAGAGTAAAACACCGTATACCCACGTTCAAGCCACTCCTCCAGCCACTGGCGCCGCCCCGGATGCTCGAGCCAAAAACTCGTCTGTTCGTTCACGAAATGATCGCCGTCCCCCATTAAAAAAAGGGCAAACCCGTTCGGGCGCTCCGGCACGTGAACGATGCACCATTGCCCATCAAGTTGGAAAAACCGTTGTTGTCCTGCCATCGTTTCCATTCACCCTTGTTTGGCGATACATAATTGTACAGTATACGATATGCCCGACGAAAAAAAACGTCCGGGTATATGCCTAAATGAACAAATTGTGATAAGATAAGGGAAGAAATGATGCGAAGATAGGAGGAAACAAGATGCGCCTGTTTTGGACATTTTTCTGGACGTTTTTGCTCGTGCAAATGGCGACCTATGTTATGGGCTCGATGCAAGGCATTAGCTATGATTTTACGACCGGCGCGATCATCAGTGTCGTCGCTACGATTTTGATCGTTGTAGTAGCAGCCTTGATTCCGGACGAGCCAGCCGGGCACCATCATTAATCTAGAAAACCTTTGATCAATAACAACGCCTTGGAGCTGTTAAAACTCCAAGGCGTTGTTTTTATGTCCGTTCTTTTGTACATTATTCGTTGCCCGTTTGAACGTTTCGCTGCCGTCCGTTCTCTATCCAGACAATAAGCCCGGGCAGCAGCATCCCGCGAATAAGAAACGTATCAAGTAAAATACCGATGGCCACGAGGAAACCGAACACAAACAACAGTTGTACAGGCTGAGTCATCAACACGGCAAACGTCGCCGCCAAAATGAGGCCAGCGGAAGAAATGACGCCGCCAGTATGGGCTACCGCTCGTTCGACCGCCCCGTTGACGGAATGAGTTCTCCACTCTTCTTGGAAGCGCGACACGAGTATAATATTGTAGTCAATACCAAGCGCCACTAAAAACACAAACGCATAAATCGGCACACGGTCGCTGACAGTTTTGATATCAAACAACAAATCCGTCAACCAAATGCCAAGACCAAGTGCCGCCGCGAACGAAACGAGAATCGTTCCGATCATATACAGCGATCGTTTTACGGACTTTGTCAACCCAATGAGCAGAAGGAAAATAAGAAGTGTCTCCAACGTGACAATGACAACCATATCGCGGTTGTTTACGACCCGCTCATCCACTTTCGCTGCCGTCTCTCCGGCGAAATAAAGTCGTCCATCAAGCCCGCTTTGTTTGATGATCGTTTCCTTCCGATCGATGATCCGTTCTAACGCATCAATCGTTTTGACATCGTATGGGTTTTCCCGAAATGTAAGTGTAAACGAGACCACACGTCCATCATCCGCTGTGCCGGCCGGACGCACCTCACTGACAAGCGGCTGTTTCTCGAGTTGTTCCTGCAACTCTTTCATTTGTTGTGGCGTCAAGGCATTTTTCCCCTCAAACAAGACCGTTGTTGGCGCCAACTCTCCTTTAGCAAAATGCTTCTCGAGCAATTCGTATCCTTGGCGCGACGGCATATCTTCCGGGAATGATTTGATTAGATCATACTCATAGCGCAATGCTGACGTATGAGCAGCCATCACCACAAGGAGCAAGCTGATGAGAGCCACGGTCAGACGCGGCTTGCGAACGACAAACCGACCAACTTTTTCCCAAAATGTCCGCATTCCTTTCTCTTTGGCATCACCGACACGCGGAATGTTCGGCCAAAACGCTTTACGTCCGAACAACGTGAACAAAGCCGGGATCAGCGTGACCGAAGCAATCATGATGATGGCCATCGTGAGAGCAAACGTCGGGGCAAAATTTCGATAATCCCCTAGCTTGGCGAAAAACAACACGAGCATCGCTGCCAATACGGTGCCCCCTGAAAACAGGACAGGCAGCCCGGTCTCGCGCATCGCCTGCTTCATCGCCTCCCACTTGTTCTCGTACCGTTTCAGCTCCTCCCGGTAGCGGGAAAAGATAAACAATGAGTAATCCGTAATCGCAGCGAACAGCAAAATGGACATAATCGAAACCGTTTGGTTGGAGATGACAAGTCCTCCTCGCCCTAACAGCCCGAGCAGCTGCACGACTACTTCATACACAAACGCAGCGACAACAAGCGGAATGAGCGCCAATAGTGGTGAGCGGTAAATGATGATCAGCAGCACTAGAATCAGTCCAACTGTTGAGAGCATGAGCACAACATCGGCGCGCGAAAACAATTCCAGCGTATCCGCCGCGATGCCAGCCGGACCAGTAATATAAAGCTTTACATCGCTTTCGCTATGGACGAGTTTCTGAATATCGTCATTGATCGTGCGAATTTCTTTCGATTCCAATGAAGACTGATAAATCGCTGGAACAACCGCGATTTTCCCATCTTCAGCAAAAAACCGTGCTGCGGCTTGCGGTGGGAGGGAAGCAATTGGAACAAGCTGTTCAAGTGCTTCTTGGTGGTTTTTCTCAATATCGGCCAACAAGCGCTGCAATTCTTCTGTTGAAATCGGCTCGTCATCAGAACGAAAAACAAAAATCGCAGGGATGCCGTCGCTATTCGCAAAGTATTGATCGATTTTCTTTTGCGCCACCATCGACTGTACATCTTCCGGCAGTGATTCAATGCTCGATACTTCATAATCTTTTACACTCGGCGCCGCAACGGCCAACACAACAGTGACAATAAACCATACGACTAGTGTCCACCACATTCCTTTTTTCGTCGTTACCCGGTCTGTCACCGTCTGCAACCATCGATTCATTACTCATCCTCCATTTCGTTTGATCAACAAAAGTGACAAACTTGTCACTTTAAATACAACTTAATGATAATGGGAAAGTGACATAACTGTCAATTTCTATTCATGACCCCGTACATAATGATCTCCCTAATGCTTTCCACCCATTCAGCAAGAGAGATGCCGGGAAAATGAGGAACAGAGACTGACTGAAAAATATAACCAAGAATTACTTGGTTCGGAAGGTGCGGCTTTATTTTCCCTTCCTGTTTTCCCCGTTTGATTAAATGTTCTAGCTCTTCATACATTCTCTTGTGAAACTGGGCGAGACGCTGTTTATTTTCCTGCACTTTTGGATGGTTTTCTGGAATTCGTTTTCCAATCGAAATCATTTCATGAAGATCATTATGATATAAGATGAAATCGAGCAGAAAACGAAATTGCTCATCAAAGGTAGGATACACATGTATATGTTCTAATTTTATGAACACTTCTTCCATTTCATTTACCATATATGTAGTAATCAATTCCTCTTTGTTCTCAAAATATTTATAAATTGCACTCCGCGCCACTCCAAGCCGTTCAGCCAGCAAGCCAAACGTAAATCCTTCATATCCGTGTTCAAGGAGAAGTTGTTTCGTTTGGGCAAACAGCTCATTCAGCGAAATTTTTCGTTCCCGCGCCAACCAAGCACTCTCCTTTCTTTTTTCTTTTCATTATACCCTTGACGATCGGTGAAAGAAAAGAAAGGTGCCCCGAACACTATATCGGGACACCTTTTGGACCGCCGCACCATTTTTCGTTGCCGTCAAAAGAAACCATCTCTCCCGTCAGTGATATAGCCCCTTCGCCTAAAAACGTTTTTACGCGGACGGACGGATCACAAGCTGGCCGTTTTCGACATCGACCGTGACAGTGCTGTAATCTTTCACCCGCCCGGCGATCAACTCTTTGGCAAGCGGGGTTTCAATCTGCTTTTGCATAAACCGCTTCAAGGGGCGGGCGCCGTATACCGGATCAAAGCCGGCTTCGGCGATATGCTGTTTCGCTTCTTCCGTCAGCACGAGCTCAATATGCCGATCGGCCAAACGACGCGACAATTCGCGGGCAAACTTAGCGACGATGCCTTTGACCTCATTCGTTGACAGCGGCTTAAACAAGACGACATCATCGATCCGGTTTAAAAACTCGGGGCGGAAATGGGCGCGCAGTTGATCAAGCACCTGTTTCCGTGTCTCTTCTTCGATTTCGCCGTTGCGGCTTTCTAATAAGAGCGGCGAGCCGATGTTAGACGTCATAATGACGACCGTGTTTTTAAAATCGACGGTCCGTCCTTGCGAGTCAGTGAGCCGTCCATCATCCAACAGCTGTAGCAAAAGATTAAACACGTCCGGGTGCGCTTTTTCGATTTCATCAAGCAGCAAAACGGAATATGGCTTGCGCCGCACCGCCTCTGTCAGCTGACCGCCTTCCTCGTAGCCGACATAACCAGGCGGCGCCCCGATCAGGCGGGAAACGGCATGCTTTTCCATATACTCGGACATGTCAAGACGAATTAGCTGCTCTTCGCTGTCAAACAGCGCTTCGGCGAGCGTTTTGGCGAGCTCTGTTTTGCCGACACCGGTCGGGCCGAGAAAAAGAAACGAACCGATCGGGCGATTCGGGTCTTTAATGCCCGCTCTCGCCCGCAAGACGGCATCAGCGACAAGTTCGACCGCCTCGTCTTGGCCGATGACCCGCTCGTGCAGCAATTCATGGAGACGGAGCAGCTTCTCTCTTTCCCCTTCCACAAGGCGGGTGAGTGGAATGCCGGTCCAACGTGAAACAATTTCGGCGATTTCTTCTTCCGTCACTTCCTCGCGCAACAGCTTTCCTTCTCCTTGGCCGCTTGCTTCCTGCTCGAGCTGCTTCAGTTGTTTCTCAAGCTGCGGGATGCGTCCATGGCGCAATTCGGCCGCTTTGTTTAAATCGTAGTCGTTTTCTGCTTCTTCAAGCTCGCGCTTGGCCCGTTCGAGCTCCTCGCGCACGCGGCGGACACGATCGAGCGTCTCTTTTTCTTGTTGCCATTTTGCTTTCATGGCATTCGCTCTCTCGCGCAAGTTAGCAAGTTCATTTTGCAGCGCCTCAAGCCGTGTCCGACTTGCCTCATCTGTTTCTTTGCTTAAGGCAGCCTCTTCGATTTCAAGCTGCATGACGCGGCGCATCACCTCATCGAGCTCGGACGGCATCGATTCCATTTCCGTGCGGATCGTTGCGCACGCTTCATCGACCAAATCAATCGCTTTATCAGGCAAAAAGCGGTCGGAAATGTAACGGTCAGACAATACTGCGGCCGCGACGAGCGCACGGTCGTGAATTTTCACGCCATGGTGCACTTCGTACCGTTCTTTTAATCCACGCAAAATCGAAATCGTATCTTCAACGCTCGGCTCTTCGACGAGCACTTGCTGGAAACGGCGCTCGAGCGCTGGGTCTTTTTCAATATATTGTCGATATTCATCCAGCGTCGTTGCCCCGATGCAGCGCAGTTCGCCGCGGGCGAGCATCGGCTTCAACATATTGCCGGCGTCGATCGCCCCTTCTGCCTTACCGGCACCAACAATCGTATGTAGCTCATCAATAAACAAAATGATACGGCCATCGCTTTTTTTGATTTCGTTCAGTACCGCCTTCAGCCGCTCCTCAAATTCGCCGCGAAACTTCGCCCCGGCAACAAGCGCGCTCATATCAAGCGCGAAAATCGTTTTGTCTTTCAGCCCTTCCGGAACGTCTTTGCGGACGATGCGCTGGGCGAGCCCTTCAACAATGGCCGTTTTCCCAACGCCCGGTTCGCCGATCAGCACTGGATTGTTTTTCGTTTTCCGTGACAAAATGCGAATCACGCGACGAATTTCACTGTCACGGCCAATCACCGGGTCGATTTTTCCCGCCTTCACTTCGGCGACTAAATCGCGCCCATATTTTGTCAACGCCTCATACGTCGCTTCCGGATGCGGACTTGTCACGCGTTGATTCCCCCTTACTTTTGTCAATGCTGTCAACAGCGCTTCACGTGTCAACCCAAACGACGCCAGACGCCGGGCGATATGCTCAGCACCGGACGGCAAAGCGAGCAGCACATGCTCAACCGACACGTATTCATCTTGCATTCGTTTCGCTTCGGCTTCTGCTTCGTCAAGCAGCCGCGCCAACGCCGGGGCAATGTATAGCTGCCCCTCCGTCCCGTGCACTTCCGGCTTATGACGAAGCTGCTCGTTTAGAAAACCGACTACCTTGTTCCGATCGGCACCGGAAAGCTCCAACAGCCGCGGCGCCAAGCCACCTTCTTGTTCAAGCAGCGCGCTCAGAAGATGCTCAACATCAAGCTGTTGATGATGGCGTTCTTTGGCGAGCGACTGCGCCGCCATGAGCGCTTCTTGCAGTTTTTCTGTCAAACGGCTTGCGTCCATGCCGTTCCCTCCATTTGACCTTCTTTGACTATAAATCATTATAGCGGATTGCACGGCGCACGGCAAATCAAAAGCCACTCCAAAACGGAATGGCTTTTTTCGCACATTAAGGTTTGCGCAAATATGTCCAATGCCGGTTATGATTCGACGTTTCCGGGAACGTATCGCCGGCTTTTAGTTTCAGCTTTTTCGGATTTTTTACATTGTCACCTGTTTCGCCGATTTCAATGTAAACACCGTTGTTCGGCGCTTTATCCCCAGGTTTAAAATGGCGCGGTTGGCCCATTTGTTTCATCCCCCTTGCTTCGATTGCATTTGTTATCATTCCCCGTTGCGCCACGATTCATAAGAAGGAAAATGATGGCTTGTTAGCCGGGAGACAGCAAGCACAGTGGGTTGCTTCGCCTGTAATCGTTCCATTACCTCCGAAAATCATCAGTTGCGCCGCCCCGAATAAAAAAGATGTCTCGCCACACTTGGCAGGACATCGTTCTTTCCATTATAAAACCGACACTAAAATCGCTTTTTGTGCGTGAAGGCGATTGCCAGCCTGTTCAAAGACCATCGAATTCGGACCGTCCATGACACCGGCCGTCACTTCCTCGCCGCGATGGGCTGGTAAGCAATGCAAAAATATATAGTCCGGTTTCGCTGCTTTAACGAGCGCTTCATTTACTTGATATGGCTGAAATACTTGCAGCCGCTCATCGCTCTCACTCTCCTGTCCCATGCTCGTCCAGACGTCCGTATAAATCGCATCCGCTCCCGCCACCGCCTCGAGCGGGTCGTGCGTCACTGTGACCGTCGCGCCTGTTTTTTCCCCGATTTGGCGCGCCGCTTCTACATAAGCTGCCTTCGGCTCATAACCCGGTGGACAAGCGATGGCCACATCCATGCCGACTTTCGCCGCAGCCGCCAAGAGTGCGTTGGCAACATTGTTGCCATCCCCGACATAAGCGAGCTTGACACCTTGGAACGTTTTCTTCACTTCATAAATCGTCAGCAAATCCGCCAGTGCCTGGCACGGATGATCGTCGTCCGTCAAGCCATTGATGACCGGAATCGATGCGTATTCGGCCAACTCTTCGACTTTTTGGTGGGCAAATGTCCGGATCATAATGACATCGACGTATTGCGACAGGACGCGAGCCGTATCGGCGATCGTTTCACCGCGACCGAGCTGCAAGTCGTTGCTGTTTAAATAAAGCGCACTGCCGCCAAGTTGAATCATGCCGACTTCAAACGATACGCGCGTGCGCGTCGATGGTTTTTCAAAAATCATCGCCATCGTTTTGCCGGCAAGCGGCGTATACGGCATGCCGGCTTTTTGCTTTGCTTTTAGGTCGCCTGCTAACGCCAGCAATTCAAAAATCTCTTCTGTAGAAAAATCAAGAAGCGTTAAAAAGTCTCTCCCTTTTAATGACATCACTGTATTCATGCGATCACCGCCTGTTCTGCCTGTTTTTTCTTTTTAATCCAACCGCTGATCGGCTGTACATCGAGCTGACCTACAGTGAGCGCCTGTAAAAAGAGATCGAGCGTTTCACGCTCCGTGAAGACGAGTAATTGTTGGGACAACGCAGCCATCCGTTTCGGCGCCTCGCCTTCCTCCTTGCGCAAGTCGATCACTGCCAGCGCTCCGTCGCGTTTCACCCAGTCGGCAAATGAAACATCCGTAACGATATTCAGCTGTTTCGTTTCAATCTCCGCCGCCAGCTCCGCGTCGATGTCGCCGATAACATATAGCTCATTCGCATTCGCTTTCTTTTGCAAATAGGCATAAAACGCCTTGTACGCTGCTTCTTCTTTCGTCATGGCAATGCTGATGCCTTCTCCGGTTGACTTCATCTCCGGCCCAACCGTTGGGTCAACTCCTGGCAGCTTGTAAGTTGAAAAGACCGGATATTTCAAGACGACGTATGGCATAACCGTCAATCCGCTCATTTTTCCGCCTGGAATGTCGACAAGTGATTTCCCAAGCAATAACTTTGTCGCAATTTGCGCAAGCGGCACGCCAGTCGTTTTACTGACGATCGGCACTGTCCGGCTGGCGCGTGGATTCACTTCAAGCACATATACGTTTCCGTCAGCAATAACGTATTGAATATTCATGATTCCTTTAAAACCAAGCTTTTTGGCGATCCGCCTCGCATAGTCGACGATGTTGGCTCTTTCTTCCTCGGTGAGCGTCTGCGCCGGCAGCCAAGCGTAGCTGTCACCGGAATGAACGCCGGCTTTTTCGACATGTTCGATAATCGTCGGAAGCAAAATGTCCGTCCCGTCTGTCACGATATCCGCTTCCGCCTCTTTTCCGTCCAAATACGCATCGATCAAAATCGGGTATGTCAACTCACCTTGTTCGATCAATGCGGCGAGCTGCGCCTCGCTCCGGATGATAAACATGCCGCGGCCGCCGATCACATAAGATGGACGAAGCAGCACCGGGTAACCGATCTCCGCCGCTTTGGCTACGAGCTCTTCAGCATCGTTCGCCATCAGACCGGGCACATGCGGAATGTCGAGCTCTTCAAGCAGCTGGTAAAAGCGGTCGCGATCTTCAAGCTGATCGATGATATCGTAGGTGACACCAAGCAGCCGTACCCCTGCTTCTTCGAGTCCTTTCACTAAATTGATCGCCGTCTGACCGCCGAATTGAACGATCACATGTTGGATTTGTTCCGCTTCAATGACATCGAGGACACTCTCTAATGTCAACGGCTCAAAATACAAGCGGTCAGCAATGGCAAAGTCGGTCGACACCGTTTCCGGGTTGTTGTTGATCATGATCGTCTCATAGCCTTCCTTTTGCAAAGCGAACACGCTATGGACGGAGCTGTAATCGAACTCAATCCCTTGGCCAATACGAATCGGCCCCGCGCCGATGATCAGCACTTTTTCTTTGCCACTTGCTTGTTTTCGCTCATCTTCGCCGAAATACGCGGAATAATAATAATCCGTTTCCGAATGGAACTCGGCTGCGCACGTATCGACCATTTTGTATGACGGCACGATGCCAAGTTCTTTCCGCTTGTTGCGCACCTCAAGCTCGGTTACGCTCCACGTTTCGGCCAAAAAAGCATCGCTTGCCCCTTTTTCTTTTAAGAAACGGAACATCGTTTCATCGATCGTATCGAGCGTAACGGCTGCCGCCTGCTTTTCGAGCGCAACGAGCCGTTCAAATGTACAAAGGAAGAAACGGTCAATTTTCGTCCACTCATGAATGGTTTCGACCGTCACACCGCGACGAAGCAGTTCCAAAATGGCGAAAAAGCGGCGGTCGTCTTTATTGACGAGCAGCTGTTTTAGTTCGTCATTCGTTTTTGCCGAAAGTTCCGACAAAAACAATCCATTATTTTTGCCCTCAAGCGACTGAACCGCTTTTTGGAACGCCCGTTCCATATTGCGATCGATCGCCATTACTTCTCCGGTGGCTTTCATCTGCGTGCCGAGCTTCCGATCGGCATGCGGAAACTTGTCAAACGGCAGGCGCGGAAACTTGACAACGACATAATCCAATGCGGGCTCAAAACTGGCGTACGTTGTTTTCGTCACCGGGTTGATGAGCTCGGCGAGCGTATAGCCAACAGCCAGCTTGGCTGCGATGCGAGCAATTGGGTAGCCGGTCGCTTTTGACGCAAGCGCCGACGAACGGCTGACGCGCGGATTCACCTCGATTAAGTAATATTGTTTGCTATTTGGATCAAGGGCGAACTGAATGTTGCAGCCGCCGATGATACCTAACGCTGAAATGATTTTCACTGCTGACGAGCGGAGCATTTGGTACTCTTCGTCCGTCAGCGTCTGCGACGGCGCGACGACGATCGAGTCGCCCGTATGGACACCGACCGGATCGACGTTTTCCATATTGCAAACCGTAATGCACGTATTTGACTGATCTCGCATCACTTCATATTCAATTTCTTTAAATCCAGCGACGCTCCGCTCAATTAAACATTGCCGGATCGGGCTTTCCGCTAGCCCTTTTTCTACCAATGCAATAAACTGCTTCATATTCTCTGCGATGCCGCCGCCCGTCCCGCCGAGCGTATACGCGGGACGAATAATGATCGGAAAACCGATTTGTTCAGCAAACGCGACCGCTTCTTTGACGTTTGTCACAATTTCGCTTTCCGGCACTGGTTCGCCAAGCTCATGCATCAACGCGCGGAACGCTTCGCGGTCTTCTCCGCGCTTGATCGCTTCAATCGGTGTTCCGAGCAGTCTCACCCCGTATTTTTCGAGCACCCCGGCTTCATACAGTTGAAACGCCAAGTTGAGCCCGGTCTGGCCTCCAAACGTCGCCAGCAGCCCGTCCGGACGCTCTTTGGCGATGATCGCTTCGATCGCGTCGACGGTGAGCGGCTCAAAATACACAGCATCAGCATGGACGTCATCGGTCATGATCGTCGCCGGATTGTTGTTCACTAAAATGACACGGTATCCTTCTTCCTTTAAGGCGATGCATGCCTGCGTCCCAGAATAGTCAAACTCAGCGGCCTGGCCGATGACGATCGGCCCCGACCCAATCAGGAGAATCGACTGAAGCGAGGAATCTTTAGGCATATACTTTCTCTCCCTTTGCGACGGTTTGCAAAAATTCATCGAAAATATAGCCGGTATCTTGCGGCCCCGGATGAGCTTCCGGATGATACTGCACCGACAAAATTGGTTTATCGCGATGGATCATGCCTTCCACTGAGCCATCGTTGATGTTGATGAAACGAATGGCAAACGGCTTGCCCTCAAGGCTTTTCTCTTTGACGACATAACTATGGTTTTGCGACGTGATCATCACTTTTTGTTTTACAGCATCCCACACTGGCTGGTTGGCGCCGCGGTGCCCGAAGCGAAGCTTTTCCGTATCCGCCCCGTACGCCAAGGCAACAAGCTGATGGCCGAGGCAAATGGCTAAAGTTGGATACCGGTCGATAAGCTGGCGAATGGCTGGAAGCCGAACGCTTAGCTGTTTCGGATCTCCGGGGCCGTTTGAGAGGACAAGGCCATCCGGTTTAAGCGCATCGATCGCTTCCGGCGCCGTATCGTGCGGCACGACGGTTACTTGGCAGCCGCGTGATACGAGCGACTGTAAAATCGATTTTTTATAACCGAAATCGATTAGCACGATATGCGGTCCGCCTTGGCCGTACGTCTCCATCTTTTTCGTCGACACGGCGCACACAGGAAATGTTGTCTCTTCATCCATCACCGCTGGGATGGGCGACGAGCTTAGTTCTGCCATCATCGTTCCTTCCATGCGAATTTCTTTGACAAGGGCGCGCGTATCAACGTGAGTGAGCAGCGGAATGTTCCAGTGCCGCAAATATTCAGCCAAGCTGTATTTCACTCCATAATGAAACCCTTCGTTGCTCGCCTCATAGACGACGGCCGCTGCCACATGCGGGCGTTTGCTTTCAAAATCTTCATCATTGATGCCGTAATTGCCGATCAGTGGGTACGTAAAGACGATGATTTGATTTTTATACGACGGGTCGGTCAGCACTTCCTGATACCCAGTCATACCGGTAAAAAAAACGATCTCCCCGCTCACCTTTTTTTCAAGCGGGGTGGCAAGCTTACCGCTGAACGTTTTTCCACTGGCCAGATGCAAATACGCTTTCATTAGCGCCACCTCATCGTTTAATTTTTATAACCGTTAGAGAATTTTTATGCAAAAACAAGAATAAAAATGAAGCCGTCAACTGCCTGATTTGATTACAAGACAGCCGAGGCGTTGGCATTCTTCAATGTTGCCGTTAAAATATCCACTGCTTGATCGATTTCGTCTTTCGTCACGACAAGCGGTGGCAACAGTCGGATCACCTTCGGTCCGGCCGGCAAAACGAGCAAGCGGCTTTCATGAATCAAAGGCAACAGTGGAGCGATTTCCGTTTGACATTCCACCCCAACAAGCAGTCCGAGTCCGCGCACATCCTTGACAATTTCAAGCGGGGAGAGCGCCTCGTTTAACCGCCCAAGCAAGTAGCTTCCTTTTTCTTGAACCTCTTGTAAAAATGCCGAATCGAACACGACTTCAAGTGTCGCCTTGGCGGCGGCCATCGCGATCGGGTTGCCGCCAAACGTCGACCCGTGCACTCCAGGGCCGAATGAATCTTTTAAAAACGCCTTGCCGATCATTGCACCGACCGGAATGCCACTGCCCAGTCCTTTGGCGACCGTCATAATATCCGGCTCAATGCCAAAATGTTGATACGCAAACGGCTTCCCGGTCCGACCGATGCCGGTTTGTACTTCGTCAATGATCAAGAGCGCACCGTATTTTTGACATAGCTCGGCAGCTGTTTGCAAAAACACTGGATCAATCGGGCGGACACCACCTTCTCCTTGAACGATCTCGAGCATCACTGCCGCGATCTCATCGTTCATCGCTTTCTCGAGCGCGCTCGCATCGTTAAACGGCAAGTGTATAAATTCCGGCAATAATGGACCAAATCCGCTATGCACTTTCTCTTGCCCGGTCGCGGCCATCGTCGCAAACGTTCGGCCGTGAAACGACTGATGAAATGTGATGACTTTATGCCTTCCCGTATGTTTGCGTGCCAGCTTCAACGCCGCTTCGTTCGCCTCGGCTCCGCTGTTGCAGAAAAAGACGTAATTGCCGGCGCTGTGGGCAACAAGCTGGGAGGCGACTTCTTCTTGAATCGGAATCGTAAACAAGTTTGATACGTGCCAATATTGGTTCAGCTGCTCTTCAATTGCTTTCTTGACGTGCGGATGACGATGGCCGAGGTTACAAACAGCAATGCCAGACACGAAATCGAGATATTGTTTTCCATTGACATCAGTCACAACCGTCCCTTCTGCCGATTGAACAGAAATTTTCCAACGGTTGTAGGTTGGAAACAGTGCGCTCATAAATATGCCCCCACTTCTTTACGGATTGTTGTCCCGTGCCATGTTCCTTGCTCATAAAACGGCGTTTTGCCGCTGACAATCATCACTTTCGGCAACGCATCGGATAAGGCGGAGAGCGCCGCTTTCACTTTCGGGATCATCCCGCCGGTGATGACACCGTCTTTGAGCAGCTGCTCGACCGTTTCCGCTGTTGCTTCCCCGATGAGCGTCCCGTCTTGCAAAAGGCCGGGCACGTTCGTCACAAACGCGAGCTGATTGGCGCCGATGGCTGCCGCGATCGCCCCTGCTGCCGTGTCCGCATTAATGTTGTACGTTTGTCCGCTCCGACCAACGCCAAGCGGTGAAATGACCGGTATGTAGTTTGCGGCAAGTAGCGTTTGCAGCAAATCGACGCGAACAGCTGTGACGCGACCGACGTAGCCAAGCTTAATCCCGTCAATCGGTTCCGCTTCAAGCAGCCCTCCGTCTACCCCTGAAATGCCCACTGCCGGTAAACCGTGCTGTTTGAACATCGTGACGAGCTGCTTGTTCACTTTACCGGACAGCACCATTTCCACAACGGCAAGCACCTCTTTCGTCGTTTTGCGCAAACCATTGACAAATTCGCTTCGCACGTTCAACTGTTTCAGCATCTTTCCAATCTCCGGCCCGCCACCGTGGACGATGACGACATTCATCCCTTGTTCGCGCATCGTTTTCACGCTGGCAAAAAAAGCGGGAGATAGCTCATCAAGCACGCTGCCGCCGCATTTGATCACGACCGTGTTCTCCATTTTCCTCTCCCCTTATGTCCGGTAACTAGCGTTAATTTTCACGTAATCATATGTTAAGTCGCAGCCCCATGCAATGCCAAAGCCCTCACCTAAATGAAGGTCGACATCAATGACGATCATGTCGTTTTGCAAGTAGGCGACCGCTTCCTCTTCCGAAAAAGGCTGCGGCTCGCTCCCTTTTAACATCACGATCGGCCCGATGGCAACATCGACATTTGCAGGATCAACATCAGCATCAGCATAACCGATCGCGCCGATGATCCGCCCCCAATTGGCATCCGCACCGTAGACAGCTGTTTTTACCAAATTGGACCCGACGATTTGCTTAGCGATTTTTTTCGCCTCATCATCCGTTTTCGCTCCGTGAACGCGCACTTCAATGAGCTTCGTTGCCCCTTCGCCGTCTTTGGCAATTTGTTTCGCCAAATCTTCGCACGTTTTCCGCAGCGCTTCGTAAAAGTTTTCCCAGTCCGGGTGGTCCGGCGTCAGCTCATCGTTTCCGGCCAAACCGCTCGCCATGACAACAACCATATCGTTCGTCGACGTATCGCCGTCGACTGTAATTTGGTTAAACGAGACATCGGTAATCGAACGCAGCGCCGCCTGCAGCACTGGCGACGAAATGTTGGCGTCGGTCGTAATGAACGCGAGCATCGTCGCCATGTTCGGGTGAATCATCCCCGATCCTTTCGCTGCCCCACCAACGATAACCGTTTTGCCATCGACCTTCGTTTCATAGCACGCGTGTTTCATCACCGTATCGGTCGTTAAAATCGCTGTTTGAAATGCTTCAGCGTTCGCTATCGTCGCTCCGGGAGCGAGCTTTTCGATGCCGGCACGGATTTTTTCCATCGGCAAGTGTTCACCGATCACACCGGTCGATGCTACCGCCACATAGTGCGGAGCGAAGCCAAACTGTTTCGCACATAAGTCGCGCATCTCATACGCATCGCGAAGCCCCTGTTCACCGGTGCAGGCGTTCGCGCACGAGCTGTTGACGATAACCGCCCGCAATTTTTGCTCAACCGCAAGGCTTGCTTGCGTCACTTTCAGCGGTGCAGCTTGAAAATGGCTTTGTGTATACACAGCGGCAGCCGAAGCTGGCACGTCGCAAACGATCACCCCTATATCTTTTTTGGAATGATGCAACCCGGCATGCACCCCAGCCGCCTGAAACCCTTTCGGCGTGACGACCGTTCCACCAGCAAGCGCCGTCACTTGCGCCGTTTGTTTCGTTACCGTCATCGTTTCGTTCCCCCTTCCCTCACGCTCACGGATAAGTCGGCAGGAAGCATAGGCCCTCGACCTCATCCCATCCCATCATCAGATTGAAATTTTGCACTGCCTGCCCAGCAGCGCCTTTCATTAAGTTATCGATCACTGACACGACCGTCACCCGTCCTGTCCGCTCATCATAAGCGAGGCCAATATCGCAATAGTTGGAGCCGTACACTTCTTTCGTCGCCGGGAACTGTCCTGGCTGGCGAATGCGGACAAACGATGCATCTTCATAACTTGTTTTATATAAATCTATTAAGTCGTTCAGCGAAAACGGCTGCTTCACCTTCGCGTATATCGTCGACATAATGCCCCTTGTCATTGGAATCAAGTGGGTGCTGAACGTAATCGGCTTCATCGCTCCGTTCCACGTTCCAAGCATTTGCTCAATTTCTGGAATATGTTGGTGGGCATTCACTTTATAAATTTTCACGTTTTCGTTTACTTCCGAAAAATGCGTCCCAAGCCCGGCTTTTCGCCCCGCACCGGATACACCCGACTTGGCGTCAACGATAATCGAGTCCTCTTCAATGAGTCTTTCTTTTACAAGCGGTGCTAAACCAAGCAACGTCGCCGTCGGATAACAGCCTGGATTCGATAGAAGCTCGGCCTCGCGCACCGCATCCCGGTTCCACTCTGTCAATCCGTACACCGCCCGCTTTAAATACGCAGCCGGCGCCGCCTCACGCCCGTACCATCGCTCGTATACCGCTCCATCCTTCAAGCGAAAATCTCCCGACAAATCAATCACTTTCACTCCGCGGTCAACAAGCGCTGGCGCCCACTCTCCCGATACTCCGGGCGGCGTAGCGAAAAAAACCGCGTCATACTTGGCAAGCGCTTCGATATCAAGTTTATGCAATACCGCCCCGTCAACCGCCCCGACGTGCGGGAAGCTTTCCGATAAATGCACCCCATCTTGTGACGACGAGTAGACGTCACAGCGATCAACGTGCGGGTGAGCTTGCAACAGGCGGAACAGCTCTGCACCGCTGTATCCTGTCGCCCCAATAATCGCCACCTTCATCCCGTCCACCTACCTGTATGCTTCATGTAGTTCTCATTATAATACTGCATAAAAATAAAATCAAATGTATATTTAATAATTTTTGAAGATTTTTTCTCTCCTTTGTTCGCTAAACGGTGAAACAATGAAAACAGAAGCAATCGCGAAATCATACTTTTCCATCTATGCTCTTTCTCCGCTCAGACGCCCAATTTGTCACAAACGGTTCCGAGAATGTTCAACAATTTTTCAATCTTTCCACTGTCCTTATATTGACTTCCCTTTTTCTTACTGTAAAATTTTTTATAACGGTATATGATATAGAAGGTTGTGATGGGATGGAACATGTATCTGTAGAACTGCGGGAGTTACTTTCGGCGATTTACCGCACGATTCCGGTCAAAAAAGGAATGTACTTGTTCCAAGAAGGGGAAAAAGCAGATGAGCTTTACTATATTCAATCAGGCAAAATTCAAATTAGCAAAACGAACATGGATGGACAGGAGCTGACGTTGCGCATTTGCAGCCAAGGGGATTTGATCGGCGAACTGACGCTCTTTTGTCCCGGCGCCCGCTATATGCTGACGGCGAAAGCGCTCGAAGACAGCGTCGTTTCCGCTATTCCGCGCGAGGTGATTGAAAAAGAGCTCTCTGACAATCCGAAGTTGGCGATCGAGTTTATGAAATGGATGAGCCTCCACTTCCGCAAAACACAGACGAAATTCCGCGATCTCATTTTGCACGGCAAAAAAGGAGCGCTTTATTCGACGCTCATCCGTTTGTGCAACAGCTATGGCGTCATGAAGGAAGATGGCATTTTGATCGACATTCCGCTCACCAACCAAGAGCTCGCCAACTTTTGCGGCACCGCCCGCGAGGTTGTCAACCGCATGCTCGGTGACTTGCGGAAAAAAGGCGTCATCTCCGTGCAAAAAGGAAAAATTCGTGTCCACAACTTGCAATACTTGCGCGATGAAATTGCCTGCGAAGGCTGTCCACCCGAACTGTGCAGCATCGACTGATGAGCGGGAGACAGCTAACAATCAAGGACTGGCTCAAAAGAACATCTCCTCCCTAACAAAACGTGACTAGAGAATCGCGAAGTCGTTCGTAGTGAGAAAGGGTGTCTCATCGCTTTTGAGACACCCTCTTTATCATGCATTTATTTCATGATGTTTGATTTTTTCCTAATCGAACAATCCTTTGAACAAACGCCCATCGTACCGCCTCAATTGCTCATGTTTTGAATGACTTCTAAGATTTTTCCCGATGCCCTTTTTTCATATATATCCAACTCAACTCTATCATCCTCTTTGATCCATTCGTATCTTCTTACCTGTTCTTTTACTGAAAAAATGATTGTTCTCACCCAATCAATGACCAGACAAGACAAAGCGTGCTGAGAGTTGCGTCTCTTAACGAAAAGAAAAACCTCCAAATGGTCGTTGCTGTCTCTCATTTGGGGAGCTCACTCAAGAATAGAGAACGATCATCGCGATGAAAAAGTATGCCGCGTTGGCGATTTCCAAGATTCCTAGTTTCATGATCGGCAGCGCTTTGCCGTATAAGTATACAGCACGGACGACGCTCGGCGCGTAAGCCAAAACGGCAAACGTCTCGCCGGTGGCGATCAAACCGGCAACCAACAAGGCGTGATAGCCCCATGACAGCCATTTGTACCGCTCGTTTTTCTTTTCGCGAATCATCGTTTTGACATAGAACGTGCTGCCGATGAAAAAGAGGAAGGAAAACACAGCCAATTCGAACGCTTCTAACGTCAACTCCCCACGCCCAACATAAAAGGCACCTAGGCCACCGATACAAAACGCCCCGATGGCCGCGACATCATTCCAGAAAGCGCGTTCGTTCTTTTTCCGGCTATAATAGGTGTTTACTAGGAAAAACGGAATCATCGCCAATCCGAAGAAAACAAGGGCCGGCCGTTGCCAAAGGGAAACGGCAAGCGCCGGCGCCGCGATGGCGCCATAGCGAATGGCGGCGGGTACGTACGGCTCTTTTCGTTTCGTTTTGACTGCCATCAACAGCGGGTATGTCGCCAAATAGAGCGCAAGCCAAGCAATAAACAACGGCACGTGAATCCACGAAACCCCACCGGCGTAGGCGCCGAGCCAAAACGGGATGATGAGCATCGCCCAAGCGCCATGTTGTTTTGGCATCACCCATTTGCTTTTGTTCACCATCGCTCTCACCCCCCGCTCACTGGTGGAATAAAGGCAACCGTGTCGCCCGTTTGAAGCGGTGCATCATCGTGCGCATACTCCTCATTGACCGCTGTCATGACACGCTCAAGCGATAAGCTGTAACGCGCTTCCACTTCTTCTTTCAGCTTCCCTACCGTTTCTGGGACGTGCGGCCATGTTACTTGCCGCTCGCCAACTTGTTCACCCAAATGGGCAAAAAACAAGAGACGGATCATGGTTCATTCACCTCCGGTTTTCCGGACGGATATGCTTTTGTTTCCAGTTGATCGCCAATCCATGCGCTGCCATCTTCCCATTGTTCTTTTTTCCAAATCGGCACAATTTGTTTGATCCGTTCGATAGCGTAGCGGTTCGCTTCATACGCTTCCGCACGATGCGGCGAGGAAACCGCGATGACGACGGCGATGTCGCCGATTTCGAGGCGTCCGATCCGGTGGGTAATCGCTGTTTTCGTTCCCGGCCATTTTTCCGCAATTTCCGCCCCGATTTGCGCCAGCATTTTCTCTGCCATCGACACGTACGCTTCGTATTGTAAAAAGAGCGTCCGCTTGCCGTTCGTCCATTCGCGCACCGTGCCGGCAAACACAGCAACAGCTCCCGCTTCCGGACGCATCACTTTTTTCATCACAGCCTCGACCGAAATCGGCTCGGACGTGATGGAAAATAACGATTCGGTCATGTCCGCATTCTCACCTCATTCATTAACCATGGGATATATCGGGCATCATCAGCCATCGAAAACACCGGGTGCGGCAACGGTCGAGAGAGCGGTTCCCAAGCGATGACGGCGCGGATGTTGGCGAGGTGCTGAAGCGACGCCCAATCTTCCTCGGAGCGCACAAGCACCACTTTCGGATGCGGCGCCTGCTTATATCCTTCGACCAGCACGAGGTCCAGCCGAAGCGGAGCATAAAGCGCCAAAACATCATCCAACCGCCACAACGGTCGGCGGAGGTGCAGCTGCAACAGCCCGTCCCCTTCCACCGCTGTCACCACCGCCCCAGCCCGCTCATGACGGACGGAATCGACGCCTTCCGGCCGTGCAGGCTCGCCGCCATGGCCATGATGCTTCACCGTCCCGACGCGCCATCCTTCCCGGACAGCGGCCGCCACCCATTTTTCGACGAGCGTTGTCTTGCCCGTATGTTTATAGCCGACAACTTGCCAGACATTCATTCGCTCGATCCCTCGTCATCATCGAGCAGCCATACGTCCACTTCGTCATCCTTAGCGAACCCTCTCGTCCCGCCTGGCAGCACCATCAAGGCGTTGGCCGCCGCGAGCGAGGTGACGATGTTCGACTTATCCATGCCGACCGGTTTGACGATGAGTCGCCCATCGATCGCTTCGACACGGCTGCGCACGAAGCGGGTGAACGGATTCGGCTTTGGAAAATCGGCGCCAAGCGTCGCTTTCACTTTCTTCAAATACGGCTTGGTAGAAAATAAGCGCGTCCGCACGACCGGGCGGACAAACAGTTCATAGCCGACATAGCATGCCGATGGGTTGCCAGATAGCCCAAACAGCAGCTTGCCATTCCACTCGGCGACGGTCGTCACGCTTCCCGGGCGCATGGCGATTTTGTTAAACAAAACGTTCGCCTGAAGCCGCTCGTAAATGGCGGGCAAATAGTCGTAATCGCCGACCGAGACACCCCCGGTCGTAATGAGCATGTCCACTTGGTCGAGCGCCTCGCGCACGGCGTGAAAGCATGCATCAAGGTCATCGGCCAGCTGGCCAAAATAGATCAGCTCAGCGCCGCTTTTTAGCGCCTGTGCCTCAATCATGTAGGCGTTGCTGTTACGGATTTTCCCTGGAACGAGCGGTTCAGAGACATCAAGCAGCTCGCTGCCGGTCGCAAACAATCCGATCCGCGGTTTTTTCGCCACCTTCACTTCGGCATAGCCGAACGTCGCCAACAGCGCCGCCACTCCCGGATTGATGCGCGTTCCTTTTTTGACAAGCGGCGTCCCTTTTTTTGCGTCCTCCCCTTGAAACGAGATGTTGTCGCCTGGGCGGAACGGGCGCTTAATCGACATATACGTTTTTCCATCCCGTTCATACTGTTTGGTCAGCTCCAACATGACGACCGCATCGCATCCATTCGGAATTTGTGCCCCAGTCATTAGACGCACCGCTTGAAACGGACCGACCGTCTTGGTGGCGACTTGTCCGGCGCCGATTGCCTCAATCACCTCAAACTCTACTGGATGGTCCAGCCCCGCCTCTTGCGAATCAGCGGCGCGAATGGCAAATCCGTCATACGGGGAGCGGTCAAACGGCGGCACGTCATGGTCGGCGCACAAATCTTCCGCCAAATAGCGGCCATACGACTGCCGAAGCGGCACCGTTTCCTCTTCCCCCACCCCGGCATAGCACATCACCCGATTGATCGCTTCCGCTACGGGAATCGGGGTTCGTCTTTCGACCATGTCTCTCTCTCCTTTCGATCCTACGGCTGGCGGCAACGATATCATTCTTTTAACGTTGTTGCCATTGTTGCAGCTGTTTGATGCCTTCTGCCAACTTTTCATCAACAACACTCGCATCGGCAATATGTCGCAAAATCATCTCCCGCGTTTCGCTGAACAAAGAGGCCGATTGTTCGAGCTCTTGCATCACTTCATCCGCATAGCGGTATTGTTCTTGAATATAGTTTAGCACGTCCTTGGCCCGATTTTCGACTTGATCGATCAGCTCCCTCATCGCCGACCATTTGCGAGCTGTATGGATGCTCATTTGGACAACCGTTTCGATCAAAGACGAAATAGCTTCCGTCTGCTCTAGCGACCGCTCAATTTCCTGCTGCACGGCATCGGTTAACTGATGAATCGTTTCCGTGCTGTCCGCCGTATGCTCAGCCAACTTTCTCACTTCAGCAGCGACGACGGAAAACCCTTTTCCATGCTCCCCGGCACGGGCGGCTTCGATCGAGGCATTTAATGCAATCAAATTTGTCTGTCCAGCGATTTCTTTAATTACTTTCACAATTTGTTCAATCTCTTGCGAACGGCCGCGCAACCGATACATTGCGGCCGACGTCGCCTCCATCTCGCTGCCGAGCTGCCCCATCGCCTTCTCCATTTCCCCTGACATGCGGATGCCTTCTTTTGCTGCCGCGACCATCTGGCCAGCTGTCTCCGCCAACGAGTTTCCTTGTTCGCACAGACGGTCGGAGATCGCGTATGATGACTTGCTGAGCGTACTGACATTATCGACTTTTTCTTTCGTTCGGTCAACGAGTCGGCCTAATGCATGATGTTGTCCGTTGACCACCTCATGTTGATGAACGATTTCCTGCAACTCCCCGAGCAAGCCGGCCACCGTCTCGTGAATCGATTCCTTCTGTCTAGTGAGCTGGTCTTTCATCTCGGCGATTTGTTGCTCTAGCTTCGCTTTTTCCTCCTCCCACTGCCGTCCTTTCACCAACGGCCACATACCCGTCTCCCCTTTTTCTGTTTATGGAACTCATTCTTTTGTCAAAATGTTGTATGTTACCTACTGAGCATGTATTCTTTCGATTATGAAGCGGACACTTCCTTCCATAAGCAGTCAGCAAAAGTCCGCTTTTCTTTATTGTACGATAAAGAAGAAGAAGGCTGTTGTGATGTTTATCACACGCAACACTGTCCACTTTTTTTCGTATATGTGAGATCCATCACAACACCTTAGCGGCAAACACGTTATGCTGAAACTGTAACGATTTGATCAATGGAGGGATCCGAAATGGAACAGCGTTTTACCGAACAATCGTTGATTGGTGATATTGTTACGCAATTTCCGAAAGCAGCCGACTTATTTAAAGCACGACGCATTGATTTTTGCTGCGGCGGACAACGCCCGTTAAAAGAAGCCATTGAAGAGCGCGGACTTGATGGCGAAGCGCTCCTTCGCGAGCTGAACGCCCTTTATGCGGAGGCACAAAACAAGCCGACTGGAAACTGGAGCGAAGCGCCGCTGACCGACTTGGTCGATCATATCGTCAGCACACACCACCGCTATTTGAACGAAGAACTGCCGCAGCTCAGCCCATATGTCACAAAAGTATTGCGCGTACACGGCATGCACCACCCGCACCTTTCTCGCGTGCATAAACTGTTCCATGAGTTAAAAACGGAGCTTGAGCAACACTTGATTAAAGAAGAAACAGGAGCTTTTCCGCTCATTTTACAATTTGCCGACAACCCATCGCCGGAAAACCGAGAGGCGGTCGAGCGGGCCGTTCGCGAACTCGTCAATGAACATGACGCAGCCGGCGATTTGATCAAAGAAATTCGCGAAATCACAAACGACTTCACCCCGCCGGAAGACGCGTGCGGCACATATCGGCTCGTTTACAGCCGACTCGCGGCGCTCGAAGAAGATTTGTTTACCCACATCCATTTAGAAAACAACGTCCTCTTCCCGCGCGTGTTGGCAGCGGTGAAGGCGTAAGCAAGCCAAACCATTCCCCCATTTCTAAGGTAAAGGCAGGCGCGTCGAGCGATAAAAAGCGGGGCTGCTTCTTCGATGGAAAGAGCAGCCCCGCTTCTTTGTTACCCCCCAATATACGACATTTCAATTTTCACCCGTTGTTTCGCCGTTTCTTCCGTCCGTTCTTCTGAATAGCGGTCTGTCCGCTGGTTCCAAACCGCGGTGATTAACGACTTCAGTTCCTCTTTCGTTGCCCCAGCGCGCAGTTTATCTTTCAACGACACGCCTTTCGAGGCAAACAAACACGTATACAGCTTCCCGTCTGCAGAAATGCGCGCTCTTGTGCAGCTTCGACAAAACGTTTCCGTCACTGAGGCGATGAAACCGACTTCCACCTCCGTGCCGACGTAGCGGTAGCGGCTCGCCACCTCGCCGAAATACGCTTTTTCGATCGGTTCGAGCGGATGCATGGCGTTGATTTGCTCATACATCTCTTTTTTCGTCACGACATGGGAGTAATCCCAGCCGTTGGTCGTGCCGACGTCCATAAATTCAATCAAGCGGAGCGGAATGCCTAAGTCTTTAAAATACGACGCCATCGGCACGATTTGCGAGTCATTCCACCCTTTTTTGACGACCATGTTCACTTTGACGCCGAGTCCCGCCGCCCGGGCGGCTTCAATGCCTTTTAACACAGGAGCGACGCCGACGCCGATGCCGTTCATTTTGCGGAAAATATCATCATCTAACGCATCCAAGCTGACGTTGACGCGCTTCAACCCGGCTTCTTTCAACCGCTGCGCCCATTTCACTAAATGAACACCGTTGGTCGTCAAGCCGATATCGCGCAGGCCGGGAATCGCAGACAGCCGGGCAACAAGCGCGTCCAAATCACGCCTTAAGAGCGGTTCGCCCCCTGTCAGGCGGATTTTTTCGACGCCAAGCTCAACAAAACATTCCGATAGAAGCGCCATTTCCTCGACCGTCAACAGCTCGCCTTCCGCCAAAAAGCGAAAATTCGGCCCGAACACTTCGGCCGGCATGCAATAGATGCAGCGAAAGTTACATTGGTCGATCACCGATAACCGCAAATCGCGAAGCGGGCGGGACAGGCGGTCCATGACGTTCGTTCGGTTGCGCTCGCTCATCTCGCTCCCTCCTTTCTGTTTCGTTTGCCGCACAATGTTGTCAAGCGGCTTTTTTTATTCCCGTAAACGACCAAGTTTCGTCGCAAAGACCAACAAACTAAATGACAATTCGATCGTGACCGCTACCCATGCCCATGCTAACTCCATCCTTCCCGATTCCATGGCCATGTAGACGGCAGTCGGGATCGTTTGCGTTTTTCCCGGAATATTGCCGGCAAACATGAGCGTTGCGCCAAACTCCCCGAGGCTGCGGGCAAACGACAGCACCGCCCCGGATAATAACGCGTGTCTGGCAAGCGGCAGCGAAATATGCCAAAAGACTTGGCGCTCATTCGCCCCATCGATGCGCGCCGCCCCTTCAATGGTTGGATCGACCGCTTCGAGCCCGGTTTTGGCCGCCTGATACATGAGCGGGAATGACACAACCACGGCGGCCATCACCGCCGCGCCGGGCGTAAACAGTATAGTGGTGTGAAACGACGATTCTATCCATTGGCCAATGGGGCTATGTCGGCCAAACAAGACGACGAGCAAAAAACCGACGACCGACGGCGGCAGCACCAACGGCAGCATAAATACCGTCTCCACCACTGTCTTGCCGCGAAACCGACGGCGCGCCATCCATCTCGCTGCCGCTGTCCCTAAGACCGCGACAATCAAGCCGGCGAGAAGCGATACTTTTATCGATAACCAAACTGGTGACCAAAACGCTGTCATGAATCAACCTCTCTTTGCCACATCCCCATCTACTATACGGAAACAAGCAGACAAACGCTGTGACACTACTCACAATGATTGTATCATAGGAGTGGGAAAATCCGGTTTAGAAAAATTTGTGACAACCTGCACAAAAAAAGTGGCAAAGGGTGATTTTTTTCACTCTGTCTCTGCTGTGATTTTTTTTACAATAGAATTAGCCGAACAAATGGAGGTGTCAATCATGGAACGGCAAAGCCGCACAGCGGCGAACCGCGATTTTTCCCTCTTGCGCTCATGGCTGCAATCGTCGAAAAAAGTGATCCCGCTTCGCAAACATTCGTTTTTATTTCAAGAAGGGATGCCCGCCAATGAGCTGTATTTGATTCTGTCCGGCAAGGTGCAAGTAAGCAAAATTTGTCCGGACGGAAAAGAAATGTGTTTCCGCATTTGTGGAAGCGGGGAAATTGTCGGCGAACTGACGCTGTTTACGGACGATCCACGTTATTTATTGACCGCCAAAGTGATTGAACCGGGTGAAGCAGCGGTAATGAATAAAAATGAATTAGAAGAGCAGTTGCTGATCAATCCCACCCTTACCCTTGAATATATGCGCTGGATCAGCAAGCATGCCCGACGGACGCAAACAAAGTTTCGTGACTTGATTATGAACGGCAAAAAAGGGGCGCTCTATTCAACACTTATTCGCTTATGCAACAGTTATGGCGTCCCGCTTGAAGACGGAAGCATCTTCATTGATTTAACGTTAAAAAACCAAGACTTGGCCAACTTTTGCGGCACGACGCGTGAAAGCGTCAATCGGATGCTCAATGCATTAAAGCAAGACGGAATTATTTCGATGAAGCGAGGGAAAATTACTGTTCACGACTTGAACTATTTAAAAACGGAAATCCAATGTGAAGACTGCCCGCCAGACATTTGTTGCATTGAATAAAATGAACAAAACTTAGAGGGCTGTCCTAAAAGAGTTACCCCCCTTTATGGACAGCCCTGCTTTTTCCCTAAATTTTTTTCGCCCGCATCCGGCGATAGACGACGTAATGCCGGTTTAAATATGTCAGCGGGATACTCCACACATGCACGAGACGGGTAAACGGCCAAATGCCAAATAACAGCAAGGCGGAGAGAATATGAATTTGAAATCCAATCGGCGCATCACTGACAAGCTGCGGCAGCGGCCGAAACGTTAAAAGACCGCGAAACCAAGGGCCAATCGTATCTCGATAATCGAACGTTCCCCCGGTCGCTGTATATCCGACCGTATTTGTAAACCCTGTCAAAATGACAATCGTTAGGAGCAGCAATACAACGAGATCGCTTTTGCTGCTATGGCGGAGAAGGCGGCGAACGCTAAACCGGCGCCATAAAAGCAATACTACCCCAATTACAGTCGCAACCCCGGCAGCGCCGCCAAACCAGACCGCCCCAAAATGATACATCTCCTCGGTAATCCCGATTGATTCATAAAACGTCTTCGGCACTAAAATGCCGGCGACATGGCCGAAAAACACAAAGAGAATGCCCCAGTGAAAAAGAACGCTTCCCCAACGCAACCGTCGTTTCTCAAGAAACTCACTTGACTTGGCCGACCAGCCAAATTGATCAGTATTGTAACGGTAAACGTGGCCAGCGACAAATAACGTCAACATGATATACGGATAGATCACCCAAAGAAACTGATCAAGCAGTGTCATGTGGCCTCCTCCGCTCTCATTGGAATATCCACCCCTCTTGTTTCCTCAAAGAAAGCAGCCATGCCGGCAAGGCAGCCGTCCAAAACAAAGAAATACGGGTGGTCGACCTCCTGCAACCTGTCCGCCAGCCCCTTGATGGCTTTCTGGTGGGCGAGAAGGACGTTTTTCGCATCGTTGACTGGGGCGACAGCGGCAAACTCAAGCATGAGCGGCAAATAATCTGGCAGCTCATCCCCTGTCAGTTCCAAACCAGCGCGCCGAAATGCTTCTTTTAGTTTTAACAGCGCTTGGCCGCGCTCTTTTTGATCGCCAAACAAGTAGTACGTGATATACATCGTCGTTCGATCGCTCAAATCAAACGTTCTCACATAGAGCTCACATAGCTCGTCAATCTCTTTTGTTTTCGCGTAGTCAAGAAACTGTAAAAACCGTTTGCGAGCGGTATGGTTGGCGAGCTGAGAAATTTCATAAAACAGCCGGTCGTCTTCGAGCCATTCTCGTTCCGGATATTGCAACAAAATGGAAGCAAGCTTAAATAGTTTCTGATGCTCTTCCATCCTCATCCCCCCAATAAAATTGGTAAAAACTTTCCGCATCATATCCAGAGCAGCCGGAACAAGACTCCATAAACGCATAGCCCGCTGTCCCTTGACTGTAAAACGCATTGCCGGCTTTCTCCCGATGGGAAGATGGAATGACATAGCGGTCGGAATATTTCGCGACAGCCGAAAGCTTATACATTTCCTTGACCGTATGTTCATCCATTCCGACTTTCTCGAGAATACTCCGGTCCGGTTCTTTTCCTAAGTTCACCGCCCGCATATAGCTGCGCATGGCCACCATTTTTTTCAACACCGTGCGGATGACCTCAGTGTCGCCGGCAGCCAACAAATTAGCCAAATACTCAATCGGGATGCGCATTTGGTCAATCGCCGGGAAAATCACATGCGGATGAATGTCGTCCAGTCCACCGTCAAACGCCCCCATGATCGGGCTGAGCGGTGGAATATACCAAACCATCGGCAACGTCCGGTATTCCGGATGAAGCGGGAGCGCGATCTTTTGCTCGACGGCAAGCTTATAAACCGGTGAGCGTTGCGCTGCTTCAATCCAATCGTCCGTATACCCCGCTTCACGTGCCGCTTCAATCACGTCCGGATCATACGGATTTAAAAAGATGCGCAAATGGGCGTGGTACAGCTCCTTTTCATCTTGGACCGAAGCGGCCGCCTCAACTTGATCCAAATCGTAAAACACAATGCCGATGTAACGGAGACGGCCGACGCACGTTTCTGAACAAACCGTCGGCAATCCTGCTTCAATACGCGGAAAACAAAATGTACATTTCTCTGCCTTATGCGTTTTCCAATTAAAGTACACTTTTTTATATGGACAGCCGGTCACACAAAACCGCCAACTCCGGCACGCATCATGATCAACGAGCACAATGCCGTCCTCATCTCGCTTATAAATCGCCCCTGATGGACAAGAAGAGACGCAAGGCGGGTTTAAACAATGTTCGCAAATGCGCGGCAAATACATCATAAATGTTTGTTCGAACTCAAATTTCACTTTCTCTTCAATGCCTCTTACGTTCGGGTCGCGTTTTCCTGTTTCATATACCCCGGCCAAATCGTCTTCCCAGTTCGGCCCCCACGTGATGTCCATGTATTCGCCAGTCAGCTGCGACTTAGGCCGGGCGACAGGCTGGTGCTCCCCTTCCGGGCGGTTGATCAGCTGTTCATAATCGTATGTCCAAGGCTCATAGTAATCGTCGATCACCGTCATATCGGGGTTGTAAAAAATGTTTAACAGTTTATTCACCCGGCCGCCAGCGCGTAGCTCGAGCTTCCCGTCTTTGAGCACCCAGCCTCCTTTATGCGCATCTTGGTTTTCCCATTCTTTCGGATAGCCGATGCCCGGTTTCGTTTCCACGTTGTTCCACCACATATATTCCGCCCCGGGACGATTCGTCCATGTATTGTTGCATGTAATGCTACACGTGTGGCAACCGATGCACTTGTCCAAATTCATGACCATCCCAAACTGCGCTCTAACTCTCAAGCCAATCCACTTCCCTTTTTTCAAGTTTGCGGATCATCACTTGCTCGTCCCGCTGGTTTCCTGTCGGCCCATAATAATTGAAGCCGTAGCTTAATTGCGCATAGCCTCCAATCATTTGCGTCGGTTTAACATGGATGCGGGTCGGACTGTTAAATGTGCCGCCGCGCAGTTTGCTAATTGGCGAGCCGGGCACGTTAATATGGCGTTCCTGCACGTGATACATAAACGCGACTCCACGCGGCAGGCGATGGCTGACGACTGCCCGGGCGATGACCACCCCATTGCGGTTGTACATTTCAATCCAGTCGTTGTCAGCAATGCCGGCTTCTGCGGCATCTTCTTTGTTCATCCAGACAGTCGGCCCGCCGCGGAACATCGTCAACATCGGCAGCGTATCCCAATATGTGCTGTGGTACGACCATTTAAAGTGCGGCGTCAAATAACGAAGTGTGATTTCTTTGCCACTGACACGCGGACGCCGGTCATGGTCGTAAAAAGCAAGCTTTCGAAGCGGCGCTTTAAACGTCGGCAATTCTTCCCCAAACTCAAACATAATTTCATGGTCTAAGTAGAAATGCTGCCTACCTGTCAACGTCCGCCAAGGAATCAATCGTTCGACGTTCGTCGTAAACGGAGAGTAGCGACGATTTCCGGTTTCGCTTCCGCTAAAGACAGGGGTCGTCAACACTTGCCGCGGTTGAGCAGTGATAGCCTGAAAGGTAATATGTTCCTCGGCTCGTTCAACGACTAAATCTTTTAACGGCTGCATCGTCTTTTTCTCCATTTCTCCCCACGCTTTGAGGGCCAAGGAACCGTTCGTTGTGCTTGAAAGAGCCAAAATGGCTTCTGCGGCATCCCGGTCTGTCAACAAACTCGGACAGTCTTGATACGGGCCTTCTAGCGCTGAAGAACCGAGCGTATCAAGCAGCCATTTGTATTCTTCCTTGGCATCCCAACTGAGCCCTTTCGCCCCGATTTGTTCACGGACGATCGGGCCAAGCGCCACAAACTTGTTGTATATTTCCTTATAATCCCGCTCTACAATATGCAGGCGCGGAAAATTCACTCCCGGAACCGGCTCTGTCGTTCCATCTTTCCAATCGTTTACCACCCCAAACGGCTGCGCGATCTCATCGCGTGTATCATGCAACAGCGGGGTAGCGACGACATCTGACACCGGCTTCGAAAAATAGTGGGCTGCCAGCTCAGAAAATGTTTTGGCCAAGCCTTTAAAAAAGTCCCAATCCGATTTTGCTTCCCAAGGTGGGGCAATGGCGGGATTGAACGGATGGACAAACGGGTGCATATCCGTGCTGCTGACATCATATTTCTCATACCACGTCGCCGCTGGAAGAACGATGTCCGAATATAGCCCGGTTCCGGCCATACGGAAATCAATGTTGACCATTAAATCCAGTTTGCCTTCCGGCGCGTTCTCATCCCAAACGATCTCGCTCGTTTTCAGGTCATCATTTTGTTCGCTTAAATTGGCATGATGGGTTCCGAGCAAATGTTTCAAAAAGTATTCGTGTCCTTTTGCTGAACTGCCGATGAGGTTTCCGCGCCAGACAAACATCACGCGTGGAAAATTGACCGGATCGGACGGATTTTCAATGGCAAACTTGATGTTCCCTTTTTTAATTTGCTCAACGACATACTGAACAGCTTCTTCATTCGTCTTCGCATTTGCCTGTTCCACTAGCGCAATACTATTGGCATTAAACTGCGGATAAGATGGAAGCCAGCCTAGCCGGGCAGCCAAATAGTTGTAATCACCACCATGTTCGTAACGCGGCTTGTCGACGAGCGGGGAGACGTGTTCATCCATGCTTTGATCTTCATACTTCCACTGTTCGGTGACAAAGTAGAAAAACGACGTCCCGTTTTGCAGTCGCGGCGGGCCTCCCCAGTCGCGAGCCATGGCAATCGTCTGCCAACCCTCGAGCGGGCGTACTTTTTCTTGGCCGACATAATGAGCCCAACCGCCCCCGTTGACTCCTTGTGATCCGGTTAACAAGACAAGATTTAAAATCGCCCGGTAGATGGTATCGGAGTGATACCAATGATTAATGCCGGATCCCATGACGATCATGGAACGGCCTTTTGAATCGAGAGCGTTTTGGGCAAACTCGCGGGCGATTTGCGCCGCCGTCTTTCGATCAATGCCAGTAATCGCTTCCTGCCATGCCGGCGTGTATGGCTTCATGTCATCGTAGTCAGTCGGATAATCACCAGGCAGCCCACGGTTGACGCCCATTTTGGCAAGCAATAAGTCAAATACTGTCGTGACGTACACCGTCTCTCCGTTTTGCTCGATCGCTTTGACCGGCACCCCTCGTTCGAGCACTGTTTTGTTTCCTGCTTCAAAGTGTGGAAACTGCACGATGACAGTATCGTCTTGCTGGCCAAGGAACGTTAAAGCCGGCTGAATTCCCATTCGTTTATTGTCTATATCGTTTAGTTGCAAATTCCAGTTCCCGTTGTTCTCCCAACGATGGCCAATCGTCCCATTAGGAACAGCAAACGTCTGTGATTGCTCATCCCAAACGATCGTTTTCCACTCTGCATACTGAAGCGGCATGCCAAGATCGCTCGCCCGCAAAAAGCGACCGGCCGCATAACGATCCCCATGCTTTTTCAGCATGACTAAAAACGGCAAATCGGTGTACTTTTTAACATAGTCAGTAAAATAATCAGCCGATTGATTGACATAAAACTCTTTCAAAATCACATGGGTCATCGCCATCGCCAGCGCTCCGTCCATCCCCGGCTGCACCGGCAGCCAGTTATCGGCGAACTTCACAAATTCGGCATAGTCAGGGCTAATAGCGACGACTTTTGTCCCCCGGTAGCGCACCTCAACGTAAAAATGGGCATCTGGGGTGCGTGTTTGCGGCAAGTTGGATCCCCAGACAATCATGTAGCTCGAGTTAAACCAGTCCGAACTTTCCGGGACGTCCGTCTGTTCCCCCCATATTTGCGGAGAAGCCGGCGGCAAATCGGCATACCAGTCATAAAAACTGAGCAATGCTCCGCCGATCAAATTCAAAAACCGCGCCCCGGCCGCGTAGCTGACCATCGACATCGCCGGAATCGGTGAAAACCCGAAAATGCGATCCGGCCCGTATTTTTGAATCGTATAAATAAGCGATGCGGCGATCATCGTATAAACATCATCCCATTTCGCCCGTACGAATCCTCCTTTTCCACGGGCGCGTTTGTACCGTTTCGCTTTTTCCGGGTCCTCGACAATCGACTTCCACGCAGCCACAGGGTCTCCTTCTTGTTGCAGCGCTTCTTTCCAAAGCCTCAACAGCGCCCCGCGCACATACGGATAGCGGACGCGAAGCGGACTGTATATATACCAGGAAAAACTCGCTCCCCTCGGACAGCCGCGCGGCTCATATTCCGGCATATCGGGTCCTGTTGTCGGATAGTCGGTTTGCTGCGTTTCCCATGCGATAATGCCGTCTTTTACATGCACTTTCCAACTGCATGAGCCTGTGCAGTTGACCCCATGGGTTGTGCGAACCACTTTATCATGCTGCCAGCGGCGGCGGTATGTTTTCTCTGCGTCCCGTCCGTATGGCGACAACTCGGCATGGCTAGCGATTTTTTCCGACCGCCCGAAGTATTTCAGTTTGCGCAAAAGCGGGGCAGGTTTTTCGTTCATTTTGGTTTATCTCTCCTTTCTTTCCCTTGAACTAAAAGAGCAATGCCTCTTCATCAGCGCTATGGATGCGGTTAATGTGAAGCAATGCGTGAAAGCGGGTCAACACCTCGCGGTCAATCTGTTCTGACAACCGCTGCCTAATTTCAGCAATCAACGTTCTCATCATGTCATGGTCACGTTTGAGCTGCGCGATCGTTTCGGACAACTCCTTTCTCTCCTCTGCTTTTTCGCGGTAAAAGCCCTCTTCTTCCGCTTCAGCGTGGGCGATGATCCGTTTCTCCCAATGCTCCGCAAGGGCATCAGCCACTTCAGCCGCATGCTCGTAACGCCCATCCGTATACAACGTTTCCAGCAATTCGGTCAGACGCTTCGCTTCGACAAAGGCGCCATGATGAATAGAACGGTGCGCTTCCAATTTCCGTAGTGACGGCCCACTCATTTCATCATCTCACTTCCTTATTTGCACCGATTTTCTCTTCTCACCTATATTTTCCAAACGCCTAATCACTTATGCAAAAACAGAAAAAGATATCCCTTATACCCTAATGTGATGATATTCACATACAGTGCTCACATCCGTTGTTTAAAATGTAAGAAAATTAAAAAAGGAAGTGGAAACATGGTTCATCTTCCCACACGTCTCGGGGCTGATGTACTTGTTGAATCGTTAGCCGTTCAAGGGATCGCCCATATGTTTGGCTGCTGCCATGAAAGCATGCTGCCTGTACGCCATGTGCTAAACCACCATCCAGGCCTGTCATATATCGAAATGAAACACGAACAGGCGGCTGTTCATGCCGCTGATGGCTATGCCCGCGCTTCAGGGAAGCTCGGCGTGGCAATCATCGGGGCAGGAGTCACAAACGGCATTACCGGAATCACCACCGCATTAAGCGATTCTATACCGCTGCTTGCCATTATTGGACGGCCTTCACCGGAAGAGCATTTATACGCTCCCGATCTCGACATGTTGAGTCTTTGTACACCAGTGACGAAATACTATTTGCAAGTAAGCAAGATCAATGATATTCCATCCACTATTCAGCGCGCTTACGAAATCGCGCTCGATGGCAGGCCGGGACCGGTGACGGTGGAAATTCCCACCCATCTCCTCCACCAGGAAACGGCGGAGGCGTACCCGATGCAAAAAGCCGTACTTCCGAAGCCGAAAAACATTCGGAGAAAATCGCTCGAAGCGGCCATCACCGCCATTGAAAACGCCAAAAAGCCAGTCTTGTTTATCGGCGGTGGGGTCATTCATTCCGGCGCTTCGGAGTGGGTGCGCGAGGTGGCCACGCAAAGCCAAATCCCTGTCGTCAGTTCCCTGATGGGAATCGGTGCCTTCGATAAAACGAACCCGCTCTACTTAGGAATGGTGGGGATGCACGGAACATACGCGGCCAACAAGGCGGTTCATCAATGTGATGTATTGATTTGTGTCGGCGTGCGCTTCAGCGATCGGGTAACGGGGAAAATTAGCGGGTTTTCACCGAAGTCGAAAAAAATTCACGTCGATATTGACGCTGCGGAAATCAATAAAAATATCCATGTTGATGTTCCGATTGTCGGGGATGCAACACAATTTTTCCGCTCTTTAGCCGGTCGGCTTCGTTACCCGCTCGTTCGGGAACATACGAAAGACTGGGTGGCAGAGGTAACAAAATGGCAGCGGACAGTGCCCCGTTTCGATACATCGACGAGCCGCTTAAAGCCTCAAAACGTAATTCGCCTGCTCTCAGCTTTGACGGAAGAAGACGCCATTGTCGTTACCGATGTCGGGCAACACCAAATATGGACGGCCCACCACTATACATTTACAAAACCACGGACATTTTTAACGTCAGGTGGGCTCGGAACGATGGGGTATGGACTTCCGGCAGCCATTGGCGCCGCTGTCGCCTCTCCGGGCAAGAAGGTGATTTGTATCAGCGGGGATGGCAGCTTTCAAATGAATGTACAAGAGATGATGACCGCCGTCGCCTACAAACTTCCAATTAAAATCGCCGTTTTGAATAATGGCTACTTAGGAATGGTGCGTCAATGGCAGGAACTGTTTTACCAAAAGCGTTATTCAGCAGTGAAGATTACATCCCCCCATTTTGCTAAGCTTGCCGAAGCATACGGAGCCATAGGATATGCGGTCGATTCAGAAGAGGAAGCGGAAGATATCATAAAAAAAGCGTTAAAACATGATGGGCCAGTCTTGCTTGATTTCAATATTGCCGAGGAAGAAAACGTCTATCCGATCGTCCCTCCAGGGCAAAGCAACGAGCAAGCCATTTTGTCCCATTGACTTATCTGCATTGAAAAAGCGTCCGACAACTAGCTTGCGGACGCTTTTTTGACTGAAAGTGACGCATGTCACTTCATTTTCTCTTAACCATTTTATAATATAGGAAATATAAGGCTTTGGGCGGCATCCATCCTGTTTGGGAACGGGATCAATTAATGTCCGCTCGTTTCTGTGCCGTCGTCTTCGCCGGTTTCGGTTACCTTCAGCATGGCGACGGCTCCTTTTTGTGCATGATTAAACTGATGAGTAACGATCGGATACGTTCCCGGTCGAGTGACAGTAAATTCGACAACGGCACCGCCGCTCGCCGGAAGCATCACCGTCTGCATCCCTTGCAAATGATTGTTCGGGTTGCCATCAAGGTACACATCATCGAATACTGTACCAACAACATGGAATGAGCTTACTTCGTTCGGACCGACATTGTTGATATACAAGCGGATTTTCTCGCCGACTTTCGCCAATAATGGCTTTTCTTTAAGGGTAAATGTATCCCCGTTCGTATTTGGATCACCAGGTTTGAGCGCTTTGGACGAGAAGACGACATAGCTTGGCACACCGTTTTGGAAATCGTTCATATCGTTGTATTTATACCATTCATTTTGGATGAGCACATATTCACGATCTACTTCCTTGTCGGTCGGATAACCGTTTTTTGGCTTGACAATGATCACGCCGTGCATGCCGTTGGCGATATGCTGCAAGACTGGCTTCGTACCGCAATGGTACATAAACACACCTGGTTTATTTGCCGGATAGGTGAACGTTCCCGATTTGTTCGGCATCACATCAATAAAATCTTTTGACGGTGAAGCGTGAACGGCGTGAAAATCCATGCTGTGCGGGACGACCGGGTCCATATTTTTCAACGTAAAATGGATCGTATCCCCTTCATTGACAACGACGAGCGGTCCAGGAGCTTGACCGTTAAATGTCCATGCTTTGTAAATTTTCCCTTTGTCAATTTCAATGTCGGTGATTTGCGCTGTCATTTCGATGTGGACATCATGAGGGCCGACCCGCTCCATTTTTAACGGCACCGGCGCTTGATTCACCCCTTTGTGCGCCGCTATAACATTCGGCTCCGACTGTTGCGTGGCTGCCGTTTTGTTCTTGCTTTCTGCCTTCACCTGTTCCCCCCCGCTGTTGCACGCCGCTAAAAGTGAGGCGGCTAACACGGTCGACAACACTGCATATACATTTCGGTTCATCGTTCTTCCCCCCTCTAGCGAAATTCGTTTACACCTTGAGCGTACGCCATTTTCGCTTTCCCCCTAGTGATTTTTATCACCAATGAACACGCATATTTGAAGGGTTTGTGAAACAGTGAGCAATATGTTTTATCACTACTGTGAAAACGATAATGGGCGTTCTCACGTTGGCTAACGGAAAACCCTCCTTCGCCTCTTGATCATCTCCGCCTCCGTCACTTGTCTTTCTTTCGTTAAATCCGTCGTCTTCCCAAATGAAAAAGAGGCCAAAAGCACATGCTTTTGACCTCTTTAAGGTGTTACGATGCGTACCGATTTGCCGGTTCGCCTGCTTTTTTGCCAAAGACGATTCGATTCAATAAGAAGCAGATCAACGTAAATAAGCTAAGAAGCATAAACCCGAGCACGTAAGAACCAGTGACGTCTTTGATGATCCCCATTAAAATCGGCGGGAAAAAGCCGCCCAGTCCGCCCCAAGCGCCGACAAGACCAGTAACAGCCCCCGTTTCTGCCGGAAACAACTGTGGCACGAGTTTGAAGACCGCACCGTTTCCTAAGCCAGACATCACCGCTAACAACAGGCAGGCTGCCGTCATCACCCAAATGTTTTCCATCCAAAACGCGATCACTAATGCGCCGATTGTCATTCCAGCGTAGACGAACGTCAACACCCGCTCGGCGCCAATTTTATCGCCGAGGTTGCCGCCAACTGGTCGCGCAAGCGTAGCGAGTACGGTAAATCCAGCGGCACGCATCCCTGCATCGACCGGTGTCAACCCATACAAGTCAACGAGGAGCGACGGCAAGTAAATACCAAAAGCGACAAATGCTCCGAATGTGACAAAGTAAAACAGCGACAACGTCCACGTATGTTTATATTTCAGCACGGACAGCGATTCGCGCATCGTTTTTTGTTGCTTTGGTTTCGGCATATCCGGTGTGAAAAACCAAACGAGAATAAGCATGATGACGATCGGGATGATCATTCCCCAAAACGCCCACGAAACACCGAAAGCAGCAGCAATTGACGGAATGGAAAAGCTGGCCACTGCTGTGCCGAAGTTGCCCATCGCGTTAATCCCCAGCGCCGTCCCTTGCTTTTCCGGAGGAGTCAAGCGCGACACGAACGTTACCGAGATCGCGAACGATGTCCCGGCCATGCCGATGAAAAACGCCCAAAACATTAACATCGCATATGAATCCGCAAACCCCGCGCCAATGAGCGGCACGATTAAAAACAACAACAACAGGGAAAACAGCCTACGCCCGCCAATCCGGTCCGTCCAAATGCCAAGCGGCAGACGCATGATTGAACCAAGCAACACCGGAATGGCGACTAAAATACTTTTTTGTGTCGATGTCAACCCGTACATTTCTTGGAACGTGCTCGCCAGCGGCGAAAAGACGGCCCAAACAGCGAACGAAAACGTCATGGCTAATGTCGTAATCGGCAACAATGCTTTTTGTTTATTCATGAAAAGCCCTCCTTTTTCCTCCCGGACTCTACTTCCAAACGCTAGGCATCGTTTGTAGTTTCATCATACGTGACCGAGGGCGGAAAGTTTGTGATGTTTATCACATTTTTTATTGATGTCATGGTTTTGTCAAAATTGGCTTCCTAACTTTATTTTTGTGCTACACATACACTGTATGTATGAGAAAAACTAACAAATGGAATGTCCTAAAAGGCCATCTATCCTTAAGATCAACAAAAACATACATGGTCGGATCAATGATTTTTATCCTATATAGAGGAAAAAAATGCCCCATCCTTCGAGGGCATCCGACTAGTGAAAGGCTTTTTTGAACTGCTTCAAGGAATTCCATTTTACTGTAAATATCACGTTGGCTATGGAATCGCCATCACCTCTGCTCGCTCATTTGTGCGTCTTTCTTGCCTCATAAACAGCAGATAGGCGCTGCAAAGCAAATAAAGGTAACAGCCCAATAAGGGGACGGTTGCCTGCGGCCAAATGATCAAGTAAAACAAGGGGAAAAACAGTTATTATCCGTTCATCGCATCATCTTGGCGTTGGATAACGCATGCATTTATTATGCAAACATGGTCAAAGCGTTTTGGGGAGAGGAAGAATAATTTTTTCATCTTATTTATCTTCCACGTATTCGACGCAATTCACCCCGATTGAATGTTTGTGGAAATGACTAAAGAATGCGGTTAGGGCGAATGTATTTCATCAGGCTCAACATGATATACAACATTTGATCACTCGATTTGGAGATTACATCTCTGAACATCTCAAGAGATTCTACAACGCTTTGGGCATAGCGTGAGGAAAATGTTACCTTTCAAAGTCTGATATAAAAAAGAAACCTTGAAAGAGTTTTGACTCATTCAAGGCCCTTAATCATTTACTATTCTATTTTGTTTTTACAGCTTCCCTTAATTGTTCTACTACACTTTTTAGCCATTGGATTGGAGTCACTCCAAGGGCAGGAAAATATACCCCGTCTGCACAGTGTTGTATGTATTCATTCTTTTCATCATCTGAATACTCGCTATTAATGAATTCCGTTAAAAATGCAATCGCAGACTCAAGATATTCCTTACTTTCTTCTGTTAACAATTCTTGTAATGCTTCCTCAGGCGAATCAATGTCTTGATGAAACGTTCCAGCTAGAAACTGAAAAACTGGATCTCCCGGATTATTTTTGATCAGCAAGCATCTTACCCTCCATTCCGTTATTTAGTTGGATAACCAGTTAAAATAAAATTCCCTGCCCCATCTTTCTTTAATACTATCTTAGCATTTGTCATATTTTCAACTGTCGTCGAACCTCTTTGTACCCCGCGGCCAATAATTTCTGTACCTTGATAAGGCAGAACCAAAGTCGATTTCGCTTTTGGATTGCTTAACCATTCTTGGATCATTTTCTGGTTATTTGGATCGTTTAAAACTTCGCTGGCTACTCTTTCAGCCGTAGCTCGATCTTTGAAAGTCGATGCCCCTTTTATTTTAGGATTATCTTTTAAGCGTTGTAATAACTCTTCATCTGTCTTCCCAACATGTCTGGCAATTAGATGCCCGCCCCGAGCCTCATGTGCAGCTAATCCTCCTCCAGGAGCTAGAGGACTAAAATCTTTAGGTTTAACATTAGTCGTCCCCTTCTCAATCACATTATCGACTTTCTGAATCATATGGCGAGATACATCTTTCGCCTCATTCATCAACATCCGAGGCGCTGAACCCACTCCGGCATATACCGGCTGCATTGAAATGGAAGCGATGCTCTGCACTAATTGGTCCCATTGCGTCTTGAACAGGCGAGCGGTTTCCACCAATGGCGCTTTGATGACTTGATGGTAGATCCTTTGGAAGAACACTTTCACTTTATCATAACGCACGACATGCTTCACTTTCGACAGGGTAGAGGCGGTGTCGATCGCTTTCGCTCCCTTGGTCGCTGCTTTTCCTGCCATGCCGACTCCTTTTGCGGGAGGAGCAATCGACGCAATCAACATTCCTCCTGCCAACAGCCGATCACCAAACGATAGGCGCTCTCCAGTGACTGGGTCGTACTCCCCGAACACGCGTTGCAAGTCGTACCAACCAATCAGTTCTAATCCGAATTCCTTCATGTTGTCGGCCAGCGTTTGGTCGGCTTGACGCATCGCTGCGGCGGTGCGATACAACAGCTCTTCGGCTTCATTAAGCTTTTCTTCATAACGCCTCAGCCAATGAACGAGTTCATCCCTCAGCTC
>NZ_AYKT01000012.1 GCF_000496575.1 Geobacillus thermodenitrificans subsp. thermodenitrificans DSM 465 | reverse complement strand
TTGTCAAGTACATTTTGTGGTGAAGAGCCATTATTTATATTATTTGTATCAAGATTACAACAATAATAGGATTCAATGATCAGCGGTGACTGGAGCATTCTTGACAAAGCCGAAGCAAATTCGCGGTAAATTTAGAAAAGGTAGTGAAGAGGCAATAGGGGGTTAAAAATGCTAATGTATATAATGTAAAAATATTCATGTAAGTTTTCCGATGGGATGTTAAACAACTGTTACAGGAGTTTCCCGTTTAGGAAAATTTACATCGGTGTTTGAAGTGCTAGCTGCAGCAAAAAATCCTAAACAAAATAAAGGTAACATTGTGATTGGTATCGAGACATTCGATCAACTATTTCTATAGGACAGGATCCTATGAATAGAAGGAAACGTTCTAACGTTGCTTCTTACTCTGGAGTCTATACGGAGATCAGGAAGATATTTGGCGGTTTAGAAGAAGCTAAAAGAAAAGGGCTATCTCCAAAACATAACAATATTTTGAAGTTGACAGTTTTTTGTATTCCTAATATAATTCCACCTGTATCTAAAAAGTTAAGGAGGATTATTAAAAAAGTGACACATTCGATGAGACTACGTTTCCTAACTTTGAACGGATGAATTGAATACGTTCAAAGGCTCTGCTTGTGAACGGCAGAGTAATGGGAGTAGTCTGTCCTTTTTTAATAATCCTTACTGGTCATTGCAATTGCTATTTGTGGCAATTGTTATTGAGGGGATTTTTGGGTCTTTGATACCCATTCTTTCATATTATATTTTTTTCAAAAAGGCAGACCTTTGTCTGCCTTTTTTATTTTTGTGAAAAATGGAGTTTTTATATGTATCAATGAATGTAACCCTAAAAGTTATTCTTATTGGGTTTCTTATGCCCATGATCATCATTTGATCTAGTCAAAACTCATAAAAAATGAAGGATGGATTATCTTCCCTTTACTCTGAATCACAAGCAGATTTGTGATTTTTTCATTCAGAGAGGAAGGGGAAATATGGCTAGAAAAACACGTACTTATAGGAAAAACAAAATTACAAGAGGTGAACCACCAAAGCATTTGGGTCAGCATTTAATGCATAATAAGAAGTTGCTTTTTGAAATTGTCGATGAAGCAAAGATAGGCCCAAATGATCTAGTTTTGGAATTAGGTGCTGGTAAAGGGGCGTTAACAGAAATACTAAGTCAAAGGGTGAAGAAAGTGATTGCAGTAGAATATGATTTTAAGTTTATAAAGATTTTAGAAAAGAAAATGCCAAACCGTAAAAACACGATTATTATCAATCAAGATATATTAAAAATTACGTTGCCGAGGGAACCTTTTGTAGTTGTTTCGAATATCCCATATGCCATCACGACACCAATTATGAAGAAACTCCTTAATCATCCATTCAATCATTTTCAAAAAGGTGTGATTGTAATGGAAAAGGGGGCGGCTAAGAGATTCACATCAAGTTATGTGAAAGACTCATATGTAATCGCTTGGAGAATGTGGTTTGATATCTGTTATGTAAAAGGAATTTCAAGAAAAAACTTTTCCCCACCTCCAAGAGTAGATTCTGCATTGGTGAAAATTAGTCGAAAACCAAATCCGATTGTGCCTTATAGTCACTATAAAATCTTTTGGGGGTTAGTTGATTACATGTTTAAAAATCCTCAATTATCGGTTGATTATGCATTAAAGGGAATTTTCACAGCACCACAAATTAAGCGTTTGAAAAGAAGCCTTCGGATAAATAATGGTTTGCCAATTGCAGCACTAACGGAACAACAATGGGGCATTATATATGAAACGATGGTAAAGTATGTACCAAAATTTAGATGGCCAAGGATTAGAGAGGGTAAGTTAAATCATTATTGAAGGGAGGAGTTCACTTTAGTTATTATAATTTGAAATGTTAAGGAGGATGATTAAAAAGTGGTGTTTAGACCATGGATCACAAACTTTGAACCAGTAATGGAATATGTTCAAAGACTCTATTTGTGTATACAAAGTATACGGGATTAGTCTGTCCTTTTTCATTCTAAAAGAACAGGCATCTTAGGGCGCTCATTTATTGCTCCTGAGATGCCTGTTTCAGTTAGATATGTTGAGTAAAAGTATTTAAATAAAAAACAGTACCTTGTAATAAACAATACTGTATGGTATATTGTTTGTTGAAAGGGATTTGTTTATCACAGTACTGTGCAATAAATAGTAGTGAGAGTGAGGTAACACCCCAATGAACACGCAGTTTAAAAAAGGAGTATTAGAGCTATGTGTACTTGCACTATTGAATAAGCAGGATCGTTACGGTTATGAGATCGTTCAAAAAATTTCGGAGCAAATGGTTATTTCAGAAGGATCGGTATATCCCTTATTAAGGAGACTGAAAAAAGAGGATTATTTGACAACGTATTTGCAGGAGTCGAATGAAGGTCCTCCTCGAAAATATTACAAGCTCACGGAAAAAGGGAGAAACCATCTTCGGAATCTTCATGAAGAGTGGATGCAATTTTCTGATGGGGTCAATCAAATCATAAAGGACGGTGGATTACATGAATAAACAACAATTTCTAACGGCTCTTGAAAAGGAGTTGAAAAAGCTTCCTCACGAAGAACGTGAAGAAATTATACAAGATTTTGAAGAGCATTTTTACATTGGAATGGCTAATGGAAAATCTGAAGAGGAAATTTCTCAATCACTTGGTTCCCCGAAACAGATCGCCAAAGAGATCGCTGCTGTTTCCCGTATCGAAAAGATCGAGACAAGCGCCACGGCCGGAAATGTTTTACGTGCAGTATGGGCTGTGATCGGATTGGGGTTTTTTAACTTTGTAACTGTGTTTGGACCATTTTTGGCATTGCTGGCAGTGGTATTTGTCGGGTGGTTTATAGGGGTAGCTTTTATTGCCTCTCCATTAATACTGCTGGTTTCTGCAATCAACCATCCTGGAATGTTCGATCTGTTCAGTCTTTTCTTTTCGATAATGCTTTGTGGAAGCGGTTGGTTCATTGTTAGGGGCATGTTGTACGTCACAAAGGGATTGACTGATCTGTTGGTGCGTTATTTAAGATATAATGTTTCACTGGTCAAGGGAGGCTTAAAGCATGATTAACACTAGACATATATCTTTTCTCGCGCTCATTCTATTGGTAGTTGGAGCAATCGGGAGTTTGATCACATTTAAGCCTGCAAGTAAGCCATTTTCCGTATCGGAAGAGAGAATATTGACTGATAAAATCATCACAGACATTGAAATCAGAGCGAATGATGAAAATGTGAACATCTTTTCTACCAAGGATTCAAAGACAAAAGTACAATTGACTGGGACCAGCGTAGAAAAAATGGATCACTATTTTTCAGTTGAAGTGGAAGATGGCACTTTATTGATCAAACTAAAGGATGATAAACCATTTTTTGATTTCTTTCATTTTAGGGGAACATCCCTAACTTTGGATGTATACTTACCTGAAAAGGTATACGAGTCATTACACGTAGACATGAACAATGGAGAGATTCAGGCTGAGAAGTTACGTATAAACAATATTGAAGCGAAATTGGCAAATGGTTACTTAGAAATGAAAGATATCGTTGCAACGATGTTAAAGGCTGATTCAGATAATGGGGAAATTCATCTTGAGAATATTGAAGGCGAAATTTACGGTAACGTCAATAACGGACAAATTTATCTGAAAACCAATCACTTGGATCGTTCATTAACACTTGAATCCGACAATGGTGATATTGAAATTAAAACAGATCAAAAGCCAACAAATGCAGTCCTAGATATCAAAACAAAAAATGGTGAAGTGACTGTTTTCGGGAATTCTAACTGGGACACTGTGATTGGTAACGGAGAAAACCAAATCAAATTAACAACTAATAATGGAGATATAAGAATTGTGAAATAAAGAAAAACAGATAAAAAAACAAACAGTCCATCTCCCGCTCCTTATTGGATGAAGCAGGAGAGAGGGATAGAGAAAAAACATTGATCGATCAAAGAAAGTTGAATACACATATGGCGAAACCAAGAGGGAAGAAACATCCACGTTCTTCCCTTTTTCTTCTTCTAAAAACCGAAAAACAAGTTTATTTCGAATAGGGACGTGAGAAGAGGAACGAGGTTATTGAAAATGGACAGCAGGTGTGATCCCAAAAATAAAATTCCGATTTCCAGATTTGAAGCCATCTAGACTTTTATGAGGTATAATGGAAAAAGATTTGATGGGAATTTTATGGAAGGTCATTGACGAAAGGTGCGGGCTTGGATGGTCAATCATATGATTCAATCAGTAGCAGAAAAGTTATCCTGTCTTCCTTTTATTGAAGGCGTTGTGTTGGGGGGCTCCCGTGCAAGGGGGACTCATGAAGAGGATTCGGATATTGATATCGGTATCTATTACAACGCAGAATTATTTGATCTCAATGCGATGAACCAGGTTGCTGCAGAATTGGACGACGAGCGTCGAAGCAACCTTGTTTTCCCTCCTGGAGCATGGGGAAAGTGGGTGAATGGAGGCGGGTGGCTGGTCATCAACGGGTATCATGTCGATTTCATTTTACGTGATATCAAACGTGTGGAACAAATCATCAAAGAAACCGAGCAAGGAATGGTCACTGCCGATTATCAGACTGGGCATCCCCATGGTTATATCAGTGCCATGTATCGGGGGGAATTGGCGATCAGCAAAATACTATATGCGAAAGATGAAACCTTCTGCCAATTAAAAAAACGGGCGGAAACTTATCCCGCTGCCTTGCGGAAAAGTTTAATTGACTTTTTTATGTTTGAAGCAGAATTTTCTTTATTGTTTGTAAAGAAAAATGTAAAAACAAATGATAAATATTATATTGCAGGCCATGTTTTTCGTATGATTTCATGTTTAAATCAAGTAATATTTGCATGCAATCATGCTTATTGCATTAACGAAAAGAAGGCAATCAAGCTGATTGAAACATTTGAGCATAAACCTGAGAACTATGCGCAAAAGGTGAATCGCATTTTTGAACTACTTGGTTCTTCGCTTATGGAATGCTGCGACATGACGGAGAAGCTTTACAATGAAGTGAAACAACTTGTATCGGAGATAAATCACTTTTAAGACGAGAGGAATTTACGGTTGAACATCTTGTTTTTACTGCTGATGGAACATAAGACTGGATCATCATGAGTGATCGCTTCAGTCTGCCCCCTCAACAATAAACAGCAAAGGAGTGTGGCACGATGCGATCGGAAAATCGCTTTACACCTAGGAGTAATGAGGAACTCCAGAAGCTTACGGTGGGTGAACTGAAACCGCACAATGCACCGATTACTCTTGTCGAATACGATCCGCGTTGGCCTGAATTGTTTGAACGGGAAGCAAAACGGATTCGTTCCGTACTCGGCAGCAAAGCATTACAAATCGAACATGTTGGCTCAACTTCGGTGCCAGGACTTTGTGCCAAGCCAATCATTGATATGCTGCTGGTTGTGGAGGATTCTGCAGACGAGCCATCATATGTTCCAGCATTGGAAGCAGCTGGCTATCGACTGCGAATTCGAGAACCTGAATGGTTCGAGCATCGTTTATTTAAAGGACCGGATACTGACATTAACTTACATGTGTTCAGCAAGGGAACGTCTGAAATCGATAAAATGTTACGCTTTCGAGATTGGTTGCGCTCGAACGAGAGCGACCGTGACAAATATGCGCAAGTGAAGCGAAGCTTGGCAAAGAATAAGTGGCGGCACGTTCAGCACTATGCAGATGCGAAAACATCAATTGTGCAGGAAATCTTAGCACGGGCGAACGATTCAAATGCTAAATAAGAAGAAAAGGTGATCTTCTAAAATTTGAGTTGTTTCTATGAACAGACAAGTTCTCGAAAATGAGAAAAAACCATTGCTATGTTCCCGCAAACGCAATGTTTAAGAGATAATCCATTAGCTCGTGACACGTTGAGTTTGTGGCGAAGATCCGTGAGGTAAGGAACGTGGGGCGGCTTGTCCGGCCCTGTTATTCATTTATTTCAATCCATTGCTAACGATCCTTAATTGTACCAACTGCCGTGGCGCTAGTATATTTATTAAAATCATCGGTGGCTGCTGTTTTGTTAAGTGCAATGGAAGGGGAAAAGGGTTTTTGCGCATGCTCATGCGCCTTGAGCTTAATGAGAGAAGACAGCGGCTAAAGAAGCCTAGCACAAAAAGGGCGTTTCTAGACGGAATATGCACTATTGTTTCGTCCATCAACAGTAGACACCAAACGTTTTGTTCGTGTTTCATGAGTGTGGGTACGATGTTTCGCTGGATTGTGTCCGAACTATTTTCTTCGCCTTTCATCATATGAAGATCTCGTTCCTCTTATGAGGCTGAATAGTTGCAACATCTATTATCCAATATATATAAACTTACAAAAAGGGGTTGTATATAATAAAGAAAAGAAAAAGGGGAAAGAACTATTCTGTTTCCGATCACATCTTTGCAATAACTGTTGTATTCTTCATGTGCTTAGCTATTATTTCATTTCCTTTCCTGCTTTTTTATGCAGTCATGCATCTTATTTCGTTGACAACTGATGTGCGTATTCATTCGCTTGGAACCTTCTCTTCGCTCAAAATTATCCTGACATTTTTTATAACGACTATAGTCACCACAGGGATGGTAGGTACGATTTTTTCGATTATCTTGAAGCGTTCGAAAGGAATGTTTGGTTTTCTTTCCGAAGCGCTTTTGATGCTTGCTTTCTTCTATCTTTATGTTTTGGTTTATTCTCTTGTGTCTGATGACATTGTAATGACCGATAAAGGTCGTCTTTATGTTTCTTATGTATGTATCGATTCATCTAGTATATATTGGTGCAAAACGGCTTTATGAATTAATCACCCGTCATGCTAGTTGAGCGTTAGTGCTCAACTAGCTCAAGTGTCACTAATGAACATACGTAATCAGGCGCCAACTAACGCTACTTCAAATTCAGTCATTGAATGAACGCACATCTCCGTGATCCGATCGAATGTTAGGTCACACTTTCATTTTATAGCACATCCACCAACAAGGATTGTTTGTATGTTTTCCGATTTTATCTAGCATCACGGGCGATAAGGATAATTCAAAGCCTAGAAGTAGAATGTTACGGGAGAACCATTGAATGATATTGAGCTGCACAATATCGCTAAATCATTTGATGATAAACATTACATACTAAAAGATATCAACTTGTCGTTACACGAAGGGGACCGTGTAGGCATTATTGGGGTAATTGGTTCGGGGAAAAGCACTTTGTTAAGAATAATCTTGGGATTGTATACTCCAACATCTAGGGAAATTAATAGAAACATATCCAATTATGACATTGGGTATTTACCTTCTACTAAAGGGATTATAGAAGAGTTTACCGTGAGAGAAAACCTCATATTTTGGGTTCAAACTTATCAATCTCCTCTCTATGTGGTTTATTTTTCTAAATAAAAAATAGACATAAAGGGGCTTTTCATTAAAATCATCACTGCTATTCTTATATTATCGGCATTAGCGTGGATAAGCAGGTGATGCCTAAAATTTCGTATAATGCAAGATCGTATCTCTGATTCAAAATTCCTTCTCTCTCAATGAAAAGAAGGAAGATTTTTCTGTTGTGATGTTAAATAGGTCCTTGGTACGTAAGGGAACCAAAGGAGTTTTCATCCCACGAATGTTCGAATTCGTTTGATTTGTGGAAATCATTATTTAAATATAATAAATATCATCTGTAAATGTCTTGGTCCCTAGCTGATGGATCGACTGGGTTCCGGCCGATCTTTAAGACCACTCCGAGTCAGTGATGTTGTCTAGCTGCTCCTTCTCAATATCTTAAGCAGCTGTCAAGCATTTGTTCACTTGGAATAATGAGAGCATAACATAGAGCCGTCCAAGCTCAATCGGCCGACTAGGGTCGATTTTTTCATTGTTCTAACATGTGAAAGTTGTTCTATTGGAGTCGCGAGATAGGGCAATCCACTGCTCGCTGGGGCAATCGTTCGTCCCAGCAGAGAAGGATTTGGAAAGGTTTGGGCCTGAATGAAAGTATTTACGTTGAACCAAATAAAAAACGACCGGCGACGATAAAAAAGCTTGACGTCGCTAGTGGTGTTGGCTCAAAATTTATTCTAAAAAAACAAATAAAAATGTCTTGCTTCTGCGCTCATAAAACAAGAGATGTAAAGTTTATTCCGAAAATACCAAAAAAAACTATTATAAAAAATTATTGAAACATTAGTGTGTGATATTTATAATAAACTTAGCTGCGTGTTATACAACAAAAGTAACTGATTAGCCGAGGAGGGATTTATTTGATTGAAAAATTTGTCGAAACAGTCAACGGATTATTATGGAGCCCTCTATTAATCGTTTTTATTGTTTTTTGTGGTTTGTATTTTAGTATTAGGACTAGATTCCTGCAGATTCGTCACTTTAAAGAAATGGTTAAGCTTGTGACGACCGGGAAGGGCTCTGATGCGGGAGTATCTTCATTCCAAGCGTTGACAATGTCGTTATCAGGCCGCATTGGTGTAGGGAATGTGGCTGGAACGGCAACGGGGATTGCGTATGGGGGACCAGGGGCCGTATTTTGGATGTGGGTGATTACCTTTATCGGCGCAGCGACGGCTTATGTTGAGTCCACGCTGGCACAAATTTATAAAGAAGAACAAGATGGACAGTACCGAGGCGGCCCAGCTTTCTATATTGAAAAAGGGCTTGGTTGGAAATGGTTTGCGATCGTTATTGCCGTAGCTATCCTTCTTGCGATGGCGGTGTTAATGCCGGGAATTCAGGCGAACTCTATTGCAGATAGCGTTTATAACGCGTTTGGCATTAATAAACTGGTTACGGGAATTATTGTTATTTCTATTCTTGGTTTTACCATTTTCGGAGGAGTTAAGCGGATCGCCAGAACGGCTGAAATTGTTGTTCCTTTTATGGCTGCTGGATATTTGTTAATCGCCATTGCGATCATTGGTGTGAACTTTGACAAAATCCCAGAAGTATTTGCTCTTATTTTTAAAAGTGCGTTTGGTGCTGAACAAGTGTTTGGTGGCATTATCGGATCGGCTGTTATGTGGGGCGTAAAACGTGGTCTTTATGCTAATGAAGCTGGTCAAGGTACAGGTGCTCACCCGGCAGCGGCTGCTGAAGTATCTCACCCGGCGAAGCAGGGGTTAGTGCAAGCGTTTTCAATTTATTTAGATGTATTCTTAGTCGTAACGGCGACTGCACTGATGATTTTATTTACAAATCAATACAATGTCATTAATGAAAAAACAGGAGAACCGATCGTTGTCAACCTTGAAGGTGTAGAACCGGGTGCTGGTTATACGCAAGCGGCTGTTGATACGCTTCTACCAGGATTTGGTTCAGCATTTATCGCGATTGCGCTATTCTTCTTCGCTTTTACAACGATGTACGCCTATTACTATATTGCTGAGACAAACCTCGCCTATCTCGTACGTGGTAAAAATAAGGGAATTGCTTTTTTGGGACTAAAAATCATCTTTTTGGCTGCCACGTTCTATGGAACGGTAAAAACAGCAACAACGGCGTGGGCAATGGGCGATATCGGGCTTGGCATTATGGTTTGGTTAAACTTGATCGCAATCTTATTACTATTTAAACCAGCCTATATTGCTTTAAAAGATTACGAAGAACAGTTGAAACAAGGCAAAGACCCAGAGTTCAATTCATCGAAATATGAAATCAAAAACGCGACATTCTGGGAAAACGGATATAAGAAATCTGAAGAGAATCAAAAGAAAGCCTTATAAGAGACGGTTGCTTTGTCGCAACAATCCGTGTCTAGGTTGCCCAGTACATGAATAGCAATGATCTGACGTCGAGGGTGTCCTAAAAGCAGCAGGACACCCTTTTTTCGTTTCGTTGAAACAATCGTACGCACATAACAAATGACGAGGCAGTTCCTATAAGGAATATGTGACGTTTCCTGAACAAGGTGAGGAGTGATGAATGTGACGAACGTGAGTATTTCTTCCGTTATTCTATTTTTGTTTGTTGTCTCAGTCATTTTGTTTGTGTATGGCTTTGTGCGAAAGAGAAAAGCTGTGAAATGGATGGCGCTCTGTTTTTTTAGCGCGTCTATCGGATTAGCTGTCTTTGTCATTTTGTTAATGCGTTATATGTAAATGAACATCAAGTCCACATTTTGAGGATGATGGGCATTATTTACTTTTATTAGCATTTATTGAGTGGAATGTAGAGAAGGGAAAACCGGCCGTACAAAATAAGCAAACGGCCGGTTTTTTATGAATATTAGTGGTTGATTCCGCCGATTTCGAAAACGATTTGCGTCAGCGCTTCGTTGATCAGCGTCAAGGTCTGTTGAGCAGTTTTTTAACATCGTTGTTTTCCACTTTTAAGGAGCCTTCGCGGCTACCGTGTTGGACGTTAACGAGAAACGAACGAACCCCAGTCGGACAGCGTTTTTCATGATGCCGACATGGGTGTCATCGGTGGCTTGTTGCGCTGATGCGTCTTTGCCCCAGACAGTGCCGAGAGCGGCTACGAGTTCATGGGTAGGCCGAAACGTTCGTAAATCGCGTTTTCATGGCTGGCCCCGGTCGGGACAGTTTGAATGGCCCTGCTTTCGCTTTTCAGACACCATGCAAAGGGGGATGCCGTTATGCTTTGATGGCCACTTGTTTTCCTTCTTTGCGTCTTTTCGCATATTCTGCTGTGGCGGTAAAAAGGACATCCGAGGATGAGTTTAGGGCAGTTTCGCATGAATCTTGCAAAACGCCAATGATGAAACCGACCCCTACGACTTGCATGGCGATATCATTCGGGATGCCAAACAAACTGCATGCTAATGGGATAAGGAGGAGCGACCCCCCAGCGACACCGGATGCCCCCGCGGCGGCGATGGCGGAAAGAACGCTAAGAATGAGTGCAGTGCCTAGGTCAACTTCAATTTCCAACGTATGAACCGCAGCGAGCGTTAAGACGGAAATCGTCACAGCGGCGCCAGCCATATTAATCGTTGCGCCGAGCGGGATCGAAATAGAATACGTATTTTTATTGAGCCCAAGCATTTCGGATAACCGCAAGTTTACAGGAATGTTTGCGGCCGAGCTGCGTGTAAAGAACGCTGTAACCCCGCTTTCCCGAATGCATCTCCAAACGAGCGGATACGGATTTTGCCGAATGTTAAGAAAGACAATGAGTGGATTCATAACGAATGCCACAAAACACATCGTCCCAAGAAGAACTGCTAATAATTTTCCATAATCAATCAAAGCGGAAAGCCCGTTAGTGACAATGGCATCGAAAACAAGCCCCATGATGCCGATGGGCGCGAAATTGATAACCCATGTAACAATTTGCGAGATGGCGTCAGAGAAATGAGCGATGACATTTTTGGTTGTCTCCGGCGCCGTCCTTAATGCGATGCCAAGCAATACAGCCCATGTCAAAATGCCGATATAGTTCGCATTCAGTAAGGCGTGAACAGGGTTATCGACAATATTAAACAGCAATGATTGAATCACTTCCGTTATGTTGCTAGGAGGAGAAACCTCTTTTGCGCTTTCGGTTAACGATAAATGAACCGGAAAGAGAAAGCTGGCTACGACGGCAGTGAGACTGGCTAGGAACGTGCTAAACCCATATAGAATCAGAATATGTTGAATATTTGTTTTTTGTCCGCTTTGATGCCGAGAAATGGCTGAGATCACGAGAAAGAACACTAATACAGGCGCGACCGCCTTTAGAGCGCCAACAAATAACGAACCGAAAATGGAAATCCATTTTGTCGATTCCGGAACGGTAACTGCAAGTGTAATCCCGATGATGATGCCGATAATGATACGTTTGACGAGGCTGACTCGATTCCATTTGGCAATGAGTTGCTTCATAACACGTTCCTCCTGATCATTCATGATGAGCGTATGAGAATAAATTCCACTGTACGTATACAAATGTTTTCTGTAGGTGAACACTCATTAGTTTAACATGAATATTAGTAATTGATAAATAGATTGTTATATCTGAATTATTTTAACTATAGAAAAATAAGGTGAATATTTAATGAGGTGGTCATGGCAGGCTGTTGCTTTGTATTCGCCCGCCCATCGTGTACAATACATAAAGAGTGACAACACACCGCTCATCTTGGAAGGAGGAAAGCCATTGATAGACGGCGCAAAACAATCGTTCATTACGGACATTGAGCAGTTAGATAAAAAAGGGGCCGGACAAGCGGTCGTTTGGCAGGAAGAGGAGGGGAAGAGAAAAAAGCTCAAACTCACCATTCCATCCACTCTTCCTGGTGAAAAGGTGCGGGTTTTGATTGATCGTCCGAAACGACGGAAGGCCAATGCTCGATTGGAAGAAGTGATCGAGGCACATCCAGAGCGGCTCGAGCCGCCGTGTCCGCACTTTGACCGCTGTGGCGGCTGTGTCTGGCAGCACTGGCAATATGAAGGGCAATTGCGGCATAAAACAGAGCACGTGAAGGCGCTCTTGGAGCAACATGGATTTGATCCGAACATTGTGCGCGAGACGATCGGAATGGAACATCCGTGGCATTACCGCAATAAAATGGAGTTTACGTTCTCTCCTGAGGGACTGCTTGGACTGCATGAGCAAGGGAATTTTTGGCAAATCATCTCATTGGAGACATGTCTCATTGCGGGTGAACGGATCGTTAAAGCTGCCATGGAGGTGGCGCGTTGGGCTCGCGATCACCAGCTGCCTGGATATCACAAAGATACCCATGAAGGGTTGCTTCGCCACGTCATGGTGCGTGAATCGTTTGCGACCGGGGAAGTCATGGTGGCGCTTTTCGCGACTGAGGCACCAGAAGGGGAGTTAAAGCAGGCCGCCGATGATTTGACGGAACGGATCACAAAGGCGCTTCCGGAAGTGAAGAGCTTGCTTTGGCTCGAGAATCGGGCGTGGGCGGATCGCATCCAGGCGGAACAAACGCACGTGTTGGCCGGTCGTGATTTCATTTATGACGAATTGTGCGGGTTCCGTTATCGCCTCTGGTTCGATACGTTTTTCCAAACGAACCCCGTGCAGGCAGCCAAACTAGTCGAACTGGCGTTGGAAATGGGGAAACCGCAGCCTCACGAAAAAATGATTGACCTCTTCTGCGGAGTAGGCACGTTTTCCTTGCCATTCGCCAAACGAGTAAAGGCGTTAGCTGGCATTGAAATTGTGGAAACATCAATCGAATCAGCCAAACGCAACGCGAAAGACAACGGCATTGACAATACGTACTTTTTGGCGCGAGACGCCCGGCGTGGCATCGATGAGGTGCTCGAACAATTCGGAAGACCGGAGCTGTTGCTTTTGGATCCTCCGCGTTCGGGTGCGGGCGGAAAAGTGATGCGAAAAATCGGCCGGTCCCAGCCGGAGCGGATCGTTTACGTCTCGTGCAACCCAGAAACGTTTGCCGCAGATATTGCAGAATTAGTTCCATTTGGATATACATTAAAAACCGTCCAACCGGTTGACATGTTCCCGCATACAGCACACGTTGAGTTGGTAGCATTGATGTCTAGGGTGGATAAATAAGAAGGGTTGAAGTATTGATAACTTTATTATCAAGATGTCGATAGTCTGGTTTATTGGGCAAATGAAGCTGCTTACCGATGGAAATTACGAGGCATTGCCATTTGGTCATTAGGGCAGGAAGATATGCGGGTGTGGGAAGCATTGCCTAAACAAATATAAATAATTCAAGGGTGTCTACAAAATGTAGGCACTCTTTTTATATAGATTATTTTAAAAACTAAAGAAGGAAACTTACTGTGAAGGATATATGGAATTGGATACAAATGATTGTTACAGCACTAGGTGGTTTCATGGGTTGGTTTTTAGGAGGGTTAGATGGCTTTTTGTATGCATTGATTATATTAGTTGTTGCTGATTATATCACAGGAATTATGTGTGCAATTGTCGATAAAGAACTATCTAGTGAAATTGGTTACCGAGGGATATTTAAAAAAGTGTTAATTTTTATATTGGTTGGTGTCGGGCATATGATTGACACTCATTTGATAGGAGATGGCAGCGTTCTTAGAACAGCGGTCATCTTTTTTTATTGTTCAAATAAAGGTATTTCTATGCTAGAAAACGCTTCACGATTAGGTTTACCAATACCAGAGAAGTTAAAAAATGTACTTGCTCAGTTACACAATAAAGGGGGAAATGAATCATGAATTTAAAAAAGTTATATTTAACAAAGAATGAGTGCTATAAAGCGGGAAGAAAGATTACACCAAAAGGAATTATGGTTCACAGCACAGGAGCAAACAATTCAAATTGAAAGCGCTATGTTGGTTCGGATGATGGTTTACTAGGGAAAAATCAATACAACAATCACTGGAATCAGCCAAGACCAGATGGTAGGCAGGTGTGTGTTCATGCATTTATCGGAAAGTTAAAAGATGGATCAATTGCGACATATCAAACGTTACCTTGGAATCATCGTGGTTGGCATGCGGGTGGAGATGCGAATAATACACATATTGGCTTTGAAATTTGTGAAGATAATTTAACGGATAAAACTTACTTTAATAAAGTTTATAAAGAAGCGGTTGAATTGTGCGCGTATCTTTGTAAACAATACAAATTAACTGAGAAAAATATTATCGGTCATTATGAAGGGTATCATAAAGAAGATTGCTAGTAATCATGGTGACCCGCGTCATTGGTTTTCTAAATTTGGCAAATCAATGGCTACGTTCCGAGCAGATGTGAAGAAAGAATTAGCAGAAGGAACAACAACTTCTAAACCATCAACTGGCGCTAAAAAACTGTATCATGTGCAGATTGGTGCTTATAGTGTTAAAAAGAATGCAGACAAGCAGTTAGCAAAAGCGAAGAAAGCTGGATTTAAGGATGCGTTTGTGAAGTATGAGTAAATGGAAGTAACCGAGGAGTATATTATTCCTCGGTTGTATTCATTGCTTAGAATTGGTATTACTTTTGAAATCGATTTTGTATGCTCCTAATACTCATCAAACTTCTTCTTTATTTTTTGTTTTAATTTAAAACTAAGGCGATTTGTATGCTCATTATTTTTTACTAATAATTGATATGCTGAAATAATAGTGATAGTACGAACAGATAAAGCAAGGCCAACAGCTATCAAAAAAACAAAAATCGGATAATAAGGAACTAAGATACCCATTTCTAACTTTTTCTCCAAAGCAAAAGCTAGAAAACCTACTGCTAATAAAGAACCTCCAACTATTGTTGTTCCTAAATGTTTTCTTTTAAATCCTTCATATCTTGTTCTTAATTCTTTAATATAATTTGAATCAAACAATAACACTTCTTTTTTTAGAACTGTATATTGTCCTTGATCAAAGCCTAACGTAGCAAAAGAAATAATACCTAATGTTGCGATGATAATAATTAATAGAACACCTAGAAGTGAGGTGGTTCCTAAAATAAAATATGGTTCAAACGCTAGTGCAAACAGTCCGAAGCCTATACCAACATGGTTAGCAATTTTTTTTGAACTTAATAAAAAACCTTCTGCCATTTCTCTACTAACATAATAACCATCTTCTTTATCATCATTATTTTCGGCAGACTCTTTCAATAAGTAATCAATAGATACCTCAAAGATATTCGCAATCATCAATAGTTTTTCAGTTTCGGGGAATCCTTGACCATTTTCCCATTTACTTATTGCTTGTCGAGTGGTGTTTAATTTTTCCGCTAGAGCCTCTTGAGACAGTCCTTTCTCTTTTCGTAACTTAACAAGTTTTTCTCCAAAATTCATTTGTTGTAACTCCTTTCATGTTATTAACTATATTGTATAAAACATCGATATTTTTTCTATCCTATTCTAGTTGCACTTTGTCAACTTCTAGTTGCACTTTGTCAACTTGTGGTTGCATTGTTGTTATTCCGCACTTTAAAGCTTATTTTATTAAGTCTATACAAATTATATTTATTATATTTAATAAATAAAACTAAAGTTTTTTAGAAATTTCGGTACCGTCAAGAATTTTGTGTAATGTAATGGGGTAGGGTTTCTCTGAAATGGATTTGAATTGATAGGGGACTGATTTTCTCCACACAGGAGACTGAATATTCAGTCTCCTGTGTGGAAAGGGAGAATCCCCCTATTTTGTTTATTTACAGTATTTGGTTAATGATAACGTTCTTCAAACATTCGTTGAAGGGCTTCATGCGCTTCGGCAAATCCTCGCAACTTTCGCCCTGCCCATTTCTCATTAAAATCTTGAATGGTCAAATACACGATTTTTTCAGCGGCTTCTAAACTATTCAAACTGTTCATCGGTTTTAGGCGTTTCCGAATCTCCTTGATCGTTCGTTCGATGGCATTGGTCGTGTAAATCACACTTCGAATACTGCTTGGATCATCCATAAATGTAAGGAGGACATCCAACTCATTGGCCCAAGATTGAACTTCTCTTGGATATTTGCTGGACCATTTCGACTCAAACTGTTGAAACATTTGTAACGCCATCTCTTATTCGGCGCGCGATAAATCAGCTTGAGATCCTCGGCCACTTCGAATTGGTCTTTTTTCCGAACACGATGGAGCGTGTTGCGGACTTTGTGAACGACACAACGCTGCACATCGGCTTTCGGATAAACCGCCTTAAAGGCCTCCTCCAACCCCGGTAGTCCATCGAATACGCCCAGAAGCACTTCCTTTACGCCCCTGTTGTATAGTTGTTGAAGAATCTCCTGCCATACATAGGCGCTTTCCTGTCCTCCCACAAAGAAATCAAGAATTTCGCGATATCCTTCTTCATTCACCCCTAACACCACATAAATGGCTTCTTTCTCCACGGTTTCGCGACGAAGTTTTACGTATAAACCATCCAAATATAAGACAGAATAACGCTTGTGCAGTGGACGAGTGTGCCATTTCTCGATGCCTTCCTTCACTACATCGGTAATACGGCTGATCGTTGCAGGAAAATAGGCATTGCCTAAAATTCGTTCAATAAACGTGCCAATTTCACGTGTGCTCATGCCACTTTGATACATCCTGATGATGGCTTCCTCAAGCCAGCCCGTGTGGCGTTGGTAAGGGGCAAACAGCTGCGTTTGAAATTCTCCGTTTCGGTCTCTAGGGACCAAAAGACCTTCAATCCGGCCATATTGCGTATCTAGATTTCGTTGATAGTAGCCGTTTCTCATATTCGATGTTCCGGCTTGTTCTATTTCGAGGAAATTCTTGATTTCTTCCCGCATGATCAGTTCTAATTTTTTCTTTACAAACTGACGAATGACGCTTTCCAGTTGAGTTGTCCAGTCGACATTCGGTATACTTTTAGACATAGGTAGGGTTCTCCTTTCTCTGGAATGTGTTGGTCCAAATCAGAGAATACCCCACCTTTTTTCTTTTGTTCTAGCAAAATGCTTTACACAAAATTTTATACATCATCCATTAGGGCGTCTTAAAAAAGGAGGAAAATTTATCTTTATAGATTTGTTTCAAGATCCTAAATATTATCCAGATCCTAGCAAGATAGATATAGCTATCGAATCCCGAAATGGTATGATTACTGAGCGAGTTCGCTTAGATAAAATCATTGAGTTACCATTTCCACTGAAGCATAAAAAGGTTCTGGGTTATGCGGAAATCATTACCGGACGAATCGTTGAAAAAGATTCGCGTTAAAGAAAGGGGTTCCTGACCTTGAGCTTTTCCTTCAGGTGACTTTGCCGGAGGCCGCAAACTTAAACAACCCATCCCCATGAACGCAAGATTCAATTGGCTCATTCCATGACGATTGTTTTGTATTGCTTGTGAAATTGTCATCGTAAGGAAAAGCCCGTTCCCTAGATGAGAAGGGAACGGGCTTTATTATCTTGAATCAAGAAGTTGGTGTAGGGCGTTCAATGGTGAAAAGACGGCCCGTGTTCACGGTTGCTTAGGAGGCCGATGAAAATCACTAGCTTTGGGGGGAACTCTAAACAGTAAGTCTTATGTATGAAAAAACCATCTTTTTGCGGTATGATTTTGGCTCAATCCCCCCACTTTTCGATGAGGAGGGTGTAAGAAAAGGGTGCATTTTTAAATCAAACTAATGTATAATATACTATACAGAATATACAGAAAAAATAGTAAATTATTAATGGGCGGGATGAACGATGGATTATTCTATTTCCATTGACGACAACGCTAGGAAGTGGTTAAGGAAGAAGGGGAGTGTATTGACCATTTCGAAGTTCCAAGCGACCCATTGTTGTGTCCCGGCATCAGAAGTGTGGGTTGAATTTCAGAGGCCTGAAAATGAAAACCTTTACAAAAAGATTGTTCAACACGGGATTACGTGTTTTATAGAAAAAGGTCTGGAGTTTAAACAAAACCATCTGAAGGTGAAACTGACTGGTCCACCCTTTTTTAAAACGATTCGAGTGGAAGGGCTCAAATATTTTTAAAGAGGGGGAGAACGAATGGTGGGAGATCGGTTGACCCGCTTTGCCCATGAGTTAGCTAATAAATTCACTTTATATTTTGATGTATACCGCGATGAACAAATCAGCGATTTCCCCCTCGCGTTTATTGCCCACTACAAGCGGAGAGACGAACGGTATATGGTAACAAAAAAGATTAAAGTATACGGTGTGGAAAACCAACAACTTGTTTTTGCTACTGTCGCAAATGAACCCGTCTCGTTACCATTTGTCAGGCGATTTCGGGATGTCATCGATCAACATAAACATCAATTTATTCAAGAACATACAGAACATATGTCTACGATTGTACTCGGCCTTATCATTGCGGATGGCAAACTCGATGAAGTGGTTTTGAAGGAGGTGAGGAAGTATCGAAAAGTAAAGTTTTTAAAATTCGGCTGGCACGGGTGGGTTGAGATGTATATGGCCGTCCTCCATCCTACTCAAAAAACCGTTCATATCCACCCGAAGGGAAGGTCGTTCGTCAAGTCGATCGAAACTCTAATGAGGGAGGATAAAATTAGCCTATGAGCGCGGTGACCTTATTGCTGATTTCGGCTATTGCCTTTATTGTTGCTTATTTTACGTATGGCAAGTATCTTGACCGCAAGCTCGGCGTGGACCCAAACCGGCCGACGCCGGCGGTGGAGATGGCGGACGGGAAGGACTATGTTTCCACTAATCGGCCCGTTTTGCTTGGTCACCATTTCGCTACGATTGCGGGCGGCGGTCCGATTGTCGGTCCGATTTCCGCGGCGGTATTCGGTTGGATTCCGGCTGTGTTGTGGATTGTGTTAGGAAGCATTTTCTTTGGCGGGGTGCATGACTATGCCTCGCTGCAAGCATCGATCCGCCATAAAGCGCAGTCGATCGGCACGGTCATTAAAGAGTATATCGGCAAGCGCGGCCAAACATTGTTTTTATCGTTCTCTATCGCGACCATTATTCTTATTGTTGGCGTGTTTATCGTGTTGGTTGCCGATACGTTTGCCAACGTTCCGGCGGCAGCGACTGCTTCCATATTGTTTATTTTCGTGGCGATGTTGTTCGGCTTTTTCGTCAACCAAATGCGCGTCAATTTTGTGTTGGCGAGCATCATCGGCGTCATTGTCATGTTTGCTTGCGTTTGGATCGGCATCGTGTTCCCGATTAAAATGAGCGCGACGTTTTGGGTGTTTTTCTTGATCATTTATTCTTATGTAGCCTCCGTGTTGCCGGTTTGGTTGCTTTTGCAGCCGCGCGATTATTTGAACTCGTATTTGTTGTACGGTATGATGCTCGGTGGGTTTATCGGCATTCTTTTTGCGAATCCGACGCTTCAACTCGCCGGCTTCACCGGCTTTTACAATGAAAATTTAGGTCCGTTGTTCCCGATTCTCTTTATTACGATTGCCTGTGGCGCGATTTCTGGTTTCCATTCCTTGGTGGCGAGCGGCACGACAGCCAAACAGTTGGACAACGAACGAAGCGGCCGTTTCATCGCCTACGGTGGGATGCTGATTGAAGGGTTTTTGGCGGTGATTGTTGTCTGCTCGGTAGCGTATTTGACGACGGAGCAGTTCACGCAGCGACTCGCTGAGTTAGGCGGGCCGATCCCGGCTTTCTCTGCTGGTCTCGGGTATTTTATGAGCCATTTTGGCATTCCGGAAACGGTAGGCACAACCTTTGTTGCTCTGGCTGCCTCGGCTTTTCTCATGACAACGTTAGATTCAGCGACACGGCTCGGGAGATACGGTGTGCAAGAGTTTGCGGAAGGAAGATCCAAGACGTTTGCCAATCCTCATGTAGCAACAGGAGTGATCGTCGTCGGTGCGGCGGCGCTGGCGCTCTCGGGAACGTGGAGCGATTTATGGCCGCTATTCGGTTCTGCCAACCAAATGCTTGGCGCGTTGGCGTTGTTGGCCGTCAGCGTCTGGCTTGTTAAAAGAGGGACGAAGTCGTGGTTTGCGATCATCCCGATGATATTTATGTTTATTGTGACGCTTTCCGCGTTGCTTGTCTTCATGAGAACGAATTTCTTGAGCGGCAATATCTTCCTTGTGGTTTGTGGGTTTATCTTGTTTGTCTTGTGTATCTTCCTCGTCCTTGAAGCGTATCGTTCCTTTACAAAACCGAAAGATAAAGATACGACGGTCAAAGCGTAATAGGTTAAGGCGATACTAGAGTTGCTGAACATCCCCTTTTGGTAGACTTCTGTCTATTGAAAGGGGATTTTGTTATGCATGACAGTATTTTTTACATTCTAGAAAGTTGGTGAAACACGAGCGTTTTCCATTGTGCAGCGGTCTTCTAGGTGGAGTAAGGTTTGTAAAGCTTTTCTATTTTGATAAGTTTCGTCGTTGCACCGTGTTCCTCAATAAATCCTCCTTTCTAAGGCTCTGCTTCATAATGGAATTGGCCTAAAAGGTCGATGATTGCGTCGTAAACACGGCGCCAGAGAGGGCTTTTTTACATAGAGAAACTTTGTGACTCTGCTCTTACATGCATTTGAGAATTGTGAAGTAACGGAAACGCTTGCGGTTCACTAGCTTCCTAGGTAATACGTATATTTTCTTTCTCATAAGTATATATGGACTACGTTTTATCATCTCCAATGAAGGGAGGAAGTCTCCCTATGCTCCCCGCTCATGATACATGTACGGTTTATCATGGAACGAATCTGTTCGCCGCAAGGATCATTAGAAAGATCGGGATACGGCTTGATGTGCAGAGAGAGCTTACTGATTTCGGAAAAGGCTTTTATGTTACGTTAAATCCTCAACAAGCAAAAAACTGGGCGCAGATTAGGGCCATGCATCCGCAAATTTCTCCCGACTTACTGGCCCAACTCAATATGAGCCAGTCTCAGTATTTCAATCATCCGGAGATTAAAATTCCAGCTTGTTTAGTGTACGAGCTGAATGTAAGCCAGCTGCGGCAATTAAACGGAAAAGAGTTTTCCTTGCCTCATGAGACGGGATGGGAGCGCCATCAGCGGTCATGGGAACGGTTTGTGTTAGATTGCCGTACGGGGAAGAGACATCATTACGACTATGTGTATGGACCGGTAGCTAAGGGGCATTTGACTAATATTGAGAAAATCAAAGTTTCCCGTACAAAAGATCAGCTTTCTCTAAATAGCATGCGGGCCGTAACATGTTTATCCACATTAGATATTGTGGCTTTCAAACCGGAAGACATATATATGAAAACGTTCTTGTTAAAGCAGCTGTGGAATCATATACAGAACTCGGAAAATGCTAGAAACTATAGATTTTTACACGAAATCCGCAATGAGTTGATGATGATTGGCAACCTGACTAGCCGTCAGGCCGATAAGATGTTGCGCCAGTCTTTAACGTCTCTTCCATTCAGTTCAATTATCATGCACGAACCGGCTGCTTATTGGGCTTTTTCCGTTTTGTACGGGATGCGGAAGCTTTGGTATAAAGAGTATGAAGTGTACATGAAAAAGAAACATGGAGCACGTAAGTAAGAAAAGCGGCTGCAGCGTGGTCGCCCGACGCGGTTTGCCGCCATTTTTATTATGTTTTTCCTTTTTTTAAAAAATTGTTGTATAAGACAGGCTCTATGTAATCGTTAGAGGCAATAAGTACGAGTTTGTCTTGATTGTCGTATACATAGTAACGATCAGCGAAGTCTTTAATGGCTTGAAACGTTCGTGGGACTAGCTTGTGTGTATTTTCGATTACTTGATAAGGAATTTTTCTTCCGGTCATCTTTGCTCTTTCCTTGGCTCGTTGTTTCGCTAATTCGAGAGGAATGTCAACGATATAAATATGCACTTTATAACCGGCTTTTTTTAGCTTCTTCATCAACTGTTTGTATGCCCTCGTTCTAGCCATGGTTCCTTCGTAAATGAAATGTTTGCGATGGCGAATCAGCTGTTTCAATAATAAATTGCTAATGTCGCGGGATTCTTGATGAACGAGACGGGCGGCGTCATTTGGATGAGTTTTTTGCAGCGAGTGATATTCGGGAATGTAGGTTTTTATGTCATCAGGATCTACGATGATTGCCTGTACACCTTCTTCAGCTAATTGTTTTTCAATCACCGTTTTTCGCATCATCGTCTTTCCAGAGGCTGTTCCGCCGCCAATAAGAATGGCTATGGGCCTTTCCGTTTTTGGGGGAGAAGGGGCTTGTTTCATGATCGCATGAACGATCCTCATATGCATGGCGTGACGTTTCGGACTGTATTTATAGCCTTTCACCGAATACATTTCTTTTGTGCTCTTTATTTTTGCGTGATTCCGGTTGAATTTTTTTGTGAATATCCATTTTAAGCGTTCTAGTGGCTTTATGAATTTCATGGGGTCACCTTCCTTTTGCAGAAAGCTCTTGCCTTTGAACAGTGAAGAAGATGGCTTAGCCCTCTCTAGAGGAGTGGTATTTCTTCATGCCAGTGGTTTTGGAAAGTTTCAAATATCAAGGTTTATGTAGTAGAGAAACGTCTTTTGGTATCGTATAATTCATTAAAATAAACACTCTTTTCAGCGTCCACGCAGGAGACAGGAATATGTCATCTATTCATATCCAATGTATGCACCAAAAAGCGAAGGTAACATAAAATGAATGGAAACTTTTGCTTTAGTTTCAGCATTCGGAAATGGAAGGTGGAGCAAGGGGGACAGTATTTCCTGCTGTTGTCATCGTATAACATTGTCTTCAACGAAAGAGGGGGCTGGGTGATGAAGAAGACGTCGGTATTCGGGTTGCTTTTTTTATTGCTGATTTCTGGTTGCGTGAACGAGTCGGGCGACAAAGTCAAACTAAACCAGCAAATACAAGAACAGGCGCAGCTCATTGATCAGCTGAAACAGCAGAACAAAGAATTGGCCAAAAAAGCGGCAGAGTGGCAAACAATGAACGAGAAAAAGGTATTGTCCGCTGCATTGGCGATTGTCGAGGCGCTGAAGGCGAAGGATATGGACCGGCTTGCGATGTACGTCCATCCAGACAAAGGGGTGCGTTTCAGTCCGTATGGCCATGTCGATATCGCCAACGATGTCGTGTTTGCGAAAGACGAGCTCCCTTCACTTATGGAAAGCAACCGTATTTATCGATTTGGTACGTTTGACGGGTCTGGGGAGCCCATCATGATGACGTTTAGCGATTATTTTCAGAAGTTTGTTTATGATGTGGATTTTGCTAATCCACATATGATTGGAAACAACATCGTGATCGGGAAAGGGAATACACTAGAAAACATTCATGAAGTATATCCTGATGGAGTATTTGTGGAGTTTCATTTTACCGGGTTTGACGAGCAATATGACGGTATGGATTGGAAGAGCTTGCGCCTTGTCTTTGAACAAGATGGCGGCTCATGGAGATTGGTTGGGATTGTTCATGATCAATGGACGACCTAAGTACTGCTGGCATTTTCGCTGAAAGAAACCATGCTGTTTCGTCTGTAGAGCAGCGATAGGGGGACATAGGGGTAAGATGTCGATGCGCTTCATTATGGGACAAAAGAGGCCGATGGCCCCTTTTGTTTTTTAGTTTTAGCTATGGCGTTGAATCACATTGGCCAACAGTTGCGGCAATGATGCGATATCGTTCGGTCCATAGGTAAACCGGACAAGCGTTTCGTCCATATCAAGCGCTTCGGCGAGCAATCCAGCGAATCCGCGCGCTTTGCGGTCAATTTCTAAAATGGTTTCCACTCCATGTTCAGAAACAAAAAAGACAGCTTCCAATTCGTCAAGGCGCCCTCTAAATGCTCCCCTTGTCGGTCGAAATTCAAACTCTTGGACAAACGGCAGCCGCCGTTGCCAATAGCGCGGCGCTTGTTCGCATTGCACATGGCGGAGACGGAATCCTAGCTGGTGGGCGGCCTCGAGAAATGCTGCGACGAGCGGGTGTGGTTCGATTGTGAGGTAGTCTCGGTCTTGTGGATCAAGCGCCATTTTAATGTCAAGGCCGGTTTGCAGCCATACTTTTGAAGAGCCGAGCGTAATTGGCACGTCATATGGCAAGGCGAATTGAAACGGAATCGTTTTGGTTTCATTCGGCTGGATCGTCATGGAGTCGGACACCCGGTACCGGGCGAGTACGGCTTTTTCTTCGACTTTCTTATCATCGATCTCGCGAATATACGTTGTCACTAAAGCGAGATAAATTTCATCAATGCGCTGTTCAACACTGCCGCCGCGAACCTCGACGACTCCTTCGACCGTTTCCCCTTGGGCGTATTGCGCTTTGGCAAGTTTCGTATCGACGGTGGCTGCCCCAATGCCGATGGAGCTTAACAGTTTTTTGAACAATCGACTCTCCCCCTTGTCGGTGATGGTTCTTATTCGGGAATACGCAATTCCTAGTAAAAAGGTTCCACATTTGTTATAGCACAATGTTTGAATAAATTCCACTATTTTGGAAAACGAAACGTTTTTTGCTAAAATGGCGTATATCGATGAGAGAGGTAGGTCAGCAATGAAACGGGTTATCCACGTGGTCGGGGCAGCCATCTGCAATGAACAGGGGGACGTCTTATGCGCGTTGCGTGGGCCGCAGATGTCGTTGCCGAACGTTTGGGAGTTTCCAGGCGGCAAAGTGGAAGAAGGAGAGAGTTCGGAAGCGGCCTTAGTTCGAGAAATTCGTGAGGAACTTGGCTGTACCATTTCGGTCGGCAAGCTGTTAGCTGATGTGTTCCATAAGTATGAACACGCCATCGTTCATTTGCAGACATATGAAGCTCGCCTCATCGATGGGGAGCCGCGGGCACGGGAGCATGCCGAGCTCCGGTGGGTGCCGTTCTCTCAGCTTCGTACCCTGGCATGGGCGCCCGCTGATCTCCCTACCGTTGAGGCACTGTTGGCAAAGAGCTGTTCATAGGCAAACGAGGCATTGATTCCGATGAAGGAAAACGGAATTGGCCCACAGTCATTCAATGAAGCCTTGGAGCCAACTGCTCCAAGGCTTCACTCTTCACCGTTGCAAGAGGTGACCGCGGGAAGTACAATTCCGCATGAGAAGATTTGTTTATGGTATGAGTTGGTGATGTTTTGCGCTACTTTAAGGTCAGCCTTTTTCCGTCAATAGTTAAGAAAAGTAATGGAAAACGTCGTACCTTTTCCGAGTTCGCTCTTCGCTTCAATCATGCCGCCATGCGCTTCGATGATCGATTTCGCTAAAGCCAATCCGATGCCGATCGAGTCAGGTTTTTTCGACGTTTTGGCCTTGTAAAAGCGTTTGAAAATGTGAGGGAGATCATCTTGGCTGATGCCTTCTCCCGTGTCGGCGATCACCACCCTTGTATAAAGCGGATGGGAGACGATGGTGATATCGATGTTCCCTCCCGGTGGGGTGTGTTCGATGCTGTTTTTTATGATATTGATGAACGCTTCTTTCAACCAAAGACGGTCATGGTTGAATTCAACTTCTTCACTGTTTTCAAAGCGAATATGAACATTTGCTTCGACCGCTTGCTCACGCAAATCGTCGATCGATTGCCAAACGGTTTCGTTTAAGCTTTGCTGTTGGCGATCCATTTGCAATGCTTTTGCGTCGAGTTTTGCGAGTTTGAGGAGGCTTTGAATGAGCCATTTCATTCGCTCGAGTTGTTTTTCGTTTTGCAATAAAAACATGCGTTGCTGTTCTTCCGACAGCTGTTTCCCTAACATAATTTCATTGTAGATGATCATGGAAGAGAGCGGTGTTTTGAGCTGATGGGAAATGTCGGACAATAAATCGGCTAAAAACCGTTTTTCCTTTTTCAGTTCATCTAATTGATTCCGGATCGTATTCCGCATGCCGTTAAAGGCGACCGCTAGTTTTGAAAAGTCACCTTCCCTTGTTTCGCTCATAATGATATTGAAGTCGCCTTCCACCACCTTTTCTGCGGCGAGCGCAAGTTGCCTAATGCGACTGTAAAGCGTTCGATATTGTGAGTAATTAAGGAGAAAAAGCGACAATGCCATCAATAGAAACAACAACACGACTGCACGCTCGTTTTTTTGAATCGCCGTGTGGACATAAGGAAATAATTCGTCGTTCAATTGCTCCGTTAATCCGTATTGCGCTAGGATCTCCTTTCCTTTTTCCTCTTCTTCACGCGAGATTTCTGTTGTCATGAACGGGACGATATCTTGCTCGAGTTCGGGGTGTTCCTCGACAATTCGTGAAGCAATGGAACCGAAGACGGCTATATAGTCACTTTTTAATTGCTCATGGTGAAGCTTTAACATGATGAAAGCAACGAGGAAAAAGAAAGCCATTAATGACAATAACACACCAGAGCTAAGACGCAGTTCAGGGTTCATAAAGTCGCGGCTCATCACAGTATCTTCTCCCTCGTCACTTCTTTATTCCATTTGTACCCGAGGCCTCTTTGCGTTACGATATATTGAGGCTCTTTAGGGTCATCTTCGATTTTTTCCCTTAGCCGTCGAATATAGACGGCTAACGTGTTTTCATCGAAAAATGCTTCCGTTCCTTCGGCAAGTTCGCGTAAGATTTCGTCGCGGCTCATGACGGTGCAAGGGCGATCCATCAATGTGAGCAGCAGCTTATATTCTTGAGCAGAAAGAGAGATTTTTTGTCCGTTTTTCTCGACGGTGGCCGCGAGCGGGTCGACGGTGATGGTGCCGCTTTTTAATATCATTCCCGTGGCTCGATGTCCTGCGCTTCTTCGGAGCAGCGCTTTAATTCTTGATAAAAACACGCCGACGCCAAACGGCTTCGTGATGTAATCGTCCCCGCCGAGCTCCAAGCCGAGAATGATGTTCACTTCTTCATCGAGCGCGGTCAAGAACAAGATCGGCACGTCGCTTGTGGCGCGAATATGTTTGCATAAATCATAGCCGCTTCCATCGGGCAAATTGATGTCTAAAATGATTAAATCAAACGATTGCGAGGCAAATAGCGCTTTTCCTTCTTCGAGAGTGGAAGCGCGACACACTTCATAGCCCTCGTCTTGCAAGGCGAATTCAATACCGAGTGCGAGCGATTCATCATCCTCGACTAGCAGTAGTTTGCTCATTCGTGTTCCTCCTTTGTGTACTCTAGCCGTTCGTTTCCTCCCTTTTATGATAGCTTGCCGAATTAGAAAAATAAAGGATGCGGATTATGGCGATCCGCATCCTTACCGTGTTCGTTTAATACTCTTCCCGAATTGCTTCAATAAGATGTTCTTTCTTCATTCTTGCCAAAGGTGGCAATACGGATAAATAAGCGATCACAACAGCGGCCGCTCCAGCGATGAGCATCGCTGTCCACGGAGGTTGCCATGAAAATTGTTTCACGTCAATGAAAAACATGTACATGAGATAGGACAGGCCGCATCCAATGATCGAACCGTACAGTGTCCCCATCGTTCCGTACATCACGCCTTCAAGCACAATCATTTTCTTTAATCCTTTGTTCGTTAAGCCGATCGCTTGCAAGGAAGCGAGCTCTCTTTTTCGTAAAAGGATATTGGTCGTTAAGGTGTTGATAATGTTGACGCTGCCAATGAAAGAGACGACGATGATAAAACCGTACACTAATATTTGCAGCATAAGAATGCTTGACTTCGCTTTTCGGTTTGTATCGATATGGTTGATGAGCATGACAGAAGGGTAGGGACGAATCACCGCTTCGATTTGTTTTTCTGCCTCCTTTTCACTCTCTGCCGTTTTCAGTTTAATATTCCATTGCACCGGTTGCAGTTTTTGTTGCGACAGCAAACGCTCCGCGACTGTCTTTGTTGTGATTAGTTTTAATCTGCTTGGATTGCTGCTGCGAAAGTGAAACGGATCGTCCTCGACAACGGCGGCCACTTTCACTTTTTGCATCGCATCTTTATAGGAAACGGGCGCGCGTTGGCCAACATCTTTTTCTAGATAGATTTCATCCCCCGGTTGCAGATGGGCGATTGGGCCGTTGTAAAATTTTTTTGTTTTGTCATTATAAAATTCGTTGTTCTTAATGACAATGACCACGTTTTCTTTTGTCAGCTGTTGTTCATCAATATTTCCTGCTTCCAAATAGCGACGGGCTGCCTTGAGTGATTCGCTGTCATAAATGTTGATCGTGGCTTCTACCATTATTTTTTCGCCGTCAGGCCAATCGATCGGTTGGTAAATGCCTTCGAACGGTTGCACTGCCTTCAGCTCGCTCTCTTTGTCGATAATGGCATAAAAATCATGTGATTCGTAAGCTTCGTATACTTTATCAACTGTCGGCAATGCTCTAAGGGCAGCAGAGATGGATGCGGCCGTCCCTTTCGCCTCTGGCGTGTCTTTTACGATGGAGAAATGAATGTTTCTCGACTCGTTGGGATGTTCGCTGATCGTAAAAGCCATGTCCATGAATGATTTAAACACAATAAAGAGCATGACGCTAATGGTAATTGAAAAGACGGTAATGCGGTATCGTTTGCGATCTCGCTTCATATTTTTCGCTGCCAACATACCTTCAAAGCCGAGCCACTTGCTGATCCACCTGTTTTTGCGCTTTTTTATTCGTTCTTTTACGATCAGCGCGCGACTGCTGATCGCTGCTAACGGCGAGATGCTGCCAGCGAAACGAGCTGGAAGCCAAGCGGAGACATAAATGGATGTGAGCCCGATGGCTGCGCTCAAGAGCAAGATGTTGCGAGAGATGATCGGCGGTGTGGCGAACAGCGCTTCGTTCGCAATCAGCTTAGATGCGAAAAAGATGCCGTAAATGGCGACAAGGCCGCACAGGAGGCCGAGAGGGATCCCGATCAATGATAAAAAGGTCGCTTCTCTTATCACAACAGCTCGGATTTGTTTTGGTGTCGCCCCGATCGCTCGTAATAAGCCGAATTGTTTGATCCGTTCAACAATACCAATTTGGAACGAGTTATAAATGATGGCGATCGTAGAGATCACAACGATTCCGATGATAATGGCGACCGCTGCATACAGTCCGATGGCCTGTTCATTGTCACCGCCGGCTCCTTGCAAAATAAGCAACTTCGTGTTTAGTTGAACATATCGGTCGTCGGACAACTTCTTCAGCTCGTTAACGGTTTTCTCCAAGTCCGCCTTTTCACTAATTTCAACAAGAAGAGAGGCATTCGTTTCATCGATTTTGTTCGTTTTTGACAATAAGATGCCTTTGTTGCTTATTTGATTTTCCACATCGTTTCCTAATATGCCGGAAACGGTGTATTGTTTATGTTGCAGTGTGATGCGGCTTCCAACTGTTGCCTGAGGATCGATTTGTTTTAGCAACCATTCCTCTAAAGCCGCTTCTGTTTCATTCTTGGGAAGCCGGCCTTTTTTCACATGCGTCGGAAGCAGCTCTAATGCACGGTTTGTGGCGATATATTCCGTCACCATCACCTTTTCGTTAATGCTCATTGTTTCGCCGATGGTGAAAAATCCGTATCTTGAAACGTTTGGATTATGAATGACTTTGTTGACCGTATCGCTGTCCAATTTTGTGAACATGACATGGTATGCGCCTTTGGTTTGTTTTGTTTCTTCAATTTCTGCCTGCTGTATCCAAAAGAGGAACAGACCGATCGCTGAGATTAAGGAAATAGATAACGTAATTCCTAATATGGTGAGTGCTGTTCTTTTTTTGCTTGCTTTTAAGTACTTCCGTGTAAGTTGCTTATAGCTCCTCATCCTCTTGTTCTCTCCTTTGTCGGCCAGAGTGTTAGCTTCGCTGTAAATATTGGTCGGAAATGATTTCGCCGTCTTGGATGGTCACAATGCGATCGGCCATCTCGGCGATTTGAATGTCGTGCGTAATTAAGAGGATCGTTTGGTTATACTTTTTCGCTGTAAACTTTAACAACTCTATGATGTCTTTTGAATGTTTACTGTCGAGATTACCGGTTGGTTCATCCGCGAGTATAATGGATGGTTTGTTTAACAGCGCTCGACCGATGGCGACGCGTTGTTGCTGTCCGCCTGATAATTCAGAAGGGAGATGGTTGCGTCGATTCGAAAGTCCTAATATGTCAATCAGCTCATTTAAATACGCTTTATCGACTTTGTCGTGATCGATCAATGCCGGCAGCGAAATATTTTCTTCAACAGTTAATACGGGGATAAGGTTGAAGAATTGGAAAATAAATCCGATTTTCCGTCTGCGAAAAATCGCCAGCTTTTCTTCGTTGTAATCGTAAATATTTTCACCGTCGATGAAGACATTGCCGCTTGTTGGTCGATCTAGTCCGCCGATCAAATGCAATAACGTACTTTTCCCGGAACCAGATGCACCGACAATCGCTACAAATTCCCCTTTTTCTACGGACAAATTAACATATTTCAATGCTTCCACTTTGTTTTCTCCTGTTCCGTAAGCTTTATATAAGCGTTCCACTCGCAAAAGTTCCATTTTTGTGACCCCCAATCATTTGTTCACTGTGCCTTCATTGTAGAAAATGGAATAGGGCTTTTCCATGCATGGAAGCTTACGGTCATCTTACAATTTTGTAAGGGAACGAGAACGGATGAGTAGTTGTGCGTATACGGTTTCATATAAAGCAAGGAGAGTGTGCTGACGATTTTAGGGAATAACGGCTAAGGAACGATGTCTTTTTTAGTATGTCCGGTTCTGTTGATGGTTCAGGGGTTTTGGTGAAAATATATATTTTTGCATGATTGATATCCTATTTATTATTGTTTCGAAAGAAGGCTCCTGTTTCCAATGCGTGAAGAGTACTGTTCGGTGAGTAGAGGAAGGCAAATGTCGGGTAGCTTAATGGGGAAATGAAAACGAACAAGCCTGTTGACAGCTGCCTTCACGGCAGCCCAACAGGCTTGTTTTGTTGCCCGTGCTTAGCGGGCAGGAGATAGTTTTTCTGCGACGGTGCATGATTCAGCTAAAGCGATGTCGGCGATGGCGTCTTCCATGGTGACAAGGCCGCGCTCATTTGGATTTTCGATCAAGCGGCAAAAGTCAAGAAAGCGCGCTTGAGCGCTCGCCTCGTACCAGCCGTGGCGGTCTGAGAGGGCAACCGTGCGTTCGTACAGGATACGCGGGGCGTCTGATGGTGCAGTTGATGACAACAGCCGGTTGGCTGCTTGACCAATTTGTTCGATGGCGCTAGCGGACGGTTGTTTTGGAATGGCATCGAGCAGATCGTCAATGCAGGCCGCTTCATCGGCCGAGACGAGACCGGAGACGGACAGCTGCATCGGAATCCAGCCGTCAAGCGTAATGCGCCCTCGTGTTGTATGAATGTCCCAATGCGTTGATTCTGGGGCGGCTGGGTCCATTGTAAAGCCGTGGTAATAGTGAACCGGAATGTGGCGACCGCCCTGCTCGTGGATGACAGTGGCTCCGACGCGCGGTCGTGTGCCGTCCGTATTCGTTAAGGCGAATCCCCGTGCTTCAGCCGCCTCACCGAACCAGTGGCGTCCGACTTCGAAAAAGTGGACACCGTGCTCGATGAAAATACCGCCGCTTTGCCGTTCATCCCAAAACCAATGGCCTTGAGCGACGCGGTGGGCCGCATTGTGTAGGCTCGCATAATCTACAGTCCCAAGCAGGGCATGGTGGATGAGTTGTTTGACGGCCTCCACAAGCGGGTGATAGCGCAAGACGAGATTGACGGCCAGCGCCCGTTGTCGGCGATTGGCAAGTTCCATGTTGGCGTGGAGCTTCTCGGCAGCAAGGGCGCCAGGCTTTTCGAGCAACACATGTTTTCCTTTCTCCAGCGCTTGTTTGGCGAGCGGAGCGTGCAAGTGCGGTGGAGTGGTAAGAATAACAATATCGACATGCGGGTCAGCGATCAGTTCTTCTGCTTCACGATATTCGCGCACATCATCTGACTTTGGCTTTCGGCGAAGATAAGCGTCGAGGACACGTCGGCGTTTGGCATCCGTCCGCCCGGCGACAGCGGCAAGATGAAAGGAAGGAAGCGGGGCGAGCGCACCGGCGAGAAATTCTGCGAACGCACCGGCGCCGGCGATACCGACGCGGTAATAGAAAGATGAAGAAATCATGGCGTATTCTCCTCCTTCCCCACATATATATATATCATTACTAATCTTCATTATACCGCAAAGAAAGAGGGGGGATTTCAAGTTTTTAAACTTGTAAACAATGAATAATTATTCATCGACAGTATCTGACAATCATTTTGCTTGCGTAACAGAAGGAATATTATGTATATTATTACTAGCAACCGTTGCAGCTGAGTGCTAGCAATCTATGAATCACTTTCATTTTCTCGTTCATCCGTCAAGATGATTGTCTGTTTTTTGCGAAAAAATCATATGGAGGGATGACGAAATGAAAGCATTGTTGCTGGCTGGAGGATTAGGTACACGTCTTCGTCCATTGACCGAAAACATCCCCAAACCGATGGCCCCAATTGCAAATCGGCCGTGGCTTGAGCACCTCATTATTCATCTTCGCGATCAAGGAGTCAATGAATTTGTCATCGCTGCTCACCATTGTTCAGAAGTGATCCGCCGTTATTTCGGCGACGGGAAGAGTTGGAACGTCAACATTACATACGCGCTTGAACCATTCCCGCTTGGAACGGCCGGGGCAATTAAAAATGCCGAACGTTGGCTTGATGAGCGATTCCTCGTGTTTAACGCCGATATTGTACATTTGCCGCAATTGATTCCTCTGCTTGATTTTCACCGACAGCACGGCGGCATCGCGACGATTGTTTTAACGGAAGTCGACGATCCGTCCTCCTATGGAGTAGTTGAACAAGATGACCAAGGACAAATTTTGCGTTTTATCGAGAAGCCGCGCCGTGAGGAAGCGCCGTCCAACCGGATCAATGCCGGTATGTATATTTTGGAACCGGACGTAATGCGCTACATTCCGGCTGAGCAGGAAGTGTCGATCGAACGTGAAACATTCCCGCGCTTAATCGAAGAAAACACTGGCGTTTATGGTATTGTCAGCAGCGGATATTGGCGCGATATGGGAACGCCGGCCCGTTATCGCCAAGTGCATTGGGATGCCTTGAACCGAGAGTTTCCGCTCCCGATCAAAGGGCGTGAGATTCAGCCGGGCGTGTTTGTCGGTGAAAATGTCAAAATTAGTTCGGGTGTGCTGTTTGTACCCCCTGTACTAATTGGTCATAATGTGAAAATCGGGCATCAAGCAGTCATCGGCCCGTATGCCGTCATCGGTGACGATTGTCAAATCGGCTCCCGCGTCCATTGCGCGCATACGATTGTCTGGGATCGTTCCCTCATTCGTGATCGCAGCCGTTTGCAAAACAGCATTTTTGGCTACCGGACGGTGACACCGGCTGGAGAAGTATTCGAAGATTCGATTATTAATCAGTTTAAGGAGGCGGTGCAAGCATGACCCGAATTGCGTACGTCAGTACATATCCGCCGCGTAGGTGCGGATTGGCTACGTTTACGGAACATCTTCGTCAAAGCATTGATAGCGTCCGCGGAAAGGTAGAGGGGGATCGGGTGATTGTCCTCTATAACGAAATTGATGGTGATGACGCCTATCGCGGCAATCCTGCGTATTGGCCGCTTCCAGCGCAAAATCGTGCCGCTTATGAGAAGATGGCCAGACGGGTGAATGAAAGTGATATTGATGTGGTCGTCCTGCAGCACGAATTTGGGATTTTTGGCGGCGAGGCCGGTGAATACATTCTCGATTTCATCGCGGCGCTCCAAAAACCGCTCATAACGACATTCCATACGGTGTTTGCTGCTCCTGAGCCGCCGTATCGCCCGATTCAGGAGAAGATCGCAGCGGCAAGCGATGCAATTATCGTCATGAACCGGCAGGCTATCGGGTATTTAGTAAAGGCGTTCGGTCTCCCAGAGGAAAAAATCGTCTACATTCCGCACGGCGCTCCGGGGCCAAGCAGCGAGGAACGCCAATCTCTACGCTCCCGCCTCGGATTTCACGGCCGTAAAGTGATGTTTACGTTCGGTCTGCTCAGCCGCGGCAAAGGCATTGAATCAGTGCTCACCGCGCTGCCGGGCGTCGTCCGCAAGGTGCCGGAAACGTTGTATGTCATCGCTGGCCAAACGCATCCGGAAGTGAAGAAACGGGAAGGTGAAGCGTACCGTGAGGAGCTGAAAGCATTGATTCATCGGCTCGGACTCGACGATCATGTTCGCATGGAAGATCGGTATTTCAGTGAGGAAGAGTTGATTGATTACTTGACGGCGTGCGATTTGTATGTCACTCCATACCCTGGTATGCAACAAATCACAAGCGGTACACTCGCTTATGCGGTCGGCGTCGGACGTCCGGTTGTTTCAACACCGTATGAGCATGCACGTGACTTGTTGCAAGGTTGTGAAGAACTGTTGTTGCCATATGGGAATACGTCTGTCTGGGAAGAGCGGCTCGTGCAGCTGTTGGCCGATGAGGCGGCGTTGGAGCGATGGGAGAGAATTGTGCGCCAAATTGGGGCAAACACGCATTGGCCGCGTGTCGGCGAACAGCATATCGCCTTATTTGAACGTGTATGCACCGCCGCCAACAGCGGGGAGGTGAAGGCGGTTGACTTCGTCAGTCATTAAGTTCGACCATCTAGAGCGCATGACTGACGACACCGGGCTGCTCGAACATAGCCTCGGCCGCATTCCGCGTCGGCGCGAGGGCTATTCGACTGACGATAACGCCCGTGCGATATGGGCATGTTTAGAGTGGCTTGCCCTGCTTAAAAATCGAGAGATGGAGAAACGTCTGTATCGCTTGCTTGATCGATATTTGGCATTTCTGCTTTGGGCGCAAAACGACGATGGAACATTTCATAATAATTTTTTCTTCGATCGGACGAAAGAAGAAGAGACGCCGTCAGACGACTGCCTCGGGCGGTCGTTTTGGGCGGTGGCGTCGGCGTATATTCAGTTGAATGATCCAGCTCGGTGCGAGGCAGCTGCAGATATGTTGCGGCGGGGGATGCCGGCGGCGTGGAAGCTTCACTCGCTGCGCGGCATCGCCTGGGGGTTGGCAGCTTGCGGCCTCTTGCTTGAGAAAGCAAGCCCACCCGGTGTCGACAAGGAAGAATTAGCGACGCTGGCCGGACGATTTGAGCGGCGGTTGCTTGAGGCGTATTGGACGCACACAGACGATGGTTGGCGTTGGTATGAGCCGGAGCTGACCTATGGGAATGGCGTGCTGCCGTGGGCACTTTGGACGGCGTATCGGCGCGCACCGAGGCAAGAGGTGAGGGAGGTAGCGGAAGAAAGCCTTGCCTTTTTAATAGAAATGATGAGCGGACCGGAGGGAACGATCCGTCCGGTCGGCAACCGCGGCTGGTGCAGCCGCCGCTACCGCGCTGACTGGGATCAGCAGCCGATTGATGTGATGAAGCTTGCTTTAGCGGCGCGCGAAGCATATTGGGCAACGGAGGACGAGCGGTATCGCGACGTTGTCCGCCGCTGTCTCGCTTGGTTTTACGGGAAAAATGATGGCAACGTTCCGTTAGCCGATCGAAGCGACGGTAGTTGTTGCGACGGGCTTGGTCCGAACGGTCCGAACCCAAATCGAGGGGCGGAGTCAACACTATCATACTTATTAACAGCAGCAATCGCTCAATCGATTTCGGTGGAGGTGGTTTTCGATGAATACGTCGATAACGAAACCGTTCGCATGGCCAACACACGTATTTAAAGAGTATGACATTCGCGGGCGTGCCGGCGAGGAACTTGATGAGTCGTTTGCTTATTGGCTTGGACGGGCCTTTGCTGAAATGATGCAAAATGAGGGTGAACGGAAGGCGGTTGTTGCCCATGACAACCGCCTGTCGTCGCCGGCGCTGCATCGATCGTTGAAAAACGGGTTGCTTGATGGCGGCTGTGATGTCATCGATATTGGGCTTTCGACGACACCGATGTTTTACTACAGCTTATACAACACGGACATTTCATGTGGCATGATCGTTACCGCAAGCCACAACCCAGGCGATGAGAACGGATTTAAAATCGCCATGGGAAAAACAACGATTTATGGCGAACGCATTCAAGCGCTGCGAAAGGCGATGGAGCGGCTAAGCCAACAACAGGCACAACCCGAAGTGACGCGGGGGCGTGAGGAAACGCTTGACCTGGTCCCGGCATATATCAAGATGTTGAAGGAGAAAATTCAGCTCGGTCCACGTCAGCTGAAAGTCGTTGTCGACTGCGGCAACGGCACCCCGTCGATCATTGCGCCAAAAGTGCTCAAAGAATGGGGCTGTGATGTCATCCCGCTCTATTGTGAATCCGATCCGACGTTCCCGAATCACCATCCTGACCCGGTTGTGCCGGAAAACTTAGCTGATTTGATCAAAACGGTGCGCAAGGAGCAGGCGGATCTAGGCATCGCATTTGACGGTGACGGCGACCGGATCGGTATCGTGGATGAAACGGGCACGATCCGCTGGGGCGACCAACTGATGGTATTGTTCTGGCGTGATATTCTCAAGCGCCATCCGGGAGCTGAGGCGCCGGTTGAGGTAAAATGTTCGCAAGCGCTCGTAGAAGAAATTGAGCGGCTCGGCGGCCGGCCGTTTTTCCACCGTACCGGTCATTCACACGTAAAAGCGACGTTGCGCCGCCGACCGGCCATTCCGTTTGCCGGCGAGATGTCCGGGCACTTATTCTTCAATGATGAATTTTATGGTTACGATGACGCCTTGTACGCTGCGGGACGGCTGCTTCGCCTCTTGTCGCATGACAAGCGCCCGCTCTCTGAGTGGTTTGCTGATGTGCCGTATTATGTGGCGACGCCGGAAACGCGTGTCACCTGCCCAGAGGAGAAAAAACCGATGGCCATCGACGCTGTGAAAAAACGGTTTGCCAGCCGTTATCCGGTCGTCGATGTCGACGGTGCTCGTATTCAATTCCGTGAAGGCTGGGGATTGGTGCGTCCTTCGAACACGCAACCGATTCTTGTCTTGCGCGCTGAAGCGAAGACGGAAGAAGCGTTGGCGGAGATTAAACGGCAGTTGGCTGATTGTTTGCATACGCTCGAGCTTCACGTCAATTGGTAACTTTGCTTTTGTCCAGATCGATGTGCCTACTTGTTCGTTATCTTAGATAGCAGCTATTTTTCCGGCGTCGGCCGCCCGTTCCATAGGGCGCCGCGCCGGATTGTTTTGCTTTCGGTTAAAGCAGAAACTTGATATCTTGCAGTTCATTTGTTCATAATAGATAAGGAAAAAACATAGTTTGGGAGAGTTGAGGGTGAATTGACGATTAATGATTTGTTGCAATATGTCCAAGATGCGTATGCGGCATTAACGGGGTTAAGCATGATTATTGTGGATTATGACGGCAATCCGGTAACGAAAGTATCGAATATGACCGAGCTGGCAGAGCTCGTTTTATTTGTCGAGAAAAAGGGAGTCGCCTCGTTTTTTTGCCCTCGGGAGTTAGCGATTGATGGGCGACAACGGCCGACTGTTGTACCAGCTGGGCATTTCGGATTGAAAAGCATCATTGCTCCCGTGCTTGTCGACGGGAGGGCAGAATATTGGGTTTGGGCTGGTGTGTTTGTTGAGGAAGAAACGAAAGAGTTGATTGGCGATAATGCCCAGAAGTGGACGGCGGCCATCAAACAGGCAGATGCACTGCCCGTTGGCGCGGTCGAAGCAAAGTTGAACGAAATTGAAAAGATGGCAGCCATATGTGGAGAATTAATCAGCAGCGAGCGCCGCAAACAAAAATACCATGAGTACGGACAGCTACTTAAAACAGCGGTAACCGATCATTCGGCTGTAAATCGTATGGACAAGCTGCTTCACGAGCTGCGCAAGATGGATGAGTGCCTTGATATGGCGTTGTATATCGAAAAGCGCCAGCAAGGATGGGTGGTGGCGGCAACGAACGGCGAAAAAGCCGCGCGCCTATATGGCAAAATGATCGATGAGCTGTTTCCACCGCTCTCCTTCCCTGAAATGTCGCTCTGTCCTTCTTATTTTCAAAATGTTGCGTTAGATCCACGCTTTTCGTTTTTTGTCCGTCATGGCATCCGCCCGAAAGCGATGATCATATATCCGGCGATATATGAGCAAAAAGTGGAAGGATGGGTCATTGTTGGCAGTGAGACAGCATCCTCATTGCCAGCAGCGATGAAGCCGCTTGGCGCTGCGCTCGTTCAATATGAGCATTTGCTTGTGAAATGCGCGGCCGCTGATATGAAAATGAACCGTCATTTCATGCGGTTGACAATGTTAATGGAAATTGGTCGGGCGATGCACGTCGTGCAAAATGACGAAGAAATCGTTCGCATGATGACCCAGTTTGCGCTCGAGCTTGCCTACGGCGATTTCGTTTGTACCATATTGTATGTTAATGGCAAGGCAGTCACCGTTCATGAAGGAGCGATTTCCGCTGAAATGGCGTCTTGTTACCAAGAGGATGTGCTTCGCCACTATGGACGTAGTATTAAACAGGTGGCGAAAAGTCAAGTCCCGTCTTTGCGCCAAGTAGGAGACAAAACCGTGATGGAAGTGCCGTTTTTTGTCCGTGATGGCTATTATGGCGTTCTTGCGGTTCATTTAAAAGAAACGGACGAGGCGAAAGAAGCCGAAGTGTACGTGACAGCGTTAGTGGCTGTTGGAGTGATGATGATGAATAGCGCAGCTCAAGATGGGAGCGGGCAGACAGTTAATGTTCAGATGTTGTCCGAACAGCTGACATCTCGAGAGATGGATGTGCTTGAACTGCTCGTCCAAGGTTGTAGCAACCGCGAAATTTCAGAGCGTTTGTTCATTAGTGTACATACAGTAAAAAATCACATCACGAATATTTTTCAAAAGATAGGTGTCAACGACCGGTCACAGCTGATTGCCCTTGTGTATCAGTTAAGTCATCGTCGTCATGAAGGGAGCATCATCGGACGATAAGATCCATGATGTTCCTTTTTTATCATCCTAGCCGAGGAGATTTTGTACTCAAAAGTGAAATTAAGGACTAAAAGCATAGGAAATTGGAATGTGATATGTTTTTTATTATAATGTTATTGTGGTAAATAAGAACTATTTTTGTGTAGATGGAATAATTAAGAAAGAAGAAAGCATAGCATTCCAACCTGTTTTTCCCGGCGCTAGAGTGTGCAATAGTGAAAAAGATGATATACTGCGTTTGACTGCGCGTGCAAGCACAGAAAGATAGGGGAATGCCGATGAAGCATATGATCATGATTCGAACGATGACGATCATGAAAACGGTGGACATTTTAAAAGCGATGGACATTACTGAGCAGTTGGCAAACGAGATAGGCTTTTTGCCACGCGACTGTCTCTTTCTTCGCTTGGCGACGGAGGAAGCGTGTACGAACGCATATGAATATTGTCAAAAAACAGGGAGACTACCATTTAGAATATTTTGGAAAATTGATACAAGCCAGTTTACGATTATTGTTAAGCAGCGAGGGGGATGCTTTTCTGTCGCCAAAACCGACAACGTGAACACTGGGGCGCGCGGCAGAGGGCTGCAGCTGATCGCCCATATTGTCGACGAGGTATTCGTGAAGCGAACGGGAAATAACGTCTTGCTTTGCATGTGCAAATGCAAAAAAAAATGAGTGACCATTGGAGGAAGCTAGGATGGAGACGAGACAAGGGGCAATTCGCACACTGACATGGACGGAAGATATTACATTAAATAATGTTGAATCGTTTCGTCAAGCGCTTGAACAGTTGCTGGCCGAACGGGCTGACCAGTTGATTGTTAACATGGAAGCGGTCAACTACATCAACAGCGCCGGGCTCGGCATGATTGCCGACAGCGTGATGGCGGCCAGAGCCCAGCAAAAAGAACTGGTCGTTGCCGGAGTGAAAGGGTCGCTCGCAGAAATTTTCCGTATTGTAAAATTTTATTCGTTTATGAAATTATTCGCCACGGAGAAAGAAGCAATTGATTATTTAAGCGGAGAATGACGTTTTATGATTGATGAGTTTTTGGAATATCTGCGACATCACAAAAACTTTACATGGCGGGAGTTGTTCGACAGACTTGAAAAAATGAACATGCTGTTCGGGTCGAATGATTATGTATACTGGTTGGCAGCACCGGATAAAAGAAAAATATTGTTCATTTCTTCGTCGTGTGAGCAGCTATACGGCCTGCCTCCGGCTGCCTTTTATCATGATGAGGATATATGGATGAAAATATCCTACCCCGACGACCATGCCAAAGCGGAGGCAAAATGGGCACTCCCTTGGGAATCTAAGGTGAGTACACAAACATACCGCATCGTTAATCAGCGGGACGGGTCTGTGCGTTGGGTGCTTGAGCGGATGGTTCCTGTGCTTAGTGAGGCAGAGGAAGGAAACCTGATCAGCGGCTTTGTCATGGACATCACGGAGACGAAAAGAAACAGGGACGAGATTCGGCTCGCTGAGCAAGTGTATGCGTCCATCGAACAGGCGATGCTTGTGACTGACGATGAGTTTGCCGTTCGGTTCGTCAACTCGGCGTTTACGAAAATCACCGGCCATAGTACGGAAGTCGTCGGCCAGCCGCTGCATACGCTCTATGCTGGTTATTACGCTGCCTGGTTTTACGAAGTGATCAAAAACGGAATTGAGGAAAGCGGGCAATGGCAGGGACGGGTGCGCTGGCGGCGGAAAAACGGATCGGTGTCTGTTAGGCGAACAACGGTGCGGGCTGTTCACAATCAAGAAGGGAACATTTCCTTTTACTTATTTTTGTTTTCCGGCCTGCATGAGACGCCTTATGCGGAGGCAATGAAGGATGATTTAAAGCTGGCCCGCGAAGTGCAGAAGCGTGTATTAAGCAAACCGTTGTCAGCCAATGGAATCGACATCGCTGGCACATACATTCCGTCGCAGGAGTTGGGCGGCGACATGTATGCATGGTATCAGATCGACAACCAGCGGTACGGCATTTTTTTAATGGACGTGATGGGGCATGGAGCGGCGGCTTCACTCATTTGCATGTCAGTTCGCTCGCTCCTTAACGGCATCATCCGCAAAGCGATCGTCCCACAAGCCGTGTTCTACGAGTTGAACCGTCATATGCGCCAGCTGTATCATGAAAACGGGCAGATGACGTATTATTTTACTGCTGTGTATGTCCTTGTTGATGTGAAGAAACGGATGATCGAGTATGCATCGGCCGGCCATCCGCCCGGATTTTTATTCCAACCGGACGGCACGGTATTCGAATTGGATCGCGGGTGTGCGCCGATCGGGTTGCTCCCTGGGCTTTTCGTTGATAGCGGCCAGTTGCGCTATGAGTCTGGGGCGACGCTTGTCCTGTATTCCGATGGGGCTATTGAAGGGGAGGCGGGTTCTGTCCGCCAAAATATTGAGACGTTCCGTGATACGCTAGCGCCGTATGTTTCTCTCGATGAGCGTGCGCTGTTAGCCTGCTTACGCCGTCATTTTATCCAAAAAGGATCGCTTCGGGACGATTTCTCAGCGGTGGTTGCTAAGCTTAGATAGGGGGAAAGTCGCCAATGTCAGCCGACTTGGCAGGGCTGTCATGTTGGGACTCTCCATTTGTGAGTAAAAGGATGCCCATTTTTTCGGGCATCCTTTTATATGCTATGAAAAGGCCAACAAGTTTACTCCCGCCGCAAACACAATGAAAGAAGCCAATGTTTTAATCCGTGTATGCGGCAGGCGTTCAAACCATTTCAGCCCTATGTGTACACCAGCCAATACAGCGACGGCCCCAAGCAAAAAGTACAGAACGAATGAATCGGTAAAGTTTCCATGAATCCCGTGCAAAACGATCGTAAAACTATTCATGATGACAAAGGACGCTTGAAGATTGGCATTATAGCTTTCTTTTTCTTTATAACGCATCAGAAAGTAAAAGACGAAAAAGGGGCCGCCTACGGCAAAGATCCCTCCGATTATTCCGCCGATCAAACCGATCAACATAGGAAAGATCGGCTTTTTAAACGATGGGGCATAGGCGTTTTTTTCACTCATATAAAGATAAATAACCATCCCAATGAGTACAAGGCCCAACAGTTTTCTCATGATCTCCGTCTCGCCATAGAAGGTTAGGATAAAGAATGACAATATGCGGCCTGCTAAGGCGAAACTTAAAATAGAAAGAAGGTCTTTGCCTCGAATGTGTTTTCTGAACTTGACCGCCACGTGGAACGATATGATGAGCGTCAAAGCCAACACTAATAGTGTGCTATTCTTAAAGGTTAATACCATCGGCAAAAGCCCCATAGAAAACAACCCGAAGCCAAATCCGCTTGCTCCTTGAATCAAACTGCCGACAAAAAGAATGGCAAATACGAAAATAAGTTCCCACATATGTTGTCAAGCCTTTCATAAAAAATGGCGTTGTCTACCCATGACCTCTTGCTGCTGGCCATTACGCAAAGGGAATCTTTCTAAGTTTACTATATACGAATTTTTCACCAATACTACTTTTATGAGAAACTTTTCGCCGTAGTTGGTCCGAAGTGGGCTGGGAGCTCCTGGCTCTTGGCCGGCCTTGATCGTATGGACGTCTCCCTGAGATTTAGGCTAAAATAAAGACAATTGTACTGTAGGTGATGAATACAATATAGAAAAGGTAGAAGGGGGAAAGATACATGGCAGTGACAAACCCGGCTGGATTTTGGAGGCGGCTGTTGGCAAACTTGTTAGACGCTATTGTCATCGGCATTCCGATTTCAATCATCGGCTATTTGATTACAGGTAGTGCGGAAGAGAACTGGTTTACGAATTTGGTAGAGTTGTTGTACGCCCTAATTGTTCCTGCTGTCTGGTATGGGTATACGGTCGGTAAGCGGATGATTGGCATCCGGATTGCGAAAGTGAATGGCGGCAAGGTTGGCATCGGCACGATGTTTTTGCGCTTGTTCGTTGGCGGACTTGTTTATGTTATCACGTTAGGCATCGGTCTGATCGTTAGCGCCATTATGGTGGCTGCAAGGGAAGACAAACGGTCGATTCACGATTTTATCGCCGGAACGTATGTCACAACCGAAAAGCCGACGGTGTAAATAAGGAAAAAGCGGTCTTCCAACTGGAAGCCCGCTTTTTATGTTGATGTTCAAGATAGATAAACTTCGGGGGGCAGGCGGCTTAGAAGGTCATGTGGGGAAATATCCCAGTTCTATGCCACCGGTAGCCAGAGATGGTGGGTGTCGTCGTGGAGAATCGCAAAATACGTTTCATTATAATTTTTTGGGCTAAGCATCTCCGCAATGTAATATCGGCAAAATGTTTGGATGTTCGATTAGGCACAAAGAAGGAAAACCTATGCACATTGCCGAATATGTCAATGCTGTATAAAACATTTTTAGGCGATAGAAAAAGGGGGAGAAAGGTTTGTCGTTAATGAGCTATATCATCCGCACGATGTTCGTCGTGATTCCGAGCACGGCGGTAATCGGCCTTGCGATATGTCTAGCTAACAGCATTCGCGGGGCGGCGTTTTGGTGGACGTTAGCCGCTACGTTGCTGCTTGGTGCGATTGTTGGCTTCATTTCGGCAACGCTGAATTATCGGCGGTTTGTTGCTCCAATTGCCGTCATTAACAAATACTTAAGCAAGATGACAAGTGGGGACTTAACAGTGCGCGTACCGCTCAACAGCGTGCGGCAGTTGCGGCCGATTGCCACATCGTTAAACAATATGGCGGATGCTTGGCAAGAGGTGATAGGCCGCATTCAACACCATGCGGACGAAGTGTCGCAGTTTTCCAACCAGTTAGCTACTGTTGCCGAACAGACGACGAGGGCGACAGAACAAATTGCGGCAACGATGGACGGACTTGCTTCCCATGCGGAAGAGCAGGCGAGTGCAGCCCGCGGCACAGCGGAATCCGTCAATGATATTTCCCGAACGCTCAGTGATGTTGCCCGTCAAACAAAAGAAGTGGCACACAGCGCCCAAGAAACGGCAACAAAAGCAGGGGATGGCAAGCAATCTGTGATGCAAATGTCTGAGCAAATGCAATTTATTTATGACCACGTTCAATCGCTCGGCCAAGTCGTTAAAGGGCTCGGGGAGCGATCGAACGAGATTGGACAAATTACTGAAGCGATTACGAGCATCGCGTCACAGACGAATTTACTGGCGCTCAATGCGGCGATCGAAGCGGCGCGTGCCGGTGAGCAAGGGAAAGGATTTGCCGTTGTCGCGGACGAGGTGCGGAAGTTGGCGGAGCAGTCAGCGCACTCAGCGCAGCAAATTTCCGATCTGATTAGCTACATCCAGGAAGAGACGAAGCAGGCAATCGCCTCCACGGAACGGGTCGTCGCTGAAGTGGCGCAAGGGTTGGACGTCGTCGCTGTTGCCGGTCAGTCGTTTGCCGATATTCGTGAGGCGGTCGGTCAAGTAAGCGAACAAATTGGACAAGTATCGTCTGCGATTGAACAAATGACGGGCCATGCCCGCCAGGTGGATGAGGCGTTCCAACAGATGACCAAAATTGTCGAACAGTCAGCAGCTAGTGCTGCCAATGTATCGGCAGCGACTCAAGAACAAATGGCTTCTGTTGAAGAAATTGCTTCTTCGTCGGCATCGCTCGGTCAGATGGCGGACGAGATGCGGACGATGTTAAAGCAATTTTCGGTGTGAAGCGGAAAAAAAGCGCGTTTACTGAGGAAAGAAACACGGTACATCAGTTGTGATATGGAATAAAATGGTTTGTTTATTTTCTCATTATGTAGTAAAATAAAAAAAGTCAGTCATCATTGTTATACGCTTATCTGCTAGGGGAGTCCGAGAGCCGGGCTGAGAAAAGAACGCGATGAAGTTCTTTGACCCTTTGAACCTGATCTGGGTCATGCCAGCGTAGGGAAGCAGGCAGCGGGAACAGATGGACGCTTAGACTGTTCATTTGGCCTTTTTGCCTTGATCGGGTTCCGTGTTGCGGGACCCGTTTTTATTTTTCACGGCAAAGAGCGGCTCGTTTTTGCCTTTGCTTCGGCTGGCTTGGCCTCGGATCCTAAACCATCGTTGATTTAGAGGGGGAATCCGTATGGAAAACATTCGCTCGTTTATGTCATTTCCAGCCAGCCGGAAAGTGTACGTCGAAGGATCACGGCCGGACGTGCGCGTGCCGATGAGAGAAATCGCGTTATCACCGACGAAGACACCGCAAGGAGAGGTGGAAAACAAACCGGTGCGCGTCTATGACACAACCGGTCCATACACAGATCCTGATTTTGAGCCGAATGTAGAAAAAGGATTGCCGCTTCTTCGCCGCAACTGGATTGTTGAGCGAGGCGATGTCGAAGAAACGGAGCCACAGTCCACCGCCGGCCGTGCGGCGTCGCTTCCGTTTGCACGACGTCCGCTGCGGGCGAAGCCGGGGAAAGTGGTCACGCAAATGCATTACGCCAAAAAAGGAATCATTACACCGGAAATGGAATTTGTCGCGATTCGCGAACAAATCGACCCGGAAATCGTCCGCCAGGAGGTTGCCGCTGGCCGAGCGATCATCCCTTCGAATATTAATCATCCAGAAAGCGAACCGATGATCATCGGCCGCCGTTTTCATGTAAAAATTAACGCCAACATCGGCAACTCAGCTGTTTCTTCCTCGATTGAGAATGAAGTGGAAAAACTGCTGTGGGCGGTACGCTGGGGTGCTGATACGGTGATGGATTTGTCGACCGGCAAACAAATTCACGAAACGCGTGAATACATTATCCGCAATTCGCCAGTTCCAATCGGAACAGTGCCGATTTATCAGGCGCTTGAGAAAGTAGGCGGTGTACCAGAGAAGTTGACATGGGACGTGTACCGCGAGACATTGATTGAGCAGGCTGAACAAGGGGTTGACTACATGACGATCCACGCTGGTGTGCGGCTTCATTACATTCCGCTCACCGTCAATCGGACGACCGGCATCGTCTCACGTGGCGGCTCAATCATCGCGCAATGGTGTTTGGCCCACCATGAAGAAAACTTCTTATATACGCATTTTGAAGAAATATGCGAGATTTTAAAACAATACGATGTTGCCATTTCGCTTGGTGACGGCTTGCGCCCGGGGTCCATTGCTGATGCAAACGACGAGGCACAGTTTGCTGAACTTGAGACGCTCGGTGAGCTGACGAAAATCGCTTGGGAGCATGACGTGCAAGTCATGATTGAAGGACCGGGGCATATTCCGATGCAGAAAATCCGCGAAAACGTCGAGCGAGAACAAGAGCTTTGTCATGGTGCACCGTTTTATACGTTAGGGCCGCTTGTCACCGACATTGCGCCGGGATACGACCACATCACGTCGGCGATTGGCGCCGCGATCATCGGTGCCTACGGGACGTCCATGCTTTGCTATGTGACGCCGAAAGAACATTTAGGGTTACCAAATAAAGAGGATGTGCGCGTCGGGGTCGTTACATATAAAATCGCCGCCCACGCCGCCGATTTGGCGAAAGGTCACCCAGCCGCCCAGCAGCGCGACGATGCGCTCTCGAAAGCGCGCTTTGAGTTTCGCTGGAATGACCAGTTCAACTTATCGCTCGATCCGGAGCGGGCTCGCGAGTATCATGATGAAACATTGCCGGCTGAGGCGGCGAAAACCGCTCATTTTTGCTCGATGTGCGGGCCGAAATTTTGCTCGATGAACATCTCACACGAGCTGCAACGGAAAATCAAAGAAGAAGGAATGAAAGAAAAGGCGAACGAATTTGTGCGCGGCGGTTCATCGCTGTATCGGTAAGGAGAGGATACGTTTTGTATACCGGACGTTAACTAGGCGTCCGGTTTTTCTTTTATGCTTATAAAGCGGTAGTGTAGATGGGGGTGAGAAAAGCAACGAAAGGGAGCTCCTTCCATTCGATCGATATTCTAATTATTTGAAATGAATAATAAAATGATTTACGAGAGGAGATGAGCTAGACGAGACAAATGATACATGTTCACCAAAGCAACAGTTCCATCGTTCAGAGAGGGCAGTTGCCAAACAACGGTGAGTGATGATCCGGCTCCAGCCAGCATCGAACACCCTGTCGTTTGCTTGTTCCGCGCCTCAAACAATCGAATCGAAGGGGGAGAGGCCGCGATGAAGATGGCTTCCGACCTTGTGAGAAGAATGCCGCCGTATTTATTTTCGGACTTTGAGCGAAAAAAGGTCGAGCTTGCGAAAAAAGGGGTTGATGTCATCGATTTAGGCATCGGGGCGCCAGATTTGCCGCCGCCGTCGTTTCTTATTGAGACGCTGAAACGCGAGCTGGATGACCCACGCAATTATACGTATTCTCCGTACGCCGGCTGCCGCGAATATCGCGAAGCCGTTGCTGACTTTTATGAGCGGCAGTATGGTGTCAAGCTTGACCCAGACACTGAAGTGCTCGCTTTGATTGGCTCAAAAGAAGGCATTGTCCATCTATTGCAGGCGCTGATTGATCCGGGGGATGCAGTGCTTGTTCCGAACCCGGGCTATCCGGTGTATCGAACTGCTATTCACCTTGCCCGAGGCACGCCGATCGACTTGCCGCTGGATGCAGCCCGTGACTACGCACCACAATTTTCCGCTATTGCTCCATCCACTTATGATCGAGTCAATATCATGCTATTAAACTATCCAAGCAATCCAACAGCATCATTAGCCACCATCGATGTTTTCATAGAAGCAGTCATGCTTGCAAAAAAACATCGTTTTCTTATCGCCCATGATTCAGCCTATTCATTATTGACATTCGGTGATGCCTTTGCTCCGAGCGTGCTGCAAGTTGACGGTGCCAAAGAAGTAGCCATCGAATTTGGATCTTTATCGAAAAGCTATAACATGGCTGGTTGCCGCATCGGTTATATCGTCGGCAATAAGGAGGTCATTCGGGCGCTCTCCATCTTGAAAAGCAATATTGATACGTGTCAATTTTTGGCGGTGCAAAAAGCAGCGGCCGTTGCATTGCGGAGCGGAGATGAAGCCGCAAAGGAGAACAGCCGCATTTATGAAGAGCGGATGAAGGCAATGACGGTTGCACTTTGGCAAATAGGCGTGCCCGTTCAGCCGCCTCGAGCGACGTTTTTTCTTTGGGTGCCAACGGCGGTCGGTTACTCTTCCGCTCAGTTCGCCGCTCGGTTGCTTGATGAGGCCGGGGTGATCGTTACACCAGGGACGGCGTTTGGTTCAGCAGGGGAAGGGTATGTGCGCATATCGCTCGCCGCTCCGAAGGAACGGCTGCTCGAAGCCGTTCGGCGCTGGAAAGCGATTGAATGGGAGGGACGGCCATGAAAAAGCGGGTGATGCGTGGCCTTTCTGTCCCGCAAGCGATTGTCGAATGCTTAAAACAAGAGCGTATTTCTCATTTGTTTGGCGTGCCGGGAGAAAGTTATTTGCCGCTGTTGGATGCGTTGTACGATGAACCAACCCTTCAGTTCATTTCTGCCCGCCATGAAGGAGGGGCGGCGTTTATGGCTGAAGCGTATGCGAAAGCGTCCGGCAAACCAGGTGTCGTCTTAGCGACGCGCGGAGTCGGAGCGTCTAATTTGGCCATCGGGGTTCATACAGCACGTCAAGATTCGACCCCGCTTGTCGTCCTGTTAGGACAAGTGCATCGCCGATTCCGTGGTCGTGAGGGATTTCAAGAAGTAGAACTAGACGAATGGTTTCGGCCGCTTGCGAAATGGGCAGTCGAAATCACCGACCCCGAGCGCGTTCCAGAACTCGTGCAACGGGCATTTCGGGTGGCGAAAACGGGACGACCTGGTCCGGTTGTCGTCTCTATTCCTGAGGATGTGTTTGCGTCAACGGTTGCTGAGGCGGTGTTGATGACGATGGATGTGCCGCGCCCAGCCCCAGCGGATGATGAGGTGAAGCGGATTGAAGCGGCACTCGCTGCTGCCCGTCGGCCGCTCATTGTCGCCGGTGGCGGGGTGAAGCGGGGGCGCGCTGAGCAGGCGCTGCGTCGCGTCGCTGAACAATATTCCCTTCCGGTTGCTGCCGCATTCCGCCGCCATGACGTGTTTCCGCATGACCATCCGCTTTATGTCGGCCATCTCGGTCTTGGCGCACCGGCAGCTGTCGTTGAGACGGCCAAGCAGGCGGATGTTATTTTGGCGGTTGGAACGCGGTTGGCGGAAGTAACAACGCAAGATTATACATGGCCGCTGCCGCATCAGATGCTCATCCATATCGATATCGACGAGGAGGCGCTTGGCAAAGTGTTTTCAGCGGACATCGCCGTTGCGGCCGATGCCCACGAGGCGTTGTGTGCACTGTTAGGGCGGCATATCGTCCCGACGTGGAATGAATGGGTCTTGGAGCGCCGACAAGCTTATGAAGAAACAGCGAGGCTGCCGCAGCCGCCAAGAAACGTGCAAGAAGCCATCATCGCTCAGCTACAAGCGCAGTTGCCGGACGATGGAATGATTACGAACGATGCCGGCAATTTTGCCGGCTGGCTGCACACCTTTTTCTCCTTCAAGGAACAGCATATGTATATTGGCCCAACATCAGGAGCGATGGGATACGGGCTGCCGGCGGCCATCGGCGCGAAGCTCGCCCATCCGGAACGGCCGGCCGTTTCGTTGTCAGGAGATGGTGGGTTTCTCATGACGGCGGCCGAACTCGAGACGGCGTCCCGTTATGGCGTCCCGGTCATCAGTCTCGTGTTTAACAACCGGATGTATGGGACTATTCGTATGTATCAAGAGCTTCAGTTCCCAGGACGAGTGGTCGGCAGCGGACTAGGTGAGGTGTCGTTTGCCAGATTGGCTAGGGCATTAGGTGCCAACGGTGTTACGGTGGAGACAGCCGATGAGTTTGCCGCTGCCTTTAAGCAGGCGCTCACTGCGACGAAACCAACCGTGATTGAGGTGATGACGGAGCCGGAACAACTGTCTGTGACGATGAGACTGTCAGACAGATGAAAACATTGGAGAAGAGTTTCCGCATTGAGACCGAGATAGCCCATGAATCATGCAATGAAAAGGACAGCTGTAGCAAAGTAACAGCGAAACGACATCTACTCGTACAGCGAATCAATAGACAAAGGAGGATGACGATGAAGGCGTTGAACTTTATTAATGGAAAATGGCAACCGGCTTTGAGCGGCCAATGGGCGCCGGTGATCAATCCGGCAAATGGGGAAACGATCGGTGAAGTAGCATTATCTGCAGCGGCTGATGTCGATGCTGCTGTCAAAGCGGCAAAAGCGGCGCAAAAGAAATGGGCGCTCGTGCCGGCTCCGAAACGAGCGGACGTATTATATAAAGTCGGTTTGTTGCTGAAGGAGCGGAAAGAACAGCTTGCTCGGCTGCTGACAATGGAAATGGGGAAAGTGATCGAAGAGGCGCGCGGCGAAGTGCAAGAAGGCATCGATATGGCGTTTTACATGGCGGGGGAGGGACGACGGTTGTTCGGCGATACGACCCCGTCTGAGCTAAAAGACAAGTTTGCCATGAGCGTTCGGGTGCCGGTCGGGGTTGTCGGCATCATCACCCCATGGAATTTTCCGATTGCTATCGCGACATGGAAATCGTTCCCGGCCATTGTCGCCGGCAACGCTGTCGTCTGGAAACCGGCACTTGAAACACCGTTTATGGCGCGCGAGCTGGCAGCGATTTTCACCGAAGCCGGTCTGCCGGATGGGGTGTTTAACGTTGTTCACGGCGACGGCCCGACGGCAGGGAACGCGCTTGTTGAGCATCCGGACGTTCCGGTCATTTCATTTACGGGCTCGAATGAAGTCGGCCGTCAGATTGCCGAGAAGTGCGGGCGCCTGTTGAAAAAAGTGTCGCTCGAAATGGGTGGGAAAAACGCTGTGATCGTCATGGATGACGCAGATTTGACGTTGGCGGTTGACGGTATTGTTTGGAGTGCGTTCGGCACATCGGGGCAGCGGTGCACGGCGTGCAGCCGAGTTATTGTCCATGAGCGGGTGAAACAAGAGCTCGAGTGGCGTCTGCTTGAAGCGGTGAAGACGTTGAAAATCGGTGACGGGCTGGATGAAACAGTCAAAGTTGGTCCGGTTATCCATGAAGAAGCGCTGCAAAAAATCGAACGCTATGTGCACATCGGCCGAGAAGAAGGAGCGAAACTGCTTGTTGGCGGCCATATATTGAGCGATGGAGACTATGCACGCGGCTTTTATTACGCACCGACGATTTTCACTGACGTCACGCCCGACATGCGTATCGCCCGCGAAGAAATTTTCGGCCCGGTTGTGTCGATCATTTCCGTCCGCAGTTTGGATGAAGCGATCGCTGTTAACAATTGTGTCGACTACGGATTGTCCAGCGCTATTTTCACTCGTGATGTCAACAATGTGTTCCGGGCGATGCGCGATTTGGATACCGGCATTGTGTATGTCAATGCAGGGACAACGGGTGCAGAAATTCATTTGCCGTTTGGCGGCACAAAGGGGACAGGAAACGGTCACCGTGATTCCGGTGTCGCTGCGCTTGATGTATTCACTGAATGGAGAAGCATTTATGTCGATTTCAGTGGCAAGCTGCAACGGGCACAAATCGATACGGATGATTGAACTGTTCAGTCGTCTTTATAGTTAGTGAAAGAGAAGTGAGCATCAACGCCAAACATTGATGGTGAATGAAAGCAGTAGCTGCGATAAAGACGAACAAAAGCAGCAGTCATGTAAGCAGATGGAAAAGAATCCGTGATAGAGGAGGGAATGAATGGTGAAGGTGCTCGTGCTTGGTGCGGGGCTGATGGGGAAAGAAGCTGCACGCGATTTAGTGCAAAGTGAAGACGTTGAGGCAGTGACGCTGGCTGATGTCGATTTGGCCAAGGCAGAGCAGACGGTACGCCACCTTCAGTCTGAGAAACTTGTTGCCTTGCGGGTGGATGCTGGGGATCAACAGCAGCTGTCCACCTTAATGAAAGGACATGATGTGGTCGTCAACGCCTTGTTTTACCGGTTTAACGAAACAGTGGCGAAAACGGCGATTGCCACAGGCGTCCATTCTGTCGATTTAGGGGGGCATATCGGCCATATTACCGACCGGGTGCTTGAACTCCATGACCAAGCCCAGAAAGCTGGGGTGACGATCATCCCCGATCTGGGCGTCGCGCCAGGAATGATCAACATTTTATCCGGTTACGGGGCAAATCAGCTCGATGAGGTTGAATCCATCCAACTGTACGTCGGCGGCATTCCCGTTCAGCCCGAACCGCCGCTTGAGTATAACCATGTGTTTTCGTTAGAAGGGCTTCTCGACCATTACACCGATCCGTCTTTAATTATTCGCGATGGTAAAAAGCAAGAAGTGCCATCTCTGTCTGAGGTTGAACCGATTTATTTCGAACGGTTCGGCCCGCTTGAAGCGTTTCATACATCAGGAGGGACGTCGACGCTGTCACGCTCGTTTCCGAATTTGAAACGGCTTGAATATAAAACGATCCGCTATCGTGGCCATGCGGAAAAATTCAAGCTCCTCGTTGACTTGAATTTGACGCGCAACGATGTCGAGGTGGAAGTAGGCGGCCACAAAGTTAAACCGCGTGACGTGCTGCTTGCGGTATTGACTCCGATGCTTGATTTAAGAGGTAAAGATGATGTCGTCTTGCTTCGGGTGATTGTCGGTGGACGGAAAGACGGAAAAGAAACGGTGTTTGAATATGAAACGATCACGTTCAACGATAGCGAACGTAAGGTGACGGCGATGGCGCGCACGACCGCTTATACGATTTCCGTCGTCGCCCAGCTTATCGGCCGAGGGCTGATTACGAAACGCGGCGTCTATCCGCCTGAGCAAATCGTTCCCGGGAATGTGTACATCGACGAAATGAAAAAACGAGGAGTGGTGATTAACGAGAAGAAAACGGTTCGCTTATGAAAAAAGCATCATAGAGTGATGATAAGAGATGATGACAATGATCCGAATAAAAACACGCCTGTTTCTCACCGAGAAACGGGCGTGTTTTCGTTTTGTCCGCAACGGTTGCTTTTATACAGTTTTCGTTGCCGATGGCTCCCGTTTGCGCCAGGCAAGGAAAAGGAATGCAACAAGCGACAGCGCCATGGCGATCATAAACGGCGCCTTTGCGGAAACGGCGTGACCGATGACGCCAGATAGCACCGGAGCGATGGCCGCCCCCATCCAGCGAACGAAGTTGTACATGCCGGAAGTGACGCCGCGTTCATACGGCGATGTTTCCATCACATAGCCTGTAAACAAGGCGTTGTTTAAGCCGGATACAAGGCCCGACAAAATGATAAGGACGATCATGAACCATGTTTGTTCAGCGACCGCTAAAAGCAGCAATAAAACGGCAAACAGCAATAAGCTGTAAGGCAATATTTGTTTCGGTTCGTATTTTGTTTCAAGTCGGTGGGCCAACGCTGCCGATCCGTAGGCGAGGCAAAGCCCCCAGCCGAAAAAGACAAGACCGATTTGAATCGCCGATAACTTAATGACCAGAGGCGAATAGGCCAAAACAACGAAAAAGCCGTAATAATAAAGCATCCCGCCGATCGCCCCTTTTAAAAACGGCGGAAAGGCGAGCAGATGCCGCATTTCCTGCCATCCGACTGCTTTTTTCGGTTTTCCTTTGTTTGGATCATACACAAAAAATGCGACAAGCAAAAAGGCGATAAAAATGAGCACGCTTGTGCCGATAAACGGGTAGCGCCATGAATGTTGGCCCAGCAGTCCACCGATGAGCGGACCACCGGCCATGCCGAGGCCGATCGCCGCCTCATACAAGCCGACAGCGGTGCTTGCCTGCGGCGTCAAAGCGATTAACAGTGTCATAGCCGTTGCAAAAAAGGTGGCATTGCCAAGCCCCCAACCGGCGCGGAAGATCGACAGTTGTGGGATGTCGGCGGCAAAACCGCACAATAATGAGAAAATCGTGACAAGGCCAAGTCCGATCACCATCATTTGTTTATCACCAACGCGGCTGACGACAAGTCCAACGGGAATCATCATGACCGCCATCGTAAAAATATAGGCGGTAAACAACATTTCCACTTGCCAGTGGGTCGCGCCGATGCTTTCGGCGATGACCGGCAAAATCGGATCGACGACCCCGATACCCATAAACGCCAAAAAGGCGGCGGCAACGGTAATCCAGCGCGCCCGTGTTTGTTTTCTTTCCTCCACTATTCTTCTCTCCTCTCTTCTAGAATGGCGTCTATTTGCTCTGCCATTTGTTTCAGTTCTTGTTTCAGTGTCGCCATTTTCTTCATTTTGTCATCAAGCATGGCAATTTGTTGGTGCAACCCGGCGGCCATTTGTTCGAGTTCACGCTGCTGTTCGCTGCTAACGATGGCTTGGCGGTATTCTGCTCGATGCGTCTCAATTTTTTCTTTCAATGTTAAAAAGTGCTGTAACTCCTGCAGCGAAAAACCGAGCACTTCGCGGGCGGCGACGATGTTTTTCAGCTGCTCGATATCTTCCTGCGTATAAAGGCGTGTGCCGCCCTCACTCCGTGCCGGCGGCTTGATCAAGCCGATTTCTTCATAATAGCGGATCGCCCGCTTTGTTAAGCCGGTCGCTTTGGCGACGTCATCAATTTTCAATCGTTCCATCCTGGGCCCTCACTTTCGCGTGATCGCGATACACGGTGTTTTCTACAGATATAACGTTAACGTGAACGTTATATTTTTGTCAATAGGTATTTGGAATGGGATGGAAAAATCATCGCACAAAAAAGGATATCCCTGCTAGACTCGGGATATCCGGTTATGTGAGGGCTGTATGTCCGTTTTTTTGGCTTGAAGCGCTTCTTTCACCGCCGCCTCGATTTCTTGATAGCTCGTGCAGCGACAAATATTTGACTGCAGCCATTCTTGAATCGTTGACTGATCAGCGTTTGGATGCTGCTCGATGAGCGCATGGATGTTCATAATAAAGCCAGGCGTGCAATAGCCGCATTGAAAGGCGAAGTGACGGACAAAGGCGTGCTGAATAGGAGTATCGCGGAGCCCCTCGATTGTGGTAATTTCTTTACCAACAGTCTCAATAGCAAGCATCATGCACGATTTGATTGGTGTGCCGTTGACTAAGACAGTACAGGCACCGCAGTCGCCATTTAAACAGCCGGGTTTGGTCCCGGTCAGTCCGAGCTCGTCCCGCAAGACGAATAGTAGTGTTTCGGCTTGACGGGTGATGACCGTTCGTTGTTCTCCGTTAATGTGCAACACGAGCTCACATTTGGTCGTTTCTTCCATGTCCGTATGTTGACCTCCCGTCTAGATGGTTTCCCCTAACTCGCGAAGTGCGTCTTCAAGTAGCTGAGCGGCAACAAACAGTCGATAGTCTGCTGAGCCTTCAATATCATGCAAAATCGGGCGTGGGAAGGCGTTGACTGCCGCCTGAATCCGTTCTGTCGCGGGGCGTCTTCGGTCATTTAGATGAGCCTCGACTTTAGCCGAACGGAACGGGAACGGACAGACGCCGCTAAAGGCAGCGTGAATGGTTTCGTCTTTTTTTAGCGCCGCAATGGTGACAAGCGGATAGCCGATTTCACCTTGCTTGCGGCGCTTGTGGTGAAAGTGAGGAAGTTCCACAGCGAAGCGGCGCACTTTTATTTGAACGACAAATTCGCCGCGACTTAGCTGCAGATGTTGATGAAACAAGTCATTGATACGGGACTGACGGACGCCGTTTGGGCCAGCGATGACGATGTCTGCCTCAGCGACGAGCAGCGCGAGCGCTGTTTCGCGGTAAAAAATTTGCCCGCATAGGTTGCCGCCGAGCGTAATTTGGTTGCGCGCCGTCCGGTCAGCGACTTCTTTCGCTGCTTTGGTCAACAAAGGAAACGGGTTCGCTTCCACGAGTTCGGTGAGCGACAGCGCCGCCCCGAGCACGAGAGGATCGCTGTCGGCGTCAAGCACACGGCATTCAGGAATGGCTTTCATGTCAATGACGGCGGCGGTAGAAACGAGACCGAGGCGGGATAGGGTGATGATTTCCGTGCCCCCGCCATAATATAGTGGTCGTTTCCCTTTTTGTTCCAGTTCTATAAACATCGCCACCGCTTCAGCGATCGACTGTGGACGATAGTAGGCAAATTCAAAGGGAACCATAGCTGTCTCCTTTCTGTTTCCGCCAAATGAGTTCGGGAACAAGCGGCAGTTCGTTTAGCGGCACACCAGCAGCAAGCGATAAGGCGTTTGCCAAAGCAGCGGGCATGCCGAGCAAGCCATGTTCACCGATGCCGCGCGCACCGTACGGAGCGTCGATTTGTGGGGTCTCGATAAACTCCACGATGTATGTGGGATGTTCTCCGAAGTGGATCGGCCGGTACGTGCGCAGCTGCGGATTTAAGACACGCTGCGCTTCATCAAAAAGAAATCCTTCTCGGCTGGCAAAGCTCAGTCCCATGCTCATCGCTCCCATCGCTTGACCGAGTGCCGCTTTCGGGTTGAGCACTTTGCCGGCATCGATAACCGCGTACGCTTTCACAATGCGGTACGTGTAGTCGCGACGGTTGAACTCCACTTCGACCCCTTCAGCGCATACGCCCCACTCCGGTCCCGGTTTTCCGGCGCCGGTTTCCGGGTCAAGCGGAGTCAAGCGGCGTAAAATATAATGGCCGCGCCCGATCACTTGTCCGCCGATGGCGTTGCCGTTCGGAAACTTGTAGCCGTAGGCAATGTCTTTCACTGGAATGAAAATGGCCGGATCATCGCGTAAAAAGACACGTCCGAAGCCAACTTCTAAATCGTCAGGAGTAACCCGCAGTACGCAGGCGGCGATCTCTTTCAGCTGGCGAATGGCATCATTGGCGGCGGCTAAGGCTGCACGCCCGGCCATAAATGTCCCACGGCTAGCGACCGTTTTCCAATGTTCTGGTGTCGTTTGTGTATCGATGTCCATTTTGACATGAACGTCGTCCACATTCATTTTTAGTCGCTCGGCCACGATTTGCGCGAGCACTGTTTTCGTGCCTGTGCCGATTTCGACGACGCCGGAGATGACGTTGACGCTGCCGTCGGAATTGAATGTTAAAATGACGCCGGAGCTTGAGTCCGTGTCGATCGTTGACGTTTTCCAACCACCGCTGATGCCTTTTGCTCGTACGGTATAGGCGTCAAGCTCGATGCGCTGCCATTCATCCCAGCGCATCAATTCCCGTAGTCGATCGAGGCAAGCGGGCATATCCCCTACATTGCTTTTTGTGAGCCGTACTTGTGTCGGGGTCGTATGCCCCGGGCGGATGGCGTTTTTGCGTCGCACGTCCCATGGGTCAAGCTGAAGAACTTTTGCCAATTCGTCGATGGCTCGTTCAACGGCAAACGACTGCTCACAATGGCCGAAACTGCGGAACGGTGTTGCATACGGCCGGTTCGTATAGACACAAAGTGAGTCGCACCAGACATGTTCGACGTGGTATGGGCCAGTACAATCGACAGCTGCGGCACGGCTAACGTCGATCGCTTTGTCGGAGTAAGCGCCTCCGTCAAACAAAAAGACAATTTCCATCGCTTTGAAAACACCGTCTTTTGTCGCGCCGATTTTGACCGTTGCTTCTAAGCCGATATGGACAGGCGAGGTGACCATGTCACATTCGCGGTTGTTCCAGACGCTCACTTTCCGGCCGCCGACCGCTTTTGTGGCGAGGTAGGCGAGCAGTTCAAGCTGCACGGGCGCCTTGCCGCCGTAGGCACCGCCGACAAGCGGCGTATGAACGACGATTTTGCCAGCTTCTTCGCCAAAATACGTATGAATGAGCCTCTTGATCATAAATGGTGACTGCGAGGAGGCAGAGATATGGATCGAGCCGTCCGGCCAAATTTCTGCTGTGGCGCAACGCGTTTCCATTGCCACGTGGTCGGACGGGGCGAATGATACACTTGTTTCGATGATGACGTCGCTTTCGGCAAACCCTTGTTTAATGTCGCCTTTGCGGATTTTGGTCCGATGGGCGATGTTTGTCCCTGGCTCAGGGTAGGTCGTCTTATTTCTTTCATAACGGTCGAGCTCTTCGTGAAGCAAGGGAGCGCCTTCTTTCAGTGCTTCGCGCGGCGAGCCGACTGCTGGCAACGGCTCATAAACGATGCGGATGAGGCGGGCCGCCTGTTCGGCCTGCACGAGTGTATCGGCGACCACAACGGCGACAACTTCTCCGTAGTATCGCACTTTATCGGCAGCGATCGGCGGGCGGTCGCGCATGTCTTCGCCTGTGAGCGGCAATCCTTTGCCGGTCAGGACGGCGCGAACGCCGGGAGCGGCAAGCGCTTCGTGCGTTTCGATGGAGATGATGCGCGCATGAGCGTACGGACTGGTGACGAGCTTGGCATGAAGCATTCCTTGTTCTTTGAAATCGTTCGTATATTTCGCTCGGCCGGTCACCTTATCCCATGCTTCTTTGCGGATGATGCTTTTACCGACGGCCACGAGAATGTCCCTCCTTTACTTCTCGATAGATGACAGCACACTCATAGTCCTCTTTTGTGTCGATGTCCATGCCGATTGACTCGTCGCCTTCGTATAAGAGACCGCGCCAATGGGGCTCACAAAACAGCCTGCGTCCGCCAGCATCTCCCCTAAGTGCCAATAAGGCAGGAAACATCTGTTTTCCCCAGATGACTGGAGGCATGGGGGTGCCGAAGCGGGAAAAGGCGGCGTAATCAGGATGGTGCTGGCGATAAAAACGGGCAAGAGCATCGAGCGTTTCTGTCGTGACAAACGGCTGATCTGCCAATAATACTGCGGCAGCGTCCGCCCCTACAACAATCGCCTCTTGTAAGCCGCAGGCAAGCGAGTGTGCCTGCCCCCGGTGGCAGGCGGCGCAACGGACAAGACGGCATTTGTCGTGGTTTAGCAGCGCGTCAGGAAGCCAAACGAGCGCATCGGTTGGTGGAACGACAACGATGATAGGTGAGAGGCAGGAATGAAGCGCTGCCTTGAGACCGGCCGTCCCAAGCGTCCCATCCCCCCAAGGCAAGGCGCGTTTATCCGTTCCCATCCGCCGACTCTGCCCAGCGGCCAAGTAAATGCCTGCAATCGTGAGTTCACTCATCGTGCAGTCTCCATCGGCCCTCCGCGCAGCACGTTAATTAGTTCGGCGGTGATGCTTATAGCAATTTCATGCGGGCTGCGCGCTCCAATTGGCAGTCCAATTGGTGAACGGACAAACGGCGGGGCCGTTCCAGAAGGAAAGAGTCGGTCTGTGCGCCGCCGCGGTCCAAGCACGCCGAGGTAGGCGAGCGGTATGTCGGCTAACCATCTCATAAGTTCCCGGTCGCGCTCAAACTGGTGAGTCATAATAACGACAAAGTCGCGCTCGGTAAGGTGAAGTTTCGGAATGGTTTCATGCGGAAAGCCGACGACCCAAGCGTCCGCGTCCGGCACGTGCGACGGTTGACAAAACGCCGGGCGCCAGTCGCTGACCGTGACGGAAAACCCAGCGGCTTTAGCTGCCGAGACGAGTGGCGGAGCGTCGGGGCCGGCGCCGAAAATCGTAAGACGCGGTTTTGGCCAAAAATGCTGAATGAAAAACGTGTCCTCTTCCGTTTCATACACACCGTTCCGGCCACGGAAAAACGGTGTGCCATGCAACTCTTTCAGCCATTCCGGCCTCGGCGGCGAAGAATAGCCGCCGAAGCGCTCCCCCGTTTCGCTTTGGAAAAACGGCTGCTCCCTCGGATCGGTAATGCTTCGAGCCATAAACACATGTTCACCGCGGTCAAGGCAGCGTTTCAATGCCAGCCAATCAGGTTTGGTGTTGCTTGTCACCGGTTCAAGCCAAATGCGGACAAGGCCGTTGCAACCAGCCCCTTGTCCCCAAGACCAATCATCTTCGGCGCGCAAGTCAAACGATATGGACGTCGCCTGACGGTTTGACAGCACGTCGAGGGCGTGCGCGGCCACCGCTTCCTCAAAGCAGCCTCCGCTTAATAAGCCAGTTGTCTTTCCATCCGCTTCGATCCACATCCATGTGCCTTCCTTTTGATAGGCTGAACCTTCGACGTCAATAATGATGGCGAATACACCATCGCCCGGCGCAGCGGCCATGGCATCGAGCACGGCATAGTAGCTTTCCATGCTTATCCTCCTTCCGCGTTGCACCAAAGGCGGCTAAGCTGATGAAAGTAAAGCGTGACGATCAATAAACGTTTGTAATGGTAGCTGTCTTTGGCACAAGCGTTTCACTCCGAGTGTGGATGAGCAGGCGCGTTAACTGTTCAAGGTTGTTGTTTGCCCACCATTGGTTTTCTCCTTTCGAGATGAGCCGGACTGCAGTTGGCGAGATTGGGGCCATTGCCCTTAATGACAACGATGTGATTGCTTTTTGCCGTGATGAAGCCGCAGCCGTTCGAGCAAATGTCGCAAAGTGGAATCCACCTATTTGTTGCTCTCGTCTTGCACATATCTGTTCATGTCTTTGTGTGGTATCTCCATATGAAGGAGAAATGATCGGCGGTGATGATCGTTTGTAACGGCTAGTGCGATGGATAGCTGGCGGAACAGTACGGCAAAAATGGGGAGGTCCGGCCGTAGTTGCGGCGTAGACGGGAAGATGTGACAGCAATACGTTTGTTTCAGCGCGAAATGGCGGCATCGGTTCGTCCCTCCCTTTCAAAAAAGGCTCTGCTATCATTATATTTATGTAAAAAATGACCATGACTGAAAAACAAAAGAAGCCAGCCGGCGTTGGCTAGCTTCTTTGTTGATCCGTTTTCTTTTTCCCGAGCCGTCCGGCTCGCTTTGCTGCTTCCCGCAGCAAAAACTCGATATGACTGTTGACACTACGAAACTCGTCTTGCGCCCATTGCTCCAACACAGCATATAAATCATGGTCAATGCGTAAAGGAAATTGTTTTTTCTTTGTCATCGCACTCCACAACCGTTAATATAGGCTGCCCGTGTTGATCACCGGCTGGGTGGCGCGTTCGGAGACGATCGCCACCATTAAGTTATTCACCATCGCTGCCTTTCGTTCATCATCTAACTCTAAAATGTTTTCTTTGTCAAGCTGTTCAATCGCCATTTGCGCCATGGAGACGGCTCCTTGGACGATTTTTTTCCTCGCTGCCAAAATGGCAGCTGCTTGCTGGCGTTGGAGCATAGCGCCCGCAATTTCTGGGGAGTAGGCTAAGTGGGTGAGGCGTGCTTCAACCACTTCGACCCCAGCAACGCGCAGACGTTCTTGCAGTTCCGCAGCAAGCACATCAGAAATGACATCCGCGTTGCCGCGCAACGTGACTTCGTTATCGTCCTCAAACGTATCGTACGGATATTTCGTGGCGACATGGCGGATGGCCGCTTCGCTTTGAATTTCGACGAACTGTTCATAATCGTCCACATCAAACACTGCTTTGGCTGAGTCAATGACGCGGAAGACAACGACGGCGGCGATTTCGATCGGATTGCCTTGGATGTCGTTGACTTTCAGTTTGCTGCTGGTGAAGTTGCGCACGCGCAGCGACACGTTTTTCCGGACTGTGAGCGGTACGGTGAGAAACAACCCGCTGTCGCGAATTGTGCCAAAATAGCGGCCGAAAAAGGTGAGCACTTTCGCTTGATTGGGATGGACGATTGTGATGCCGGTGGCGAGCAAAACAGCAATGATGAAAAACAAAATGGCGGGCAAAAACAGCTCTTGAACGAGGAAGAAAAACCCGACAATGAGAAGCAAAACGATGCCACCGATGCCGATAAAACCATTGATATACCATGCTTTCTGTTCCCTCATGATTGTCCCCCTCAACTCATATTAATTTGATATTTTAATGATATCACATATTCAATAAAATGTAAATTATGTGTTGTTGTGGATTTTTACCAAAACGATGTTTGACTGTTTCAATTAAACGTTCTTCTTCATCTGTAAGGAAAAATCAATCGAGCGTTGGCATACTCCTAATCTCTAGAAAATAGTCTCACTTGTGACGCACATGTTATGTTGATGGACCTTTATTATGATAATAAGTTAATGTGTTAAAATTTGGAAAAAGTGTTGACTCGGTTTTCCTTGCCGTCATACAATAGAAAAAAAGAGGAAATTAGGGGCAGCAACCAAATGGGGAAAGAAAAATCGGTGCGCATTGGTCGTCAGGCGCTTTTGCTGGCGATGCTTGACGAAGGAGAGGAAGGAGCAATTCTCGACGAGCTTCGGGCGAGCAACTGGCGCTATTGCCAAGGACGCGTCGGGGCGATGGAGCCGCAAAAAATCGTCGCAGCGATCGAAACGGCGGCGAAACGTCATGAAGTGGTTGACGGCAGTTTATACCGCGACATGCATGCTTTGTATCATGCCATTTTAGAGGCGGTGCACGGCGTGACGAGGGGGCAGGTTGAGTTAGGAGATTTGTTGAGAACGGCTGGCCTTCGTTTCGCTGTTGTGCGAGGAACACCGTATGAACAGCCAAAAGAAGGGGAATGGATCGCCGTCGCATTGTACGGGACGATCGGCGCTCCGGTGCGCGGGCTTGAGCACGAAGCGGTCGGGCTCGGAATCAATCATATATAGGATTGCAGGAAAGGGAGACGTGCGGCGGCTCGGACAATGAGATAGAGTAGGATCAGCCTAGAGCGATGAGTCATGAGGAGGCGAATACTGCCTGAAACGGCGGGGCGCCTCCTTTTTGTTTTTTGATATGAACGAAGGGAGATGGGGTCATGATTGTGTTGACTGGGCATTCATTAACAATTGCCGAGGCAAGACGCGTCATTTATGATAGAGAACCGGTGGCAGCCGCTTTGGAGAGCATGGAAGCGGTTCGGAAAAGTCGAGCAGCTGTGGAACAGGCGATTGCGAGCGGCAGGACGATTTATGGCGTGAATACCGGCTTTGGCAAACTTGCCGATGTGCGCATTGATGGAAGTGATCTTGAGCAGTTGCAAATCAATCTTCTCCGATCGCACGCTTGCGCAGTTGGTGAGCCGTTTGCCGAGGAAGTGGTGCGGGCGATGCTTCTTTTACGGGCGAATGCTTTATTAAAGGGATATTCCGGCATAAGGCCGGTGGTGATTGAGCGGCTGCTCGCGTTTCTTAATTCCGGTATCCATCCGATTGTTCCGCAGCAAGGTTCCCTCGGCGCCAGCGGCGATTTAGCGCCGCTTGCCCATTTGGCGTTGGCGCTTGTCGGTGAAGGGGAGGTGATGTACCAAGGGCAGCGGATGCCTGCCATCCAAGCGCTTTCGCAAGCGGGAATTCCTCCGCTCTCTCTGAAAGAGAAGGAGGGGTTGGCGCTTATTAACGGTACGCAGGCGATGACAGCTATGGGGGTGATCGCTTATCTTGAGGCGGAACAGCTTGCTTACGACAGCGAGTGGATCGCCGCGTTAACAATCGAGGCGCTTTATGGCGTGATCGATGCGTTTGATGCCCGCATCCACGAAGCCCGTGGATTTTTAGAGCAGGCGGAGGTGGCCGAGCGGCTGCGTCGCTATCTAGATGGCAGTCAGCTTATCACAAGGCAAGGAGAGCGGCGCGTGCAAGATGCGTACTCGATCCGTTGCATTCCGCAAGTGCATGGAGCATCGCTCAGAGCGCTTCGCTATGTAAAGGAAACACTTGAAATCGAAATGAACGCTGCTACGGACAATCCGCTTATTTTTGCGGACGGAGCCGTGCTCTCGGGCGGCAATTTTCACGGCCAACCTGTTGCGATCGCCATGGATTTGTTAAAAATCGCGGTGGCGGAACTGGCCAATATGAGCGAGCGGCGTATTGAGCGGCTTGTCAATCCGCAGCTTAGCGAAGGCTTGCCGCCGTTTTTAAGCCCAGAGCCAGGCCTACAGTCGGGGGCGATGATCATGCAGTACGTTGCCGCTTCGCTCGTATCAGAAAACAAGACGCTGGCCCATCCAGCAAGCGTTGATTCCATCCCGTCATCGGCCAACCAAGAAGACCATGTCAGCATGGGAACGACTGCTGCCCGTCATGCGTATCTGATCGTGCAGAATGTGAGAAAAGTATTGGCCATCGAGCTCATTTGCGCTTTACAGGCGGTAGAGGAGCGCGGCATTGATCAGCTGGCACCGTCAACAAGTCAGCTTTACCATCAGGCGCGCCGCATTGTTCCTTCCATTGTGGCGGATCGCGTGTTTTCCCGTGATATTGAAGCGGTGGATGCTTGGTTGAAGCAGCAGGCGATAAGAGACCGTTTGGCCGGCGGAGCGAGCGTGTAAAACAAGTCATAGGACAACATACGTCCTCCGGTTTGGAGCATATAGTAAAGGATATCGTCAGCCATTTTTCGCATCTAGTCATAATGGAGGCGATACAAAATGTTTACTCATACAGTCCAGCCGGGGGATACGCTGTTTTCCATCGGCCGCCGGTACGGTTATTCATTGGAAGATCTTCGTCTTGTCAACGGGATGGTGGAACCGAACATCGTCCCTGGCCAGGCGTTGCTCATCCCACTTTACACCTATACGGTGCAACCAGGGGACACGCTGACAGCCATTGCCCGGCGGTCGTTTGTCATGCTTGAACAATTGCGTGCGGCCAATCCTAATGTCAATCCAAATGCCCTGCGCCCAGGAATGAAAATCGTCATTCCCGATATCTCATGGTATCAGGCGACGACGTTCGGCTACTACGTCGTTCGCGAACCGAGTGCCGACAGGGCGATTATTCGTGATTTTGCTCCGTATTCATCGTATATCACCCTTTTTGAATATCACTTTGCCCCAAGCGGCGATATAGTGAATGAATTGAATGATGCAGCTGCTGTTGAGGAAGCATGGCGAAACCGGGTGACGCCGCTTGTTGCCATCACGAATTTAACGCCGGAGGGGTTCAGCCCAACGCTTGTCAGCCAAGTGTTGAACAATCGAGAGGCTAGGGCGAACCTCGTTGAAAACATTTTTTATTTAGTGTCGCGAAAAGGATATGGTGGGGTCAATATTGATTTTGAGCAAATTCGTGGCGAAGACCGCGATTTGTTCACTGGTTTTCTGCGCCAGCTGCGCGATCGGCTCAAGCCGGCTGGATACGTCGTAACGATCGCTGTTCCAGCGAAAACAAGCGAAGACATTCCATGGCTAAAGGGGTACGATTATGGCGGCATTGGCACGGTTGTTGATTATATGTTTATTATGGCATACGATTGGCACCATTCGGCAAGCGAGCCTGGCCCGGTGGCACCGATTGGTGGGGTGAGGGCGACGTTGCAGTTTGCTGTTGAGCGTGTCCCCCGCCAAAAAATTTTGCTAGGGCTCCCGCTGTACGGATATGACTGGATCATCCCGTATCAGCCTGGAATGCTCGCTACAGCGCGTTCCAACCAGGAAGCACTGCTTACGGCCATGCGCTATCAATCCCCTATTCAGTATTCATTGGCGGATGAATCCCCATTTTTCCGGTATACCGATGCACTCGGAAACGTTCACGAAGTATGGTTTGAAGATGTTCGAAGCATGGGACAGAAAATGAAGTTGGCTCGGCAATTTCAACTTGCCGGCGTTGGAGCATGGCAGCTCACACTTGGATTTGCCCCAGGGCCGTGGCTGCTGCGTAAGTTTTTTACGGTTCGAAAAGTTTGATTTGATGGTCTAGCACCGCCAAGCCAGTGAAAATGATAGAAGGCTGGCAGTGCATATATCTTTGTCACTTTGAATCAACTTTTCTCGCTTTCTTGGCAAACAGCTACCCCTGGAGCTGTTGCCATTTTTTTGAGGATGTATCGGCCAAGCCATCCTATTCCTCGAAGTTGGTGAACCGAAAAAAGCTGCAATGTCTTGCCCCCGCTCGTAGCATGGCATATTGTACGGTTGTCCCTTTCACCGATTTGCGGTAAGATGAAAAAGAAAGAAAGGGGAAAGGGTGGACAGACCATTGACAATTTCTGCCGCGGCATTATTGGCGTTATGGAAGATTATTGCGATTGATATTATTTTGTCGGGGGATAATGCGGTCGTCATTGCAATGGCGACGCGCCGGCTGCCGAAAGACCAACGGAACAAGGCGATCATTTGGGGAACGGCAGGGGCGGTGTTGCTACGCATTTTGTTTGCGGCCATCATTGTCTTTTTGCTCAACATCCCATTCGTTCACTTCATTGGCGGGGTGCTGCTCGTATGGATTGCCTATAAAGTGCTCGTGGAGCGGGAAGAGGAGGCGAATGTCCAAGCGTCAGATCGATTGTTGAAAGCAATCATGACCATTATTATCGCCGATGCGGTGATGAGCCTAGACAATGTTGTCGCTGTCGCTGGGGCGGCTGAAGGGCACATTGGCATGCTCGCGCTCGGGGTAGCTATCAGCATCCCCATTATGATTTTTGGTTCTAAAGCGATCGTCCGGGTGATGGAAAAACACCGGTGGATTGCTTACGTTGGGTCAGGCATTTTGGCATGGACGGCCGGAAAGATGATGGTGGAGGATGAAGGAGTGCTTCACCTTCTCCATCTTTCGCACGGTCCGTTCGTTTATGCTGTTGCGGCCGGCGTGACGATTTTTGTTTTGGCTGCCGGTTACATTGCGAATAAAAAGGCAGAGCGTGAAGAGGGGACGCTCATTTAAGCAAACATGTTTTCTTCGTAGCGCAAGAGGTGGTGGGAAGCGATGGACATCCGACGCATTCTCGTGACAGGACGTCTTTATGATGAACTCGCTGCCCTTCTTCCGGACAAGCGGCCGGATAAGGAGTATCGTTTTGTGGCCGAGGAGGAGCTGAAAGCAGATGATTTTGTCTGGGCGGATGCGTACATTGGCTTTCAGCCGGCCGGGCCGTTTTCGCTGGCCAATTTACGTTGGGTGCATTCACTCGGCGCCGGGGTCGATGCGTTTTTATGGGGGCGCGAGTGGAATCGAAACGTCCTGTTGACAAGGACAATCGGCACGTTTGGGGAGCAGATCGCGGAATATTGCCTCAGCTACTTGCTGCGTGATGCTCAATGCCATGACGTTTATGCGTGGTATCAAGAGCAGCGGCAATGGAAGCCGATCGCACCGAAGCGGCTCGGTGAACAGCGGATCGTCATTTACGGGACGGGAGAAATCGGCCGGCGCATTGCCGAAACGCTGCGGCTGTTTGGCGTTTCTCCCATTGGTATCTCGCGAAGTGGGAAAGCGTCAGCGCCGTTCTCTGCCGTTTATCGTCCTGAGGAGGCCGAGGAAGCGCTGGCGGTGGCGGATTGGGTGATCGCCGCGCTTCCGCTAACAGCGGAAACACATCACCTCTTTGACGAAACGTTTTTTTCCCGTCTCCACAATGCGGGCTTTATCAATGTCGGGCGTGGGGCGACGGTCGATGAAACGGCGCTTGTCGGCGCGTTGGAGAACCGAAATATCCGTCTCGCTGTGCTCGATGTGTTCGAAGAAGAGCCGCTGCCACCGCATTCGCCGCTATGGGAGCATCCGAACGTCCTCATCACGCCTCATATCGCGGCGCTTACATCGACCGAAGATGCTGTCCGCAGCATTTTAGACACGCTTCGTTGCATCGAAGCGGGTACACCGCTTAACAATGTGGTCGATGTCAGCCGACAATATTGAAGGAAAGAACGGTGCCCGATTCAAAAGGGGCACCGTTTCGTTTTGGTCAACGGTCGGTGACGACGATATACGCCGCTTTCATTGGCCCGTGGACGCCAACGACCAAGTTCATTTCAATGTCGGCTGAATTGCTCGGGCCGGTGATGAAGTTGATGCATGATGGAACGACGGCGCCTTTTTCGATTTGCTCGTGAATGTAGGCTGCTGCTTGCGTCATGCGCGGCACGACAGAGCTTTTTGGAACGATGGCGATATACGTCTTTGGCAAAAAGTGAATGGTCCGTCCTTGCTCATTACGGGAAAACAACACGACCGTCCCCGATTCGGCGAGGGTGATTTCGCTAAAAGCGATGCCGACGTTTGCCTGTTCAGCCGCATCAATATTTTGGCGCCCAAGCGACGAATTCCAAACGTGAACGGCGGTTTGTTCGGCTGGCCATTCGTCGTGAAGCAAGGCGGATAGCCCGTACTCGGCAAAGCGCGGGTCATCGGGAACGATGACTGGACCGCCACCATAGGCCGCCACTTGTTGTTTGAGTGCACCGGCCAGTTCGCTGCTTGTCGTCTCGATATAATCCGTATGAATCAGTTTGCACTGTTCACGGAGTGCTGACAATAAGTCGTCCTGGCTATAGCCGGCGAACACTGTCCATTGCGGCGCATAATCCCATTGTGGTTGGGAGACGCCGGACAGGCGCGGGCTTCTCCCAAGGCGTTTGGCGATATTTTGTAAAAACGCGTCACGGTTTTGAATCGTACCACGCGTCATGATGGATTTCCTCCTTTTTGACGATTGCGGAACCAGTCACGGAATCGTTCGTTGTTCGGTGCGGGAAACACGCGGCTTTCCGTCCATGCTTTCAGCGGGCCGGGGCCTTTCGTGATACGCCCGTCTTCAGCAAACGGGGCGAAGGCGCTTGGCGCCAATTTCGTGCCGAAACGGTACAATGACGGTGAAGCGGTTCCGAGGCGAAACGCCTTCATTGCCAATTTTTCTGCGACCGGCGCTTTTCCTTCCCGCTCGACGATGATTTGGCGATGTTTGATCAACAGTTCATGAAGTGGAATTTTCACCGGGCACACTTCCGTACAGGCGGCGCAAAGGGAGGACGCGTATGGAAGCTCTTTGTAGTCGTCATACCCCCCTAAAAGTGGTGACAAGACCGCGCCGATCGGGCCGGAGTAAATCGAGCCGTATGAATGGCCACCAATATGGCGGTATACTGGACAGACGTTGACACAGGCGGCGCAACGGATGCATTGCAGCACCGGCTGAAACTCCGTACCTAAGATCGATGAGCGTCCGTTGTCAACGATGACAAGATGGAACTCTTCAGGTCCGTCGGCGTCGCCTTGCTCGCGTGGACCGGTGAGAACAGTGATGTAGCTTGTCAATTTTTGCCCGACGGCGCTGCGCGTCAACATGCTGACGAGTACTTCCATTTCCTTGAATGTCGGAACGATCCGCTCCATTCCCATCACTGTGATTTGTGTTTTGGGCAAAGACGTCACCAAATCAGCGTTGCCTTCGTTTGTGACGAGCGTGATCGAGCCCGATTCGGCGATGGCGAAGTTGCAGCCGGTGATGCCGATGTCAGCGGTTAAATAGTCGCGCCGCAGCGTTTCACGAGCATGACGCGCAAGTTCAACTGGATCGGACGACTTATTGTAGCCGAGCTTGCGGTGGAAGACGTCACGAATTTGCTCTTTGTTTTTATGAAGCGCCGGGCCGACGATATGTGACGGTGGGTCATGGTCGTCAATTTGTAAAATGTACTCACCGAGATCTGTTTCGACGACGTCACAGCCGATGGCTTCAAGCACCGGGTTTAAGTTGATTTCTTCGGTCACCATCGATTTTGATTTGACAATTTTTTTCGCTTGTTTTTCCAAAGCGATGCGTCGGATGTAATCGTTCGCCTCTTCGGCTGTCTGGGCGAAAAAGACATGCCCGCCCCGTTTGGCAACGTTTTCACTGAGCTGCATTAAATAATAGTCCAAGTTTTCGAGAGTATGCTTTCGAATTTGTTCAGCGAGCGAGCGCCACTCCTCCCAATGGCCGAGTTCTTCGATGACGCCAAGCCGCCGCACATAGCCGCGGTCTTGCATGCCAGCGACTGCCCCGCGCATAAAGTCATTTTGTAAATTTTCTTCGACCCGTTTCCAAAACGGCCCGTTTTCGATTTTCATTGGCATCTTCGTTCCCCCCCTTTTTTAGTTGCGATGATTTAATACTTCGGCGATATGCATGACGCGAATCGGTTTGCCGACCCGTCCGATGCGTCCCCCGATGTTCATTAAACAGCCGCAGTCGGCGCCGATTAAGTAGTCGGCCTTCACTTCTTCGATATGCTCGATTTTTTCATCAACCATTTGTTCAGAAATCGGACCCATTTTAACGGAAAAGGTGCCGCCGAATCCACAGCATTGATGAGCGTTAGGCAGCGGAACAAGTTCAAGTCCTTTGACATGTTCTAACAGGCGGAGTGGGGCTTCTTTTTCGCCAAGGAGCCGCGTCATATGACAAGACGTATGGTATGTCGCCCGCCCAGGAAGTGAGGCACCGACATCTTCAACTCTCAACACGTTGACGAGAAATTGCGTCAGCTCGTATGTTTTCGCCGCTAGGCGCTTTGCTTCCTCTTCCCATTCCGGATCACCACGGAAGATGCGTGGATATTCTTTTAACATTGCTGCACACGAACCGGACGGGGTGACGACGTAGTCCGCATCGGCGAACGCACGCATCATTTGTTTCATCGCTTCTTTTGCATCTTTGATATAGCCGCTGTTATACGCCGGCTGCCCACAGCACGTTTGCGCCTCCGGAAAGTCAATCTCACAACCGAGCCGTTCAAGCAGTTCGACGGTCGCCTTGCCGACATTCGTATAAAAAAGATCAATGAGGCATGTGACGAATAACGATACTTTCACTTACTCTCCCTCCTATTTTATCTAGCAGAGTGAACAGGTCATCTGATGACTATATGTCTATTATAAATGATTTTTTCAGATTTGTAGTTCTTTTTTGTAAAAAATGCACTCAGTTTGACTGCTGAGTGCGAATGTAGCGATACAACACGTTTTCGACATTAGTCAAATGCTCAAGCATGCGCGTCCGAGCTTCGTCTGGATTTTGTTCGCGAATGGCTTCGAAAATGGCTTGGTGTTCAGCAAGTAGCTTTTCGGTCGTCGTTTGTTTCGAAAACAGCCAAATGCGGCGCGTTTCTCGCATCGTTTCGACGATCATGCCCGATACGCTGTTCATGATGCTTGTGAGCATCGGATTTTGTGACGCGGCCGCAATGGCCATATGGAATGCGAAATCTGCTTTCTCGCCAAGCTCATCGCTGCCAATCCCTTCTTTCATTTGCCGAAGGGCTTCCATCATCGCTTTAAGATCACGGTCTGTCCGCTTCGTAGCAGCGAGCGAGGCGGCGCCTGCCTCAAGAAGCTTGCGTACTTCAAGCAAATGCCAAATATCTTCCTTGTTCATTAAGACGGCAATCGATAACGGAAACGTCATCATTGTCGGATCGAACTCACGTACGTACGTTCCTTCTCCTTGTTTGAGTTCGATTAGCCCCATCGCTTTCAAAGCAGTGAGTGCCTCGCGAATGGCGGCCCGTCCGACTTGAAACTGTTCGGCCAGCTGTTGGACGGAATCGAGTTTATCGCCAGGCTTTAGCACGCCGTTTTTAATCATGTCGAAAATAGCTTCGGCCACTTCTTCATAAATTTTTTTTGTTTTAATCTGCTTAAACATCAATGGATCCACCTCAATACGATAAAGTAGATTCCCGATTGTAGGGAAGACATATTCTGCACTGTCTATTATGATATAGCATCATGGTAAGAGACAAGCGCTATTTGTTGCTAGCAGAAGAGCACAACGAATAGAAAGTTCAAAAAATTTAAAAACAACTATTGTCTTTTAAAGAAAACGCTTTTATAATTTGAGACAGACGACGTTTCTTATCTGGTCATCTGATGACTGGAAGAGTGAAATAAAAAGATGAGAGGCCGATCATTGATAAACGTCGTTAAGCCAGTCGCAAAGGGGAGGGGAAAACCGCATGCAGTGGAAGCAAGATTTTACACCGATTGCTGACCAGTTATGGTTGTCGGCCATTGTCGCACTCATTCCGATTTTGTATTTCTTTTGGGCGTTGGCTGTCAAACGGATGAAAGGGCATGTTGCAGGGCTGACGACGTTGCTGCTTGCAGTTGTTCTGGCTGTAATCGCTTACAGAATGCCGGCTGGAAAGGCAGTCATGTCGGTGACGCAAGGCGCGGTGTACGGATTGTTGCCGATTGGTTGGATCATCATTACGTCTGTCTTTTTATATAAGCTGACAGTGAAAACCGGCCATTTTGACATTATTCGTAACTCCGTCGTTTCGCTTACCGAAGACCGGCGACTGCAGGCGTTGCTCATCGCTTTTTCGTTTGGAGCATTTTTGGAAGGGGCAGCCGGGTTTGGTGCACCGGTAGCGATTTCGGCAGCACTTCTTGCCGGGTTAGGGTTTAATCCGCTTTACGCTGCGGGCATCTGTTTGATTGCCAATACGGCACCGGTCGCGTTCGGGGCGGTCGGGATTCCGATCATCTCGATGGAAGGGCCGACCGGCGTGCCGGCGATGGAAATTTCGAAAATGGTTGGGCGACAGCTCCCGTTTTTATCGGTGTTCATTCCGTTCTACCTTGTACTGATTATGGCGGGATGGAAAAGAACCATTGAGGTGTTGCCAGCGATTATCGTTTCTGGTGTTTCGTTTGCGTTGACGCAATACTTATCGTCAAACTTTTTAGGGCCGGAGCTGCCGGACATTTTGTCTTCGCTCGTTTCGATCGTCGCGTTGGCTGTTTTTTTGAAATATTGGAAGCCGCGAAGCACATTCCGCTTTGCGACGGAATCGGAGGTAGCGGTCGCCGGCCAAGTGGCTCGTGCGACGCACAGCAGCGGAGAGGTGTTCCGGGCGTGGTCGCCGTTTCTCGTGCTGACGGCGTTGATCTCGCTTTGGGGCATTCCGCAAGTGAAGGCGGCTCTTACCGGTCATTATGAAGGGACAAACAGCTTGCTGAAGTTTGTCAACATCATCGGCTCGCATTTGACATTTGCGCCGCCGGTACCGGGCTTGAACAACCAAATTTTAGATGCGAATGGCCAACCAATTGCCGCTGTGTATAAGCTGGAGTTGCTCGGTGCAGCGGGAACGGCTATTTTGCTGGCGGCGGTTGTGACGAAGTTTATTGTTAACATTTCGTGGAAAGACTGGGCGCAAACGTTTGTGGAAACGCTGAGTGAGCTGAAATATCCGATTGTCACCATCGCTTCGGTCGTTGGCTTTGCCTATATTGCCAACTCATCGGGCATGAGTACGACACTTGGGATGGCGCTGGCGAAAACAGGTCCGCTCTTTCCTTTCTTCTCACCATTTTTAGGTTGGCTAGGCGTGTTTATTACCGGTTCCGATACGTCGTCGAACTTATTGTTCGGCAACTTGCAAAAAGTGACGGCGACATCGATTGGCATGGAACCCGTACTGGCGTTGGCAGCCAACTCGTCCGGCGGGGTCGTCGGGAAAATGATTTCGCCGCAGTCGATCGCTGTTGCCTGTGCAGCCGTTGGCTTGACTGGCAAAGAATCCGACTTATTCCGCTTCACAGTCAAACATAGCTTATTCTTAATCATCTTGATTGGCATTATTGTTTACTTGCAATCGACGGTATTGTCATGGATGATTCCATAACGGTAACGGAGGGGGACGAGGCTTGGCGAAGGTGGGCAAGAGGCGCCAAGCCCGGCCCCTTTTCCGCTGTCCATGAGCATCAACCACTTTGGAAGAGGTGAGACAGTTGATTCCAAACGAAGCGAAAAAACGGTTGATTCAAATTGTCGGAGCGGAAAATTACGATGATACGAAGGCTGGGCGGCTCGTTTATTCCTACGATGCGACGCCACAGTTCCAATCGCTTCCCGATGCAGTTGTTGCACCCCGAAATACACAAGAGGTGGCGGAAATTGCGAAAATTTGCAATGAATATCGAATTCCGATCGTACCGCGTGGATCGGGAACGAACCTTTGTGCGGGTACATGTCCAGTTGAAGGCGGTATCGTCCTGCTGTTTAAACATATGAACCGCATTTTAGAAATTGATGAAGAAAACTTGACGGCGACTGTTCAACCAGGGGTGATCACGCTCGACCTCATGAGAGCCGTTGAGGAAAAAGGGTTGTTTTATCCACCAGATCCCGGGTCGATGAAAATCTCGACGATCGGCGGCAACATTAGTGAAAATTCCGGCGGCTTGCGAGGTCTCAAATATGGAGTGACACGCGATTATGTACTCGGATTAGAAGTCGTCTTGGCAAATGGCGATGTCATCCGCACGGGCGGCAAGCTGGCAAAAGATGTGGCTGGCTATGACTTAACTCGTCTGCTTGTCGGAGCGGAAGGGACGCTTGGCATTGTTACCGAAGCAACGTTGAAACTGATCCCCATGCCAGAGACGAAACAGACGATGCTTGCTCTTTACCAAGATTTAGAGGCAGCTGCCCGTTCTGTATCGAAAATCATTGCCAATCAAATCATCCCCGCAACGCTTGAGTTTTTAGACCAACCGACGTTGGAAGTTGTTGAGGACTACGCTCGCATCGGTTTGCCGACCGATGTGAAAGCCGTTTTGCTCATTGAACAGGATGGGCCAAAAGAAGTCGTGGAACGCGATATGAAAAAGATGGCTGATATTTGCCGCTCAGAGCAAGCTGTGTCTGTTGAACTTGCCCGCTCAGAGGAAGAGGCTGAGGCGCTGCGGACAGCGAGACGAGCGGCGTTATCGGCACTGGCTCGCTTGAAACCGACGACGATTTTAGAAGATGCGACCGTGCCACGTTCGGAAATTGCAAAAATGGTGAAAGCCATCAATGAGATCGCAGCGAAATATCAACTCAAAATTTGTACGTTCGGACATGCTGGCGATGGCAACTTGCATCCAACCTGTCCGACCGATGCCCGCAACCGCGAGGAAATGGAGCGGGTAGAAAAAGCGTTTGAAGAAATTTTCGCCAAAGCGATTGAATTAGGAGGAACGATCACTGGTGAACACGGTGTCGGAGCGATGAAAGCACCGTATCTGGAATGGAAGCTTGGACCGGCTGGCATTGCTGCCATGAAAGCGATCAAACAGGCGCTCGACCCGAACAACATTATGAATCCAGGCAAAGTGTTCGCTAAAAGCACGAGAAAACGGGTGGTGGTGACACGATGACAACGAAGACAGAACAAGCGCACATTCAAAAAGCGTTTCAAGAACGGATGGATGAGGATGAATTAATGAACTGCATGCGCTGTGGTTTTTGTTTGCCGTCGTGTCCAACATACATTGAATCCGGACAGCAAGAAACCCAGTCGCCGCGCGGCCGGATCGCCTTAATGAAAGCAGTTGTGGATGGGCTGATCGAGCCGGATGAGGAAGTCGAGCGGTCGCTTAGCTTATGTTTAGGCTGCCGGGCATGTGAACAAGTTTGTCCGTCTGGCGTCCGCTATGGCCATTTGCTTGAAGAGGCGCGCGATATTATCGCGCAGCACAAGCGAATGCCGCTTCACGTCCGTCTTGTGCGCAAGCTTGTATTTGCCGGGCTGTTTCCATATCAAGAGCGAATGCGAAAGGCGACCGCATTTCTCGGTTGGTATCAGCGTTCCGGCTTGCGGGCAATTGTCCGCAAAACTGGTCTGCTTCGCCTGTTGCCGGCATCGTTCCGGCAAATGGAGCGCGTGCTGCCGGACGTGCCGACGGCAAAAGAGATGAAAAATCGGCCACATCGCCTGAATCCGGATGAGCCAGCAAAAAAACGAGTCGCTTTTTTCACCGGCTGTTTGATGGATACGATGTTTATGACAACAAACGATGCGACGATGCGTCTATTGCAGCTCGCCGGCTGTGAAGTCATCATTCCGCCATCTCAAGGTTGCTGTGGAGCGTTGCACGGTCATGGGGGGGAAAAAGAGATGGCGAAAGAGTTAGCGAAACGAAATATTGCTGCTTTTGAACAGTTGGACGTCGACTATATTGTGACAAACGCAGGCGGTTGTGGTGCGTTTTTACTTGAATACGATCACTTGCTGAAGGACGATCCAGAATGGTGCGATCGGGCGGCGGCGTTTGCTGCGAAGATCAAAGATGTCTCTGAAGTGCTTGTCGAACTCGAGTTTCATCAACTGCCGCTTCGCGTTGCGCCGCAAACGATCACCTACCAAGATTCGTGCCATTTGCGAAACGTGATGAAAACAGCATCAGCTCCGCGCCGCCTGCTGCGAGCGATTGAAGGGGCTGAGTTTCGTGAAATGAAAGATGCCGATCGCTGCTGTGGTTCGGCCGGCATTTACAATCTCGTTGAGCCAGAAATGTCGATGCAAATTTTAGATTATAAAATGGAAATGGCGAAACAAACGAAAGCCACGACGATCGTCACCGCGAATCCAGGGTGTTTGCTGCAAATGAAGCTTGGCATCGAGCGAGCCGGGTTGACAGAAAGCGTCCGTGCGGTCCATATTGTGGATTTGTTGCTTGAGGCGGCTGAAGGAGCACAAGCAGTAAGAGAGGAAGAACGCATCCGGCAAACGTCGTAATGCGAGGTCGGTGTAAACCTTTCCGTGTGGATCGGCGGCTCCAACGCGACGAAAGCGCGAAGGCAACTGTTCATTCATATGAAAATGAAAACCCCCGCGTCCATGGCGGGGGTTTTCATGATGAATGGTGAAGTATCCATCCGTACAAATGGTCGACCATTTGTTTTTTGTCGATGGCTAGAGGGAGCCTAGCTCGTTACAGCGCTGTGCTGAGCCGTTTCGGTATCGCCTGCAACGCTTTTCCGGTGCCGATGGCGACCGCCTCAGCTGGGTTTGGCGCCACATGCACCGGCACGTGCAGTGTAGCACTTAGCCATTGCTCAATGCCGTGAAGCAAGGCTCCTCCTCCAGTGAGAACAATGCCGCGGTCGATAATATCGCCGCTTAGTTCGGCCGGGCACTCTTCAAGGACAGAACGAATGGCTTCGGCAATTTGCAGAAGCGATTCTTTGATGGCCTGTTGTACCTCAGCCGGATCAAGGGAAACGGCTTTAAGAAATCCAGTAACAAAATCACGGCCGTGAATGGTCATCGGTTGCGTCAAGCTAGTTCCCGGAGCACTGCCAATTTCGATTTTCACTTGTTCAGCTGTTTGTTCGCCAATTAACAAATTGTAGCGTTGGCGAACATATTGCATAATGTCTTCGTCAAGCTGGTTGCCGCCGATACGAAGCGACTGACAAGCAACAACGCCGCCAAACGAGATAATCGCAGCTTCCGTTTTGCCGGCTCCTAAATGTACGATGACGTTGGCGACAGGTTCGCCCACCGGCAAATCAGCTCCAATAGCCGCTGCGACTGGCTCTTCGATGAAATGAATATGCTTCGCTCCACAATGTTTGGCGATTTCATAAAAAGAGCGGCGTTCGACGGAGGTGGCGTGAAACGGAACGCTCATAACGATGCTCGGTTTTTTGAAGGAGAGGCCGAGCTGTCTGCTGGATTGTTTGAAGACTTGTTGCAACAACGCTTTTGCTTGGTCAAAATCAGCGATAACGCCATTTCGCAGTGGATAGGTGACCTCGACATGAGCCGGAGCTTTGCCGATCATTTGCTTTGCTTTTTGGCCGATCGCCATCAGCTTGTCCGCTTGACGGTTATAGGCGATCGCTGCCGGTTCGTCAAAAAGAAGCCCCTTCGTTTGACTAAACAGCCGGACATTCATTGTCCCTAAATCGATGCCCAGCTCTGAGGAAGCGAACAATGAAAACACCTGCCTTTATCAAAAATCGATGAACGGACAACAAATCATCATCTATAAACATTCGACATATGTCGTTGATTTATGACGGTTATGTTAGATGCATACAAGAGAATTGCTTATGTGGCATATTTATGATTCTTCGAAAAGCATCGTTGCGGGCACATGCAAGGTTCGTGAATTAGCCGGTCTCTGTTTTTGGATGAATTCACTTCACTTATCAGACGATAGGGAAAGGAATGCAAAAAAATTTTTATTTTCATGTATAAAAAACGAAAAGGGAGGAAATGAATAATAGCGTAACGTTTTCCAAGTATTCCCCCGATCCCCTATGAATATATATTGGGCTCTCCGATTGTGGAGAGCCGCTTTTTTTGGCCATAATAAAACTCCCTGCCTATTAGGCGAGCCTAATAGGACAGAGAGCTCTTCGTTCACTGAAACCATTACAACCGTTTAGCTCCGACATATTTCGTTTTCCAGTAGGAGCTGTTTAAATTATCAATTTTAACACCGCGCGAAACGGCATGGATGACTCGGTTGTTTCCAATGTAAATCGCAACATGGGAAACGCCTTTTGTTCGTTTCGAAGTGTTAAAGAACACTAAATCTCCCGGTTTTAAATTCGACTTATGTACATACTTACCTTTTTTATACATTTCTTTGGAAGAACGGGGCAAAGTAACGCCCACTTTTTTATGTGTGTAATAAACAAACCCGGAGCAATCGAATCCTTTTGGTGTTGTGCCGCCATACCGATAAGGAGTGCCGATAAGCTTTTTGGCTTCAGCGATCAGGCGTGTTTTATTAGCTGCTGCACTGGTGTCAGAAACGTTTACAAACAAGGAGGAAAATAGGACAATCATTGACAGAGACAAAAGAGTAAGCCATTTTTTCATTTTCCCTAAACCCCCGACAAGATCTCTTTCGATTCGACATCATTTGACTATAGTATAACAGAGGAAAACAGTCTTGTTTTTTACAGTTGAATTAAATAATGTTACAATGAGATTACAAACATAAGACCTAGTAATAATGGTTTATGTTAATCTTTTTTCTGTGTTCTTTTCGAGATATGGTGCTTATATATCCATATTTTTTGGTTCTATAGTCCTATGGTAAGCTTGAGTGTATGTCGGAAGTTGTCGAACGAATAGGAACGGCGGAGGGAAGCGAGTTGGGAGAACTAACTTTATAATGAAAGAAGCGCGTCGAAAAATCTATGACGGTGATGATTGATGTCGAATAAATTCGAATATCTTGTATACATATTAGGAGTTCTCTTGACAGCTAGTGCTGTTTATATGTATGCCCATCGGATGGCAAAGCAGCACGGGGCATTGTCACCATGGAGCGCAGCACCGAAGCTGACTGCCGCCTTCTTTATATGTTCACTCTTTCTTTTAGGCGGCGGAATAGCCTGGATTGATGAAGCGGAGAACCGCGAATATGGTGAATACAAGGAAAGCGCGAAGCAAATCGCCGGCATGATTGCCAGTGATTTGGCCGCCAGGGGACATGAGCAGCTTGATGAAAACGCGGATCGTCTGCCTGTGTATCATTCGATCCTAGCTGCACTTGGACGATGGCAGCAACACGGCCTCGTGCGTAGTGTATATACGTTAAAAAAGAACGAGCACGGCGAGTTGTATGTTGTTGTGGCTCCAGCGGTCGATGGCAGCCGGAGCGGCCGCATCGACGGAAAACATGAGCAGGCTGTTCCGCCCGGGACGATTTACCGTCATGCTTTTGCAGAAATAGAGGAAGCGTTTCGCGGCCGATTTGCAATGGAAAAGCATCCGAGGGCGGACGGATCCGGGAAAAGCATCAGCACATTTATGCCGATTCATGGGCTTGACGGGACAGTAAACGCAGTCGTCGGCATCGATTATGATGCGAAGGTATATGAGCGGCGCTTGAAAAAAGAGCGGCAAAAGGCAGCAGCAATCATGATGATGATTTATTTCATTGCCGTCTCCATTTATTTGTTGGTGCTGCATCGACAAATAGGACGGAAGGTGTTGGCCGCCCATAAAAAAACGCTAGCGGCGAACGAGCAGCGATTGCGGCAGTTGGCAGAAATGACGATGGAAGGAGTCATCGTGTGTGCCTCCGGGAAAATTGTCGAGGTCAACGAAGCGGCATGCCGTCTGCTTGGTTATAGGGAAAGCGAACTCGTTCACTTGCCAATCAATGATGTAGTTGTCGACGGATCAATGAGGCCGAGTTGTTCGAACAACGGGGTGGAGCGATTTGAAATCGAGCTGCGCCGAAAAGATGGAGCGGTGTTTCCGGCGGAAATCGTTCAGCATTGCTACGATGATGAAGGGCAAAAAGTAACGGTCGTCGCCGTCCGCGATTTAACGGCGCAAAAACAAAACGAAGAGCCTATGCACGATATCGTCAGCCATGACGAATTGACCGGGCTGGCGAACAAAGAGGCGATGTATAAGGTAGTGGAGCGCCGTCTTGCTGATGCAAAAAGATTTCATCGAGAAGCAGCAGTTATGCTTTTAGAGGTGACTAGCATTAAGACGATTAACGATTTTTACGGCTATGCCGTTGGAGATGAAGTGTTGCTCCATTTGGCACGTCGTTGGAGTGAGCAAGAAGGAATAACGGTCGGACGTTGGAGCGGGAATGAATTTATCGCTGTGCTGCCAGATAGCTCAAATGAAAAAGCAGAGGAAGCTGCAAAACGGTTGATTGAAGTTGCAGACGAACCGATTGCTGTTAACGGCCTTGAATTATATGTGACTGTAAACGTTGGCATCAGCGTCTATCCAAAGGATGGAGAGGAGACAAAAACGTTAATCCGCAAGGCAGATATTGCTCGCTATGAGGCGAGGGAAAAAGTGGTGAGTGATTTTCTCTTTTTCAACGAACCGATGGCTGACCGGCTGCATGAAAAGATGGCCATGGAACGTGATTTACGGCGTGCGCTTGAAAGGGAAGAGTTCGAGCTGTACTACCAGCCGCAGATTCGGCTTTATGATCGACAAGTCATTGGTATGGAAGCGCTTATTCGTTGGCGCCACCCGGAAAAAGGATTCATTCCGCCATCCCTATTTATTCCAATCGCTGAACAAACAGGAATGATTATTCGAATCAACGAATGGGTGATTCGCACCGCCTGCCAGCAAACGAAACAGCTGATCGATCAGTTTCCCCATTTGTCTGTCTCTGTCAATTTGTCGCCGTACGAATTTGAAAGCCGACGGTTTGTCGATAAGCTCGCCCGCCTGCTCGCTGACACCGGGCTGCCGCCGCACCATTTAGATCTTGAAATTACAGAGCGAATGACGATGGATACAGAGCATGCATTCGATATTTTGTCGAAACTGAAGTCGCTCGGCGTGACGATCAGCATGGACGATTTCGGCACCGGTTACAGCTCGCTCAGCTACTTGACTGATTTGCCGATCGATCGGCTGAAAATTGACCGTTCATTTGTCCAGCATATTCAAGGAAAAAAAGATGTCATCTTGCCGTCCATTATCCGCCTCGGGCATAATATAGGTGTAAAAGTATTAGCCGAAGGAGTAGAAACAGAGACCGAAGCGGCCTATTTACAAGGAAAACGGTGTGATGAAGCGCAAGGATATTACTTTTCCCCGCCGCTTCCGTATGGCGAATTTGTTCGTTTTTTAACTGAACAGCATGCGAGGCGGCAGGCACAGGAGCTGACGTAAAATGGATGGGTTTTGGCGCATTGACGAAGAGAAAATTCGTGAAGCGATGAAAAACGGAGAGTTTGACGAGTTGCCTGGTTTTGGGAAGCCGCTTGAGCTCGAGGATGTTTCCCACATTCCGGAAGAGTTACGGATCGGGTATTTATTGCTGAAAAACGCTGGGTATGTGACGGAAGAGACGAAATTGCGAAAAGAACTGATGACGCTTGAAGATTTGCTTCGCTGTTGCGAGGATGACGAGAAAAAGAAAGAACTGATGAAAAAATGGACAGAAAAACAGCTCCGCTTTGCTGAATTAATGAAAAAACGGCAACAAACAAACTCAAAGGCACTGCGCGATTACGGGCGGCGCATTGAGGAAAAATTTCGCTAAACGTTTTCGCTCAATAAACATAGGGAGGTTCGATTTTTTGCGAGCCTCCTTATTTTTTATGCAATGATGACCAAAAAACGGGGAAAAATAGGAAGGAACGATCGTGGGAAAGGAGAGGTAGCAGCATACGCGAGGAAACTGTTAACTAAGCGAGTCTAAGTTGCCGTGAAGAAAAAACGAAAAAGAAAAGGAGTGAAAAAACATGAAAAGCGTATGGATGGCATTTTTTGCTTCTCTTGTGCTGGCGATGCCGTCATGGGTAACTGCCGGTCATCATGAAGCCGTCAACGTTCATTTGCCGGTCGGGCATATGTGGAAGCACGGAGCGCTTGATGAACAAAAGTGGATGGAAATGGTTCAAACATATACGCCGGAGCAAGCTGGCGAGTGGAAAAAAGTACTCGACGAACGGAAAGCGCTGCGCCAACAGTTCGAGGATGAAAAAGTAAAGAAGGCAATGAAAGAAAAGTACAAGCAAATGAAAAAAGAGCGTGAAGCGGCGCTTGATCGGCTCATCGATCAGCTCGCGAACAAAAAAATAACGAAAGAACAGTTTAAGCAAGAACTGAAACAGTTACATAAAAAGAAACATTGGATGACAAAAGAAGAGAAACAGCGACTCCATATGCTTCACGAGCAAACAAGACAGGCCATGGAGAACAATGACCAAGAGGCAATGAAAAAACTGCTTCCACAATGGCTCGAGCATATGAAAAAGGAAAACGAGCGGTTGGCGAAATGTCTTCAAGAAGTCAAAGAAGGGTGATATAATGAAAGAAAAGCCGTGTTCCATGCACGGCTTCTTTTTTTATCATTGAATTGGCTGATGGAAGGGAACGAGGCTCATCGCGAGGGGAGGGGTATGTCATGGGATACCCGGTCATTCTCCATTTACGCGGCCGACGGGCGGTCGTTGTCGGCGGGGGGAAGGTGGCGGCGCGGAAAATCCGAGGACTGCTAGAGGCAGGAGCAGATGTTGTGATGGTCGCCCCTGAAGCGGAACCGGAGCTTCAAGCGTTAGCAGCAGCGGGAACGATTGTCTGGCGTATCAAGACATTTGCCCCTAGTGATTTGGAAGGGGCGTTTCTCGTCATCGCTGCGACGAACGATGACAAGGTGAACGAGGCAGTGGCACAGGCGGCAGCGCCGGGGCAACTGCTCAATGTCGTTGATGCCCCACAACGGTGTGATTTTCATGTTCCGGCGGTCATCCGCCGCGGCCCATTAACGATCGCGGTTTCGACCGAAGGAGCAAGCCCAGCGGTCGCCCGCCGCATCCGCCGCGAACTTGAAGATCAATACGGAGAAGAGTACGGGCCGTATCTCGAGTTTTTGCAGCAAGCCCGCGATATCGTGTTGCGCGAAGTCGCGGACCCCGAGGGACGAAAGCGGCTGTTTCAGGCGCTCGCTGCTGATTCGTTCCGGCAAAGCGGTCGTTGGGGCGAGGAATTTTCTCACTTATTGGCAAAGGAAAAAGAACGAAGCAGCAAGAAGGGGAGAGAACGCTGAACCTCTCGATATACACATTGTGGATGGCTTCGGTTTGCTTGCTTCCTAGCAGTCGTGAAACAAACGAGAAGAGGGTGTCCTAAAAGCAGCGGAGCACCCTTTTCAGCACTGTATAAAGCGTTGAACATCTCCGTAAGAGAATGTCTATCTCTCTTGAAAAAAGGCGACCTTTTCAACGGCTCCTTTCTGTTAATCGTCCCACCGGTACGTCCAAAACCGCTCTGTTTTCAGCCAGGCGAGCGCGTCGCCGCGCTTAGAGGCTGCCTGCATCAGCCCTTCCGTTTGGGAGCGGTGAGCGCGAATGGCGGCGAGTTTCGTATCAATCACTGAGCTAACATCGCGGACAATATCCGGCTGACCGAGGTCTTGTTCGCAGTTTTTGGAAAAGGCGACACAATAAACGGTCGGCCGTTGCTCTTTTGGCCACCGCTTCAAAGCGCGGATGACAGCAGCCCCGCATGCATCATGATCGGGGTGGACACTGTAGCCAGGATAAAATGTAATGACAAGCGACGGGTTTGTTTCTGCGACGATGGCTGCAATCCGGTCGGCAAGTTCTTCTTCATCTTCGAATTCGACGGTTTTGTCGCGATAGCCGAGCAAGCGCAAATCGTGAATACCGAGAACGCGGCATGCTTCCTCTAATTCTTGTCTGCGAATCAATGGCAATGTTTCACGATTGGCGAACGGGGGCACGCCCATATTTCTTCCCATTTCGCCAAGCGTCAAGCAAGCGTATGTCACCGGTGTGCCGCTTTGCACATACTGGGCGATTGTTCCCGAGACGCCGAACGCTTCATCGTCCGGGTGGGGAAAGACAACGAGTACATGTTGTTCGTTCATCGGACTCCCCTCCTTAGGCAAATGGCTTGTCACTCAGCTCAAGAGCGACCGCCAGTTTCCCTTCATAATCATGTCCTGCTAACAGCAATTGTCCTTCTTTCGTCCATTCCCAATGGGTTAACCCTTCAGCATACACCCAGCCGATGTCCAGCTTCAGCCCGACGCGATATGGACCTGGACCGGTGATTTTGCCGCGGGTGAAGCGGATGAGGGCGTTGCGGATGTAAGCGCCAGCGGAAAAAAAACCTTCGTTATGATGAGAAGCGTATGCTCCGTTCGTTGTTTCTAAATGAATATATATGTCGCGGTTAGCCAAGCGGTTCAGTGCCTCTTGTACAGCGGTGGTGTCGATCGGCTGCATGCAGGTCCCTCCTTTAGTTGCTTTCTATATATTGTACATGACGAGAGCATAAGAACGGAAATATTTCGTCTCTCATTGTATAATAGAAAAGGCTACATCTTGGACTCATCCACACCTTAGAGGCGTTGAATAATGATTCAGCGGAAGGAAAGGGTGAGGAGAAATGGGGTTTCAAGGTAACGGTGTCACTGTGCTCAATTTTGACGGTACGTACCGGCCACAAAAGCGGCTGTTTTGTTTTCCACACGAGTGGATTGATCTCGCTGACGTACCGGAGACAAATTTGTATTGCAGCGAAGCGGCGCTTGCCGAGATTGAAAGACGGTTACGCCGGCGGCGAACCCGTGGGGCGGTGCTGATCGGGAGCGGCAACTACCATTATGTCACGTATTTGTTGTTAAGGGAAATAAGCGAACCGTTTACGCTTGTGCTGTTTGACCACCATACGGACGCTGAACAGGACGAAAGCAGCCTCATTTCATGCGGATCGTGGGTGGCTCATGCGCTTCAGTACGCGCAGCTGCGAAAAGTTGTGATTGTTGGCCCATCATTTTCTCCGCGTAATCTCCGTTTATCTCCAAACATCACTGTTTTTCCATTTGCTGATCATGATGAATGGCCGAATGAGCTTCTGAAGGCCATCCCGACCGGAAGCGTGTATATAAGCATCGATAAAGACGTGCTTCGTCGCGAAGACGCAGTTACGAACTGGGATCAAGGAATGATGACGCTTTCTCGATTGCTCGCTTGCTTGCGTCTGCTACTATTCTATAAAAAAGTGTTGGGTGTAGACATATGCGGTGAATACCCGAAAGCCGTCATCGATGTGTTTCATCCGCTTTGCCTTGAGGCACAGTGGAAAAATGAACAGGCGAATAGTGCCATTTTAGAGACGTGTTTTCGTTATGCTACTTCCCATTTGCGTCCGGCTTAACAGGGGAATGCCTAAAAGACCGATGAAAATCGCGGGTTCCAATCATCGATGATGGTTAAGTGTTCCAAAAATCAAAACCGCTATAGTAAGCTTTTGATAACATCATCCATCTTCTAAAGTTGCTTTCATCTTAAGTTAAAGGGAGCAAGTGGACATGCAGCCATCAGGGCTGCCTTTTGTCTGCAGGGAAAGGTGGCTTCTTTGGGCGGTCAGTGACCAATCGTACAAACTGTACTGAACATGGCGCTGGTGTTAAAGCCCGCCGCCGTACATAATGCGAAATTGTTTTTCATCCGGTCGGACGTCGCGCTGCTCAATGTGCATACGAGAGACTTTAGCAAACATCGTTCCGGCTTCAATCGTATCCAAAAAGAGCTGGACGGCACTTTCATGGCCTTGGGCTTCCATTTCCACCGTCCCATCGTCATTGTTTTTTACCCAGCCGGTCAGCTGTCGCTTCAGTGCCTCGTGCTGGACGAAATAGCGAAAGCCAACACCTTGTACACGTCCTTCGACAATGACATGAACCCGTTTCATATGGTAAAGCCTCCTTCATTGGGACCGTTCTGCTTCCATCATATAATAGATACGGCCTAATGTACATGAAAAAAGGAGCTTGTCTTTTCAAGCTCCTTTTTTCGCCAACGATAGCGACAATACTTGCTCTTGAATAAGTGTTACGAGACGCGGATGATAGCCTAAGTAAGAGCATAAATGCCACTGTTGGTGTGAAACAGGCAGCGCCTCTAGTTTCCGTTCGATCGTTTTCATTAAGACGCCGGTAAATAATAAATACGGAACGACAAACACATGCCGATATATGGATGCGTTCGCCTGCTCAAGCCCTTCGTCAAGCGTCGGATGGATAGCAGCGAGAAAGCAAATGTCAACGTGCGGCACGTTCGTTTTTTCTTTCAGGAGCCGAGCGATAGCGGTGATGTCGCGCTTTGTATCCGGGTCGCTGCTGCCGCGGCCGATGAGAAGAATCATCGATTCGTTATCAAGTGGCGTCGGATGTTCACCGATGCGGTCGATGATGATATCGATCATCGATTCATGGACGCCAAACGGGGTGCCGCAGACGATTTCAAGAGATGGATGACGCTGTTTCGCGAGCTCGAGCGCCGCTGGAATGTCGTGCTTCGCGTGTCCCGCGGATAGAAGCAGCAGTGGAACGACGATGATGCGCGTTGCTCCTTGGGCGACGCAACGGTCAACGCCAGTCACAATGTCCGGTTCTGCCAGTTCAACGAAGCAAAGTTCCTGAATCGGGATGTCGATGGCTGCTTTGCATTGTTCGACGAAACGAGCCGCCTCATAGCAGGCTGCAGCGATGCGGCTGCCGTGACTGACATATAGAATGGCTTCCATCACGACCGCCTCACGATGTTGCACCAGCAGCTGCAGATGACGCCAACAGCCGTTCGAACCATTGAATGTTGGCGCGTAGCCGGACGACATCCCCGATGATGATCATGCTTGGATTTTCAATGTTTTCTTTAGCAACGATCCCGGCGATCGTCGTCAGCGTGCCGGTGACTGTTCGTTGAGCCGCTGTTGTTCCCCATTGGATAACCGCTACCGGCGTCTCTGGCATTTTGCCATATTTGATTAGCTGTTCGCAAATATATGGCAAATTGTGGACACCCATGTAAATGGCGATCGTATCAATGCCCTTGGCAAGGCTCTCCCATTTGATATCTTCACGGATTCCGTCGCGCCGATGTCCGGTGACAAAGGCAACGCTTGAGCTGAACTCGCGATGGGTGACGGGGATGCCGGCATAAGCCGTCGCAGCGATAGCAGCGGTGACACCAGGAACGATCTCAAACTCAATCCCATGTTTGACGAGCGCCTCAGCCTCTTCGCCGCCGCGCCCGAATACGAACGGGTCGCCGCCTTTTAGACGGACGACGTTTTTTCCTTTTTTGGCGTGCAGGACGAGCGAATGGTTGATCGTTTCTTGTTGCATGACGTGGTAGCCGGGCAGCTTGCCGCAAAAGATGAGCTCAGCGCCCGGTTTGGCATACGACAACAGCTCTTCGTTAATGAGGCGGTCATATAAAATGACATCCGCCTGCTGAATGCATTTTAATCCTTTGACAGTGATGAGTTCCGGATCGCCGGGACCGGCGCCGACAAGATACACTTTGCCCATCGTTGTTTCAGCCCTTTCTTGTATGATCCCAGCTGGCCATCTAAAGGCGGTGCTTTTATTGTGAACAGCTTAATTTGGCATGAAAACGACTTTGTTCAATGGTCTCCCACTCTTTTTTAGTGGGAGACAAGAAATGGCGGTCAGTTTGTTTCGGCGGCCGGAATGAACCCGCGCTCGCGCAGATAGGCGAGCACTTGCTCGACGCACTCGTCGACAGAGTAGCGGTGTGTTTCAACCGTCAACTCAGGCGCTTCCGGCGCTTCATACGGTGAATCAATGCCAGTAAATTCGCGGATTTCGCCGCGGCGCGCTTTTTTGTACAGTCCTTTTGGATCGCGTTTTTCACATTCTTCAAGCGGGCAATTAACATAAATTTCGATAAACTCGTCTTCTTCGACGAGACGGCGGACAAGTGCCCGGTCTTCGGCAAACGGAGAGATAAATGCGGTGAGAACAAACTGTCCGCTGTCGACAAACAGCTTTGCCACTTCGCCAATGCGGCGAATGTTTTCCGTCCGGTCGGCCGCAGAGAAGCCGAGGTCTTTATTGAGCCCATGGCGGATGTTGTCCCCGTCTAATACGTAGTTTTGAATGCCGAGCTCAAACAGCCGTCTTGAGACGGCATTTGCTACGGTTGATTTGCCGGAGCCGGACAACCCGGTGAACCAAAGGATGGCGCTATGATGACCGTTACGCTCGCGCCGATCTGTTTTTGTGACCGATGTATGATGCCAAACAATGTTCGTGCTCATGATGCTCCCCCTTTAGCGAGCTGATGGAGTGACCGCTTCACGTTTTTGTAGTCCTTTGATCAAGACGGCAGCCACTTCCGGACGGCTGAACGTGCTTGGCGGTACTTGCCCGTTGCGCAGCATTTCACGGACTTTCGTGCCAGAAAGGACGACGTGATGTTCAGCGTCATGCGGGCACGTTTTCGTCGACGCCATGCCTTCGCATTTGGTGCAATAAAAGCTATGTTCGAAAAAGAGCGGCGTAATCCCGAGTTCTTCAGCCGTAAAGTTCGAGAAGATTTTTTGTGCGTCATAGGTGCCATAATAATTGCCGACACCGGCATGGTCACGGCCGACAATGAAGTGTGTACAGCCGAAGTTTTTGCGCACCATGGCATGGAAAATGGCCTCACGCGGTCCGGCATAGCGCATAGCCGCTTGGAAGACACCCAAGAAGACACGATCTTTCGGGTAATAGTTTTCAAGCAGTACTTGGTAGCTTTCCATCCGGATGTCAGCCGGAATGTCATCTGCTTTCGTTTCGCCAACGAGCGGATTTAAAAACAAACCATCGACAATCTCAAGCGCACATTTTTGAATGTATTCATGGGCGCGATGAACCGGATTACGTGTTTGGAAGCCGACAACGGTGTTCCATCCAAGTTCGGCAAACCGTTTCCGCGTTTCTGTCGGATCGAAATAAAACGCGGCGAACTGTCCTTTATCAGTTCGTTTGACAAGCGTGATCTCTCCACCGACGTACACATCCGGTTTTTCAAACAGTTTGCGCACGCCAGGGTGGGCGAGTTCGTCTGTTTTGTAAACGAGCGTTGCTTCCTTCGTTTTGTCCGGACGGTAAATATCGGCAATTTCGATGACACCGTAGACGTCGCCGCCATAAACGAGTTTGGCTTTATCGCCGATGGCGAGCTCTTTTGCCTTTTCTTCCGTCACTGCGAGTGTGATCGGAATGCTCCAGACGGTGCCGTCAGCGAGGCGCATCGTTTCCACGACCGCATCGTAGTCTGCTTTCGTTAAAAAGCCAGTAAGAGGGCTGTACGCTCCCGTGCCGATCAACTCCAAATCGCTTAATTCTGCATTCGACAGTTCGATCGTTTTAGTTACTTCATTGAGCGGATAGTCCGGATTCCAACGGTTAATTAATGTACCGCCATGCGGGATGCTTAAACTCATGTTTGTAACCTCCTAGGATGATAGATTTTAAGATTTAATATTTAAGATTAAATGCCACCGCCATGTTCATGAAGCGAGCGTTCTTCTTCGACAGCCGTTTTTTTTAAGCTGATAACGCCGAGCGTCGCTAAACAAACGCTGAAAATGGCGATGACAGTATAAACATCGCTGTCGAGCAATAGTTTAATAAGGCTGTATGAAATGACAAGAGAAAAAATCGGCGAAACAAGCCATACTTTTAAGAGCTGCACAACAATTCGCTTCTGCCAGATGGATAAACCGCTCTTTGCCGTGCCAATGCCGATAATGGCCGATGTCGTAATTTGGGTGAGCGGTACGGGCAAGCCAAACAGTGATGAGATGATGACAAGCAACGCCCCAGTACCCGATATGGCGCTCCCTTCAAATGGAGAAAAATTTGTAATTTTCTTTCCGTTCGTTTCCAACACACGGCGTCCAAGTAGGAGCGCTCCAGCAGCGACGGACAAACCGCCGAGAATCGTTGCTGGCCCAACCGAGATCAATCCGGCACCGACAAGCGGCCCGACGGCATTGGCGACATTGTTCATGCCGGCGGAGAACGCCTCGAAGCAGCCAGTGACAATCAGCAAGGTCATAAACGTTTTTTGCCAACGGCCTTGCTCAAGCTGTGGATATTTCCGCTTGAGCGCTAAAAACCACTTGCCGACGGCGAGTGTAAACGCAAAGGCAATGATCGGAATGACGATCCACACCGAGACAATGAATAGCAATTTATTGAAGTATACCGCTTGGTAGGCAATACCGACACCGACGACCGCTCCCACGGTGATCTCGCTCGTCGATAACGGGATGCCCATGATGTTGGCAGCAAACAGCGAAATGGTTGCCGCTGTTAAAATAATGACAACGATTTTGACGGTAAGGATCGAAGAAGGAATAATTCCCGAGCCGATCGTTTTCACCACTTCTCCGCCACCAAGGCTGCCAAGAAAAACGCTGATGCCACAAAGAAGGAGGGCGACCGATTTTCGGGGAATGGCACCCGATCCGTAAGCGACGCCCATCGAGGCGGCCGCACCGCTCGCCCCAATGTTCATGGCGAAGAAAAAGGAGACAATAAAGGCAATCGCAAGGAGCATATGTGTTCCCCCTATGTGAGATGGAGCCCGCACTCTGTCTTCCCTTGGCCGGCCCAGCGTCCGGAGCGCAAATCGTTCGGATCTAATGCCGGCGCTGTACACGGGGCACAGCCAATGCTCGGGTAGCCGCGGTCATGGAGTACATTGTACGGAAGACTATGTTTATACACATAGTTCCATACGTCTTTCCATGTCCAATGGATGAGCGGACAGACTTTAATGGAGCGGAACTTATCATCTTTATTGACATATTCGACATGGCGCCGTGTCGGCGATTGTTCGCGGCGCAAGCCGGAAATCCAAGCGGTTACTCCAGTCAACACTTCGCGCAGTGGAATGACTTTGCGCAGCTCGCAACATTTGTTTGGATCACGTTTCCATAACTCGTCGCCAAACTGCGCGGCTTGTTCTTCCAGCGTCAAGTGCGGCTGTTTCATGATGATGCGGAGGGAAGGATATGTTTCTTTCACCTTCGCGATTGTATCGTACGTCTCTTGAAAGTGCAGCCCGGTATCTAAAAAGACGATTTCCGCATCCGGCTTCACTTGGGAGATCAAATCGATCAGCACAATCCCTTCGATGCCAAAGCTGCATGCGTACACGATTTCGTCACCATATTCGCGGTACGCCCAAGCGAGGACGTCAAGCGCCCCTTTTGTTTCATTGTCAGACGGAAAAGACGGTTTTTCTACCGTTTCCCACCGATCATACGTGAGCATCGTTTCCCCTCCTTATAAATCAAAGAAAATCCACGCAATTAGTCGGATATTTACTTAGTAAACGGCAGCCCGGTGACAAAAATGCCCTTTCCATTTTGGAAAGGGCAAGAAGAACGAGTGACGTCTTATCTTCCAAAATGGAATCCATTTTGCTGGAATTGGCACCTTGCTAAATGAAGCAGGTTGCCGGAGTTCATCGGGCCAGTCCCTCCCTCGCTCTTGATAAGCGTTTGTAATGGATGTAATTGATTAAAATTTTAGCACAATTCTCGCTGGTGTCAATCTCAGTTTTTCGATGGGAATTATTTTTTTATCATTCTAAAGCGAGAAATCCCAGTTGAATGTAGGGGGGAGAACGTTCAAATATGGATGGTGGTCTAAGCATATCATTTTAGAGAAAGGCGCGAAACTATTTTTTACGTAAGTTCCCAAGCTCTTCAACAATCGCCTGCATTTCGCTTGGACTAAACGTCTCGCGCTTCATGACCATCTCATAAATGTCTTTCAATTCATCATACCATTCTTCGGAAAAATGGGACGGTTTAAGGACGTCAAAGTTCATCACTTTCAATTTTTGCTTCAGCTGCTCGATCATATATTCGACGTTTTCCGCCGACCGTTTCGATAAATCCATTGTTTGGCCCCTTTCATGGCAAGATATCATGTATTGTACCATACAGGCGGGGGAAATAGGGAGGGGTTATATGGCTGGTTTACCTGCTGAAAAACGGACAATGTAGTAAAATATAGATGAATGTGCACCATATGCCGGAAAGCAGCATAAAAAGTCTAGACGAAAGGAAAAGAAGAAAAACTAATGATCGGAGACGTGCCGTAGAAATAGCGAAAGGGGTTGTTGTTCGGATGGTCAAAGTGTTGTTTGTTTGCCTTGGAAACATTTGCCGTTCACCGATGGCCGAAGCGATATTCCGCCATTTAGTGAAAGAGCGGGGGCTCGATAGGGTTATTGCCGTTGATTCGGCGGGGACGGGCAGTTGGCATGTCGGCGAACCGCCACATGAAGGGACAAGACGCATCTTAAACGAAAACGACATTGATTATTCCAACATCCGTGCCCGGCAAGTCGAACGCCGCGATTTGGAGGAATTTGATTATATTATCGCCATGGATGCCGCCAACTTGAACGATTTACGCCGACTAGCTGGATCCAATTCATCGGCCGTAATCGCCCGCTTGCTCGATTTTGTGCCGGATCGTGAAAAAGACGATGTGCCGGATCCATATTATACTGGGAATTTCGTGGAAGTATATCACCTTGTCCGTTCTGGATGCGAGCATTTGCTTGAGGCGATTATCCGTGATCATCGGCTTGTTGCGGGCGAATAAAGAGGAGCAAAAAGGGATGCACTCGCTTTGAAAAAACGGGAAAGGAGGGCAGCCCGTGTTAGTGAATATGATGTTCGTCCGCGAGTTGGCGCGGCGCTTTACAGAGGACGAAATTCCACGGTTGTCAGCGGAACTGGCTTATTACTTTCTTCTATCGCTGTTTCCGTTTTTGCTGTTTTTAATGACCCTGTTGGCGTATTTGCCTATTCCGCATGAAGATGTGCTCGCTCTTGTGCGGCAATACGCGCCAAAAGAGGCACTTCATCTCATCGAAACAAATGTGCATCACTTGATGGACGTGCAAAATGGGAAACTATTGTCATTAAGCATCATTGGTGCTGTTTGGTCCGCCTCAAACGGGATGCGCGCTATCATGCGGGCGTTCAACCGCGCTTATGATGTGGAGGAAAATCGTCCATTTTGGGTGGCGCGCGGATTGTCGGTCGCGCTGACGCTCGGGATGATCGCCGTGATTATCGTCGCGCTCGTGCTGCCGGTATTCGGACGAACGATCGGGCTGTTTTTGTTTTCTGCTTTAGGGTTATCGGAACAGTTTTTAACCGTATGGAATGCATTCCGCTGGACGACAAGCTCGCTGTTATTGTTTGCTGTCTTCACCGCCCTTTATTATTTCGCCCCGAACAAACAGTTGCGCTGCGTCAATGTCGTGCGCGGCGCCTTATTCGCCACCGCCGGCTGGATTGCGACGTCGCTGGCGTTTGCCTATTATGTCAACCATTTTGCCAACTACACAGCCATGTACGGAAGTCTCGGCGGGTTGATCGTCTTGATGATTTGGCTTTATTTATCCGGCATGATCCTCGTTTTAGGTGGAGAAATGAACGCAATTTTCGATTGTGAACGTGAAGGGAGAAAGCGGATGCGTTAACGTGCATAAATGGCTCGAAAACCGGATAACGTAACGGTGTGGGGGATTTTCATACAGGGGGGATAACGATGGCTAAGCATACGAAAAAAGACGGGGGAACGAAACAAAAAGGAAAAAACAGGCCAAAACATAAAACGAGCAGCAGTGCCAACGGTCAAAACGGTTATCATTGAAAAAGGGTGATCTCTTGAGATCACCCTTTTTCACGCGGGTACAGGCGATTCAGCAACAATCTCTTTACTCGACACTTTCTTCGTGATAGTGGTAGTAACGCTCGTAAATATACTCGATTTCTGCATCCGTCATATAGGCAAGTTGTTCTCGCGATAACCCCCGTACTTTTTCGATAAACTCGATCATATTTTTCCGTTCCGCTCTGCTCATTATCGCCACTCCTTTACTCTGTTTTAAAACAGAAACTAAATATCTTGGTTTTATTGTATAACAGAGGGAACAGAGTGGTCAATGAATTTTTTAAAAAAATAGAAAAATAAAAAATGCGGTCAAGCCGCTTTTTCTCGTTCCCGTCGTCTGGCAAGGCAAACGGCTGGAATGAGGAGAACAGCGCTGACCGCAAGGAAAAAAGCGTCCGCTGTCACATCAACAGCGCTGCCGGCAAGTGGCGGACCGATGATGCTGCCGAGGCTGTATAGCATGCCGGACAACAAATTGCCGGCTGGAAGGAGCGTTTTCGGCAACAGGTCGGTCATATAGGCAATGCCAAGCGAGAAGAGTGACCCCGTAAACATTCCCGCCGCAAACAAGCAGGTAGCAAGCCCAACTGTCGATGTGTCAACAACGAGCGCGGTCAAAAAACAGCTGATGCCGGCCAGCAGCGCGCCCGTGATGGCAACACGACGCCCGAACCGGTCGCTAAGAGCTCCGAGCGGAAGCTGAAAGATGATGCCGCCGAATGAGAAAAACGGCAAAATCAACGTAATCTGTTCGGCGCTCATCCGTTTATGCAAGGCGTATAGTGGGAAAACGGAATGAATGGCCGCTTCCAAAAAGCCATAAGCAAGCGGCAGCAAGAGCGCCGGCCAAGCATATTTCCATGCACCGATCCATCGCCCGGCAGCGGAGGAAGAGCGTTCAAATGCTTTTGGTTTTTCATTTGGCAGACAAAAGACGGCAATCCACCCGATGAAGCTGAGGAGAGCGGCCAAATAAAACGGCAGCGCCTCGTTAATCGAGGCGAGTGAAGCGAGAAGCGGGCCAGCCGTAAAACCAAGGCCAAACGCTAGGCCGTACAGCGACAGCCGCCGCCCGCGCTCAGCCGGCGGTGAAAAGTCGGTAATCCATGTTTGGGTCGCAAAATGAAGCATATGATCGCCCATTCCGATGAAAAAACGAATAACCAACCAAAGGAAAAATGAAGAAAAAAGTGGAAAAAGGATGAGCGAACATATTACAATAAAACCACCCATGATAATCATGGGCTTGTATCCATATTTGCCTAGTGGATGCTCCAAAAACGGTGAAATGGCAAGCACTCCTATATAAAGTGCGGCAGCGTGCGCTCCGTTAACGGTTGAAGAGACGCCGCTTTCGTCAAGCAACATGGCTAACAACGGAAGCAGCATCCCCTGAGATAAGCCGGAGATGGCGACAATTCCGGTTAAAATGGCAAAACGCATCGTTGCACCCTCATTTCTGTAAAATGGCGGACAATGAAACGAACAGGGCCGCGCTTTTTTACGGACCAATGTATCGTTTCGTATTCATCGTACATATGAATGATGGCCAATGCAACGAAAAACGTTTCGAAGAAAGGTGGAATGAAAACGAATGAACAAGTTGTTTGCGTGGATGACATGGATCGGCGTGCCAGTATCCGTCATCGGTGGCTTTCTCCACTGGCCGACCGTTTTGATGTTTGTGTTGTACTGTTTAACGATTGTCGCTCTGGCCAGCTATATGGGGAGAGCGACAGAGAGTTTAGCGATCGTCGCTGGACCGCGCATCGGCGGACTTTTGAACGCTACGTTTGGCAACGCAGTGGAGCTTATTATCTCCATTTTTGCCTTGCGGGCCGGGCTCGTTGATGTGGTGCTTGCTTCCTTGACTGGTTCAGTGCTCGGGAACTTGCTTTTAGTGGCGGGGTTATCGTTTTTTGTCGGCGGCCTGAAATACAAACGGCAAGAGTTCAACATCTATGATGCTCGTCATAACGCGGGCCTGCTCACCTTTGCCATTTTTGTTGCGTTCGTTATCCCCGAAGTGTTCACGGCGGAGATGGCACCTGACGAACGGCTTGTATTAAGCGTCGGCATTTCAATCATTATGATTTTGCTTTATCTAGCCGCTCTTTACTTCCGGCTCGTCACTCACCGCGGTGTTTATCAGCATAAATCGGATGAAGTGGAAGAACATGAGGAACCGGAATGGGGAAGAGGAAAAGCGACTATTATTTTAGCGCTGGCGACGGCGGCAGTTGCTTACTTATCGGAGCGGCTTGTCCATACATTTGAAACAGTTGCTGAATCGTTCGGCTGGAGCGAGTTGTTTATTGGGGTGATTATCGTCGCGATCGTCGGTAATGCGGCTGAGCACGCTTCCGCCATTATTATGGCGTATAAAAACAAAATGAATGTCGCTGTGGAAATCGCGGTCGGATCGACATTGCAAATCGCCATGTTCGTCGCTCCTGTGCTTGTGCTTGTCTCACTTTTGTTTCCGGAAAAAATGCCGCTTGTCTTTTCGCTTCCTGAGCTTATCGCGATGGGGGCTGCAGTCCTTTTGACGATCGTGATCTCTAATGATGGGGATACGAACTGGTTTGAGGGAGCAACACTGTTAGCGGCATATACGATTATGGGAATCGGCTTTTACTTGCTGTAATCATTGCACCCGGGCATTCGCTGCCCGGGTGTTTTTTTGGCGGATGCGGGGAAATAAGGTGCCAAAGTAGGATGAAATTTTCACCGCGACGGATAAAGGACGTATTTTGAAAGAAAATAACAGTGAATACGGAAAAGAAAGGAGCGAATGTAATGAAAAAATGGGCCGTTTCCTTATTGACGGGCGTGCTTCTTCTCTATGCGGCGACGGTTCCGACGATGGCAGCTTCCGGCAAACCGGCGCCCGGCACGGTGATCGATATATCAAAAGAAAATACGTATCCGAACCCGACGCAAGATTTGCCGCATTTAGAGCCAAGTTCGTTTACGAAACAGCTGTTGAAATCAGCGAACGTAAAAATTGAGAATCCGGAATTGATCCATCTCTTTAACGAATCCTCAGCGGCGAATACCCCTTGGGCTGTCGGCTACCGGGCGACGATTTATTTAGGCCAATGGCCACTCAATTACCAGTCGCTTGAGACATCCACGAATTGGGAATATCAAAAGGTCAACACGAATTTTCTCGATAACCGCAGCGGTGAGGCTGCGCAAAAGTTATATTATAGACAAGAAATGCAAAAGCACATCCGCGGCGGATTGACGGCAAAAGTGCCGAACGAAGAGGCGGTGAAGCGGATGATGTTAAATAAGGCGATGGAAAAAACGAAGCTGCCGCTATCATTCAGCACGGTTGTTGGAATTGGTACGAAAAAAGACCAGTCATACAATGTGCCGGCCAAAAAAATGGGCTATTTGTATGCATATGCTCCGGCCGTGAATGAAAAAGGAAAAGTGACGTATGGCGAAGTGTACATCGTTTTGAAAGGGAACAAAAAGAAAATCGTTGTCAAAAACGTGACGACAAGAGGGGTCGGGGCATGGATTCCGGTGCAAGACCGTCTATACATGTCTTATGTTATCAGCGACCAACCAAGATAACGAAGGTGTCCCAGAGGTAATGGGACACCTTCTCTTATGCCGCTATATGCACGTGAATGACACCTATCGGCCGCACTTTGTTTGTTCGAAGTTTCTTTTACCGTGCAACGCGTGCCGAACGTTTTGTAAAATCGACATTGCGGTAATAGGTTTGTTTGACAAGCACGTTTGGTCCGAGGCAACGCGCGGCCGGACAATGGCAAAGAAGTTCGTTAGCGAGTTTCGAACGGCGCCATTGGCGATACACGTCCGGCAACGAATCATGAATGATGTTGCCAAGTGGCGGTTCATCACCGAAATCGGTAACGATGACATCACCGGTAAAAATGTTGATGTTAAGCCGCGAGCGGCCGTCCGGGTCGTTGCGCACGGTGACGTTTTTGCTTTCATACAGCCGCTTTAATAGGCGAAGATCGTCTTCATTATCACTGCATGGATAAAACGGCAACGTGCCAAACAACATCCAGACATTTTCATCACGAATATCGAGTAAATGATGGATCGCTTGGCGCAACTCCTCTAAGCTTAACGTCTCAAGCGCACCCGCAAAATCGCTCGGGTACATCGGATGAATTTCATGCCGTCGGCAGCCCATTTCCTCGACGACTTGGCGGTGGATCGTTTCCAAATGACGAACCGTCCGCTTGTTGATCATCGTTTCTGCGGACACCATTACCCCTGATTTCGCCAGCGCTTTCGCGTTATCGAGCATACGCTGGAAATATTTTTCACGCTGGGCGCGCGTCGGTTTTCGTTCCATCATGGCAAAGCCGCCGTCGACAAAATCGTCGATCGTCCCCCAGTTGTGGGAGATGTGGAGCACATCCAAATACGGAATGATTCGTTCATAGCGAGCTAAATCAAGCGTTAAATTCGAATTGAGCTGCGTCCGCACCCCGCGTTCGTGTGCATAGCGAAGCAGAGGAACGACGTATCGTTCCACCGATGTTAACGACAGCATCGGTTCGCCGCCGGTGATGCTTAAGGAACGCAAATGCGGAATTTCTTCGAGACGACGGATCAATAAATCAAGCGGCAACGCATCCGGATCTTTCGTTGCCAATGTATAGCCTACGGCGCAATGTTCACAGCGCATATTGCAAAGTGTCGTTGTGGTCAACTCAATATTGGTCAACTCAAGTTTCCCGTATTCTTCAATATCGACATATGCCTCCCACGGGTCATATGCCGGTGTAATCGCCGGCATTGTCGATGAACGCATGGCCTTCTTCTCCTTTTTCCATTTAAAATCCCACCGTCCATTATCAGCCTCCGTCTTCACGCTTGTCAATCGTTTTGGCTCGTTTCTTATACATTCCATTTGTATGACGATGGTGCGGCCATCATGTTGTGGAAAATAAAGATTTTTTACACAACAAGGAAAAAGGGAGTATAATAAAGGAAGATTGGACAATTGGATGAACAGGGGAAGGGGCGTTGAACGGAAATGGACAAATTCCAGCAAAGCATGTATGACTTAATCGTCGAGACGTCGACGAAGTTGCCTAAAGACGTTCGTCGAGCAATCGCTCAGGCAAAAGTGCGTGAAAATCTGGGGACACGTGCAGCTATGGCGCTCGATACAATCGTTGAGAACATTCAAATGGCTGATGAAAACGTTTCACCGATCTGTCAAGACACCGGTTTGCCCACATTTAAAATCAAAGTTCCAGTCGGCGTGAATCAAATTGAAATGAAAAAAGCGATCCGTGCCGCCGTTGTCGAAGCGACGAAAAACGGCAAGCTGCGTCCGAACTCGGTCGATTCGCTCACTGGCAAAAACAGCGGCGACAACTTAGGAGAAGGCGTACCAGTCATTAAATTTGAACAATGGGAAAACGATTACATTGACGTCCGCTTAATTTTGAAAGGCGGCGGCTGTGAAAACAAAAACATTCAATACAGCCTTCCGTGTGAACTCGAAGGCCTCGGCCGCGCCGGACGCGACCTTGACGGCATTCGCAAATGCATTTTGCATGCGGTGTACCAAGCCCAAGGGCAAGGATGCAGCGCTGGTTTTATCGGTGTCGGCATTGGCGGCGACCGCTCATCCGGCTATGAGCTTGCCAAAGAGCAGCTGTTCCGTCCGGTCGATGATGTCAACCCGATTGAAGAGCTGCGCCAACTTGAAGAATACATTATGGAAAACGCCAATAAGCTCGGCATCGGTACGATGGGATTTGGCGGTGAATCGACATTGCTTGGCTGTAAAATCGGCGTTATGCACCGCATCCCGGCGAGCTTCTTCGTGTCCGTTGCCTACAACTGTTGGGCGTTCCGCCGTATGGGCGTGAAAATCGACCCGCAAACCGGCGAAATCATGGAATGGCTATACCAAGATGGCGAGGATATTGATTTGACCAAAGAACTTGAAAAAGCAGAAGCCGCTGCGGCGCTTGAACAAGGGGAGACGCGCGTCATCGATCTTGTTCCGCCGCTATCTGAAGAACAAGTGCGCCAGCTTCGTGTCGGCGATGTTGTCCGCATCAGCGGCATGATTTATACGGGACGCGACGCCATTCATAAATATTTAATGGACCATGATGCTCCGGTCGATTTGAATGGGCAAATCATTTACCATTGCGGTCCGGTCATGTTAAAAGATGAAGAAGGCCGTTGGCATGTCAAAGCGGCAGGTCCAACGACAAGCATCCGTGAGGAGCCGTACCAAGGTGACATTATGAAAAAATTCGGCGTTCGCGCTGTCATTGGCAAAGGCGGCATGGGTGCGAAAACATTGCAGGCCTTAAAAGAGCATGGCGGTGTCTACTTAAATGCCATCGGCGGTGCAGCTCAATATTACGCTGACTGTATCCAATCGGTAGAAGGCGTCGATTTGATGGAATTCGGCATTCCAGAAGCCATGTGGCATTTGCGCGTTGAAAATTTCACTGCTGTCGTCACGATGGACTCGCACGGCAACAGCTTGCACGAGGATGTTGAAAAATCATCGTTGGAAAAGCTGGCCCAATTCAAAGAGCCGGTGTTCAAATAAACGTGAAGAAGCAACTGCAACCGAATGGCTAGTGAAAAGATGGCTTGGCCCCAAAAGCGTGTTTTGTATGCGCTTTTGGGGCTTTTTTGTAAAAAATGGCGCGCGTAAAGCGTTGGCGAGGGAAAACAATAAGAAAAAGGAAAAAGACGGTGGCTAAGGAGGAACTCTGCGCATGAAATGGCTTCTTTCCCTCGTGTTCATAATCGCACTCGTTCCCACCCCCGCTTTAGCGGCAAGCAATGCGCCGATCCATTGGGGATTCAAGCGGAGTGAAAACCATGAACCCCCGTCAGCGGGGAAAGAGCTTGATGAACTGTTGGCGAAGTACGATGCTTTTTATTTAGGCGATACGAGTGAAAAAACAGTGTATTTAACGTTTGATAACGGCTATGAAAACGGCTATACGGCAAAAATTTTAGATGTGTTAAAAGAAAAACAAGTGCCGGCTACTTTTTTTGTCACGGGCCATTACTTGCAAACCGCACCTGATTTGGTGAAACGAATGGCTGCGGAAGGGCACATCATCGGCAACCATTCGTGGCATCACCCTGATTTGACGACAGTAAGTGATGAGCGGCTGCGTGAGGAGCTGGAAAAAGTCAAAGAAAAGACAGAGGAATTGACCGGGCAAAAAGGGATGGTGTACCTTCGTCCGCCGCGCGGCATTTTTAGTGAACGGACGTTGTCCCTCGCCCGCGACCTAGGCTATTATCATGTTTTTTGGTCGCTTGCCTTCGTCGATTGGCAAACCGATCGCCAGCGAGGGTGGCGATATGCGTACGACCAAATGATGAAACAAATCCATCCAGGTGCGATTGTGCTTTTGCACTCTGTCTCGAAAGATAACGCCGACGCGCTGCCCAAAGTGATCGATGACTTGCGCAAACAAGGGTATACGTTTGCCAGCTTAGATGAGCTGATGGGGAAAAAGATGGGACTCCATCCGTGGCTGTTTCGCCCATAAGGCGCTTTATAATCACATATGGAGCGAAGTTGTTTGGAGATGAGGCGTTTGTCCCTGCCTTTCCAACTGAATCGTATGCGGCTGCTTTGTCCGATTCGTTGGTTTGGCGGGGCGTTTTTCGTTATAATAAGGGCACGGACCAACGAAAAAGGTGAGGACAATGTGGAAACGAACGATCACCGTGCCTGCGCCGTATGATTTTGCCCATGTGCTCGACCGGCTTTCGTTAGATCCGCTGATGGCGGTTGACGTAGAGCGACAGCGCATCACCGTGCCGCTTCATCTTGACGGCTTAAAGATACCGGTCGTAATTGAAAGCATCGGCACAAAAGAAGCCCCCCGTTTTGTTGTTTTGGCACCGCATTCCAATCGGCAAGAAGACATTCTTGAGCGCGTCTCCCATTTATTCCAATGGCAGACGCCGCTTGCCCCGGTGTACGATCATTTCCGCACGACCGAGCTGGCGCCGCTGTTTGCCCGTTATGAGGGGCTGCCATTAGTGCTTGATTTTGATTTGTATTTTTGCCTGATGAAATGTTTCATCCATCAGCAACTTCATCTCAAAGTGGGCTATCGACTTACAGAACGGTTTGTCAAAACGTTCGGTGAGGAACGGGACGGCGTTTGGTTTTACCCGCGCCCAGAAGATATCGCCGCCCGCTCGTATGATGACTTGCGCGCCTTACAGCTGAGCAGGCGGAAGGCGGAGTATATCGTTGATGTGTCGCGTCTGATTGCCGACGGAACGCTGCGACTTGATGACCTCGAGCAAATGGAAGACGGTGAAGTGATGGAGCGGTTGACCGCCATACGAGGCATCGGGCCATGGACCGTGCAAAATTTTCTCCTGTTTGGGCTTGGCCGTCCGAACGTCTTTCCGCCGGCTGATATTGGCTTGCAGCGGGCGGTTGAACAACTTTTTCAGCTTCCGAAGCGGCCGACTGCTAGCGAGCTGGCATTGCTCGGCGAACGATGGAAGCCGTACGCGAGTTATGCGGCTCTTTATTTGTGGAGAAGTATTGAATGAGAGGGACTGATATGACAAAGCAACAAACGAAGGTAAAGATTCAAAAAGGCGATCAATTTCCGCTGACGATTCAGCGGATCGGCATTAACGGTGAAGGGGTCGGTTATTTTCAAAAACAAGTTGTCTTTGTCCCCGGCGCCTTGCCAGGTGAGGAAGTGATCGTTGAGGCGACAGACATTCACCCTACCTATGCTGAGGCGAAAATCAAACGCATCCGAAAGCGCTCGTCTCACCGCGTCACGCCGTCATGCCCGCTCTATAACCAGTGCGGCGGCTGCCAGCTGCAGCACTTGTCGTACGAGGCGCAGCTTGAAGCGAAGCGTGACATTGTCATCCAAGCGTTGCGTCGTCACGTCCGTCGTCTCGATGTCGACAAAATTGACATCCGCCCGACGATCGGGATGAACGATCCGTGGCATTACCGAAACAAAAGCCAGTTTCAAGTCGGAGTGAAAAAAGGAAAGGTGCTCGCCGGGCTGTACGGCCTGAACTCACACCGGCTCATCGACTTGTCGGAATGTCGCGTCCAACACCCACAAACGACGCGCGTGACCAACATTGTCAAAACGATTTTGCAAGATTTGCGCATCCCCATTTACAATGAGCGGACAAGAACAGGCGTCGTACGGACGATCGTCGCCCGCGTTGGCTTTCATACGGGGGACATCCAGATCGTTCTTGTCACGGCGACGAAAGATATTCCGCGCAAAGAGCTGCTCATTGACGAAATTCGTCGCCGTCTTCCAGAAGTGAAATCGATCGTGCAAAACATAAACGGCGAAAAAACCTCGCTCATTTTCGGCGACGAGACAGAAGTGCTAGCAGGAGATGAATACATTCAAGAAACGCTCGGCGATTTGTCATTTGAGCTCTCCGCGCGCGCCTTTTTCCAGCTTAATCCCATCCAAACGGTGAAATTGTACGATGAAGTGAAAAAGGCATCCGCTCTCACCGGAACAGAGAGGATCGTTGATGCCTATTGCGGCGTCGGCACGATCGGTCTTTGGCTCGCTCGCGACGCCAAAGAAGTGCGCGGCATGGATACGATTCCGGAAGCAATCGAAGATGCAAAGAAAAACGCCAAAAAACACGGCTTTGAGAACACGCATTATGTGGTCGGAAAAGCGGAATATTGGCTGCCAAAATGGGTGAAACAAGGATGGAAGCCGGACGTCGTCATCGTCGACCCGCCCCGCGTCGGCTGCGACCGAGCGCTGCTTGAGACGATCCTTCGCGTTCGCCCGCAAACGGTCGTCTACGTCTCATGCAACCCATCCAGCCTTGCCCGTGATCTTGATACCTTGGCTAGGGCGTATCGCGTCGACTACATTCAACCGGTCGACATGTTCCCGCATACGGCGCATGTGGAGACGGTTGCGAAGTTGATTTTAACAAGATATTCATAAATGGAAACAAGGATAATGGTTGTTCATCAAAATCTGTATGAAAAAGGTCCCTTTTATGGTACCTGTGTCACTGCTTGATCTTCCTTATTTAGGGATTTTTATTAAAGTAAAAAGTGCCTGATCAGACGAAAAATTAGATTCCTTCGTTTCAGGCACTTTGATATTTGTTTAGCTCTGCCGGTCTTTCTGGATAGAGATATCAAGTGGGCCATCGTCAGTGCACTTTGGTTCTTGAGGTAACCTGTAATGACATAACGGTTTGTTTCATTAGGCAAGAGGTAGACATTCGACCCATACATGGTCACGGATCAAAAAACTTTTACTAAAGGCAACTGATTTTCATTATAATTCACTGACTCCCTTGATTTCATAAAACAGCAATCATATTTTCGTTAAGCAAGAAAAACCGGAAGCAATATTTCATCAACCAATAACTCAAGACGTTTTGCATCCATAGTCTCTCTGCGCAGGAGATTTTCTACTCGGATGAGGTCAAAAGGCAAGGTCAGTGTCGCGTCGCTGACCTCTTTTATTTTTTCTCCCCGGTTTTTTGCGAACCCAAGCAGTTTACGCATGACCAAGATATTTTTATTTCTAGCGTTAGTTTCAATCTTCGACAATTTTTCGCTGTCTTGTCCTATCTCAAATAAAATCGCATTCATTATTTCAAGCCCACCCTCTGTATAAATGCTTTGATAGAGGGTAAGCAACTGCAACAAGTCACCACGCAGGCTTCCTGTGTCCTCGATCTTATCAATCAATTCCCCGCCGAGCGCGTTCTTCGTTTTATATTCCATGATTTCATGGATTAGGTCAAATTTTGTATTCCAGCGCCGGTATAAGACAGTACGGCTGGTTTTCGCAGCATGTGCGATTTGCTGAAAAGTAAGATTGGTATAACCGACTTTTTTGATCAACTCTATCGTGGCGTTATAAATGCTTTCGATCAGTGCGTCTCCTCGTCTACGCACATTCTTGCTCGCATCGTTCATTTCATTCACCATCTCTCCGCAAAGTGTTTGCCAACACGAGTTTTTCAAGCTTATATTTCAGCAAAAATCGGAAAACATTATATCATAATTTAAAAAAATTTTTAAGGTACATATTGAACCTTATTTTTAAATCGTTTATACTAATTAAGGTACAACATGTACCTTAATTAAAAATAGGAGATGGAAATATGGGAAAAGAAAAATTACCAAAAGGAATGATTAGCATCGCGTGGATTTTGGTGCTTGGTGCAATTCTGCCTATGTTGGACTCCACGATCATCAATATTGCGGTGAACGATTTAGCCAAAGCGTTCTCAACCACCTTTGCGGTTACGCAATGGGTGGTGACTGGATATGTTCTCGCTTTGGGGATGGCAGTCCCGCTTTCCGGTTGGCTGATGCAAAAATATGATGGCAAGAAAGTATACATGGTTGCATTGGGACTGTTCTTAATCAGCTCGCTTCTTTGCGGTCTTGCATGGGATATGCAGAGCTTAATCGCATTTCGTATGCTGCAGGGGCTCGCTTCCGGCATCATAATCCCAGCGCTGACGACTTTGGTTGTACAAGCTGCTGGCAGTGAAAACCTGGGCCGTGTCATGTCCGTTGTCGGTATTCCGGTGGTTTTTGGCCCTATTGCCGGACCGGTTATCGGAGGATTCATTTTACAGCACTTATCGTGGCATTGGTTGTTTTTTGTAAACCTTCCTATAGGGGGCATAGCATTACTCATCGCACAATGGAAATTGCCGAAGTTCGAGGCAATGAATAAATCTGCAAAACTGGACTGGATAGGGATTCTGTTGCTGGCCATGTTATCTGGAATGGTTGTCTTTGGCGTGACGGAGATTAGGGCACAGAACACGCGAGCAACTGGCATCCTGGCATTTGGCATTGGCGCTATCTCGTTGGTGGCATACTTGCTTTATGCGTCGAAGAGAAAGGATCAAGCATTGATACCACTGGATCTGTTCAAATCAAAAAATTTCAGTGCTGCGTTTCTTTCACTGTTTTTAGCCGGATTTGCCACCAATGGGCCTATGCTTCTCTTCCCGATGTTTTTTCAAAATGTACTTGAGCTCAACGTCATTACAGCGGCACTTTGGCTGATTCCCCAAGGTGTGGGAATGCTGGTCACACGGCCTTTGATCGGTAAAATGACGGATAAGCTCGGGGCACGGTATGTAGTACTGCCTTCCATTGCCATAACCATCATCGGGACACTTCCATTTGTATTCTTTGATGCCGACACGTCGCAATGGCTCATATGGTTGGTACTGTTTGTACGAGGAATAGGCGTCGGAGGGATCACGGTCCCTGTGATGAGTGATTCTTACGTAGGGCTCCAAAAGCTGCAAGTCCCAGCAGCCAGCGTTGCCACCCGCATCATCCAAAACGTTGGAGCCGCCTTTGGTTCCGCCATTTTGGCAACGGTGGTCAGCAACGCTCTAAATGTGAAGGAGGCTACAGTAGCCAACTTTGCCGGCGCTTATCACGCAGGTTTTATCACAAGCTTAATCTTCATGGTAATTAGCATTCTGCCTGCACTGTTTTTGACAAACAAGATGAGCATAGCGAGGGTCGAAGGACAGTAATCTGCATCTAAGGCTTTGATTGTGAAATATATGAGTTGCTACTCTCATTAGAAATCAGAATGGCCTCTTGTCGGTGATCATTGACAAGAGGCCATTTACTGCCTAGGGGGAATCAGCTTTTTCATAAAACAGAAAAGGGAATGGAATGCATGATGCTTTCAAAGAGAATCAACAGTCATAAAACGTATGAGGATTTGTAGAAGATTCTAATTTCTGATGCAGGGGGGGCGTTCTTTAAAAAGCCCCTTTTTTCATAGGTTTAACAGTTTCGCTGTTTTTAAAGAGGATGCGAGGGGACAAGCGTTGCTTCTTTGTCGGCCTTTTCGCACGTCTCGAAGTAGTTTTGGGAGCAGGGGTTCTCCAGGTTTCATGTTCAGTTGCTCGCCGATCTAGGTGTACAGGATTCAAAAATGATATTGGTGAATCGTATGGCTCTTCGAAGCAGTTTTTACGATTTATAAGCCCGATGCGGAATGTCTGCCTATTATAGCATTCTTACGTATCATTTCGAGTTTTTACTCTAGTTTTTGTGCTTTTTACAAAAAAATTAACTTAAAAATTAAGTTAATATTCAGTATAATTCGTTGACATTTGAAAAATGTGAGTGTATACTTCAATTAAAAGATAAATACAGAATTTTTTGCAAATAAATACGTGTAGCAAAACAAGATTATTATAATCAGGGGGAGTGGAAATGAGGAAAATTTTTAGTATTGTGTTAATTGTTTTTTTATTGGCTGCCTGTTCAGGTAATAAAAGTAGTAACACGAAGGTTCCAGAAGGTAGAACTGAAATTGTAATGTGGAATTTATTTGGTGGTGGAGATGCGGAATACATGCAAGAAATTGTTGACGCTTTCAATGAAAGCCAAGATAAATATTTCATCACTAACGTCTTTCAAGAATATGAAGAGTATTATACAAAACTTTTGACGAGTATTGCCTCAGGGAAAGGTCCTGATTTGGCTATTGCACATAGTTATGTAATTCCAGAATTAGTCGCTGAAGGACTGGTTACGCCTATTGATAAATATGCTTCAGAAATCGGTCTTAAGTGGGAGGAATTTAACCAAAACGTTCTTGAAGCTGTAATTTTTGAAGATAAACACTATGCCGTTCCAATTGATACCCATCCTGAAATCATGTTTATAAATAACAAATTAGTACGAGAAGCTGGTCTCTTAAATGATGATGGAACAGTGATGATGGAAGAAACTCCTGAAGGATTTGTAGAATTTTTAACTAAGTTAAAAGAGAAGTTGCCAGAAGGTAAAATGCCGTTTGCTTTTTCTAATGTCGGAGAAGATCCTTATCGAATTTGGTGGGCTCTATACAATCAATTAGGCGGCGAACATATTGTAGAGGGAGATTTAGAACATCCAAAATATGTTTTAGACACTGAGAAAGCCATTCAAGCAGCAAAATATATATATGATTTATATCATACCCATAAAGTTATCCCGTTGAATTTAGCCGATTTTTATAGTGATTTTCAAACTGGCAATGCAGCTGTCATGGCAACAGGTGTTTGGGCGACAGGAATTTGGGAAAAAACTGATGGTCTAGAATTTACCCCAATGCCATTCCCGAATATGTTTGGTCAAAAGGCTGCTTGGGCTAGTTCCCACACTTTTGTGTTACCATTCTATAGCAATGCCGATGAAGAGGTCTTAAAAGGTGCAGTAGAGTTTATGAAATTCGCAACGGATAATGGTGCGATGTGGGCTAAAGCTGGACATATTCCTGCAAAAGATACCGTTGTTGAATCGAAAGAATTTAAAGAATTACCATATCGTAGTGATTATGCACAAGTTGCAGACTATGTAAAAGTTGTTGATAAAACAGTTCACGCACGTGGTATTCAAGATATCATGATTCGAAACCTAGATAGAATTTGGACAAACGAGGCAACACCTGAAGAAGCATTTAAAACCATTGAACAAGAAGTGACCGAATTAATCAGTAATTAATAGTTTAGAATATGACTATTATTATCAGAGTCTGATTCTTGCTGTAGATGAGCAAAATCACTAACATCAATTGAAAAGAAGGCATGAACCTAATTCCTTGGTTGGAATAGATGGATCAACAAACTATTCACACCAAGAGGTTCATGCCTCTTGAATAACTTAGCCAATCATCAAGGTATGTACAAGTTTTTCACGACGTTGAGGTTCACACTTTATTTCTCCAAACCGGTCATGAAGCATCCCTTTCATATTGTGGATATGATGATTACAACGGGTTTTTCGGGAACAATGATTGATATTGAAGCTTGATGGGTATCGCATTCGTCAAGTTTAGATGGTGAACGGCATTGGATCTTGAGACAGGTGGTTTATGTGTACAGGATGTTCGATTCGGACTGTAATTTCTCTACTGGACGTGACCTTCTCCAAATGGAAGAAAGCGTATAGTTTATTTATCGGGCAGCGATAAAATCTTCTCATTGATGCCGTGAAAAAACAGCTCCATGTCGCATAAGGAATATTCTGATTTCCTCTTTTTGTTAAAATTGCTCAACTGCAGGTTCTTTCTACAACGTTTTATAAGACTCAGCCTTTTTTCTTAAATTTGAAAAGGAGTTCGGACAATGAGAAAAAAGTTATTGATTCAAGATTTGAAAGCGATACCGTATCTCTTGCCATTTTTTTTAGTATATGTAGTTTTTACTATCTTTCCTGTTTTTAAAGGCTTTGAAATGAGTCTACACGAGTGGAAACTAGTTGGAAAAGTTGATTTTATTGGAATAGAAAATTACAAAAAAATGATTTCCGATCCTTTCTTCTGGGAAACGTTATGGAATACGACTAAATTTGTTATTTATACTACGCCTACAATGATCTTATTAGCTTTGGGGTTGGCTCTTTTAGCAAACTTAAAAACCAAGCTAAAAAAATTCTTCCGAGCAGCTTATTTTCTTCCTAGTATTCTTTCCGTATCAGTTATATCATTTTTAGCTATTTATATGCTTCAACCATACAACGGTTTTGTCAATACGTTTCTTCACTTAATTGGTATTCAAGCTGAGCCATTTTGGATTGCTGATAAAAAACTTGCTTGGGTTGCAATTGTAGTCGTTACCTTATGGTGGACGGTTGGCTTTAATATGATATTGTTTTTGGCGGCTCTTCAAGATATTCCCGATTCATTATATGAAGCTGCTGAAATAGATGGTGCCTCTCGTTGGCAAATGTTTATTCACATTACTTTACCTCAGTTAGTACCAATAGGAAAAGTCATCTTGTTATTGCAAATTATTGCATCGTATAAGGTGTTTGCCCAAATTATGTTGATAACTGGAGGAGGACCAGGAGGGACTACAAGACCATTAATACAATATATTTATGAAGTTGGGTTTAATAAGAATTTGATGGGGTATGCAGCAACAATGTCCTATGCACTTTTCATGATCTTATTAATTCTATCTATTGTTCAATTAAGGTATCAAAGAAAGGAGAACTGATAAATGAGTATGCCTCAATTAGCGCCTAATATACAAGACAAAACGCAAATACGTCAAAAATCTTTATTGCAGAGAAATCGCGATTCATATTTATGGATAAAAGTGATCATAGGATTAATAGCAGCAGTTCTTTTTATCCTGCCTGTTATTTGGATGATATTTGTTTCACTTAAACCAGATGGCTATGTGACAAAAAACCCAGTGGAATGGTTTTTACCTCCATATACTCTGGATAACTATACTCGCCTTTTAGAAGAAAGCTTAATTCTCAAGTGGACCTGGAATAGTTTCATTGTGGCTTTCATTACTACATTGTTGTCGTTATTAGTTACATCATTGGCAGCGTTTGCAATTTCCCGACTGAAATTTCGATATAAAAACTTTATCTTAGTATTCTTTTTGTTGGGATTAATGATTCCAGGTGAAGCAACTATTATTCCTTTATATGAGGTAGCGAAAAGTTTGGGGTTGATAGATACTTACGCTGGTTTAATTTTACCAATGATTGCATCCTCAATGGGCATCATAGTATTAAAAAGTTTTTTTGATAATGTCCCTAAGGAATTAATTGAAAGTGCTGTAATTGATGGATGTTCCACTTTTAAACTATTTTATAAAATCATCTTACCTTTATCTAAACCTGCTATATCAGCAATTGGAATTTTTACATTCATTGGTTCGTGGAATAATTTCTTGTGGCCGTACTTGGCCACATTATCTGAAGATTTATACACATTGCCAGTTGGTATTCCTGTTTTCAATTCCAATTATTCAACTGCGTATGTATTGCCCATGACAGCTAATGCAATTGCTTCAATTCCAGTTATTATCGCATTTCTAATCTTTGAAAAACAAATTGTAAAAGGAATTAGTTTCACAGGTATTAAAGGATAAACATAGAAAGGAAGAATGGCAGATGAATAATGTCAAAGTCTATAACCGCACTGAATATCCTCGTCCGCAATTTAAACGCAAGGACTGGTTAAATTTAAATGGAAAATGGAGTTTTGCATTTGATGATGAAAATATAGGAGAACGTAACGAGTGGTATAAAAATTTATCAACTTCAATGGAAATACAAGTTCCCTTTACTTATGAAACAAAAGCGAGCGGGATTGGAGACGAAACGTTTCACCCTGTTGTGTGGTACCAACGCTCTTTTAAAATTCCAGAAGATCAAATAGGCAAAAAGGTGATCTTAAGGTTTCAAGCATCTGATTATTTTACAAAGGTTTGGGTAAATGGACATTTCGTAGGTGACCATAAAGGGGGGAACTCAGCGTTTGCTTTTGATATTACGAATGTGATTGACCAATATGGCGAGAATGAGCTAGTCGTAAAAGTAGAAGATAGTTTAAGTTGCTATCAGCCGAGAGGAAAACAACGGTGGATGGATAAGAATTTTGGCTGTTGGTATGTGCAAACTACTGGTATATGGCAGACTGTTTGGCTGGAATTTTTAAACCATCAAACCATAAAGTCTGTCAAAATGACGCCAAATATCGATAATCACTCGATACGATTTGATTATGATCTCGATGTGTCATTACATGAGGACTTGCGACTAGAAACTGTGATTAATTTTAAAGGAAGAGAAATAAAAAGATTTTCTATCAATCCTAATCGCCCTCAATTTCATTTAGAAGTGGATCTTTTATCGGAGATCTCTGAATGGAAAGTATTTCTATGGTCGCCTGAGGATCCGAATCTTTATGATGTTGTTTTTCGTTTGTATGACAATGAGCAATTAGTTGATGAGGTTGAATCCTATTTTGGAATGCGAAAAATCTCTATAAAAGATGGAAAAGTATTATTAAATAATAAACCACTTTATCAAAAACTTTTATTAGATCAGGGATATTGGCCTGACACGTTGTTAACCCCCCCTTCTGATGAAGCAATAATTGATGATATTAATAAAACAATACAAATGGGGTTTAATGGTGTACGTAAACACCAAAAAATAGAAGATGAAAGATTTTTGTATTGGTGTGATAAAAAAGGATTGTTAGTGTGGTCTGAAATGGCTGCGACTTATGAATTTTCGGATCAGGCTGTAGAAAACTTTACAAAGGAATGGCTTGAAATTGTCCAGCAGTATTATAATCATCCCTCTATTATCACTTGGGTCCCCTTTAATGAATCATGGGGTATACCAAATGTAGCATATGATAAAAAACAGCAGTCGTTTACTGAATCAATCTATTATCTCACTAAATCGATCGATCAAATGAGACCGGTTATTGTCAATGATGGTTGGGAACATACAGTTTCTGATATTATTACTCTGCATGATTATGAAGAATGTGGAGAAAAATTTTATGAACGATATAAAGATAAAGATCTTATTTTAAATAATCAGATCCCCCATAACAAAGATAAGTATGCGTTTGCTGAAGGTTACACTTATAAAGGGCAACCGGTTATCATCTCTGAATATGGTGGGATTGCATTTAAGGACGAAAAAGGCTGGGGATATGGACACCAAGTGGAGACTGAAGACGAATTTTTAAGAAGGTATCAAAGTATCACAGACGCGATAAAAAAATTACCGTATATATCCGGATATTGCTACACCCAAATTACAGATGTGCAACAAGAAGTTAATGGCTTATTAAAAGAAGACCGAACTCCTAAGATCGCACTAGAAAAAATAAAAAAAGTTAATGATTCCTAAGAAAAGAATAGATAAGGATCATTAAGTAGGGCTGTCTATATTGACTTGCGTCATACTTAATCCCATAGTCCATAATAAAAGCTAAGCAACACGTTGCTTAGCTTTTTATTTCTGTAGAAAATCTTTTTATACTTTTCTTTTTAGGTTTTGCCACGGTAGCTAAGTAAACGCCAATCGTGATCAACAGTGCTCCGATGGCGATATTTACAGTCATTTTTTCGTTAAGTAACAACCAGTCTAGAAAAATAGCTACAATCGGAACAAATAATAAGGAAATCGAAGCGACTGTCGTATCAAGCTTGGTTAACACCACATACCAACAGGTAAAACAGAATGAAGAGGCAATCACTCCTGTGTAAATCAGAATAAACATACTCATCGTTGTAAAATGTATAGGTTGACCCCACTCCATGAGAATGGCGGCAACTACCACTCCAATGGTTCCGAAAATCATTTGCCATGTTGATACGACAATCTTATTATGATTGCTAAAATATTTTTTAACAATGATATTTGCCCCAGCCCAAGAAATCGCAGCGAGTAAAAGGAAACATTCTCCGAAAATGGAGCTTTTGTTCTGCACAGCAAAAAAATCAACCCCGATAATAGATACTAAACCAGAAATCCCTAGGATGAGACTGACTACCTTGTAATAGTTTAATGATTCATGAAGAAAGAGATATCCGAGGATTCCGCTCCATATAGGCATCGAGTAAATCAGGATTGAAGATTTGCTTACATTTACAAACATCATTCCATAATTAATGAATAGAAACATGGCGGTAGTTTGCAACAACCCTATTATAAACAGAATCATCCATTCTTTTCCTTTTGGTCGGGGAGTCTTTAGAAAAAATAAAATGATGATCATCGTCAATGAAGCAAGTAAAAAGCGTAAAGCGGCAAACGTAAAGGGCCCCATGTAACTTAACCCCATCTTCGTTAGAACCCATCCATAACTCCATAACAAAATAATCGTTACTAATAAAAAGATGTATAAATATTGACCTGATAACTTTTTCATTTCCTACTCCCCCACATGAATAAAAAGTCTTTCATTACCTGAAGTGTTAGATAGAATCAGACAGGCAAAAAATAGCCCTTGCATGAGGCCCTCCCTCAAATGAAAGTGTGGTCACCCATCAAAAGAGCAGTTCCCATGCAAGAGTACTTTCGATTTATGACATATCGCATGAAACGAAAAAATTCTATAATCTCCTTTCTTGAGACGATGTGTAAGCTTTAGAGACAATCTTCATGCAGCGAATCCTTGTTTATAAGCTGCCATAAATGAATCATAAGGTGATCCGGTTGCATTTCTCATTGCTTGGATCGTCTTTCCACCGTATTTACAAATTGCAGTGACAATTCCATAAATTTGGTTTCATATCCCTCTTCTCCTTTTCTACCCTCATCGCCTTGTTTTTCCAGTCCTTATATTACTAAATATGTAATTTCATAGACAATAGGATTTTATGTACATTTCCGAAAAGCGAAAGTATGAGTGCTTACTTATTCAAAAAAGGAAGTTTGGAACGGGATGTAAGAGAGAACTATGAAAAAAACAAACTTTCTTCCCTTAGGTTTCAGCCGTTTCAATTGACCAATATGAGAGAGTGTGTTTTAAAACAACACTCCCTATTCTAAATAGATGGGACTTTGTCTAACAGTGTTTCTGTAGTTATGGATAGATGAGAATGTTTTGGTGTGTATCCATAACTCACACGTAAGCAAATAAGATATTTATGGATATCCACAAAGTTTCCTTATAATGTAGATTCATTTTATGATTAAATTGGATTTTGTTTGGTTCATGACCAAAAAGTGTGCTTATTTTTTAGACTAGCTGATCAGGATGTTGTATCAATAAAATTTTGAAACAAAAACAGAAAATGATTTAGGTTTCTATTATCGTGATTTATGTTTTTGTTAGATATGCTTTGTGGCAAAGATCTCTGACAGGCTGGCCGTGTTGGCAAAAAAATACGGGGTGAAAAGAAAAGCTATATGTTCAAATGAGAATGGAGGGTTTCAATGAAACCTTTTTTAAATATCCTATTTTACATAAGAGGATTAATACAGTTGGTTGATATATTGGATGGTAATGTTTCCGAGAACACTCTACATGATTTCTCATTAGGGGATAGGCAGAATCATCATTTCTTACGGGAGAAAAGATTCAAAAGAGAAAACACAAAAAACGTAGTGCTATATACATGCCCTTTGAAGATCGAACCTTTGGGAAATTTTATCAAGTAATTGGAACGAGCAACCGAACAGCGCCTCTTCCAGAACAACAGATGGTTCTGTGAAGAGGAAGATGTTCGGACTTTTATCATGTGAAGGAGTGATGAGGACAAGATACAGAATGGATGCTGACAGTCCAAAAAATAGACAAGAAATTTTTCATCAACGTGATTCCTTGTTTTTTATCTAAAAATGGGCCAAGTAGCATTTTTTATTGAAAAACGCACCATCATCTGATACGTATAGGGTAGTATGGATCAGAATGGAAAGGAATGGGTGGCCTTGAAAAGATATTGGCAAGCGTTATGGTTATCAGCACTTGTATTGATGGCAGGATGTCACATGGAGGAACAGAAAGAACAGCCGAAGAAATGGCCGGACACGGTCGCGTTTCAGGATGAATTTACTCGTGAGTTTATGGCATCAACGAAAGAAGTCAAAGAAGGGTACTATTTGTTTCAATCGCAAACAGATGGGTATACGATGTTATTTCCTAAAGACGCTGTAGTGGCAAAAGGACTTTATGAAAGAGATGGAAAGGATTTCGAATCATTAGCTATCGGATGGGACAATGAGGAGGAAAATTTAGACTATTCTATAGATCTTCAATATGAACAAGGTGAGTACATGGAGGATATTGAAACCAATTTATATTTATTATCCTCTCGGGCTTATGCGGATTATAACGGTTCATATATGAAACAAGAATATAATGACAAAACTATTTATTTTGCCAAAAGCCAAAAAGACATTTCGGTGGATGATAAACATGATACGGAATATTTGTTTTTTAGTTATATTAAATCAAACAATAGCCATCAAGGAGTTTTATTTATATATTCAGTAAATTGCAATGATGCTAGGAAAAGTTGCCAAGTAAAGGTGGAGGAAGAAGAAAAAACAGCCAAAATGTTGATGAGGTCTATTACGTTTTATGATTAAGGAAGGGATACGCTGTGTCGCAAAAACTTGTGTTAGATACGGATCTGTTGCGTGCGAGAATCATGGCGTTAGAATATGATCATTTGACGGAAGCAGAGATTCGCCGTATTTATATAGAAGAAACGGGAAAGGAACCTCCCGCCCACATTAAAGTCTATCATTCAGACGATTTTAA
>NZ_AYKT01000011.1 GCF_000496575.1 Geobacillus thermodenitrificans subsp. thermodenitrificans DSM 465 | reverse complement strand
TAGGTTGCGGGTTCAAGTCCTGCAGCCGGCACCATTAATGTGGCGGCTATGGCGAAGTGGTTAACGCACCAGATTGTGGCTCTGGCATGCGTGGGTTCGATTCCCACTAGTCGCCCTTTCTCTTCTTCCTTAATTTATATTTGTTGCGGGTGTAGTTTAGTGGTAAAACCTCAGCCTTCCAAGCTGATGTCGTGGGTTCGATTCCCATCACCCGCTTTTATGGGCCTATAGCTCAGCTGGTCAGAGCGCACGCCTGATAAGCGTGAGGTCGGTGGTTCAAGTCCACTTAGGCCCACCATTTTCCATTGCATATTGTCAGATGATTCGATATAATACTAATCGAGCATTTCTTGATTATTCCGCAATAGCTCAGCGACGAGCCCTTACTTCATCGAATAGGCTACGAGTTGTCCCGACGCATTCAGCTTCTTTGAATTGGCTAGTAGAGGAAGGGACACTGAGCATAAACATCCTCGAATAAGCTGAATCAGCTAGTAGAGGAAGAGACGAAGTAGATTTGGAAGAATGTTTCTTAGTTATTCCGCAATAGCTCAGCGGTAGAGCAACCGGCTGTTAACCGGTAGGTCGTAGGTTCGAATCCTACTTGCGGAGCCATTATGGAGAAGTACCCAAGTGGCTGAAGGGGACGGTTTGCTAAACCGTTAGGTCGCAGTTTTGCGGCGCGCGGGTTCAAATCCCGCCTTCTCCGCCATGATTGGCCCGTTGGTCAAGTGGTTAAGACACCGCCCTTTCACGGCGGTAACACGGGTTCGAATCCCGTACGGGTCATCGTTGTTGGCACCAGATATTCTGGTGCCCCTTTTATACGACGAATTTTGTCGATTTTTGCGTTTTTTCTTGCCATGTACGTACTGTTTTGTTATAATGAGTTTCGTTAAGTTTTAAATAAAATATTGGGGACAACGCAGTGTTTCGTTTCGTCATAGAACGAGGCATTGCGTTTTTTTATTATACTAGCAATTGTGCGTCGGCCTCACCGCCATGGATTTGCGTAAACATCGTTTGAATAGCCTGAAGTTGGCGATTGGCAACATCTTCAGGAATCGATGGAAGAAAATAAACGATTTGCAAAGCGTTTTTCGTTCCTTTTGTCACCGCTGTGCGTTTGGAATCGACGATTGGGCTGCCGAACGGACCGTGTTCATCTTTGCTGACGAGTTTATTCGCAAAGTTGACGGAGCGTCCATTTAGAGCTATGTATTCATCTTGTTCTGTACCTACGGTAATCATCACGGATCCTTGGATACAATCAAGATCGTAAATGCCGAGTGGTATTTTATAATAGAGCGAAAAGAAGTTGTTTACATCGACTGCTGAATGGATCGATGGAACAAAGTTTTTTTTCTGGATACGACGGTATAAGCTTTCACTTGAGGGGCGGTAACGTCCTGGATCCGTGCCGATTTGTTTGAATGCCTGACGCCATTCGGCGAGTTCGGGAATGTCGGCGATGGCCTTTTCCTGTAGCTCAAAGTAAATCGACTCTTGAAACAGTTCAAGCCGGCCTTTTAACATTTGCGGCGAGTCGCCGATTTCGATATGGCGGTAACGGATCACGCCAAATTTGCCCGAAGGAAGACGTTGTTTTAATTCTTCTGATATGATGCATTTCATATGAATCACCTCGCGTTTCATTTTACCATATACCTCGAAGGGAGGGAAAATAATGGACATTGTCTCTTTGAAACAGGAAGTGATTGAATACAGCCGGTCGATCGGCATCGATAAAATCGGGTTTGCAAGCGCTGATCCGTTTGTGGAACTAAAGGAGCGGCTTCGTCGGCAACAGGAGCTTGGCTATCAATCTGGATTTGAGGAACCGGATATTGAAAAGCGGACAAATCCGTCGTTGCTTCTTCCCGAGGCGAAATCGATCATTGCCATTGCGCTTGCCTATCCATCAAAAATGAAAGATGCTCCACGCGGGACGAAAAACGAGCGGCGTGGCCTTTTTTGTCGTGCATCGTGGGGAAAAGACTATCATGATGTGTTGCGGGAACGTTTACGCCAACTTGAAGAATTTTTACTTGCGAAGGTACCACATGCCCGTGTTCGTTCGATGGTGGATACGGGAGAACTCGCTGACCGGGCCGTGGCAGAGCGGGCAGGGATCGGTTGGAGTGGGAAAAACTGTTCCATTATTACGCCGGAGTTTGGTTCGTACGTGTATTTGGGTGAGATGATTACAACGATTCCGTTTCCGCCCGATGAACCGATCGAAAATCGGTGCGGCACGTGTACGAAATGCATCGATGCGTGCCCCACAGGGGCGCTCGTGCAAGGGGGACAACTGAATGCGCAGCGGTGCATCTCATTTTTGACGCAAACGAAAGGCTTTTTAGCCGATGAATTTCGTGAGAAAATCGGCAATCGGTTGTACGGCTGCGATACGTGCCAGTTGGTCTGCCCGGAAAACAAGAAGAAAGATTTCCACTTGCATCCGGAATTCGAGCCGGATCCCGAGGCAGCGAAACCGAAGCTCATCCCGCTTCTTCAGGTAAGCAATCGTGAGTTTAAAGAGAAATTCGGCGCAATGGCAGGCTCATGGCGCGGGAAAAAACCGATCCAGCGCAACGCCATTTTGGCGCTCGCCCATTATAAAGACCGGACAGCTGTTCCGCATTTATTGCGGCTGCTGAAAGAAGACAGCCGTCCCGTCATCCGTGGGACAGCAGCGTGGGCGCTAGGGAAAATCGGGGATGTAAGTGCCAAGCCATATCTCGAAGAGGCAAGACAAACGGAAACAGATTCAGATGTAGTCGCCGAAATCGAAAAAGGGTTGAAACTGTTGACAGAGGTAAAGGAATAGGGAAAAAACTGCCGCTTCCTCACATAAGGTAGTAACAAAAACGAAAGTGGGGAGCGGCATGAAAAAGCGGCTGCATGATTGGCTCGATAAGCGGGCGCACTCATTTGTCTCGGAAAGCAATATCCAAGGCGATGAAGAAATTACTAGGAAGCAGCAACTTTGCCAAAGGCGTGGGGCAGAAATTGTCCGTTGCACTATTCGGGGGCAAATTATCGGCAGACAGACAGTCGAGCGAGAGACAAAAATGGTTTATATTGCCCATCATCAATTTTTAATTAAGCACGGGGCAACTTTATATATTGAGGAGCAAGTCGAGGAGCGATGCGCCCGTTTTTTAGGCACCGAGTTGGTGGATGATAAACGGGTTAGCCGGATGGGGGAATACGTTGAAGCGCCGCGTGTCGAACGTGAGCAATGGACAGGAGAGCGCCTTTCTTACCAATATGACCGTGCTCAGGCGGTACGGTATGCAGAAACGTGGTGGAATCGGCATAACCCGGCGTTTCCGTCTTTTTCTGTTGATTGCACGAACTTTGTTTCCCAATGTTTGTATGCGGGCGGAGCGCCAATGACCGGCTATCCGAACAGGGCGCGGGGATGGTGGTGTCAAAACGGAAGCTGGAGTTACAGCTGGGCGGTCGCCCATTCGCTGCGCTGGTATTTGAGTGGATCGCGCATCGGTCTACAGGCGGTGGAAGTCCCTGAACCAGAACAATTGATGGCAGGTGATGTCATTTGTTATGATTTTCAAGGGGATGGACGCTTCGACCATTCCACCATTGTGGTGGCCAAAGACCAAGATGGGATGCCGCTTGTGAATGCCCATACGACGAACAGCCGAATGCGGTATTGGTCATACGAAGATTCGAGCGCCTATACGCCGAACATCCGGTATAAATTTTTTCACATCATTGATCGCAAATAAACGATGTTGTTGAGGTGAACGAAATGCCGCTTCATGTAGTACTATACCAACCAGAAATTCCAGCAAATACAGGGAATATCGCCCGCACATGTGCGGCGACGGATACAGCGCTTCATTTGATTCGTCCGCTCGGGTTTTCGACGGATGATAAAATGTTAAAGCGCGCCGGGCTTGACTATTGGCCATATGTCAATATTTCGTATTACGACTCCATTGACGAGCTGTTTGCCCGATTTCCGGGGGGAGAATTTTACTTTATTACGAAGTTTGGCCAGCAATATTATGACTCGTTTGACTTCAGTGATCAGGAAAAAGACATTTTTTTTGTATTTGGCCGCGAGACGACCGGGTTGCCGAAGGAGCTCCTCGAGGCCAACAAGGATCGTTGCTTGCGCATCCCGATGAACGACAAAGTCCGTTCGTTGAATTTATCAAATACGGCGGCTATTTTAGTGTATGAGGCACTGCGTCAGCAACGGTTTCAAGGATTGTCGTAAACAAAAAAACGACCTTCGCTATGGAGGTCGTTTTTTTGGGCTTTATTGTTTGACACCCGGTTTGTCTTCGTACCCAGCCGTGAAAATGGCTGTTAAAAAGGCGATGATAACTCCTAACATCAGCAATGTGCGCATCGTTTTTTCCTCCCTTGCAATGAAAGTGGCAGGCGTTTCCCCTTTATTATAACGAATATGGCCGAGCATGTGAATGACTGCCGCGAACTGTTCGAAGACAAAATTTTTTTTGTGGCGAATGATACGGGACATCCTCGCATAAATTGTAATAATCTTGCTGTAAGACATCCAAGGGTGAGGAGGTCCTTTATGGATATTTTAAGAAAGATCGCACGGTACCGGGAAGAGGAAGAGAGGCTGAGATGGGAAGGAACGTTCGCTGAGTATTTAGAGATTTTAAAAGAAAAGCCGTGGGTCGCCCAGTCGGCTCATTCGCGCGTTTATAATATGATTAAAGACGCTGGGGTTGAAGAGGTGAACGGGCGGAAACGGTATAAGTTTTTCAGCCAGCATTTGTTTGGGCTCGAGGAGGCGCTCGAGCGGCTTGTTGAAGAATATTTCCACCCAGCGGCAAAACGACTTGATGTACGCAAACGGATTTTGCTGCTGATGGGGCCGGTTGGCGGCGGGAAGTCAACGTTGGTAACGCTTCTGAAGCGCGGGCTTGAGGAGTATTCAAAAACGGAGCGCGGCGCCGTTTATGCGATTAAAGGTTGCCCGATGCATGAAGATCCACTTCACCTCATTCCTCACCATTTGCGCGACGATTTTTACCGTGAATACGGCATTCGCATTGAAGGGGAGCTGTCGCCGCTCAATATGATGCGGCTTGAGAAAGAATACGGTGGTCGGATTGAAGACGTGATGGTCGAACGCATTTTCTTCTCAGAAAACCGGCGTGTCGGCATCGGTACGTTCAGCCCGTCCGACCCGAAATCGCAAGATATCGCTGATTTGACGGGAAGCATCGATTTCTCGACCATTGCTGAATATGGTTCAGAATCCGACCCGCGGGCGTATCGGTTTGACGGCGAGCTGAACAAAGCAAACCGCGGCATTATGGAATTTCAAGAGATGTTAAAGTGCGATGAAAAATTTCTTTGGCATTTGCTATCGTTGACGCAAGAAGGCAATTTTAAAGCGGGAAGGTTTGCGCTTATCAGCGCTGATGAACTGATCGTTGCCCATACGAATGAAACAGAATACCGCTCGTTTATTTCCAATAAAAAGAATGAAGCACTCCATTCGCGCATTATCGTGATGCCAATCCCGTACAACTTGCGTGTCTCGGAAGAAGAGCGCATTTATGAAAAAATGATTCGAGAAAGCGACGTTGCTGATGTGCATATTGCCCCGCACACGCTGCGCATTGCGGCCATGTTTACGATTTTGACGAGGCTGAAAGAATCGAAACGGCCGGATGTGGATTTATTGAAGAAAATGCGCCTGTATGACGGAGAGATGATCGAAGGGTTCAACGAAGTCGATGTAGAAGAGCTGAAAAAAGAGCATCCAGACGAAGGAATGAGCGGCATCGACCCTCGCTATGTCATCAACCGTATTTCGGCTTGCATCATCCGAAAAGAAGTGCCATCGATTAATGCGCTCGATGTGCTTCGTTCACTGAAAGAAGGGTTGGATCAGCATCCATCCATCTCAAAAGAAGATCGTGAACGATATTTGAACTTCATCTCGCTTGTGCGCAAAGAGTATGACGAAATCGCCAAGCAAGAGGTACAAAAGGCGTTCGTGTATTCGTATGAAGAGTCGGCGAAAACGTTGATGGATAACTATTTGGATAATGTCGAAGCATATTGCAACAAAACGAAACTGCGCGACCCGCTCACTGGCGAGGAAATGAATCCGGATGAAAAACTGATGCGCTCGATTGAAGAACAAATCGGCATTTCTGAAAATGCGAAAAAGGCGTTCCGCGAAGAAATTTTAATCCGCATCTCCGCCTACGCGCGCAAAGGACAAAAGTTTGATTACAATTCGCACGAACGGTTGCGCGAAGCGATCCAGAAAAAGCTGTTTGCTGATTTGAAAGACATCGTGAAAATTACGACATCGACGAAGACCCCCGATGAGCAGCAATTGAAAAAAATCAACGAAGTTGTCGCCCGTTTGATTGATGAGTACGGGTATAATTCCACATCAGCGAATGAATTGCTCCGATATGTCGGCAGCTTGTTGAACCGTTAGGCATGCCTCGAGCATTCGGGCATGCTTTTTTTACGCCGATAATCGGGCTTGTCCACTTCTTGATTCCTTGTCCATTTTCCACATTCATCTGTCAATTATTTCGAATTTTTGCATAGGATAAAATAAACAACTTGGCATAGTGATGGTCCGTTTTGATGACGCCAACATAAGTATATGCGGGAAAATGAAAAGTGTGAAAATGATTTTAACAAAGGAGGGGAAAAAATGAAGGGGAATTTTATTGTATCGAAAGAAGACTGGTCCCTCCACCGCAAAGGATATGACGATCAAAAGCGCCATCAAGAAAAAGTAAAAGAAGCGATCAAAAATAACTTGCCGGATTTAATTACGGAAGAAAGCATTATTATGTCCAACGGACGTGACGTCATTAAAATTCCGATTCGCTCGCTTGATGAGTATAAAATCCGCTATAACTACGAGAAAAATAAGCATGTCGGTCAAGGAAACGGGGACAGCCAAGTCGGTGACGTGGTAGCCAGAGATGGAAGCGGGGAGGGGAAGGGGCCAGGAAAAGGCCAAGGAGCTGGCGACTTGCCAGGCCAAGACTATTACGAAGCCGAAGTGTCGTTGATGGAAATTGAAGAGGCGTTCTTTAGTCAACTGGAACTCCCGAACTTGAAGCAGAAAGAGCGCGACCAAAACGTTGTTCAGCATATCGAGTTTAACGATATTCGCCGCACCGGACTGATGGGGAACATCGATAAAAAGCGGACGATGCTCGCTGCGTTCAAACGCAATGCCATGAGCGGCAAACCGGGCTTTTATCCGATTTACCGCGAAGATTTGAAGTTTAAAACGTGGAACGAAGTCGTCAAACCGGAATCGAAAGCAGTCGTCTTAGCGATGATGGACACAAGTGGTTCAATGGGCATGTGGGAAAAATATATGGCGCGCAGTTTCTTCTTCTGGATGACACGCTTTTTGCGCACGAAGTACGAGACGGTGGACATCGCCTTCATTGCCCACCATACCGAAGCGAAAGTCGTCAGTGAGGAAGAATTTTTCACCAAAGGGGAAAGCGGTGGAACGATTTGTTCGTCGGCTTACCGCAAGGCGTTGGAACTGATTGAAACAAAATATTCGCCGTCACGCTACAACATTTATCCGTTCCACTTCTCTGACGGGGACAACTTGACATCTGACAACGCCCGTTGCGTCAAGCTTGTTCAAGAGTTGATGAAAGTGTCGAACATGTTTGGGTACGGGGAAGTTAACCAGTACAACCGCCATTCAACGCTCATGTCGGCGTACCGTAATATTAAAGATGAAAAATTCCGCTATTATATTTTAAAGCAAAAATCGGATGTGTTTCATGCCATGAGAACGTTTTTCCGCAAAGAAGAAAGCGAGCAGCCGGTTTGACCCTCTTGCAAATGAAAAAGGGGGTTTTTCTTTATTAAAAAGGAGGGGAGGGCGATAGCCCTCCCTAGCAAGTTATTGCTTTTGCAGTGTGGCCACCATGGCGAGCACAGCGCCAAGCACATCTTTTCCCTTAGGGGCGTGCACTGTCAAAAGCATCGGCGCCGGTTGGGTGCTGGCGATCACATGGACGGTAACACCGTCAGCTTGAGCGATGTACCAAAGAGCATCAGTGAACGGTTTTGGAAGTTGATTAGTTTGCTGACGGGCGGCGTTGGCGTCAATCGCTTGGGCATGTTCTTTGGCCAATTGTTCATAGTTTGTCTCCTCATTAGGAAGAAGGCGGATGCGGGCAAACGTGTCTCCATGGAGCAGTACATCAGCATGCGGTTCTTCGGCGTCGAGTGTCCATCCCTCTAGGACATAGAGCGAAAAATGTTGGTTGTCGCTTGTTGTCAACGTTGCTGTTCCTGTGACCGTTTGATTTCCAATTTGATAAGACAACGAAGTCGTCGGGCGGGAAAAGTCGGTTTCATCCCCCTTCGACCCATTTTGCCCCCCTCCTGCTTGCTTTTGTTCATCAACAGGGGGAATTTCTTGGCCGGTTGGTTCTGATGGTTGCATGTTGGTAGAAGTCTCGTCTAGACTAACTGTTTGTTTTCCTTTCGCTTCTTCCTCTTTTGATGAAGGTGTCTCTGTACCGCAACCGGCAAGCAAGGCAGCGGTGACGGCAATCAAGAAAAGCGATTTCCAATATGGAACCATCTTGATTCCTCCTTGCTATCCATATACCATTCATTATAGCAGTTGAAACAGTGGAAACAAACTGAATCTTCCCCTTACTTTTCCTTTTTTCTTACTTTCTTTTTATTTTCCGCGTTCAAGGCGATATGTGCGCCTCCCCAAATGATAGTGACGAGCAGAGCGAGTAAAGCAAATCCGTGAAGCATATGAACCCCCTCCTTTTGTATACTAGATGGTGAAATCAACATAATGGATGAAACGCGTTTCAAGTCAAGCGTTTTTTAGGAAGGGGTGGGAACGTGGCGAACATCCGTGATTTGGCGAAAGAAGCGGGTGTGTCAGTATCTACCGTATCAAGGGTATTAAACGGGTATCCATATGTGAGTGAGGAAAAGCGGAAGGCAGTTTGGGAAGCAGTTGAGAAGCTCAATTATACAAAAAACATCCAAGCCGTTCATTTGGCAAAAGGAAGGACAATGATTGTCGGAGTCATGCTTCCGTACATTCATCATCCTTATTTTTCAGCGGTCATTGAAGGGATTTCCAAAGAGGCGCTTCGTTATGGTTATCAGTTGCTTTTGTTTCAGACGAATTATGACGTAGAGCGGGAACTCGAGGCGTTAGAGCGGTTGCGAATGAAGCAAATGGATGGCTTGATTGTCTGTTCTCATGAAGTGGGATGGGAAATTTTTGACGCATACCAAGAAGAGGCCCCCATCGTTTTATGCGAGCAAGTGACAGAATATGATTTTTTCACGGTCTATATCGACCACTATCAAGCGTTTGCCAAAGCTCTTCACTATTTGGTGAAAAAAGGACATCGACGGATTGGCTATTGCATCGGGAGAAGGACAGGACCGAACAGCCAAGCGCGAGAAGCGGCGTATCAAGATGTGTTGCGTGATGTCGGCGTTACGCCCCAGCGCCAATGGATTTTTGACGGCTGTCTATTTCTTGAAGACGGAAAACGCGTGATCGAACAATGGATGGCAATGGAAGAGCGTCCGAGTGCATTGCTTGTAACGAGCGACCAAGTGGCAGCCGGTATCGTATTGGAGGCACGACGCATCGGGGTGCGCATTCCAGAAGAGCTTACTATCATCGGGTTTGATAATGATCCGCTGGCCGAAATGTTGGGCATTACGACAGTGGCACTCCCTCATTTTACGTTGGGGGAAAAAGCGTTTCGGCTTCTTCACCATTGGCTGGAGACAGGAAATGTTCCTCGAAAACAAGAAGAGTTGCCTACCCGGTTGGTCGTGCGGGCTACCGGGTAAGCTATATTCGTTTCAACTGATAGCGGTTGACGGGGCGACCAATACTGCCATATTGCACATCGAGCACAACCTTTCCACTTTTCTCAAGGTATTCTAAGTAGCGGCGAGCGGTGACGCGGGCGATGCCGACGCCTTCAGCCACTTCTTCAGCGGAGACAGGGGAGCACTGTTGGCGCAAATAAGTGACGACTTTTTCCAATGTCACTTCGTTTAATCCTTTTGGAAGTTCAGGGAGTGGGTCGACATACCGTTCGGCCGTTTGCCGCAACGCATCGAGTTCTGCTTGAGTGAGCGACTGTTTTTCGGCGAGCGATTGGCGGAATGCCCGATAGTTTTCTAGCGCTTGCTTGAGCCGTTCAAATTTAAACGGTTTGACAATATAATCAAACGCGCCGTTTTGTAAAACGCGGCGTACTGTTTCAATATCACTTGCGGCCGTGATGGCTAGAATGTCGACTTCATGCCCACGGGCGCGAATTTCCTTTAACGTTTCAAGGCCATCTAATTGCGGCATGTAAATGTCAATGACCGCTACATCAGGGTGGAGCTCCTCGATGAGGCGCAGTCCTTCTTCTCCGTTCCCGGCGAGGCCGACGACGGCAAAACCGTTCACTTGTTCAATCATTTGCCGGTTCACTTCTTGGACCATTGGGTCATCTTCAATGAGCAATACACGGTACATTGTCTTTCCCTCCTTTGGCTTGGGGCAGGGGCTTGTCGAATGCGGCTGCCACTGTATGAATGAGGTTACATATCAAATGTAATGGTAAATACGGTCCCTTTCCCTTCCTCAGACTGAACATCGATGTGACCGTTTCCTTTTTCCACAATTTGCTTCACTAAATATAGGCCGATGCCGCGCCCGTTTTGTCCTTTTGTTGAAAAGCCTTCGTCAAAAATGCGATTGATATGCTCGCGAGCGATGCCTTGGCCGTTATCTTCGATTGAGAGGGAGCAAATGTCTTCATTTTGTTCAATACTAACGTAAATTTCTTTTTCCCGACCGGTTACCCCTTGGAACGCATCGAAGGCGTTTTCAATTAAGTTGCCAAGGAGAACGACGAAATCATGGTGGTCGAGGCGCGGCGGAAAACGATAAAGGTGGCTGTGCCGGTCGATCGTCACAAGAATGCCAAGCTCTTTGCCGCGGCGGATTTTGCTTAACAATAACCCTGAAATGCTTTCGTCCTTGATGTTGCGGCTTAAAAACTGCGTGAGTTCCTCCTGCTCTTCTGTAACTTGAAACACGTATTCAAGCGCCTTCTCAATATGGCCAAGCTGGATCAGTCCGGCAATCGTATGGAGCTTATTCATGTATTCATGGTTTTGCACACGCAAGGCATGGACAAACGCTTTTACCCCCGTTAGTTCTTCAGCCAGCCGTTTCACTTCTGTGCGATCTTGGAAAATGCCGATTGCACCAACGGTTTTCCCATTAACTTTAATCGGGATGCGATTGCTCCAGATCGTTAAATTGCCAAGCTGCAGCTCTTTGTTATAAATCGGCTTGTTTACTTTCAATATTTCGGGAAGATACGTATCCGGAATGACAGAACGGATGGGCTGCCCAATCACATCCCCTTCGATACCAAGCATTTGTTTCGCCCGATCGTTAAAAATAGTAATATTTTCATTGCTGTCGATGGCGATGACGCCTTCGTGCATAGCGTTAAACGCCTCTGTTCGCTCAACAAGCAGTTTGGCAATTTCATGCGGTTCTAGTTCAAACATTTGCCGCTTAATATGAGAGGCGAGCAGCCAAGCTCCACTTCCACCAGCGAGCAACGACAAAATAACGGCCATGGCGATTTCTTCTTTTAGCGTATCAATTGCTTCTAAAAACGTTGGCAATCGGTAGGCGGCGATGACGACGCCAATCTGTTCATGGTGGCGATTCATAATAGGGACGAAGGCGCGAACTACTGTCCCGATTTCTCCACGTGCTTTTGATGTGTATGTATGTTCCGCGAACGCCGGCCCTTCATCAGCCCCGCGGGAGACGGTGCCAATCATTGATGGAAGCGGATGAGAGAGACGAATTTTATTCATATCGAGCACAACAATATAATCAGCGCTATGGATGATGCGTACCCGTTCGACGATCGGGTTTACGAGCGCCCGGTTTTCCTTTGGCCCGACAATGTGCTGCTTGACTTCCGGCAGTTCGGATACGGTGCGCGCTGTCAATAGGGCGCGTTGGCTTAACTCTTCTTCCTTTGTATGGAAAAAGTCGCTTATAATAAAAACACCACTCAGCAGCATCGAAAAGCTGACGATAACAAAAATTAAAATCGTAATTTTCCAACGGATCGGCAGTCGATTCATCGGTGAACTCCTCTGTTTAGGCAGAAAATTCATTATTATTTATTCTAACACGATTCCGGTGATATGATAAAAAGGAAGAAAACGATGGACGAAAACGGTGTGGACAATGGGAAAGCTATGGAAATTGTGGGTACTCCTTCTTATGATCGGCATCGGCCTTGTTGCTTGGAACATCAGCCGCCAAGCCGATCAGGAACGGATTGTGTACGACGATGAACAAAAAGGATTGCAAAAACAAATTATCATCTATTTTAGCCACGTCGTTGCGGAAAATACGCCGAAGGGGCTAGCAGCGCAAAAGTTTGCCGAACTCGTGGAACAAAAGACGAACGGCCGTGTCAAAGTCGAAGTGTTCGCGAACGGTTCGCTTTACTCGGATGGGGAGGAGCTTGATGCGCTGCTGCGCGGTGATGTACAAATGATTGCCCCGTCATTTTCAAAGGTCACAGAACTGATTCCGGAGTGGCAAGTGCTCGATTTGCCCTTTTTATTTCGCGATGATGACGATGTGCGTCGTGTGTTCACTGGAAAAGTCGGAGCTGAACTGCTCGGAATGCTTGAAGAAAAAGGAATCAAAGGACTAGCGTTTTGGAGCAACGGCTTTAAACAGATGATGGGAACAACTCGTCCGCTTATCGAGCCTGATGACTTCCGGGGCTTGCGTTTTCGTATTATGCCGAGCGAAGTGATCGATAAGCAGTTCCGCTTGCTTGGCGGTGAACCGGTTGCCGTTTCGTTTGACCATGTATACCGGGCGCTTGAGCAACATGAGTTTGATGGTCAGGAAAATACGATTTCCAACATCTATTCAAAGGGGTTTTACAAGTTTCAACCATATATTACGATTAGCAACCACGGCTATCTTGGCTATGCAGTCATGATGAACCGATCGTTTTGGGACAGTTTGCCGAAAGAGATTCAACAAAAAATAGCCGAAGCGATGACCGAGGCGACCCAATGGAATTTGCGGCAGTCAAAGGCACAAAACGAGCGGGAATTGCAACAGCTGAAGCAGCAAAAGAGCGTCCAGCTTTACTTGTTATCGGAAGAGGAAAGAAAGAGATGGGAACAGAAATTTGCCCCGTTGTATAAGGAGTTTACGAGACAATTCGGTTCTAGAATGTTGAATGAAATCAAGGAATTCCGTGAATAAGCTTCCATCAGTGGAAGCTTTTTTTATGGGAATCAACGCAGTTTTGTAGTTGCAACTTCGCAAACGTTTAAGACCAAAAAGACCAAAATGACCATTATCACCATAATATTTTTATTTGGCTGACTTTTCTTTATGATGTTGTTGAAAGCGTTGTCAAGACGGTGAAAGGAGTGGGAGAAATGAGGGGGAAATTCAAAAATTTAACCGTACAAGTCATTATCGGTATTGTTTTAGGGATTATCGTCGGATTTTTATTTCCGGAATTTGGTTCTAAATTAAAAGTGTTAGCTGATGGATTTATTAAGTTGATTAAAATGGTGATTGCCCCGATCATTTTCTTTACCGTTGTGATCGGGATCGGCAATATGGGAGACTTGAAAAAAATTGGTCGCATCGGCGGAAAGGCCCTCCTTTACTTTGAGATTGTGACGACGTTTGCGTTGGCGATTGGAATTGTTGTTGTTAACCTCATCAAACCAGGGGTTGGCTTCAACACTGATGCAGCCAAAGGTGGCGACATTTCACAATATACGAAGCAAGCGGAAGAAACAAGCCATGGGTTTGTTGATTTTGTGCTAAGCATTATCCCGGATAACGTTGTCGCGGCGATGGCCAGCGGGGAATTGCTTCCGGTGCTCTTCTTCGCCGTTCTGTTTGGATTGGCGGCGGCTGGTTTAGGGGAAAAAGCCAAACCAGTGCTTTCCTTGTTTGAGCGGATCGCAGAAATTTTCTTTGGCGTCGTCAACATGGTCATGAAGGTATCACCGATCGCCGCATTTGGTGCGATGGCGTATACGATCGGCACGTTCGGTCTCGGCTCGCTCGTGTCGCTCGGCAAGCTGATGGGATCGGTATATATTACGATGGCGCTCTTTATTTTCATCGTGCTCGGCGGGATTGCCAAGTTTTACGGATTTAACATCTTTAAGTTTCTCGCCTATATTAAAGAAGAATTGTTGCTCGTTCTTGGCACGTCTTCATCTGAATCGGCTTTGCCGCGGTTGATGGAGCGGCTTGAAAAATACGGTTGCTCGAAGTCGGTCGTTGGCCTTGTCGTTCCGACTGGATACTCGTTTAACTTGGACGGCACATCGATTTATTTGTCGATGGCGGCCATTTTCATCGCTCAAGCATACGGGATTGATTTAAGCATTTGGCAAGAGTTGACGTTGCTTGGAGTGTTAATGCTCACCTCGAAGGGGGCAGCAGGGGTGACCGGTTCGGGCTTTATCACCCTAGCCGCCACGTTAGCGGCGTTCCCAATGATTCCGGTCGAGGGTATCGCCTTGCTGCTTGGGGTCGACCGTTTTATGTCCGAGGCGCGGGCGATTACAAACATTATTGGCAACGCAGTAGCCACGGTTGTCGTTTCGAAAATGGAAAATGAGTTTCATCCTTCTGCTGAACAAAAACTAGCGGAAGAGAATATGACCATTGCGAAGTAAGAAACATGGGGCTGCTCCAAAAGGCCGCACAGTTGGCCTTTAGAGCAGCTTTTTTCTAGTACATTTAAGAAACGGAGTGGACTTCACTTTATGTTTCCGGCGATAAACGATTTTGGGTAGTGAAATACTACACTCCTATACAAACAACAAAGGGATGATGACAAGAGAGTGATGAATACTGCAGCCAAAATGAAAGTAAAGTAAGCACGTTTGAATCAAAATCCAAACGGCACCTTTGGGCATATATTTTGCTTTTTCTTGGCTGTTTTCCCATAATAAAACTATATAGATGTTGAAGGGGGAAGTAGAGTGAATAGTTTGCAAGATTGCACTGTATTACATAACGGTGTGAAAATGCCGTGGGTCGGTCTTGGTGTTTACAAAGTAAAAGAGGGAGAGGAAGTAAAAGGAGCGGTGCGTACCGCATTGGAGGTAGGATATCGCCATATTGATACGGCCGCTTTTTATGAAAACGAGGAAGGGGTCGGACAAGCGATCCGCGAATCGGGTATTCCGCGCGAGCAAGTGTTTGTGACAACGAAAGTATGGAATACGGACCAAGGATATGAAACGACGCTCAAAGCGTTTAATACAAGCTTGAAAAAGCTCGGCTTCGATTACGTTGACTTGTACTTAGTCCACTGGCCGGTGAAAGGGAAATATAAAGAAACGTACAAGGCGCTTGAAAAGCTGTATAAAGACGGCTATGTGCGCGCGATTGGTGTAAGCAACTTCCAAATTCACCATTTGCAAGATGTACTAGCCGATTGTGAAATTAAGCCTATGGTCAACCAAGTCGAGTATCATCCACGCCTAACGCAAAAAGAGCTGCATGCGTTCTGTCGAGAAAACGGCATCCAGCTTGAGGCATGGTCGCCGCTTATGCGCGGGGAAATTTTAAACGAACCAACAATCGTTGAGATTGGGAAAAAATACGGAAAAACACCGGCGCAAGTCGTGCTGCGTTGGGATTTGCAAAACGGTGTCGTGACGATTCCGAAATCGGTGACGCCGGCGCGCATTAAAGAAAACGCTACTATTTTCGACTTTTCGCTGACAGATGAGGAAATGAGACAAATCGATGCGTTAAACTTGAACAAGCGGATTGGAGCCGATCCGGACAATTTCAATTTTTGATGAATGGATCGGTTAAACAGCGCCTATCGTCGGCGCTGTTTTTTCTAGAGATATGATGAAACCAAAGCGGTATGTTTGACGTATGAAACAATGAACAAGTACAATAAATAATAGTATATACATTGGATGATCATTAGAAAAACGGAGGGTGCTGCGATGCTATTCCATCCGATGGATATTTTCATTTTTATTGCTTTCTTGATCTCGCTTTGGGCACAATGGAAAGTGTCGAGCAACTTCAAAACTTGGTCCGAAGTCCCGGCTTCATCAGGCTTGACGGGAGCGGAAGTGGCGCGCATGATTTTGGATCGTCACGGCTTGCACCATGTGCCGGTTGAGGTCGTGCCGGGGCGGCTTTCTGACCATTACGATCCAATTTCCCGCGTCGTTCGTTTGTCCGAACCGGTCTTTTACGGGCGCTCAATCGCATCCATTTCCGTTGCCGCTCATGAAGTCGGCCATGCTGTTCAGCATCAGCAAGGGTACGCGGCGCTTGTTCTTCGCCACCGGATGTTTCCAATTGTGAACTTCGCTTCCGGTGTGGCTCCGTTTTTGCTGTTGGTGGGATTTTTGCTTCAACAATTTTCGTTGCTCGGTCTCGGCATTTTGTTCTTCTCACTGGCAGTGGCGTTTCAGATTATTACGCTGCCCGTCGAGTTTAATGCAAGTGCACGGGCGAAACGGTTTATGCTCGCTGAAGGAGTGATCGCTCCAGATGAAACGCGCGGCGTGAACAAAGTGCTTGGGGCAGCAGCGTTGACGTATGTCGCTGCGACATTGATTGCTGTGCTTGAGTTGCTGAAATATGTACTCATTTTTACCCAAGCGAACAATAGCGAAGAGTAAACCGTTCGCCGCCGCTTCGGACCGCCCGCCGTTGGCGGCCGTTCGGCGGCATTACTGTCTATAGGGTGCTGTTGAAACTTTTATTCGCAGGAGGTGTAACCTGGGCGCTCCATCCGCGCTCAGAGACAAATTGGACATAGCCAGTTTGCTGTTAGTGGCATTGCTCATCGCTTGCACCGCCTTTTTCGTCGCTTCGGAATTTGCGATCGTCAAAGTGCGCAGTTCGCGCATCGACCAACTTGTTAATGAAGGAAATAAACAGGCGGTGGCGGCGAAAAAAGTGATTTCGAATTTGGACGGTTATTTATCGGCGAACCAGCTTGGCATTACTCTTACTTCACTTGGCCTTGGTTGGCTTGGGGAGCCGACGGTGGCGCGGATGTTGCTGCCGCTGTTTGAACGCCTCCATTTATCGGAATCCGTCTCCCACTTTTTAGCGTTTATTATTTCATTTTCACTCATTACGTTTTTGCACGTTGTTGTCGGTGAATTGGCGCCGAAAACGTTTGCCATTCATAAGGCGGAAGCGATTACGTTGTGGACAGCCAAGCCGCTTATTTGGTTTTACAAAATCATGTATCCGTTCATTTGGACACTCAACAATTCTGCGCGGCTCGTGACACGCCTGTTCGGCCTTAGGCCGGTGGCCGAGCATGAAATCGCCCACTCCGAAGAAGAGTTGCGTTTGATTTTATCGGAAAGTTACAAAAGTGGGGAAATTAACCAATCTGAGTACCGCTATGTTAACAACATTTTTCGTTTTGACGACCGTGTGGCCAAAGAAATTATGGTACCGCGTAAAGAAATCGTGGCGTTAGACATTAACAAGAGCGTCAAGGAGAATTTAGCCATCATTCAAGAAGAAAAATATACGCGTTACCCAGTTATCGATGGAGATAAAGACCATGTACTCGGGCTCATTAATGTAAAAGAAGTATTTACAGATTTTGTTGCTAACCCGTCAAACGAAAAACAAATGAAAGATTACATTCGTCCGATTATTCAAGTCATTGAATCGATCGCCATTCATGACTTGCTCGTAAAAATGCAAAAAGAGCGCATCCACATGGCGATTTTAGTGGACGAGTATGGCGGTACGTCCGGACTTGTTACGGTCGAGGACATTTTGGAAGAGATTGTTGGCGAGATTCAAGATGAGTTCGACATTGATGAAACGCCTTTGATCCAAAAAATTGATGACCGATTTATTTTGGATGGTAAAGTGCTCATTGGCGAAGTGAATGACTTGTTGGGGCTAGAGCTTGATGATGACGATGTCGATACGATTGGCGGTTGGGTTTTGACGAAATATTACGACATTCAGACGGGTGACAGTGTGGAAATTGATGGTTATCTCTTTACGGTGAAAGAAATGGATGGCCATCATGTCAAGACGTTGGAAGTGGTGAAAAAAGAACCAAAGCCGGATGAAGAGGAAAGCGAGCCGGCGGATGCGGGGGAAGAGGAGCAGTTGCGCTTGTAAGGCAGACGGGAGAACCGTCTGCCTTTTTATCATCTTTATCGACCACATCTCCATCCCAAGCAAAAACAGGGAGCGCTCAATGGTAAATGTGTGAGAGATCAACCGGGAAATCGTTCGTCGGCGCGAGGCAAACGATTTCTTCATTAGTAAACGGATGGCGGAACGTTAGTTTAACGGCATGAAGCGCATGGCGATGAAACGTTGGTTGGCCGCCATAAAGCATATCGCCGACAAGCGGGTGACCAAGATGGGCCAAATGGACGCGAATTTGGTGTGTCCGCCCGGTGTCAAGGTTTAGCTCAACGAGCGAGGCGGATGGAAACGTTTCAAGCACGCGATAATGTGTCACTGCCCTCGCTCCTGTTTTTGAGACGCGCCGGCGCGTCGGATGATGGCGGTCACGACCGATCGGCGCGGAAATCGTACCTGATTTCGGTGACAGGCGGCCATGAACGAGGGCGACATACGTCCGCTTAATGGTACGATGAGCAAGCATTCGGTCAAGCGTCGCCCCGGCGAGCGGATGTTTGGCAAATAAAATCGTCCCTGACGTATCACGGTCGAGCCGATGAATATGGCGCACTTTTGTCAAAATGGCCTGCGATTGCAAATAAAAGGCAACCGCATTAGCAAGTGTGCCCGTCTGTTCTGGCTCGGATGGATGGATATCGATACCAGCTTCTTTATTCAAGATGAGCAAGTGCTCGTCTTCCCATAAGACGGAAAGCTCCCGGTATTCCGGGATGATTAGTGACGGCTCTGGTTCATACGCATAAAGCTGAAGTCGATCCCGTTCACGAAGTGTCGTCTGCCAAGAGACGGCTTGGCCGTTCAGTTTGACGCCCTGTTCCATTCGCCAGCGGTGGGCGAGTTTTTTTGAAGCGGCCCAAACTTCTTTGAGCAGCTGCTCAATGGTCAGCTCACTCCATAGGCTGGGGATGATGCATTCAAGCCAATCGCCTTTTCTTGTCCACAAACGTTGCTATACCTCCCAGTTCCCTGTAGTCGAGGAAACACTTTCTACCTCTATAGGTGTATTGAATATGATACACTCATAGTATCGTTTTAGCGATGGAGAACGCAAGCATTGTAACAAGAAAAGGTGGTATGAACATTGAAAATTATGTACGCGGTGACTCCAGAGCAAGAAAATTACATGCATTATTTATTGAACTATTTCTACACTGACATTTTCCCATACTATTTTGATGATGAGCAAATTCACCAATTTGAGGAACTTGGCATTCTTTCGTTGGAACATGAGCATGTTACATATAACGGAACGATGAAAGAGGCGTTTCAAATCATCTCAGCGCTGCAGTCGTTGATTACGGTCATCGAACATATTGGTGAGCAAGGAGAGTGCGAACAATACGAGTGGTTGTTTGTGCGTAATCAAAACATTTTGGCTCGTCATGGCATCTCTTTTCCGTTTCAGGCAAAGCAGTTTACCCATAAGAAGGCGCTACGGTGCAGCGTCTATTTTCCTGCGACGAGCCAGTGGGTGATGTAAGGAAAAAGGAGCTAAGCCGCCATCGGGCGCAGCTCCTTAGTTTTTTTGCTCCGACAATGAGGAGAACCATTGGCGGAACGTTTGTTTATCGTGATACCCTTCAATGCGTTTCGTCTCTTTTCCGTTTTCGTAATGGACGATGGTCGGGGTGGATTCAATCCCATATGTATCCCAGCCATTTTCAAATTCGAGCAAGTTAAACAGTTTTAAATCGATGCCAAGCTGTTTGGTTAACGGCACGACAATTGGTGTTGTCCGCCGACAATGTGGGCATGTTGGACTGTAAAAATAAACGGTAAGAGACTTTCCATCGGCTAGCTGTTGTTTTAACTCGTCAGGCAAAATAATGTTTTGGTAATTCGGATCATCGAGTTGATCGATGGTGGCCGGATGCAGCTCGCTTTTCTGATAAGGATTATTTTTAGCTGCTTCTTTTTGTTCATACAACGTAACAAAAGCAATAGCAGCAAATAAAACGACAATTACCCCGCCAAATATGAGCAGTTTTTTCAACGTTCATTCTCCTCCTTTTGCTGCCGCATAACAGCAAGGCTCAAGAAAATGATAATGGTAAAGGCCGTCAACGCCAAAAATGGAATGGTAATAAAGCCGAGCCAGTTAATGTATTGTCCTGTACATAGGACACGGCCGCAGCTGATGGCGTAGTCTTGGAAAAACGGGATCTTTTGTAAGGAATAGTGATATAAAGAAATCATGCCCCCGATAATCGATAGCGCCAAACTATAACGGGCAGCTGTAAAATCTTTGCGAACGATGGCGATTCCTAAAATGATGACTTGTGGATACATAAAAATACGTTGAAACCAACATAAGTCGCAAGGAATAAAACGAAGCACTTCAGAAAAGTATAAACTCCCAAGGGTGGCAACAAACGCTGTCGCCCAAGCGAACAACAATAAATGTTCTCTTCGTTTTTCTTCCTCCATGTGTGCACCTTCTTTCTTATGCAGTGCTGACGACAGTAGCCATCTTGGCGAGAAAATTAGCGGGGAAATCGTCATTTTCAGCTTTGGCTTCCCGATTACTGCTTTCTTTCAGCGAAAGAACTTAACTTCATTATAAGGGATGAAAAATGGCACGTCCATTCGCAACCGCCAAAGGGCATATTTTCTATCTATTATCCCCCAGCAAACGAGCCATACTAATCGGTGAAAGGGGAGGATTACATTGACCAACAACAATGCGAACAAAGTGCAGGACATTATGACGAAAAACGTCGCGACCGTTTCGCCGAATCAAACGGTGCAAGAAGCAGCGCAAATCATGAGCCAAAAAAATATTGGCGCGCTTCCGGTTGTGGAAAGCGGGCAAGTCAAAGGGATGATTACCGACCGCGATATTACGCTCCGCGTCACATCCCAAGGGAAAGACCCGGCGGCAGTAAAAGTATCAGATGTCATGACCAACCAAGTCGTCACTGGTACGCCAAACATGAGCGTCCAAGATGCGGCTAACGTCATGGCGCAGCACCAAGTTCGTCGTTTGCCAATTGTAGAGAACAACCAGCTTCAAGGCATCGTTGCTTTAGGGGATATCGCGACGAACAGCGCATCAAATGAAGCGGCTGAACAAGCGCTAACGAACATTTCCGAACCGTCACAGCCACAAGGATAATGGAAGAAAAAGGGTGTCCATATTTTCCAGGACATCCTTTTTCTTTTAGCAGGTATATTGTATGATGGCAACGAATACATAAACAGGAGAAATAAAGATTGGAGGTAACAGCAATGGAGTGGAGACAAAAATATGAACAATGGCTTCGCGAACCGCAGTTGGATCCAGAGCTGAAGCAGCTTCTGGAGCAACACCGTGACGATGAGCGGTGGCTCGAAGATTGTTTTTACAAAAACTTGGAATTTGGCACCGGCGGTATGCGCGGTGAAATTGGACCGGGGACGAACCGAATGAACATTTATACGGTTCGGAAAGCCTCGGAGGGTTTGGCACGATACATACAATCGTTTGGCAATGAGGCGAAACAGCGTGGAGTCGTCATTGCCTACGACTCCCGGCATAAATCGCCGGAATTCGCCATGGAAGCGGCGAAAACGTTAGCTACAAACGGCATTCAAACATACGTGTTTGATGAATTGCGGCCGACGCCGGAGCTGTCGTTTGCCGTTCGTCATTTGGGAGCATTTTCTGGCATTGTCATTACCGCCAGCCATAACCCACCGGAATATAACGGCTACAAAGTATATGGTGAAGACGGAGGGCAGCTGCCGCCGGATACTGCTGATGAAGTGATCCGCTACGTCAATGAAGTCGAGAACGAGCTCGCCATTCATGTCGAGGATGAAGAAACGTTAAAAGAAAAAGGGCTGATCCGCATCATTGGCCAAGAAATTGATGAGGCGTATGTGAATGCCGTAAAAACCATCTCGCTTCATCCGGAACTGGCTCAAGAGACGGATATTCGCATCGTGTTTACGCCGCTTCACGGCACGTCAAACAAACCGGTGCGCCGTGTGCTAGCTGAACTTGGCTACCAAAACGTTTTTGTCGTTCAGGAGCAAGAACAGCCGGATCCGAATTTTTCAACTGTTGCCTCACCAAACCCAGAAGAGCATGCAGCTTTTGCCTTAGCGATTGAGCTTGGCAAGCAAGTAAATGCCGACTTGCTCATTGCCACCGACCCGGACGCAGACCGGCTCGGCATTGCTGTAAAAAATGAGCAAGGAGAGTATGTCGTTTTAACCGGTAACCAAACGGGTGGGCTGCTGCTTCATTATTTATTGTCTCAGCGGAAAGAAAAAGGTTTACTGCCACAAAATGGCGTCGTCTTAAAAACGATCGTGACATCCGAGTTTGGCCGGGCGATTGCTGACTCGTTCGGTTTGGAGACGATCGATACGCTGACCGGATTTAAATTCATTGGTGAAAAAATCAAGGAATATGAACAAACGGGTCAGTATACGTTCCAGTTTGGCTATGAGGAAAGTTACGGATATTTAATCGGGGATTTTGCACGCGATAAAGATGCGGTACAGGCAGCTGTTCTTGCAGCGGAAGTGTGTGCGTTTTACAAACAGCAGGGGCTGTCTCTGTATGAAGCGCTTCTTCAATTGTTTGACAAATACGGGTATTACCGTGAAGGGCAACAGTCGCTCACGTTAAAAGGCAAGGAAGGAGCGGAAACGATCGCTGCTATTTTATCGTCATTCCGCGAGCAACCGCCGGTTGAGGCAGCTGGGAAAAAAGTGACAGTGATCGAGGATTACAAAACGAAGGAGCGGACGAATACGTTAACTGGGGAGAAAACTGCCATCACACTTCCAACTTCGAACGTCTTGAAATACGTATTAGAGGATGGCTCTTGGTTTTGTCTGCGTCCATCAGGGACGGAGCCGAAAATGAAAGCGTACTTTGGTGTCAAAGGAACATCACTGCAAGATAGTGAAGAAAAATTGGCGAACCTTACTGATGCTGTCATGCAACGAGTGCATGACGTCTTGCGTACCGTTTCGCCTTCTTATGCTCAATAATCAATGAACAATCAACGGCGGGGAATTGGACGAAACCAATTCCCCGTTGCTTTTACGAGTAAAAATATGCGTACTGCTCGACTCCCATTTTTTGTTCACTCACCTCAAGCGCATGATCAATATAGCGCAATAAGGCAGTGAGCCTCTCCTGAATGACGGAGTAGTCGTGCTCGAAATTATAGGCGTGGAGAAATTTCTCAATTTTTTTCGACAGCATGTCATCAGGCGTGCGCACCATTAAAATGAGCAAATTGTCCCATTCGGAGCGATGCGTATAATAAAGCGCCCTATCATAGTCGATGGTGTTCAAGCGGCATGCCTCCTTTATCAAGAAGGAGTCATTGTTAGTGTATGACGGCTAAACGTTTTGTTGCGCTGTAAATGTTGTGTCATGAGGGAAAATATAAATTATAACCGAAATGGAGAGAAAAAAGGAAAAGTAAATGTTGTGATTTTTTGACAATAATAGTATCCTCTAAGCAAGGGGATGATGAGAATGAACAAACGACACGAGGGACAAGAAATGATAAAGATGTGCAAATGGATGGCGTCTGTCGGCTTAATCGTTGGAATAGCACTTTTTTTGCTCAGTTTTATCGCAAACGCTTACAATAAAGACTTTTTCCTAACGATCGTCAGCCTCGGAATCATCGGAGCCTCCATGGTCATGTTTGGATTTGGCTTGTTTATGGGCTTGTTGATAGAAACGTATCAACGCGATTCGACCGAAAATGTATAGTGCGGGTAGAGAAAGAAAAAGCACCGGCGTTCAATCCGGTGGTTTTTGTTTTTGTTGGGCATGCCAGTAGAAAACCGTGAAAATGAAAACGGCCAGAAAAACGGAAAATAAAAATGGACGGTAGGCATCGATGTACTGCCTGAAAGCCATCCAGCGGCTTTCGAAATAGGTGCCGATCGTCAAAAAAACCGCGACCCACACCACCGCTCCACTGTAGGCGAACAAGGCAAATTTTCTCCAATCGTAAGCATTCACGCCGGCCCAAAAGGCGGCGAGATGCCGAACGCCCGGGATGAAATAGCAAATGAATAATACGGCTGGGCCGAGCTTCGAGAAGAGTGTTTTCGTTTGTTGGAGCCGCTTTTCTGTTATATGGAGCTTTGGGCCGAATTTATGCAAAAACGGCAAGCCGAGCGTAATTCCAAGAATGTAACCGAGCGAAATGCCGGTAGTTGCCCCAAACAAGCAGACAAGAAAGGCGAGCGGATACGAAAATGCGCCGGTGGAGACGCGGTAACCGGTATAGATCAACAATAGTTCGTCAGGAATCGGCAGCCCGACGATGCCAAGCATAAGCGCGATCATAATGCCGACATAGCCAAAGTGATCGATGAGATGGTGCAAATAATGTTGCAAATCATCACCACGCTTTGCTGCAATTTTTATATGACCATTATAATGAAAAAAGTGAAAAATGAAAATGAGTGGCAGCCGGGGAACGATGACAAACGATTGAACGTATCAAAACGCCTTTTTCCTCATACATTGTGATAAGGGGAAAAGGGGGGATTAGGATGCGGCAGGACGAGCTGAAAGAGCTGGAACGGGCGATTGCTGAGATTACGGAAATTGCTGAAGGATTTGGTCTGGATTTTTACCCGATGCGCTATGAAATTTGCCCGGCGGACATTATTTACACGTTCGGCGCCTACGGAATGCCGACGCGTTTTTCCCATTGGAGTTTTGGAAAGCAGTTTTACAAAATGAAGCTGCATTACGACTTAGGGTTAAGCAAAATTTACGAACTCGTCATCAATTCGGATCCTTGTTATGCATTTTTGCTTGATACGAACACGCTTATTCAAAATAAGTTGATCGTCGCCCACGTGTTGGCGCATAGCGACTTTTTCAAAAACAATATTCGCTTCAGCAACACGAAGCGCGATATGGTTGAGAGCATGGCGGCGACAGCTGAACGGATTAAGCGTTATGAACATCAATATGGAAAGCTGGAAGTGGAAAAATTTTTAGATGCCGTCTTGGCCATTCAAGAGCATATCGACCCGTCGCTGTTGCGGCCGAAATTGTCATGGACATGGGAAGATACGGAGGTGTACGAGGAAGAAGAACAGCCAAAAACATCAACGCCATACGATGACTTATGGTCGCTTGATGAACGGAACAAGCCAAAAACGCCGCCACGGAAAAAACGGCGCAAGTTTCCGCCGCAGCCGGAAAAAGATGTGCTATTGTTCATTGAAGAATATAGCCGCGAGCTCGAGGACTGGCAGCGTGATATTTTGACGATGATGCGCGAAGAAATGCTCTATTTTTGGCCACAGCTCGAGACAAAAATCATGAATGAAGGCTGGGCGACGTATTGGCATCAGCGCATTTTGCGCGAGATGGATTTGACGAGTGATGAAGCGATCGAATTTGCTAAACTGAACGCCAACGTCGTGCAGCCGTCGCGCACCGGCATCAACCCGTATTATTTAGGATTGAAAATTTTTGAAGACATTGAAGAGCGATGGAACAATCCGACGGAAGAAATGAAAAAATATGGCGTCAAACCAGGATCGGGACGAGCGAAACTTTTTGAAGTGCGTGAGTTGGAGTCCGACATCTCGTTTTTGCGTAATTATTTGACGAAAGAGCTCGTCATGCGTGAAGATATGTATTTATTCCAAAAGCAAGGAAAAGATTACAAAATTGTGGATAAAAACTGGGAGAATATCCGTGATCAGCTCGTCAGTATGCGGGTGAACGGCGGATTCCCATACATTACAGTGAATGATGGCGATTATATGCGCAATGGGGAGCTATACTTAAAGCATTGGTACGAGGGAATTGAATTGGATTTGAAGTATTTGGAAAAGGTATTGCCATACATTTATCAGTTGTGGGGACGCCCCGTTCATATGGAGACGGTCGTCGAAGAAAAACCAATGCTGTTTACGTATGACGGGAAGACGGTGCATCGCAAATATTTATAATTCAGGGCAGGGATATCCTGCTTTTTTTGTTTGTCACGATGGATATGTGAAAAATGACACAAATTATTCGAAATTATGCCGGATAATGTTGCTGATCTTATGAAATAATATGAAGTGGATTATTTGTGATAATTGTCACAAACTCATCAATATTGTCTGTTTGTCCGGGGGGATGGTTATGTGGGAGCGGCATGAAAAAACGCTTGTATTTATTAGCTTTGCTGTTGCGGCAGTGGCGTTGCTTTCCTTGATTGGCCGCTTGTTTTCATAAGGGGGGATGAATCATGAACGGCTATGATCCAGTGTTGCTTAGCCGTATTTTGACAGAATTGACGTTAACGGTCCATATTATTTACGCCACGATTGGTGTCGGGGTCCCGCTTATGATCGCTATTGCTCAGTGGGTTGGGATTCGCAAAAACGACATGCATTACATCTTGCTCGCCCGACGTTGGACGCGCGGCTTTGTCATCACTGTAGCGGTCGGGGTGGTGACTGGAACGGCGATCGGCTTGCAGCTATCGCTTTTATGGCCGAACTTTATGCAGCTGGCTGGTCAGGTGATCAGCTTGCCGCTATTCATGGAAACATTTGCTTTCTTTTTTGAAGCCATTTTCTTGGGCATTTATTTGTACACATGGGATCGGTTCAAAAATCAAAAAAAACATTTGCTTTTGCTCATTCCGGTGGCCATCGGCTCTTCGGCATCAGCCATGTTTATTACGATGGTGAACGCGTTTATGAATACGCCGCAAGGGTTTGAGTTGAAAAACGGAGAGCTTGTCAACATTGATCCTATCGTGGCTATGTTCAACCCAGCGATGCCGACAAAGGTCGCTCATGTGTTGGCAACGTCATATATGACGTCGGCATTCGTGCTCGCCTCGATCGCTGCTTGGCATTTATGGAAAGGCAACCGCCACATTTACCATCGTAAAGCACTTCATTTAACGATGAAAACAGCTTTTATTTTTTCCGTAGCTAGTGCGTTGGTCGGTGACTTATCCGGAAAATTTTTAGCCGAATACCAGCCAGAAAAGCTGGCAGCCGCTGAATGGCATTTTGAAACGAGTTCCCACGCGCCGCTTATCTTGTTCGGCACGCTTGAAGAAGACAACGAAGTGAAATATGCTTTGGAAATCCCATATGCTCTTAGTATTTTGGCCCATAACCATCCCGCTGCAGTTGTGACTGGACTGAATGATATTCCGGAAGATGAGCGTCCGCCGCTGTACATTCATTACTTATTTGATATGATGGTTACGATCGGTGTGTTTTTAATGGTTGTCGCAGCCGTATATTGGCTTGGATCAATTTTCCGATGGAAATGGACGGCGAAAAATTGGTTTTTTGGGTTGTTAGTGGCAGGAGGGCCGTTGGCGATGATCGCGATTGAGGCTGGATGGTACTTAGCGGAAGTCGGGCGGCAACCGTGGATTTTGCGCGGCTATATGAAAACCGCAGAAGGGGCGACAACGTCCGCGCATGTTGATACGATGCTTGTTTTGTTTTGCCTTTTGTATATAGTGTTGGTCATTGCAAGTGCAACAGTGCTCATTCGCATGTTCCGCCGCAACCCGGTCGAACGGGAGCTGGAAGAACGCGCGAATAGGGGGGAGGTGGCGCCATGACGCTCGAAGTCATCGGCATCTCGGTACTATGGCTGTTTTTGTTCGGCTACATTATTGTTGCCTCGATTGATTTCGGAGCCGGGTTTTTTAGCGTTTATAGCCATTGGGCAAACCAACAGCATATTTTGCATCGCATCATTCAGCGTTATCTTTCCCCTGTATGGGAAGTGACGAACGTCTTTCTCGTCTTTTTCTTTGTTGGCATTGTCGGCTTTTTTCCAAAAACAGCGTATTATTACGGATCGATTTTGCTTGTTCCTGCAAGCATTGCCATTGTTTTGTTAGCCATCCGCGGCTCGTACTATGCGTTTCATACGTACGGGGAGACAGAGCGGAATTGGTATTTGCTCGCTTATGGATTGACGGGTTTGTTTATTCCCGCCTCGCTGTCAATCGTGTTGACGATTTCCGAAGGCGGATTTGTAGAAGAAAGCGCGGCGGGTGTTGCGCTTGACTATGGGAAGCTGTTTGCGAGCCCGTTGTCATGGAGTGTTGTGTTGTTAAGTGTGACGAGCGTTCTTTATATTTCTGCTGTTTTTTTGACGTATTATGCGGACGCGGCTGGGGATGAACAAGCGCGGGCGCTGTTACGCCGCTACGCCCTTCTTTGGAGCGGGCCAACGATGTTGTCAGCGCTGCTCATTATATACCAGCTCCGCTACCATAATCCTGAGCATTATGACAATCTATGGAATGTAGCATGGATGTTGGTTATTTCCTTTTTGTTTTTCGTCATCACAGTTTGGCTGCTTGGGCGGCAGCGGCGATTCGGATGGGCGTTTATTGCGCTTTTGTTTCAATATGCGTTCGCCTTTTACGCCTATGGCATTTCGCATTATCCGTATTTGCTATATCCCTATTTGACGATTTATGACGGGTTTACGAATGAAACGATGGCCATGGCGTTGATCGTCGCGTTTATTGCAGGATTACTGTTGTTAATTCCGTCGCTTTATTTACTTATGCGTCTCTTTTTGTTTAACAAGGCGTACGTCAAAGGAAAATGGGAAGGAGGAAAAGGGTGATGCAAACATTTTTGATCATGTATGCACCGATGGTTGTCGTCGTACTGTCGGTCGTTGCTGCGTTTTGGGTTGGCTTGAAAGATGTGCACGTGAATGAGTAAACACTTTCAATGTTTGATGATGCATAGTTTGCCGTCAATCGCCCACACTAGCGGATGATAACGAATCAAGAAAGGGTGGGCGATCATGAAAGAAACATTGCAGCGTGTGAAAGAGCAGTTGGAACAATCGTTTAACGAACCACACTCGACGAGCCTTGACGGGGCGATTCATGAACTGGAGCAGTTAAAAGCGAACGCTGGAGACAAACAGAAAATGATCGAAGATGTGATCCGTGCGGTGACTCACGCGCGAAATGCACGAATAGAGCTTGCCGAGGCTGGCGATGAATCGGCAACGAACGCTTTCGCTGAGGCCTACCGTGCGCTCGATCAAGCGATTGAATCGTACAGCGATGTTGATAACGATCCGGTGTAAGGCAGGTGGGGATGTCCCATCTGCTTTCTTCTATGACGGTAATGCGGTAGGTCAAATCAGTAGACGATTGGTAACAAACATGGTACAATAACAGCGGATAAAGGAAGAGAAAGGTTTTCTAGGGTTCCGCGGCTGCTTTGCGGCCGGCCTGTGACCGAGAGAAAACGCGCGGCATTCTCGCGTACACGGAGGGACAAAAGCCCGGGAGGAATATCATGTTGATATTTCTCACGGCTTTTTTTATTTTTCAAAAGGAGGAATGAAACGTGGCGTGGGTATACCTAGTTGTCGCCGGGATATTCGAAGTCGTCTGGGCCATTTCGCTGAAATATACGGCTGGGTTCACCCGCCTGTGGCCGTCTGTCATGACCGTTGCCGGGATGGCAGCCAGCTTTTATTTTTTATCGATGGCGATAAAAACATTGCCGATCGGCACCGCCTACGCGGTATGGACAGGAATCGGGGCGTTTGGGGCGGTTGTCATTGGCATGCTATTTTTAAATGAGCCGGTTAATGCGCCGCGGATCGTCTTTTTATTATTCATTCTCGTCGGAATCATCGGTTTAAAGTTTACAGCTGGTCAGTAAAAAGGTGGAAGGATCAAGAGATGATCAGCCGGTTTCGAAAACAAGAATCCATTTCCACTTTCCGTTTGGCGTGGAAAAGATTGATTTTTTGTTGTCATTGGGAAAAATTGAGTTGACAGGACGTATAAACATTGAATATTATGTAATTGAAAGGTAAATATCCTTTTGTTAAAGGGGAGTAGCTTTAACAGCAAAGTCGTCAGTTCAGGGTGTACGCCCTCGGCTTTGTTGGCAACGGTAATGTTGTTAGCGAGACCTTTACCTGTTGTGGTAAAGGTCTATTTTATTTAAAGACCTTTACCAAGCGTGGTAAAGGTCTTTTTCATTTCATGAAACGAAAGGGGGAGGATAACCGTAAAGGAAAGTGGACTCGACTTCGTGGGGAATTGTGAGAAAAATGGAGGGAAATGTCATGCGCAAGTGGTTGAGGTGGCTTCGTTTTGTTGTTAACGTTCGGCGTTTTCTTCCGTTTTTATTTGAATTTTTTGCTTCGCGCGAGGTATCAGTGTGGAAAAAGACGTTCTTCGTTGGATTGTTGCTGTTGTATATTGCGTCGCCGTTTGATCTCATTCCTGATTGGTTTGCGCTATTTGGCTTTATCGATGATTTTACCGTTTTCATGTTTATTTTGCAGCAAATCATTAAGATGGCTCCGGCTTCATTAAAGGAAAAATATAACTTGTAAAGGGGGATGTCTGTGGATTTATTTTCTCCAGAATTTTGGACGGCGTTGCTGTCGATTGTTATTATTGACCTTGTGTTGGCGGGGGATAATGCGATTGTCATCGGATTGGCAGCCCGCAATTTGCCAAAACATCAGCAAAAAAAGGCGGTGATTTGGGGGACTGTCGGTGCTGTCGTTATCCGAGCGATGGCAACGATTTTCGTTGTATGGCTCCTTAAAATTCCAGGTCTCTTGCTTGTCGGTGGTCTTTTACTTATCTGGATCGCTTATAAGTTGCTCGTTGAGGAAAAGGGGCATGATGATATAGAAGCGGGGGGGAGTTTATGGGAAGCAGTCCGCACGATTATTATTGCTGATGCATTGATGGGACTTGATAACGTGTTGGCGGTGGCTGGTGCCGCGCATGGGCATTTCCTCCTCGTTATCCTAGGGCTGTTGATTTCCGTTCCGATTATGGTGTGGGGCAGCACGCTCATTTTAAAATGGATCGAACGCTTCCCGATCATTATTACGATTGGTGCTGGCATTCTCGCTTGGACGGCATCAAAAATGATCGTCGACGAGCCGTTTTTGAAAGGATACTTTGCCAACCCTGTGATTAAATACGGATTTGAGCTGCTTCTTGTCGCTGCTGTCATTGCGATTGGAACGCAGAAAAAAAGAAAGGCCGCCAAAAAACCGCATTTGAAAGTCGCCAATGAATAATTGGCGGCTTTTATAATAGGCGGTGACGGGACAAACAGCTACTTCCATTTCAACAAAAGGATTTGTAACAGCCGACCGATGGCTACCCCAGGGATGACCGATAATATTGGCAGCCAAATGGGCCCGAAAAATATGCCGGCAATCGTGACATCGAACGAGTATATTAAGCCGACCGTCACAGAGTAGGCGGAACAAACAAACGGCAAAAATGAGTATGGTGTTTGTCCGCCACCAGCATCTTTGAATGCATCCCACAAGGTGAAAAAATATAAACAAGGGTAAAACATCAGCCAATTAATTTTCACGATGTTCGCTGCTTCATATGTACGGCCTAAAAAGCTGAGCCAGATCGCTTCATTAAACTGTGATTGTGTGTTAATAAGCAGTTCCAAAAAAATAAACACGATTCCTTTTATATACTTCCTGTTTAACAATTGTCCGAAACCGGGCAAAGCAATGCTCCACAACAATGTTTCCATCGCTTTCACTTTCTCGACCCTTTACTGAAATAATGATCATTGCTTCAACTGGTGCACCATGAAGCGGAGCGAAGAGCAGCAGAGGAGGATTTAATGGACAAAATGCGGTGCACATTTACATTTTTTGCAATTAAGACCTATTTTATACTTTTTGGTAATAGTAAATCAGGGAAATTCTACCTGATGATTTAAACAGTACAAAAGTAGAGGAAAAAATATATTTGATTTTTTCAGAATAATAAATATAATTGTAATATAAATAATTTTGGTAAGAGACGTAGCAAGGAGGAAGCATATGAAAGGACTAAAATCGATTTTGTTATGGGGATTGATTTCTGTTCTCGGGGCTGCAGGGTTTGCCATTTTGGCGTTAAGCCGCGGCGAGTCAATCAATGCGATTTGGCTCATCGTTGCCGCTGTCTGTACATATGCGGTTGCTTATCGCTTTTACAGCCGGTTTATCGCTCGTAAAGTGTTTGGACTTGACGATAACCGAAAAACGCCGGCGGAAGTGTTCAATGACGGGAAAGACTATGTTCCGACGAACAAATGGGTGCTGTTTGGCCATCATTTCGCTGCTATTGCCGGTGCGGGACCGCTTGTCGGACCGATTTTGGCCGCACAAATGGGGTATTTGCCGGGAACGCTTTGGATTATCATCGGTGTCGTCCTCGGTGGAGCGGTGCAAGATTTCATCATTTTATTCGCTTCCATGCGCCGCAACGGAAAATCGCTTGGCGAGATGATTAAAGAAGAAATGGGGCCGGTGACGGGCTTTATCGCAGCGCTTGGTATTTTAGGTATTATGATTATTTTATTGGCTGTGTTGGCGCTCGTTGTTGTGAAAGCGCTTGTTGGAAGCCCGTGGGGAATGTTTACGATTGCGGCAACGATTCCGATTGCGATTTTAATGGGGATTTACATGCGCTTTATCCGTCCGGGACGTGTCGCAGAGGCATCGCTTGGAGGGGTTATTCTTCTGATCTTGTCCATCGTGGCTGGACAATATGTATCGGAACACCCGACGCTTTCTGCAATGTTTACGTTGAAAGGTGAAACAATTGCCATCTTAATGATTATTTACGGTTTTGTCGCTTCGGCGCTGCCGGTATGGTTGCTTTTGGCGCCGCGGGATTATTTGAGCACGTTTTTGAAAATCGGAACGATCGTCGGTCTTGCGCTTGGTATTTTAGTCGTCATGCCAGATTTGCAAATGCCGGCGGTGACAAAATTTATCGATGGTACAGGACCGGTCTTCGCCGGTAACTTGTTCCCGTTCTTGTTTATTACGATTGCTTGCGGTGCGGTGTCCGGATTCCATGCGCTCGTTTCGTCCGGCACCACACCGAAGATGATCGAGCTTGAAAGCCATTCGCGGCCGATTGGTTACGGCGCGATGTTGATGGAATCGTTCGTCGCTGTCATGGCGATGATCGCCGCTTGCATTTTGACACCAGGAGCATACTTCGCGATTAACAGCCCGGCGGCGGTGATCGGTACGGATGTGGCGCAGGCGGCAAAAGTTGTGTCATCGTGGGGATTTACGATCACCCCTGACATGTTGGCGGAGCTGGCGAAAGACGTTGGCGAGCAAACCGTGTTGTCGCGCACGGGCGGGGCTCCAACGCTGGCGATTGGTATGGCGGTCATTTTATCAGACATCATTGGCGGTAAGGCGCTCATGGCATTTTGGTACCACTTCGCCATCTTATTTGAGGCGCTCTTCATTTTAACGACGATTGATGCCGGCACGCGCGTTGGCCGCTTTATGATCCAAGATATTATGGGGACATTTTATAAACCGCTTGGCAAAACGGATTCGCTCGTTTCAAACTTAATCGCGACAACTCTTTGTGTATTGGCGTGGGGCTATTTCTTGTATCAAGGTGTTGTTGATCCGCTTGGCGGCATTAACACACTATGGCCGCTGTTTGGCATCGCCAACCAAATGCTCGCTGGCATCGCTTTATTATTCGCAACGACAGTTCTGTTTAAAATGGGCAAAAAAGCGTATGTCTGGGTCACGCTTGTGCCGACGACATGGCTGCTCGTTGTCACATTGACGGCCGGGTACCAAAAGTTATTCCACGAAGATGTGAAAATCGGATTTTTGTCGCATGCCAAACTGTTTAAAGAACATTTGAGTCAAGGAAAAGTGCTGGCGCCGGCAGCGAATGAGGCGCAAATGCGGCAAATTATTATGAACGACTATATTGATGCTGTGCTATGTGCGATTTTCATGCTTGTTGTGATCGCAATGCTCATCTCGGCGCTAAATATATGGATCAAAGTGTTGCAAAACAAACATGTGCCGCTCAAAGAAGCGCCGTACGTGCCGCGCGACAGTGAAGAAGGAGCGAAGAACTATGCCTAAATGGTTGCAAACCATTTTGTCTTACCGTCGGCAGTTTCTTGACTTGCTTGTCGGTGTGCCGAACTATGAAAAATATGTCGAGCATATGAAAACTCATCACCCAGGTGAGCCGATTAAATCACGAAAAGAATTTTTTTGTGAGGCGCAAGAGGCACGTTATAACGCCAAAGGCGGTAAAGTGTCGCGCTGTTGCTAGAGGTGGGAGGGAAGAAGGGGTTGATCTCCCTTCTTCTTTTTTGTCTTTGTGAAAGTGAGAGAACGCCTTAACTTTCCAATTTGAGAAAAGAAAGACCACCTTCACAAAACAGCTTGACTCATCTATAAGATGTGGGACTAGTGCTTCGGTAAAAAGAGATTGGCCATGCCGGCCAATAAAACAAGAAGAAAGGGGTTATTATATGCGAATTCTTGTCGTTGGTGCTGGCGCTGTTGGAGGGTATTTCGGCGGTCGATTGCTTGAAAAAGGGGTGGATGTGACATTTCTCGTCCGTGAGCGGAGAAAACGGGAACTTGAGGAACATGGACTCGTGATTCACAGTGTACATGGTGATGCGGTGCTGAAGCCGAAACTGATGGTTGCCGGGGAACCGTCCGAGCCGTTTGACGTTGTCATATTTTCTAGCAAAGCGTATCACCTGGCGGGCGCTATCGCCGATGCTAAGCCATATATTGGCCAAGAGACGATGATTTTGCCGCTGCTAAACGGCATGGCTCATATGGATACTCTATGGGAGACGTTTGGACGCAGGAATGTCCTCGGCGGCCTTTGTTTTATTGAAACGACACTGAATGAGAAGGGGGAAATCGTGCAGACAAGTTCAGCGCATGATGTCCGTTTTGGCGAGTGGTCAGGGGAACGAACGGAGCGGACCGAAGCGCTTGAATCGCTGTTTGCGGGAGCCAATGCCCGCTTTCGTTTGAGCGAACGAATTGCCGCTGATATGTGGAATAAATACTTGTTCATCGCGACGATGTCGGGCGTGACAACGCTGTTTCGTGCTCCGATTGGGCCAATTCGTTCCGGTGAATACGGGGGAGCCATCATCGATCGGCTGCTTGGGGAAATTAAGGAGATTATGCAGGCACACGGTGCACCGCTAACTGATGAGATGGCCGAGCGGCAGCGCATTCAGCTCGAACAAATCGCCCCGACGATGAAATCATCGATGCAACGCGACATGGAAAAAGGGCAGCTGATTGAAGCCGACCATTTGCAAGGGTATTTGCTGCTGCTTGCTAAGCGATATGGCATTCAAGCGCCGCTGCTTGAAACGGTGTACCATAATTTGAAAATTTATGAAGCGAGTCGTGCGGCTGGTGAATAACCGATGCTGGCTGTTTGGCGGGAGCTTGTAAGTTCTTTGCCAAATGGCCACTTTTTTTGTAAAAGAGAGTTGTTTCTCACAGTAATGTAGTGTACAGTTAGTAGTGAAAACGTGTGCACAAAAAGGGGGAGGCAGCCTTGAAGAAAACATGGTGGAAAGAGGGCATCGCCTATCAAATTTATCCGCGCAGCTTTATGGATGCAAACGGCGACGGCATCGGTGATCTTCGCGGGATTATGGAAAAACTGGATTACTTAGTGGAGCTTGGAGTTGACATCATCTGGATTTGTCCGATTTACCGGTCGCCGAACGCCGATAACGGATATGATATTAGCGACTATCATGCGATTATGGATGAGTTCGGAACGATGGACGATTTTGATGAACTGCTCGCTGAAGCCCACCGGCGCGGGCTGAAAGTCATTTTAGATTTGGTTATCAACCATACGAGCGACGAACATCCGTGGTTTATTGAATCGCGTTCATCGCGGGACAATCCGAAGCGTGATTGGTATATTTGGCGCGACGGCAAAGATGGGCGTGAGCCGAACAACTGGGAAAGCATTTTCGGAGGTTCGGCGTGGCAATACGACGAGCAGACAGGACAATATTATTTGCATATTTTCGACGTGAAGCAGCCTGACTTGAACTGGGAAAATGACGAAGTTCGCCAGGCGCTGTATGAGATGATTAATTGGTGGCTCGACAAAGGAATTGACGGGTTCCGTGTTGATGCCATTTCCCATATTAAGAAAAAGCCGGGTCTTCCCGACTTGCCGAATCCGAAAGGGTTGAAATATGTACCTTCGTTTGCTGGCCATATGAATCAGCCGGGGATTATGGATTATTTAAAAGAATTGAAAGAGCAAACGTTTGCACGTTATGATATTATGACGGTCGGCGAGGCGAACGGGGTGACCGTTGACGATGCTGAACAATGGGTGGGCGAAGAAGACGGCATCTTTAATATGATTTTTCAATTTGAGCATTTAGGGCTATGGCAGCGGCGGACTGATGGCTCGATCGATGTTCGGCGGCTGAAGCGGACGTTGACGAAATGGCAAAAAGGGTTAGAAAACCGTGGATGGAACGCGCTTTTTTTAGAAAACCATGACTTGCCCCGTTCTGTTTCAACATGGGGGGATGACCGTGATTATTGGTTGGAGAGCGCGAAGGCGCTCGGCGCGCTCTACTTTTTCATGCAAGGGACGCCGTTCATTTACCAAGGCCAAGAGATTGGTATGACCAATGTGCAGTTTTCAGATATTAACGATTACCGTGATGTCGCTATTTTACGGCTGTATGAGCTCGAACGGGCGAAAGGACGAAATCATGATGACATTATGCGCATCATTTGGCAAACAGGTCGAGATAATTCGCGCACGCCGATGCAATGGTCAGACGCTCCGAATGCGGGATTTACTAGCGGAACGCCGTGGATCAAAGTGAACGAAAATTATCGCACCATTAACGTAGAGGCCGAGCAGCGTGATCCGAATTCAATATGGTCGTTTTATAAACGAATGATTCAGCTGCGGAAAACAAACGAACTGTTTGTTTACGGAACGTATGATTTACTTTTAGAAAATCATCCGTCCATTTACGCGTATACAAGAACGCTCGGCCATGAACGGGCGCTTATCATTGTCAATTTATCTAACCGTCCTTCGCTTTACCGCTATGACGGCATCCGCCTTCAGTCGGACGATTTAGCGCTTGGCAACTATCCGGTTCGGCCACATAAAAACGCGACCCGCTTTAAGCTCAAACCGTATGAAACCAGGGTCTACGTCTGGAAAGAATAAGGAGGAGTCTTCCTATCCGCGTTGAATAAATAAAGGTGGAAGGGAGATGAGCAACAATGTCAACGATCGATCCGATTCGTTATCCAATCGGAACGTTTCAAGCGCCGGCACAGTTTCGTGCTGAGGACGTAAAAGAATGGATTGCGGCCATCCGCGAGCTTCCAGATGCATTGCGGGCCGCTGTTGCGGGTTTGAATGATGAACAGTTGAACACGCCGTATCGCGATGGCGGTTGGACCGTGGCTCAAGTTGTTCACCATTTAGCTGATGCGAGCATGAACGCATTTTTGCGTACGAAATGGGGCTTGACAGAGGATAAGCCAGCCATTAAGCCGTTTGAAGAGAGTGAATGGGCGAAAACGGCCGACGCCCGTTCGTTGCCGATCGAGCCGTCACTCATGTTGCTTGAAGGGCTGCACGTGCGGTGGGCGACGCTGCTTGAGTCCATGACGGAAGCGGACTTTCAACGTCTTATTTGCCCTGAAGGGGCGAAACAAGCGATGCCGCTGTACGTGCTGACCGCGCTGTATACATGGCATGGGAAGCACCATACTGCGCAAATTATGTCATTGCGCAAACGGAAAGGATGGTAAAAGCTGCCGAATTGGCGGCTTTTTCATTTGTATGAAAAAATATGGCTCGAAAACATTTTGTTTAAACAGAAGCATACAGTTATGTTATACTGACAAATATTAAGGGACACGAAATACATATTTTATTAAGGGGGATCGGCATGAATGCGCAACAAAAACATGTTGTTGCGGAGCAGAAAGAAAAAATTTGGACGCGCAATTTCGTTTTAATTTGCTTAGCTAACTTTTTCATCTTTCTTGGGTTTCAAATGACGTTGCCGACATTGCCGCTGTTTGTCGAATATTTAGGAGGCAACGATCAGTTAATTGGCCTTGTTGTCGGAGTATTTACGTTTTCGGCGCTTATTGTCCGTCCGTTCGCTGGCCATGCGCTTGAGACACGAGGGCGCCGATTTGTGTTTTTGTTCGGATTGTTGATCTTCGTCATTTCGGTTGGCTCGTACAGCTTCATCTCTAGCATTTTCCTTCTCTTCTTAATGCGGGTTGTTCAAGGGATTGGCTGGGGGTTTTCGACAACGGCATCCGGCACGGTGGCGACAGATATCATCCCAGCGAACCGCCGTGGGGAAGGGATGGGTTATTACGGGTTGTCAGGGAATATTGCCCTCGCCTTTGGGCCGTCTCTCGGACTCGTGCTGGCGGCTGCCATTCCGTTCAGCCATTTATTCATGATTTGTGCGGCGCTTGGCGTGGCGTCTTTGTTGTTTGCCGCGGCCATTACATATAAAAAAGCAGAAGCGGGACATGATAAAGGTGAAAAAAAATGGGATCTTTACGAAAAGACGGCCTTGATTCCGTCGGTGCTGCTGTTCTTTTTAACGGTGACATTTGGCGGCATTGCCTCGTTTTTGCCCTTATATACAGCGCAAAAACAGATCGGAGGCTTACAGCTTTACTTTTTGCTTTACGCCCTCGCTTTAATGGTAACCCGGACGTTCGCCGGCCAGCTGTATGACCGGAAAGGACATCGGGCCGTCTTTCTTCCTGGTGCGGGGCTCGTTTTGCTGGCGATGCTTATGCTTGCTTGGCTGCCAGGGGAATGGGCGTTATTGACCGCAGCGGTGCTGTATGGGTTTGGATTTGGCATGGTGCAGCCGGGGCTGCAGGCATGGTCGGTTGAGCGGGCGCCTGTTCACCGAAAAGGGATGGCGAATGCAACATTTTTCTCGTTTTTTGATTTAGGCGTTGGCATCGGAGCGATCGTCTTCGGTCAAATCAGCCATTGGTTTGGCTACCCGAGCATTTATTTAGCTGCCGCCGGTTCGGTGCTTATTTCGATGCTCGTTTATTTGAGTGTGCTGCGCAAAGAACAGCCGCTCCGCTCAGGACAAAAAAGAAACGCTTAAGGTCAGCCCTTAAGCGTTTTTCTTTAACGTCGCGAATGCACTTCATAAATGGCGAATTTTAAATAGTCGCCTTCATCAGCAGCGAGTAGCTTCGGGTGGTCATAGCCGGCGCCGCTCCAGTATACTTGGCGCAGCACTTTTTTGGCGTCAAACGCCGCGTCGGCAACCATCTCTTGAAACATGTGCGGACGGACATGGTAAGAGCAGCTCGAAGTGACGAAAAAGCCGCCGTCTTTGACAAGCTTCAGCCCATTTAAGTTGATATCTTTATAGCCGCGCAACGCTTTCGGAACCGCATGGGCGGATTTGGCGAACGCCGGTGGGTCGATGATGACGACATCCCACTGTTTGCCGGCGCGCACTGACTCGCGCAAATAATCAAAGGCGTTGGCGACGACAAAATCAACGTTTGTAAAGCCGTTTAAGGCTGCGTTTCGCTTCGCCGTTTCAATCGCATGTTCGGAAATGTCGACAGCGGTGACGTGTTTTGCTCCGTACAGACAGGCGTTTAGCATAAATGAACCGGTATGAGTGAAGCAGTCAAGCACGGTTGTCTCCGGGCCGATGAGCGGGCGGAGGGCGGCGCGGTTTTGCCGCTGGTCGAAGAAAAAGCCGGTTTTTTGACCACCTTCAATATCGACAATATATTTGACGCCGTTTTCCTCGATTTCGATTTCTGTTTCTGCTTCTCCATACCAAAAGCCTTTTTCTTGTTTAAGTCCCTCAAGTTCCCGAACGTACACATCGTTGCGCAAATAAATGGCTCTTGGTGCGAACACATCAAGCAAGCCGCGCAAAATCCAATCTTTACGTTTTTCCATTCCAAGCGCCAAAATTTGTACAGAGAGCACATCCTCGTATTTATCGACGATGAGCCCAGGCAGAAAATCGGCCTCTCCATAGATGGCGCGGCAAGAGCGGATGCCGGGAATCATCCGTTCACGGTACGCCCATGCCTGGCGGATGCGCTCGATAAAAAACTCCTCATTCAGTTCGTCATCGGGGTTTTGCGTCAGTATGCGCACAATGATTTGTGAGGCCGGGTTAATGTATCCTTTCGCCAGCCAATAACCTTGGTGGTTATAGACATCGACGAAATCACCTGGCGTAATGTCCCCTTCAATGCGGTCGACTTCACTTTGGAAAATCCATGGATGACCTTGTTCAAGCCGCTTTTTTCGTTGGCGTTTTAAAATGACTTTTGCCATCAATTCCACTCCCATTCGATAGTCAGTCGTTGCGTTTTAATCATAGCGAATCATGGTGGGCGGCGCAACGCCGGACGGAAAAAAGAGTTGACAATCACCGCTGCCGTGATATGATAAATTTGAATAGGAAAATGTCATCATGATGGGACATCCACTAGGGGGGCCTTTAGAAAGGCTGAGATCAAAGTGTGCCTTTGAGACCCTTAGCACCTGATCTGGGTAATACCAGCGTAGGGAAGTGGAGAGGAGCTACACATGGGGTAAGGATGGTTTTGCCTTGCCTTGCGAAATGGTATGCCCAAGCCGCTTTCTTTACGCTAGTTAGTAAAGGAAGCGGCGTTTTTATTTTTTGGAAAAGGGGGAGAAAGAATGTCAATTGCCAAGCAAATTTGTGAAGCCGCCGAGCGGCGGCGAATATAAGTTTTTGAAGATGGCGTACCCGTTCGAATGATGACAGTCCGTTAGACTGACATTGATGGAGCGGGGGACGATTGTGGAAGGAGAGGCATGCGATGGTGAAGACAGCAAGAGGATTGAAGTTGGCTGACATTTTGACAACGATTGTGATTGCAATCGTGTTTGGTGTCATTTACAAAGTATGGTCCCCAGTATATGAAGTCGTGAAAGTGTTCGGGGTTCATGCCGATCAATTGGTTTACGGCATGTGGTTTATCGCTTCATCGCTTACCTATTTGCTCATCCGTAAGCCAGGAGTGGCGCTGCTTGCCGAAATTGCGGCTTCGTCCGGCGAATTGATCATGGGGTCGCAATGGGGGCTTGAGGTGCTCATTTATGGAGTTGTTCAAGGATTGTTTGCTGAGCTTGTGTTTGCGGCGTTCCGCTATCGGCGCTTTGACGTGTTCGTCGTATCGTTAAGCGCAGTCAGCGCCACGGTCGGTTCGCTCATCATGGACTTTTACAAAGGATATATCGAGGCGCTAGCCCCATGGAATATGGCGCTCTTTTTGCTGGCACGTTTTGTTGGTGCCATCCTCATTTCCGGCGTGTTCGCTGTCTCGTTGGCCAAGGCGCTTGAGAAAACCGGGGTGACACAGATGTGGCGGCCAGCTTCAAAAGAAGATTATGATGCGCTGAACCGATAAGGCGGCTGATAAACGATGGGACATGGAATTACAATCGATCGGCTGCGCCTCAAATTTCCCGGACATCGTGAGCTGTTGTTTCACGATTTATCACTGTCGATTACCGCAGGGGAGAAAGTGCTCTTTCTTGGCCCATCTGGATGTGGCAAGTCAACGTTGTTGCAAGTGATGGCTGGCATCATTCCCAACTCAGTCGATGTGCCGATGAAGGCGGAACATCTCGAGCTGCCAAAACGGTGGGGCTATGTGTTTCAAGACCCGGATGCACAATTTTGCATGCCGTACGCGGATGAGGAAATCGCATTCGCTCTTGAAAATAGAGGGGTACCGCGCGAGGAGATGCCCGCCCGCATTCGCGCTCTTTTGGATCAAGTTGGGTTGACAATCGAACCGCATACGGATATTCATACACTCTCCGGCGGGATGAAACAGCGGCTGGCGCTCGCTTCCGTGCTTGCGCTTGAGCCGGAGGTCCTGTTTTTGGATGAGCCGACCGCACTGCTTGATGAGGAAGGGACAAAAGCAGTATGGCAAACTGTCAAGAAGGTGAGCCGCGATAAAACGGTCATCATCGTCGAACATAAAATCGATCATGTCCTTGACTTTGTTGATCGGATTGTGCTGCTCGGCCGTGATGGAAGAGTCATGGCTGATGGCAAGGCAAGAACAGTATTTTCCCAATATAAAGATGTCATCAGCGCTGAAGGCATTTGGCATCCGGGCGTTTGGGACGAATACGACCGGAGGGTACAGCGGCGGAAGTGGCGGGAAGGAGAAGAACTCCTTTGTCTTCGCGATTTTCGTGGTTTTCGCAAGCGGGAAGTGAAAATTAGCGTTTCCGAAGCGGTGGTGCGGGCAGGTGAATGGATTGCTGTCACTGGCCGAAATGGTGCCGGTAAGAGTACACTCTTGCACGCACTCATGCAGCTCATCCGTACACAAGGAGATTATCGGTTGTTAGGAGATGATGTCAAGCAGCGGCAGCCATTGCATCGTCATATCGCTTTTGTGTTTCAAAATCCGGAGTTCCAATTTGTCACCCATTCCGTACGGGATGAGCTCGCTTATTCGCTCCGGCTCGAGGGGCGTTCGAGCGAGGAAACAGAAGAAACAGTCGCCCGTCTTTTGCGCGAATTTGACCTTGTCGGCCAACAAGATACGCATCCGTACCAGCTGTCAGTCGGCCAAAAGCGTCGATTGAGTGTGGCTGCCTCCGTTGTTGCCGGCCAACGACTCTTTTTGCTTGACGAGCCGACATTTGGACAGGATGCGAAAAATACGTTCGCTTTGCTCGAGATGCTTGAATCGTACCGTGAACAAGGGGCAGCGATTGTGATGGTCACTCACGACGAACAAATCGTCCGCCGCTTTGCGACGAGACGTTGGGTGATTGAAGGCGGAGCACTTGTCCAGGACGAGCGGTTAGGTATCCGGGAGTTGGCGTTCGCCGAAGGAGGAGCCGGGCAATGAAATGGGAGATTCACCGCCGTGAGACATGGCTTCATGAGACGAATCCGAGCTTGAAGTTGATCGTGCTCGTTATTCTCTTTTTTGCTGTTTTATTCATTCATAATCCGAACGTACTGATCAATTTCTCGCTCGCCCTTTTTGTTTTGTTTTGCTTTGGGACGGGTTATTCGGCGAACGCACTTGTTTGGATGTTTTTGCCGTTCTTTCTCATCTTTGTTTCTACCGCTTCATCAATGATGATGTTTGGTGAAGGAAAGACGACATGGTTTCGCTGGGGGCTCATCCATGTTACGGAAGAGAGCTTTTGGCGCGGTGTGCATCTTGGGTTTCGCGCCTTGGCACTCGGGCTATTGGGTTTAATTTTTTCCTTGACGACCCGGCCGGTGCATCTATTTTACTCGCTGATGCAGCAGCTGAAGCTCAAGCCGAAATATGCGTACAGCTTTCTAGCAGCTGTCCGTTTGCTGCCGATGATGATTGAGGAGTTTCAAAACGTGCATTATGCTTTGAAAGTACGCGGCGTGCCGAATCGTGGAGGGTTTAGCAAAGTGAAACGCTACGCCATTCCGCTTTTGTCGCAAAGCATTCGACGCGCTCAGCGCATCGCGGTGGCGATGGAGGCGAAACAGTTTTCAGGCAGCGGCCCGCGCACGTTTTACTATGAAATCGGGTTTGGCAAATATGACGTTCTGTTTGTTATTTTGTTTGTCGTTTTGTTATTTGTTTCCTATCATGTTGGCATTCATTATCCGTACATTTCTATAAACGATGTACGGTAGAAAGAAAGGGATCTAGATGGGAACGCTTCATTTCGTTTCGACCAGTCGGCAGACGGCCGATGAGTTCGCCGCCATTTGTCAGCACATCCATCCGTACGCCGATTGCATTCATATTCGTGAAAAAGAGAAAACAGCGCGCGAGGTTGCCGCGTTTGTCACTGCGCTGCTTCGTGTCGGGGTGCCACCCCAAAAAATCATCGTCAATGACCGCGTCGATGTGGCTGCAGTGTATGGCGTCCATGGAGTGCAACTCGCCTACCATAGCCTACCGGTGCGGGCTGTCCGCCGCTCATTTCCGAGTTTGACAGTCGGATGCTCGGTGCATGGGCTGGCGGAGGCGAAGCAGGCGGAAGAGGACGGTGCCCACTTTTGTTTATTCGGCCATATTTTTCCGACCGCCAGCAAACCGGGGTTGCTTCCGCGCGGCGTAGACTTGCTGAAGGAAATAGCCGCTGCTGTACATATTCCCGTCATTGCCATCGGCGGCATCCATGCCGGCAATGCCCGCCGAGTGCTAGAAGCGGGGGCAGCGGGAGTGGCGGTGTTGTCGGCGATTTTTTTCGCAGCTGATCCGGTCAGTGAAGCGAAACGGCTAGCTGAAATTGTCAAGGGGGAGAGGATCAAGTGACTATACATTATTATGACGTTGCCATTGTTGGCGGTGGGGTGATCGGGGCGGCGGTGGCCTTCGAGCTTGCCAAACGGAAGTATCGCGTCGCGATTTTAGAAAAAGGAACGATGGCTGGTGAGTCGTCGAGAGCGGCCGCCGGCATGCTCGGAGCACAAGCAGAATTTTCTACGCCAAGTCCGCTCGTGCCGCTCGCCTTAAAAAGCAGGACCCTTATGCCGTCCTTGGCGGAAGAGTTGAAGGAACGAACGGGGATTGACATCGGCCTCGTCGAAAAAGGGATGATCAAAATAGCGACAACGGAGGAAGAGGCGGAAGATCTCCGCCGGCATTATACATTTTGGAGCGCGACGGACCAGCCGGTGCGCTGGCTGACGAAAGAGGAAGTGCTTGAGATTGAGCCCCGCCTCGCAATGGAAGCGATTGTTGGGGCCATGTACATTGAAGGCGACGGACAAGTGAGCGCCCCGGATTTGGCTGCTGCTCTCGTCCATGCTGCTGTATCAGCCGGCGCTCGCTTATATGAGTATACAGAAGTATTGAACATCCGTTCAGACGCCGGTGGGCATCACCTTGACACAACGGATGGAACATTTTCGGCTGAGGCGGTCGTCATCGCCTCGGGCGCCTGGGCGTCGCAGCTTGGCAACCTGCTTGGGCTTCCTCTTTCTGTGTCCCCAGTCAAAGGGGAGTGCGTCATGGTGCGTACACCGGTTCCGTTGTTGCAGGCGACCGTGTTTGCCAAAAACGGTTGCTATATTGTGCCGAAGCGAGGCAACCAACTGTTGATTGGTGCGACGTCCACTCCGGGCACATACGACCGGCATGTGTGCGCCGGCGGGGTCATGAATTTGCTTCATCGCGCTGCCCGCCTGCTTCCGGATGTCAAACAGGCAGAATGGGTGAGGGCGTGGAGCGGCATCCGTCCGCAGACGAAAGACGGTTTGCCATATATCGGCGAACATCCGGAGCGACACGGCGTGTTTGTCGCTGCCGGCCATTATCGAAACGGGATTTTGCTCAGCGCGATTACCGGGCAGCTAATGGCCGACTTAATCGAACGGAAAGAGCCTGAGGTTGATTTGTCACCGTTTTCTTTGACACGCCATTCAGAAGAAAAGGTGGGGATTGAATGACATTGATCGTTAACGGGGAGACGATCACCGTGCCCGATGAGGTGAAAACGGTTAGTGATTTGCTTTCGCATTTCCGTCTTGATAATAAACTGGCGATTGTGGAAGTCAACGTTCGCATTATTCAAAAGCATGAGTACGGAATAACGACGCTCGCGAATGGCGATCGCGTCGAAATCGTTCATTTTGTGGGAGGCGGTTGAGATGTTGAAAATCGGTCCATATGAATTTTCTTCACGGTTGTTGCTTGGAACGGGCAAATATCCGAGCCTAGATGTGCAAAAAGAAGCGGTGGAAGCATCGGGGGCGGAAATTTTGACATTTGCGGTTCGGCGGATGAACATTTTTTCTCCAGAGCAGCCGAACTTTTTAGAGCAGCTCGACTTAAGCAAATATAAGCTGCTGCCAAACACTGCCGGGGCGAAAACAGCCGAAGAAGCGGTGCGCATCGCGCGGCTAGCGAAAGCATCGGGGTTATGTGATATGATTAAAGTAGAAGTGATTGGCTGTGACAAAACGTTGCTCCCGGATCCGGTTGAAACGTTAAAGGCAGCAGAAATGCTCCTTGAAGAAGGGTTTATCGTGTTGCCGTATACGTCTGATGACGTTGTGCTGGCAAGACGGCTGCAGGAGCTTGGCTGTCATGCGGTCATGCCAGGGGCGTCGCCAATCGGGTCAGGGCAAGGCATCATCAATCCGCTCAATTTGAGCTTCATCATCGAGCAAGCGACTGTGCCGGTTATTGTTGACGCTGGCATCGGCGGCCCGGCGGATGCAGTGCTGGCGATGGAGCTTGGTGCGGACGGGGTGTTGCTAAACACCGCTGTTTCTGGTGCAGCTGATCCAGTGAAAATGGCAAAAGCGATGAAGCTGGCGATTGAAGCGGGCCGACTTGGCTATGAAGCCGGGCGTATCCCGAAAAAGCGCTATGCGTCAGCGAGCAGCCCGATGGAAGGAATGAGTGTTGTTTGAACGAACGATATTCCCGACAGCAATTGTTTGCCCCAATCGGTGAGGCAGGACAAAAGAAAATACGGGAAAAGCATGTTGTCTTAATCGGCGCTGGAGCGCTTGGCACGGGCAATGCTGAAGCGCTCGTACGCGCTGGGATTGGCAAATTGACGATCATTGACCGCGACTACGTCGAATGGAGCAATTTACAGCGCCAGCAGTTATACAGCGAAGCGGATGCGAAAGAGCGGCTGCCAAAGGCGATCGCTGCCAAGCGACGTCTCGAACAAGTAAACAGTGATGTCCAGATTGAGGCCATTGTCGGGGATGCCGGTCCAGAGGAGTTGGAGGCGCTTGTGGCTGAGCAGCGCCCCCATTTACTGATTGATGCAACCGACAATTTTGACGCGCGCATGGTCATCAATGATGTCGCCTATAAATACAGCATTCCGTGGATCTACGGTGCCTGTGTCGGCAGCTACGGCTTAAGCTACGCCTTTATCCCCGGGCGCACACCGTGCCTATACTGCCTGCTAGAAACGGTGCCGCAAGGGGGCTTGACGTGCGACACGGCCGGTATTATTAGCCCGACGGTGCAAATGGTTGTTAGTTACCAGACGGCAGAAGCGTTGAAAATTTTAGTCGAAGACAGGGAGGCGTTACGCGGCAAGCTCGTCTCGTTTGATCTTTGGACGAACGAATATGCGGCCATTCGCATTGATGCAGTGAAAAGAGATAATTGTCCGACGTGCGGTCATGATCCGTCCTATCCGTTTCTTTCTTATGAACAGCAGACGAAGACGGCCGTGTTGTGTGGGCGTGATTCCGTGCAAATTCGCCCGTCTGCCCGTCGGCAATACGATTTAAATGAACTGGCAGCGTTATTTCGACGTCAAGGGCTTCAAGCTGAAGCAAACCCATATCTCGTCTCTGTTTCGATCGGCGACAAGAGGCTCGTCGTATTTGGTGACGGCCGTGCACTTGTGCACGGTACAAAAGACGTGCAAGAGGCGAAAACGATTTATTACCGGTATTTAGGGTAAAACCGTTGAGCATGAAGGGAGCATCTCTCGAACATACGGAATGGGGGCGTCCGTGTCAAGGGGCGTCCCTCTCTTTTAGCTGTCACGAAACTGTCAAAAAACGTTCTTTCTTTGCCCGCTTCTCCCGCTTGTTCATATGGTACGATGAGAACGGGAGGGAAAGATGAATGGTTGAGTGGTCAATTACGCTGAATATCGCTTCATTGTTGGTGCTTATGTATTTTATTGGAGCTTGTTGGCTTGAATCCTAAAACGCGTCGGCGCGTCCCGGCGCGTTTTTATTTGGATGTATATGGAAATGAAACGCTTCAACTATAGCCAGTTGGCGAAAAATTTGTTATATTTAAAGTAAGGAATGGAAACCGACTGCGAACGACATGTGCAGCCATTTCCGCCCGGTGAAGCAAACTTTGCTTTCACAGGCATGTTTCGGTGAAAAAATGGATATGAATAACATAGTCATGTTCCTATAGGAGTGTGAAGATTCTTTGGAAGAGTGGCCGTTAAGGTTGTTCGGTTGGTTTTTTCTTTTCCTGCTCGTCAACGCATTGTTTGCTTCAGCCGAGGCGGCTTTTTCATCAGCAAGCAAAGCCCGGTTAAAGCATTATGCGGAAGAGCACCCACACAACCAGCGTCTCCAGGCAGTGATCGAACAGCTTGATCGTGCATTGTTGGCGCTTGCCATTGCCAACCGTCTGACGAGCATTACAGCGGTTGCGCTGTTTATTTATATCGCTGCTTCACTACTTGGGGAACAGACTGGTTTATTTGTCTCGATTGCGGTGATGACCATTTTGTCCATCGTCTTCAGTGACATTTTGCCAAAATCGATGGCGAAAGAGCAGGCAGAAACGCTTGCGATTCGGTATGTCAGCCTCGCCTATGGGCTGATGAAACTCATGGCGCCCGTAACGGCATTGTTTCAAGCGATGAAGGAACGAATTTCTCGACGGTTCACCAACGGAGCTGCGGCGCCGGCCGTCACGGAGGAAGATATCAAAGTGATGGTCGAGTTAAGTGAAGAAGAAGGGGTCATTGACAACAAGGAAAAAGAACTGATTCAACGTTCGCTCGATTTTGATGAGATTTTAGTCGAAGAAATTTTCACACCGCGTGCCGATATGGTGGCGGTTGAGGTGAATCAGCCGATTGAAGAGATTCGTGACGTATTTTTGGAAGAAAGGTACTCCCGCATTCCAGTGTATGAAGGGGATATTGATAACGTCATTGGTATTTTATCGGAGAGTGACTTTTTCAGCGAACTTGTACAAAACCACGATGTGCGCATCCGTGAATTGTTGCGCCAGCCGCTGTTTGTCGTCGAGTCGATGAAAGTGTCCGACTTGCTGCCAGAACTGCAAAAAAGCAAAGTACACATGGCGATCGTCGTCGATGAGTTCGGCGGCACAGCCGGCTTGATTACGCTCGAGGATATTATCGAGCAAATCGTCGGCGAAATATGGGATGAACATGACGAAGCGGTGAAAACGGTGCGCCAAATCGATGAACATAGCTTTGAATTCAGCGCCGAACTACCGCTTGACGAATTTTGTGAAGTGATGAAGATCGATGTGCCAGAAAGCGAATCGCGTACGTTGGGTGGCTGGATTTTTGAAATGTTTGAACGCATTCCGGCAGTCGGCGAAACGTTGCAGTACGGTCCGTTGACGCTGACCGTTCGCCAAGTTGATAATCGACGCATTCGCAAAGTGCTTGTCTCTTTGAATCAACCACTCGCCGGGCAGGCGGGAGGCATGTGACAGTGAGATGAAAGAGCCCCAGGCTAACTGCCTGGGGCTTTTGCCATCTATTATGAAGTTGTCTGTGAAATGATTATTGAACGTTACCGAATTGGCCACCGAGTTGTTGTTGAGCCATTGCTACAAGGCGTTTCGTAATTTCGCCGCCGACCGAACCGTTTGCACGGGAAGTCGTATCAGCGCCAAGGTTGACACCAAACTCTTGAGCGATCTCGAATTTCATTTGGTCGATGGCTTGTTGGGCGCCAGCGACTAACAGTTGGTTATTGTTATTGTTGCGTGCCATAACTGATCATCTCCTCTTGTAAATTTTAATGGCTGGGTTGGCTGGATTTGCACCAGCACTACACGCCGTAAGGCGTGCTGCCAAGCTTGGCTGAACCCAACGTCCACCCGCTTTTGCCTTCGCCAGCATAGGTGTTGTGGCGAGTGCCTCTTTTGCTGGTGGTACTCATAGTTTGAGTTGTTTTTAGTCCGTTATTCATCTTGATTATATGGTAATTTTTTACGTTTTATCGCTGCTATCATTAGGGAATATGTAAAATAAGGAGCATCTTATAGGAGGAAACAGCATGAATGTATGCCCGCTTTGCAACGGGCTGCGCCAGATAACGGTATATTGCAGCTACTGCCGGCAGCCAATGGAAGACCAAGGAAAAATTACGGACTATTTTGATGATTACAGTCCGTATATGGATGGGGACCTTATGAAGCTTGTTGATGGTTACCCGTACACATATACGAATCATGAGTGTGTTCATTTGTTTTATTGTCCGCATTGTCAAGAAGAGGAAGTGCGTTTTATTAAAGAGTAGGCTCTAGCACAATGCTAGAGCCTACTAAATCTATATAGAAACAAATGGGGGCTTACTTTTCATCTGCAGAGCGAATACGCCGTTCCGTTTCGATGTCAAAGAAATGCGCTTTGTTCATATCGAGTGCAAGATCGAGACGGTGACCCGGCTTAATTTCGGTGCGAGCATCAATGCGAGCGACAAACTCTTGGCCATCGATGTTCGAGTAAATCATCGATTCAGCACCAAGCAGCTCAGCGACTTCGACGTGAGCCGTAATTTTTGTTGCCGGTGAAGCCTCTAAGAAGAGCGGCTCGTCGTGAATATCTTCCGGACGAATCCCTAAAATGACTTCCTTGCCAATGTACCCTTGGTCGCGCAATACTTTCATTTTTCCTTCCGGAATGCCAAACGATGTGTTACCGACAACAAACTTGCCGTCTTGCAGCGTCCCTTTAATAAAGTTCATGGCAGGGGAACCGATAAAGCCGCCGACAAAAACATTTTCCGGTCTTTCATACACTTCGCGCGGCGTCCCAACTTGCTGGATGACGCCGTCTTTCATGACAACAAGGCGAGTTGCCATCGTCATCGCTTCCGTTTGGTCGTGGGTAACGTAAATCGTCGTCGTTTCCAAACGTTGGTGGAGCTTGGCGATTTCCGAACGCATTTGCACGCGCAGTTTCGCATCCAAGTTCGAAAGCGGTTCATCCATTAAAAATACTTTCGCGTCGCGGACAATCGCACGTCCCAACGCTACGCGTTGACGCTGTCCACCGGAGAGCGCTTTCGGTTTCCGGTCTAAGTATTGTTCGAGTCCGAGGATGCGAGCTGCCTCGCGGACGCGTTTGTCGATTTCTGCTTTCGGGAACTTGCGCAACTTTAAGCCGAATGCCATGTTGTCATAAACGCTCATATGTGGATAAAGGGCATAGTTTTGGAACACCATGGCGATGTCACGGTCTTTTGGCGGCACATCGTTCATCCGCTTGCCATCGATATAGAGATCACCTTTTGAAATTTCCTCAAGACCGGCGACCATCCGCAATGTTGTCGATTTGCCGCAGCCGGACGGACCGACGAAGACGATAAATTCCTTATCTTGAATATGTAAATTAAAGTCTTTAACGGCGGTGACATTGTTGTCGTAAATTTTGTAAATATGGTCAAGAATGAGTTCTGCCATCGTGAATCCCCCTGTTATTGAAATCGTTTTCCTATAGCAATAGTGTATAGAAAAATACGAACATTCGTAAATGGACAAGGTGCACAAAAAATGCCGCCTGTTTTCGGCGACATGACGAGATGGTATATCGGCGGTTAAGTAAGGCGGCGATGCAAAATAGCTAAGTAGATCGCCACTGCTCCCTTAAATCGCTTGATGTCAATACCGGTTTGCTCCGTCCACTTATCGATCCGGTATTGCAAACTGTTTCGGTGCATGTATAGTTTTTTCGCTGCCATGGAGACGTTTAAATTGCATTGTAAAAATGTCTCCATCGCTCGTATTTCATCTTCATCAAATTGATCAAGGAACGATAAGATTCGGTCGGTCTTATCATCGCTCTCAGCGCTAAGGAGAGGAAGCGGAATGGCATCTTCCCACTCATACACCGTTTGCTTCGGCCAAAAGCGACGAGCGGCGGAAAAACATTCTTTTTCGAGGAGAAACGACTCGTGTAATCGATCATCGACAGGGCGAACCGGGCCGATGAATAGATGGATCGTAGTGTAAAAATCGGCGGCGAGCGCGTCAGCCATTTCCGCCAGCAAGGGCAGTTCAGCCGTCCGTTTTTGCTTGGCTTCGATGATTAGTCCGTTCTTGTCTTTGTCCCAAACGATCGTTATCGGGGACTCAAACAAGTTGTGGATCGTTTCGGCAAACTCGGTTTTATTTGTGATCGGCTGATTGACGGTAAAGTGAATCAGACGGCAGTACGGGGTGGTCAGCATGGCAGGCGCTGACGGGTCACCGTTTTCCATCCACCGTTTCCACACTCGCTCCTCTTCACTTTCACGTTCCCGACGATGTTCGGTTGGAGTCAAAAACAGCGCTAACAATCGCTGTTCTCGTTTCGTTAACCGCTGTTTGGCGATGCCGATTTCATCGCCATCGGCGGTGTAAAACCATTCATATGCCTCTGGGTGTTCCGGCTGGCCGTTAATGACGATATCCCCTTCATAAAGTGACTCGAGCTCCTTTAACATCGCGGCGCAACCCTTTCTATCGTTTTTCATTCATTATAACAAAAAGCCGACTTTCCCGGCGGAGGGAAAATCGGCTCATCGGTCAATCGCCTGCTTCATAAGGCGGTTCCTCTTTTACAAGGTCGCGCGCTTCTTCGATATTCACCTCATCATCGTGGCCGTACACATTACCGCCGGCCATCCCTTCATTAATCATGCGGTCGATATCCATATAATACTCATCGCGGCCTTCGTATAAAGCGTCTTGGCGTCCGGCTTCTTTCCGTTCCATCGTCTTGCTCCTTCCTCATTGTTTTTTCTAGTTTGTGCGGAATCGGCATACATTATCCGCTGGCTTCATATGGATAGAGCAGAACAAGCGAGGAGGAGTGATATGGCATGATCGTTCCCATTCAAAAGTTGATCAAAACGACCATCGTAGCTGAGAAAAAGGCGAGGCAGCTTGCCGAGATCAGAAAGGACGAGCCAACATGGACTAGCTACTTAGATGAGGCGCGGCGGCAACGGCAACTCTGGCAATATGTGCACTATTTAGTGGCTGGCGTTGATGTACAATGCGGTGAAGGAAGAGAGAGAAAAGAAGTGGAGACCAGCCGTTTTGACTTGCTGCAATCTCTTGCTGAGGCAGAATGGGAAAAGGCAAAGTTATGCCAGGACATTAGTGGACGACTGGATGGCGCGGCCAAACAGGCAGTCAGCCAAGTGTTTCGCCAAGCTCTTCGATACAGCAGTGAGTTTTTGGCTATGGCGCAAGATGAGCTAATTCGGCAAACAGCTGATTGAGCCTCCTGAGCCGATGCATTTCAATTTCCGGCTCATCAAACACCATCGGTTTGGCATTGATTTCATAAATGTACAGCTGCCGCTCACGACTGACGCCGATGTCAGCGGAAAACTCTCCGACAAAGCCGAATCGCTCGCTGAGCCGCTTTCCGCTCAGCGCAATCAGCTGCTCGAGCTCCTGTTCATCGATACGTTCTTTGACTTCTGTGTATGGCAACACCGTTCCACCATGAAAGACATGGGTTGTCACTGACTGTGTCCTAGCAAGACGGACACCGATGCCGGTAATTGTGTAGCGGTCGTGTTGCCAATGAGCAAGCACGCGCAAATCGTAGCGGCAACCATTCCATGTGTCGGCGTCCGCTGCTGCTTGAACAATGTAACGGCACGATTGGACAAGCGGTGCCAGTTCATCGAGCGACTCCAGCCGTTTTTGGCTGCGGGGGGATTCGCAGACAACCGCCGCCCCAGGCAAAGCGGTGAGGCGGAACAATCCACTTCCTCTTGACCCATTATCTTGTTTTACATAGATGCAACCGTATTGATCAAGCCAGGCGCGTACATCGTCCACCTTGTCAACAAGTGCAGTCGGCAACAAATACGGCCAAAGCCGACGATCAGTCCGCAATGCGTCGTAAACGTCCGATTTGCGGAAAAAGGAGCGGTTGACGAGCGGGATGTTATGGGCGGCAAGCCGGGCGACTGCGGTTTGAAACGGCTCGGTTTGTTCTTCTTTCCAGCTTTTTATTCGATTGTAGACGACATCTGGCAATGGAGTGAGCGCTTCAACAAAACGCTCAAGCGACGGGACGAATACATAGCCGGAAACTGTTTTTTCACCGATGCTGGTGGCCGCACTGACGATGGCGATGCCACCGTCGGCATGGATCGAGCGAATGACTGTCTCAAGCCATCGCTTTTTCCTGCTAAGCAAGGCAGGGATAGATGATTCGCTCACTAAAATACCGACAAGCGGCCCGACCCGTCTGCCTTTCGTTCGGACAGCAAACGTGAGATCAGGAAGAGAAGCGGCGAAGGCGAGCTGACCGTTGCCAAATCGGTAAAGTCCCTTCCTTTCCTTGCAAACCCACTCACCGGTGTCACGTCGGAAGCCGATTGTGATCATGACCAAAGCGCCTCTGGTTCGGTGATGGCTGTTTTGCTTAGGTGGACAGCATAAGCGAGCGGCAGCAATACCGTGCGCTCATCGGCTTCTTTGAGCCCTGGGTGCTGAAAAATCGAACGTCCTGGTTTGGAGTTGGCTTCGAACATCCAAATTTCCCCTTGTTTATCTACACCAAGATCAAAGCCAATTTCACCGATCAATGTTTCTGATGTTTCATCAAGGCAACGGCTAAGCGTGAGAGCGACATGCTTCAGGCGGGTTAGCATGTTGTTTCGCTGAGCAGTGTCCGGAAAAATTTCTTCGAGCGTTTTGACGATTCCACCGCTGTTCATATGAGTGGTGATGCTTTGTCTTCCGGCGATTTTGGCCGCGATAGCGCTCACTTGCCATTGGCCGTATTCGTTTTTATTGGTGTGGACGCGAAAATCCGTCGGTCGACCATTGACGGTCATGAGCGGCACAGCCTGCTGAATGACATAGCGATGAAGCGGCGCGTCGGTGAGTAAATGATGCCATAGCGCCATGGCAGTTGGAAACACGGCGGTTTTCGTTTCTCCTTGTTCGTCGCGAGAGCGGCATTCGTAGACATTGTTTTTTTTCGTCAAATGATAGATGCCGCGGCCGAGGCTGCCATCAGCCGGTTTCACGTATGCTTCCGTGTAGCGGGTGAGAAACTGTTCGATCGTCTGCTTTGTGATGTGTGCGGATGTCGCTGGCAAATATGGTTGTGCTTCAGGATGGGCGGCAAGCCGGCGGTAAATATCCCATTTGTTAAAAAAATGGCCGTTAAAGACCGGAATGCCATAGGCGGTTTGCAGTGTCTCGGTGACCGTTTGAAACATTTCGCTATTTTCGATGCGCCGGTTTGGCAGGCGGTTGTAAATGACCGTTGGCAATGGAACCGTATGGCGTTCCCAGCCTCGTTCTGTATAAAAATAGCCGTTGACCGTTCCGTTTTCCCAATCGATATGGGGGGTGCCGAACAAAAAGGCAAATCCACCGACTTGCTTCTCTTGCGCCAACAACTTGGCGAAAAAGAAGCTCCGGCTTCCAACAGGGCGATGGAGCGACTTGGTGAACCCAGCGGTCAAAATGCCGACAAGCGGGCCGAAATGGACGGCTTCTGCAGTCAAAAAGACATGAACGTTAGCGGCAAATGGAATGGATAGGCGCCGGGCGACGTCACTTGTTATGATCACACAGTCAGTGAGTGTGGAAGAGGATACAATTCGACATGGGACAAGCAGGCTGCCAAACGCAGCTGCCGTTTGTCCAGACGCTTGAACTGAAGCCGGCAAGGTGACCGTGTTTTCTCCTGTTTCGTCAATCATTAACGTATAAGTCATCGGCTATTCACCCCGCTTGCTAAAAACAAACAGTAGCGGAGCGGTGCTTCATAGATCGCGTTTTGCTGCTCGGGTGGGAGAATGTTGATCACTTTTCTTCCCGGTTTCGAATTCACATCCAAAATCCAGACCGCCCCGTTGTCAGCCACGCCAAGGTCTAAGCCAATCTCAAACAGCGAGCCGAATTCGTTGTCGATATAAGTTGGCAGTGTGCGGATGATCGTTTCGATGCCATCAAGGACTAAGACGCGCTTTGGAGAAGGCAGGTAATCGAGCCAATCGGCAAACGGTCGAATATCGGCGCCAGATCGGATGTTCGCTACCCATGTTCCCGGACGTCCGACTCGCACAGCCCGTACCCGTTCGACCCAATGGCCGCCTTCATCTTTTTGCAATAAAAAGCGGAGATCAAACGGTTCGTGTGCCGGGGTGGACAGCGAAAGAAGAGGCTGCAGCATATAACTATCGCGGCGGTTCAAAGAGGTAACGAGCTTCTCAAGCTCTCTCCGGCGTGCAATGACCGCCCGTTCTTGACCGAGCCCGTCTTGGACGGATAACGTTTTTCCTTGTTTTTGAATAACGTAAATGCCGCGCCCGCTGGAACCGTGCATCGGTTTGGCGACGACGGCTTGTTCATGGCGGAGAAGCTCGAGTATGTCATCGGTGTGTTCAAGGCGAACAGTAGGCGGTACATACGCTGACAAAAGCGGATGGGTAGAAAGCGATTCAAACACATCCCATTTGCCCGGCAATCCGTAGCCTAAAAAGACTAAATCAGGTCGCTGTTTCAGCCAATGCATAATCGGTTTTGCTTTTTTTGAACGGTCGTCATGACCGTAAAAGCAGCGGTCGTATAAAAACGGCGGAATAGTAAAAACGGCATCCATCCATTCGTTCGTCTCCGGCTGAAAGACAAAGCCGTGAACATGTTCTGTCTGTGGGTCGATATTTAGTGGCGAAAAACGATAAACCGAAATGCCATAGTGATTGGCGCGTTTGGCCACCTCGGTAAAATATGTGAGCTCTTGTTGTTCGTCAAGAGTGACAAAACCGAGTGAAATCAACATCGTTCACTCCTTTTCCTCCATCAATGTCAAACAATACTCGATGATCGCTTTCGCCGATGGGCGAACAGTTTGTGGAGCGGACGTCATATCCGTTTGTTTCGACGGCTTTGTATTCACTTCAATGATCCATGGCTGATCATGAACATCGATGGCGAGATCAATGCCCAACTCCCCGTATAACCCTTCCGCCTCAAGCGCCAGCACGGTTGCTGCTTCCATCGCAATTTCTTTGAGAAGTTGTTTTTGTTGGAAAGCGTCTGACGCCGTATACCATTCCCTCAATACCGTATTGATCGCCATCAGTTCCCCGCCGCGAGCGAGGTTGGCGACAAACTGGTCGGGCGGCGCCACACGGGCAACCGCTGAGGTGACGCGCCAATGATTGTTGCGGACGCGATGGCAAAGGAGTCGGAAATCGACCGGTCGGCCGTCAATCGTGTGGATCTCCAGTCCTTGCTGAATGATCATTGGAGCCTTCGTTCGACGTCGCAAAGCGGAAACTAAAGTATCTATCGAGCTGTATGTGGTTGTCGAAGCGGAAGTGGAATGACGGAGGCGAATGGTGCCGTCCGAACGTTCAAGACGGAAAATTCCCCGCCCTTGGCTGCCGTGGATCGGTTTAAGAAAGACAGATGGGAAGGCGGTGAGAAAAGCTTCAAGCGTATCTTCATTGCTCCATAACGCCGTTTTTGGCAAATACGGATGCAAGTACTCATGTTGCTCGAAGTAGCGGTACACTTCCCATTTGTGCAAAAAACGATGATTGAACATCGATCCGCCTTCTACAGCAAGCCGGGTGAGCAATTCAGCAAACAAAGGGGAATGTTCCGATTGTCGCGAGTGGAGCCGGTTGTAGATGACGTCAGCTGGAGGCACGTCCCGTTTCATCCATTCGCCGCCAATCCACTGGTAGCCGATGCGTTGCAAATAAAGCGACGGCGATGTGACGTAAAAAAAGAGGCCGCGCTCTTTTGCGCACTGCGCTAATTCCTCACAAAAACAATGAATAGAGCCAAACGATGGTTGTTCAGTTGTTTCCGTTATTTCCGTTAACACTGCAACGGTTCGTTGTTCGCTCATCGCAGTCCCTCATTTGCGCATTCATCAGGCAAGCTCTATAATGAAAAATTAGGCAAACGTTTATATCGTATCGTATGATGAGGGCTGCCGTTTGGTGACAGCGGCACAGACGAAAGGGGAAGGCGATGAACACGTTCGTTTATTTGTTGTTTATGATGGCAGTCGGGGCGCTCATTGGCGGGATGACGAATTTTATCGCTATCGTCATGTTGTTTCGCCCGTATGAGCCGATATACATATTTGGAAAGCGACTGCCGCTAACTCCCGGTTTGATCCCAAAACGGAGGCGAGAACTTGCCGAGCAACTCGGGAAAACAGTCGTTGAGCATTTAGTGACGCCGGAAGGGCTGCGGCGTAAGCTTACGGATCCCGTCTTCGTCGCAGAGGTGGCCGATTGGGGGCGCGAATGGTTGAAACGATGGCTTTCACGTCGGGAAACGCCGGCACAGCTGCTTGAACGCTTTGGCGTCCATGCGCCGGATGAATGGCTTAGTGAACTGGCAGCTAAGCAAGCAGGGCGGGCGTATGAACAATGGAGTGAAACATGGCGTCTGCGGCCCATTCGCGATCTATTGTCGCCGGAACTGAAAGAAACGATGGAATCACGCATTGAAAGCTTGGCCGACTACTTGGCCGACCGGGTGATCGACTATTTCAGCAGCGAAGAAGGGAAGCGGCAGATTGCTGGCATGATCGACCGTTTTTTTCAAGAGAGAGGGATGGTCGGAGGTATGATGCAAATGTTGCTCGGCAATGTTAATTTCGTCGATAAAGTGCAGTCAGAGCTTGGCAAATTTTTACGCCATGCCGGTACAAGGGCGATGTTAGCCCGTCTTCTTTGGACGGAATGGAACAAATGGATCAGCTATCCATTAGCTGCGGTCGAAGAGATGATCGGCCGCCAGCGCATCAAGGAGACGGTGAGCGCCGCCGCCCGTGGTCTTGTGCGAAACAATGACTGGCTCGACCGTCCGCTCGCCGAGCTGATCGCTCCGTATGAACGAGAACTGTTCGACCGCTTCGTTCCGCAAGCAGCGAACGCAGCGATCCATGCGCTCAGTGATAAGATCGAGGGAATCGTGGGGAAGCTCGGATTGGCGGACATTGTCCGCAATCAAGTTGAGTCGTTTTCACTGAGGCGATTAGAGGTGATTATTTTATCGATCGCCCGCCGCGAGCTGAAAATGATTACGTATTTGGGCGCTTTGCTTGGCGCAATGATCGGCGCCGTTCAAGGAATCATCGGCTTATGGCTGTAGCTGGAGGCATATCGCCGACCGCCGGCGCATACGTTAGAACGTGAACAATATTGATGTAGGAGGATCCTTTTCATGTCTGAATCTCTTCACGCACTTGCCAGACAGCTTGAGCAGGCAATTCGGGCGAGCGAGCCATTTCAGCAATTGAAACAGGCGTACGAAGATGTCCGTCGTGATGAAACGGCCTATCAGATGTTTGCCAATTTCCGCGACATTCAGCTTCGGCTTCACGAAAAACAAATGCGCGGAGCAGCCATTTTGCCCGATGAAATCGAACAGGCGCAAAAGGCGATGGCACTCGCTCAACAAAATGCGAAACTAGCCCGCCTGATGGCGCTTGAACAACAAATGAGCATGACGATTGCCGAAGTCCAACAAATCGCGATGAAACCGCTCGAAGAGTTGCATCGTTCGTTGATGGAAGAAAAATAGGGAAGAACACCCGGTCGGGTGTTCTTTTTTTGTCCGTTTTGTCATAGTCATGAGAATGATAAGAAATGCAAAGCTGCCGCTAGCAGATGAAGAGGCGGCTTTAGTTGACGGAAAACGAGGCACAGACAAAAGGGGGAGACAGCCGTGTATTATAAGCTGTTAGCACTCAACATTGATGGAACGATTTTGAAAAATAACGGCCGCCTGCCACGTGAAACGAAAGAGGCGGTCGCCTATGTGAAGCGAAAAGGAGTTTACGTCACGTTAATGACAAGTCGCAATTTGCTCTCCGCCCGCAAGGTGGCAAAAGCACTGCGACTTGATGGGATGCTCATCACCTTTCAAGGGGCGATGATCGGCAAAACGCTTGATGACAAACTGTTTGAAGCGGTGATTCCTGAAGAGCGGACGTTTAACATCGTGCAAATTTTAGAAAACTTTAACTGCAATATTCGTCTGATGCATGAGCGGTATTCGCTCGGTAACCGGAAAAAAGTGAAAAAAAATCTCGTCGTACAGACGGTGCTCTCGTCAAGCGACCCATTTTTCTACCCGACCCAGTTTGTCGATTCACTCGGCGATGTGCTGATCGATGAACCGGTGGCCGTGCCGAAAATCGATGTTTATTTTGCCGAGGATGAGGAGCGGGATGAGGCCGCAGCTGTGCTGGCAAAATCTGTTCCATCCATTGATATGATTATGCATCCGAACGGAAAAATGGAAATTGTCCCGCAAGGGGTATCTAAGCTCACTGGACTGCGTCGGCTTGCTCAACATATCGGTGTATCGCTGAAAGAAACGGTAGTGATTGGCGATGGTGTTGACGATTTGCCGGCAATTGAGGCAGCTGGGCTTGGCGTCGCCATGGGCAATGCACCGGTCGAGGTGAAGAGGGCAGCCGATTGGGTGACGCGCTCAAACGAACAGCTCGGCGTCGCTTACATGGTGAAGGAACATTTCCGCAAACAACAACGAATAGAGTTTTTGCAAAAGCTCAAAACGAAACAGTAAAGGGCAAGGGAGGGTGTTCCAAAAGAAGAGGGACACCTTTTTTCTTGTCTATGCGCATGAAACAATATATTTTACTTCTCAAAGAAAAATGAGCTGTTCAGAATTTATATCGCTCGTTTGAAGCGGCACCTTTCCACAAAGGGCAGCGAAGGAGGTGTATTCTTCCGCTTGACGAGGGAAACAGCAGTTCTGTACACTGAAAGAAGTTTGACAGAAAAGGTGATGAACGTGCGTATCGAAATTCAAGGACTGCCGAATCCTGAACGGTTTCAGCGTCCGCTTGAAGTGATAACCGAGCTGTTTTTCGAATCGCCTGTGCTTTCGTTTGCGTCGCTTCTTGAAGCGGATGCCTCCGTTTCGTTTACCGTTAACGAAAACGGTCGCATCACCGTTTCCGGAACGCTTGTCGACAAGGCGACCGGGCGCGTCGAGGAAGCTACGTATGAGTATGATGCACCAATAGGAGCGGACGGGAAAGCGCGTGAAAAACGGTTGAAAAACGCCATCTTCCATGTGTATGTAACGCTTCTTGAACGCTATACCAACATCATTCAGCCATGGGGCATTTTAACCGGGGTCCGTCCGGTGAAACTGCTTCATCAGCTGCTGCGTTCCGGGATGACGAAAGAAGAGGCGCATCAGAAGCTAGCGGAAGAATATTTAGTAACAAAAGAAAAAATTGAGCTAATGCAAGCGATCGTTGACCGCCAGCTCACGGTTGTGCCGGATTTGTACGATTTGTCCCATGAAGTGAGCATTTATATCGGCATTCCATTTTGTCCGACGAAATGCGCTTATTGCACGTTTCCGGCGTACGCGATCAACGGCCGCCAAGGGTCGGTTGACGCCTTTTTAGCCGGGCTTCATTACGAAATGGAAGCGGTCGGCCGCTTTTTGCGTGAACGCGGTATCCGGATTACAACGATTTATTACGGCGGCGGGACGCCGACGAGCATTACAGCTGAGGAGATGGACCAACTATACGCTCATATGTATAAGGTGTTTCCGGATGTCGACCGCGTCCGCGAAATTACAGTCGAAGCCGGACGACCAGACACCATTACCCCTGAAAAGCTCGACGTCTTGAAAAAATGGCAGATCGATCGCATTAGCATCAACCCGCAGTCATACATTCAAGAGACGTTAAAAGCGATCGGCCGCCATCATACCGTTGAAGAAACGATCAACAAGTTTCACTTGGCACGAAAAATGGGGATGAACAACATTAATATGGATTTAATTATCGGTCTGCCTGGCGAAGGGCTGCCGGAGTTTACGCATACGCTTGCCGAGACAGAACAGCTCATGCCGGAGTCGCTCACCGTTCATACGCTATCGTTCAAGCGGGCCTCAGAAATGACGAAAAACAAACAAAAGTATAAAGTCGCCGACCGTGAAGAAATACAAGCGATGATGAAAGCGGCCGAAGAGTGGACGAGCAAGCATGGTTATGTGCCGTATTATTTGTATCGACAAAAAAATATTCTCGGCAATCTCGAAAATGTCGGTTACGCCTTGCCAGAACATGAGAGCATTTACAATATTATGATCATGGAAGAGCAGCAGTCGATCATCGGACTCGGCTGCGGGGCATCAAGCAAATTTGTCGACCCGAAAACAAGGAAAATCACCCGCCAAGCGAATCCAAAAGAGCCAAAAGTGTACAACGAACATTTTATGGAATACACAGAAGAAAAACTAAAAATCATGGAAGCCATTTTTGGTTAAATGAAAACACCCCGGGCGTTCCGGGGTGTTTTGCTTAGCGGTGAAACAAAATCAACTTGCCGCTCGCGTTGACGCAGCGGTGGGTTTTATCAAAACAGCCGCGCTCGCGAAGCTTTTGTTCGCCGATTTTTTTTGCTTCCTCATCATTGGCAGCTTCAAATGTCTCATCAAGCAACTTTTCTCCGTTACGTTCAAAAGCGGTCAACGTATACGTCGGCATGTGAACATCTCCCTTCGCTGAATCATGATTCACTTCTTTTTCATTAGCGAATCATAAGGAAAATTCCTGCTTGTGGTTGAAACTTTTTTTAGGTGGTAGACGTTATATATAGGGGTGGAAATTTCATTTTATTTTGGGGGAATGTGGATGAGTTTAGAGATCATTGATGTGACGAAGCGATTTGGTCAGACGACGGCTGTTGATCATTTGACGTTGACGGTTCCAGAAGGGAAAATGTTTGGATTGCTTGGGGCAAATGGAGCGGGAAAAACGACGACCTTTCGGATGATTTTAGGGCTCCTATTGCCGACAGAAGGCACGATTCGGTGGCAAGGAGAATCGATTGATTACTCTAAAAGTCATCTGATCGGTTATTTGCCGGAAGAGCGCGGATTGTATCCGAAGTTGAAAGTGCAAGAGCAGCTTTTGTATTTAGGACGGTTGCGCGGAATGAAAAAGGCCGATATTGTCCCAGAAATCAATCGCTGGCTCGAGCGTTTTCATATCCGTGATTACGCCAACAAGCGGGTTGAGGAGTTGTCGAAAGGCAACCAACAAAAAATCCAGTTTATTGCCGCTGTGCTTCATCGACCGAATCTATTAATCTTAGATGAGCCTTTCAGTGGACTTGATCCGGTAAACGTCGAGCTGTTGAAAGAGGCGGTGCTTGATTTAAAACGAAACGGAACAACCATTGTTTTTTCAAGTCATCGAATGGAACACGTCGAAGAGTTGTGCGAGCATGTATGCATTTTGCGAAGTGGGCAAGCAATTGTATCTGGGGCGCTGCGCGAGTTGAAACGGTCATTTGGCAGGAAAAATCTTCTCATTCGCGGCGAAGGAGCATTTGAAGAATTGAAAGATTTTCCTGGCGTCCTTCGATACAATCAAACGGCTGAAGGGGTGCGATTGCAAATCGCCAATGAAGAGACAGCGCAAGCTATCTTCCGCCATATCGCAGATCGGGTGACGGTGCGTCTATTTGCTTTGGAAGAGCCGTCTTTGCATGATATTTTTATCGAAAAAGTAGGTGCTGCGTATGAATAAATTTTGGCTTGTATTAGGACATACGTATGTGACAAAGCTCAAGGCGAAGGCGTTCCTGATCACAACCGCTATTACCTGTCTCTTGATCATCGGATTGGCCAATATTAAGACGATCATCGAGTTTTTCACCAGCGATGAACAGGAGCATGTCGCGGTCATTGACCGTACGGAATCTTTGTACAAAGCGCTCGAAAAGCAGGTGAATCGTGAAGAAATCACGTTAACTAAAATTACCGATATGGAAGACGAAGCAAAAAGGGCTGTCAAAGAAGGAGAATGGGATGGATTGCTCATATTGTCTATGGATGCGGAAGGATTACCGGAGGCAGCTTATTATGCGAATACGATTGCAGATAATCGAACGCCTGAAGAACTGGAGCGAGTGTTAAATGAGCTGAAAACAGCACTTTCTGCTGCTAAAATCGGCCTCACAGAGGAACAAATGGCCGTGCTTTACCAACCAGTTCCGTTTCAAAAGGTGGCGCTAGAAGAAAACGCGAAAACCGAAGAGGAGTTGAACCAAGCGCGTTCACTTGTTTACGTCCTTCTGTTCGCAATGTATATGTTTGTCCTCATGTACGGAGGTATGATGGCTACCGAAGTCGCGACAGAAAAATCGTCGCGTGTGATGGAGATTTTAGTGTCGAGTGTTTCTCCCGTTCAACATCTGTTTGGCAAAATTATCGGCGTGGCGCTTGTCAGCTTGACACAGTTTTTCGTTTTCTTTGCTGTTGGGTTCACCGCTCTCAAAATGAACGGTCAGGAATTGTGGCGCTTTCTAGGGTTTGACAATGTGTCGATGTCGATATGGGTGTATGCGCTCATTTTCTTCCTGCTTGGTTATCTCTTGTATGCGGTGTTATTTGCTGTGCTCGGTTCGCTCGTCAGCCGTGTGGAGGATGTGCAGTCAGCGATTACCCCGGCAATGATATTGGTTATCGTCGCATTTATGATCGCCATGTCTGGATTGAATATGCCGGAATCAGCGTTTATCATTGGTGCCTCGTTCATTCCTTTTTTCACCCCGATGCTCATGTTTTTGCGCGTCGGTCTCGTTTCAGTACCGATGTGGGAAGTAGCGCTCAGTTTTGCCTTGTTATTAACGACGATTGCTGTGCTCATTTATATCGGCGCGAAAGTGTATCGCGGCGGTGTGCTCATGTATGGGCGGATGAATATTTTCAAAGATATGAAACAAGCCGTTCAGCTGACAAAAAAATAAGCGGTGTAAAGAGACGATGGAGCCCGGTTTCCTTGCCTAGTCGGCAAGGCTTTCTTTTTGCGGTTCGACCGTTATGATATACTAAAGGGTACGTAAAGAGAAACGGAGGAGAACAAACGTGGCGAAAGGCATTATTCATTATGAAGTCGGGGAACAAGTCGATTTGTTTTTGCTCATTAAATCAGCAACCAAAGGCATTGCCAGCAACGGCAAGCCGTTTTTAACATTAATTTTACAAGATAAAAGCGGCGACATTGAAGCAAAGTTGTGGGATGTGTCTCCTGACGATGAGGAACGGTACGCGCCGGAATGCATTGTCAAAGTGGTCGGTGATATTCATAATTACCGCGGCAAACTGCAGCTTCGCATCCGCTCGATCCGCCCCGCCCATCCGAGCGAAGCGGTGCGTGTTGATGATTTTTTAGAGACTGCTCCGCTTACTCGTGAGGAAATGAAGGCGAAAGTGATGGATTACATATTTTCCATGGAAAATCCAAATATTCAGCGCATTACGCGTTATTTGCTAAAAAAATATGAAACGCCGTTTTTTGAGTATCCGGCAGCGACGAAAAACCATCATGAATTTATTTCCGGACTGGCGTATCACGTCGTCTCTATGCTCGAACTCGCTGAGGCGCTCGTTCGCTTGTATCCGTCGCTCAATAAAGACTTGCTTTATGCCGGCATTATTTTGCATGACCTTGGCAAAGTGATCGAACTGTCCGGCCCAGTATCGGCGGTGTATACGCTTGAAGGCAATTTGCTCGGTCATATTTCAATCATGGTCAGCGAAATTAGCAAGGCGGCTGAACAGCTCGGCATTCAAGGCGAAGAGGTCGTCATTTTGCAACATCTCGTGTTGTCGCACCACGGAAAAGCGGAGTGGGGCAGCCCGAAGCCGCCGCTTGTCAAAGAGGCGGAAGTGCTTCATTATATTGATAATTTGGATGCGAAGATGAATATGATCGACCGTGCACTGGAAAAAGTGAAGCCAGGCGAGTTTACCGAGCGCATTTTTGCCCTTGACAACCGTTCATTTTACAAGCCGGCGTTTTTGGCTGTTTCAGCGCCAAAGACAGCGGGTAATGAGAAATAGCTACAGGGATAGGAGGGATGAGACGGGATCGAACCGATCATGGAAATCATCCCAATTCTCCAACATAGTTGAAAGAAGGCTCGAACGAGCGGCGATGACAGAGGAGGAAAGCAAAGGGGAAAGAAAAAACGAGACGAGCATAAGCGTTGTCCCGAAGAAAGAGGCGGTATATCCGCCTCTTTCTTTATGCATACGGTTGCCTGCTTGTGCGTATAGTTTAGTAAGACAAGCACAGTAAAAGGGGGATGGAGATGCTTAGCTTGCCGTGGTGGATCTACTTAGTTGTTGCCGGTATTATTTTCAGCGGTTATATGACCGTGAAAACAGCAGCGCGCGAGCGGGAAATCGATGAGGCGTTCATTGAAAAAGAAGGGGAGATTTATATGGAGCGCATCCGTCAGGAGCGCGAGCGGCGAAAGCAGGCAAAGTCCTTGTAATCAAGGGCTTTTTTTTTGGGGTCATCATTTGAAAGCGCTTTTTCAAAAAATTCCCTTTCTTTTTTAAAAATTCGTGTTAGGATAATAATATCAAAGGGACTACCTGGAGAATAAAGTGAGGGATGACAGTGGAACGCGTGTACAATTTTAACGCCGGCCCGTCGGCGCTGCCGTTGCCGGTACTCGAGCGGGCGCAAAAGGAGCTACTCAACTTCCAGAATACTGGCATGTCGGTGATGGAATTAAGCCATCGCAGCAAGGAATATGACGCCGTCCACAATGCGGCGAAAGAGCGGCTCAAGCGACTCCTCAACGTACCGGATGGCTATGACATTTTATTTTTGCAAGGTGGGGCGAGTCTGCAGTTTTCGATGGTGCCGATGAATTTCCTCACCGAAGGGAAAATCGGCTGCTATGTTTTAACCGGTTCATGGTCGGAAAAAGCGCTGAAAGAAGCGCAAAAAATCGGTTTGACGACGGTCGTCGCTTCAAGTAAGGAGGCGAACTACACGTATATTCCATCGTTGGACGACGTGAAATGGCCGAAAGATGCTTCCTACGTCCATATTACGTCCAACAACACTATTTTTGGTACACAATGGAATGAGTTTCCAGACGTGCCGGTTGATCTTGTTGCTGATATGTCAAGTGATATTTTGAGCCGGCCGTTTGATGTCAGCAAGTTTGCCTTGATTTACGCTGGAGCGCAAAAAAATCTTGGCCCGTCGGGAGTCACGGTCGTCATCATCCGCAACGATTTGCTTGAACGCATTCCGGATGGGCTGCCGACGATGCTCGACTACCGGACGCACCAAAAAAGCAATTCGTTATACAACACACCACCGACGTTTGCGATTTATATGCTGTCGCTCGTGCTCGAATGGGTTGAAGAACAGGGCGGAGTGGCGGCAATCGAAGCGCGCAACCAGCAAAAAGCAGCTGTGCTGTATGAGGCCATTGACGAAAGCGGAGGCTTTTACAAACCGCATGCGGAAAAAGGAAGTCGCTCGCTCATGAACGTCACGTTCACACTGCCGAGTGAAGAACTGACGAAGGCATTCCTCGCAGAAGCGAAGGAGCGAAACTTTGTCGGACTTGGTGGACACCGATCGGTTGGGGGCTGCCGAGCGTCGATTTACAACGCTGTACCGCTTGAGGCGTGCGAGGCACTCGCGGCATTTATGAACGACTTCCGTCGCCGTTTTGCCTGAAAATTTTTTCTTCACTTTTATACTGCAAAGTGATATAATGATAGAAAAATTCTCAAGCAAGAGAATAGGTGAGGAGAGAAGAGGAGAGATGAGCATGAATGTGAGAACATTAGTATCGATGGCGCTGTTAGTCGGAATCGGAGCTGTGCTGCACGCGGTCATTCCCGGGTTGTTTGCCGGCATGAAGCCGGACATGATGCTGGCGATGATGTTTTTGGCAATTTTGTTGTTTCCAAGTGCTAAAGCGGCTGGTATTGTCGGTGTCGCCACCGGCTTGATCTCGGCAATGACGACGACGTTCCCGGGCGGGCAGCTGCCAAATGTGATCGATAAAATCATCACCGCCTTTGTTGTGTTTGCCCTAGTGACATTGCTGAAAAAATATAGCCAAACGGTTATCGGAGCCGCGGTGCTGACGGCTGTCGGCACCGTCATCTCCGGTGTGGTGTTTTTGACGGCGGTGCTTTTGATCGTCGGGTTGCCAGGTGAAGCGGCGTTTTCGACGCTGTTTGTCACCGTTGTGCTGCCAGCTGCGGCGTTGAACACGGTGGCGATGGTCATCGTCTATCCGATCGTGGCATCGATTTTCCGACGGATGAACGTCACAGCGCACGTGTAAACGGCAAAAAACCCGATCATTGTTGGTCGGGTTTTTTGCTATCAAAGTGGGTAGGCAAAAAAAGCCCATTGCTAGCCTGGTTACTACCTTCTGTTATGTGAAAATTCAAATAAGTGCTAGGCGTAGCCGAGAAGCCAGGCAACGAGCAGACAAATGGACGCTATTCCAATATAGCGCACTGCCTGCTCTTTCAACAGCGCTTTCGGCGGATACGCCCGCGCTTTCCATAAGGAAACAAACGCGTTTATAAAAAAACAGAAAAATAAGAATCCAACAGCAGCAAACAGCCATTGTATATACATCATTATGTTCTCCCCCTGTATGCAGCAAGCGCTTTTATACTTACTAATATGAATATGCAGAAAAAATTATAAAAATAAATATTTTTGTCTTTATTCCTTTTTGTTTTATTGATATAATAGAAAGTAAAAAATACGGTGAGGGAAGAGTGGGTGGAACGATGAAATCGACGGAACAACATTATTCCATCAAAGAGGCCATGTTATTTAGCCAACGGATCGCCCAGCTGAGCAAGGCGCTGTGGAAATCGATTGAAAAAGATTGGCAACAATGGATTAAACCGTTTAACTTGAACATTAACGAACACCATATTTTATGGATTGCGTACCATTTTAAAGGCGCCTCCATTTCGGAAATCGCCAAGTTTGGTGTGATGCACGTCTCGACAGCATTTAATTTCTCGAAGAAGTTGGAAGAAAAAGGGTTGCTTTCGTTTTCTAAAAAACAAGATGATAAGCGCAATACGTACATTGAGCTGACGGAAAAAGGCGAAGAAGTGCTGATGAAATTGATGGAGACATACGACCCAACAAGAAACGCCGTCTTTAACGGGGCGCTGCCGTTACGCGAGTTATATGGTAAGTTTCCTGAAATTTTAGAAATGATGTGCATCGTCCGCAATATTTATGGGGACGACTTTATGGAGATTTTTGAACGGGCGTTCGAAAACATTAAAGAAGATTTTGTTGAGCAAGATGGCAAACTCGTCAAGCGGGCGCCAAAAGCGGAAGAGCACGAGAAAGAACTGGCCAGCCAGGCTAACTGACAGTTCGGATGAGTGTTTTTAGCTCTGTCATGAGCGGCACGAACATTTGTTGAGCCAACATGGCATCAACTGTTTGTTCAAGCGGAAGGTTCGGATGAAGCATCCCGGCAAATTGCACGAGCAGGGGAGTGAAGATTGTCAATCCTTCCGCTTTTTGCTGCTCATATTGTTCAGCGAGCTCCTGGCAAAACGAAAGGAACGCGTCGACTTCTTCTTTTGTTAAATCAGCGCGGATGATGAGAGAATAAAACGGTTTTTTTGCTTCATCCACCATTTCCATCAGCAATGACTGGTGAAATTCGAGCTTGGCCACTCGCTTTTCCAACGATTCCATACACCGTGCTCCTTTGGCTGACATAAAATTATGACGGCTTTTACGTATATTTTACCGAATTTGTTCACATTAACCAATAGAAAAAATCGGTTCGCCATGCTCGGAAGAGAAAAAAAGATTGATTTCTCACTATGAACGATGTAAAGTTAAAGCCATGGGCGGCGTTTGGCTAAGATGGGGAGGAGGGGAACAGCTTTGGCGCTTTATTTTATCCCTCTGGCGGTTATGATTTTGTTTTTGGTGAACAAGCTCACCCACTCGCTCTGTGCACAGCGCGATATTCCGGAGGAGCAACAGCCGGCCGTTTTTCGCACGATTAATGTACTTATTACGATTTTATTGATTTCTTCCTATTTCGAAGTATTGTTTACATAAAAAGCTGCCCGCCCTGCTCACAGGTGAAGATGGGGACGATGAAGAAAAAGGGTGCTCCCGGCGTGGGAGCACCCTCTTTCATTTAGTAGATGACACAAGCACAGCCGACAATGATTAGCAAAATAAACAGCACGACAATTAACGAAAACCCTCCGCTATAAGGTGCGCTCATCGTAACACCCCCTTTCGGCAAGGAGAACACCAGCACAGTGCTTCATCCCCATCATATGTATGGCAAGCGTACATGTGATGGGCAGATGACTAAAATGGAAAGAGGTTTTTTTTGGCTGTAAATGTGATATAGTTATTGTCGTGGTTTAGGCGGACAGGTGTTTTGTTTCCCCGTGCCGTTGACATGTTGAACAGGTCTAAAAGCTTGATGCCGGAACATCAATAGCCGGCCTCGCGGAAAAGGAAAAACGAAAAAAGATATAGGGGTTGTGAAACAAATGAAAAAATGGATGATGGCTACCGCCGTTGTTTCGCTTATGGCTTTGTCGGCCTGCAATAACGGCGATTCAGAAGCAGTTGTGGAAACGAAAAACGGTGCTATTACGAAAGATGAATTTTATAATGAGATGAAAGAGCGTGTCGGCAAGACAGTGCTACGCGACTTGATTGATGAAAAAGTGTTGAGCAAAAAGTACAAGGTGACTGATGAGGAAATTGACCGTGAAATCGAACGGATTAAGGAAGCGTACGGCACACAGTACGACCTGGCTGTACAGCAAAATGGAGAAAAAGTGATCCGCGAGATGATCAAGCTCGACCTGCTACGGGCGAAAGCGGCTATTGAAGACATTAAAGTGACGGATAAAGAGCTGAAAGAGTATTATGACAATTACAAGCCGAAAGTTCGCGCCAGCCATATTTTAGTGGAAGATGAAAAAACGGCGAAAGAAGTGAAAGCGAAGTTGGACAAAGGCGAGGACTTCGCCAAGTTGGCGAAAGAATACTCGCAAGATCCTGGCTCGGCTTCTAACGGCGGTGACTTAGGCTGGTTTGGCGCAGGGAAAATGGTCAAAGAGTTTGAAGAGGCTGCCTACAAGCTGAAAGTCGGCGAAGTGAGCGACCCGATCAAGACGGATTACGGTTACCATATCATTAAAGTGACGGATAAGGAAAAGAAAAAAACGTTTGACAAAATGAAAGAAGAAATAACGTTTGAAGTGAAACGGAGCAAACTCGACCCGTCAACGATGCAGTCGAAAGTGGACAAACTTGTGAAAGATGCTAATGTCAAGATCAAAGACAAAGATTTGCAAGATGTGCTTGAGCAACAATAAAAACCGGGAGCAGGAAACCCCTGCTTCCGGTTTTTTAGTTGAGCTGTTCGCGGATTGTGGCGGCGATCGCTTGCAAGTCGGCAGGCGTATAGTCGCTTGCATGTGACTTCCAAACAGCTCCGAACCCGTCACCTTTGCCATAGCGCGGAATAAGGTGGAGATGGTAATGGAACACCGTTTGCCCGGCTGCTTCGCCATTGTTGTTCAGCAAATTGAGCCCGGCTGGTGAGAACGCTTTATTCAATGCGTTGGCGATCGTCGGTACGACGCTAAACAGCCGGCTGGCCATATCAGGAGTGAGGGTAAAAACGTTTTCTGTATGTACTTTCGGGATGACAAGCGTATGCCCTTTTGTCACTTGGCTGATGTCTAAAAATGCGAGCACGTGCTCGTCTTCGTACACTTTCGCCGCCGGCAGTTCGCCCTTAATAATTTTGCAAAAAATGCAATCGCTCACGGAAACGGTCACCCTTTCCTTTCGTTTTCTTCATTTTACCATAAAAAAACCGGGATGTAATCCCGTGAAACGATTACATCCCGGTCGATGAAAAGGGGAGAGGATCATTCAAATGTGCGTTTGATGAACACCCCATTTGCGACAAAGTCGTTTAGACGTGAGCGCTTCCTTTGTTCAAGGTGACCATCCCTTTTGGACAGGTTCGTTGCTTTTGAGCAACAAATAGATGGTCTTTATTTATGAACAGTTACAACGTCTTGCAGCTCACAAAGGTGTCTTTGACAAACACCCCATTTCAGATGGATTGTTCATCGGTTTTTATTTGGTGATTCCCCATCCCCTCTTCGCTATTTATCATGCCCGGGATAAGAGCATTTATACAGGACGACGAAAAGAACTTTTTTGGTAACGATAGACGTTCTTTGGTAAAATGGGGACAAACGTGATTCAAGATACGGAAAGGAAGCGAACGATGACGCTTTTGCAAGTGGAGCACTTATACGGGGGATATACGTCGCAAAACGTGCTTGAGGATGTGACGTTTACAGTTGAACGTGGAGAAATGGTCGCATTAATCGGCTTAAATGGTGCTGGCAAAAGTACGACGATCAAACATATTATCGGGCTGATGGAACCGCGTCGCGGTACGATTTCGGTCAACGGATATACGTTGGCTGCGAAGCCGGAAACGTACCGGAAGCAATTTGCTTTTATTCCCGAAACACCGGTGTTGTATGAAGAATTGACGCTTGAAGAGCACTTGCGGCTAGCGGCGATGGCGTACGGACTTAGTGAAGAGGAATATGAGCGCCGCCTTCCGCCACTGCTTCGTGAGTTTCGCTTAGAGCGGCGGCTTTCCTCGTTTCCAGCGCACTTTTCCAAAGGGATGAAACAAAAAGTGATGATTGTTTGTGCTTTTTTGCTTGAGCCGCCGCTTTATGTTATCGATGAGCCGTTTCTCGGCCTTGACCCGCTCGCCATACATGCGTTGCTGGAGCGGATGAATGAACAAAAGGCGAAGGGGGCAGGCATCTTGTTGTCGACACACATTTTAGCGACAGCGGAGCGATATTGTGATTCGTTCATCATTTTGCATCAAGGACGCGTCAAAGCGAAAGGGACACTTGACGATATTCGCCGCCAGTTCGGGCTTAAAGCGGCGACGCTCGATGAAGTATATATCGAATTGACAAAGGACGATGCGCCATGATCGATGCCCGTAAGCTTTGGTGGCAGCGTCTCCGAGCCGAGGGGAAAAAGAGGGCGCGCTATTTGCGCTATATGTTGAACGATCACTTGCTCGTTGGTTTAATCATCGTTCTTAGCGGTGTAGCGGTCACGTACAAGCGTTGGGTCGAGACGCTTCCCGACTCGTTTCCATATGCGGCCATTGCTGCGGTGGCGTTCGGCTGGGCAGCTGCAGCGGGGACGGTGCGCACGTTGTTTCGTGAGGCGGATACAGTGTTTTTGCTGGCTGCTGAATGGCAGCTGCGCCCGTATATTCGCCGGGCATTTCTCTTCTCAGCCATGTGGCATGTATACGGCCTCTGCTTGCTGCTTTTGTTGGCCGGCCCGCTTCACTCCCGGTTTTCTTCGGTGCCGTGGCCGCTTTTTTTGCTTGGACTCGTCGGCTTAAAGTTTTGGAATTTATGGGCCGCTTGGAAAGGAAGTTACATCGCCGAGCCGTCTTTTCACCGCCAAAGCGCGCTCGCCCGCTTTGGGTTAGCCGCATTAGCCGTTTATTTTTGGCTGGCAGACGCGCCATGGCTGTTTTTAGTGACGATTGTTGCGCTGATGGTGGCTCTTTCGATTTACTTAGCACGTTTAACGAAAGATAAAATGTGGAAATGGGATCGGCTTATTGCCGAAGAGCAGCGCGCAGCAAGAGCGTTTTATCGATTGGCGAACTTGTTTACCGATGTCCCCGAATGGAAGGAGGAAGCGAAGCGGCGACGCTGGCTTGACCCGTTGCTTCGTCTGATCCCGTACGGGCAAGGGAACGCCTTTTTTTACTTGTACGTACGCACATTTCTTCGCGCTGGCGGGTATGCGGGGTTATACATCCGTTTGACGATGATTGGGAGCGTGTTGCTCGTTGTGGTCGATCACGAATATGCACAGGCAGCCATCTTGTTTTTGTTTCTTTATGCGACCGCCATTCAGTTATCGGTACTACCTTCTCGCCATCGGTATTTGCTATGGACACAACTGTACCCGCTGCCGCGAACGCAGCCAGCTGCTGCTGCCATTCGGTTGTTCTCTATCTTGCTTATCGGACAAAATACCGTGTTTCATCTTGTGTTGTTTGCTGTTTCCCCGCACTTTCTTTGGCTTGTCACATGGGTGGGTGGAATCGTTTGGGGCGTTTGGACGGCCAAACGATATGTACGCCCGCGACACGAGCGAAAAGCCGGGCGCTAACGCTTTTTTGTGTTGGCGCCGGCATTTTTTATTTTTGGTGAACATGTCTCCGCACTATACACCTTTGTCCACACTCACACTTCTGCTTGTGCTTCTTCCTCACATCTCTGTTCCCGGATTGTGCTTCAGACTGTTGTTTGCACTTTGTTCTCACACCTCTGAGCACGTTTCATATGCTGTAGTACACCGGCCTAGGTGCACGTCCGGGGGGACGGGCTGGAAGTTGGGGAGAAAGGGGATTGGTTTATGGGTGTAGAGCTTGTGGCACTGCACTGGATTTACTTGCTGTTTATCGTGCTCATTATTGGGTTTATGGTTGCCCGCAAAGATACATCGCTCGTTTGCATTGCCGGCATTTTTTTGTTGGCGGCGGTCGCCACCCATTCACTGAGCGCGGCAGTGAGCGGGGTGTTTAACAGCTTTATTTACGCCATTACCGAACTGTTGCCGACGATTTTAGTCATCTCGATTATTGTCGCGATGAGCAAAGTGCTGTCGGTGACTGGTATTAACGATGTGATGGTGTCGCCATTTGTCCGTTTTATTCGCACGCCGGCTTGGGCGTATTGGACGATCGGGATGTTGATGATGGTGATTTCTTGGTTTTTCTGGCCGTCTCCGGCCGTTGCCCTGATGGGGGCGGTGCTATTGCCAGCGGCGGTCCGCGTCGGGCTGCCCGCGCTAGGGGTGGCGATGGCGATGAACTTGTTCGGACACGGTATCGCCCTTTCTGGTGATTTTATCATTCAAGCGGCGCCGAAACTGACGGCTGATGCAGCCGGATTGCCGGTTAGCGAGGTAATTGCTGCTAGTGTACCACTCGTTTTTGTTATGGGGGTGGTCACGACTGTCACCGCATTTTATTTGTTGCGCCGCGACATGAAGCGAGGGCGCTTGACGAGTGGGGATGCAGAAATCGCTGCGGCCACCGATTCGACGCTCGAGAAAACGGGTGGGCTGCTGGCCGAGCCAACCAAAAAATGGATGGCGTTTTTGATTCCGGTGCTGTTTGCTCTTGATGTTGTTGCGATGTTTTATTTGCACTTGCAAGGCGGCGAGGCAACGGCTCTAGTTGGCGGCACAGCGATTTTTATTTTAATTCTCATTTCTATTTTAGCTCACCGACAAGAAAGCTTTGAGGAAGTGACGAATTATTTTATCGAGGGATTCCAGTTCGGGTTTAAAGTGTTCGGCCCTGTTATTCCCATTGCTGCCTTTTTCTATCTTGGCGATGCCGGGTTCGCGAAAATTATCGGTGACTATTTGCCACAGGCGTCACAGGGCATTGTCAACGATTTAGGGGTGGCTTTAGCCCATGCAGTGCCGTTGAGCAATGAGATCGGAGCGGTGACGCTCACAATCGTCGGGGCCATTACCGGTCTTGACGGCTCCGGGTTTTCTGGTATCTCGCTTGCCGGTTCGGTCGCCCATTTGTTCGCAGTTGCCATTGGTGGCGGAGCGGCTACGTTAACGGCACTTGGCCAGATTGCCGCCATTTGGGTCGGCGGTGGCACGCTCGTTCCATGGGCGCTCATTCCGGCGGCTGCCATTTGCGGAGTCGACCCATTTGAATTGGCGCGCCGCAACTTAATTCCAGTCGCTGTCGGTTTAGCGGTCACGACCGTTGTCGCCATGTTTCTCATTTAAAGAAAACGCTGTCCCGTGCGGCCGGGGCGGCTTTTTTGTTATAATAAGCATGTGTTGAAAAATCGGGCGATTTTTTGACAGTTTGTTTCCTTCTCTATACATTGGACAGCGAAAGCTGTATAGTGAAAAAGAGATAAGCAATGTGAATGTGCAAAAAATGAGAAAACGGTTGTCTGGAATAGATGAAAGAAAGGCGGATGGAGATGACAAGACGAATCAACGATACCTTTTTGCGTGCCTGCCGGGGTGAAAAAACGGCTTATGTGCCGGTCTGGTACATGAGGCAAGCTGGACGGTCGCAGCCGGAGTATCGGGCGCTGAAAGAAAAATATTCACTATTTGAGATTACGCACCAGCCGGAGCTTTGCGCTTACGTCACGAGGCTTCCGGTTGAGCAATATGGTGTTGATGCTGCTATTTTATACAAAGACATTATGACCCCGCTGCCAGCGATCGGTGTGGATGTAGAAATTCGCGGCGGCGTCGGGCCGGTGATCGCCAACCCGATCCGCTCGCTCCATGATGTTGAACGGCTAGGGGAGATCGATCCAGAACATGATGTGCCGTACGTGCTTGAGACGATCCGGCTCCTAGTCAACGAACAGCTCGATGTGCCGCTCATCGGGTTTGCCGGCGCGCCGTTTACGTTGGCCAGCTACATGATTGAAGGAGGTCCATCCAAAAACTATCATAAGACAAAGGCGTTTATGTATGCCGAACCGAAAGCGTGGTTCGCTTTAATGGACAAGCTCGCTGAGATGACGATCCGCTACGTGAAAGCACAAATTCAAGCCGGGGCAAGCGCGGTGCAAATTTTTGACTCTTGGGTTGGCGCTGTCAATGCAGACGATTACCGGACATTTATTAAGCCGGCGATGGCGCGTATTTTTGCTGCCTTGCGTGAAGAAGGAGCGCCGCTCATCATGTTTGGCGTCGGTGCGAGCCACTTGGCACACGAATGGAATGACTTGCCGCTTGATGTCATCGGTCTTGATTGGCGGTTATCGATTCGCGAGGCGCGCCGTCGAGGCATTACAAAAGCCATTCAAGGCAACTTGGATCCAGCAGTGCTGCTTGCGCCGTGGGATGTGATCGAGGAGCGGGTGAAGCGTATTTTGGACGAAGGGATGGAGCAGCCGGGCTATATTTTCAACTTAGGTCATGGCATTTTCCCGGATGTCCAACCGGCGACATTGAAACGGCTGACTGCCTTTATCCATGACTATACTTCAACGAACTAAAAGAGGTGCAACACAATGGCGAAAAAAACGGTCGGACTGCTTGTTATGGCGTATGGAACCCCGTATAAAGAAGACGATATCGAACGGTATTACACGCATATCCGCCATGGAAGGAAGCCGCCACAAGAACAAATTGACGACTTAAAAGCGCGCTACCGAGCGATCGGCGGGCTGTCACCGCTCGCTAAAATCACGGAAGCGCAGGCGAAACAGCTCGAGAAGCGGCTGAACGAAATGCAGGATGAAGTCGAGTTTTGCATGTATTTAGGGCTGAAACATATCGAGCCATTTATCGAGGATGCGGTCGAGCGCATGCATGCTGACGGTGTGAAAGAGGCGGTGGCAATCGTTTTGGCGCCGCATTATTCCACATTCAGCATCCGCTCGTACAACGAGCGGGCAAAAGCGGCGGCGGAAAAGCTTGGTGGCCCGGTCATTTACACGATCGATCAATGGTATGACGAACCAAAGTTTTTGCAATATTGGTCGGAAAAAGTGAAAGCTATTTTCGACGCCATGCCGGAACGTGAACGGGAGCAGGCGGTGCTCATCGTATCAGCCCACAGCCTGCCGGAAAAAATCATCCAAGCTGGTGATCCGTATCCGGCGCAACTTGAAGACACGGCAAAGCGCATCGCCGAGCAAGCCGGTGTCACTCATTACGCCGTCGGTTGGCAAAGTGCTGGAAATACACCGGAGCCTTGGTTAGGCCCGGATGTGCAAGATTTGACGCGCCAGTTGCACGATGAACAAGGTTATACATCGTTTGTTTATGCGCCGGTCGGCTTTGTCGCCGATCATTTAGAAGTGTTGTATGATAATGATATTGAATGTAAACAAGTGACCGAAGAAATTGGCGCCCGCTATTACCGGCCAGAAATGCCGAACACCGATCCACTGTTTATTGATGCGTTGGCGACGGTCGTGCTAAAACGGCTTGCAAAAGAAGGCGATGAGCATGAGTGAAGAGAAACGGACGGTTGTCATTATCGGCGGTGGCATTACTGGTCTCACTGCTGCCTACTACTTGCAAAAAGCGATCAAAGAACAGCGTCTGCCGCTGACATGTAAGCTTGTCGAAGCAACACACCGGCTCGGTGGAAAAGTGCAGACGGTCATCCGTGACGGCTATGTCATTGAGCGTGGCCCAGACTCTTTTTTGGCAAGGAAAACGAGCGCGTTCCGTCTTGTAAAGGAAGTTGGCCTTGAACATGAAATCGTCCACAATGCGACTGGGAAATCGTACATTTTAGTAAACGGCCAATTATATCCGATCCCAGGCGGAGCGGTGATGGGCATTCCGACGCGCATCGCCCCGTTTTTAACGACTGGGCTGTTTTCTCCAGTCGGCAAGCTGCGAGCGGCACTCGATTTCGTGTTGCCGCCGGTGAAAACAAACGGTGACATGCCGCTCGGCCAATTTTTTCGCCGCCGTTTAGGCGACGAAGTGGTGGACAATTTGATCGAACCGCTGCTGTCTGGCATTTATGCCGGTGACATTGACGAAATGAGTTTAATGGCGACGTTCCCACAGTTTTTTCAGCTCGAACAAAAATACGGCAGCCTCGTTCGAGGAGCAAAACGAACGACGCCAAAAGAACAGAAAGAGCGAAAAGGAGCGTTTCAGACATTAAAAACCGGCTTGCAGTCGCTCGTTGAAGAAGTGGAAAAGCGGCTTGAACCGGGCAGTGTCATCAAAGGGACGCGTGTCGAGCGGATCACCCGGGCTGGTTCGGCGTACCGTCTTCAATTGAGCACTGGTGAAACATGGGAGGCGGACAGCGTGATCATCACTGTGCCGCACCACATTGTACCGGACATGCTCGCTGATTATCCGTTTTTCGCCCCATTTCGTTCGGTACCGCTGACATCGGTGGCGACGGTGGCGCTTGCTTTTCCGGAGAAAGCGATCCGCCAAGATATTGATGGCACTGGGTTTGTCGTCTCGCGACGCAGCGATTACACAATGACGGCGTGCACGTGGACGCATAAAAAATGGCCGCATACGACACCGCCTGGCAAAGCGCTTTTGCGTGGCTATGTCGGACGACCGGGGGATGAAGACATCGTTGATCAGCCGGACGATGAGATCGTCCGCATCGTGCTTGATGACTTAAACAAAGTGATGAAAATTGATGGCCATCCGGAATTTGCCGTCATCTCCCGTTGGAAGCGGGCGATGCCGCAATATACAGTCGGGCATCGAGAGCGGCTGGCGGCGATTAAGCAGCATATGGCGGCGGAGCTGCCAGGGGTGTTTTTAGCTGGCAGCTCCTATGAAGGTCTCGGATTGCCTGATTGCATTGATCAAGGGGAGAAGGCGGTCCGTGATGTGCTTGATTATTTGCGGCAAGGGGAATCAAACCGATCGGCAGAAGCCGTGTACAGCAGCGCTCAATAAGCCGTTTAGTCATCGACTCATCAGCCCCCAGGCAATGCTTTGCCTGGGGATGAATGGTGTCGTTTCTTTAGGTAGAGGGTGCCGCAACTGTGTCTTAAGATGTGTATTATTTTTGCCCTTTACGCCGGAGGCAGGTCTATGATAGGATAAAAATGAATTGACCAAATCGTTCATTCAGTCATATTAAAGGATGAGGCTAATGGCAAGCGATCGTAAACGGCAGATTATCGAAGCAGCAGCTCAATCGTTTGCTGCTTTCGGCTACAAGGCAACGACGATGGAACAGATCGCCAAGCTCGCCAACGTCGGCAAAGGGACGATTTACACGTTTTTTAAAAGCAAAGAGGAGTTGCTTGATGAAATCGTTTCGTCCTTGATCGCGGAAATCAAAGTAGAAGCTGAGCAAGCGATGGATTCGTCGTTGCCGTTTTCCGAAAACGTTCATCGAGCTCTGTACCGTATTTTAGAATTCCGCCAGCGCCACCAGCTGACAGCGAAGCTGCTCCAAGAAATGCGCAGTATTGGCACGATAGCGGTGCAGGAAGTGCTGACTAAGTTCGACCGGGCGATGGTTGAGTTTATTCGGCAAAAAATTGAGGCGGCGGTGGAAAAAGGGGAAATCCGCCCATGCAATGCGGAAATAACGGCGTTTTTAATGCTAAAGATGTACATTGCTCTCATTGTCGATTGGGAGAAAGATCATCAACCGCTGACAAAAGAACAAATTGCCGAATTGTTTGCGCTTTATTTTTTACAAGGATTGTCCAAGTAGATAATCCTATCTTTTTTTGATCTTTTTGACTAAATGAACGAATTGGTCATTTGTTTAAAGGAGGGAGCCACTCTATGTTGATAAAAGAACTGCGCACGATTATCTTCCGCCCGAAAGTGCTCATTCCGATTCTAGCGATTTTGCTCATTCCTCTTCTTTATAGCGGATCGTTTTTATGGGCGTTTTGGGATCCGTACGGCCATGTAGATCAGCTGCCGGTGGCGGTCGTCAATGAAGATAAGGGAGCGGTGCTTGACGGCAAGAAAATTAACCTTGGCGACGATGTGGTAAAGCGGCTGAAAGAAAATGGAACGTTTGATTGGCAGTTCGTCAGTCGCAAGCAAGTGGATGATGGTTTGAAGAACCAAAGGTATTACATGGCCGTCATTATTCCCAGTGATTTTTCTGCTAACGCAACAACGGTGCAAAGCGGCAACCCAAAGCCGCTGAGACTCGTATACATCCCAAATGAAGGGGCGAATTATTTAGCTGGAAAGATTGGCGATTCTGCCATTGAGGCAATAAAAGAAGAAATTTCGAAAAATGTAACAAAAACGTATGCAGAAACAATGTTGACGAACATGAAGGCAGCAGCCGACGGGCTCGATAAGGCAAGTCAAGGAGCAAATCAGCTGCACGATGGGCTCCGAACAGCGGGACAAGGAAGCCGTTCACTTTCCGACGGAATGGAAGCGGCGGAGCGAGGAAGCGCTAGTTTGGCCGCTGGAGCGGAAAAAGTCAAGGACGGGGCGTCTGATTTGTCCCATTATTTAACCGAGTTAGCTGAGAAATCATTGACGTTTGAAAACGGGTTACAAGAGGCGAGTGACGGGGCAAAACAACTACAAACTGGAGCGACGGCACTTCAGGATGGGCTTGGAAAATTGGCTGTCGGCAGCCAAAAACTTGCTTCTGGCGCTGTAGAAGCTCAAAATGGGGCATCGTCGCTCGCGAATGGATTGCACACTTCGCTTCATAGTATGAAAGAACTGCAATCACAATTGCCATCTCTCACTAGTGGGGCGAACGAGCTTCGTGACAGGGCGGCTGAGCTGGGTGAAGGAATTCAAGCGTGGCAACAAAAGGCGGGTGAGGCGGCTGACGGAGCGAGTGAAGTGAACATAGGGCTGCAGCAGTATGCGGCTCAACTTGAAAGGCTGATTGAGCAAACGGACGATCCGCAGCAAAAAGCAACTTTGCAGACGCTTTATGAGCAGCTTCAACCGCTTGTAAAGGGAAGCGAGAGTGTAGCAACTGGCATTCGCGGGCTAGCTGACCAAGCGGGACGCATCAAAAACGGTGCTTCTCAGCTTGCTGACGGTGCAGCGGCGTTCGCTTCGGGGCAGCAGGCAGTGCAAGAAGGCATCGGAAAGCTCGTTAACGGACAACAGCAGCTTGTCGATGGCGCTGATCGCTTAGTGGCCGGCCAACAAACACTGGTCGATGGTGCGAAGGAGCTTGAAAACCAGCTTCAAGCCGCTTATCAAGGGGCACAAACAGTCGCAGTCGGCAGCAGCAAGCTGGCTGATGGAGTCAACCAACTTGCTACTGGTTCCAGCCAGCTTGTTTCCGGAACAAGTGAGTTGGCGGACGGGGCGAACAAACTTTCCGACGGCGTTTCTGCTGTGGCTGAAGGTGCGACTTCGCTCCATCAAGGATTTGATAGTCTTCTCCGCGGTGGACGATCGCTGTCAACCGGACTCGTACGGCTTGAACAAGGAGCGGGTGAGTTGGCTGACCGCTTAAGCGAAGGAGCGGAAAAGGCAGATAGTATTCAAGCGAACGAGCGTGTATCCGAGATGATCGCAGATCCAGTACAAAACGACAAACGGCCACTCCACCACGTGCCGAATTATGGAACTGGCTTTGCTCCGTACTTTTTATCGCTTGGCTTGTTTGTTGGGGCTCTGCTATTGACGATCGTCTTTCCGTTGCGTGAACCAGTCGAACGGCCGTCGTCCGGGGTGGCTTGGTTTTTTGGAAAATGGGGAGTATTGGCTATTGTGTCGGCGGCACAAACACTGTTGGCCGATGCATGGGTGTTGTACGGGCTTGACTTGCATGTACAAAGCGTTTGGCGCTTCCTGCTGTTTACGTGGATCATTAGTATGGCATTTATGATGATTGTCCAATTTCTCGTCACCTTGTTTGACAATCCGGGCCGGTTCCTGGCCATTTTGCTGCTCATCGCCCAGCTTATAGGAAGCGCCGGCACGTACCCACTTGAGCTCATTCCGGACGCACTGCAATCGCTTCATCCGTGGTTGCCGATGACCCATGCCATCCATGGGCTGCGGACCGTTATTTCGGGCGGTGATTTCGTGTTAATGTGGAAGGAGGCGGCGATATTGGCTATAGTGGCGACAGTCTTTGCTTTAGGGACACTTGCGTATTTCTGCCTTCTTTATCGCCGCCGCTATGCGGTATGGACAGAAACTGAAACAACGGTTGAAGCGTGATTGGTTTTGACTTGAAGAGCGTCATTTCATGAGCAAAGGGTTGATCCCAAAAGGTTGTAAAACGTCCTTTTGAGATCAGCCCTTTTGTTTGATTTTCATTGTTTCGGAAAGGAATTTCCCTCCCTTTTAAAGCAGCAATCCGTTGTTTCTTTGTCGCAGCGGTGCTATGGTATTATGAGATGAATGAGAGATGTTAGCTGTGCGTCAGGCTTAGCGTCAAAAAAAAGCCCCCTTGGAAGGAGGCATTACGGAAAAGGCAGGCTGCATCGGGGAACAGCCTATCGCCGGCGGGGCAGCCGGCAAACGTGACGCAAGGGCAGCGTCCGCTCACCTATTGGCGGTAAGCGGAGCCAAGGCAGTCAGAACAGATGTTGCCGTAACATTCATGCTGTTCATCCATTTCTTTACCGCAGTGCATGCATTTTTTGGGCGGTAGGTTTTTGAAAAATTCTAACACTTTTACTAACATTTCGATCCCCTCCGTTGTCTTGGTAGCTTTATTGTACTATAACACAAAACGATGTGTCAATATGTGTTTTAAAACAAAAAGGCGACAAAGATGAAAAAATGAACACAATTGTGTATGATGAAGACAAAATGAATGAAGGGAGAGAACAGGAAATGAAAGTAACGGTCATCGGCTATTGGGGAGGGTTTCCAGCCGTCAATGAAGCAACATCGGCGTATTTGTTCGAGCATGACGGTTTTCGCCTACTTGTCGATTGTGGGAGCGGAGCACTTGCTAAGCTGCAAAATTATACGACCGTAGAAGATTTAGATGCGGTCATCCTTTCTCATTACCATTACGACCATATCGCTGATATTGGTCCGCTTCAATACGCGCGCCTCATCCATAAAACATTAGGAGCTGACTTGCCGGTGCTGCCGATTTATGGTCACACGGAAGACGAGGAAGCATTTGAGCGCTTAACGCATAACGGCATTACGGAAGGGATCGCCTATGATCCGAAAGGGGAGCTTGCTGTTGGGCCGTTTTCAATTACATTTCTAAAAACGGTTCATCCGGTGCCTTGCTACGCGATGCGTATTACCGCCGGCGACAACACGATCGTGTATACGGCTGATTCTAGCTATATACCGGAGTTTGTGCCGTTTGCTAAAGGAGCTGATTTGCTCATTTGTGAATGCAACTTTTACGCTGGACAAAACGCAGCGCCTGCCGGACATATGACGAGTGAAGAAGCGGCAACCATCGCTGAAGGAGCGGGCGTTGGTGAACTATGGTTGACGCATTTGCCGCACATTGGCCGTCATGAACAGCTCATCGAGGAGGCGGGACGGACGTTTCGCGGTGTCATTCGCCTTGCCCGAACCGGTCTTGTCTGGGAGCGATAAGTTGAGCAACGAAAGAACAGCAAAGGAAACGCTTTCTCTTGCTCTTTGCTGTTCTTTTTTTTATAATTGGTATAGTTCGAATTTTTTTACTTATAAAATGAATGGGTATTCATTCATTTTGGGGGGATGATGATGAATTTAACAGCGCGGCTAGCGCAAATGGCGAAACAACTACCAGACAAGGATGCATATGTGTTTATGGGGGAACGATACACGTATCGGCAATTGAATGCTGCCATATCACAATTTGCTGATGGACTGGCGCAACTTGGCATTCGCCAAGGAGACCATGTCGCCCTGTTGCTTGGCAATTCTCCTCAGTTTGTCGTCAGTCTGTATGGAGCGCTTCGGCTTGGGGCGACAGTGATTCCGATTAATCCGATTTATACGCCGGAGGAGATTTCCTACATTTTACATAATGGCGATGTCAAGGCGGCGATCGGACTCGATTTGCTCGCCCCGCTGTTTGCCGAAGCGAAGAAGCGGCTGCCACTATTGAAGTATGCGATCGTTTGTGAAACGCCACAAGGGAAAGAAAAAGGTATTTCATTGTCGGGAGAGATGAAATCGTTTGCAGAAGTGTTGGCTGCCGGCAGCCCAGATTTTACAGGGCCGGAGCTGAAGGATGATGATGTCGCTGTTATATTGTATACGTCCGGAACGACCGGTAAGCCAAAAGGAGCGATGCTTACCCATAAAAACTTGTACAGCAATGCTCAAGACACGGCGGATTATTTAGGCATTAATGAAAATGACCGCGTGATTGCTGCCTTGCCGATGTTCCATGTCTTTTGTCTGACAGTGGCGCTCAACGCTCCGCTGATGAATGGAGGAACAGTACTTATCATGCCAAAGTTCAGCCCATCACAATTGTTTGCGCTAGCCCGCGAAGAAAAGGCAACGATTTTTGCCGGTGTGCCGACAATGTACAACTTCCTTTATCAACATGAAGAAGGAAGTGCAGACGATTTGCGGACGCTTCGTCTTTGCATCTCGGGTGGTGCTTCTATGCCGGTCGCGTTGCTTGAAAACTTTGAGAAAAAATTCAATGTGATCGTTTCAGAAGGGTATGGACTGTCGGAAGCGTCGCCGGTTACGTGTTTCAATCCGCTCGACCGGCCGCGCAAGCCCGGTTCAATTGGAACGAGCATTAAAAACGTTGAAAACAAAGTCGTCAATGAATATGGTGAAGAAGTGCCGATCGGAGAAGTAGGCGAGCTTGTCGTCCGCGGTCCCAATGTCATGAAAGGGTATTACAAAATGCCGGAAGAAACAGCCGCTGCCTTGCGAGACGGTTGGCTGCACACCGGTGATTTGGCGCGCATGGACGAAGATGGTTATTTCTATATCGTCGACCGAAAGAAAGAGATGATTATCGTCGGTGGATACAACGTGTACCCGCGCGAAGTCGAGGAAGTGTTGTATAGCCATCCGGATGTCGTTGAAGCCGCTGTGATCGGTGTGCCAGATCCGGATTACGGCGAGATGGTACGGGCGTTTGTCGTCACGAAAAATCCAGAACTAACGGAGGAGCAATTGCTCGCCTACTGCCGCGAGCGGTTAGCGAAGTATAAAGTGCCGGGTGAAATCGACTTTTTAGAGGAACTTCCGAAAAATGCAACAGGAAAAATTTTACGGAGAGCATTGAAAGAACGGTTGACTGCTTCTCACACTTAATAGTGCTGAATGTTCAGCACTTTTTCTTTTTTTTGAATAGTATATTGAAATTAAAGAGATAAACTTATATAATTTGACACATAAAAGCATAAACGTTCAAAAGGACTAAATTTATCTACATAGGGGGGATCGGATGATGGGCAAACATATGCAGCGGCTTGTGGCGTTATGCGCAGCAAGTATTTTGGCGCTTAGCGGCTGCACTGGAGCGAAAGAAACGGGAAACAGCCAAGGAAACGACGACGGGCAGGAAGCGAAGGAAAAAACATATAAAATTGGGGTGACACAAATCGTCGAGCATCCGTCACTTGATGCGGCGCGCGAAGGATTTGAGCAGGCGCTAAAGGACAAGGGGCTGTCCGTCAAGTATGATGTACAAATCGCCCAAGGCGACCAAAGCAATAACCAAACGATTGCTACAAACTTTGCCTCCGATGGCGTTGACTTGATTTTCGCCAACTCGACGCCAAGCGCACAGGCGGCGCTTAATGCAACAAAAGACATTCCAATTATTTTTACGTCAGTGACCGACCCGGTTGGCGCCCAACTGGTTCAATCGATGGAACAGCCAGGCGGCAATGTGACAGGTACGACCGACACACATCCGGAGGCGATTCCGAAAACAGTGGAGTTTATTACTAAGTATATTAAAGGTAACCGTGTCGGTATGGTGTATAACGCCGGTGAACAAAATTCAGTCGCCCAAGTCGATCAAGTGAAAAAAGCAATGGAAGGCACCGATTTGAAAATCGTTTCTGCATCAGTATCTACGTCGGCCGAAGTGAAACAGGCGACTGAATCGCTCGTTGGCAAAGTTGACTGTCTGTACATCATTACCGACAATACGGTCGTGTCAGCACTTGAGTCGGTCATTCAAGTCGCCAATGAACATGACATTCCTCTTTTCGTCGGCGAGCTCGACTCGGTGAAGCGCGGCGGGTTTGCAGCATATGGGTTTGACTATTATGACATCGGTTACGAAGCTGGGGAAATGGCGGCGCAAATTTTGCAAGACGGCAAGAAGCCGGCCGATCTGCCGGTTCAATACCCACAAAAATTAAAGCTTGTCATTAACAAAAAAGCGGCGCAAGAAATGGGAATTGAACTCAACCCAGAATGGGATTCGATCGCTGAATATATCGAATAAACGGTTATCCCTCCTTCCGTGAAGGGGGGATTTATTGCCAAAAAGTAGGTGAGAATTGTGTGGACAGCGATGTTTGGTTCTGTGGAAGTGGGCTTGATTTATGCCATCATGGCGCTTGGCGTCTACTTGTCATTTCGCATTCTGGATTTTCCTGATTTAACGGTTGACGGCAGCTTTGTTACCGGCGCATCGGTCGCTGCCGTGATGATTGTCGGTGGAGCGAATCCGTTTGCTGCTTCGGCCGCAGCGCTTTTAGCAGGTTTTGCTGCAGGAACGTTGACCGGGCTGCTGCATACGAAAGGGAAAATTAACCCGCTTTTATCCGGCATTTTAATGATGATCGCTTTGTATTCAATTAATCTGCGTATTATGGGAAAATCGAATGTACCGCTGTTGCAGCAGGAGACGGTCATTACGAAGATCACAGCTGCTTGGCAACAAACTGGATTCGATGCGGTGCTCAATCAACTGCTTTCCTTTACGGGATTTGCACCGCGGACATGGGCTATCTTATGTTCGATGGCGGTGCTGACGTTGGTGGTCAAAGGGGTTCTTGATTGGTTAATGAAAACAGAGGTTGGGATCGCGCTGCGGGCGGCCGGAGACAACAAACCGATGGTAGCGAGCTTTTCCGCCAACACAGATTGGCTCATCGTCTTTGGACTCGGGCTGTCAAATGCGCTTGTCGCCTTTTCTGGAGCGCTTATCGCCCAGTATGGGGGATTCAGCGATGTCAACATGGGGGTCGGGATGATTGTCATCGGTTTAGCTTCGGTGATTATCGGCGAGGCGTTGTTCGGCGCCCATTCGGTTGTACGCGCGACGTGGGCGGTCATCGGCGGCGCTATCGTTTATCGTCTTATTTTGGCGCTCGCTTTACGTGTCGAGTTTTTGGAGACGGGCGATGTGAAATTGATTACCGCACTCATTGTCATATCGGCGCTCATCGTGCCAAACGTGTGGGCGGCACAAAAAGAAAAGCGGCGGAAAAAGCGGAAAGCGCAGCAATTGGAAAGGGGGGAGCCCGTTGCTGGAGCTAAAACGAATTACAAAAGTATTTAATGAAGGCACGGCTGATGAGAAAATTGCGTTGCGCGGCATTGATTTAACGCTTTCCCCCGGCGATTTCGTCACCGTCATCGGCAGCAACGGTGCTGGAAAGTCGACGTTGATGAACATCATCGCTGGGCGGCTGTCTCCTGACACGGGTGAAGTATGGATCAACGGCCGCAACGTGACGACGCTCAAGGAGCACGTGCGCGCCCGCTATATCGGACGCGTCTTTCAAGATCCAATGGCTGGCACTGCACCGCATATGACGATTGAAGAAAATTTAGTGCTCGCCTACAATCGGACGAAGCGGCGCACGCTTCGCCTCGGCGTCACGAGGCAAAAGCGTGAATGGTTTCGGGAAACGCTGCAATCGCTCCATTTAGGGCTGGAAAATCGGCTTACCGCCAAAGTGGGCCTTCTTTCCGGTGGAGAGCGGCAGGCGCTCTCGTTATTGATGGCGACGTTTACGAAGCCGGATGTGCTTTTGCTTGACGAGCATACTGCTGCCCTCGATCCGGCGCGGGCCGAGCTTGTGACCGAACTGACGAAGCAAATCGTCGCCCAACACAATTTGACGACACTGATGGTGACGCACAATATGGAGCAGGCGATTCGCCTTGGTAATCGGCTCATCATGATGGATGGCGGACAAGTCATTTTTTCCGCCGAAGGAAAGGAAAAAGAGGAATTGACGGTCGAGCGGCTACTTGAGGAGTTTCAGCGCATCCGAGGCAGCCAATTCGCCAGCGACCGCGCTGTGCTCAGCTCATAAACAAAACGAGGTGTCCCAAGGAAGAGCGTGGGGACACCTCGTTTGTTCAACTAAGCCAGTCAAGCGTTGCTTGTGGCCGGTTGTGTCGCCTTTTGGTAAGCGGCTTGCAACGATTTTGTTACCGTTCCTGGCTGGCCGTTGCCGATTGTTGTGTCATCGACTTGAATGATCGGAATAATAGCTGAGGTTGTGCTTGTTAAAAATAGTTCGTCTGCTTCGGCAATATCATGAACCGAAAACGCTTTTTCAATCAGTGGGATGCCAAGATCGGCGCAAAACTGCTTCACTTTCGTGCGGACGATGCCGTTTAAAATCCGTTCTGTCGCCGGATGGGTGTACACCGTTTCACCTTTGACAAGAAACATATTGGACGAACTGCCTTCGGTCACGACGCCGTCACGGTGGAGAATGGCTTCAAACGCTCCACGCTCGACCGCTTCTTGTTTCGCTAGCACGTTCGGCAACAAATTCAAGCTTTTAATATAGCAGTACTCCCAACGAACGTCTTTCGTTAAAATGGCGCGTACGCCGTGTGTCATTTCATCTGTTTTTCTTGCCATCGGTTGGATGTAGGCATACAAATTGGGACGATTTTCTGTCGGGAACGCATGGTTGCGCGGAAAGCTGCCTCTTGTCACTTGCAAATACAAAATCGCATCTTCGTGCACATCATTCATACGGCGAAGCTGTTCAAGCCGCTCGGACAGCTCTTCGGGAGCAAATGGGACAGACAAGCGAATAGCCGCTGCCGAACGGTACAGGCGGTCGAGATGTTCTTGAAGCCAAATATATGCTCCGTTGTATAGGCTCACTACCTCATAGACGCCATCGCCAAACTGCAAGCCGCGTTCTTCCATGGGATATGTTACTTGCTCGCAGCGGAGAACGCCACGTTCGGTCAATACATACGGTTTCACTGACATAAAAGTGCACTCCTTTTCAATTGCGCGAATAATAAATCAATTCGATTATATCATAAATTGATTTCCTCCCCTACTCCCGCTTTGCTCTAAGCGAGGGTTTCCTGATTAATAGAAATAAAAGAATTGACATATGTTCGGGTTGCGAAATGACAGCAATTTTTAGACAATAAACATATCAAACTAGTGAAACGGGGGAATGGATGGATGGAAACGACATGGACGGCTAGTAAAATGGCGCCGTTTCGTCAAGGGATGCAGGCCGGAGTGGCGATCGCCATCGGCTATATGCCGATTGCCCTGACGTTTGGGCTGCTTGCCAAGACGACCGGGCTGACGCTCGCGGAAACAGTGCTTATGAGCGTCATCGTCTTTGCTGGCGCCTCGCAATATATTGCGCTCAGCTTGCTTTCGGTCGGTACCGGTATATTTGAAATCATTTTAACGACATTCATTTTAAACATTCGCCATTTTTTAATGTCCGCTTCCCTCAGCGAAAAAGCGGAGCCGGATGAGCTTTGGAAAAAGGCGCTGTATGCATTTGGCATTACGGATGAAACGTTTTCTGTTGCGGCTATGAAAGAGGGAACGGTCAACGCCTCGTATATGTTTGGATTGATTATGATGGCGTACGGTAGTTGGGTTGTCAATTCCGGCATCGGTTATGCTGTCGGGAAGAGTTTGCCGGAAAGCTTGCAAGACAGCATGTCAGTCGCTTTGTACGCCATGTTTATCGGCTTGCTCGTCCCGGCGCTAAAAAAGCAGCGGAAAACGGTATGGTTGGCAGGATTGGCCGCCGTATTCAACTCGCTCGGTACCTTTGTCTTTCATCTATCTAAAGGATGGTCGATCGTACTGGCGACGCTTCTTTCGGCAGTCGTTGTTCAATGGTTGGCGAAAGAGGGAGGGAATAAGGATGAATAACGCGATCATTTGGATGATTATTGGCATGGGACTCGTCACTTACTTGCCGCGAATGTTACCGCTTGTGCTGTTCGGACGCGTCGAGCTGTCGCCATTTTGGCAAGGGGTGCTGAAAAATGTGCCGTACGCTGCACTTGGTGCACTCGTTATTCCTGATATTTTTTTCATTCAAGACGATATTCTTTTTGGGATCATCGGTTTTGCGGCGGCTGTGATTGCGGCCTGGCTAGGAGCGAATGTCATTATTGTCGTGCTTGCTTCGGTCGCAGTTCTTAGTTGTTATTCTATGCTTATTTAAAGTGTCAATCGTTCAATGCGAATGGTCAATAAAAAAGGGAGCAGACAATGCTCCCTTTTTCATTTCCATAGGTTGCCCGTATATCGAACCGTCATGATAATTCATCCATAATCACTTCGTACACTTCATCAACACGAAATCGTGATTCCCCCATGCCGATCTGTTCAATGACCCGTCCGTCCCGATTGAGCAAGTAAGCGAGTGACGTATGCACCATCATGCCGTTTCCGGGGTCACGGTATTGGAAGTTGAAGGCGTCTGCCGTCTTTTTTGTCTCTGCTTCACTGCCACGCAAAAACACCCACCCTTGTCCATCAGCAGTCACTCCAAACGTATTCGCATATGTTTGCAGTTTTTCCTTCGTGTCGCGTACGGGGTCAATGGTGATCGTAACGAATTCCACGTCACGCCCGAACACTCCAGCTTTTTGCAGCCGGTCGCGCAGTTTCGCCATCTGCATCGTCGTATTTGGGCAAATATCCGGGCAGTTCGTATAGATGAATTCGACGAGTCGAACTTTTGGAGGCAAGTCGTCAAAGGAATAAGGGGCTCCCCATGCTGTTTCCATCGTCACATCATCGGGCAGACGCATAGCAGACGGTTTATAAACAGCAAAGTAAAAGATGCCGATGCTAATGCCAACAAGCACAAGGGCTGCGACAATCATATACCATTTTTTCATGATCATCACTCCTCTACTATTGATCATACCAAAATGATGGACAGAAAAAATATCGTTTTTATGAACGTTATGCGTCTATTTTCTTAATTAAAAAAAGTTTCAAAAAAAACACTTGCATTTTTTTCTAACTGTTATATAATAAAAACCGTAAACATAACAATGTAATATAACAATAGGGATGGGGGAAGGAAAAATGGCGTCATTTGCTGAACGTGTCCGACAATTGGAGGAAAGTTGGAAAAATGAAGAGCGCTGGAAAGGGGTCGTCCGTCCGTACAGCGCCGAAGATGTTATTAAACTGCGCGGCTCGCTTGATATTGAGCATACGCTCGCTCGACGCGGAGCTGAAAAGTTATGGAAGCTGTTAAATACGGAAGATTACGTTCATGCGCTCGGTGCGTTGACCGGAAATCAAGCCGTGCAACAAGTGAAAGCTGGATTGAAGGCCATTTACTTAAGCGGCTGGCAGGTAGCGGCCGATGCCAACCTCGCAGGACATATGTATCCGGATCAAAGCTTGTATCCGTCCAACAGCGTTCCGCATGTAGTCAAACGTATTAACCAAGCGTTGCAACGTGCAGATCAAATCCAATATTTAGAAGGTAGTGGCGATGTTGACTATTTTGTGCCGATCGTTGCTGACGCGGAAGCTGGATTCGGCGGCCAGCTGAACGTGTTTGAGCTCATGAAAGCGATGATCGAAGCCGGGGCGGCCGGCGTCCATTTCGAAGATCAGCTGTCGTCGGAGAAAAAATGCGGCCATTTAGGTGGGAAAGTGCTCTTGCCGACGCAAACGGCGGTGCGCAACTTGATCGCAGCGCGGCTTGCTGCTGACGTCATGGGTGTCCCGACTGTGCTCATCGCTCGCACCGATGCGAATGCTGCTGACTTGATCACAAGCGACATTGACCCGCGCGATCAACAGTTTATTACCGGCGAACGGACGACGGAAGGGTTTTATCGCACACGGGCAGGCCTCGACCAAGCGATCGCTCGCGGACTTGCTTACGCGCCGTATGCCGACCTTATTTGGTGTGAAACGAGCGAACCAAATTTGGATGAAGCACGCCGATTCGCGGAAGCGATTCACGAGCAATTTCCAGGTAAGCTGCTCGCGTACAACTGCTCGCCGTCATTTAACTGGAAGAAAAAATTGGACGACGAAACGATCGCCAAATTCCAGCAAGAGCTCGGTAAAATGGGATACAAGTTCCAATTCGTCACTCTCGCCGGCTTCCATGCGCTCAACTACAGCATGTTTGAGTTGGCACGCGGCTACAAAGATCGCGGCATGGCAGCATACGCCGAACTGCAGCAAGCCGAATTTGCCGCTGAAAAGTACGGCTACACGGCAACGCGCCATCAGCGTGAAGTTGGTACTGGCTATTTCGATGAAGTCGCTCAAGTCATCTCCGGCGGCCAGTCGTCCACAGTCGCCTTAAAAGGGTCAACTGAGGAGGAACAGTTTACAACTGCTTAATGTAAATCAACAATGGATGTAGATGAAGGCCCGGTCTCTCCGGGCTTTTTTTAGTGCATAAAAGGAAAAAGATGGCGCACCCTATAGGCATAGGGAGGCGATGGGATGGAAAAGAGAACAAATGATCTGCCGGAATTGATGCCCGCTGAATTTCGCGTTAGTACAGATCTCCATTTTGAACAATGGACGATGAATGAGGAAACGTACGCGGGAGATTCAGTCGGTGAACATACTGCGCTTGAGCAGGCTAATGAATACTTAGCAGCCAAAGAGATCGGCCAAATATTTGAAAATTCATAGCATACCCATGACGATCGTCATGGGTTTTTTTATGATAAAAAGACTAATAATTTTTTTCAAAATATAGAAAAATATAACTTTTGATGGTATGATAGAAGTAGTTATCAGTTGATTAGGAAAGGGGATGAATCGATGAAAGTGAATGAATTTATCGTGCTAGAACATTTTGTCGTAAGCCGTTATACAATGGCAATTCTTCCGTACTTGTTGAACAGCGACATCTATGCAAAAGTCATTGAGGAAGATGGCGAATATATTGTCAAAAAAACGCCAACCGACATCATTAAACAGAGCTGTGATTATTATGGATGCAGCTTCCAAGGTAGAAAAGAAGGGACAAAGGCGTTGATCGGCATCACTCATAAGGCACCGATTGCCGTCGAACCGTCCAATGGAATTTATGTCTTCCCGACTTCTTCCCCGAGAGATTCCGGCTGCGTTTGGTTGTCCCATATGCATGTCTATAGGTATGAACCTGCTAAATATGAGCGAACCGTCGTCTATTTCCGCAACGGAAAAAGCGTATTCCTCGATGTATCCTACAAATCCTTTATCAATCAATTATATCGAACGGCTCAATTGCGGACGAAACTGTCAGACCGAATGGAAGCAAGAGAGCGCAAGCTACAATACATATTCCGCATGCAGCAGAAAAAAGAAAAAGATGTGCCAGAGCATTGATGGTAAAAATGGGCTTTCACAAAGATGAGTTCAAATTGCACGACCGAGCGTGTAAAATAAAAATATAAACGGCATTTGAATGGAGAAAGATGCATGAATATGGAAACATTCGAACAATGGTTCACGCTCGATTACGTGCTTTCCTTGCTCGAACATTACCGCTCATTTGGCGTGTTTCCCGGCATTGCCGCGACGCTGCTCGAGTCGTTTTTTCCGATTTTGCCGATGGTCGTTTTTGTCATGGCGAACGCCGCTGCGTTTGGATTGTGGAAAGGATTTTTCATTTCTTGGCTCGGTGCTTCGCTTGGATCGCTCATCGTGTTTTGGTTAACGCGGAGAATCGGCCGGCAGCGTTTCTTTCATTTTGTCCGCCGCCATCAAAAAGTGCGTCGGTTCATGCACTGGATCGAACGACACGGATTTGGCCCACTGTTTTTGCTTTATTGTTTTCCTTTCACTCCGTCAGCGCTCATTAATATTGTCGCTGGGCTGTCGGGCATCAGCCGCCAACAGTTTGTGCTTGCGGTATTGCTTGGAAAGATGGTCATGATTTTTATGATTAGTTTTATCGGTTATGACATCGTGGCGCTTGTTCGTCAGCCATTGCGCACGGCTGGAATTGCTTTGGTTGTTTTGTTGCTTTGGTATGCAGGAAAACGGGTAGAAGCAAGATTTTCGCTGACAGAAAAACAACGTGGCGAGGGGGGTGGGGAATGACGAAAGAAAAGAAAAAGGAAAAACGGAGATATCATTGGCCATGGCTGACCGTCGTTTGCTTCATCGTGGCGCTCCGTTTTTTTGTTTTCAGCAGCTACATGGTAGAGGGAAAATCGATGATGCCGACGCTGCAAAGCGGCAATTTGCTGATTGTCAATAAACTGTCCTACGAAATCGGATCGATCCGCCGATTTGACATTGTCGTTTTTCATGCCAACCAAAAGGAGGATTATGTAAAGCGGGTTATTGGGCTGCCGGGGGACCGGATTGAATATAAAAACGATATATTGTATGTCAATGGAAAAAAAGTTGACGAACCATATTTACGACCGTATAAGAAAAAATTGATTAGCGGCAAGCTGACGGGCGATTTTACCCTTGAAGAGGTGACCGGAGAAAGACGAGTGCCGGCCGGTTGCATTTTCGTGCTTGGCGATAATCGGCTTGGCAGTTGGGACAGCCGCCATTTCGGTTTTGTCAAAATCGATCAGGTCGTCGGCAAGGTCGATCTCCGTTATTGGCCGTTTGAACAGTTTGCTTTCCGTTTTTAGGACAGCGACTTGCAAAACTCGGTTGTCGGAGCGCCAGCTAGAGAAAAACTTTATTTCTTTGCCGAAATTTGCCGTCCGAAGCCCATGATTGGAAACGTGAGCTTCGGGCGGCGTTGCTTTGAAATCTTTTTATGGGATTGCTTGGGGTAACGATGTTTTGATGTTTCGTTGCTGTAGTAGATGAATAGAGCTGATACAGCTCGTCAAATACGAACATGTGTGCTAAAATGAAGGATAAAGGAAATGAATGGTGGTGATTGCTATGTCGCTGCGGTTTTTGCTTGGCCGGTCAGGAAGCGGAAAAACGACTGCCTGCCTTGAAGAAATTCGCCGCCAGTTACAAGAAGATCCAAAGGGAAGGACAATCGTCTATCTTGTCCCGGAACAAATGACGTTTCAATGCGAATACGCGTTAATACATACGGAGGGAACGGAAGGGATGATCCGCGCCCAAGTGTTCAGTTTTCCCCGCCTCGCTTGGCGCGTGCTGCAAGAAACAGGCGGCATGAACCGTTACCATGTTCACGACGTTGGCGTGCAAATGATGATTCGCAAAATTATTGAACAGCGCAAACAAGAGCTGAAGCTGTTTGGACGCGCGGCAGACAAAAGTGGTTTTGTCGAACAGCTGCATGAGATGATCGCAGAGTGCAAGCGGTATTGCTTGACGCCGGATGAACTCCGCCGCCATGCCGGAGTGCTTGAAAGTGGATCAGGCCAACCAGGCCGTCGACTGCTAGCGGATAAGTTAAGCGATGTGGCACTCGTTTATGAAGAATTGGAACGAAGCCTTCTTGGCCATTATCTTGATTCGGAAGATTATTTGCGCTTGCTTGTTGAGCACATCCCCCGCTCCAGCTATTTGCATGGTGCTGACATTTATATCGACGGCTTTCATCATTTTTCCCCTCAAGAATATATGGTCATAGAACAGCTTCTTCACCGCTGTCGGCGCGTCACCGTTTGCTTGACGGCCGATCGCCCGTACGATGTCGGGATGCCGGACGAGCTCGATCTCTTTTACTTGCCCGCACAGACATACCGTCAGTTGCGTGAGCTCGCTTTGGCCAACGATATTATGATTGAATCGCCGGTCGTGCTTTCCGTAAACCGTCGCCACCAAGACAAGGCGCTTGCCCATCTTGAAGAGCAGTTTCATCGCCGCCCGCTGCTTCCGTACGAAGCGGAGACCGACGCGATCTGCCTTTACGAGGCGGCCAACCGCCGCGCAGAAATTGAGGCGGTCGCCCGGGAAATCATCCGTCTCGTTCGTGACGAAGGGGCACGCTACCGCGACATTGCGCTCATCATCCGCCAGACGGAGGCATATCGTGACCTTGTGAAAACAGTGTTTTTTGACTTTGACATCCCCTATTTTATGGATGAAAAGGAGCCGATGCATTATCATCCGCTCATTGAACTTGTGCGTGCGGCTTTGGAGACGGTGGTGACGCGTTGGCGCTATGAGGCGGTTTTTCGCGCTGTAAAAACGGATTTGCTCTTTCCGGTTGACGGCGATTTGGCCATGTGGCGTGAGGCGGCTGATAAGCTCGAAAACTACGTACTTGCCCATGGGGTGAAAGGCGAAAAGTGGACGAGCGACGAACGTTGGACATATCGCCGCTACCAGGCGCTTGACGGGCTGAATGTGCCGCAGACGGATGAAGAGCGGCAGTTTGAAGACAAGCTCAACGAATGGCGTGAGGCGTTGGCCGCGCCGCTTCGTCGGCTTGAGCGCCGTCTGCGGAGAGCTGCCGATGGGCGCGGTCTTTGCACGGCTTTATATCTCTTTTTAGAAGAGTTGCAAATTCCAAAAAAACTAGAGCAAATGAGCGCTCAGGCGGAAGCGGATGGACGCCTCGTCGAAGCGCGCCAACACGAACAAGCGTGGAATGCGGTTGTTGATTTGCTCGACCAATATGTCGAAATGCTCGGAGCGGAACCGTTGCCGCTTGCCGAGTTTGCCAAAATTATCGAAGCTGGGCTCGACCGGCTCGAATTCGCTCTCGTTCCGCCAGCGATCGATCAGGTGATCGTCGCTCAGCTCGACCGTTCGCGCCTGATTGATGTCAAGTATGCATTTATCATCGGCGTCAATGACGGCGTCATCCCAGCCAAAGTGAAAGATGAGGGATTAGTGGCCGAGGTCGAGCGAGAGCAATTGCGCGAACTCGGGGTGGCGCTTGCACCAGGAGGGCGGGAACAGCTATTTTACGACCCATTTTTTGTTTACTTGGCTCTTGCCTGCCCGAGCCGACGGCTATACGTTACGTATCCGCTTGCTGATGGTGAGGGGAAAGCGCTCATGCCGTCCCCGCTCATTAAGCAGTTAGTTCAATTGTTTCCGCGTGTATCTGTTCATTTATGCGGCAATGATCCGTTCGATGCTCCCGAAGAGAAGCCGGAGACGTTTGTCACCGTGCCGCGGGCGACACAGACGTACCTCATCAGCCAGCTGCGGGCGTGGAAGAGAAATTATGGTATCGATCCGCTTTGGTGGGATGTATATAACGTGTTAATCAGTCATCCGGAGTGGAGGGCGCGAGTAGAGCAGGCTGTGTCAGGGCTGTTTTATACGAATCAGGCGGTGCTCAAAAGAGAATGGAGCCGACGGCTGTACGGAAAAAAAATTCAGGCGAGCGTCTCGCGCATGGAGCAGTTTCAAAAATGTCCGTATGCCCATTTCGCCTCGCATGGGCTGCGCCTGAAAGAGCGGAACGTCTTTCGCCTTGAGGCGCCGGATGTTGGACAATTGTTCCATGCTGCCATTAAGCAAATTGCTGACCGAGTGCGTGAACAGCACCTTGATTGGAAACAGCTATCAAGATCAGAATGCGAGCGGCTGTCGGCCGAAGCGGTCGAGCGGATTGCCCCGCTCATCCAGCAACAAGTGTTATCAAGTTCTAACCGCTATGAATATATGAAACGAAAATTAAAAAATGTTGTTGCCCGCACGACGCACGTATTGAGTGAACATGCGCGGGCAAGCGGCTTTGCTCCGGTCGGGTTCGAGTTGTCGTTCGGACCGGGCGGCGACTTGCCCCCGCTTCGTTTCCAGCTTCGCGACGGAACAGTGATGGAGCTCGTCGGACGAATCGACCGCGTTGATAAGGCGGAAAGCAGCCAGGGCGTGCTCCTTCGTATCATCGATTACAAATCGAGCGCCAAAACGCTCGATTTGACGGAAGTATATTACGGCTTAGCGCTGCAAATGTTCACGTATTTGGATATTGTGCTGACGTACGCTGAACAGCTTGTTGGAGAGCCAGCGTTGCCGGCAGGGGTTCTTTATTTCCATATCCACAATCCGATTATTCAAGCCAAGCAATGGCTTGACAATGAAATGGAAGTGGCGAGAAAGTTGCTTGAGCCGTTCCGGATGCGCGGGCTGTTGCTCGCCGATGCCGAGACAATTCGGCTGATGGACAGCCAAACAGAAAACGGGCAATGGTCGCTCATTGTGCCTGCCCAGCTGACGAGAACCGGAGCGATCCACTCGCGTTCTTCAGTGGCGAGCGCCTCTGATTTTGCCGCGTTGCGCCAACACGTCCGCCGCTTGTTTGTGGATATTGGTGGGCAAATTGCCGACGGGGTCGTCTCGATCGCCCCGTACAAGCTGAAAAACAAAACGGCGTGTGAGTTTTGCGCCTTTAAACCGGTATGCCAATTTGATGAGGCACTGTCCGGCAATGGATATCGGAAACTCACGCCACAGACGAAGGATGCGGTGATCGAAACATTAGGGAAAAGGGAGGAAGAGTCATGAACGCCACGTTTCGCCCGAAGCCCGCTGGAAGTCGGTGGACGGATGAACAATGGAAGGCGATTGCAGCCGGCGGCCGGGATATTCTCGTCGCTGCGGCGGCCGGATCGGGAAAAACGGCTGTTCTCGTCGAGCGAATTATTCAAAAGGTGACGGCGGAAGAAGGGGCGGTCGATATCGATCGCCTGCTCGTCGTCACGTTTACGAATGCGGCAGCGGCCGAAATGAAAGCGAGGATTGGCGAAGCGCTTGAACGGGAGCTTGCCAATCGGCCGCATTCGCTCCATTTGCGGCGTCAACTCAGTTTGCTCAACCGCGCTTCGATTTCGACGCTCCATTCGTTTTGTTTGGATGTGATCCGCAAGTATTATTATTTGCTCGATTTGGACCCGTCGTTCCGCATTGCCGATGAGACGGAAATCGAGCTGTTGAAAGAAGATGTCCTTGAGGAACTGCTTGAGGAGGAATACGGGAAGGCGGACAATGAGCGCTTTTTCGCTGTTGTCGATGCCTATACCGGTGACCGCAGTGACGCGGAGCTGCAGGAGATGATTTTGGCGCTTTACGAATTCTCCCGTTCCCATCCGGCACCGGACGAATGGTTGGCCGATTTAGTATCGATGTATGATGTCGATGAACAAACGAATGTCGAGACGCTGCCACCGGCACGCTATATCGCCCAACACGCAGCGATGGAGTTGGCGGCGGCTAAGCGGTTTATCGGCTTGGCTTTGGCGCTTGCCGAGAAAGAAAGCGGGCCAAAGCCGTACGAGAAGCGGCTGCGCGAAGATATGGACTTAATCGCTGATTTGGAAAGACGGCTGTCCGGGTCGTGGGATGAGCTATATCATGCGTTGCAATCGCTGTCGTTTGGTCGTCTTCCTCCTTGCCGCGGCGACGGATTTGACGCAGAACTCATCGATGAAGCGAAATCGTTGCGTGATCAGGCGAAGAAGAAAATCGAAGCACTGCGCGACAACGTGTTTTCGCTCCATCCATCCGCCTGGCTTCGCCACATGCGTGAGATGAAGCCGGTCGTCGAAACGATCGCCGCTCTTGTCCGCCGTTTTTCCGCCATGTTTGAAGCAGCGAAACGGGAGAAAGGGATCGTCGATTTTTCCGACTTAGAGCATTACTGTTTGCGCATTTTGCGGCAGTACGATCCGGAAACTGGCGAATGGCAGCCGTCATCCGCGGCTTTGGAATACCAGGCACAGTTTGATGAAGTACTCGTTGATGAATATCAAGATACGAACCTTGTCCAAGAAACGATTTTGCAGCTCGTCAAAAAAGGAAGCGAGCGAACGGGCAACTTGTTTATGGTTGGCGATGTCAAGCAGTCGATTTACCGATTCCGCCTCGCTGAGCCGATGCTGTTTCTTGATAAGTACAAACGGTTTACCGCTGATGGAGAAGCAGGAGGAATGAAAATCGACTTGGCGAGCAACTTCCGTAGCCGTGCTGAGGTGCTTGATGGAACGAATTTTTTATTCGCACAAATCATGGGGGAAGCGGTCGGGGAAATGGTTTACGATGAGGCGGCGCAGCTCAAGTACGGCGCCGATTATCCGGAGGGAACGGATGCCGTTCCGGAAGTGATGATCATCGATCGGCAGCGTACGTCGGAAGAGGACGAAGAGGAAACAGCCGAACTTGAGGCGGCCGAGCTTGAGTCGCGTTTGATGGCGGAAAAAATTAAAGAGATCGTTTCCCGCCCGTTTTATGTGTATGACCGCTCAAGTGGACAACAGCGGCGCGCCATGTATCGCGATATCGTTGTGCTCGTCCGTTCGATGACAAATGCGCCGCAAATGATTGAACAGCTGCAGGCGCAGGGCATTCCGGCCGCCGCTGATTTATCATCTGGTTATTTTCAGGCGACGGAAATTTCGGTTATGTTGTCACTGTTGAAAGTGATCGACAACCCGTATCAAGATATTCCGCTAGCGGCTGTGCTTCGCTCACCACTATTCCGGTTTGATGAAAATGAGCTTGCTATGATCCGCCTCAGCGACCCAAAAGGCACGTTTTTCGAGGCGTTGCAAGCGTTTTGTCAAAAAACAGCAGAAACGGATGAGGAAGAGAACGCTAAGGAAAAAGCGATTTCCTTTCTCAACAAGTTGGAAGAATGGCGTACGATGGCGCGCCGCCGTTCATTAGCGGATCTGATTTGGCAGCTGTATCGCGACACACAATTTTATGATTTTGTTGGCGCTTTGCCGGGCGGAAAGCAGCGGCAAGCCAATTTGCGCGCCTTGTATGATCGCGCCCGGCAATATGAATCGACGTCATTTCGAGGGCTGTTCCGCTTTCTCCGCTTCATTGAACGGCTGCAAGAGCGCGGCGATGACTTGGGGGCGGCCCGTCCGCTTGGCGATCAGGAAGATGTCGTGCGCGTCATGACGATCCATAGCAGCAAAGGACTCGAATTTCCGATCGTTTTTCTTGTTGGACTTGCCCGCCCGTTTTATACGCGCGACTTGCATTCCCCGTATTTGCTTGATAAAGAGCTCGGTTTTGCCGCCCGGTTTGTCCATCCGCGGCTGCGCATCAGCTATCCGACGCTGCCGCTGTTGGCCATTCAAGTGAAAAAGCGGCTTGAGCTGCTTGCCGAGGAAATGCGCATTTTGTACGTCGCGCTCACAAGGGCGAAAGAGAAGCTGTACTTGCTTGCTTCCGTCAACGATGCGGATAAGGAGATTGAAAAATGGAAAGGGGTAGCTGCTGAAAGCGGTTGGCTCCTTCCTGACGATGTGCGTGCATCAGCCCGCTCGTACTTAGATTGGATCGGTCGAGCGCTCATCCGCCATCGAGACGGGCGTTCTTTAGTCGAGGTGAATCGGCCGGACGAAATTGCTTTCCATCCGTCGGTGTGGCGTTTTGAGATCGTGTCGGCGGCCAAACTTCGCAACGCTGAGGTATCAACCGATCGGGAGGATGGCGGCGCGCTTGTTGCGCTCGAACAAGGCCGCCCTGTTCCAACTCAAGGGGAATGGGAAGAGGAAGCAAGGCGGCGCTTATTGTGGCGGTATCGCTACGGCAAGGAGACGGTCGTGCGCGCTAAGCAGTCAGTCTCAGAACTGAAAGAACAGCAGGCGTTATTTGGCGAACAGGCGGACGAATGGCTGCCGCGCAAAGGGACGGCACCGCTGTTCTCCCGGCCGCGTTTTATGCAGGAAAAAACGTTGACACCGGCCGAAAAAGGAACTGCGCTTCATGTGGTCATGCGCCATCTCGACTTGCACGCACCGATGGACGAATCGTCAATCCGCAGCCAAATCATTCGGCTTGTGGAAAAAGAATTGCTGTCGGCTGAGCAAGCGGAAACGGTCGATGCCGCCGCGATCGTCGCCTTTTTCGCCACGGACATCGGCCGCCGTCTTTGCGCCGCCCGCGAAGTATACCGAGAAGTGCCGTTCAGCTTAGGGCTTCCGGCTGACGAGCTATACGGCAGCGAAGGGATGGAGAGCGGCCGCCGCCTGCTCGTGCAAGGGGTGGTCGATTGCGTGTTTGCCGATGAACGCGGTTATGTGGTGATCGACTATAAGACGGATGAGGTGACGGGCCGTTTTGCCGGCCAAAAAGAGGAGGCGACCCGCTTTTTGCTTGGTCGTTACGGGGGACAAATGCGCCTCTACCGGCGGGCCATTGAACAAATTTGGCGCGTGCCGGTGGCGGAATGTTACTTATATTCGTTTGACGGTGAATATTTTCTTGCAGTGGAGTGAAGCGGAGGGGGAGAGACATGCGCATTTTGCATACGGCGGACTGGCATCTTGGGCGAACACTCGAGGGTCGAAGCCGGTTGGCTGAGCAGGAGGCGTTTATCGATGAGCTCATCGAAATTGTCGAGAAAGAACAAATTGACGCCATTTTAATGGCCGGTGATGTATTTGATTCCGTCAATCCGCCGGCGGCGGCGGAACAATTGTTTTACGAAAGTTTAGCCCGCCTGTCCGACAAGGGACGGCGGCCAGTCGCCGTCATCAGTGGAAATCATGACCATCCGGACCGCATCAGCGCCGCCCGGACGTTGCTTTCCGATTATCATATTTTTCTGTTCGGCCGTCCGGAAGCTTCCGTTTGCCGAATTGATGTCCCCTCATGCGGGGAGACGATGATGCTTGCTCCGTTGGCCTATCCGTCCGAATCGCGCCTTGCTGAGCTGCTGTCGTCTGATCATCGGGAAGCGGTGCTTCGTGACCGTTATGATGACCGCATCCGTGCACTGTTAGAGATGATGGCCGCTTCATTCACTGAAAAGACGGTCAATATAGTGATGAGCCATCTTTATGTCGCCGGCGGCCGTACGTCCGATTCTGAGCGGCCGATTGAAGTAGGTGGCGCCTATACAGTGGCGGCGACGAGTTTGCCGAAAGCCGCCCAATATGTGGCGCTCGGTCATCTACACCGGCCGCAGGACGTCAAACGGGCGGAGACGGCAGCACGCTATTCCGGTTCACCGCTCGCTTATAGCTTTTCCGAAGCTGGGCATGCCAAATCGGTCACGGTCGTTGATGTGCACCCGGGCGGGGCGGCTAGCGTGACGGAAATTCCGCTTGCCGCCGGCAAGCCGCTCGTCCGTTGGAAGGCGACAGAAGGGCTCGCCCAAGTGTACCGTTGGTGCGAGGAAGGAAAAGACCAGTCGTGCTGGGTTGATTTGGAGCTCCATGTGACTGAGCCGTTAACAATGGAAGAAATTTACCGGTTGCGCAAGCTTCATCCAGGTTTTGTTTATATTCGTCCGGTGTTTCCCCAACGGGTGGAAGAAGAGGCTGAAGTGAGCCGCGAGGCGCTCTCGCTTGAAGAGATGTTCTGCCGTTTTTACAAACGGCAAACAGGGGGACAGACGCCGGATGAAGAGCTCGTCCGCCTTTTTTTAGAGCTGGCGGCGGAAGAAGAGCAGGAGGGGGGAGAGGAGTGAAGCCGATTTCACTGACGATTGCCGGGCTTCATAGTTTCCGCGAAAAACAGACGATCGATTTCACTGTGCTGTGCGATGGTGGCGTGTTTGGTATTTTCGGGCCGACCGGAAGCGGCAAATCAACGATTTTAGACGCCATTACGCTAGCGCTGTTCGGCAGTGTTGAGCGGGCCGCTAACCGCACTCAAGCGATCATCAATCATGCTGAACAAGAATTGTTCGTCTCATTTACGTTTGAGCTCGAAAATGCGGCGGGAGCCAAACGGTATACAGTGGAGCGCAGCTTGAAAAAGGTGGACGAGTGGCGGACGCGAAGCGCCGTCTGCCGGTTGATCGAACATCAACCGGAGCCGGTCGTGCTCGCTGACAAACTGTCCGATGTGGACAAGGCGATTGGACAATTGCTTGGTCTGACGATGGAAGATTTCACCCGGGCGGTCGTCTTGCCACAAGGCAAATTTGCCGAATTTTTATCGCTTAAAGGGGCAGAGCGGCGGCAAATGCTGCAGCGCCTGTTCCATCTTGAACGGTATGGGGACCAACTAAACAAAAAGCTGAAAGATCGGCTTATCGCCGCTGAACAAGAAGAGGAAAAAATCGAAGCGGAGAAGGCCGGGCTTGGTGACGCGTCGAAAGCAGCACTCGAGCAAGCGGAGACAGAGGAGCGGGAGCTGGCAGCGCTGCTGGCGAAGCGAAAAAAAGAGCTTGAGGAAGTCGAAGCAAATGTTGAACGGATGAAACAGCTTTGGGTGTGGCAGCAAGAAAAAGAAACGATCGAAAGAGAGCTGGCTGAGCTGCGTCGGCATGAGCCGGATATCCGTGCACTCGAAGTAAAAAAAGAGCGCGCTGAGCAGGCTGAGCGCATTTGGCCATACTGGGAACAGTACGAACAGGCGCGACGTTCACAAATAGCGGCCCTCAAACGGTACGAAGAGCTGGCGCGAAAGCTGGAGACGGCCAAGGCTAGCCACGAGGAAGCAGTACGCCGCTATGAGCAGGCACGGCTGGAAAAAGCGAGGCGAGAACCAGAGCTGCTGGCGCAAACAGAGCGGCTGCGCCAGGCGGAACAACTCGAGCGGCAAATGGAGACAATCAAGCGCGAGCTTGCTGCTCTCGATGAGGAGCACAACCGTTTGGCGGTGCGGGAGAAAGCGGCGCAACGTCAGTTCGAAGAGGCGTCTGCTTGGTATGAACGCGGCATGAAGCGGCAGCAGGAGCTAAAAGAAGAGCTGCAACGATATACGGAGGCACTAGCTAGAAAAGACGAAGTAGAGCGGGCGCATGGGGAGAAGCGGCAGATCGAGCAAGCGGCATCAGCCGTCGCCCGTGTTGATGCACAGCTTCGGCAAAAGGAAGAGGTTTGGCGCCAAGCGGAAGAGGAACGGATCAAGAGGGAACGTCAGGCGGCCGTTGCCGGCGCTCGGCTTCATCAGCTGTTTCGACTTGTGGAGAAAACGTATCATTCCGTCTGTGAGCGGCAGCAAGACATCGAAAAACGGCTGTATGCGTTGCAGCAGGACATCGAGGCGGAGCGGGAGCGGATTGAGGAAGCGCGAACGGCAGAACTGGCGGCTGTACTGGCAGAACGACTCCGCCCCGGGGAGCCGTGCCCGGTGTGCGGGTCGCGCGAACACCCACATCCGTCCACCAAGCCGTATTCCACCGGCCAGGGGCGACTGCCTGATCTTGAGCAGGAGCGGCGACAATGCGAGCAAGATTTACAAACTTTGTTTTCATTAAAGGCGCAGTTCGAACAGCTTGCGGGGCTTGCTGCTGGTCATGGGGTACCTCCTGTCTTTACTGAGGGCCGCCCGACAGAAGAAGTGAGCGATGTCTTCGTTGAAGTACGAGCGCTTCAGCAGGATATCATTGAGCAAAAAGAATCCGTTTATCGGGCGCTTGCACAATGGAACGAAGCGGAAGCAGCAAGGCGTGAAGCGGAAAACGCATGCCGATGGGCAGCAGCTGATATGGAAGCGTTGCAAGCTGAGAGGCGGCGTCTAGAAGAAGAACGGCAGCGGCTTGAACAGCACTGGCGGCAGACCTACCCTTCTTTTTCGCTCGAGACGATCGACATCGTATACGAGCAGCTTCGTGAACAAGAGAAAAAGTGGCGAGATGTGCAAAAACGGCTTGAGGATAGTGTGCCGTTTTTAGAAGAAAAACAGCGGGCAAAAGAGAAAGCGGCTGAAGAACAACGTCGGATCGAGACGGAGCGGGTTCGCCTTGACTCACTCATTAGCACCAAACAGCAGCTATGGGAAGAGTATGAACGACAGCGACGCGAGAAAGCTGGTCCTAACCCGGCGGCTCAGCAACTTCGGGAAGCGGAATCGGAATGGCGCCGGCTGCAAAACGATGAGCAGCAGGCGTATGATGAATGGCAACGTGTCCAAAAAGTGTATCAAACGCTAGAAAGCGAGACAAAAGTGGCCAAGCAGGCGGTCGAAGAAGGCGCACGTCGTGAAGAAGAAGCGCTCGCCCGTTGGCGCCTCGTCCTTGCCGATACTACGTTTGCCGATGCTGAAGAAGCTGAACGGGCGAAAGCGACGAAGGAGCAATGCAGCGAGTGGGATGAAGCCATCCGCCGCTATTGGCGCCAAGTTGAACAGGCGGAGCACCGTCGGGCTCAACTTTCGGCGGCCCTTGGCGAGGAGGCAGTGAGCGCTGAACAATGGGAGATGTTGCAGCGTGTATACGCCGAGCTAAAAGCGGAAATGGAAACGATGACGCAACAACTTGGGGCGGTTCAAGGAAAAGTGGCGGAGCTGAGAAAAAAACATGCTCGTTTTGTTGAACTCGAGGCAAAGCAAACGCAGCTCAGCCGGCAAATCGAGCGGTACAAGCAACTGCAGACATTGCTTCGTGGCAATAGTTTTGTCGAGTTTATGGCGGAAGAGCAACTCGAACAAGTGACGGCCATAGCGGCTGAGCGGTTGCAACGGTTGACAAGGCACCGTTACTCGCTTGAACTTGATTCACAAGGCGGATTTCTCATTCGCGATGACGCCAACGGCGGCGTCAGAAGGCCAGTAGCCACGCTCTCCGGTGGGGAAACGTTTTTGACCTCATTGTCACTGGCGCTGGCGTTGTCGGCGCAAATTCAGCTGCGCGGCGAATATCCGCTCCGGTTTTTCTTTCTGGACGAGGGCTTTGGTACGCTTGACGCCGAGCTGCTCGATATGGTGATTTCCGCTTTGGAGAAGTTGCATACACAGCAGTTGGCGGTCGGCGTTATTAGCCATGTCCAAGAAATTCGCACGCGTCTGCCGCGGAGGCTCATCGTTGAGCCGGCGGAGCCATCGGGCCGCGGCACGCGCGTCCGGCTGGAAACGATGTAGAGAGCGTTCATTCAATGAACGGAACGAGTTTTTGGTAAAGTAAAAAAGGGGGCAGTCTGCCCCCTCTGTTTGTTGGCTTTTGGTCATGTTCAGTTGTTAGCGGTAACGTTTTGGTCAAACACATCTGAGTCAATCGTGTTCGTAAAGCTAATGACGTTGTTCGTCATGATGAGGTCACCAGTATTAAAGCCGCCGGATCCGCCTAGTGCTTTTGTAGCGACTTTCGGTGCAATATACAGGCAATCACCCATTTGGACGACGGCGCCGCCTTCGACGGAATTGATTTTAATCGGTCCAACGAATGAAGGCATTACAAATCCCTCCCTCTTGTTGGCGCAGGACCGTCTAGATGGCGGATATGTTTAATTCGTGACTCCGCCTCTACGGTGGAGGTTGACCCGATATGAACGATAGACGAAGAAGAAATCCCGAGCACGCGGACTGACCGAGCTGAAATGACCGGAGATTGATGGAGCGTCTGCTTTGAAGTGATCGGCGACGGAAAAGACCAGCGTGGGATCGGTTTTGTAAAGACGGGGAATGTTTGTTCTCCTTCTGAACCGAAAAACAACTCGTGTTGCCGCTGAACGGCTAAATCGCATGTACGGGCAGAAATCCGTTCTGAATCGCCGATTTGCAATACAGAGCTAATGACTACTGTTTCCGAATGAAATGCTTGCACAACTGACGTTCGCTTCACGATTCTTCCCCTCGAACCTGCACGAGCGGAACGAACGGACCGATAATAAGCGATTCCGGCGGTGTGTCAAACGCAGATGATAAGTTGATCACATCGGCGTCGCCGATTAAAAACAGTGAGGCGCTGGCGACCGCCACAAGATGGATATCGCTGACGTGCACATCGCGGTTGATGACGGTGTAATTCACGTTTATCCCCCCCCAGAAGGCAAATGTTTGAGAAACGCATCAAGCGATTGTTCGATGTCAGCTTTCACTTTTTGAAAAATTTCATTTTCGACCGTCTCATCGCGGTCACCTGGCGGAACATAACCATTGTTCGCTTTCTCCTGCAAATAAAAACGAATGCGTTCGTCCGTTTGCCGGGCAATGTCTTGCAAAATAAATTGCCGGTACGTATCGTCAAGGCTGCGGCCGTATTGGCGTTCAAGCTGTTTTAGCGTTTCCGGTGCTTCCTTGTTGAGGTAGGAGGCCACTTTTTCTTGAATGGGGCGCATCAGCACGGGTTCCGGCTTCGAAATCACTGTTTTTTCTGGGTCAACGGCAAAGTCTTCAATCGTTTCCCCGGTTCCTGGAGGGGTGATTCCGATGTTTAGCGTCCCTTCAAGCGTCTCGATTTTGAGTTGATCAAATTTATATTCAATCCGTTCGATCGATGTGCGCGGCTGGGCCTCGATTTCCTGAAGCTGGGCTTCGAGAATACGAAGGCGTCGTTCAAGCACCCGTATTTTTTTTGTTTGCCATGATAAATAGCGGTGTAGCTTGACGAAATACTCGTATAAACTCATCGTGCACTCCCATCCTCTCCTAAGAGCCCTCTTACTTCAGTATATGGACGTCCCCTGGTTCTCATCACTCTTTTCTGTTGAGTTTAGAGATTGGCCGAATGGAGAGGAACGAGAGGGCCGACCGGTTGCGCTTGCGGACCGAGCGGTACAGTCGCTTGCGGGGCTGGACCGGTGAATCCACCGGTGTTGGCGAGCGTCGACAGTGCCTGAATGCTGCCAGCACTGCCAATTTGCAAAACGGATGAGTTTGTCACCGAACCGATCCGCAATTGATGAATGCAAATGCTTTGGCTGATATAAAAATTCAACCTCCTTCCCCTCCTCTATACGTTGCCAACGACATTTTCGTCGGCAACATCAGCGTCATTCGTGTTGGTATTGCTGTAATAGTTATAGATATAAAGCCCGTCGCCAGTGTTAAACGAACCGGCTCCAGCGAACGTTTTTGACACACTTTGCGGGGAAATCGCAAACACATCTCCAATATGGAACACGCCGCTGCTCCCGACGCTGTTCAGTTTCACGATTCCGACAAAAGCCGGCATGGGGCATGCTCCTTTCATCACTTCGTAGGTAATACTAGTGTATGGGCACAAGTCGGAAAACGTTCGCTCTAATTGTTGGCTGTATTATTCAAGTCGGAAAAGTCCGGATCTCCTGTGTTCGTAAAGCTAACAAACGTATTCGTCTGCAAGAAATCTCCGCAGTTGCTGCCACCTGCGCCGGCATGCGACTTACCTGTGCTCTTTGGCGCGATTTGTAATACATCGCCAAAATTGACGGTGCCATCCCCGCTCACATGGGTAATTTTAATCGGGCCACTAATAAATGAAGGCATAAGACTTCCTCCTCCCCCCGTATCTTTAATTATATTGTATGAAAGGGGAGAAAAATCGGTTCAGTGGAGGACAGAGGTCTAGGTGGCCGCCAGCTTGGCTGCATACGATAAAAAAAGGGGAATGGAGAGAAAGGAAGGAGAAGGCGATGCCAGCAATTGTCATTGGCGGGATTAAGGTTACGAGCGTGGACGGCAACGGCACCGTAAACATGGGGGATGTGTTACAAATCGCTCCCAAAAGTACATTAAAAGCGAACTCCGGTGCCGGCGGTGGCAATACTGCTGAGTTTTTGCAAACGAACACGTTTTGCAGCGTCACGAATACGATTGATTCAGATGTGTTTGATTCTGGTGTAAAAGGAAACAACTAGACGGTCGACAATGAAAAAGACCGTCTTTTTCTTTTTTTTCTATCTTCACTATATAATGTTATTGGGAATTTTCTAAAATATATGGTCGGGGAGATGAACGTACCGCTTTGTGCATACCCATCGGAATGCCTGCTGAATAAAAGCAGCGGAAGAAAGCAAAAACCGGCTATCCGATGATCGGATGCGAAGTGAAAGTCGTCAACGATCACGGAGAGGAAGTGCTGCAGAGTGGACGGGTAATCGGTGAGGTGATTGCCCGCAGCCAAAGGGGATTGGAAAAATGACGAAGCGACAGTTGGCTGCATGCAGGAGATATGACGACAGGACATAATGATATCGTCAGCCGAAAAAAGGATATTATTAGTGGAGAAGAAAACATTTCCTCGGTTGAAGTCGAAGGAACGCTTTATGCTCATCCAGCTATGCTCGAAACGGTCATTCGTTATCGCCGTGTCGCATGAAAAATGGGGAAACGCCACATACATTCGTCGTTGTTCAACCCGGGCATACGAAGAGGAACTGATCACCTTTTCGCGGGAAAAATTGGCTCACTTTAAGGCGTAGCATTTGTGGATGAACTGCCAAAGACCGCCTTTGGAAAAATTCAAAAAGTGTATTTACACCGTCAATAGTGGGATTCGCTCGAAAAAGCGGGGTGTTACGTAAACGGATGACGTGACGGATGCACCACTGCGCTAACCAGAGACACGAAATGAAAACGACAGGCGGACGAATCGCCTCCCATGACGGAAGGGCGCGGTTCGGCGGGGACATGACCGCTAGCTGTAAAGTGAGCTGATGAGGCGTTGGGCGATGCGATGATGTTGCTGAATAGGTGAGCTGGCCTCCTCGACATAACGGAGAGATAGAAAGAAGGGATCATGTGACGCCTTTATCGGCAGATCGAATTGCGGCAGTTGATGTTTTGCGCGGGTTTGCCTTGTTTGGTATTTTGCTTGTTAATATGCGTTATTTTTCGTCACCGGCGTTATATGTGGAAGACGTTGACGGCAACACCTTCAACCGTGTGGTTGCCGCAGCGATCGATCTTTTGTTTGAAGCAAGCGCCTATCCGCTGTTTGCCTTTTTATTCGGATTCGGTACGATCGTACTTTGCCACCGATTGCACCAGCGTGGGGAGCGGCCGTTTCCAATTTTGCTGCGCCGGTTCCTCCTTTTGCTTGTGATCGGCATCATCCATGCGTTCGGCCTTTGGTTTGGCGATATTTTAATTCCGTACGCGCTTGCCGGGCTTATTTTGCTTTTGTTCATGAACGCCCCGTCATATTGGTGGCGGATGGCGGCGTTGACCGGTTTTTTCTTTTTTCACATCCTCGTAATATTGTTGCTAGTCATGAGTATGCTGGCCGGGGGAACGGAGACAGCTGAGGGCCAAGCGGCAGAGGCAGCTGCCGCCCTTCACCATTATCAAAGCGGAACGTTTCGCGAGGTATTTTGGCAGCGATGGCACGATTGGTCGTATCTCAATGGTGATGGCGGACTTTTATTTACATTGTTGGCTGTATTGCCGTTTTGTTTCCTCGGCGGATATGCCGCTAAAGAGCGTTGGCTCGAGGCCGGACGCTATCCAACCGCTGCGCTGCGACGCTTGATGAGTGGAGCGCTATGTCTTGGCCTGGTGTTAAAAACGATTCCGTATTGGGCTGGGTCCAACACGTTGACGATGTATATTCAAGACAACTTTGGAGGTGCTGTTTTGGCAGTGTTCTACGCCATTGCTGCCATGTTGGTTTGCAGGAAAACGAACTGGCAGCCAGTGTGGCGATGGCTGCAAGATGCCGGAAGAATGTCGCTTACTCACTATCTCACTCAGTCGCTCATTTGCACCTCCCTTTTTTACAGCTATGGTCTTGGATGGTACGGACAATTGAACGAATGGCAAGGAGCGCTATTGGCGATCGGGATATATGTCGCTAGTTTATGGGCAAGCCACTGTTGGTTCACCCGATTTCGTTTTGGCCCGGCAGAGTGGCTGTGGAGATGGGGAACGTACGGGATGCGCCCACCTTTTCGACGACAGCCGGGTCAATAAAAAATCCGTCCCTCATTGGACGGATGGAACAGGCGGTTCAAAAACCGTGGTTTGCTGCAAATATTGGTTGATCAATCGGTCAAGCTCTTGGCTGCATTGGATCGTTTCTTTCGCTGTAAATCCATAGGTGAGAGCCAATTCGATCATTTGTTGTCGTTTTTCTTCGATTAGTAGGAGAACCATTTCCTTCACCATCAATTCTATTGAAATGTTGGTTAAGGCTTGTCGCTACCAGCGACCGAGGTGAGACCTTTGTTGTATGACTAAGGTCATAACTGACAGCTATAGTGGAAACTAAACATTATTATACATATAACGACGGAAAAAGGAAGCGATTCGGGAAAATAAGTGGTAAATTTCCTAATTTAGACAAAATTCTACAAAAAACAGGACTTTGTCTCGTGAATAGCGAATAGAATAGTCAATGCGCTGCGATGGGGGGATGCAGTCTGTATGCCTGCTCCCGCGCATTTGAACACTTAGGTAGAGAAGGAGAGGAAGACAGTGAAACTAATTACGGCTATTTTCAATGGAGGAGAACTAGCAATCGGAGTGGTGCCGGAAGGGGAGGAGACGGCTATTCATTTGCGCCGTGCTGAACGGGCGATGGACGGGAAGGAGACCATTCCGTCATCCATGCTAGAGGCCATCGCCCAAGGGGATGCTTTTTTGGCTCGAGCTCGGGAAGTTGCCGATTGGGCTCTTCGCCACTCGGGAGCGGACTACGTCTATCGCCTTGGCGATATTCGCCTCCTTGCCCCGATTCCGCGGCCGGCGAAAAACGTTTTTTGCATTGGCAAAAACTATGTTGACCATGCGCTTGAGCTGGGAGATGCCGCTGATGTACCGAAGCATTTAATCGTCTTCTCGAAAACGCCGACGACGGTCATTGGCCATGAGGAAACGATTTTGCGCCATGCGGATGTCACCGACGAAGTGGACTATGAAGGAGAGCTCGCATTGATCATCGGTAAAAAAGGGCGGGCGATTCGCCGCGAAGAAGCGCTCGATTACGTATTTGGATACACGATTATCAATGATGTGACCGCCCGTGATTTGCAGGAGCGACACCAACAATATTTGCTCGGCAAAAGCTTGGACACGTTCTGTCCGATGGGGCCATGGATCGTGCCAAGCAAATTTGTAACAAATCCGAACGATTTACGCATTGAAACGCGAGTGAACGGCGAAGTACGGCAGCAGGCGAGCACAAAACAGTTTATTTTTCCGATTGAATCGATCATTGAGACGATCTCAAAAGGTATGACGCTTGAACCGGGTGATATTATTGCTACAGGAACGCCGGCTGGGGTCGGCAAAGGAATGAATCCGCCGCGCTTTTTGCAAGCAGGTGATGTCGTCGAAGTGACCATCGAGGGAATCGGCACGCTGCGCAACAAAGTCGGGGAATGAGCTAAGCACAAACAGAGATAGCATGCCGCTGAAAAGGGTTATCAAAAATAGAGGAGTTTTTCATCTTTCGTAATGTTTGTCAACAGCTTGCCGCCCATGCTATGATGAGAATGGACTTGGGAAAGTTGGAGGGATACACATTGACACACGCCCATATTACGAGCTGGTTCATTATGATTATCTTATTCTTGATCGCTGTATCGATGCAGCGTTCAGGGGCGGCCAAAGCCAACATTATAAAAATGGTTTTACGGCTGTTTTATATTATAACTATCATTACCGGTTTGCTTTTGTTGCATAGCATCGCCTCGATTTCTGGACTTTACTGGCTGAAAGCGCTCGCCGGATTATGGGTAATTGGAGCGATGGAAATGGTTCTTGTGGCGGGAAAAAAAGGAAAAAGCATGGCGGCAGGATGGACGCAATGGGTGATTGCGCTTGTTGTGACGTTATTCCTCGGTTTGCTGTTGCCGCTCGGCTTTGATTTGTTCTAAACAAAGCGGTAGCCCAACAGCGGGTTGCCGCTTTTTCCTTCGAGAAAAATGTAGTATGTTAAAATCAATAATTATTTTTTAGTATTCTGATTGTTTTGTTGATGGGGGAGGCGTTATTGTTCATGCGTTCGTTGCGTTGCCGCCATGCCGAGGAACTGTACCGGCTAGTCGAGGATGATTTTTCTGCGCTGCCTGGGTCATTGTTCATCCAAGTTGCCGCTGACGATGAAGAGCAGGTTCGCCATACGGTCGAGTTAGCGGCACGCCGTTGGCCGAGCGCCCATCTTGTCGGAGTGGCGGGATCATTGCCGATCATCGGCGAAACAACGTTTTTAGCCAGCGTGATGTCAATGGCGCAATCCAGTGTTTCGTCGCTGGCGTTGTCGGCGGTTGACTCTGCCCATCCGGCCGAGCTGGCCGCGCAGATCGCAGAGGCGGTCATTCACGAAGAAACGGCATTGCTCTTATTATTTACCGATTGCCGCGCTGCTTTGCTGCCTCTTCTCCGTCATTTGCCGCTTGCCAACGAACGGATGACCATCATCGGCTGCACCCTTCCGGACGGTTGCGCTTTATTTTCGCGCGACGGCCGTCTTGATAAGGGGGTGGTCGCTGTCTCATTCAGCGGCGCGTCACTTCGGGTCCGCTGTTTCTCCCCGTTTTTATGGGAACCTGTTGGTTTGGCGTTCTTAGTAACGAAAAGCTCCGGTCAACAGATCGGCGAGCTCGACGGGCAAAAAGCATCACTTTATTTAGAACGCTATTTAGGGAAAGAATTTATTGAGCGTTTACCGTTTTCTGGAATAGAGTTTCCTTTTGTTGTGGAGCGGAACGGACATCATGATTGCTTGCCGATCATAGGGATGGGTGAAAACGGAACGATCACGGTCAACGGCCATGTTAGTGAAGGGGAAAAAGTGAGATTTGCTTACATGCATGCTCCCTCATTTTACTCAAGCATGCACGATTTGACGATACAAACGGCTAAGCAACCAGTTGGGGGCATGATATTTTACTATAGTACGGCATTAGAAGGGTATACGCGTCCAATGCTTGAGGGGATGGTTTCAGCGTTCGGGAAAGCTACTTCATTTCCGGCTATGGAGGTTATGGTAAAAGACGCGTATACAACTGGGCGGTTAGGAGCGTTTGCTGCTGTTTCATTAATGGAAGGGGCAGTGTCGACACAAGACAGGCCAACTTTGGATATACCGCAGCCGCCGGAAGGGATAACGACGTTAGCTCAGTTGATGTCGACATCATCACGCGATATGGAACGGCTTCATGCCCGCCTGCAGATGTCTGAACAGCGATATAAATCACTGTTTGAACATAATACCGATATTGTGTATTCCACCGATTTGCACGGTCATTTTACAAGCGTCAACCCTGCCTTTGAACAAGTGCTTGGCTATAGGAAAGAAGAAATTTTATATACCAATTCCCTCAAGTATGTTCATCCAAGCGACATCCCCCGCGTCACCCGCTATTTTTACCGGGCACTGCGCGGAAATGTGCAAACGTATGATTTGGAAATTCCGACGAAGTCAGGAGAACGGCTCTTTTTTCAAATGAAAAACATCCCGATTATTGTTGACGGGAAAAAGGTCGGCATTTACGGGATCGGGCACAACATTACAGAGCAAAAGAAAGCAGAGGAGAAAATTTCTTATTTGGCGTACTACGACCCGGATACAAACTTGCCGAATCGGACGAAATGGATGGAATTGTTTTCTAAACAACTGAAAAGAGCGAAACAGAAACAGCAGAAAGTAGTAATCGCCTTAATTGATCTCGACCGATTTAAATGGATTAACGACAGTGTTGGTCATTACGCTGGCGACGATATTTTGCGTCAACTTGTTGAGCGTATGAAGCGCGTGCTGCCGGCCGGAGCGCAACTTGGACGATTTCATGGCGATAAGTTTTGTTTGCTTTTTCCGTTAAAAACGAGCGCCGGGGCGGCGACCGAAACCGCGCTTCAACTTGTACGCGAAGTATCGAAACCGACAGTGTATAGCCAAAAAGAGTTTTTTATTACGGCCAGTATCGGATTAGCCGTGTTTCCCGATGACGGAGCGGACGAACACACGTTGTTGCGCCATGCCGACATGGCAATGAACAGCGCGAAAAAAAGCGGCGGCAACCGGGTGGAGCGCTACTGTGCTCAAATGAATGAAGAAGCGGTGCACCGGCTGGAAATGGACAGCTATTTACGTAAGGCAGTCGAAAAAAATGAATTGTTCCTTTGCTATCAGCCCATTGTCAACGTACGGACTGGTGCGGTCATCGCTACAGAGGCACTTATTCGTTGGCGGAACCCGCAGCTTGGACTGGTGCGGCCGGATGAGTTTATTCCACTGGCTGAAGAAACCGGATGGATTCATGAAATCGGGCGTTGGGTGCTGCAAACTGCTTGCCAACAGACGAAGCGATGGCAAGAGATGACGGGCAATGACAAACTAGCTATTTTTGTCAACGTTTCTGCCGTACAGTTTCAGCATGAACGATTTGTAGATGATGTGAAACGAGCGCTCAAGCAGTCGAATTTGTCGCCGTCATGCCTACATCTTGAACTGACGGAACATTCGATGCTTCGTCATCTATCGAGCACGATGCGAACGCTAGACGAATTAAGGCGGCTTGGCGTTGGCATCGCCGTTGATGATTTCGGGAGCGGGTATTCTTCGTTCCATTATTTAAAGCAGCTGCCGGCGACTATTTTGAAAATTGACCGGGCGTTTATCGAGCATTTGCATGCTAATGCGTCCGATGCGGCTATCGTTAGCGCGATGATTACAATGGGGCGTGGGTTAGGGCTCGAAACGGTTGCTGAAGGGGTCGAGACGCTAGAACAGCTTGAACGTCTCCGCGACTTACAATGTAGCTATGCTCAAGGGTATGCGCTTTGTCCGCCGCTTATGGCTGAAGAGGTGACTCCGTATGTGGCAGGGCAGCAATAAGTATTTTTATCTAGTTGATCAATAAGGATAACGTCGCCACCGTATCCGATAAAGTGGCTGTTTACTTTTCAGGTGAAGGCGGGATACCCGGTCAGCAGCGAAACAACGCAGCTGCCGACCGCTTTCGTCTTCAGCCGATTTGGGTGCAAATGGCCCGTTCACCGTTGTTCAACGTGATCTCAAATCGGTCGCTGGATGCTTGGCCGCGCTCATAGTAATGGTGGACACTACCGATCTGTTCGGTGTTGTCATAAATGATGAAATTGACGCCGGTTGATTTGGCAAACAATAGGCCGTTGTAGCAATACAGGCAATCGTAAAGAGAAAAACCGAGGCTGTTCAGCCATTGAACGAACTGAAAAAAAGATGGATCGGGGAGCGAGGCCAGCCATTGCCGATACGCATATGTCAGCCGTTTGCGGAAACGGATACGGTCGCCGTTTGTCAGGGGAAAAATGCCGAGATCAGTAGCGATCATGCCGGTTTCTTGACACTGTCCGGATAGCCAGTGACCATAGCGGAACAGCTCGATGCCTTGTTCCGCCATTTCTTCGACTAGAGACGCTTCCTCCGCCTCTTCATCAAAAAATATCCATTCATCGTTCACAAACTCTACAGTTCCTTGCACGTAAGCACGGGGCTGTTCAGCAATACACTGCAAGCGCTCTTCAATATCCAATTTTTTCATCCTCCTTGTATCCCTCTTTTTTTCCACTTTTTTGTTTGTTTATTCGTTTGGTTGTTGTCTTCGGACAATTCATCGAAATCAACGATAGTGCATAAAATGGAATCATGCCGAAGCGGCAATGACTATCGCTCTGCTAGGAGGAACGATAGTCGAGGATAGCCGCGAGGAAAAAGGGGAACGGGCGATCGAAAGAACAATGTGAACGGTTCGGGCGAACAAATATTTATTTGCCATTTTTGATAAAGAAAGGATTGGTTCGTATGTGTGGCATCACTGGCTGGGTGCATTTCGGGCGTGATTTGCGCCGTAAGCAAGAGGTGATTACCAGGATGACGGAGACGCTCGCTAAACGTGGACCGGACGATACGAATACATGGCTCGACACTCATGCTGCGTTCGGTCATAAGCGGCTCGTCGTTATTGACCCGGCCGGCGGCAAACAGCCGATGATCCGGAACAAAAACGGACACCGCTACACGATCGTTTACAACGGTGAGCTATACAATACGGAAGACATCCGTAAAGAACTGTTGCACAAAGGCTACCGGTTTGACGGCCATTCTGATACAGAAGTGCTGCTCGCCGCTTATATAGAGTGGAAAGAACAATGTGTCGATCGGTTAAACGGTATTTTTGCCTTTGCTGTTTGGGATGAGGAGCGGGAACTGTTATTTATGGCGCGTGACCGTCTTGGAGTCAAACCATTGTTTTACCGTCAACAGGCTGAAGAGTTGCTGTTCGGCTCCGAAGTGAAGGCAATTTTAGCTCACCCTGATGTAAAAGCAGAAGTCAGTTATGAAGGGTTAGCGGAGGTATTTGGGCTCGGTCCGTCGCGCACACCGGGACATGGAGTATTTTATGGTGTCCAGGAACTGCGCCCGGCGCACGCGTTAACCTTCTCCCGTACCGGGCTTCGCGTCTGGCGGTACTGGAACGTCGAAAGCGATGTCCATCGTGATTCGCTCGGGGAAACGATCGAGAAGCTGCGTTTTTTATTGACCGATGCTGTCACACGCCAGCTCGTTTCCGATGTGCCGGTATGCACCTTTTTGTCGGGCGGCGTTGATTCAAGCGCCATTACAGCGATTGCCGCCAACGCTTTCGCCGCTAACGGGAAAGGACCGCTCCATACGTACTCGATCGATTATGAAGGAAACGATCAATATTTTCAGGCGAACGATTTTCAGCCAAATACAGATGCGCCGTTTATTGAACAAGTGTCAAACAAGTTTCAAACGATCCACCATCGCTGCGTGATCACTCAAGAAGAGCTGTTCCAACATTTGCGTGATGCAGTGATCGTCCGTGACGTTCCAGGCATGGCTGATGTCGATTCTTCGCTCCTTTGGTTTTGTAAACAAATTCGTGAGCAGTTTGTCGTGAGTTTATCTGGAGAATGTGCGGATGAAATTTTCGGCGGCTATCCGTGGTTTCATCGTCCAGATGACTTAGCAAGAAAAGGGTTTCCGTGGATGCGCTCGATTGAAGCTCGCATTGGCTTGTTAAAAGAAGAATGGCGGAAAAAACTTCGCCTTGACGACTACGTGCAAATGCGTTATGAAGAAACGCTTGTTGAAGTGCCGCGTCTTGAAGGGGAAAGTGCCGAGGCGGCGAAGCGGCGTGAACTGTTTTACTTAAATATGATTTGGTTTATGACGACACTGCTTGACCGGAAAGACCGAATGAGCATGGGGGCGAGCCTTGAGGTACGTGTGCCGTTTGCTGATCACCGGCTCGTTGAATATGTTTGGAATATCCCATGGGAAATGAAAATGTACGGAGGACGAGAAAAAGGTATTTTGCGCAAAGCACTTGAAGGGCTGCTTCCGCAAGACGTGCTCTATCGAAAGAAAAGTCCGTACCCGAAAACACACCATCCGCTGTATACGAAGTTGGTGAAGCAATGGCTCAAGCAACTGCTTCGTGATCGTTCTTCTATCTTGCACGAGTTTTTCGATCAAGAAAAACTGACGGCGCTTGTCGAATCGGGAGGGAAGTCGTTCCAAGTGCCATGGTTTGGGCAACTCATGACCGGACCACAGCTGCTTGCTTATCTTGGCCAGGTGCATGTTTGGTTTGACCATTACGGCATTCATATTAAAGAATAAGAGCTGCGTGAGGACGCAGCTCTTATTCTATTGAATAGCAAAGAGAGCAGTACTATGCCATTTTCGCTTGCGGCGCCACCGCTTTTTTCATCCAGATGCGCGACCGCCATCGCCAAAGCATCAATAGTCCGCGCAACCATTCATCAGCGATGAACGATAGCCAAATGCCGACAAGGCCAAACCCGAGGGCAATGCCAAATACATACGCTACCGTCACTCCGACTCCCCACATGGACAAAATGCCCATATAGACAGGGAATTGCACATCCCCGGCCGCTCGGAGCGAGCTGACGATGACTAGATTGAAGGAGCGGCCTGGTTCTAGGATGATGGTCAACAGCAATAGTTTGCGGCCAAGGTCAATCATTGACCGGTCATCAGTAAAGAGTGAGAGCAACGGTTCGGCGAACCAATAGGTGACAGCGGCCATTAGCACTGATATAGCGATTGCGCTGTATAAGCTTTTTAAGCAGCGGTCGTACGCTTCTTTGTACCGTCCGGCGCCGACGAAGTGGCCGACAAGAATTTGCGTCCCTTGGCTGACTGCAATGCCGAATAAAAACACGAACATGATAATGTTTTGTGTATACACCCTCACGGTTAGCGCTTCAGCGCCAAGCCATGTGATGAAGTAGGTGATGACCATTTGCGCTGTATTGTAAGAAAGATGTTCCCCGGCTGCTGGAACGCCAATTTTCAGCAACGAGCGCAAATGGCGGAACGGCAGCGTACGAAACGCCCGCGGGGCAAGGGAAATGCCTGCTCGTTTGGACAATAAAGCAACCAACACCGCAAAACCGATCAGCCGGCTTACTGCTGTTGAAATGGCCGCTCCTTCCGCCCCGAGGGGAGGGAGGCCAAACGATCCGAAAATAAGGAAATAGTTGCCGATGATATTCAAGACGTTCATGCCAATCGTTACATACATCGTATCCCGCGTAAAGCCGTAGCTTTTCAAGATGGCACCGACCGTCATCATGAGCGCCTGAATGAATGAAAATCCGCCGACAATGGTTAAATAACGGTTCCCTTCATCAAGCAGCTCTGCCGGCAAATCCATCATCCGCAAAATCGATGAGCTAAACGCAGCCAAACCGGCGCTCAACAGCAGTCCAAACAACAAGTTAGCGGCGATGGAAACAAGTGATACTTCGATCGCTTCTTGTTCTCGCTTGGCGCCTAAATATTGCGCGACGAGAACTGCCGTTGCCAAGGCAACGAAGTTGAACAACACGATCGTTAAGGCGATGATTTGATTTGCAACTCCGACGGCAGCGACCGCATGATCTGAGTACTGGCTGAGCATGAGCGTGTCAGCATTGCCCATCACCATATACAGCATCGTTTCAATAAAAATGGGCCACGTCAATGAAAACAGTGACCACGTTTTGGCCTCACGGCGCATGTTGTGACAACTCCTTTTTCTTATTCCGACTAGAACGATATATCAAGTTTAGCCAGTTTGTTGCATAATGGAAAGAGAGAGAAACGATTTCACTTGCATTTTTCCGACAAGAAAAGAGGGATGACGATGGACTATGTCACGTTTTCGTTGCCACCTTTGCCTGTGTTCATAAAAGGGGCGGAAAGTGTATTTCCAGAAGGAAAACGTCATTTCCGCCGAACGTTTTCGGTCTTCGACTTGCTTTATGTCAAACAAGGCTGCTTATATATGACGGAAGACGGACGTGAATTTGCCGTTGGCAGTGGACAATATTTACTGTTGATCCCGGGAAGGGAACATTACGGGCATCGTCCGTGCAGTGAACGGACGGAGTATGTTTGGCTTCATTTTTTGTTGACGGATTATGAAGTGGTTGCCGATCACCCAGTCAGTCGGCAAACAGTGATGGAAAAAGAGGCGACGTACACGGAACCGATCCAATATCGGCTCGCCATTCGCCAATATGGGGAATTAAAACAACGAGAGAGGGCTGAACAGCTGCTCAACCAGATTGTTGAGCCAAACGTCGATCGGGATATCGAGCGGCCGCTGCGGCAGTTGCTTCTGTTTGTCGAATTCCTTTGGCACTTGCAAAAGCAAGAGCTTTCTGTTCCAAACGCTTCAGAACAGGTCAGCGCTGCGGCGGTGGCGTATATCGAAAACCATTTCTGCGAGCCAGTGACATTGGAGAGAGTTGCTCGCGAGCTTCGCTTTCATCCGGATTACGTCACTCGGTGCATGCAAAGAACGCTCGGGATGGGCTTTAGCCATTATTTGGCGTACTACCGATTGTCAAAGGCGAAACAATGGTTGGCTGAAACAAATGAAACGGTCGAGGCCATCGCCAAACGAGTTGGCATTGATGACAGCGCTTATTTCTCGCGTTTATTTAAAAAAATGGAAGGGATGACGCCGACTGAGTATCGGCGTATAGCCCAACGCGTATAACACCGGTGCAGCGGCTGCACCGGTGTTCATATATTGGCTGCTATTATGATTGTCTATGAAACAGGTCTACCAATGTTCTATTGCATAAAGTACAAACCCATAGGGCGGTAAGGAGGTGCAAAGCGTTTCTGCCTCGGCTGCAAACCGTTCCCCAGTTAAGAGGTTAACGAGCCATTTTCCTCTTGCATCGAGCGGGATCGGGATGTCGGCTTTTTGGTCGCTCCGATTGATGATGACTAACACCGTTTCATCTCCATCTGTTTTTTTGTAAATAAGATAGTTCATTTCATCATCGGCATGAAGAAAGGAGATTTCCCCGCGGCGTAGTGACCGATACTGTTTGCGTAGCGCTATCAGCTGCTTGACGTGTTGGTGCAGCTCTTTGTTTTGTTGCATCGGATCCCACACCATGCACTTCCGGCACTCGGGATCGTTTCCGCCCGTCATGCCGATTTCATCCCCATAGTAAATGCATGGTGAACCCGTGAACGTCAGTTGAAACAAAAATAACAACTTCACCTTGCGGATATCCCCGCCGCAAACGGTGAGAATTCTTGATGTATCATGACTGCCGAGCAAATTGAATGCGGCCTCGTTGACATTGTTCGGATACGAATGAAGTACATGCATCATTTGATTAGCAAACTGGCGTGCACTAATCTCTTCCTTGGCGAAAAAGCGGAGCACCCCGTCTGTAAACGGGTAGTTCATGACTGCGTCAAACTGGTCACCGCGCAGCCACGGCATCGCATCATGCCAAATTTCCCCGAGGATGTATACGTCCGGTTTCAGTGCCTTTACCTCCTGGCGGAACTCGCGCCAAAATTCGTGGTCGATTTCATTGGCAACATCAAGCCGCCAACCGTCAATGTCAAACTCACGAATCCAATATGTCGCAACATCAAGCAAATAACGCTTCACTTCTGGATTGGCGGTGTTCAGCTTTGGCATTTGTGGCACGAATGCAAATGTATCGTAATTCGGCCGCGGCTCTGTTTGCAGCGGAAATTCATGAATGTGAAACCAGTCCTTATATTTTGAGGACTCACCATTTTTCCATACATCTTGGAACGGGGCGAACTCATAGCCGCAATGGTTAAACACGGCATCGAGCATAACGCGGATACCTTTTTCATGGCAACGGTCGATGAGCGTTTTCAACGTTTCTTTATCCCCAAAGTGTGGATCGACTTCAAAATAATCAGCGGTATCGTATTTATGGTTTGACGGAGAACGGAAGATCGGCGTTAAGTAAATACCGGTAATACCAAGGTCAACAAGGTAATCGAGATGATCGATAATCCCTTGCAAGTCGCCGCCAAAAAAGCTGGTTGGTGTTGGATCCTCGCTCCCCCACGGCCGCGATCCTTCTGGACTGATTGATGGGTTGCCGTTGGCGAACCGCTCAGGGAAAATTTGATACCAGACTGTATCCTTTACCCAATCCGGCGCCTCGAACAAGTCGACTCGATGAAGAAAGGGAAAGCAAAAGTAGTAAGCCGTATCATCGGTTGGAACCTCAAAGTAAAACCCTTTTTCTGTATAAACGAGCTTCTCCTCTCCTGAATACAGCACGAACCCGTAGCGTAACCGGCGATAGGGAGGTTTGACTTCGGCGAACCAATAATCAAACAACTCGTCACTTCCTGTTTTTCGCATCGGCATCATTTGAAACTGCCAAGCTCCATTTTGCCAGTCATACGGGTCACCATGCAGCAGCTCAACACGATCGATATCGTCTTTTTTTGTTCGAAGCCGAAGATGAAGTGTCTCACTATCATAGGCATAGGCGAAGTTGTCAGCCGGGCGGTGGTAGATGGCTTCTTTCCTCATTTGGCCTCTCCTCCTTCATATATAAAAGCAATCGTTTGCATGATCGCCATCCTCTGATTAAAGAGTACGAAAAGAGAGAAAAAAAGTCAAATTCAGTAGAAAAAAGCTTGTAAAATGAAAAATAGGCGATATAATAGAAATGAGCAGTGCAATCGTTTTCACAGAAATAGTTTTAGTTTATCTGTGCAAACGATTTCCTGTTGATTGGACTGCAGTGATTATGTAATGACAAATAGGAGGGGGATTATGAGGAAGGCATTCTCTTTAGTTCTCATGGCTGTAATGTTGATTGGGATGTTGGCTGCCTGCGGACCGAAACGAGACGTTGAGCAATCGAAGCAGGCGAACCAAGGAACGACGGAAAATGCGCAAAAACCGGAAAAGCTCGTCGTTTGGGTAAACGACGACGAAAAACAAAAACAAGCATTAAAAGATATTTTCCAAAAGTACACAGAAAAAACCGGGATCAAAATCGAAATGGTTGCGGTCAGCATGCTCGATCAAACGAAAAAACTAGCGCTTGACGGCCCGGCTGGCAAAGGTCCAGACGTGTTCTATCAACCGCATGACCGCATCGGCGACATCGTGCTGCAAGGGTTGGCCGACCCGATTGATCTTGGTGATGCGAAAGGCGAGTACAGTCCGACAGCGATTGAGGCGGTAACGTATGACGGTCAAACGTATGGCGTACCAACAGTGGTTGAAACGTATGGAGTTTTCTATAACAAAAATTTAGTGTCAGAAGCGCCGAAAACGATAGATGATTTGATGAAGATTGCCAAGGAAAAAACGAATGCGGCGAAAGATCAATACGGATTTTTAATGGAAGCGGAGAACTTCTATTTCGTTTACCCATTTTTTGCTGGCTACGGCGGCTATGTGTTTAAAAATGAAAACGGCAAATACGACACGAGCGACATCGGATTGGCGAATGAAGGAGCAGTCAAAGGAGCGGAGCTCGTTCAATCATGGTTTCAAAACGGTTATATTCCAAAAGAAGTCACCAATGACGTTATGAACGGTCTGTTTACGAAAGGAAATGTAGCGGTAGCCATCACCGGCCCGTGGAACATTGCCTCGTATAAAGAAGCGTTAGGTGACAAGTTGGCGACAGCGCCGCTGCCTGTGCTCGAAAACGGTGAGCATCCGAAATCATTTGTTGGTGTCAAAACGTGGATGTTGTCTGCTTACTCGCAACATAAAGAATGGGCCGTTGATTTCATGAAGTTTGTGACGAATGAGGAAAATTCGCTTCATTACTATGAAGTAGCCGGAGAAATGCCGGCGAACGAAAAAGCGTTGACGAATGAGAAAATTACGAATGACCCATTGATCGCCGGCTTTGCTGAGCAAATCCAATACGGTGAGCCGATGCCGAACGTGCCAGAAATGTCGCAAGTGTGGGACCCGATGGGGAACGCCCTGCAATTTATTGCCAAAGGCGACGACCCGAAAGCAGTGTTGAATGAGGCGGTCAAAACGATTCAAGATAAAATCGCGGCCAGTGGCGCTGGAAAATAACATGTCATACGGTGGTGGATAGGCTCATGTCTATCCACCATTCTTATCCATCAATAGGGGGGAGTTCGGATGTCGGAAGCAAGCGCTCGTCATCGGCCGGCGGTGGCGATGGTGTTGTCATTGCTGTTTGCTGGCCTTGGTCAATTGTACAACCGTCGATATATCAAAGGGATTGTATTTATTGTCATTGAAGCAGCCTTTTTAATCACATTTTATAACTTTTTGAACATCGGGTTGTGGGGACTCGTTACGCTTGGGGAAATCCCGATGCTCGATCACTCAATTTTTCTGTTGATTCAAGGATTGGTTTCGGTCATCATCATCGCTTTTGCAGTCGCGCTGCACATTGCGAACATCATTGATGCGCGCAACGACGCCCGTCGGCGGCAGCGTGGCGAGCCCGCCCCCTCGCTTATTGAATCATGCCGCAATGCGTGGGACCGAGGGTTTCCGTACATCTTTGTGACGCCTGGACTTGTGATGCTTTTGTTTATCGTCGTGCTGCCGCTGTTGTTTATGGTGTCGCTTGCGTTCACCGACTACAATTTGTACCACTCGCCGCCGCGGCATTTGTTGAATTGGGTCGGATTTGAAAACTTTAAAAACTTAGTGTCGATCCCAATTTGGAAGAGCACATTTTTCAGCGTTCTCTCGTGGACGATTGTGTGGACGGTCGTGGCGACGACGATGCAAATTGCTCTTGGGTTGTTCTTGGCCCTATTGGTCAACGATCCGCGCATTAAGTTTAAACGGTTCATCCGTACGGTGCTCATTTTGCCATGGGCCGTGCCAGCGTTTGTCACGATTTTAGTGTTTGCGGCGATGTTTAACGATAAATTCGGGGCGATTAACCGTGAAGTGCTGAGCTTGTTCGGATTGTCCATCCCATGGATGACCGACCCGTTTTGGACGAAAGTGGCGCTCATTTTAATTCAAACGTGGCTTGGGTTCCCGTTTGTATTTGCGTTATTTACCGGTGTTTTGCAAAGTATTTCCCGCGATTGGTATGAAGCGGCCGACATCGACGGGGCGACGCGCTGGCAAAAGTTCAAATCGATTACCTTGCCACATGTGCTGTATGCGACCGCACCGCTATTAATCATGCAATACGCTGGGAATTTTAATAACTTTAATATCATCTATTTATTTAATGATGGCGGCCCGGCGGTGCGTGGGCAAAATGCTGGCGGGACGGACATTCTCATTTCGTGGGTGTACGATTTGACGTTTACGACGAACAACTACAATATGGCGGCCGCGATCTCGCTCATCATCGGTTTGATTGTCAGCGGATTTGCCATCTATCAATTCCGGCGCACCCGTTCCTTTAAAGAGGAGGGGAACATTTAATGAACCGCAAATGGAAATCACACATAGAAGTAGCGCTCATTTACTTGTTTATCGCGTTTATGTTTGTCGTCATCGCCTATCCGCTCCTGTGGACGATCAGCATGTCACTCAATCCGGGCACAAGTTTGTACTCAGCATCGATCATCCCGGAAAAATGGACGCTTGAGCATTACAAATGGCTGTTTACGAGTCCGGATAGCAATTATTTACTTTGGTATAAAAACAGCCTGTTTGTCGCGGCGGCCAACGCGGCGTTGTCCGTTTTGTTTACGGCGCTCATCGCCTATGCGTTTTCACGCTATAAGTTTATCGGGAGAAAAACGGGGCTGTATTTGTTTTTAGTGTTACAAATGTTTCCGTCACTCATGGCGATGGTAGCACTGTATATTTTGCTTAATATGCTCCATTTGCTCGATTCACTTTGGGGACTCATTCTTATTTATGTCGGCGGGCAAATCCCGTTTAACGCCTGGCTTGTAAAAGGTTATTTTGACACGATTCCGCGCGAGCTTGACGAGGCAGCACGCATAGACGGAGCCGGCCATTTCGGTGTCTTTTTCCGCATTATGCTGCCGCTTGCTAAGCCGATTTTAGCCGTTGTCGCTTTATTTAACTTCATGGCGCCGTTTACTGACTTTTTACTGCCGTCCATTGTCTTGCGCGATCCGGAGAAATTTACGTTGGCAGTCGGGTTGTTTAACTTTATCAGTGACCGATTTGCCAACAACTTTACCCGCTTTGCTGCCGGTTCCATTTTGATTGCCGCTCCGATTGCCATCGTCTTTTTATTCCTGCAACGGTATTTGATTTCCGGCTTAACAGCGGGTGGCACAAAAGGGTAAGAACCGCTATCATAAATAGTGGGCTTACCCGTTTCCAAACAGAAAAAAACAGACAGTAAAGGAGGGAAACGGAAATGGGGAACCGGCTTTTTATGCTGTTCATCCTTCCGTTCCTTCTTTTTTATGCCATGCCGGTTGCGGCGGCGGAAAAAGAAGAACGGACGTGGCAAGACGAAGCGATTTATTTTATTATGGTCGATCGTTTTAACAACATGGATTCAACGAACGACCAAGACGTCAATGTCAATGATCCAAAAGGGTATTTTGGCGGTGACTTAAAAGGGGTGACAGCGAAGCTCGATTATATTAAAGAAATGGGCTTCACTGCCATTTGGCTGACTCCCATTTTTAAAAACAGGCCGGGCGGCTATCATGGCTATTGGATCGAGGACTTTTACGAAGTCGACCCGCATTTTGGCACGCTTGATGACCTCAAGACGCTCGTCAAAGAGGCGCATAAGCGCGATATGAAAGTGATTTTGGATTTCGTGGCTAACCATGTCGGCTACGACCATCCGTGGCTTCATGACCCGGCGAAAAAAGATTGGTTCCATCCGAAGAAAGAGATTTTCGACTGGAACAGCCAAGAGCAGGTGGAAAACGGTTGGGTGTATGGACTTCCCGATTTGGCGCAGGAAAATCCGGAAGTAAAAAACTATTTAATTGACGCAGCCAAATGGTGGATTAAAGAAACCGACATTGACGGTTACCGACTCGACACGGTACGCCATGTGCCGAAATCGTTCTGGCAAGAGTTTGCGAAAGAAGTGAAAGCGGTAAAAAAAGACTTTTTTCTCCTCGGCGAAGTGTGGAGTGATGATCCGCGCTATATCGCTGATTACGGAAAGTATGGCATCGACGGGTTTGTCGATTACCCGCTGTACGGTGCGGTGAAGCAGTCTCTTGCCAAACGTGATGCATCGCTTCGGCCGCTCTATGATGTATGGGAGTATAACAAGACATTTTACGACCGCCCGTATTTGCTTGGATCATTTTTGGACAACCATGATAACGTCCGATTTACGAAACTCGTCATTGATCATCGGAACAATCCGATTTCACGCATGAAAGTAGCGATGACGTATTTGTTCACTGCGCCGGGCATTCCGATTATGTACTACGGAACAGAAATTGCGATGACTGGAGGTCCTGATCCGGACAATCGCCGCCTGATGGACTTCCGTGCCGATCCAGAAATCATCGATTATTTAAAGAAAGTGGGCCCGCTCCGCCAACAGTTGCCATCATTGCGGCGCGGCGATTTTACGTTGTTGTATGAACAAGACGGCATGGCGGTGTTTAAACGCCAATACAAAGACGAAACGACGGTCATTGCCATTAACAACACGAGTGAAACGAAGCACGTTCATCTGACGAACGAACAGCTGCCGAAAAACAAGGAATTGCGTGGCTTTTTGCTCGATGACCTCGTCCGTGGCGATGAGGATGGCTACGATATTGTCTTGGATCGTGAAACAGCAGAAGTGTACAAATTACGGAACAAAACGGGAGTTAACGTGCCGTTTATCGTTGCAATGGTTGCGGTTTACGCACTATTTATCTTGTTTTTATACATGGTGAAAAAACGAACAAAACGGACAAATGAATAAAGAAAGGAGGTAGTATATGACCGTTACGATTAAAGACGTCGCCAAACGAGCCAATGTCGCGCCGTCGACCGTCTCGCGCGTGATTGCCGATAGCCCGCGCATCAGTGAGAAAACAAAGCAACGGGTGCGCGAGGCAATGAAAGAGCTTGGCTACCATCCAAATTTTATTGCCCGCAGCCTCGCAAGCCAAGCGACGCAAGTGATCGGCATCGTCATGCCAAGCTCAGCTGATCAGGCGCTGCAAAACCCGTTTTTCCCGGAAGTGATCCGCGGCATCAGCAAAGCTGCCCATGAAAAACGGTACGCCTTGCAAATGTCAACCGGGGAAAAAGAAAGCGACATTTACGAACGGGTGATCGAGATGTTGCAAGGGCGGCGTGTTGACGGAGTGATTTTGCTTTATTCGCGGCAGAACGACAAGTTAATGAAATACTTGCAAAAACATGGCTTCCCGTTCGTTGTCATTGGAAAACCGCACCAAAAAGCGGAACAAGTGACCCATGTCGATAACGACAACGTCCAAGCTGGAAAAGATGCCACCAACTATTTAATCGACCATGGCCATGAGCGCATCGCTTTTGTCGGTGGCAATCCACAATATTTTGTGACCGCCGACCGTCAAGAAGGCTATGAAGAGGCGCTGCGTGAAGCTGGACTGTTGTACCGACCGGAATACGTCGTTCATGAAGAGTTTTTGCAAGAAGGCGGCCGCGAGGCAATGAAGGAGCTGCTTTCTCTAGCCGAGCCGCCGACCGGGCTTGTCGTTGCTGATGACCTCATGGCGCTCGGGATGGTCAAAACGCTCGATGAAATTGGTCTTCGCGTTCCGGAAGATGTGTCGATCGTCAGCTTCAACAACACCTTGCTCGCCGAAATGTCGCGCCCGCCGTTGACTTCCGTCGATATTGGCATCTTCCAACTCGGCTATGAAGCGGCGAAAAGTTTAATCGAAAAAGTCGAAAATCCAAATGAACCGATCAAGCGCATCATCATCCCACACCGGCTCGTTGAGCGGGGATCGTGTACGAGGCGGTGATATGACTGAAGGAAAGACGTCCATCATAAGGATGGGCGTCTTTTTTCTTCCCCTGTATAAAGAAGGAAAAGTGACTCGTTCTCTGTAAATAAATATAGTTGCAAACAAAAAATTTGACAATTAAGAAATGTTTGTATACGATTGTATACGAGTATTGAAAAGAGAGGAGCTCTTGTATGCATCCGGAACATCGGTTTGATCCGCAAGATGGATTGGATGTTTTTCGCCGTCTGAACCGTTACATGAATGAACTGTTTGGATCGCAAGATGAGGTGCTGACAAATATTCTTCGTTCGATTGAGGTCCGTGGTTTGCCGCCGATTTCCGTCTCACCGGCCACCGGGAAGTTGCTCACGATGCTTGTGGCCATCTCTGGCGCCAAAAGAGTGCTTGAAATTGGTGCGCTAGGTGGCTACAGCGGTGTTTGCTTAGCGCGAGGAATGGGTCCTGAAGGTACGTTAACGTCGCTTGAATTGGTCGAAGACTATGCGCGTTTGGCGCAGCACCATCTCGAAAAAGCCGGTTTTGGCAGTCAAGTCACGTACATCATCGGTCCTGCTTTGGAGAGTCTTAAGACGCTCGTTATGGACCGCCAACATTTTGACTTTTTCTTTATTGATGCGGATAAAGATAACTACGTTAATTACCTCGACTATTGCATCCAATTAGCGGAGCCGGGAGCGATCATCGTTGCTGACAACACATTGGCTGGCAGCGGCATCGGTTCACCGCGCGCCCTCGAACGACGTGGAGAAATCATGAAGCAATTCAATGAAACTGCAGCGCTTCACCCTCAGCTTGACGCTATGTTCATCCCGATCGGCGATGGTGTGACTGTAGCGCGAGTGAAAGAGTAAAGTGGGTGGAAAGGAGAAAACGATGATGCGTGGAAGAGAGGGACATTTTTGGCCCGAACATGGTAAGCCGCTTGATGGATGTCCTTCGTGGAAACGAGAACGAATGGGCCAAGGGTCTCATCGCGGCGCTAAAACGTTCCGTCGCAGGCGGGCGCTCGAATTTTTAGAACGTCTGTACGTCAAGCGTGCAACGTTGAAGCAGCAGTTGCAAACACCGGAACTGCAATCGATCCATCCGGTGTTGACCGGAGAGCTGAAAGCGATTGAAATGGTGATGAATGAGTTCATTCAACTGTTTGACATTCATGAAGAGGAATTAAAGATGATGCCGATGTCTAGCAACACAGATGAAGCTCAAGGCAAAGAGGACCAAAATGAGGAAAAGTAAGCGGAACATTTACACATAAAATGAAAGGGAGAAGATGCCGATGTTTATTCAAATGCGCAAAATCACGGTAGCGGAAGGATACGCAGATCAAGTAGTCGAACGGTTCAGCCAGCCGGGAATCGTCGAACAGCAAGACGGATTTGTCGATATGAAAATTTTAGTCAAAAAAAGACGCCGTGGTGACGACGAAGTCATCCTTTTGGTCACATGGGAATCGGAAGAGCATTGGAAAAAATGGGAGAAAAGCGATGCCCATATCGCTAGTCATAAAGCGAGACGTAATGAGTCAAAGCCAGAGTTCATTCTCAATGTCGAAGTGAGTCATTATGAAGTCAAAGCGGTGAAAAGCGCTGTGGCGTCATCAGTTCGAGGAGATGAGCGGGCTTTTTAAATTAAATTGATGCATTCATAAATTTTGAACCCATAACAATAGGCCGATGGTTTTTTAACACCCATTTGACAGAAGTGGGACTGATGCTAAAAAGCATTGTCAGCCCATATGTCGATTTAGTAAGTCAGAAAGCGCCATCAAGCAGTTTTTCTATTCGAAAAACCTAACAGATACCTTGTTTTTCTTTATGCAAGAACGATCAATAGGAACAAAATAATCATTTCATCAGTCTTCTCGATTCATCAAGAGCGCTTCCTTTATCATGTTCAAGACATTCTTATGTTTTTTGTATACCTACCTAAAAACAAATGACCACATCATTTTTTTGAGCCATATGAAAACAAAGCGGCCCGTCTCTTTGGTGATGGAGACGGGCAAAGAGAAGAGGGGCACCTTCGAAACGAAGGAGAGGAACATCATAATGTTATCGTAATGGTTCTTTACATATCATTCCACTTTTTTGTAAGAAAAGATAACGTAATTTTATGAAAAGGTGTTGGAACAGTGGCCGCCAATTTCACGGAAGCCGTTGTCATCAGCCGCTAATGAATTTGCCTCCGTCAACGTGAAGGATTTGCCCAATCATGTACGACGATTCATCGCTCGCCAAAAAGACGTAGCACGGGGCGACTTCACTCGGCTGGCCTGGCCGTTTCATCGGGGTGTTGGCGCCGAACGTGGCGACTTGTTCGCTTTTGAATGTCGATGGGATGAGCGGCGTCCAAATGGGGCCTGGGGCGACACCGTTGACACGGATGCCTTGGCCGACGAGCGCTTTGGCGAGCGAACGGGTAAAAGCAACGATTGCCCCTTTCGTTGCCGAGTAGTCGATGAGTTGCTCGTTTCCTTCATAAGCGGTAACTGAAGCAGTGTTAATAATGGTGCTCCCGTTTTTCAAGTGCGGGAGCGCCGCTTTCGTTAAGAAAAAGTAGCCGAACACGTTCGTGCGGAACGTTTTCTCTAACTGTGCGGCGGTGATGTTAAGCAAGTTCGGCTGCGGGTGCTGTTCGGCCGCGTTGTTGACGACGATGTCAAGCTTGCCGAATGTCTCGACGGTCTGTTTCACCGCTTCTTTGCAAAAGGCTTCGTCCCCGATGTCTCCCGCAATGGCTAGACACCGTCTTCCTTCCTGTTCGACGAGCCGTTTCGTTTCCTCGGCGTCCTTATGTTCGTTTAAATAAACGATCGCCACATCGGCACCTTCTTTAGCGAAATGAACCGCGACCGCCCGACCGATGCCGCTGTCACCGCCACTGATGATAGCGACTTTATTTTCGAGCCTGCCGCTTCCTCGATAAGTGTCTTTGATGGTGACTGGCTGCGGGTTCATTTCACTTTGCAGACCCGGTTGGCGTGTCTGGTGCTGCGGAGGCAGCGTCGTTTGTTGCTTTGTGACCATATGTTCTCCTCCTTGGCATGTATTGTCATCGTTAGTATGGAACGGAGGAGGGGAAATATGTGCACAGAGACGATGAAGGAGCCGGTAGTTTTCCACCCACGTTTCACTTCATATCGCGATTTCCTCAATCGATGGTTTATCATTTTCCGACAGAAGACTCCCTCTTCAATTTCGTACAGGGCGTAGGCCAGAAATCAGGGGGAGATGAATGGCAGTTGGTGATAGACAAAACACTTATTCATGATTATAACAATTATAAAGATGATTAAGCCCATTGTCCGATGATCTGTTTGTCGTAAAAATAGGAAAACGAGCCGGCCGATTCAGCCAGCTCGTTTTCTGTTTATAACACATTGAAATACCTTGCTTCCGGATGGGCGAAGACAATTGCTGAGACAGATGCTTCCGGCTCCATCATATAGCCGTCAGTTAGACGGATACCGATATCTTCCGGGTGAAGGAGACGGAACAGTTTTTCTTGATCTTCCAAGTTCGGGCAGGCCGGATAGCCGAACGAGTAGCGCTGGCCTTGGTATTTGGCGGCGAAGCGCTCTTCCATCGTGAAGTCCGGGTCATCCGGGAAGCCCCAACGGTCGCGCATAATTTGGTGGATGCGTTCAGCGAACCCTTCGGCGATCTCGAGCGCCAATGCTTGGATAGCATGGCTTTTCAAAAATTCGCCTTCGTCTTTCCAGCGCTGGGCGAGTTCACGGATGCCGCCCCCGGCGGTGACAGCAAAGAAGCCGACATAGTCGATTTCCCCACTTTCTTTTGATTTCAAATAATCGGCAAGACAAAGGAACGGCGCCCGCGGCTGGCGCGGGAAGTCAAACGTCTCAAGCACGGTTTGCCGGTCGACAGGATCGTAAATATAAACGCGGTTACCGTCGCTTTGTGCCGGGAAAAAGCGATAGACGCCTGCGGGCTGAATCCAGCCGCGCTCCTGCACTTCAGCGAGCAATTCATCGACAACTGCTTTTAAGGCGAGCGCTTTTTCGTCTTTTTCTTCTAACAGCCGCTTCACTTTTCCTTTCAAACCGAGATGATGGCCGAGCACCATTTGCCAGTTGACGTACGGCAACACGTGCCCAAGCGGTACATCACGCAGCACGTGGCGGTCGAGGTCGGCTGGGATATAGACCGGGACATCGGTCGAGACGTTGGATTTGACAGCTGTGGCGGCACCAACCGCCCGTGCCGGTTCGTTCTCTACCCTTTCTTTTTTCATATAATCGATCGTACCTTGTTGGATTTGGTTGGCAAGGGCAAGCCCGTCCATGGCGTCTTTCGCGTACAAGACGATTCCATCATATTCCGGCGCGATTTTGTTTTCTGTAAACTTGCGTGTCAAAGCGGCGCCGCCGACTAAAATCGGGGTCGAAATGCCGGCTTGACGCAAATCTTGGGCGGTAACGACCATCTGTTGGGCGGATTTGACAAGCAAGCCTGATAGCCCGATAATGTCTGGCTCGTGTTGGCGCGCCGCCTCGATCAGTTGCTGCGGGGCGACTTTAATGCCAAGATCGACCACCTCGTAGCCATTGTTGCTTAAAATAATGTCGACTAAGTTTTTACCGATGTCATGCACATCACCTTTGACAGTGGCAAGCAGCACTTTTCCTTTTGTGCTTCCTTCTTTCTTTTCCATATATGGTTCTAAAAAGGCGACAGCCGCTTTCATCACTTCCGCACTTTGTAGGACTTCGGCGACGATGAGCTGGTTGTTGTTGAACAACCGTCCGACTTCGTCCATGCCGGCCATGAGCGGGCCGTTGATGATCGACAGCGGGTCGGAGTACGTTTCAAGTGCTTGTTCCAAATCAGGAATAAGCCCGTCTTTCGATCCCTCGATGACGTAGCGGGCGAGTCGCTCTTCCAAGCTCAAGTTCGTCTCTACCGGTTTGGCGGTTGTGATTTTGCTTCGGTAAAATTCGATAAATGCATTTAACGTTTCGTCACTTGTGTCAAACAGGAGCGCCTCGGCCATCCGCACTTCGTTTTCTGGAATCGAGGCGAATCGCTCAAGCTTCTCGGTGTTGACGATGGCATAATCCAAACCAGCTTGTGTGCAATGGTATAAAAAGACAGAGTTTAGCACTTCGCGCCCGGCTGGCGGCAAGCCGAACGAGACGTTGCTGATGCCGAGCATCGTTAAACAGTCAGGCAGCCGCTCTTTAATGAGACGGATGCCTTCGATCGTTTCTTTTGCTGCACCGATGTACTGCTCATCACCGGTGCCGACTGGAAAAACAAGCGGGTCGAAAATGATGTCTTGCGCCGGAACGCCGTAGCGGTTCACGAGCAAGTCATACGAGCGCAAGGCGATCTCAAGCTTTCGTTCGGCGGTGATGGCCATCCCTTGTTCATCGATCGTCCCGACGACAACGGCAGCGCCGTATTGGTGAAGCAGCGGTGCGATTTTCGCAAACCGCTCTTCGCCGTCTTCGAGGTTGATCGAGTTGATGATCGCTTTCCCTTGCGAATAGGTGAGAGCGCACTCGATGACGCGCTCATCGGTCGAGTCGATGACAAGCGGCACTTTCACTTTTTTGATCACGTGGCGGACGAATTGTTCCATATCGTACCGTTCGTCGCGGTCTGGGTCGGCAAGGCAAATGTCGATGACATGAGCACCGTTTTTTACTTGGGCGCGGGCGATTTCTGCCGCCTCTTCGTACTTGCCTTCGGCGATGAGACGCTTAAATTTGCGCGAGCCGATGACGTTCGTCCGTTCGCCGACAAAGAGCGGGCGCATCGTTTCATCGTACATGAGCGCCTCGATGCCGGAGACAGCGTGTATGTCAAACGAAGACGGGATGACTCGCGGCGGAAGATCGCGCACCGCTTCGGCAATGGCGCGAATATGGTCCGGTGTCGTGCCGCAACAACCGCCGACAATGTTGATCCAGCCTTTTTCAGCAAAACGGCGAATTTTCTCTGCCAACATGTCCGGCGTTTCATGGTAATGCCCTTCTTCGTCCGGCAGACCAGCATTTGGATAGCAGCTGACCGCTGTGTCGGCGAGCGTGGCGAGCGTGCGCAAATGGTCGGTCATAAATTCCGGACCGGTCGCGCAGTTTAAGCCGACAGCGATCGGATTCATATGGCGGATGGAGATGAAAAACGAATCGATCGCCTGCCCGGCAAGCGTCGTGCCCATCGGTTCAATCGTTCCAGAAATCATAAGCGGTACGCGGCGGCCGACGGCTTCAAACGCTTTGGAAATGCCGATGAATCCCGCTTTGACGTTCAGTGTATCTTGGCACGTTTCCAAAAGTAGAAGGTCGACACCGCCTAACAATAGTCCGCGTGCCTGTTCTTCATAGGCGGTAACAAGTTCGTCAAACGTCGCTCCGCCCGTCACTGATAACGTCTTTGTCGTCGGTCCCATCGAGCCGGCGACAAAACGCGGCCAGTCCGGCGTCGAGAACAATTCGGCCGCTTGTTTCGCCAGTTTCGCGGCCTCGATGTTCAGTTCGAGCGCTAAATGCCCAAGGCCGTATTCGTCAAGCACGATGCGTGTCGCCCCGAACGTGTTCGTTTCGATTATGTCGGCGCCAGCTTCCAAGTACGCTTCATGAATATGGCGGATGACATGCGGGGCGGTGAGGGTCAAATATTCGTTGCACCCTTCGTACGCCTCGCCGCCAAAATCAGATGCTGATAGGTTGGCGCTTTGGATCATCGTCCCCATGGCGCCGTCGATGACAAGAATTTTTCGCTGTAGTTGCTGTTCTAAGGTGATGTTAGCCATGAACAACCTTCCTTTCTTTGGCGGCCGCTTCTTTTTCGTGAATGTAGCGGATGAGCTCAACCGTCATGTCATAACGCAAAAACGGCGTAATTAAATAAATGCCGTTAAACAAGTCGAATGCAGCGTCAATAAGCGCTTTGGCGATGGCAATTCCTTCGCGCGTTGCCTCGACTGGGTCGTTGCCGCACGCCGCCATGCGGGCGCGAATCTCATCGGAAAGCGTAATGCCCGGCACTTCATGATGCAAAAAGTCGGCGTTGCGCGCGCTCACAAGCGGCATAATGCCGATGTAGATCGGTGTGTGAAGATGCTTCGTCGCTTCGTACACCTCAACGATTTTCTCTTCTGAATAAACAGGTTGGGTCAAGAAATAATGAGCGCCGTATTGAATTTTTTTCTCCATGCGTTCAACGGCTTTATCTAAATGGCGGACGTTCGGATTGAACGCTGCGCCGATTGAGAAGTTCGTTTTTTGCCCGAGCGGTTTGCCGGAGTACGACAGTCCTTCGTTAAACTGGCTGATTAAGCGGATTAAGTCGAACGATGATAAATCATACACCGATGTTGCTCCAGGAAAGTCACCGATTTTCGATGGGTCGCCGGTAATAGCGAGCACATCGGTAATGCCGAGCGTATGCAACCCCATTAAATGCGACTGCAAGCCGATCAAGTTGCGGTCACGGCACGTAATATGGATGAGTGGACGGACGCCGAGTTGTTCTTTCACGATTGAGCCGACCGCGACGTTGCTGATGCGCGGCGTGGCGAGCGAGTTGTCAGCGAGCGTTAGTGCATCAATGCCGGCATCATGGAGCGCTTTGGCTCCGACGAGAAACTTGTCAATACCTAATTGTTTTGGCGGGTCGAGCTCAACGATCACCGAGCGGCGCGTGCGGGCTAATTCTGGAAGCGGCGTTACTGCCGACGGGTTGTCGGCTTGCACTGATACTGACACGGCACGCCGTTTTACCGTTTTTTTCGTCACGGGTTTCCGATCTTGAAGCGCCCGAGCCATCGCTTCAATATGTTTTGGCGTCGTGCCGCAGCACCCGCCGATTAAGCGCACCCCTTGGTCACGAAACGCTTTAGCCGTTTCCTCGAAATATTCGGCATTTGTCTCATAGACGAGCCGACCGTCGCGGTAGTCGGGGAGGCTCGCGTTCGGGTACGCCGATAAAAAGGCGCGCGTTGGCAGCGGTACTTCTTCCAGCGACTGAAGCATATGGTAAGGCCCGAGCCGACAGTTCAGCCCGACAACATCGGCGCCAAGCGCTTCTAAGCGTGCGAGGGCATCAGCGAGCGGCGTGCCGTCTTGCAAGACGCCAACTTCATGAAGCGATACGTGGGCGATGATCGGTAAGGTTGTCTCTTTGCGGGCGATGGTGAGCACCGTCTCTAACTCTTCTAAATCGTAATACGTCTCAAGCAGCACGCCGTCCACTCCCTCAGCAAGCAAGACAAACAGCTGCTCGCGGAACGTCCGCTTCACTTCCTCAAGCGGCACAGCGCTTTTGTTCAATGTGCGCAGTCCGCCGATTGTTCCGAGTACGTGCGTCCGCCCGTTCGCCGCTTGCTTGGCGAGCCGCACCGCCGCCCGGTTGATGGACGGCACCTCGTCCTCAAGGCCGTAGCGGGCGAGTTTTACATAGTTGGCGCCGTATGTATTCGTCTGGATGACATCAGCGCCCGCCGCGATATATGCCTCGTGAATATGGACGATTTCTTCTGGTTTTGATAGATTCAATTCTTCAAAACAACGGTCAATACCATGGGAATATAGAAGCGTCCCCATCGCCCCGTCAGCGATCAACACGCGTTGTTTTAACTCATCAAGCAATCCCACGTTCCGATCCCCCCGTTTCTCCGTAAATAAAAAGAAAAAAGCCTTCTAAGAAGAAGACTTGTCATTCGCTTCTTCTTATCTTCCAGGCTTCCGCCTGTCTGGATTTAGCACCTTGGCCGCGGCCAGGTTGCTGAGGGTTCACCGGGCCAGTCCCTCCCCCTCTCTTGATAAGAATGTTTGTATGCAGTTGTTGGGCAATGTTCTGACTATTACTCTATAATTTAGCGCATTTTCTGAAATTGTTCAATACAGTAAAGAGGGAAAATTGAAAAAAATGAGGCGAAGGGAAGGGGAGTTTGGAGGAGGATCATCGTAATGAAAGGTGTTGCTAACATGTATGAACATCTGTCTATGGAAGAAGTGCAGGATCGCTGAATCTTTGTTTTTTCGCTCGTCATGTTGAATGCTATTTTGACAGTTGTCTTCCTTCGGCGAAAGCACTTAGGAGTGGTTGTTCATTTTCTGTTGCTCGCTGTCGCAGTCGCCTTAGCGTTGAGGGGTATCATGTTTGACTTTATTGATGTGCAGGCATCGGAATCAATCTTCTTTCTGCTTGGCAAGGCGGGAATATCGGTGAAGAGTGGGATGAGGAGTTTGCTAGTTGAAATCGCAAAGCTTTCAAGGCGATATGAACCATGGGAAGCCCGTCATTCCAAGTTGAGGGGGGGTTCTGTTGCTTTTGTTCTCCCTTATTGATTTTTACTAATGCCCGTCATGATTTTTCCATTGCCCTTTTGTCATTCATATGTTCTAATTAGGAATGATGGAAATGGAAAGGGTAGGGGGTGCAAAGGTGAGCAGACAAGAAATCATCCGCTTTGACCATGTGACAAAAGAATATGATGGGACAGCGGTATTGGATGATGTTAGTTTTGAGATGGAGAGAGGAAAGTTTTATACATTACTTGGGCCGTCGGGATGCGGGAAGACGACGATTTTGCGGCTGATTGCCGGGTTTATTGAGCCAACTGATGGCACCGTTTATTTCCATGGGAAGCCGATGAATGACGTCCCACCAAACAAGCGGCAAGTCAATACAGTGTTTCAAGATTATGCTTTGTTTCCGCATTTGGACGTATTTGAAAATGTCGCCTTTGGCTTGCGCATAAAAAAGATGAAAGAAGCCGACATTCGCCAAAAGGTGAGTGAAGCGCTCCGGTTTGTCAACTTGGAAGGGTATGAGCGCCGGCGCATTCAAGAAATGTCCGGCGGCCAACGTCAGCGCGTTGCGATTGCGCGGGCGATCGTGAATGAGCCGGAAGTGCTGCTTTTGGATGAGCCGCTATCGGCCTTGGATTTGAAGCTGCGCACGGAAATGCAGTACGAGTTGCGGGAGCTGCAGCGCCGATTGGGAATCACGTTCGTGTTCGTCACGCATGACCAAGAGGAAGCGTTGGCTATGTCGGATTATATATTCGTTTTGAATAAAGGGAAAATCCAGCAGTTCGGTACACCAAAAGAGATTTACGATGAACCAGTCAATCGGTTTGTCGCCGATTTTATTGGGGAATCGAACATTTTATCGGGGCGCATGATCGAAGATTTTCTTGTCGAGTTTGCCGGACAGCGTTTCGTTTGTGTTGATCATGGTTTTGCGCCTAATGAACCGGTCGACGTTGTCATCCGACCGGAAGATTTGGAACTTGTGGCGCCGAAAGATGGTCAGATCGTCATTCGTGTCGATTCGCTGCTCTTTCGCGGTGTTCATTATGAAATTTGCGGCTACGATGAAAACGGCAACGAATGGCTTGTTCATTCGACAAGAAGAGCAGAAGTGGGGGAAACGGTCGGTCTCCGGTTTGAACCAGAGGCGATTCATGTCATGCAAGTCGAGAGGGAGAAAGGAGACGTAGAATGGAACGGGCATGGCGGAACTGGTATTTGATCCCCTACGTCGTATGGCTTGTTTTGTTTGTTATCGCACCGATCGTGTTTTTAGTGTATGAATCGTTTTTGGATATTGATGGGCAGTGGACGATAGCCAATTATGAAAAAGTGCTGACGCCCATTTATTTGAAAATGATGGCTTATTCATTCTGGTACGCATTTTTAATTACCATTGTATCATTATTGATCGGTTATCCAACTGCCTATTGGTTGACAAAAACAAAGCATAAACAGCTATGGCTGTTGTTGCTCATTTTGCCGATGTGG